>JBNIDQ010000024.1:0-848 GCA_050108135.1 Bathyarchaeia archaeon | reverse complement strand
GGAAACCCAACTGCTGGTCTATGCGGCTATGTCTACTACGAGAGCGGAAGAACACAGCTCTCTGCTCCATTTTGCCAAGAACACTTAGAGAAGGCGCCGCAGTATGCAGTACCAGTCTTTGAGAACCAGGCAGCCCTCGACATATTCCAAAAAATGTTCCCAGTAACCTATCTGCAGGACGTCAAAGGCAAACCTATCCTCTTTTTTGGCAACCACAAAACTGTAAGTCTAAACTAGGCGGTGGGAGGGAATGGCTGAACTTACATCTAAGCCTTCTCCAGACGGCATATTTGGCACTAAAGCCGGTTCCAAATCTCGTAAGTCAGAGTCAGCAGACGGCTCTGCCGGCAGCAGCCCCCTAAACCCAACATGCCCCAAATGTGGACCTAAAACTACGACTGTTTGGCGCGATGGAACCTACTCACCGATGTTTGGAGAGCCAATCCAGCGTTGGCTTTGTCGTCGATGTGGTTTGCGTTTTAGTGATCCTATAGGCGTTGAAACGGCAAAAAACCTGTTGAAAGATGACCTATCTATTGAAACGAAGAAATTAAAAAGCGATCTGGACATACTACCTTCTCGCCAAATATGCGCAGAGGAAGCGAAAAACTTGGTTGCAGAAATACAGCAAACTGTAATTCTGCGGAAAGAAACCTTTGACATCAACACAACACTTGCCAAATACGAGTGGTATCTACAGAAGGAAGGCTATCGACCATCAACAATACATGGACGCACAAGACTGCTAAAGATTCTTTGGCGACGCGAAGCAGACTTTTACGACCCAGAATCGGTGAAGACAATTATTTCAAAACAGAAATGGTGCGAAGGCAGAAAAGGCAATGCAG
>JBNIDQ010000023.1:0-109832 GCA_050108135.1 Bathyarchaeia archaeon | reverse complement strand
AAAATGAACGTGTGTGTTATTGGTCTTGGACAAATCGGTTTTCCAGTAGCAAAATACATAGCAGCAAAAGGCTTTGACGTTTACGGATTCGACATAAACCCCGCAGCAGTAGAACACGCAATCCAAAACGGAAAATTCAAAGCAACCACTCAGTGGAACCAAATCCCAAAAGCCGACGCCTACATAATCTGCGTCACAACAAGCCAAGTTAACAACCAAGCAGAATTAACTGCGGTTTTTGAAGTTTGCAAGAAAGCAGCCGAAAAAACAGACTCAAACACGTTGGTTGCCATTGAAAGCACAATCCTGCCTGGAACCTCAAAAAAGATTTTCCAAGAAATCTTTAACGGCAAAGTCAAGCTTGTTCATGCACCACACCGTTACTGGGCAGACCAAGAAGACAAATACGGCGTAAACCAAGTCCGCGTCATAGGCGGCGTAAACCAAGAAAGCCTTGACGCAGGCATGAAATTCTACAAAGACCAACTTGGCATACCCATGCACACAGTCTCCARTGTTGAAGTGGCAGAAATGTGCAAAATCACAGAAAACAGCCACCGTTACCTGCAAATCGCTTTCGCGGAAGACCTGAAAATGATGTGCAGCCGCATCGGCATGAACTTTGATGAACTCCGAGAAGCCATGAATACTAAATGGAATGTTGACTTGCCCGAGGCACGCGACGGCATCGGACGCCACTGCCTACCAAAAGACATCCGCTACGTTACCTCATTAACTCCAAGCATCATGCTGAGCAGCGCAATGGAAGCAGACAAACAATACCGTGAATGGTTATCGAAACAACAAAAAAGCAATAAACACGCTCCCTAAAAAAACAGACAAAAGTAATCAATACAACTGTTCAGAGTATCGGAATGGTAAACAAGATTTTAAACACTATTCTTAAACGGGGATTACGAGTAGCAAAGCGTCCACTCCGCAAGTATCCAACAGTTTTAAATAAAGCTATGAAAACTACTCTTGCCAAACTTTACTATTCCAACTTTGCAGAACCACCGAATTACCAACATAGCATAATTGATGAATCCGCTATTCTTGGATTGAGTGAAGGAAAAATTGTTTTAGATTGCGGATGTGGAATTGGACGCTGGGGATATCTGCTTAGAAAAAAAGGATATACTGTAGTAGGATTTGACATCAAAAAAAATAATACTTTACAAGCCAAAAAATATTCAAAATATCAAGACCTTGTGGTGGCTGACGCTAGTTGTATACCGTTTAAAGACGTCACTTTTGATTGCCTGATAGCAATCGAGTTGCTAGAGCATTTACCTAAAAAGAAAGGGATCCAGTTTTTAAACGAAACCAAAAGGTTAACAAAAAGAAAAGTCGTTTTATCAACGCCTTCAGGTTTTTTCGAAGCCTTATGCGATTTACCTGAAGAAAAGCATCAAGCGGGCTGGACACAAGCAGAGCTTGAAGAACAAGGGTTTTTCTGTTCAATCCACAAAAACCGGCTATATGATTGGCTACTATGTACATATATTAAGAAAGAACATTAAGAGTTTAACTAGTTCACAACAACTAACACAAGATAGCCTGAAGTTGCCGCCCTATTCGTTGAAGCAAAAATAGAAGGTTAATTGATCAATCCAAACAACAAAGCATAGATACCAACTAATTACAGAGAACACACTATTAACAATCCTTTTTAAGTCGATAACCCAAGCAACATTTTTTAACCACACACAAAACATTTAACAATCAATCAAACCCTTTTCCTAACGATCAATAGATGCCCGAAGTTTGGTTAGACACAGTCACCCCAAAAATTAGCATAGCAATAAGCAGCATACTTCCAATCCTTCACAAGAAAGGCTACTCCACACTGGTTACAGCAAAAAAGCAGACACAAACCACCGATATGCTCGACACATTGAAAGTACAATATCACCCCGTCGGCGAGTACGGAACCACGCTTAAAGAAAAATTGGCGGTTGAGCAGAAGAGAACACTGGAGTTTTTGGAACTTTTTGACAGGGTTGGATACCCCAAGGTGCTGTGGACTCATGGCGATGTTTCAGCTATCCGTACAGCGTTCGGTCTTAGGATTCCAGTTGTTTACGCTAACGACACAGTGTTTGCTTACGCAGTTGCCAAACTTGCTTGCCCCCTTGTGGATTGGCTTGTGACTCCCGCCTGTTTTGGCAAGTCATGGAGCAAATTTGGAATATCAAAATCCCGAATCATCCAATACGACGGCCTAGAGGAGTTGGCGTATGTTGGTTCAGAATTTGAAAAACCAGCTTTCCTTAAAGACCTTGCACGCCAGAAAAAACCGGTGATTCTTTTTCGTGACGCTGAATACCAAGCAGTCTACTGCAAAGACGTTAAGGTGGATTCTGAAAAGCTGCTACGAGAACTCGCAAAACTGGGTACGGTTGTTTGCTTGCCACGTTACGAGGGTGAACGGGCTAAGCTTAAAGAGATTCCTAACGTGTGGGTTTCACCTAAACCGGTTTTGACCGCGCAACTCATGCCTTACATTGACTTGATGGTTGGCAGCGGCGGAACAGCCTGCCGAGAAACAGCCCTCTGCGGAATCCCAACGATAAACTTCCATTTTTGGGACGTTCAAGCCCGCTACCTACACAAAAAGGGTTTCCCCATACAAATCATACGCAACAACAACCGCATAATCGCTACTGCAAAGAAACTGTTGGCTAACCCGCAAAAAATCGAAACACAAAAAGAGTTAAGTAAACTGGAATCGCCGATACCTGCATGGACAAAATACATTGATGAATGTATGAATTCAAAGCTTTGAAGCGAATTTTCCAGCTTCTAAATACCCTTTCATGTAGTAGAAACGCACCAACGGATGAATTACTGCTACTGTTGCTTCACGAGTTTTGTACGCAACAAAAAGGCCAGTAAATGGTGATATTAGGAATCGGTAAATGATTCCGAATTTTGTTACTGGAGGGGGTTGATGTGTTTCTTGTTCTATGCGGCTCCAGATTTCGTGCACTTGTGTTCCGTACCAGTATTGATGGCTTAATTCATGTTTTAGGTCGCTTCGCATGTGAACAGATTGAATGTTGTAGTCTACTATCCAGCCATACCCTGCCTGGTTTATCCTGTAAGCTAAGGTTGTGTCTACGCCAGCGTTGACTTTGATTTTTGGAAAACCGCCAATTTTGCGGACAACATCGGTCTTGTAAATGGTATTGTCTAATGTGCTGCCTAAAGTGAAAGCGGCTTTTTGGCGACCTTTAAGCCATGAAGCTAAAGTTGCTTCTCCACGGTACTTGCGGGCTACATACTTCTGTAATGCACGAACGCCAGCGGGTTTGTCTGCAAAACGCATACCAGAAGCGGCACCAACTGAAGCATGCTCCAGGTAAGCAGGAATTTTGCTCCACCAGTCCTTGGATAAAAGCAAGTCTTGTTCAAAACTGACAAAATATTCAGTTTGGACGTGCCGTAGTGCAGTGTTGGCTCCGTCGCTAATGCCTTTGCCTTCGTTAAAAATTACGGTCCAACCGTTTTCTTTGGCGATTTCTCGTGTGTTGTCTGTGCTTTGGTCATCAATGATTAGGCGTTGGTTAACGTGTTCTTTAGGGATAACCTTGTTTATTTGTTTTAGTACAATGGGTAATGTTTTTGCGCCGTTTTTTGTCCACATTACTAAGTCGACTTTGCCAATCAAGAGCAGTCCCAGTAGTTTTAATAAGATGATTAATAAAAATGCTATCACTAACTAAGGGGAACCCGATGCAGAAATTTGAACCTAAAGTCAGCGTAGTCGTTCTCAACTATAACGGGGCAAAATATGTTGAACGATGCCTTGAATCGCTTTTCAAAAATGACTACAGCAACTTTGAAGTTATATTTGTTGACAACTATTCCCCTGACAAAAGCGCTGAAATAGCCAAACAACTGTTCCATAATGAACCCCGACTGAAAATAATCGAAAACAAAGACAACTACGGTTTTTCCATAGGAAACAACATTGGGTTCAAAGCTTCAAACGCCAAATATGTAATCGCCTTAAACAACGACACAGAAGTCCAAAGCAACTTTATCAAAACAATGGTGGACCTTGCCGAATCAGACGAGAAGGTTGGAAGCGTAGGCTGCAAAATTGTCCAGTTAAACGGTGTGATTAGTTATGGACCAAAATACATGAATTACGGTTTCATTACCCATGCTTTGAACACTATAACTTACGAAAAAACAACCCGCAACCTAGCAAACTGCGGATGCGCGACACTTTTCAGAAAATCTTTACTGGATAGAATCGGCGGTTTTGACCCTTACTTGTGGACTGACTGGGAAGACCACGATTTAGGTTACCGCGTCAACATTGCAGGATATAAATGCATGTATACGCCAAAAACTACGGTTCTTCATCTTGGCGGCGGAAACTACCTAGGTATGAGTCAAGAAAGAAGAACCCGAATAATAAGAAACAAACTTTTAGGGCACTACAAAAACTATGAAACAAAAAACCTCATAGTACGTTTTCCGTTAGTAACAATTAAAACGTTAACGTATGATAGCGTTCCTCTGCTTAAAGCAGGAAAAGTATCAGCAATAATTAAGGCAGTAGCAGGGTTTTTTGCTCTTTTAGAGCCAGTTTCTAAAGAAAGAGCATTAGTTCAAAAACAAAGAGCTGTTTCTGACAAAGAAATCTTTGAAAAATGCAGGGTGCCTGAAAGGCAAGCGTTCCTAAAAACCTTGAAAAGGCTTTAAAATTAGGATATTTCTTTTCCTTTAAAACCAATAAACAGGCTCATGAAGTACCCGTAAGAGACGGCGACACCGCAAGGCGAATAATACAAGAAGGCTACTACCCCCCAAGAACGGTTTAGTTTAGCTCGCCAAACATGATAGCACAAGTTAAACAACACATATGCCAAAGCAAGAAGCGTGGCAGGAAACCATGGAACAAACGGTAAAGCAAAATTTACTAGCCAAAGCACCAAGATTATGGGCAAACCAAAATAGTACAAGATTCTAAACAAATGCGCTTTTGAACCCGCTTTAATCAACTCCCGGTAAAGGAAAGGCTGATTGGAAAAGCACCATTTTAGCCTGAACCTGTAGTCTCTAAGCGCAATTCTAAAGTTTGATTGCCGTTCCTTTTTTAAGTGCAGACAAGGTGTTGAACCATCAAATTTTATTTTGTAACCAAAATTTTTGGCGCGCGAAAAAAAGTCTGTGTCCTCGTTCACTTTTAGTTTCTCGTTGAAAGTCCCTGCTTTTTCGAAGACTTCCTTTTTTATTGCTGTGAAACCCATCCCCCCGAGCACGGTTTCCGACTGCATAACCCGTTCATACAAAGAGGGTTTTTCTGTAAAATATGGAAAACCGCTGACTGCTGCAGAACCGCCAAGCATGTTTATAACGCGAGTTAAAGCTTCTGGGTCTGGGGCTATTACGTCGGAATCCCAGAAAAAGATTATATCGCCTTCCATTTTGGCGATGCATAGGTTTCGGGCATTAGAAATGAAGCCATGGGATTCTGCGTGTGCAAGGTCTATTGCCAAGTATTCCTGGTCATGTTGCTTTTTCCAAAGTAGTAACTGCTCGTAGGTTCCGTCAGTGCTTTCGTCAACAAAAACAAGTTTTGTTTTTTTCTTTGGATATACTTGAGAATAAACTGAAGAAAGAACTCTATCGATGTAGAGAATCCTGTTGCGGGTTGGCATAGCAATTGTGATAACACTATCCACTCTGGGGCCTCGCTTTTTATTTATCTCCACTCGTATATCTGTATTAGGTATTAAGAACAGTTTTTTATTAATTTGAACGACTGGGCTTTATAAATAAAAAAATCTTTATGATTGGTTGACATACATAAATATAATACAAAAAGAAGTTAAAGGCAAAAAATGTTGACCTCGGTTCGATGAAATGTTAAATCTCCAAAAAGACCTTGAAAGATACAACAATATCAAACGTAGAGCGTTCAAGGCTGAAAAAGAAAATAAATTTGAGAAGGCTTTAGATTATGCTTGGGTAGCTGCAACTTTTGCTACGTTCGTCCATTTAGGAGTATGGTTTGACAACGAAATCGAGGATTTGCTGAAAAAAGTTGGGCAAGAAATAGGTAGGCAGATAGATCAAAAACCGCTAAATAATTCAGGTAATCATCGGATTGTGCATGTTTTAACTTCGTTTAGTGGAATTGGAGGTCATTACAAGGTAGCAGAAAACTGGATTGAAGCTTTGGATGGACACTGTCAACAGTTCTTGTATATGGTAGGTGAAACTAACCAGCACTCTTCAGACTGGACAAAACGGTTTGGAAACAAAGTTACTGTGCGCTACGCAAGCAGTAAATTACAGGTTAACCGAGTAAAACAGTTAATAGAAATTTTAGAACGTGATAAACCCGAAAAAATTGTTCTTTACATTCACCCTAGCGATGTAGCAACAGTTACTGCCATCAACGGGCTTAAAAATAAACCTCATGTTATTTTTTTCAACCATTTTGACCATTTTTGGGTTGGGCGAAACATTGTTGACCAATTGATAGAGTGGAGACAAGAGAGTCTAAAGTACACTAAGAAGTACCGTCAACTTGATGTGATGTCCGTAATTCCCTTAACAATAGATGTTAAGAAAATAACATACGATAAAGCCATAGTTAAGAAAGAACTCCATATTCCAAGTGAAGCCACTGTTTCTGTTACTGTAGCTAAAAAAGAAAAAGTTGTAGGTGACAAAAACTGGGATTACTATGAAACAATCAAGGACATCTTGATGCAAAACCCCAACCATTATCACATTTCAGTTTCAACTCCACAAAAACCTCTCAACAATCCTGACCTTGACAAACGCTTTATAACAATACCCCGCACTTCGCAGGTGTCATATTATTATAGCGCAGCAGATTTCCTGATTGAATCCTTCCCAGCAATAGGCGGAACCGTACTAACTGAAGCTATGGCGTACAAACTTCCAATCCTTAAAATCAACAACAAACAGTTCTCGCTTTATTCATCGAGCGACGCATTACCTGAAAACTACCCAATCCAAGCAAGCTCTAAAGAGGAAGTTATAAAACAAGCAAAACAATTAATCATCGACAGCAATTTAAGAGCAAAATTGAGCAGTGACGTCTTATTGGATTTCAATTCATTTTTTGATTTTGAAAAAATAAGAAAAATAATCGTTGAGACCGTACTACATTCAGCACCGTCTAAACTTGAAATTGCAGATTGCTCATACGATGTGGAATACCTTTACAGTGTATCCAAAATAGCAAGCCAATTTTCGCCCAGTAGAGAAGCAATTTCCTATGCCTCAAAAAAGCCGGCATTCTCGCTTTTGGAACGAATAGCTTTTTACCGCGACGGTGCAAAAAATGGTGAATTTACTTTAAGGATGAAAATCAAAGAGTTAGCGTTAGCATTTATGGGTTATAAAACTAGAGCGTTTGTTTCTAAATTTTTTAAACGATTTTGAGCAATGAAGAGCGTAACAAGGTTAAGTTGCTGAATTTTACAGGAAAATTATTACGTGAGAGCATGGAATTATAAACGAGTCTGCATGTTTAGAGGATTAACAGTTTGACCGATGCCCCGCCATTAGAAACCAAGAACAAACAAGAACCAATCAGGCTACGTTTAGACGTTGACTACGCCTACCCGTCAAGAAAGAAAAGTTTTGTTTGCACAGCCTTAGGCATAAAGCATCACGGAAAACATTACCTGAAAAACTCAAAAATTATTGCTAAAATGATTAACGAATCAAAACGAGACATCAAAGCAGTCTGGTTCTTTACACCCTTCACAATACCAGACAAAGAACTGCTTGATTTACTAACACCCGACAAACACGAAGTTGGGTTACACGTAGCAACCAACCCTTACCGTGAAATGGAAAACCTCGAAAAAGCTACCGGCAGAAAACTGAATTATTACACAGTTCACGGAACAGAACGTTTACTTGGCAGAATCGTTTGGCACAGAAAACTAAGTCAAGCAAAAGTGCCTATGCCTGAAGATTTTCCGCTTAAATCCTATTACGTGTATCATCACCTCGGTCTAGATGTTATAGCTCACACCTACTCCGTGGAAGAAGCGGTTAAACAAACCGAGGAATCCATCGCCAAAGGCGACGTTATACTGATTCACCCTGAATGGCTACTTCAAAGGGGAAAACATAACCCCCGAGGACCATATTATGAACCGCTAAAGAGGCTTTTAGGGGTTGACAGCGATCTTGACTATTTCGTGGTAAGAAAAAAAGGCTTTTTTAACTTGGCCGAAATAGTGGACGTTTTTGCTTACCTGAAACGCGTTAACCCCACTGAACAGTTCATTTCAAAAGTCAAAGACCGCGACGCAGACATTTTCACGTTCATTGAACGAACATGGTGCGATTCCCCCCTAAAACCTAGTAAGTCATGGTTTAAAGAGGAAGACAACATTGCCCTTCTCAACATTAGTACTTATGACGAATGGTTTGAAAGAGTAGGCAAGAAAACGCGCAACATGGTTCGGAAAGCAGAGAAAAGCGGCATAGAAACCCGAATTATTGAACCAGATGAAAAGTTTGCAGAAGGCGTCTGGAAAATTTTCAATGAGACACCGATTAGGCAGGGAAGAGCATCGCCGTATTATGGCATTCCCTTAGAGAAAATAAAGCATGACCTCTTAAACGCTAAAGGCCTTACTTTCGTTGGTGCATACTTGCAGGATGAACTAGCTGGTTTCATACAGCTCGCTCATGGTGACCAGTTATCAATTATTACACAGATTTTAGCTTTGCAGAAATATCAAGACAAAGCTGTAAACAATGCAACTGTTGCAAAGGCAGTTCAATACTGTGCTGAAAACCACATAAGCAATTTAATGTATGGCAGAATGGAAAACCATCCTTCACTAGACAAATTCAAAGAAAGCAACGGTTTTGTCAAATGCAACCTAAACAGGTACTACATACCATTAACGACAAAAGGTAAAGTTGCTATAAAATTGCATCTACATCGCCCACTTAAAGATGCTTTACCATTAAGCATAAGGAATAGATTGCTTGGCCTGTACAGTTGGGTAAGTCGAACAAAAATTAAACTAAGAAACGGATAACAGAATTAGAGGAGGAGGGCAGCAAGCAGTTCGTTTAGGGCTTGCTTTGTTTTTATGCCTCTGAAAATGATTTTGCCGCTGGCGTAAAAACGAAAAAGGTTTTCTTGGAATGAAAAATCGTAAATCATTCCTGCAACCTCGTTTTTCAGGGTGGCTTTTTCTTTTATTTTTTGGAGTGCTTGGTCTTTTTTGTCAAATTTTAGGACGACTATGACGTCGCTTTCGGCGCCGCAGGTGCCTTCGATTCTTGAGACATAGTCGCCTATTGTTGACATTAGAGTGCCTGTAGCTCCTTTAGCACTTCAAGGAACCGGTCGATTTCTTCTTTAGTGTTGTAGAGGTAGAAGCTTGCGCGTGCGCTAGATTGTATCTGGAAGATTTGGTGTAATGGTTGTGCACAGTGGTATCCGCTGCGTATGGCTATGCCGTAACTGTCACATAGTAGGGCAACGTCGTGTGATGATAAACCTTGAACGCCGAAAGGAATTATGCCGCATTTGCTTGATTGACCTGTTGGACCGTAAATTGTTATTTTGCTCAGGTCTTTGATGCCTTTTATGGCGTGTTTTGTTAGTGCTTTCTCGTGGGCTAAGATGTTGTCCATGCCGACTTGTTCGAGGTATTTTATGGCTGCTGCTAAGCCTATTGCCCCTGAAATGTTTGGGGTGCCTGCTTCGAATTTCCAGGGTGAATCGTTCCAGATGATGTCACATTGCTTGTTTTCGGAGTTGAAGGCTACTTCTTTTATCATTTCGCCGCCGCCTTGGAATGGACCCATCTTTTGAAGCAAGGCTTTTTTGGCATATAAGACTCCGATGCCGGTTGGGGCGAGCATTTTGTGTCCTGAAAAAGCTAAGAAGTCAGCGTCAAGGTCTTGAACGTCGACTTTCATGTGTGGAACGGATTGAGCGCCATCTACAAGCATTAAGGCGCCGTGGTCATGTGCGATTTTTGTTAGGCGTTTTATGTCGTTTACTACGCCTGTTACGTTTGAGACTTGGCTTATGCAGGCGATTTTTGTTTTTGGAGTGATTTTGTTTTCGAAATCTTTGACGTCTAAGACGCCTTCGGGGGTGACGTTTGCGTAGTTGATTTTGAAGCCTCGTATTTTTGCGGTTATTTCCCAGGGGACAATGTTGCTGTGGTGTTCCATTAGGGAGACGAGGACTTCGTCGCCTTTTTTGAGGTTGTTTAGTCCCCAAGAGTAAGCTGCAAGGTTGATGGCTTCGGTTGTTCCCCGTACGAAAACTATTTCTGATGATTCTTTGGCGTTGATGAATTTTGCGACTTGGTTTCTGCTTTTTTCGTACATTTCTGTTGCTTCGAGTGAGAGGGTGTGTACTCCGCGGTGGACGTTGGCGTTGTTGTTTTCGTAGTAGTCTGTTAGGGCTTGTATGACTTGTCGGGGTTTTTGTGTTGTGGCGGCGTTGTCAAAGTAGATTAGGGGATTATTGTTTACGGTGCGGTTTAGAATCGGAAAATCATCGCGAATCCGAATAGTGTCTATTGTGATTTTTCTTCCTCCGGCTTTAACCTTTTAGATAATGTTTTTGCCAGTTCTTCCTCTTCTAAGGCTTGCTTTTCTTCAAAAGTGTTTTCTTTAGGCATCCATGCAGGTTCAGAGCCTCTTTCGTCGAAGTATTTTCTGATGGCACGTTTTAATGCGCCAACGGCGAGGACTCCGCAGTGGAATTTTACGCTTGGTAAGCCGCCGATTGCTTCGGTGACTTTTTTCCAAGTAATGTCGTTCCATGCGGCTTCAAGTGTTAAACCTTTAATCATTTCAGTTACTATGCTTGATGTTGCAATGTTTGCGGCGCAGCCGTAGCTTTCGAACTGGGCTTTTTCTATAACTTGGGTTTGCTCGTTAATTTTTAGGTAGAAGGTTATCATGTCTCCGCATGCTGGGTTTCCGGCGACTGCGACGACTGTTGCATCTTCCATTTTTCCAAGGTTTTTGGGGTTGCGGAATAAATCCATAACTTTTGGGTTGTAAGGTAATGGTATACGCGACACTTTTTTACTCCACTCCTGTTGAACCAACTATCCGTCTAATACGATTAACAGCTGTTGGTAATACTTCCAAAACGTAGGCTATATCTTCTTCTGTAAGATACCGCGTCGTCTTCATTAACACGCTGCCGTGAGCTTCTTCAAATCTGCGTCCGATCGCTACCAAAACATGGCTGGGCTGAAGTAGTCTTCGGCTGCATGCACTTCCGCTTGAAATGTAGACGCCTTTGAGGCTTAACTCGATTGTTAAGGCTTCTCCTTCGGCGCGTAAGATGCTGATGTTTGCGTTGTCTGGGGAGCGTTTTTCGCCTTTTGGACCGTTGAAACGTAGGTCGGTAAGTTCAGAGAATATGCCGTCGACAAGTTTGTCTCGCAGGGTTCGCATTTTTGTGGTGTTTGCCTCGAAATTCTCAAACGCTAGTTCGGAGGCTTTTGTGAAGCCGACGATTAAGGGTGTGTTTTCTACGCCTGGCCAAAGTTTTTGTGTGCCGATTTGGCCTTCGATTATGCGGTCAAGGTTGACGCCTTCTTTTAGGTACAGTGCGCCCATTCCGCGTGGGCCTTGGATTTTGTAGCTGCTTACTGTTGCTAAGTCAACGTTTAGGTCTTGTACACTGAAAGGTACTCTGCCGTAGGCGTCGGTTGCGTCGGTGTGGAAGAGTGCTGTTGGGTTTTTGTCTTTAGTGATTTTGACGGCTTCTTTGATGTTTTGTATTGTGCCTAGTTCATTGTTTACTGTTGCCACGCTTACGAGGATGGTTTCTTTGTCTATTGCTTCTTTGAGTTTTTCCATGTTCAAGAAGCCTTCGTGGTCAACTGGGACTTTGTTTACTGTGAAACCGAATTTTTGCATCATCTCTGCGACTTGTAGTACGTTGACTGGTTCAATTTCGGAGATGACGATTTTTTTGCCTTTTTCTTTTTGGGCAAAACAGGAACCCATTATGGCGAGGTTGTTTGCTTCGGATTCGCCGGGTGTGAAGGTGATTTCTTCAAGGATTTTGGCACCCATACGTTTGCTGATTTTTTGGAAGCTGTTCATTATCACTTCGAATGCTTCCCAGCCGGGTTTGTGGGTTAGGGTGGGGTTGCCGTAAGCGGTCTTGTTGAAGTACGGGAGCATTGCGTCTACGACTTCTTGTGGAACTATGCTTGAGTTTTCGTTGTCTAAGTAGACTTCACGTGTGATTCCTTCATGCAATTTAAGAAGTTCTTTTACGTTTTCAACCATAAAGTATCCTCTACCAATGAAAATAATGTGATAACTCGTCACCTGTGTAAATACAGTTCAACTAAAAAAACCTAATTGCAACAGAGCAAAAACTGTCCATAGCACTGTTATAATTTTAAGGCATAATAATAAAAAGACTGAGCTTGATTACATGCTGGTCTATTTTGTTTAGAAGTTGTTGCCGCAAATCCCCTTAGCACAACAACAACCAACTATTTTGAGAAAGCGCTGCTTTTTATTATCAGATTGTATCGTGTGGTTTGCTTGCTGGTTGTGAGTTATTTCACAAACTGCTTTCTTCCTTGCTGTATTTCAATGCCAAAAATTTCAAGGTTAACGTTAGTTCATTTTTACTGTCTTTTCGCATAAGCTCTTTTCACGTGGCGCGCTACAAATAAGCCTAATACGGTAAAGACTGCTAAGATAAACGCGGCAATTATTGGTACTTGATAAGGAAATTCTGAATTCGACGAAGGCAAAGTATTAGTTAGCACTGAATTGTTATTGGTATCTATCGCTGAGACTGTCCCGTCCAAAAGATTTGTTACATATGCGTATTGTCCATCTGGTGTGAAAGCTATGCAGTAAGGGGTCACTCCAAAGGCGATAGTAGTATTCACTTCTTTGGTGGTTGTGTTTATCACTGAGACCGAGTTGTTTATGCCATTTGTAACGTAGGCGTATTCGTTATTTGGTGTTAATGCTATGCCGTTAGGGTTGGTTACACCAGCTACTGTCGTTGTCACTGTATTGGTTGCGGTGTTTATGATCGAAACTGAGTTGCTTGCAAGATTCGTAACATAAAGGTAGGTGCTATCCGAAGTTATAGCTAAGCCGTCAGGGTTCATTCCAACTGTTACTGTCGCTGTTACATCATTCGTTTTTGTATTTATCACCGAAACGCTGCTGCTTCCGCCATTAGCAACATAAACATATTCGCCGTCGGGAGCTATAGCCAAAGCGTTAGGACTGCTTTCTACAGTTATCGTCTTCACTACTTCATTGATAGTTGTGTTAATTACCCAAACCATGCCCACACCGTTAGTGCCAATGATGGTGCTCCCTGAAACGTAGGCAAATTCACCGTTAGAGGAAATAGCGACACCTCCGGGGCTTCCGTCTAAAGTTATTGTATCAGTCACTTTGTTTGAGGCGACGTTTATGACTGCGATTGAATTCGACTCTTGGTATGAGCATGTTACGTAAGCAGATTTGCAGTTAGGCGTTATAGCTATTCCGTTAGAGCCTTTAACGTCTATTATTGCTATCACTTTATTTGTGGCTAAGTCTATTGCTGAAACATTGTTTCCATTTGGGACATATGCATATTTGCCATCAGACGTTATAGCTACAGCCCAAGGCATGCCCTTCACGGTCACCGTACTCATACTTGCAGCTATGGTTTGCAATGGCAAGAAGGCAAAAGCACAGAAAAGGAAAAAGATGAATCCAGCCTGTAAAGCGGTTGTCGTGTTACGCTTCATACTATCACCGGTCACCATTTTTAAGAAGGCTGTCTTTTCTGACGTTTTTATCTTCGATTTTTCCATCAGTTAACCATAATATTCGCTCTGCAGATTCACCAACTATTTGATCGTGCGTCACCATGATAGTAGTGGTTTTATGGTTTGAGTTAAGATTTGCAAGCAGTTTTACAATCTCATGTTTGTTTTCAGTATCCAAATTGCCTGTGGGTTCATCTGCTAAAATGATAGCTGGATCGTTTGCTAATGCTCTAGCAATGGCTACTCTTTGTTGTTCGCCTTGGCTAAGCCGATTTGGTCTGTGTTCCTCTCTGCCTTGCAGGCCTACTGTCGCAAGCAGGTCTTTGGCTCTTTGTTTTCGTTGCCCTTTGAATTTACTTGCAAGTTCCATGGCTAACTCAACATTTTCTCGGGCATTCAAGTATGGGAGAAGATTAAAACTTTGAAATACAAAACCAATTTTATCTCGCCTAATCTTATAGAGTTGAGATTCTGGCAGGTTTGCGATATCAATGTCATCTATTAGGATTTTGCCACTTGTCGGTTTGTCAATGCAACCCATGATGTTCAGCAGTGTAGTTTTGCCAGAACCAGAGGGCCCCATGATTGCAACTAACTCTCCTCTTTTAATTTCGAGATTAAGATTGCACAAGCAGCGAACATCTCGTTTGCCCAGCATGTATGTTTTTGAGAGGCCGTCGATTTTAAGCACTAAATCATTCATATCGCATTGCCTCCGCTGGTCTTATTCTTGCGGCTCTCCAAGCCGGGTATAAACTGCCAATTGCGCCTAACAATACTGAAACGCCTAACCCAAATAGCACAAGCTCAGGGGTTATGGTGACGGTGATGGTAGTTGATGTCAGTGATGTAGCCATGTTGCCGTCTGTCATTATTAACCCGTTTCCAGTTTGAGTTGGCGCTGGTAGAAGCATGTTGGCTAATGATGTTGCGCCGAATATACCAATTGATATGCCAACTACACCTGCAATTAAACTAAGCAAAATACCCTCAATCATGAACTGCCCCAAGATAATTTTGTTACTTGCACCCATCGCTTTGAGTGTGCCAATTTCTTTGGTTCGCTCACGAACAGTATAGAGCATTATGAACAGAACAATTGCGCCATCTGCTACTGTTATTATGCCCATTTCTATTAGGCCAGTGCTTTGTATTTGGTTCATTGTGTTTTGGGCTTGTTGAAGTTGCTCGTTGGTTTGGGTTTGCATCTGGAAAACTTGGTTGATTAGAGTCTGAGCTATAGTTGTTGTTAATTTCGGGTATGCACCAATTATTTGCTGGTTGACAGTGTAAACGTTGTTAGCATTATCTGCGAACACCTTGAATATAGAGGCTTGACCTGTAGTGTTAGTGATGGCTTGGGCGTCAAGTATATTCATTGTAGCATATGTTGAATTGAGCGCTTCTTGACCTTCGATGCCAACTACTTTAAAGTCCCTTCCAAAGATGCTAATAATTCCCCCTACCTTGATGTTAAAGTGGTTAGCAATCCGTTCCGACAGAACGACAACTCCACTATCACCTGCCTGCAAATTTCGTCCATCAGTAATGTTAGCGGGCAAAATTATCGGGTAATCGGTAAGTAAGTCAATTGAATCTAAGGGTATACCATTGATTTGGTATTCCCAACCGTCTCCCTGTTGAAGTATTGCAGGTATAACACTTGCGACATTGGGAATTGCTGTTAAGTTGCCGTAATCTGTGTAATTCATAAGTGGCTGTTCCATGATGGTTTTGTTGTTTTCGTCAGTGCGAAACATCAACGGAAGTTTGCAGTCTATTTCGGTTGCTGCCATATTCACTGTTGAACTAACGATTTTGGCGTTGGCCGTGAGTTGGTCTATGGTTTTTTGAGTGGCTTCTTGGCTGGCTGTTATGCTTGGTGGAATGGATATTATCATTGCAAGTGCAAGGCTTAATGCCGCTATTACCAGAAGAGCTCTCATTTTTCTTCTTGAAATGTTTCGGGTTGCTCTTGTCAATATTCCCAATTTTTTGTCTCCTGATTTCACCTACCATTGTGGCTAGTAGGCTTTATAAGACTTACCATTAATGGTGGTAGAATGGCAATTGTCCACGAAAAAGCTAAATCAGCAGGAGACAAAATTTGGAAAAACTTAATTAGCCTACCAACCCCAATGGTAAATGGGGAAACTACACGCCAACTGAGAAAAAAACCGCTGTCTCCCAATACAACATAGAAGGAAAGCAACTCGAAGCATTCCTAGGTCCACTAGAGGCAAGCATTCTCGAAACGATTTGGTGCTCAGAGAAAAGACCAATCACTGTACGAGAAGTTTTAGAAATTATTAAGAAGAAAAAAACAGTTGCCTACACCACCGTTATGAATACAATGGATCGCCTTTTCGAAAAAGGACTACTTGACCGCAGAATTGAAAAAGTCAAAGGCGGTACCTATCTTTACTATGTATATTGGCCAAAGCTTGAGAAACAGAGCTTTAAAGAAGCTGCCGTGCGCCAAGTGTTAAACAGTCTGTTAGATAATTTCGACGAACTCGTTACAACTTGTCTTGTGGAAAAAGCTGCCACAAATGATAAACAATTGGAGGCACTCAAGGAAAAAATTGACAGAACACTTAAAGAAAAGAAGAAATGATTAGAAATGGTAAGTTTGGATGATTTTATAATTCAGTTATTTCAGCCGTATTTCTTCTATTCGTTAGTGTTCCTTTCAATAGCCTTTGTGTCTGTCAAGGTTTTTCTGAAGTTTAACTCTCACCTGTCACGCAAGGGTCAAAGTCTGTTATGGGTGCTTCCGCTTTTTATTCCGGTAATTGTATTGTTATGCTTCCATCCGCAAACTCTCATAACTTTAACACCGACACTTCCCAACCAATTTTCTCAGGTAACCGATGTGGGAGTAATGTTGTTAGGTTCAGACATTTTCTCGTTTACTGGCTTGTTATGTATTGGCGGCGCACTTGCTGCTGTAGGCTACCTTGTGCTGATGTTAGGTTTCGGGAGAACAATAGCTCTTAAACGGTTCCACGTTGTCATGATGGCGCAAGATGAATTCGTTTCCATTCAGAAAGAAGTAAAAAGAATGTCAAGAAAACTTGACATCGCAGAGCCTAAGGTTGGTTTAGTGGACGATTTATTACCTAATGCATTTACGCTTGGCTATGGGCGAAACACTGTGGTTGTTTTTTCGTTGGGACTTTTAGAACTGCTTGAACCAGATGAGTTAAAGGCTGTAGTTTCTCATGAATTGGCACACATAAAAGCCAAAGATTTCCTGTTTAGAGCTTTATCATATAGTTTGAATCTTCTATCCTTCTTTAACCCTCTCTCTTACTTTGCAGCATCTCAAGCCCAAAAAGAACGCGAATTACTTGCAGACGAAAAAAGCCTGACGTTACTCGACAAACCGACACTAATGCAGCAGGTTCTCAGCAAACTCGAAGCATTGGCACCTTCTCAATCAAAAATAAGTATTGCCGACCGTTTTTCCTCAAAACTATTCATTGTTTCCCCTCTTGTTCGTAGACCAGGAATACTTGCTACCCACCCAAAATTTTCTCAGCGTATGCAAAATATTACAGCAGTCACATCCAAGCAAGTTAAAAAAACAAAAAATCTTCTCCCAACTCTACTTCTATTAAGCATTCTTTTTTGTGTAATCATTATTTCTGGACATTCAGCCGTGCAGATTGAGCAGACAGTTATTCAAAACCAAAATGCTCATTTAATTAATCAGTACCAAGTTTTGCTGTATAATTCAACTGTAACTGGTAATACTGACCCTGAAATGGGTATACTATTTCCGAACTGGGAAAGTTTTCTAAACTTTACGTCAGGACAACAGGGTATGTACCGATTTGCAGGAACTTGAGGTTCTAACACCAGGATAAAGGGGGAGAAGGGTTAAGGGCTGAAATTAGGGAAGATGAACAGGGGAATGGATTCGGGAATCAGCCCCTAACCTTACATTCAACTTCTCTTTTTTGGGTTAAAGATATTTGCGCTTCCAGTGTGAACAGTCACGTAGAAGTGGTTTTGTTGGTTTTGTTACGTACAAAAGCCCCTAATCAGGTGAAAACTGTGTATTGTGCTTTTTTGTGGTTTGTTGGCGGTTTTTTGATTGGGGTTTTTGTGGTTAAAGCAAACTTGTTCAACTGGTGATTAATCAAAGTTAAACCAAGGTTTATATAATTTTGGCATTAAACACCATTCAAGAAAACGCCAAAAAGAAACACCAAGGAGACACCAAATTGAAAAAAGAACACCTAATCATCATAACAATAATCCTAATTGCAACAATCGCCGGAGGAACCACCTACGGAGCCTACACACTACTAAACCCACCAGCCTCTCCAAAACCAACACCAACTCCATCCAATTCCGCAACACCTTCACCGTCACCTACAGGCACTTCAACACCAACAGCTACACCTGAGCAAACAACTCAACCCACAACCACCCCAACCAACACGCCTACGCCAACAGCCACACCTACACCGCCACCAACAAGTGTTGTTGTGACTGATGCAACAGGAGCAGCTGTCAACATCAGCTTACCAGTTAACCGCATCGTCTGCTTAACATCAGCAGAAACTGTTTACGCTTTAGGTGGCGGAGACAAAATTGTTGGTATAGCTGGAATGTTAACTACCGATGTACAAGCAATTTTGCCCGCTTCGATTTTGGGGTTACCAGTTGTTGGAGACACCGACACTGCACCTAACATGGAAAAAATCGTGGAGCTTCAACCCGATTTAGTTCTTGCAAGCCAAAGATTAAGTGATGATAACAGAAAAATGTTGGAAAATGCAGGCATTGCAGTGCTTGAAGATTCAGTAACAGGAACAAGAAGAACAGCTTACTTTACGAATTTAGGAGAAATTTTAAACGCGCAAGAAAGAGTTAATGAACTGTTAACTTATGAGAAGCAATACTGGAACTTAGTCGAGCAAAGAACATCAGGTCTTTCTGATAGCGAGAAACCGTTGGTTTACTTTGAATGGTACAAGGAATGGTTCAGCACAGGCCCAGGCGGTTCATACAGTAAACTGATAGAAGCTGCAGGCGGAATAAACGTAGGCGAGAACGCTTCAGTTTCAAGTCCCCAGCTAAGTGCAGAATTTATTGTTGAACAGAACCCAGACATCATTATACGCATGCTAGACTACACAAGCGGTGAAAACTTGGCAGCATTCCAAAACCTTTACAACCAAATAGTTGCCAGACCAGCATTACAAGGCATAAATGCAGTTGAAGATGACCAAGTGTACGTGATAAAAAGCACGCTTTTAGTTGAAAGAGACACTATCGGTTTGCTTTACTTTGCAAAATGGTTCCATCCAGACCTATTTACAGATATTGACCCAGCCGCCGTGCATGTGGAAATGATACAAAAGTTCTTCGGAACATCCCCAACTGGAGTTTACCTTTACCCGTAAAACTCCCAGCCCCCTTTCTTTTTTGTTTAAGATAAACAGGTTTTAGGTAAAATTGCGTTAGTTTGTTAAAAAACCCTAATAACCATCAATTCTGCATAAACTCTTTCAAATTGTCCTGACGGCGAAACCTGAATTGAAAATCTCCGAGTTATCTGTGCCACAATCAGTCAAAGATGTTCTTGAAGGCTTGGGAATCAAAGAACTGTTTCCACCCCAAGCAGACACCATACAAGCAGGACTACTTGAAGGCCAAAACATTGTTCTTGCTAGCCCAACCGCGTCAGGAAAAACCTTAATCGCTGAACTCGCCAGCATGAAACATGTGCTGGAAAACCATGGCAAAGTGATGTATCTTTCACCGTTGCGTGCGCTTGCCAGTGAAAAATATGAAGAATTCAGAAAGTACACTGACATTGTCAAGGCTGACGGCAGAAAAGTGTCAGTCGGCATCAGCACGGGCGATTTTGACGATGCTGACAACTGGATGGAAAGATACGACGTCATTGTCACAACCAACGAAAAAGCAGATTCACTGCTTAGGCACCGCGCTAAATGGATGGAAAGCATCTCACTCGTAATCGCTGACGAAGTTCACTTGTTAAATGAAGGCGAACGGGGACCGACACTTGAAATTGTTCTTGCCAGACTCATGCAAGTTAACCCCCACATCCAAATTTTAGCGTTAAGCGCAACAATCACCAACGTTGACGAAATCGCTGGGTGGTTAAACTCCAAATACATTGTTACCGAGTGGCGCCCAATCAATCTAAAAGAAGGCGTCGCGCTCCAAGACGAAATCCAGTACAAAGATGGCGGTTCAAGAAGAATAGAGCAGGAAACCCGTTTCACTTACATCAACCTTGTCTTAGACACTCTCCGTAATGGTGGTCAAGCGTTGGTGTTTGCGTCTACAAGAAAAAACGCTGTTGCTGCAGCTAAAACCCTCGCGGGGCACATGAACAAAGCTGCGCCTAAAACAGGCTCGAAACTAATCAAGCAGACCATGGAAGAGGCCAACCGCAAGGTTCTGGAAAAGGAAGCCCGCAAAATTGAGGAGGCAGGTGAAAAAACTCAAATCAGCGACGAGTTAGCTGACATGGTTCGTGCCGGAGTTGCTTATCATCATGCAGGCTTGTCTGGTTCTCAACGTAAAATTATTGAAGACGCGTTTAAGGAACGTAAAATTAAGGTTTTGACTGCTACTCCAACGTTGGCTTGGGGTGTTAACTTGCCTGCGCGTACAGTGATTATTCAGGATTACCGCCGTTTTGAAGCTGGATACGGTAACTATCCCATTCCCGTGCTGGATTATAAGCAGATGGCTGGCAGAGCGGGGCGACCAAAATATGATAAGTTCGGTGAATCAGTAATTATAGCTAAGACCCGGGACGAAGCTGACTACCTAATGGAAGGCTATGTTTTGGCTAAAACCGAGCGGATCTGGTCAAGAATGGCTGTGGAAAAAATCATTCGTGGACACGTGCTGGCAACCATTGCGTCGGATTATGCTCATTCAGAAGAGGGCATTTTTGAGTTTTTCGGCAAAACCTTCTACGCTTACCAGTACGATGTTAAAGCTATCAAAAGCATAATCGCAAAAATACTTGCATATCTCTTCCATGAACAAATGATATCTTACGACCGCCGAGACATTATCGCCACCAAATTCGGCAAACGCGTAAGCGAACTATACATTGACCCGCTCTCAGCAGTAATCATTCGTGAAGCGCTTCTCAAAAAACCTAGTTACCTAACAGACTTCAGCCTGCTGCACATGATTTCGCACACGCCAGACATGGGTCCCGTTATGCGTCCTTACGCCCGCGAAATTGACGTTTTAAGTCTCCAGATGGAACAGCACCGAGAAGAACTTCTGATTGATCCACCAAACGAGTGGCAAGACCACATTGGCTATGAAGAGTTTCTCGGAGAAATCAAAACTGCAATGGTCATGAAAAACTGGATAGAAGAAACCACTGAAGACCAGTTAATCACTAAATTCAACGTGCAACCGGGAGACTTGTACCGCACGATTGAGAACGCTAAGTGGCTGCTGCATTCAACCCATGAACTGGCTCCGCTTGTTGGTGCAGATAAAGAAATTAGGCCTCTTTCTAACGAGTTAGAAGAGCGTGTTTCTAAGGGCATAAAACGTGAGCTTTTGCCCATTGTCCGACTTGAAGGCATAGGTAGGGTGCGTGGCAGAATAATCTACAACGCAGGCTACAAAACCGTTGAAGACCTCAAGGCTGCTTCACTTGAAGACTTAACCATGTTGCCATCGGTTGGTCCGCGTTTGGCTAAGAAAATCAAGGAACAAGTCGGCGGCTTCGTCAAAAAAGATGAAATAGAGAGATTTGACAAAGAGCAGGAGTTTAAGCAGAAAACTCTGTTCTAAGCGGATTTGGCAAAGCGTTCTGCTTGCTTAACTGCTGTGCCCAAATAATTCTTTGGATTTAGCGCGTCTTCAATTTCTTGTTTGCTGAGTTTGCTGCTTACTAACGGGTCTGCTTGGAGTGTTTCTTTGAATTCTTGTTTGGCGATGGCGCTTTGGATGGTTAACTTGCGGAGCATTTCGTGTGCTTCTTGACGGTTGACGCCTTTGTGTACAAGAGCCATCATGACAGATTCAGACATTGCCCTGCCTTGTGTGAATGAAAGGTTTGCTATCATGCGTTGCTCGTCTACGCGCAGGTTCTCGACAATGTTTACTGTAAGGTTAAGGATGTAGTCAAGCAGAATGTTTGATTCTGGAAGCACAAACCGTTCAGTTGATGACTGGGTTAAGTCGCGTTCATGCCAAGTAACCATGTCCTCCAGTGCAGGCAGTGCAAGGCTGCGTACGATTCGAGCTAAGCCACAGACGCGTTCACAGGTTTCAGGATTCTGCTTGTGCGGCATAGTTGAGCTGCCAACCTGTTTTTTAGCTTCGAATGATTCGAAAACTTCAGCGATTTCGGGTCTCTGCAGTTCACGGATTTCGGTGGCGAAGTTTTCAAGTGATGAGGCGATTTCTGCGTAGATGCAGATGAGTTCGGCGTAGCGGTCGCGTTGGACGATTTGGGTTGAGATTTCTGCGGTTTTCAGGTTTAGGCGTTTCATGACGAGTTCTTGGATTTTTTCGGCATGCTCGCCAAGGCCTGCTTGTGTACCGACTGCACCGCTGATTTTGCCTGCTAAAACACGTTTCTTGCAGTCGTTTAAGCGGTCGATGTGACGGTTAACTTCATAACCCCAAACGGCAAACTTGAAACCCAACGTGATGGGCAACGCGTGTTGTCCGTGGGTTCTGCCAATCATAACGGTTGCCGCGTATTTTCCGGCTTGGGTTTGGAGGATTTTTTTGAATTTGACTAGTTTTTGTTCAATGATTTCTATGGCGTCTTTAAGTTGTAACGCGTTTGCTGTATCGACGATGTCGTAGCTTGTTGAGCCTAAATGCACGTATGCGCCGCTTGTGCCACACTGTTCTGACAGGGCGCGGACGAGTGAGGCGATGTCGTGTTTGATTTCTTTCTCTATTGCTTTTACACGTTCAACTTTAACGTATTTGGTGGATGCCATAGAGGCGATTTTTTCTGCGTCCTCTTTGGGGATGTTGCCTACATCTGCATGCGCCAAGGCTAAGGCGGCTTCGACGTCAAGCAGTTTTTGCAGGCGGTTTTGTTCATCGTAAACTTTAAGCATTTCCGGTGTTCCGTACCGGCCAGTGTCAATGGGTAAGATAGGCAAATCTTGTTCCTCACGTTGAAGGATACACAGATTAAACATTAATGTTTTACCGAAGCATATGCCATTATGGAACATTCCTGTTAAAGGCGAGAGAGTAATGAGGACAACTATTGCAGTGTTAAACAAGAAAGGCCATTCAGCACTACCAACCGTAATTGATGCTTTGAAAAGAAGTTGGGTTGACCAGCCGCTGAATTTCACGGTTGCCAGCCCCGAAAAAGTGGTTTCCCACAAAAGCCCCGATGTACTAGCCAAACAAGGCATTGACTCAAACGCCGTTTTCGGATGCTCCTACACTAAAGAAGCAAAAAAAGCCTACAGTTACTTAGAATTGGATGATGCCGCTTTGGCTTTTGAGGGCAAAATCTACACGCCCGTAAGCAAAGAGGACCTTGCACAGGAAGCAGCAAAAAACCCTGCACACTGTGAAGCACAACTGCAAACCCTCATCGAAAAAGCTGAAGGCGACTACGCGTTTTTCATGCTAAAAAAGGGGTGGATTGCCGCTGCAAGAGACCCAATCGGCGTTCAACCACTCTATTACGGGGAAAACACTGAACTTGCCGTTTTCGCTTCAAACCGCAAAGCCCTCTGGAAACTCGGCATAGAAAACCCAATATCATTCCCGCCGGGCAACTTGGGCTTGCTTACCAAGAAAGGCTTCCAGTTTAAACAGGTAAAAACCTTCACTTACACAGAACCCAAACAGGTTTCGATGGATGAAGCAGCGGCTGAACTGCAAAAGCTTCTGGAAGAGGCGGTTAAGGTTCGAGTTGCTGGGCTGAAAAAGGTTGCCGTAGCGTTTTCCGGTGGCTTAGATAGCAGCATTGTCGCTTATTTGGCAAGCAAATGTGGCGTTGAGGTTGATTTGATTCATGTTAGCCTTGAGAATGAGCTTGAAACGGAAGCAGCCATTGAGGCTTCTGAAAAACTGGATTTGCCCATGCAGGTGCACTTGTTTAAGGAGTCAGATGTGGAAACTACGCTTCCGCAAGTTGTGGATTTAATTGAAGAGGCTGACCCAGTCAAAGCAGCAATTGGGGTACCGTTTTATTGGACTGCCCAAAAAACCCAAGAAGCAGGCTACGACGTTTTGCTTGCAGGACAAGGCGCAGACGAATTGTTTGGCGGCTATCAAAGGTACGTTAACGAATGCTGCAGTGACGGAAGCGAGAAAGCCCGAAAAACCATGTTCAACGACGTGGTTAGAATTCATGAGAGTAATTTGGAGCGGGACGAGAAAATCTGCCTCAGTTTTGATGTTGAGTTGCGGGTGCCTTTTGGCGGTTTTGACTTGGTGGAGTTTGCGTTGGGTTTGCCAGTGGACTTGAAGTTTGAACAAAAACAGGATACGCTGCGGAAGTTGGTGCTTCGTAAGGTTGCTTTGAATCTGGGTTTGCCAGCGTCAGTTGTTGATAAACCCAAAAAGGCTGTTCAGTATTCTACAGGCATCAATGACGCGGTTAAGAAAATCGCTAAAAAGCATGACCAAACCGTTAACGAGTACATAACGGGGCTGTATGAAAGAAGCAGACACGGTTATTCACCTTAATCTTTTGGAAGGTAAGGGTTAAACTAGTTTTTAACATGTTTTTGGCTTGTTTTTTAGCCAATAGCACCTACCCCCCTTAGTGATTTGCTGATTAAGGCTGGTTTTACCCTAACCCCCTATAGGTTCCAGCATAGAACCACTAATAGGAGCCAAATAGGTTGGTGAAAATTCTACGTTACGGCCTAAAGCAGTTAAGGGCACTTAAAACGCAAGTTTTCAAGAAAAATTGTAATTATAAAAAGGGATATGCTCTCATTGTTGAGAGTTTCTTACACTATTTTGCTGGGAAACTTGCTTAGGGACGCTTATTCAATTACTTGAATTGCGCCTTCAGGACACTGTGCTTCACATGCTCTGCAGACAAGGCATTCTTCAACCTTGACTGGAGCGGCTTTACCGTCTTTCATTTCGTAAACCATTACGGGGCAAGTGTTTACGCAGGTTTCGCAGCCAGAGCATTTGTTCTGGTCAACAACGATTTTTACCATTTTTGATATACCTCTACTGGTTTCTTGAAACCTAATTTGTAAAATAAAAGGATTTAGGTATTCTACTGCATTTTTTCACGTAATCTCAAAAGAATACCATCAACTGCGGTTTCGGCTGCTTCTTTAGCTTCTTCACGTTCACCGATTGTTTCTTTGTATTCTTCAAGGGTGATTTGACCATTGTTTCTTTGAACTTCAAGATAATTTAGGCGACTTTCAGCTTTTGACAGGTTAGACTCAGCAAGATTTAGTTCCTGCACCAAGTCTGCAAATTCGGGGCTTGAGTTTCGGAAAACCTCTTTAGATTTTTCAATGCTACGTGTTAAGCCTTCGACGCGAGCGGTTATGGCTCGTTTCTGGTTTTTGTATTGACTCCTTGGAATCCTGCCTTTTTGCACTTTTGCGTCAAGAGCTTTGAGTTCATTATGCAGTTCTGTTCTCTCTTCATAAGTGTCAAGGAACCTGTGAATAAGTTCAGATGTAGTTTGAAGAGCGTTTGCGGGAACAGCTTTGATTTGACCTTTTGTTTTTGCTGACTTCGTTTTGCCGTTTTTTCCGTGACGAGTAATTGTGCCTTCTTGTGGCTTTCTTTTCCAAGCAACTATTCCTATGCAGCATATTATTGAAAAACCAAAAACGATTATTGTTGGCCTAAAAGATGCCCACAACGGATTGTAACTGTAGTTAACTTCGATGAAGTCGTAATTGGGCACTTCAAAATCAACATAAGTCACATTTTGCCGAGTAACCGTCAATTGTTGCTGATACCCGTTTGTTGTTATTTCGGCTGAAGAGTCTGAAGTGGTGATGACTGCGCCTTCTGGCGGAATTAAGGTGAAGGTTGCTTGGTCAACAAAATAGTTGAATGCTGGAAAAAGCGTAAAGGTGTAACTGTCGCCGGTTATGCTTGGTAGGGTGTATTCTGCGTTAATTTGCGCTGATTGTCCAGTGACAAACTTTGAGGGCATAGATGCGTTAACTAGAAGGTTACTGCCTACTACACCGTAGTTTTGATTGGACAAGATGCTGCCTGCGCCATCCCTGATTACTACGTTTGATGCGTCAGAAGGCAAACAAAGCAGGAACCCAACCAGATTAGACATGTCAAGATTTTTTAAAACATACTTGTCCTGGCAGGTTATCTCGCCGGATGGTGCAATGCTTAATTGACGATTTAAAGTGGTTACGTCAACCAGTTGAAGTAATCCTACGGGAAGATCAAAAGATGCTGATGCAGGAATACTGGTAAATGCCGGTAAACTGCTTTTGGTATAAGTTGTAGTGCTTACTTGACCATCACTTTTTTCTATTAATATTGTAGTTAAGGGGTCTGTGGGTAAACTTAGAGTTACTGCGCATTGACTAACAGTGGTGGTTAAAGAGGGGTACGCAGGGTAATCAAGCAGATAATAACCAGCAGCGTATTCGGTTACAAGATTATTAGACAAAACAAACTCTACAGTGAAAGATTGCGGGTTTTGACCTTCAAAGTCCACTTGGGCAACATAAAACCCTGATTGCCCACCCAACTGATTAACTATCTCAACGGGGTAACCTTGGTTGCTGTCAAAAGCCACAACCTTAAGCACCGACGAAGCATAGTTTGAAGGGATGCCAATTTGAAACCCGTTAGCTACTGAACCTGAAACTTTGATTTCATCCCGCACTACAGTGTGCCCTGAAAACATCACTTCAACAGTGTGGTCAACTTTTTGGATTGTATAGCCACTTTGGGCGGTAACAGGATTTACGTTTAAAACGGTTGGCATTAGAAATAATGATAAAATAATAAGTGTAGAAACTGCAATTTTTCGGTTCATTACAGTAACCCCTTAAGATTTTATTACTGTTACCTTACCTTGCTTATTTACTTTTACAAGAATTACCCCCAACAGAGCGGCAGCTAAACAAAAAAAGGCTAAAATTGTTTTAAAAATAGCAAAAATTAAACGAGGAAAAATCAGGTTGTTTAGCAGAGTCCGCCTTCTCGGAAGTAATGGTTTTCTTCCTTTTTAGGACCAAAACCCCTGACGCCTTCCCGTTTAAGCTTACACTCTAACTCTTTGGCTTCCTCTTCAGTTAATTCGCCCCTCTTTAGAAGGTAACTAATAATTTCCTGTGCCTGCGCTTCAGTGTCGCATCGGCGAATAAAATCTACCGCGGAAGGATTAAAATGACGCAGCGTATCAACCGGTTGAGTTGGTTCAAGAAACTCTTCCTCGGAAACATCTTCGATTTCGGCGGCTCTTTCTGCAGCTTCAGGATCAGCCCTAACAGCGTCGATAGAAACCTTGTTTTCCGTGTCCTCTTCGAGTTCGCGGTAAAGGTTTGGAAACATTTTCTTGAGCGATCTCTTGTCAATAGCCATAACGCATCAAACACTAAAATAGTGGAAAATGAGGTTTAAGACCTTTTTTGAAGAAAAACTGTTTTTTCCCAGAAAATGTTACGGCAAAAATTGCTGCGTTGGATTCTCTTTGAGCAGTTTTTCAAGTTCACCAGTTTTTAGTCCCTTAATTTCGTCGCCAAAAGTTTCGCATTTTCTTTTTTTACCTGCTTCTTCTGGACTGCGGACAACGATTTCCAGGTTGAATTTTGTGTCGGTTTCCGCGTAAATGTGATAGGATGCGTGGGTTATGCCTTGCTTGTTAACTCGTGTCCAACATGCCCGCTGCACTTTCACGTTGCTAGCTTTCAAAATTTCAAGAACCTGTTCTGGCGGGTCAGCGTAGGCGGCTATGTCGATGTCGCTGCCGATTTTTGTGGTTCCACGCCAAACGCTGCCAATCAGCAAAGGAGAATAAGCGTCTAAAAGCTTCATTATTTTGAACGCTTCTTGACGCATCAAAATTAGCCGTTCTTTTCTTGCAGCGCCTTCTTTTTCTTCAGCGATTTTGTCAAGTTCTAAGGCAACTTCAAGGTTAGTTGGTAAAAAATGGACCCCAAAGGTTTCTGCCGCCTTTAATTTGGCTTGTTTGTATTCTTTTTCAGCACCATAATAAAGAAGGGTGGCTGCTTCACGGGCAACTCGACTTCGCATGTCATCGGCGCTGTTCATGTTTCACCATTCAGGTTTTAGGGTTTAAGGATTTTCTGGTATAGCTCGATTGTTTTTTCAGCTATTTTGCTCCAGGTAAACTCGGATAGGACGCGTTTTCTGCCGTTTTTGCCGAGCCATTTTGTTTTTTCTGGGTTCTCAAGTGCACTCAC
This sequence comes from Bathyarchaeia archaeon, assembly GCA_050108135.1. Classification (GTDB taxonomy): domain Archaea; phylum Thermoproteota; class Bathyarchaeia; order Bathyarchaeales; family Bathycorpusculaceae; genus Bathycorpusculum. Next base: position 81,616 of record JBNIDQ010000023.1, on the reverse strand, counting down.
TACGCCCCATGCGATGTCGGTTGGGTTGTTTGGGTCAATGTGGAAACCGCATTGTTCTTCGCCACAGCATACGACGATTTCGCGCATGCCGCTTACGCCTGCTCCGCCGACTACTACGGGTTTTTCCATGCTCATAGCTTCAAGGGCTACAATACCGAAGGGTTCATAATAGCTTGGAAATACTGCTACGTCGCATGCTGCGTAGTGGGCTATGCGTTCTTCTTCTGGGACAAAGTCAAAGCAGAATTTAACGTAAGCTTCAAGCTTTAGGGCTCTTGTCAAGTTGGTTAAGTATTCTTGCTGGTCGCCAACTCCAACTATTACAAGCTTGATTTTAGGAATCTTAGGCACTATGTGCGGCAATGCCATGATTAATTTGTCAACGCCTTTGATTGCGACAAGGCGCCCAAGGAAAAGAATCATGAACTCGTCATCTTTAACGCCGTACTTTGCCTTAATCTGCTTAATGTATTCTGGCGGAACATTATCAGGATTGTACTTTTGAGGGTCTACACCGTTATAGCAGACCTCAATCTTTTCTTTAGGAAAACCAAGCTGCGTTAACTCATCTTTCATAGCGTAAGAGACTGTAACTATCATGTCAGCCATTTGGCCGCCGCGAGATTCAATGTTGCTAACCACGCCGGAGCCGCCTCCAAGCGTTCGACCTTTCTCGGTTGAGTGCACATGGAAAACCAAAGGCAAGCCAGTTTCGCGTTTTACAGTTACGCCGCCCATTACGGATAGCCAGTCGTGGACGATTACGATGTCGTATTTCATGCCTTCTTTTTTGATTAACTGGTTGATGAGTTGGGCTGCTGAAAGGTAATTGTAAACCATCAACTTGCCAAATAAGTGTAGGCCTCTGCCCCATTTTCGTATGTCTTCTGCGATGACGTCGGGCAGGGAGTCTGAAACGTCAATGTGTAGTGGACGATGGATTTCTATGCCTCGCCAGATTTCGCGTGTAGGCAATGAGCCTTGGTCGTCATTCATTGTGAAGACGGTTACGTCGTGGTCCATTAAAACGAATTTTCTGGTTATTTCAGCAGCGTAGGTGCCTAATCCGCCTACAATTTTTGGTGGATACTCGTAAACAAAAACTGCAATCTTCATTTAAGGCTCACCATCAATCTTAGCTACAGATGTGGGGCAGAATACTAAAGCTTTACCTCTACCTTAAAAACAGTCAATTCACCCTTAAAACTAAAAGTGCTGAAGGCAACTTTGATTAGCAGGTGTTTACACTAGCACTAACAAGCAAGGTGCCGTAAAATGAGTTTGTCATCAATTAAACTTGAGATATTGGAAACCATGCTTTTAAACGGCAAACCAATGAAAGCCGCGCAAATTGCTAAGGAAAACAAAACCGAGTTTCCACCCACAATGATGCACCTTTTAGGGCTCACCAAAACGGGATACGTAAGTTCCCCTCAAAAAGGCCTATACATGTTAACGGATGCAGGCAAAAAAGCACTTGGAATCCCACCAGTCACCAAAGAAGCGGCAAAAACCATAACAGCTTATGCACCTCATGATAAATCCTTCAACTTTTATGTTGACATGGATAAACCGCTTCACATGCACGCTCACAGCCTGCAAGACTTCGCCAACAAACTCGCCAAAGTTGACATTAAATCTTTAGAGTTCCACACAAGTCGAGGCGACTTTGAAGCGTGGTTTAGAAGTTTAGGCGACCAAGAATTAGCAAAGAAAACCGCTTTGATTAAAGAAAAAAAGGTTTCTGGAGAACAACTGCGAACGTTGCTACATGACACGGTTGAACAACGTTGTCAAGAATTAATGAAGTTAACAGAAGCAACGGTTTAGTTACCCTTTATATTCTATAGGTTGGAAGCGTTTTTCCATTTTTTGCAGTACCTGCTGAATTGTAGTGTACTCCATGTCTTCGGCGCCAAGTCGGGCTGGCTCAAACTCACCCATCCGACGCAGCATACAACCGTACTCAACGGCTTCTTGACGAGCTAAATCAAACGCTGGGTCATCAAACATGTCCGCAATCAATGGTTGACCCTCATCATCACAAGCGATTTTGCCGTTAGAAACTTGAAAACCCAAAGCTACAATACGCGGTGGACCATCAAAGGCGGTGCATTTTGAATCTTTAAGCCCGACAGGCATTAAGGGTCCCCAGTGGCTGCCACGCATCCAGCCTTGAACAAAATAGCTATGCATAAACGGCGCCAAAATCTCGCCAACCGCAGGCAACCCATGCTGTGCGCGAGTAATCATAACTGGGTCATCTTTTCCAACGTATTTCCCAGCAATTAAAGACAGTTTCGAAACGCTGCTTGTAGCGCAGATTAGGTCGTCTTTAGCGCGCCAAACGTGACCAACAATGTAGCGTCCAACTGTACCTATAAGCGCAAGCAGTTCGTACATTTCTGAGGGACAACTTAAAACTGCCGATTTGTTCTCTAATGTGTCTATGACTTCAAACTTGAAGCCGCCAGCCATGTTTGGGTCAATAACAAGACCAGCACTGTTCATTGGGTCAGCAAACGTTTTGAAAAGCGGAAAATTAAAGGAGCCAGCGGAGGTTTTGTCGGCGGCAAACACGACAAGGGGGTCAGAAGCACGCTCTTCCATCTCCATTTCAGCAACGCCGGGTCCCATTCCACGCACGTTTCCAGCAAAAGCATCTTTCAGTAGGTCTTGACCAGCAGCATAAAGCTTCAAGGACAAAGCTTTGTTTGAAGCCTGCTTAAACGTGTCCCAAGCAAGCTTGTGGATTTCTGGGTTTTGTTCACCGTTTTCGTGTGCCATTAAGAGTTCAAGGTCGTCGCCTGCGTTGAAAACGTAGTAATTGTTGATTAAGCCCTCGTCTTGGGCGGTTTTTAGGTTTTTTTCTGCTACGTCAATAAGAGGTTTTGGGACAATGTGGTGCCCAGCAAGGGAGCCGACGTCACATTTGATAATTGAAATAGTTACTTTTTTTGACAAAAACAATCCCAACTAAACTTGGAATAAATAAACATTTAAACATAACTAAAACAGCAAAAAACAATTTTTATTGCAAAAATATTGTAAACAATTCAGTTTTCCCTAAACCCACAAGCAAAAAAGCAGTTGTATGCCATGGGAAAAAATGAAATAGGCAAACCCGCAAATATTCTGATAAACCGAGTGCATGTCAGGTGAGCGATAGCCGAGTAGTTACCGTAAAAATTCCCGAAGACGTCTTCAAAGAATTAGCGTTGCGCATTCCAGAAGGCGACCGCAGCAACTTCATCCGTGAAGCCATCAGCGAAAAACTTCAAAAAACGCCCAAACCCGACAAACTGCTCGCCCTTGAAGAACGCATGAGTAAGCTTGAAGGCGAGTTTGCGCAGGTAAGAAAATATCTTGCCGACTTGGAACTTTTAACTTTTGAACACGGCAAAGTAAACCCGCACAGTTTCTGCATAGACGAAACAGACCACAAAATCATCGAGTACCTCATGCACTACAAAGGCGCCACTACGCCAGAATTGGCTGAGTACCTAAAAAGCAACCGCTGGCTGATTCTAAACAGACTACGGAAAATCCAACGCACCTCCAAGAAGCAATGCGGCAAATCAGTCATCGACTACTGCGGCGGCGAACGCAGCGGTAAGAAGAAGGCGTGGTGGATTAACGAGGAAGTCGTTGGCGAAGACGAATAACTTAAATTGGCAGGCATGTTTGTTTTGTGCGCTTGTGGGCTCGTAGTCTAGCACGGATTAAGGCATCGGCCTCCGGAGCCGGGAATCCTGGGTTCAAATCCCAGCGGGCCCGCCAACCTGTTTCAGTTTTGGAACATTTGTTCCGTGAATAGAACTAAAAGCCAGAATAATCCACTATTTTTTGGTGACCAACGTGAATAGGGCGGTTTGTTGGGCGGTTTTGGTTTCGGTTGCAGTCTTTTTTGGTTTAGCAGTGTACTGGGCAATTCAGGGTGTAATCGGCAGCCTTAGCTACCTCTCGAACGCCTACGTCTACGACAAGCTTTCGCAGGGACCACTTTGGTGGCTGATGCTGTATTACTCAAGTGAAGGCACAGCTGGAACCGTTGGTCTAGTTGTTCGGGCATTTGCAGGTTTCTTTGCGTTTTACGCCGCTGCCTTATTTGTATTTAAAAAAGAAATCGCGTTGCCTAAAATCAAGAAAAACCTTGCCACCGCTTTACTTTTAGAAGCAATCTATTGCTTATCGCTAATTCCATCCACCTTAACAGCCTTTGCCTACTATTTCACTAACGGGAGCGTCTTCTACTTTGACCACACACCAGCCCTAATTTTGCTGTACGTTGCAGCGTTGCCCACGTTAGCTATGGTCACAGTTGTTCCCACGGTCTTGTTAGAGCTTAGATCAAAAATTGCAGGTAACGCTTCAGCTTATGAGGTGACTAAGTGGAGTTCACTGACAGCTTTTACGTACGTTTTAGTTGTGTTCTGGTTTGGTTATTCAATGTCCTGGTTAGGAAACATGGTTCCGTTTGACCGTGCCCAAGGCCAATACGGTTGGAGCTTCCTTTTAGAGCCGTTAAACTTTGTTAGTTTTGTTTTGACAGTTTTTGGCTTGCTTGCTGTAGCTTTAACAGTTTTGCGATTGACTTACCCAACATCAAAAGAGTCACCGACCAGAGTGAATATAAGAGGTATAGGCTTGGTCATGTTCCTGTTTGGATGCTACTTCATCTTTAACCTGCTCTACTTTTACTTGACAGGAGGTTACGCGCCGCACCCGAACGTTTGGTATGAAATGATTGGGCCTCCGCATAACGTGAATTTGTGGGCTTTGGTTTTTGTTTTCTTGGGATTAGTGCTTATGGTTAGCGGCAACAGAAATGGCAATAAATGAAAAATGGTTGTTGACAGAAGCTAAGACAGCAGGTTCTTGAGGTATTTGCCGAGCAGTTGTGGTTGATGATAAATTGTTCGCAAGGCTTTTGTTGGATTTTTTATGTTGTTGATTAGGGATAGGCGTTTGTATTCTTTGAACGCCGCCTCAGCTATTGCTTTAACTTCCTGTGACGTGAAATCTTCGGTTGAAATTAGCGAGTGCCCTTTTGGATGCCGCGCTTGAGAACCCAAAGAATTCCAAGACATATCTGCTTGGAGATAACCGTTCTTTTTGCATTGCTCATACAGCTTAGTGCCATAAGTTGGAGTAGCCGTAAACAAGTGCATGCCTACGTCATAATCCCGTTTAAGCTTTAACGCAAAATCCACAGTGCGTTGCATGTTCTCTTTCTTTTCACCCGGAAACCCAATAATGTAAAACGCGCCAGTTTTCAGTCCGATTTGTTTAGCGTTCTTGGCGAATTCGACCACGCAGTTGAGGTCGAGGCTTTTGCAGACGATTTTGTTTAGAATTTCTTGGTCGCCCGATTCAACCCCAACGAAGATGCTGGTGGCGCCAGATTGTTTCATTTTTTTTAGCAGTTCCATGTTTAAGCGGTCTGCGCGTACACCGTTGGGGGTTTCCCAGCGGATTTTGATTTTGCGTTCGATGATGCCGTCGCAAATGGCTTCGAACCGTTTCAAGTCAAGAGTAAGGTTGTCATCTTCAAAAAAGATGTTCTGCACTTTGTAAGTGTCGATGACGTGTTGAATATGTTTTAGGACGTATTCTGCGGAGTTTGCGCGGAAACCTTGACCCATGTGCAGGTGAACGGCGCAGAAGCAGCAATTAAAGGGACAGCCGCGGCTTGTAACCATTGATATGGCTCGGTTTTGGAAGCTGCGGTACCCGATTTTTTTGTTAGTTAAATAATATTCCATGTTTACAAGGTGGTAAGCGGGGTAGGGTAACTCGTCAAGGTTCTCAATAAAAGGTCGTTTAGGAGTGAGCTTGACCTCACCGTTTTGTCGGTAAGCAATGCCCAAAATTTCAGGTAACTGTTTTTTGCCTTCAAAATATTGTGCGATTTCGAGAAGCGTGTATTCGCCTTCGCCGATTACGGCTATGTCAACGCTTTTTGCTTCTTCAAGAAACTCTTTAGGCACAGTGCTAACGTGTGGACCGCCCACAATCGTGAGGATGTCGGATTTGACTTGCTTTGCAAGTTCAGTTACTTTTAGTGTGTTACCGATTTGGCTGGTGAATGGTCCCGAGACTCCAACGATGTCGGGTTTTCTCTGCCTTATTTCCTGCGCAATTCGGCTAAAAGGCATGCCAACCGTTGTGGTGTCACCGTTTTTTTGAAGTTCACAGTCAGCCATGAAAGCGTCTAGAATTTCAACTTGGTAACCCGCTTTGTCAAGTACAGCGGCAAGATACATCAAACCCAATGGCAGGCTGCCTGCGGGTGGCTCGGAGCCTACATAGAATGTTTGTGGCGGGTTAATTAAGAGAATTTTCATCGGTGACCCTTGTTGAATAGTTTAGTTTGACAGTTTTGAAATATTTAAATTAGCCTTAAGAAGCAGCTTCATGGACGTTTTTGCCTTTAGGAGCTGAACATTTGCTTTTTCAGGGTTTTACCGCATTCCTTCTGCTAGAGGAGGCATGTTGCTGTTATGTAACAACCACATATGTTTATGAGCGGTATTTTGGCTTAACTAGCATGTTAACTTTTGTTGTGCCTTAAACGGAGGTGACTGTTTTTGAGTATGCGTTCTCAAGAGGAAAAGAAAAAAGGCAAAATGACTGTCGCGGAAGCAGGTCGACGCGGTGGTGAAAGAACCGCTGAAACTCACGGCAGAGAATTTTATGAACAAATAGGCCGCAAGGGAGGCGAAAAAGTTGCTGCGGAACGTGGACCAGAATTTTATAGCGAAATTGGAAGCAAGGGAGGTTCAGAAAGAGCAAAGCAGCATGAAGGAACCCCTGAAGCAAGAGGAAAAACAAGTTTAGAGGAAGCTGGACACAGGGGTGGACAGAAGGTTAAAAGGCTAATTCAGGAAGGCAAGCAACGTGAAGGAGCCTAAAAAATAATAATCCAAGTTTTTCAACTATTTTTTTCATTGTGACTTTTTTTGAAGTAGTTGCAGGAGGTGAAATTTTTGTCGGATGAAAGAAAAGGAAAGATGAGTGTTGAGGAGGCAGGCAGACGAGGCGGATTGCGGACAGCGGCAACTCATGGCGAAGAATTCTATAGTGAAATAGGTAGGAAGGGTGGAAAAATCGGTGGACCAAAAGGTGGTCAAAGAGTGCGTAAGCTGATTCAGGAGGGAAAGGAATTCGAAGAGGAAGAGTAAGCGGTGTTGTGTTGGCAGTTTCCAGGTTTTTGTTTAATTATTTTTCTTCTGTTGGAGGTGAGAACATGTCCAAAAGGAGGGAGGCGAGTGGGAAAGGAGAAATGACTGTGGAAGAAGCAGGCCACAAGGGAGGTCAAAAGGTTCGCAAGTTAATTCAGGAAGGAAAAAAATACGAGCAACAAAGGTAACAAAACAAATTTTTTAAAAAATTACGTATAAATCTTGGTTTTTCCGTGTTTTTACCGATTCATTTTTAGTTTAATAACATATTTTTTGGATAAAGTTCAAAAAATTTCTCATGTAGCTGTGTTGAGACAGCCACATACGTTTAATAGCCCTGGTTCAGGCTAGAAACTTGAGACAGCAACCTTGGATTTTAAACATGCCCAATGGAGGTGAAACGCATGCCAATAGAGGATGAATCCAAAAGAGGGAAAATGAGTGTTGCAGAAGCAGGCAGGAAAGGTGGACTAAGAACCTCAGAGACGCATGGAGAAGAATTTTACAGTGAAATAGGCAGCAAGGGCGGATCTAAACGGGCGTTGCAGCATGAGGGGTCACCAGAAGCTGCGGGTAAAACAAGCCTTGAAGAAGCAGGACACAGAGGCGGACAAAGAGTACGTAAACTGATTCAAGAAGGTAAGCAATACGAAAGAGAATGATTAGGCAGTTTGAGTTTTTCGCATTTCCATCTTTAGGACACGTATACCTCAAGGTCACGTTTAATGGAGGTGAAGTTTGTTTTGTCCGAAAAAAAGAAGGGGCAAATGAGTGTTGCGGAGGCTGGACGTAAAGGCGGTCAAAAAGGCGGTCGAAGAACTGCTGAAACGCATGGACGCGAATTTTATGAGGAAATAGGTCATAAGGGTGGACAAAAGGTTCGTAGATTAATTCAAGAAGGAAAACAACAAGAAAGCAAGTAGGCAAGCGTTTTTTGCGTTGACAACTTTTTTGGTTTCTTGTTTGGAGGTGAAATTTTTTGCCTGAAGATAAAAGGAAAGGAAAGATGACTGTAGCAGAAGCAGGTCGGTTGGGTGGAGAAAAAACTTCAAAGACGCACGGTGAAGAATTCTACAGTAAAATTGGACATAAGGGTGGACAGAAAGTCAAAAAGCTTATTCAAGAAGGAAAAAGATTCGAGAACGAGTAAGCCTTGAACTTAGTTTCCAGTTTTTGATAAGTCGATTTTAGTTTTTTGGAGGTGAAAAGACTACGAGTAGTCAAGAGGAAGCAGCGACAAGACGCAGAGGAATAGGTCAAGGTAGAGGTACAAGGCGTCAGTACACAAATAAAAGCGGCAAATCAGGCCATGTCAGCCCAGCAATCGTGGAAAGATACCTTGGCGGAGTACATTACCCAACAGCCAAACAAAACTTGGTAAACAATGCACAAGGGAAAGGTGCGCCAAGCGACGTAATGGACTTGATATGCAAGTTGCCTGATAAAACGTACACTTCACCTATTGACATAACAAAAGAGATAGGCAAAATAGAATAGCCCCAGTTTTTTGCGTCTTTTTCACTCGTTTTTGCCATTTGTCAGTGGTTTGTTTGTCTTTGGAGGTGAAAAGAAAGTGAGTGCTAGAATTGAAGAGAAAAGAAAAGACAAAATGAGCAGAGAAGAAGCTGGACGAAAAGGTGGACAGAAGGTTGCCCGGGAAAGGGGTCCAGAGTTTTATCGTGAAATCGGCAGAAAAGGGGGAGAAAAAGTGGCTGAGCAGCGTGGTTCAGAATTTTTTAGAGAAATCGGCAAGAAAGGCGGAGAAAGCCGAGGAAGCAAAAGCACCATCAAAAAGAAAAACAAGTAACGTTCACCAGTTTTTTGCTCTTAAACTTGATTTATTGTTTTGTGGCTTGTTAGCCCTTTTTTGGTTCAAGGTTAAGGTTTTTTGTTTCCGAAAGACTTAACCATTAACATAAACATTCTAGCTTTAGTGATAATTTTTGACTGCAGACAACAACCTTTTAGAGTTTATCCAAAAGCAAATCAAAGTGGAAAAACAGATTGTTGACTCCATCGACCAAGCCATAGGGGACATAAATAATCCCCCAGTCAAAGGCGTTTTGAAGGGAATTTCGCTTGACTCAATTAAGCATGCGGAAATGTACGAGGCAGCCTACACGCTATTGACACAAACCTCAACTGCGTTAACACAAGAACACCTTGACAAGCAACGCGCGTTAGTTGAAAAACACATTCAACTGGAATCCGAGTTGATTGGGAAAATCGAAGCTGTTCTTCCATCAGTTAAAGACAGAAAAGTCAGATTACTTTTGGACGCGATTTTAGCTGACGAAAAAAGACATCACTCACTGTTAAAGGGCGTTTTAGAGATTATTGTTCATGGCGAAACCATCACTGAAGATGACTGGTGGAAGATGCTCTGGGAAGACGTCCCATTCCACGGCGCTCCAGGCGGCGGTTAAACCCAAAACCATTTTTCCACACAAAACTTCTTTTTAATCTGCGAATGGTTTGCTTATGGAGCACCACAAAAGTCACCTGCAAACGTTTAAACGCAGACTCTACGTTTGTCTTGTTCTAACAATTCCTATTCTACTGTTTTCTTCAACTATTCAGTCTTGGCTTGGCTTAACTTGGCTCCAAATTCCTTACCAAAATGTAGTTCTGCTTGTATTGGCGGCAATCATTTACGTTTATGGTGGTTGGCCGTTTCTGCAGGGGATGGTTAATGAACTGCGAAGTCGGCAGCCGGGAATGATGACGCTGATTGGAACAGCCATTTCTGTCTCCTTCTTTTACTCCGCAGCCACGGTTTTTGTTTTAACTGGAATGGATTTTTTCTGGGAACTTGCAACCCTTATTGATGTTATGCTTTTTGGTCACTGGATTGAAATGAGAAGCGTTCTTGGCGCTTCACGTGCCCTTGAGGAGCTAGTCAAGGTTATGCCCACCAACGCTCACGTGTTACGTGGCGAGCAAACTGTTGAGGTTTCAGTCACTCAATTAAAACGCGGCGATGTTGTTTTGGTGCGTCCCGGAGAAAAAGTTCCCTCGGACGGCACAGTAATCGACGGCAAATCGGCGGTAAATGAGGCACTTTTAACTGGGGAATCAGTGCCGGTTCAAAAGCAAGTTTACAGCAAGGTTATTGGCGGCAGCATAAACGGTGAAGGCAGCCTAAAAATCCTGATAGAAAAGACTGGTGAAGAGACTTATTTGGCACAGGTTGTAAAGCTGGTTAAACAGGCGCAGAGCAGCAGGTCGCGGACGCAGGATTTGGCTAATCGGGCGGCGGCTTTGCTTTTTTACACAGCTGTTATAGTGGGTGTAGTTACTTTTGTGGTTTGGACTTACTTTTTTGGCACGGGCATGGCGTTGGAACGTACAGTAACGGTGTTGGTGATTGCTTGTCCCCACGCTTTAGGCTTAGCCATTCCCCTTGTAGTTGCTCTTTCCACATCAATAACCGCAAAAAACGGCATCTTAATCCGTGATAGAAAAGCGTTTGAACAAATAAGAAACGTGAACTTGGTTGTTTTTGATAAAACTGGCACGTTAACTGAAGGCAAATTCGGTGTCAACCAAGTCATCGCCTATATCCCTGAAAAAGAGCTTTTAGCTAAAACAGCAGCGATTGAACAAAACTCAGAACACATCATAGCCAAAGCCATAGTGAACTATGCAAAAACAAAGAACGTTGAAGGTTTACAGGTGGAAGAGTTTAAGGCTTTACCAGGCAAAGGCGCGTATGGTAAAGTCGGTGGTGACGAGGTTTATGTTGGAAGCCCAGGACTTCTTGAAGAGTTGAATCTGGAAACGCCTAAAGGGCATTTTGGTCATTTGGAAAGTCAAGGCAACACTGTTGTTTTTACAGTAATCAACGGCAAAATTGCTGGAGCGTTCGCTTTGTCAGATAAAATTCGCCCAGAATCCAAAGAGGCAATCACAAAACTGCACCAACAAGGCGTAAAAGTGCACATGCTAACAGGTGACTCCCAAAAGGTGGCACAAGCTGTAGCTAAAGAGTTAGGGATTGACGCATTTTTTGCTCAGGTTTTGCCCGACCAAAAAGCAGGCAAAATTAAAGAGTTGCAGAATAACGGTTTTAAGGTTGCAATGGTTGGGGACGGCATCAACGATGCGCCAGCTTTAGTTACAGCAGATGTTGGAATAGCTATAGGCGCTGGAACAGATGTTGCTATCGAAAGCGCAGACATTATCCTTGTCAAAAATGACCCACAAGCAGTTTTGAAGGTTCAAGCGTTATCCAAGAAGACTTACGGGAAAATGGTTCAGAATCTTTGGTGGGCTGCAGGCTACAACATTGTGGCTATCCCACTTGCTGCAGGTGTGCTTTACGGGTATGGCATTCTTTTGCCTCCAGCAATAGGTGCCCTGTTCATGTCGCTTAGCACAGTTATCGTGGCAGTAAACAGTCAAACGCTACGAAAATATGACGTTAAAACTCCAAAAAGCGTCATGCCTGAAAGCCAAACACATGACATGGCTGAGATGGATATGCATATGGGTCACTCCATGTAACCGCTAAAACGTTACCGTAAACTTTGAAAAGAAGTAGATACTTAAACCTAAACTAGTAAAGGCGAATTTTTATGGTTAAAACCACATTGAAAGACGGAGTATTCTGGGTTGGCGTAGTTGATTGGAATTTACGAGACTTTCACGGCTACGTTACCAAAAGAGGAACAAGCTACAATGCTTACCTTGTACAGGACGAGAAAACAGCGCTTGTTGACACTGTTAAAGCACCATTTGCAGGTGAATTAGTAAATAATGTTTCAGAAATTTTGGACCTTGAAAAACTGGACTACATCGTTGTTAACCATGTTGAAATGGACCATTCAAGTTCACTACCCATCATAGCTAGACTAGCCAAAAACGCAAAAATCCTCTCCACAGAACGCGGCAAAGAAGAATTAATCAAACATTACGGTCACGAGTTTGACCGAATAGAAATAGTCAAGTCCGGCGACGAACTTAAACTGGGCAAAAAAACACTCAAGTTCCTTGAAGCACCAATGCTGCACTGGCCAGACAGCATGTTCACCTACATAGAAGAAGACAAGATTCTGCTTCCAAACGACGCTTTTGGTCAACACCTTGCCAGCTCCTACCGTTTCGACGATGAAGTAGACAACCACATCTTAATGGAAGAAGCAACTACATACTACGCAAACATTCTCATGCTGTTTGCACCGCTAATCACAAAAAAAATAAAAGAAGTTGTCGACATGGGCATACCGATTGACATTATCGGTCCAAGCCACGGAATCATTTGGCGCAAAAACCCAATGCAAATAATCCAAGCCTATTTAGACTGGAGCAGCGGAGCGGCAGTTAAAAACAAAGTTGCAATCGTCTTTGACACCATGTGGGAAAGCACTGATAAGATGGCACGCGCAATTGCTGACGGTATCTGCAGTGAAGGTATCGAACCTCGCGTCCTAAAACTGCGATCATCAAACAATACTGAAGCAGTGACAGAAATTCTTGAATCAAAAGCGGTTCTTGTAGGTTCACCGACGCTTAACAACGGAATGTTCCCAACAGTAGGCTCCTTTTTAACCTACATTACGGGGCTTAAACCTAAAGGCAAGCTTTGGGGCTTCTTTGGCTCCTACGGTTGGGGCGGAGGCGCAGTTCGCAACATGGTTGAAATGGCTAAAAAAGTCGGCTTTGAAACATACGAGCCAACGCTTCAATTGAAATGGGTTCCAGACGAAGCAGACTTAAAGAAATGCTTTGAATTTGGGCAACAATTCGCTCAAAAAATCAAAGCTTAACTTTTCCTTTTTATTTTAAAATATTTTTGAATACAAAAAGTAAAGAAATAGCGTTTAAGCTATTTTTACGAATTTTTCCTTTACAAGTCCACAAACTGGGCATCTGTCAGGTATTTCACCGATGAACACGTCGCCGCAGACTGGGCAAAGGTAAATTTCTGCTTTGGGCAGGTCTTGTTTGTTGTTGATGCTTTCGATTGCTTTCTTGTATAGGTCAGCGTGTACTTGTTCAACTTTGTTTGCGTAGTTGAAGCTGATTAGGGCTGCCTTGTTGTTTTCTGCTTTTGCTGCCTCAATGAATTCTGGGTACATTTTTGTGAATTCGTATGTTTCGCCGTTAAGTGCCTCGTTTAGGTTCTCAGCGGTTGATTTTACGCCGTCAAGGACGCGTAGGTGCGCGTGTGCATGGACTGTTTCTGCTTCAGCTGCTGCACGGAAAAGTTTAGCGATTTGTGGAAAACCTTCTTCGTCTGCTTTTTTGGCGAAGGCAAGGTATTTACGGTTTGCTTGGGATTCGCCTGCAAACGCTGCTTTTAAATTATCAGTAGTTTTGCTCATAAAACGTCACTTCTACCTAAAAGGTAAACAACAAGCAAGTAATAAGCAGTATGTTGCGCTCTTGGCGATTTTATGCTTCTTGCTCAGGTTTTTGGAAGGCTTCATCACTACTTGAAATAAAGAAAATGCATACCGCTGACAATAATGTAGAAAGCACCAGCATTAACCAGGGGCTTGCCAGTTGACTGCCATCCAATACTGATTTGACGATAACCGTGTTTATTATCAAGGGTACGATGGGTGCAAAAATCGCTAAAGGCTGCATTTTCTTTCGGAACACAAAAATGCTCCCGATTAATCCAAAGCCGAAAGAAAACATGCAGACTACAACAAACAGCAGCCAATCAAACGTGTGCATGACTCCTTCAATAGCAACAACGCCCCAGTACAAGCTTAGAACAGAAGAAATTATCAATAGAATAAACCCGAAAAAGAGTTTATTCGAATGCTTAGAAGAATTTTTAGCTTTACGGTACACAACAAAATGCAAAGCCAAAGCTACAAGAACCACAACAGAAACAAAACCTACACCATACAGCCAAACCTGCTTATTAGCTGCGTGTTCAAAACTGAAGGCGGTATCGGTTGTTTTCCAGCCTTCCTGAGAAACACGAACGTTAACGTAAGCGGTATCCATCCAAGCTGAACTTTCAGCAGTAAAAATGCCAGGGGAGGTTTCGTTGGCTTCTACACCATTGATTGTTACGGTTACGTCGTGAACGATTTTTTGCAATAACGTTTGGTTATGGAGCGTTAAGCCTTCTTCAGGAAGCAACAGGTAAGTTACGTTAACGGTGGCTACTGTTTTTCCCAAACTGTTTGTGTCAAAACTTAGCAGGGAAACGTGGAAAGTGTCATACCAAACAATTGTTGATTCAGCCGCAAGACCGTCTGAGGTGTCGATTTTGTATTCTTGACCATCCATAGTGATTAGACTTGTTGGGGTAAAGGTCAAAATGTCAGCGTTTGCACTGGAGTAGTTAAACTCAAACACGCCCATTGTCGTGTTAAATTTCAAAGTTTCTAAGATGCCGTTTTGGCTGTTTATAACGTCAATCACTGCTGTTGCGTTGGGGATTGGTTGACCGTTAGTCCAGTCTGCTGAAAAAGAAAGCGTCCAGTTGTTGCCCACTGAAGTGTAAAATGGCGAGTCTGCGTTTGTCGGTTTAATTGTTACGGTGTAATTGTTTTGTGCCTGAACGTTTACAGCGCCTGTTATGATTGGTAAAACCAACAGTAGACCCAGTAAAACTAAGGAAACATGTTTTTGTTTCAACCAGACACCCCGATTATGCATATATGTCTTCTTGCGTTTAGTTCCCAAGAATATTTAGGTTTTCTGATAAATTTCAAAAACATAAGTCAATAGTGCGTTTTAACGCAAATAACATAAGGATGTCCGTGAAGAATTTATGAAAGGCACAAAGAATTGAGCACGGGTAAACAGGTCAAAGAATACTTAGCGCCAGCAGTCCTGATAGCGTTAATGCTGATTTCAACCTTTACAGTTTACCAATTGTACCCTTTTGAAGCAGAAGCTAAAGCAGACCCAGACGTAAACGTTGGCATAGCTTTCTGCGGAAACACAACTGCTGAAGCCAAACTTTTGATTGACCGAACAAAAGATTACACAAACCTCTTCATCTTAGACTCCGGCGGAGGCTTAATCAGCCAAAACCGAGCACAAATTGAAGAAATCTGCGACTATGCAGTTTCGCAGGACCTAAAAATCATCATTAACCTTGGAACAATCTACACGGAAAGTTGGTTCTGGAAAACAAGACCCATAAACAGCGTGTTAGATAGTTGGCAGCAACGTTGGGGCGACAAGTTCCTTGGAATCTACTACAACGACGAGCCAGCGGGGATTCAGCTTGACGGCAACTGGACAGACTGGTTTAACCGTTATAACGCCAGCCTAAACATGATAGACCACCCAACCGCCCAACTGCTTGACGAAATCTTCCTCAAACGGGAAGCACAAAGAATCAACGGCACCCAACCCACCAACTATAACGCGGAAGCAGAACTTTTTGTTCAAGGAGTCATACAAGAAGACCCAGGCATGGTGCTGCTAAAAAACACTAGCGCAAACCTGTTTACTGCAGATTATTGTCTGCACTGGTTTGACTACCTGGGCGGCTACGACACCATGTTTGCTGAACTTGGCTGGAACAGTAGCTTAACCCAACAAATCAGCCTTGTAAAAGGTGCGGCTCGGCTTCAAAACAAAACATGGGGTACAATCGTCACTTGGAAATACGACCAGCAGCCTTACCTTGACACTGGTCAAGAAATTTACAACCAAATGCTAGAATCCTATAAGGCAGGCGCAGACTACATTATCATCTTCAATTACCCCATACTCAACACGTACGGTGTGATGAAGCCTGAACATTTCACGGCGCTCAAAGACTTTTGGATAGACATCACTACGAAAAAGTTTGAGGATTTAAGTCAGCTTGGGGCGGTGCTGGTTTTGCCACGAAATTACGGATGGGGAATACGGCATCAAACTGACAATATTTGGGGTTTCTACACGCCTGATGATAAAGCGTCCTTAGTAGCAAACGCGATGGATGCCTTGTTGGCGCAGTACGGAGCAAGCTTGGATATTGTTTATGACGACCCAGCATACCCAATCACGGGCGTGGGTTATCAGAACGTGTACTACTGGAATCAAACACTGTAAAATAAGCAACCTATTTGGCTCCAAATATCAATTCTGTGCAGAAACCTATAGTGGGTAGGTAATTTTGGCTAAAAAGCTGTTTGTTAGTATGTTAATAATTGTTGGCGAAAAAATTTTTTTGTAAGCTTGTCAGCACTTTTTTTTGATGGCTCCATCTGTTTTGCAAGAAACATTAAATTTAAGGCATCCGTTTAGGTTCCTAAGAGATGAAAGGTTATGTTCCGAGTTAGAGTCAACAAAATAGAGTCAAACCGCGATGTAGACGGAAATCTTGGCAAAAGAATTGAGCTTCTCGAAGAACGGGAAGTGAACCCTTACGTTTTAAGGCCACAAACTGACGAAGCAAAAATGGCTCAAGATATCATGCAGGCTCTACAGCAGCAAATGCCGTTTCTGCCGCAGCGTGCACAACTTGCTACACCAAAATTTATCCTGTTCTTAACAGAGCAAGAATACGACAGTTTAGGCATAACCTTTGATGTAAATCAAGTCTATGAAGTCGCTCTGGAAAATCAGTCAATCCGGTTCAGGAAAGTTTAACAATTTCTCCCCGCATTTGCCGTAGCGCATCATGTTTTGGATGAAACGAAAGCACAAACATCATGTTGCGCAAAGCAGAACTGATTTCTTTTAAATCAGCCATTTTTCCTTCATCACAGAACAACGGAATAGGCTCACTATCCTCGCATTCATAATAAACGTAAAGCGGAGCGTCGGTTTTTTCGAATTTTACGATGCCGAAATCCATGTTTAATCGTTTAGCTGTTTCTTTTGTGGCAGTTTTAACCGATTCCAAGCGTTTTTTGGAGGTAAAGCCTGTTGATTCGTAAACCAGTAATTTTCCGAAATTATTTTTGTTCATGTGGGTATTCACGGGTTTGCGTTAGTTTAAATCGCTTATAAATGCCGTTTTGAACCGACATGCCATGACAGGGCAGGGGTGAGTTAAAGTGAAACCAGTTTAATGTGACAGAGACCTTTAGTCCATGGTAATATTAATTAAAGCAAGTCTAAAAGACTGTAGGCATGACAAAAACCCGTGTACACATTTACGTTACCGGCAAGGTTCAAGGTGTATTCTTTAGGCAAAACACTAAACGGCAAGCTCAAAGCCGCGGGGTTTGCGGGTGGGTCAAGAATCTGTCTGATGGTCGGGTTGAAGCGGTTTTTGAAGGCGAAGAAGCTGCGGTTAAAGAAGTTGTGGATTATTGTCGTCATGGTCCTTCTTTTGCTAGGGTTGAAAATTGTGAAGTGTCTTTTGAGGATTTCAAAGGCGAGTTTACTGGCTTTAGTATTGTCTAGGTTGTACTTATAGTGCTTAACGGTTAAATCTCTGTTTAAAAACCTATATTGAGAGAGTTCAGCAATGAAGGTTCTTGGTTTTATCGACAGTCCCCGCATTGGAAGCAACACTGACCTGCTTGTAACTTCAATTCTTGAAGGAGCAACAGCAAATAAGAATTCAACAGAAAAAGTGTATCTTTACCCTTTAGACATCAAACCCTGTGTAGACTGCAAAGCCTGCAAAAAAGGCGCCCTGCAGTGTGCAATTAAAGATGGCATGACGTCGCTTTACTCTAAACTTGAGGAATCCGACGTTATTGTTTTTGGTACGCCGCTTTACTGGTATGGTCCCTCCGCTAAAATGAAACTGTTAATCGACAGGTTACGACCCTTTGTTGCTTCAAAAAAGCTAGCTGGTAAAAAAGCTGTTGTGGTTGTTCCATCTGAGGAAGGCGCAGAAGCCTGCAACCTAACGGTTGAGATGTATCGGATGTCTTTGAAATATTTAGGAATGGATTTGGTTAACGTTTTGTTGCCGACCGCTTCTGAGAAAGCTGAAGTTAAACAGCAGCCTCAAACACTAAAAGCTGGGTTTGAAATTGGGCAAACCCTAAAGTGACAACGTTAAGTGATGGGTTTTTTCTTTGGGACACGGAAGTGGCTGTCTTTTCCGGCGCTGATGTATTCGCCGCCCATTCCTCGGACTGCTGAAGCGATTTTGGCAAAGTTGTCGCTGCCAAGGAACTGTTTAGGTTTAATTGTGATGTGTTCGCCTTTGTCTTCGAAACCTAAGCGGGCTTCGAGTTCTTCTGGGAAAGACATTCTTACATCGTCGAGTGAGCGCAGTTTGGTTCCGGTTGGTGGTGCAGGTGCTGGAGTTGCAGGTGGCGGTGTGTGGGCCGGTTTTGGGGTTGGCGTTGCGGGTTTGGGTGCATACGTTGGTTGGGTTTGTGTTTGTCCTGTTGAAAGCAGTTTTATGGAGGCTGAAATTGACCGTAACTCTTCAGAAACATTGTTCATGGTAACTAAAAGCTCATCAACCCTTGCCGATAATTGATTAAGCTTCTCTTTATCACTGCTCACGCGTATGCTCCCTCAAACCCTAAAAATAACCCGGGACGCTTATTAAATTTGTTTATAAGATGGCATCATTTTGGTTGTCTGCGTTTTTGTCGGGTAGTTGTTGCCGTGTGGTCTCTTAGCACAACAACAACCAACGGTTTGTGCTGGTATTTGTTTTTGTTTTTCTGGTTGTGGTTTGGGTTGCTGTTTAGTTGTAGCTGTTTTCGCAAGTAGATTAAGAGTGTTTTATTGTCTAGTTTTTTATTTTGTGTTGTGTAGAAAGAAACGTGTATGTTTGAGATTGATGGTAGCCAAAAAAGTGGAAGCGGCACAATCCTGCGCCTAGCCATAGCGGTCGCTGCAATCACCCAGCAGCCCCTCAACATCTGCAATATACGGCAGAGTAGACCTCAGCCGGGGCTAAAGAGGCAGCATCTTGAAGCCGTCTTGACAGCGGCAAAACTGTGTAACGCCAAAGTTGAAGGCGCCAAACTCGCATCAAAGGAACTATGGTTTACACCAAACCCCATAGAGGGCGGTAACATCGAAGCAGAAATAGAAACCGCCGGCAGCATACCCATGCTTCTCATGGCAACACTTCCCATCTGCACCTACGCCAAAAACCCCGTGAACCTGCATGTGGCTAAAGGCGGAACCGACACCACACACGCGCCAACCATCAACTACTTGCGGTATGTTTTGCTTCCAACCTTGCGCAAGATGGGTGTTGAAGCAGAAATTACTGTTCAAAAGTACGGTTACTACCCCAAAGGCATGGGTGAAGCTACAATGACCGTAAAACCTAACCCAACGCTGAAACCAATTCAGCTGGAAGCCTTTGGCAAACTCAAAAACGTAAACGGCGTTTCAGTCTGCACTTTCCTCTCAGACCGCCAAGTCGCCGAACGTCAAGCAAAAGCTGCAAATGAAACCTTAACCAAAAACGGTTACCAACCCCAAATACAAGTTGTAAATGACCAGTCAAACCTATACCAGAAAGGTACTTCAATCACGTTGTGGGCTGAAAC
This sequence comes from Bathyarchaeia archaeon, assembly GCA_050108135.1. Lineage (GTDB taxonomy): Archaea > Thermoproteota > Bathyarchaeia > Bathyarchaeales > Bathycorpusculaceae > Bathycorpusculum. The sequence goes on along the minus strand of JBNIDQ010000023.1, from coordinate 62,040 downwards.
AGACACGGGCGTACTTGTCGGGTCGGATGCGCTTGGGGAGCTACGCAAAACCAGCGAAGCCGTTGGGACCGAAGCCGCAGAAAAGCTGATTACCGAATTATCTGCTAAGCCGACTGTTGACGTGTTTTTGGCTGACATGCTTATTCCTTACATGGCACTGGCAAAGGGCAAATCAGTTTTCTACACGCGTTGTTTGTCGGAGCATATTGAAGCTAACATTTGGCTTATGGAAACCATGCTAAACTCCGCTTTTAGTATTGAAAAAGTAAATAACTTGTATCGAATAGAGAAAACCCGTTGACCATTTATGCCAAACACAGTTTGCCTTAAAGTGCCTAAAAGCCTAGGCGAAAAAGCCATCTCTTTAGCCCACAAGCTAGAACTTGTCAACAAGGCACTGTCAATTCAAAGGCAAAATGACCAACTATGGATACCATTAGTCAAGCAACCCAACGAAGACGAATTGGCACAGCTAAGAGGCGTAGTGCCCCCGCTCGAGTTAGCCACTGAAGTTTTTGCAGAAAAGCGACCTGCAGAAGAAACATTGACACAAGCGCTCGAAAGGCAGCTTCCATCTGAACTGCACCAATACATTCCCCACTCGCTTGACATGGTCGGTGACATAGCAATAATCGAAATTCCTCCAGAACTGAAAACTTATGAAAGTGTGATTGGGCAAGCCATTCTGAAAGCGCACAAGAACATTAAAAGCGTCCACGCAAAAGCAGGCGCCATAAGCGGCGTTTACCGCGTTCGCGACCTAATATTGATTGCTGGCGAGAACAGAACCCGAACAGTTTACAACGAATACGGTTGTCAGTACCATGTTGATGTCGCCAAAGCCTATTTTTCGCCAAGGCTTTCCCAAGAGCATCATCGAGTAGCAGGACTTGTACAAGCTGGCGAAGTTGTAGCTGACCTTTTTGCTGGGGTTGGTCCATTCGCTGTTCCAATTGGGAAACTGTGTCCTGAAGCCAAAGTGTACGCAGTAGACATTAACCCTGACGCGGTCGAACTACTCAAAATCAACGCGCGAGTAAACAGGGTAGAAAACCGAGTTTACCCTTTGCTGGGGGACGCACGGGAGTTAGCTAGAGGAAAACTGCGCGGTGTTGCTGATAGGGTGATTATGAATTTGCCTGAGACTGCTATTGATTTTGTTGATGCTGCCTGCCAAACTTTGAAACCTGCAGGTGGTGTAGTTCATTTTTACGGTTTTATTCGCAAACCAGACACAATTGAGGATTTAGAAGCACGTTTTACGCGACTGGTTGAGCAGCAGGGCAGAAAGGTCGTAGTGTTCCTGTGTGCGAAAAGTGTTCGGGAAACCGCGCCATATGAGCAGCAAGTTGTTTTAGACGCTCAAATCTGTTAGCGGCGTTTTAGTTCTTTTAGCAGGATTCTGGCTTTAAGTGGCAACTCTGGTTTAATACTCCTGTTAACCATCGAAAAGAAGGCTCCAAGAAAAATCAAGGCAACACCCAAAACCGCTATGCTCTCCAAAGGCGCAATCTTCAACTCGATAAGTAACGTGAAGGCGATGAGTATAATGCCGGTTGCAGCCAACACCTGATTGCTTCTGGATGCTGAAGTGTGGAAAGCAAACTCTTTCTTGCCCGCATCAGTCACGGTGAAGTAACCGTCTTTCTCTTCTAACATGCCAGCGTCAACAAGATAATTCCAGTCATGATGAAAATGCCCATCTGACTTGTAACCTAAGGCACCACAAATCTGTGATTTCACTCCGGGAACAGCCTGAACCCTACTGTGTGGCGCTGAATAAATCAGGTACAGCAGTTTTGTTCTTGGCGCCTGTATGTCTGTGTTTATTCCCCGAGTTTTTGCCATTTACTCTTCAACCTACTAAACTTGCATTTTAAATTTAGAGTGTTGTTTTTGGTGATTGGTATTGTTGTTTTGAATATGACTCTATGTCTTAGAGTTCGCTGCTCTTTCTGGTAGGGCTATACCAAACGGGTTTAACCTCTTATGCTGTGATTGAAAAGTGAACAGCAAAACAAAACCAGCAAATCCACGCGTACTTCTCTTAATTTCGGTTTTTTCATTAGTTTGTTTTCTGCCTTTGGCTTTTTGGCAAACGCCCTTCTTTGAGCTAAACCAGTCTGTAAACCTGTGGGCAGCAAACCTTCAATTGGGCAGCGGACTGACACAGGCAGCCAGCGTCATCTCAAAACTGTTCGATACTGCAATACTTCTTGGAGTTAGCCTCCCAATTGCCGCCTTGCTGTTTTATAAAAAATACAAAACAGACGCACTCTTACTCGTAGGCGTTATGGGCGTTGACGCTATAGCGCTTAGCGTCATAAAATCATTTGTTGCATCTCCAAGACCCTTAAATGGCTTAGTTTTTGAGGACGGTTTTTCTTTTCCAAGTGGGCACGTGACAACGACGATTGTGCTTTTTGGGTTGTTGACTTTTTTTGTTTGGCAAACCCTGAAAAGTGTGCGCCCCAAAATTGCTATGGCTGCCTTAACAGCGGCTTTAACAGTCGCGGTAGGTCTTGACAGGATATACCTTAACGTTCACTGGTTGTCAGACGTGTTGGCGGCTCCGTTTTTGGCTTTGTTCATTCTTGCAACTTCACTGTTGATTATGCAGTGCTTGATGGGTTGGTATAACAAGCGGCATAACGCGGCTTTTCGGGGTGATTCCACAGTTTAGAGGGCTTACTCTCAATGGTAGAGCTATAACCAACAGGAGCTAAAACATGGTGGTAGTGAAGTACGATGCAGGAAAGACTTGAAGCAGCATTCGAATACTCGATGGACCATCCAGAAGCACTCATGATAATCTGTGGTACAATATTCGGTTTAGTATCCGCACTAACAGGCTCTTTTGATACAGGCACCACTTCATTTCTAAGAGTCATGTCCATCGGTTTAATCGCCTTCGGTATTCTGTTTTATGTGCTGCGTCTGGGCCTGCGGTTCATAGTGCGTGTCTTCCACAAACTCTTCAACCTGTGAAAACGATGAAGCACAACTGAGGTTTAAAATTCAATGATACCGTTTATTGAGATGCTAATTGTTTTTGCGACAGCTTTCGGTTTTGGCTTAATTCCTTTTGCTGGACCTTCAACGCTGTTTATAGCATCTAACGCAGCTGTGATTCTTGGAGCTACCGATGTTCCAACTTTGGTGTTGGTTGGTTTTTTGGTGGCAACTGGTTCAGCGTTAGCAAAAAGCGTGCATTACATGACAACGTTTGTTATCAGTAAACGGTTAAGCAACGAAAGACAGCAACGCCTAAACGCTGATGCCAAACTCGTTAACCGTTGGGCTTTCCTGTTCTTATTTGCTGCTGCAACAACGCCAATTCCTGATGACCCAATCGTTATCCCGCTTGGCTTAACCAAGTACAGTCCATACAAGTTTTTCTCTGCCTACTTTTTAGGAAAATTACTTATAACTACTACCGGCGCTTTTTTAGGCAGCTGGACAGGCCAACAATTTTCAGGATGGATGTCACCCGAAGTAACTATTGCAGTTTCTGTTGCTTTAACTATAATTATCACGGTTGCGCTGTTGAAGGTCGATTTAGGCAAATTAGCAGAAAAAATTAGTCGGAGACTAAAAATTTGAATTCTAAACGTTTACGCACCCTACTTATACCCGTTCAAGCAGCAGTAAGCATCCTGATACTCTACCTGCTCTTCCAAAACGTCAACCTTTCTCAAGCAGAAAACATTCTTTTAAACACAAACATCCCACTGCTTGCAACATCCATTGTCTTCTTTATCCTCTCCTCTTTCGCAATCAGCTTTGCCCTTCAAGGCGCCCTAAAAACCCTAAACGCGGCGCCATCATTCAAAGCAACAACACTTGCAAACTTTGGCGGGCAACTATTAAGCGACGTAACCCCTGCCAAGTCAGGATACTTCGCAACGCCAGTGCTGCTTAATCAGCTTGAAAAAGTGCCCATAGAAAAAGGCCTGATGAGCGTCATGGCTGTTGGCGCAGGTAACTTTTTCGTCAAAGCATCCTTCTCAACAATAGCCCTGCTCTACTTCTTAACCCGTATACCCAGCAGCATAATTGACGCCTCCATGACTAACGCTTTGATTGCAGGTATATTGGTACTTCTTGCATGCGGAGTAGGCTTAACAATTCTGGTTTGGACCAACTACTTCTCAGGACTACTTCTAAAACTTTGCAAATTGCCCCTTGTCGGCATCGTAATCAAGAAACTGCAGGAAGTGCGTGAAATGTTCACAAATGATAAGGCGGCACTGCGTAGCTCCCTAAAAGTGATTATTGTCTCCGTGTTAGCTTCCATCACTTTCAGCGGAATATCCCTGTTCTTGTTAGCTCAAGCTGTCGGCATGACTGAACCAACCTTTTTTGATATGCTGTTTATGGGTCCATTAACTGCTGCTTTCATGTATGTTCCAATTACTTTTGCTGGGCTTGGTTTGCAAGAAGCTGCATACGCTTTCCTGTTAACAGGCATAAGTGCACAGCCTACGGTGATTCTTCCTTACGCAGTCACTTTTGCATTGCTGGTTAGATTGATTGCTACAACCACAGACTTGGTGGGTTTGCCGCCTGTACTAAAGACAAGCACGGGGTTGATTAGCCGAATTCATAACAAATTTTCAAAAAACCCTTCCGAAAACCAAGATGAACCAGCAAATAAACCGTTAAGAGGTGAAAAGCTTGGATAAAATTGTTCTGTTAAAATACGCTGCTATTTTGTCCTTAATCCTGTTTCTTTCTTTTATTGGACTGGGCTTAGTCTTGGACGTTAACATATTGATAACTTGTGGTTTGCTACTGTTTGCAGTAGGCTCAGGACTGTTAACCTACTACTTCGTAAGTACAAAAGCATAAAACAAGGCTTACGTTAAAATCAGCGTTATCTTGACTTGCTGATTTGGGTTTTTAAGTTTTTCAACAAACTCCCGTGGCAAGTCAACTGCTGCTTTATCTGCCTTAATTGCTAAAGTGCGGTCAGACGTAAAATCGCTTTTCCTAACAACCATGTCCACTTTACCGCTTAAATCAAGCTTGGAAGAACCATAAGCAGTAACTTGTTGCGTTAAGTTGCCCACTTCAATTAGCATGGTTAATCGGGTGTTTGGTTCGCGAAGTTTCTCCTTGAAATCTAAACTAAGGTCACAGACGGCTTTGTCGGCGCCCACCGCTATTATGCAGTCACCCTGTTTTGACAGTTCCTTATCCTTTGTTAACATCAAGGTAGTTGGGTGAATAGCCAACACGTTAACGTGTCCAAAAGCCAAAATCTGCTCAATATACTTGTTTGTCACTTAATCGTTAACCTCTATTGAATCTACTTTTCCGTCACCATCTAAATCAAAGCCCTGAATAACCACGGCAAACGTGTCTTTGTCGTCGAAGCTTTGAAGGGTTTTTTTCCAAAAATTCGTTAAAGCTAAAACACAAGCTTTGGTGCCAACAGCTTTGTTCCCCGCAATCACGATGATACGTTTGCTGCTGTCCCAAGGATTGATTATTTTTGCTATAACCCCTGCCCCGTCTGAAGTGTAGTTTTTTCCAGTTTTTTTAGAAGATAAGCCGCCAAGCAAGAAACCCTGCTCAGACGACTGCATAATAAATTTGATGGGTAAATGCTCGTTGATTTCTTGGGTTAACAGGTTAGTGCCTGGACCGCCGACAAGAATAAGATTGTTTTTTTCCTCTTTCTCTGCTTTTACGTCAACGTCAAGTTTCACCGCAAATTCACTGGGCATCTTAACGAATTGCCCCATAAACAAGGCTAAATGCGCCGCGTAATGTCCATCTCGGGCGCTTGTCTTGAATGGGCCATGCGGTTGTGGACTGCCCACAACAATTTTTCCGTCAAAAACGCCGTTATCAATAAATTCATGAAAAAACTTTTGTAAAGTTTCGTCACTGCTAAGTGTGCAGACGTTTTGGATTGGCTGGTAGCTTCCGGGGAATTCTATTCCAAAGGCTGGGGAAACAGTTTTGTAATATTTGGCGATGGCTCCTTTCTTGTTTTCTTCACGTTGCACGACGATTACGCCTGCTTTTACGAGTTTTCGTATGTGGTAGTAGACTTTTTGTTCATGCATGCCTAGTTGCCGCGCGATTTCGAGTGGGTACATTTCTTTTTTTGAGAGCATGTTTAAGATTTTCCAGCTTAGGGTGCCTAGTATCATTTTGAGGTTTTGAGAATTTTTTAGCATGCTGATTTCTTTTACTTCTTGGGTTTTGCCGTTGTCTTGAAGTAGGCGTTTCTTTTCCATTTGCTGTCTCAATGGTTATTCACTGCTACTATTATAAAAAATTTGTTTATGGTTACTGCATATTCCTGCAGGGCAACTGCTGCTTTATGCTTAAATGCCAATTTAGCCCTAAACCAATAACAAATATTTTTTAATGGTAACACTTTTACCTTAAAAATATTAATTAACAATTCACAGCCTTCATAAACCATCCACAAGAATGAAAAATGAAGGAAACAAAAAATGTGCGGAATATTTGGCTGCATTTTAAAAGACGGAACCGCCGCTCCAGTGATTCATTCCTCACTCAAACGGCTTGAATACCGCGGTTACGATTCAGTTGGAATAGCAACAATTTCTGACGGCAAAATTTTTCTAAAAAAAGACCAAGGCAAAATTGATGAAGTCCATAAGCGCATAAACCTTGACGACTTGCCTGGAAACATCGGTATCGGTCACACCCGTTGGGCTACACATGGTGCACCATTGCAAGTGAATTCTCACCCACATTCTGACTGCACTGGTCAAATAACAGTCGTGCACAACGGCATTATCGAAAATTTTAGCGAATTAAAACTTGAACTTCAAAACCTCGGTCACACATTTGTTTCCAAAACAGACACTGAAGTAATTCCTCACTTAATCGAAGAAATAATGAAAAATAACCCAAAATGCTCCCTTGCAGATGCTGTGCAAGAAGCTCTGAAACGTCTTGAAGGCTCTTTTGCTTTAGCAGTGATTTCTTCAAGAGAACCAGACAAAATTGTTTGCGCAAGAAATGAAAGTCCTCTTGTTTTAGGTGTCAGCGAAAACGGCGTTTACTGTGCATCAGATATTCCAGCGTTTTTGCCCTTAACCAATAAAGCTGTAATGATAAACAACAATGAGCTTATCATTTTAACAGTAAATGGGTATCAAATAAAGAAAATTCAAGACGGCAGCTTGGTTGAGCGTGCTCCGGAAACCATTGAATGGACTGCTGAAATGGCAATAAAACAAGGTTATCCGCACTTTATGATAAAAGAGATTCATGAACAAGCTGAAGTTCTCCGCAACACGTTGAGACTTCAAGATCATTACCTTGATCTTTTGTCGACTTTTCTTGACCGCGCTAATGAAGTATTCCTTGTTGCTTGTGGAACAAGTTATCACGCCTGCCTAGCAGCTTCGTATATGTTCTCAAAACTTGCATTTCTTCCAACTTACCCAGTTTATGCTTCAGAATTCATTGAGCAGCATGGTAAATCAGTAAACATTGACAGCACTATTTTGGCTGTTAGTCAATCAGGGGAAACCGCTGACACTATTGCTGCTGTAACCTGTGCCCAACAACGAGCAGCCACTATCCTCAGCCTAACAAACGTTATCGGCTCAACATTAACCCGTATCTCCCGAGTCTATATTGGTACACAGGCAGGGCCAGAAATCGGTGTAGCAGCAACCAAAACCTTTACTTCACAGCTTTCAGTGCTTGCACAGTTAGCATTACGGTTAGCTAAAAAACGCGGAAAAGTGTCTCAAGACGAAATCGACACCCTTGAAGTACAACTTAGCAAATTACCTGACATTGTAGATACAATTGTTACAACTCAAGAAGAGAAAGTCAAACAAATCGCTCACAAGTACGCTGGGTCTAAAGTGTTCTTCTATCTTGGCAGAGGCATAAGTACCGCTACTGCTTTTGAAGGCAGACTAAAACTTATGGAAATTGCCTACATTCCATCAATCGCGTTTCCAGCAGGAGAAAGCAAACATGGTCCAATCAGTCTAATTGAGAACGGGTTCCCTGTAGTGTTTGTGTGCCAAAAAGATGATACCCACAAAACCGTTATCGGTAACATCATGGAAATGAAGGCTCGTGGCGCCAAAATAATAGCAATAATTGAGGAAGGCGACAACGAAATCAAAGCTTTAGCTGACGACTACCTTGAGGTTCCAAAAGGTGTTCCTGGTGTTCTCTCTCCAATTCCTTTTGCTATACCGCTGCAACTATTGGCGTACTATACGGCTTTAGAGCTTAACCTCAACCCTGATATGCCGCGTAACTTGGCAAAATCGGTTACAGTAAAGTAACCATCAATATTTTTATTACTACTTTTTTGTCCATAGCTGTTAAAAGCAATAACACGTTTATTTCAATTAAGGGGTTGATGTTTTGGAGACTACTGATTGGGAAAAACTCGTAGATAACCTGCTGAAACGGGGAGTTATCAGTTCACCAAAAATAGCTCAAACAATGCGCTCAATCCCGCGCTCAAAATTTTTGCCACAAGACAAACAAGAATACAGCAACCAAGATGCCCCATTAAACATCGGTTTTGGTCAAACAATTTCCGCACCACACATGGTTGCAATAATGAACGAGGCTCTAAAATTTGCAGTTGGTCACAAAGTTCTTGAAGTTGGAGCAGGCACTGGATGGCACGCAGCAACCATAGCCGAACTTGTAACCTCGCCCGATGCACCTAGAAGTGAATGGGGGCATGTTTACACTGCTGAAATTTTAGCATCTTTAGCCGAGCAGGCACGTAAAAACATTCGAAATGCAGGTTACAGTGACCGAGTAACAATTATCAATGCCGATGGCTCCAAAGGTTACCCAGAAAAAGCGCCCTATGACCGCATAGTAGTCACTGCAGCCGCACCAGAGATTCCTCCAGCACTACTTGACCAACTCAAAAGCGGTGGAGTGATGCTGATTCCTATCGGAAAAAATGAACTGTTCCAAAATCTTATGCGTGTGACTAAGTCGGCTGACGGGAAGATCAAAAAAGAAAACCTTGGTGGCGTCGCATTTGTCCCGTTAACTGGAGAGTTTGGTCAGAAAAGCCGACCTTAACCGAACCATTTTTCCAGCGATGTTTTTCCCTTCTGTTTTTTGCTTCCAGTGTTCATTCGCTCAAGGGCTTTTTGGATGCGTTCTTTACCAAATTCTTTTTCTGTGCACATAAAGTCTGTGAGTCCCTGCTCGTTTGGTTCCTTCCAGTCAAGTTTGTAGTCGTCAGTAACTTTTGGATGCAGAAACTCTTCCCTGATGATTTGTGGTTCATACGGGAACGACGCGTTTTTGATAAATGGTATTGCTTTTTCTAAGGTGCCATGTTGACGGATAAGTTTTAAAGCTGTTTTGGGTCCAATTCCTTCTATGCCGTCAGGGTTAAAGTCTGTTCCAATCAGTATGCCTACGTCTATTAGTTGTTCGTAGGTTAATTCACAATCGTTTAATGCCTTGCGTAACTCGATTACTTCTGGAACAACTTCGATGAAGGCTTTACCTCTTCTGCGTCTGCCTGAGATTGTGACATTTCGTAACAGTTTGGGGGCTCCAAACATGAGACTGTCATAGTCTTGGCTTGCACAGTAATCAGCATCGCCTTTTTTGTTCATATAAGCCGCCTGTGCTTCACCTTCACTGGGCGCCTGAATCCAAGGTAACCCCATAAGGTCTAACAGTTGCTTACTTTCAGGAACCATGTAGGGTTTCATGGTTGCGGCGATTTGTGCATATTTACGCATTCCTTCCTTGTCACCGCTTGCTTGAGCTTTAGCATATTGTATTGTTGCCTGTGCTTTCACTTGTTGGCGTCTTTCAACCTCTTTAGCTTTTAATTCGGGAGATTTACCGTCGAAAATGAAGACTGGTTTTAAGCCAAGTTCAACCAGGTTGCTTGTTCGGTAGAAGAGTCCGCTAAGGTGGCTTGTGATTTGGTCTTTGCTGTTCTTTAGTGGGGTACCGTCTGGTTGGCGGATGATGCTTAGGAACTGGTAGATAGTGTTGTATGCGTCTATAGCTATGATTTTACCGCTAAGGTCTTCAAGTTTTACTGGAGTTTTCGGTATGAGGTCTTTGAAGTTTACGCCCAAAAAGGTCACCAGCCAGAAATAGAGGGGTAGGGTAATAATAAATTTGCTTATAGCGCCTGTTTGTTCTCTTATATCTTTGAACGTAGGCAACTTAGAAAAAAGTGAAAAATTTTGTATTAAATTCGTGATTATTTAGCAATATTATTCATATTAAAGATTTTTTGTTAGTCAAATTAAAATACTTCAAAATAGTTTAATTACAAAAACAGCCTGGATCGAAAACAACAAATGAAGCCGTCAAAGAGGCAAATTGTAACAATTCTAATAATACTGCTCATAGCTTCATCTAGCGTAATCGTATTGTCCCAGTGCAATTCACAGAAAAAAGTTGCTGCCCAGATCATCCGCGTTGCTTGTGTAGGTGACAGTATCACAGAGTGGTCAAATTACCCTGAAACCTTGCAGGAATTACTCGGCGACGGCTATTTGGTTGGCAATTTTGGGGTCGCAGGTTCAGCTGTTACGCAGGACTCTGATTTTCCTTATATGAATCAGTCCGCTTTTCAGGAAGCCAAAGATTTCCAACCTCATGTTGTAATAATTATGTTGGGCACCAACGATGCTAAAGACATTAACTACCGTTACATCTATAACTTTCTTGGTGATTATCAGGAGCTTGTAAATTCGTATGAGACTCTTCCTGAAGATCAGCATATTTTTCTTGTTACCCCCCCGCCAATCTACAACAACAATTTAGGTTTAGATAATTCTAATTTAGAACAAGGCGTGATACCCAATATTGAACAAGTTGCCGATAACATGAACCTGCCAACAATAGACCTTAACTCTGCAATGATGGGCCATTCAGAATACTTCAAAGATGGCGTGCATCCCAACGATGACGGCGCAGAAGTTATCGCCAACACAATCAGCAACGCCATAACCAGTGACACAGCTTTGGAAATCTACCAAAGCCTATTAAATCCTTGAACCTAAATTTGGGGTTCAAAAACCAACGAGGTACGATTTTTTAAGCATAGCAGTTATAAGGAACCCTTACAATTAAAACCGCAAAGAAGTGTACAGCTTATGACTGAAAGAAACGCACTATCCCTGGTAACCTGCACAAGTTGCGGAAAACCAATCGCGCCAGGATCAGAATCCACAAAGTTCCTGTGCCCAAACTGCGGCGAAATCCAAATTAAACGTGACGGAAAATGCCGCAAATTCGGACGTCTCTACAAATGTCCAAAATGCGGATTCCAAGGACCATAAAAATTTAGGTGAATAGTATGGGTGCTATCCTTGTAACCTACAAAGTTTTCCCCGAAGACATACTGGAAAGCTTTGACCCACTAAAAGCTGAAATCACCAAAATTCTTCCAGCAGCCTCAAAAATTGAGGGTTGGGGAGAAGAACCAGTGGCATTCGGATTAGTTGCATTACTTGTTCAAATACGCTTTCCCGAAGATGTGATGGGTGTCGTTGACGAATTCGAAGTTGAACTGGGCAAAATTAAAGGTGTAAGCCAAGTTCAAACCTTCCAGATACGCAGAACAAGCAGAGACTAATTTTTTTAATTTTTTGTTTCATTTTTAAGTTCTATGACATATCTGTTTTGTTAATGATTCTGTGCTTTGTAGCTTTTGTTGTTGTTTGAATGCAGTCACATTTTCTTTTATTATACAACATGCATTAATAATGATTAAACATGAAAAGTTGGCTTAAACAAGGCATTTCCCTCTCTCTTCCTATTTCTTCCCTGTTTAAGCTTAACCTTTCCCTCTCTCTTCCAAACAAAGTTTTTTGGGTTTGCTGCTTAATTATGTTAACTAATCATTTTTGATCCAAATAAAGTCTGCAGTTGGTCCTCAAATGCCTAACTTTTGTCTCTGTGTTGTCTTTTTCTTTTGTTTGGGAGTCTGAACTGTTACGCTTTAAAGTTTATATAGGTACGAAATGTTCTTTTCAACAAGCTTATACGACCTGTTATTATGGAGAGTTCTAACTTGAGCGAAGTTCAATTACGTGTTGGAGATGCAAGACAAAGAGACGTCGGAAGAGGAATAGCCAGAATTGACCAGCGAACAATGCAAAAACTTGGCATAAGTGCTGGAGACGTCATCGAAATTGTTAACAAAAGAACCACAAGCGCGATTGCTTGGCCCGCCTACAGCGAAGACCAAAACCGCGACATCATCCGAATCGACGGGTTCACACGCAAAAACAGCGGCGTAGCCATAAACGAATACGTCGTCGTAAAACCCGCCAAAGTAAAAACAGCCCTAAGCCTCACACTAGCGCCAGTAGACATGCGTCTCAACGTGGATGAGGACTTTACTAATTTCGTTAAAAACCGTTTAATGGAACGCACCTTAGTTGAAGGTGACACTACACTTGTTATGATGTTGGGTCACGCTATACCATTCACAGTTTCAAAAACCCGTCCACACGGAATCATCAAAGTAACAGCGGAAACCCGCTTAACAATCCTTAACGAACCAGCACCAGAAGGCAAAGGATTGCCCCGCACAACATACGAAGACATCGGCGGCTTACACGAAGAAATCCAACGCGTCCGAGAAATGGTCGAGTTGCCCCTTCGTCACCCAGAACTTTTCCAACGCCTCGGAATTGAACCACCAAAAGGCGTACTCCTTCACGGTCCACCCGGATGCGGTAAAACCCTCTTAGCAAGAGCAGTGGCTAACGAGTCAGAAGCCAACTTTTACAGCATCAACGGACCAGAAATCATGAGCAAATTCTACGGCGAATCCGAAGCAAGACTCCGCGAAATATTCCAACAAGCACAACAAAATGCTCCAAGCATCATATTCATCGATGAACTTGACAGCCTTGCACCTAAACGTGAAGAAGTAACCGGTGAAGTAGAACGACGAGTCGTCGCACAACTTCTTGCTCTCATGGATGGTCTTGGCGGCAGAGGAAACGTAATCGTAATCGGCGCAACCAACAGGCCAGGCGCTCTTGACCCAGCCCTACGCAGACCTGGACGTTTCGACAGGGAAATCGAAATCAGCGTACCTGACAAAGGTGGAAGACATGAAGTCCTCCAAATCCACACACGTGGAATGCCTTTGGCAGAGGATGTTGACTTAAACAAGCTTTCAGCCATGACTCACGGCTACACGGGTGCTGACCTTTCATCACTTGGCAGAGAAACCGCCATGAAAGCACTTCGCAGGTACCTGCCACAAATCAATCTTGAAGAAGAACGCATACCACCAGCAGTGCTGGAAAAGATGGAAGTTAAAATGGATGATTTCCTTGGCGCGTACAAAGAAGTTACTCCAACCGCTATGCGTGAAGTGTACATTGAAGTTTCAAGTGTTCACTGGGACGACGCGGGCGGCTTAGAGGAAGTTAAACAGCACCTAAAAGAAGCCGTTGAGTGGCCAATCAAGAACCCTGAAATGTTCACACGCTTAGGCATCCGTGCTCCAAAAGGCATCCTAATGTATGGTCCTCCTGGTTGCGGTAAAACTTTGCTTGCCCGTGCAGTCGCTACTGAAAGCGAGGCTAACTTCATCTCAATCAAAGGTCCCGAAGTCTTCAGCAAATGGGTTGGCGAATCAGAAAAAGCCATCCGTGAAGTCTTCCGCAAAGCCCGCATGGCAGCACCAGCAGTCGTGTTCCTTGACGAAATAGACTCATTAACTCCCAAACGTGGAATGGGCATGTCAGACAGCGGCGTATCCGAACGCGTAATTAGCCAACTGCTCACCGAAATGGACGGCATCAACACTCTCCATGATATCGTAGTTATTGCAGCCACTAACAGACCCGATATGGTTGACTCAGCCGTTATCCGACCTGGCAGATTTGACCGCCTAATTTACGTTCCAGAGCCAGACGACAAGAGCCGAGCACAAATCTTCAAAATCTACACAAAGAACATGCCTCTTGAACAAGACGTAGACGTTACCCAGCTTGCATCTGTCACTAAATATTACAGTGGTGCTGACATCGAATCACTCTGCCGAGAAGCAGCAATGCACGCCCTGCGTCGAGACGTAAACGCCCAAAAAGTTACAATGAAAGACTTCCAAGATGCAATGAAAGAAATGGGTCCATCAATTACTCCTGATATGGAGAAATGGTATAAGAGTTTCATGCAGGCAATCCGTCAAGTACAAAAGCCAGCAACACCTGTAACATAAGAGAAGCTGAACAAGGCTATGCCACAAATTAAAACTTGGAAAACTCGCCCAGCAAATTTTGTCCTTCTGGAAGTTTTGGGCAAAAAAGGCGACTTAACCGACGATGAGCTGTTCAATCAAATGCGTAGCGAATTTGAAGATTTAGGCTTCAAAGACTTTAACGATTTGCTGCTTGGCTTGGAAGTCAGCGGAAAAGTCCGCACCTCCGGCATGTCACGCGGCAAACGACGCATAGAACTAGTTCAATAAATTCCCACTTTATTTTATTTCACTTTTTGTTAGAGAAAATCATTTTTTGATTAGCTTAAGAAGGCTGGTTTTACCCTACCCCCTATAGGTTTCTGCATAGAACCACTAATAGCAGCCTAATAGGTTGGTGAAAAAGTGAAAAGTTTAGGCTTTGATTGTTTCTAAAACAAGCCTTGTTGTGGTTACGTTAATTTCGACGATTTTGACGTTGTTAAACTCTTTTGTTTCTCCAACAATTGTTTTGACAGTAACTTTGCTGTCTTCAACTTTAGCGTAGATTACGTCGCTGAAAACTTTGTTTCCGTCTAAAATAACATTAAATTCACACATGACAATTCACACTAAAAGAAAGTTTTTCACTGTAATAAGCACTTTTATTAGATTTGTCATTTCAAAATGTGAATAACGCGGGTTTGTTGTTGTATTGTGGCTACTGCAAAAGCTTTTACAAACAAAACCGGTTCTTGTAGAAATGGTTAAGGCTTGAAACTTGATCTGCCAAGTCAATTCTTTAAGCCTTGGGGGCGCCCTTTATGGTTTTGGTTGAAGGATTAAACATTAAAGCAAAACGCATACCCAAAAACCAGTTGCTTCCAGTCTGGGAATCATTGACTGACAAGCCTTTTCCTAAGATTAAAGCGTTAATACTGAGCGATAAAGACTTTGATCGTGTTCTTGAGAAACGCCAATGCCCCGAAGATATGATTCGTGAAATTGAAGAATGGGGACGTGTTCTATCAACTAAAGGCACTGATGCTTGCGTGTTTAACGGTGACTGCGAAGAAAAAGTGGAATATTTTATTTTGGTTCGGGAGAATCCGTTTCATAAGATTGATGAAATTATTCCGCACGAGTTAGCACACATAATACGGGGCGACTTGTAAAAGAAAAAACTGGGCGGCGCTTTCAGTTTATAGAGCATGGGATAACCAAATCGCGTAAAGCGACAGGCTAACGACAAACAGCACTGCCCAGACGCGTTTATTGTATTGGAAGACATCTGCTCCGAACATGGGTTTAATGGGTATTGTATCTATAAATGCTGCCACTAAACACATTGCTAAGCCTGCTCCGCCAATCAATGTGTACCCTGCCATTACAAGTGCAAAGAAGATGCCTGCAAAACACAGATTGAGTAATATGCTGACACTCATGACTACGCCAATGAAGTTTTCAGGCTTGTTTGATGTGCTTACTCTTCTTGTCGGGGAAGAGAATGGTGCTCTGAAAGCAAGTGTTGAAATCAAAAACAAGATTATTCCTAAATACCAAATTTTGTATTCAGTCCAGACACCTTGTCGTCTTGCGTAGACTGTAAGCAAGTATGTTCTGACTAAACTGACAAACAGGCTTGTGCCGATAAATACTGGTAAAACTTCAAAGAACTCCAGTAGAGAGTTCACCTGCACGTATGCAAAAGAGAAAGTAAAAACGATAATGGATACCGCATAAACTACAAGTTCACCTCTGGTTGGACGATATATTGAACCATGCTTTTCATCAACTGTCATCTTGTGTTTAGATAAAACAAGACTTTCAAACCAATCCTTAACTGTGGCAGGTAAAATGCTTCGAAGTTTGTCCGCAATTGTTTCACCAAATTTGCCCAAAACAGAAGATGCAGTAGTAGCTGCTGGAACGTTCGACATTGCAGCCGCAAGAATTGAAGCGATTGTTATAGCGCTTACAGTGACAACGCTTGATGCTACCCCGTTTACTGGAGCAGGCGCCCAAACAGTTCCTGAGTCGATGCTTGTTGAGTTTTGGTTGGGTCCGCTTGTGGTTCCCGGGGTGAATTTTGTGCCGAACGCGTAAACATTGCTATCATAGGAACCAAGAAACATTATTCCTCCTGAAATTGTTGGTGCAGAAAATATTCCTCCGTTGGTCTGGTAATTCCACAGCAAATTGCCTGATGAAGCATCAAATGCATACACAGAATCGTCAGGTACATACGACCCAACGTAAACAACTCCATCTGCAATGGCGGGAGAAGAATAGATTGGGCCACTGGTTGAGTAAGTCCAAACTTGTGTTCCTGTTGCAGCGTTAATTGCGTAGAAATCGCCTGATTCTGACCCAACATAAACATGCTCATTGTAGACGGCTGGTGAAGAAGAAACTTTAGCGGGAGTTGGAAAAGTCCAAAGTGTTGATCCGTCAGAAGTACGGAAAGCATAAAGGTTGTGGTCTGTTGAGCCAACATAGACAGTGCCGTCAACGACAGCTGGGGAAGAATTGGTGTAGGTGTCGCCATCGTTTGTTTGTGAACTCCAAATTTTTCTGCCTGACGCGGCTTCTAAAGCGTAAAGGTAGCCGTCTTGTGAACCAAAATAAACCACTCCGTTAACTACAGCGGGGGAACTTCGAATGTCACCGCCTGTTGTGTACTTCCAAATTTGGGTACCTGTATTTGCGTCTAAAGCATACATGTTGTTATCGCATGAACCGATAAAGACTATTCCGTTAATTACGGCTGGAGAAGACCAAACTGCTTCACCTGTTTGAAAACTCCAAACCAAACTACCTGTTACAGCATTTAAGGCGTAAACGCTGTTATCGTTTGAGCCTACATAGACTATGCCGTTTGCAACCGCCGGTGTAGACCAAATATGTCCTTTTGTTTTGTACTCCCAGACGGTGTTCCCAGTAGTTGCGTCTAAACCGTAAACCTTTGAGTCAAAAGAACCAGTATACGCCATGCTGCCGGAAATGGTGACTCCTGAGCGGACTTGACTGCCCAGTTGGGTTTGCCAGAGCATTTGACTGGTTGTGGGTGCTGTCGATGTGGAGTATCGTGCACCGGAGAGGTCATGCCCAAAAGTTGACCATTCATCGTTGTTTTGCCCTTTGACAATCGGCGATAAAGCTGCTATGATTAGTAGAACTATTAAGGCACAAAGCAGGCTGGTAACTATCTTTTGTGAATTTTGCACCCTTCTCCCTTCTTGAAGAGTGCTGTATGTTAAAGTTTGTTTTTAAGATTTTTCAGCTAAAATAAAAATCATACATGCAAACGCTGTATTGACTGACCTTATTTTGTCTGTTTTAGGACTCCAAGGGTTTTTTCTGCCGTTGAAGCACTAAACAGTAGGTCGTCAATGGTTGCAGTAAAAGTAGCCAGTTTGCCTTCGCAGACAATTTCTGTAACCACCTTACAGTTTTCCCTAACTGTGTTAACACTCAGCCCCATGGGCGTTTTAAAATTGTCTGGGGAAACAGCTTTAGCTACTGCATCAGCCGTTTTTGTGTCGACGTACTCAAGCGTTATTGTTGCCTGCAAGCTTTTCACCCTTCAATTGTCGCCCAACCAACTCATCAGCCGTTTTCACGAAACCCTCAACTTGGTCCATGGGGACTTGTGCGCCTGCAGCAATGTTGTGTCCGCCGCCTTTTCCACCGTGTTTCTCTGACGCTACACGCATGATGTCGCCGAGGTTTACTCCTTTTTGTAGTGCAGCTTCGGTTGTGCGTGAAGAGATTTTTACGGAGTCTTCGCCGTCTACCTTTGCGTATGCTATAATTGGTTTCTGGTTATTAGCTACTCCTGCAACGATGATGGATGAGACGGTGCCAATGATTTTTTCGTTGATAAAGTCCTCACCGTTGACTACGTAAATGTTGGTTAATTCTCGCATGCGTTCAGGTTTTTCCATTACCCAGCCAAGGTACTTGTTAATGTTTTTACGGTAATCTTCAAGGATGTTGTTTGATTCTTCAAGGGCTGCTCCACGGTCACCCATACATATGGCGATGCCGAGGCTTGGGCGGTCCATACGCCCAGTAGAATTCAGTAGCACAGAGTATTCTCGAGCGTCTCTAAGCGCAGTGTTTGGTTCCTCGTTAATTAGCACGTAATTGTTGCCAATCAGGTTTGAAACTTCTACATGTAAGCCTCTCGAAAGCATATAGTCCGCGAGGGCTGAGCACAGTTTCCTCTTTTCTTCCTCGTTAAGGTCGCTAAGGGCACGTAGTCTCTCGCCTTGTTTGAGGTTAATGTTTAAGGTTGCAAGGAACGCTAATGCTTTGTCTTCTTCACCGCTTATACCCGGAATGAACGGGTTAGTCGTAGTGGCTAAGGTGCGATGGATTGGACGAGTTTCCCTGCCAAAAAAGGTTAAGTCTTTTTCTACTTTCATTAAGCCTGCTTGTACGGCGTCTTTGAGGATTAACTCGTTTAAGCCGCCGAAGCTGCGTTGGTCATACTTGTCTTGCATGTCACCAAGTGCGCCAACTAACGCTACTGGGGCTAAGTCAACATTTTTTGGGTTCATTGCTTTAGCTACAAAGTAGGTTACGCCTGAACCGCTGATTTCTGTTGCTCCGTCAACTCCGTATTCGTGTGGGTTGACTTGGACAAAGTTTGGGTTATCTACTTTGGCGGTTATTTGGTGATGGTCCATAATTGCTACTTTGACGCTGGGCACTTTCTCGTTTAAGAGTTGCAGGTAACCGCTTCCAAAATCGGTCAATATTACGAGTTGTGGTTTGTCAGCGATTATGTCATTTATGATTTTATCGTCGACCCACTGCATTACGCGTACACGGTAGCGGGCGTCAAGCCTGTAAAGTGCTTTTGAGATTACTCCTGCTGCTGCAACCCCGTCAGCGTCTAAGTGTGAGAAACAATCAATAAAACCGTCTTGCTGAACAGTTTCTAGTATCATTTTTGCTGCTTTATCAGCTGCCGATAGGAAATTGGCTATTTGAGTTTGGTCTACCATGCAGGGTTGCCTCTAATGGCAGTAAAAGAAGGCTGATTGGATTTAAAGCTGGCGCACCAAAAAGGCAAACAAAAAATTAAAAGTACAAAATTGAAAGATAGGGGTTTTAAGATACTGAAGCAATTTTTGCTACGTACTTAAAGTTCTTAGCGAGTTTTCCTTCACGTTTATAGTAACGTGATAGTTTATGGATTTGTGCCTCGATAACCTGCATGTTGCGTTTGTTGTGCAGGTCTTTCTTGTTTTTCTCCATGTGAACTGCTAAAGCCTGAGCTTTCTTCATGAGGTTTGCTAGGTCTTCTGGCATTGATGGATTTAGGTTGGCACCTTTGAGTATGTCGCTTACGCTTTTACCGGTGATTGGTTTAACCAGTGGAATTGCGTATTGGTCTCTAAGAATTGTGCCTATTGCGCTAAGTGAGTGGCCTTCTTTTGCGAGTTTAATAACGAAGGCTTCTACTTCTTCAGGCTGATATTTGCACCAGCTTGGAGGCCTTCTGCTTACAGGCCGTATCGAATGGGATTTTCCTTTTTCTTGTTTCGGCAATCGTTACACCTTGATTATGCACCTAAGAACGACAGTACGGAGATATTTAAAAATAACTGTCTAAAAATAAGGTAAACTTGCAACGAAACAAGAAAGCATACGTTGCCTTTGTTTTTTCAACTTTACGTTCTTATTTTTTGTAGTATGGTCTGCGGATGTAACCGTAGGCTTCAAGTGCTGCTGTGATTCCTTGACCCACTGCTGTGCCAACCTGCTTCACTGGATGCGTAGTAACGTCGCCTGCAGCGTAAACACCCGGAATGTTAGTTTCCTGTTTAATGTTGATTTTGATGTAGCCTGCCTCAGTGGTTTCTAACCCTGAAGCTTTCGCAACCGCGCTGTTGGGTGCTTCTCCAACCTGCACGAAAACTGCGTCAATCGGCATTTCGGTTGTTTCTCCATTGACAGTGTTTTTCATTGTTAGGCTTCTTACTTGGCGGTCACCTTTGATTTCTTCAACTTCGGTGTTAAAGAGTATGTTTATGTTGGTTTTTGCGGTGAGGTCGTTGACTAATTGTTGTTCTGCTCTAAAGGCGTCTCTTCGGTGAATCACAGTGACTTGCCCCGTTATCCCTGAAAGGTATAGTGCGGTTATGCATGCTGAGTTGCCGCCGCCGATGACTGCCACTTTTTTGCCTTTAAAAAATGGTCCATCACAGACGCCACAGTAGCTGACTCCCCTACCACGGAACTCTTTTTCGCCCTTAACGCCCACTTCCTTATAATGTGAACCCGTAGCAAAAATGACGGCTTTTGCTTGGTAAGTGGCGTTTTGGGTTGTCACAATTTTTGTTTCGCCCTCAAGTTTAAGTTCGATTACCGGTTCAAGGTCATGAATGACTGCGCCCAGTTTTTTGCATTGGTCTGCCATTCTTTCTGATAATTCTCGTCCGCTGATTTCAGTAAAACCGGGATAATTTTCTACTTTCGGGGAATCGCTAATGTTTCCGCCTGCCAGTTTCTCGTCAAGAACAAGAGTTTTAAGTCCGCTTCTAACCGCGTAGATTCCAGCAGCTAAACCTGCGGATCCAGCACCGACAATAATTACATCCCAGTTTTCCATAAATAACAACCTGCAGAAAATATTGCTAAAACGCTGTTAAAGAAGAATTCGATTTAGACGCGGCTTTTTAGTATGGATTGAGCGATTGATAGACGCCAAGTTGCCAGTTCTGAAAGTCCCGCTAAGTCTTCCACGTTAAGGTATTTGCCTGCTGATTCATCAAAAAGCACGTTTGCTGTTGGGGCAACTCTTCATCAGTCCAAAGAACAATCGTAATCGGGATTCCCTGTAACATTTCAATTTCAACTGAGCAGTCCCCGTGACCAAGTTGTTTTCCACCCAGTAACTCTGCAGCTTTGATTAATTCTTGAGGGTTTTTGCCAAATAGTTTCGCAATCGGTTCAACTACTCTTCGCTGGAAAGCTACTTCGTAAGCGTAGCCGCCGGGGAAGTCTTTGAATTTTACCAGTTTACTGCTTTTGTCATGTTTACCAGCTAAAGCGTACTTGAAGAGCAATTCCGCGATTTGTTGGTGCATTGTTGGGTCTTTAAGTTTGGGTTCTGCTATTTTTTGTTGGAGGGCATCTTGGAGGTCGCCTGTTTGAAGGTTTAAAGCGAAACCTAAGAAGCCGAAACAGTTGTCAACTGGATTGTTGGTTACCCATTTGAGTTTAGCGAGCGTTTCATGTTCAAGATTTAGATTTGTCAACATTAATTCTCCTATGCGTGGCTGTGGAGTTTGTTTGTCAAAACCTTACAATTTAATTGGCATGAAAATATTTAGGTGTTCTTTTTGGAGAACAGCCTGTTCCTTAGGGAGAGCTAAATTCGAGTAAAACTATGTAGCCCCAGCGAGGCGACTGGATATTGAACCGCAAAATGGTGTGGGTCACGGTTCTAATTGTTTCACTGTTTAGTAGTGTTTTGGTAACTGCAGATTCTGCCACAGCTTGGGAAGAAATATCTGATGAAAGTCACATTAGGTTTTACATTTGCACTGGAAACAGTGGTCTTTCGGACACTGCATATTTCTACGTAGACGCGTTTGAAGATGAGCAATCGTGCTCAACAGTTATTGCTGCATTAATTGTGCCTTTTTCGGTTGTTGCTTTAGGGTTATTATTGAACCAAAAAAGAAAAAACCATGAAGCCCTGAAAGATTAATAGTAACTGATATTAGCTCGCAAGGGCTACGAGAGAGCGGTAATAACAATTGATTAATCGCGGTCTTTACGTGGGCAGATTTCAGCCTTTCCACCTTGGTCACCTTGACGCCATAAAAGAAGTCCTCGCCAAAGTTGACGAGCTAGTAATCGTTATTGGCAGCGCTCAGTACAGCCACAACCTAAAAAATCCTTTCACAGCAGGCGAACGTCTAGTAATGATTAAGCAGTCTTTACAAGAAGCCGGTGTGGATATGAAGCGAGTCTGGATTGTACCTGTTCCCGACGTGCATCTGCACATGCTTTGGGTTTCAGCAGTAGAAGGTTACACTCCAAAGTTTCATGCTTTATACTCGAATGAGCCTTTGACGCGGCGTTTGTTTATGGAGGCAGGCTATAAAGTTGAAAGCATCAGCCTATTTGAAAGACAAACCTTCTCATCCACAATTATTCGTGAAAAAATGCTTAAAAACGAAAACTGGACTACACTGGTTCCAAATAGTGTCACTGACTTTGTGAACAAGATTGACGGAGTAAACCGTTTAAGAGACCTTGCACAGACTGACAAAGTCTAAACTATCATTTTAGTTTTCGAAGCCAAATGATACAGGCGCCACGCCAAATAGTACACTACGATTAACACCAAAATTTGAACGCCAATTGCAAAGTACGTGTCAACGTAAACTATGGCGACAAAATTGTTAATGCTGTGTAATGCAACCGCGATAAGGTAAAACGGTAGTGGATTCTTTTTTGCGATACCATAGGCGGCTACGGCGGCGCTTGAAGCATGAAAAACCACGCCGGGAATCCGTGCAAACGGAGATACACCTAACAGTACAGTGTAAAGGAAAAATTCTGTTACGCCAAAACCCAACCCGATAAGAAGACCCAACAGGACGATGGAACGTTCGGTTTCTCCGTGGCGATAAAACAATGGAAACACTTTAGCAAGTTCCTCGATAAAAGGCGCTAAAACCGCCGACGTGATAAGCAGAGGCAAAAAATCGTAAAACTGTGACCAAAACACCGCGAATGGGACGCTAACCAGTAAGCCTGAAAGGAAAAAGAAAATCTTCTCTTTAAGGCTGGGGTTATGAATTGGGATAACGCATTCAGGGTTAGGGTGTTCGCTCAAAAAATTGCCTCAACACAAAATTAAGGAAGGCTCTGCTTTATCAGCCTTTGCCAGTAGCTTTAGAATCCTGCAGCTATCAAGTTTTTGGGTTTCATAATTTCCCGTAGCAGAACCGTTGCGTAGCAGCCACGCAGCAGCATAAAAGCCAAAGAAACCGTTAAGCCGTCCTCTCTTTTTGAGATGTCAAGCAACTTGAAATCCTTAACAGGAGTTAAGGCAGTTCGCAAGCTACCTCTACCGCCTAAACGAGAGTTAACTGTGACACGGAACCCATCCATGTTCACGTCTTCCTCCTGCAGAACGCGTTGCTCCAGTTCACCCATGGCTCCGCCTGAAAGTTTCTGCTTAAACCCAACAATCGGCAAAGCAAGCCTCATTTTACCAGCAGCGATTGCATCATTTGCTTTGGCTTGGGTTTCGGCAGTTACGGTTTGAGCAATATTCACCATTGGCAAGCCTGAACGTTCAACGCCAACAACGAAATCGCCCACTTCTGCCCTGTTTAAGGGTAAGCCCGCTTTGACGCGTTCACTTAAGAAACGATTAAACAAGTACGACTGATAAGCTTGCACAAACAATCCCTGAAGCTTCAAAGGTAAAACGTTAAAAGCCCTAACGAAATCGCCTGGATTCTCGTTTAGATAGTTAAGCATTGAGCGTTCATAACGGAGTTGTTTAGGGAAATGCTCAAGTGCTGTTTTGAAGTCGTGTGACTGCTGAAGTTCTGTGCGGGCTTGTCTTGATTCTGGATGCTCGTCGGGGCTGGGTTTAGCTAAGAAAAGCATTGCTGCTTCTTCAAAGTTGCCTTGGAGAATTGCTTTGCCCACAAGATGTGTGATTGGGCGGGTTGTGCCGAAGCGTTGGTGACCGTAAAAGTTCGGGATTCCGCCAAGCTGGTTAACTTCAGTTATGGTTTGGGTTACTTGCTCTTTGACTATTGTTTGGTCTTGGGTGATACCGGTGATTCTGATAGTGAAACTGTTGCCCAGCAAGTAAAACACTGACAAAGGATTACGCAGATAACCCACGGGGCGAAGTTGGACACCTTTAACGTCCACTTTAGCGGTGTCTTCCATTGAAAGGTTCTCGATGGAAACGTACTGTGCAGTTACGGCTTTAGCATCCTTTATCCCCGCAATTTGAATGCTGTTCTGCCCCAAACCAAGTTGGTAAGCTACATTTTTGGAGGCTAAGAAATTATCCCAGTTACGTTTAACCAAGACACAAAGCAGATGCCGCTGACGCTCCAACGATGCACCGAGCGCTCGTTTCTCTTCTGTCTGGTTAACTTGGGCTTTGGAGCCGTCAACAAGTACTTCTTCAACCTGAAAATCTTCAACTGCACCCTTAATTCGTCCACCTGAGCCTTCGGTTTTGGTTGCGTAAACTTCGATGCCAAGTAAACGGTCAATTTCAGATGCAGACAGCAACAAAATCCCCTATAAGAGTTTGAGTTTGCCTGTTAAGCGGTCAATCATGGCTGCTGGTGCAGGTCCAATGCCAAGGCATGTAACCGAACCTTCTGGAATTTCAGTTAAGCCCCTGTCAACAATCAAAGCGTGTGGCAATCCGAGGTCGTCTGCGGCTTCTTCAAGTTCGCTGAGTTCTTTTTCGCTGGGCACTTTAAGGGCAACCTTCTTTTGTCCTTCATACAGCCAAGCTTCCCACCACTTCTTATGACGCACGTAAGCTTCCTGCGCTGCCGAAACCGCTGCGTGTCCCGCCTGTGCCGCAATTTTGCCTTTACTCATCTGCAAATCCATACGAAAAACTATGACCTGCTTGTACTCGAAATCAACCATGCTTCTTCCCTTTTGGCTAAACTTTGTTATCCACTGCTTTAAGGGTTTGCAAACAAATAAAGCAACCCAAAATAGCCAAGTGTCGCTAACATTGCCGGTTTGGTAGCTACCTGCATCATCATTCTGCCTTGATAATCAATCTCTTCCACATCACTGAGCGCTTTACCTACTCCAAGGCGGTTACAGAAACGCAAAACAGAATCCCACCGTTCATCCGAAAGCGAATTCAAAAACCGCCTAAGCCGTAACATAAACGCGACATCAAAGTTCAACGCGTCATCACAGCGTTTTTGGTATAGCGATAGCATTTTAGCTGACATGTCGCCGCCTTCAAGTGCAGACTTGGCAACTTCAGCCGCGATTTCTCCGCACGTTAACCCAAAAATAACTCCGCCGCCAGTTGTAGGCTTGACCTGAGAGGCTACGTCTCCGACAGCCAAAAAACCATTACCGTACGCCCGCTTGATAGGGCCTGCTAAGGTTATTGCGTGGTAGGCGGTTTTGACTATTTTTGCGCCTTTAACTTGCCTTTTAGCTACCGGATGTTTAGTCATAAGACGTTGCAAGTATTCTTTGGGGTTTCCGTGGTCGGTTGCCAAGCCAAGTTTAGCGGTTCCATCTGGACGAGGAATGAGCCAACCATAGAAACCTGGTGCGCTGCTGCCCATGTAAACCTCAACTGCGTGAGGCTCCACGTCTTGGACTTGATCGATTTCAGTTTCCACCGCGTATACCAACCCCGCGCCATTAAGTCCTTTAAGTCCTGCTTGTCGGAGAAGTCTTGAGCTGATGCCTTCAGTGTCAATTGTAATTTTGGAGGAGACAGTTGTGCCGTCTTTGAAGTTTACACCTTTAACATAGCCATTTTCCAACTGTAGGGACTGGACTGGGCTGCCTAAATGGAACGTTGCCCCTGCCTCTTGAGCTTGATTGGCTATGTATTGGTCAAATTTTGCCCTATCCAAGGCGCAGGTTACGGGGGTTTTGAGGTGGATTGAGAATTTGGTGCCTGATGGCGAGTAAAAGTTGGCGGCGTCAAACGTGTTTTCGATGATGCCTTTGGGCAAGGGGTAGTAGCCGAGGTTTTTTAGACTGTGGATACTGATGTGACCTGCGCAGTGTGAAGGCAAACCAACTTCAGGGTGCTCCTCGTAAACATCTGCTTTAACGCCAAGTTTAGCCAAACGTAGCGCAGTATAGGAACCTACTGGACCCGCGCCGATAATAACTGCATCTTGCTGACTTTTTTCTGCCATCATCAACTATTGCTACTGCAGGGTTACTAAAAAAAGGAATCGAAAAACTGGGGCTTCTTTTTGCTTGTTACGAGTTGGTTACAAGTAGTTTGGAGGCTGCTTCAAGCGTTTTAGCCTCGTTGTTTACGGCGGCTAACTGAATGTTTTCAATTACTGGCTGAAACAGTTTTCCTACCAGCTTGCTTGTTAAATCGCTCACAACCTTTTTCTGGTACTCGTCGATTGTGCCCATTCTTCTTAGGGCTTCGGCTAGTTCTTTTTGTCGGCTTTTCTCAACCCGCGAAAGCAAATCAAAGACAAGCTCGTTAACATCTTCCAATCTACTTTTTCACCTTCTTTTTAACGGAGAAAAGAGTTAGTGGCACAAACCGTTTGAGTGGTTGGTTGTGAAACGTATTCGGTGAATCCCCATGTTTCTTCAACTTTCTTTGACAGATTCTGCAGGGTAGTGGCTAATTTTTGGCCGTCACCAGTTAAACTGTAGGTTAACGGGATTTTTCTTACGAAGACGAGTTTTTTGCCTTTGAGGTGTCTTATGTGCTTGTAAGTTCGACGTTGTGATAGGCCTGCAAGTTTTGCCAGTTTGTCAGCAGCGATTCCTTCATCTGGAATTGAATCGTAAACCTTCTTTGCTGCATCTGTCAACTCTTCAAGTTGGGGGTCTCTTTTTGACTTGTGGAAGAAAATGTAGCTTCGTTCCCCTGGAAGATTCACTAAGCCTGCGGTGCCTAAACGTTTTAGAATTCTTGAAGTGATTGTCGGCGAGATAACCTGCTTGATTTCTTCACAAGTTTTTGGTCCTGAAAGCAGAGTCTGCAAAAGTGCTTCCTCATGGCACTCTGACTGAGGTGGAAGCTTCGCGAATTCTTCAGGGTAATCCAGCAGATCGCTGATGCGTACACCAAATGTGGTAGCATTATACTTGCCTAAAGATTCAGTTACGAGCCCGTTTGTTATTAGGGGTTGAATGTATTCTTGACTTATAGTGTATTGGCTTTGTTGGGTGCCTGTTTTTTTGAGTTCTTGCTGAATCTTTTCAAGCGTGCATCTGCCGTTCACGATGGCTTGAAAAACGTGCAGTCTTGTTTGGTTCTTCAGTACATTAAAGAAGTCTACTGTGTAGTTCGGGTTGCTCATGATGTTGCGGAGGTTTCTTAGTTCGTTTTTCAGTTTGTAGAATCTGCACAAACTGATACATTGAACTGGCGTGATTGGGGTGCAGTGCTTGCACATGTCTTCAAGCGATTTCAGGTTTTCAAATGTACCTTGGCTGCTTTGAGTCTTAGGTGGTAATAAGACAGCAACCATGTTTAAGCCTCCAAAGTGGCTACCAAGTTTTTAGCAGCACAAACATCGCTTTTTGCCAGACTAAAACATGACGAGAGAGAAACTGATTCTAAACCCAGGACATACATTTTTCTCATCAAACATTCCCAAAAGCACCTTCCTTTTACTTGTGTAAAAAGGGTTTTCGTAAAGGAATGTTGACGGGCTGTAGTAAAGGTTTCTTTACTAACTATTTTTGCAAGTAAAAGATTCTTTTATTGCATTTTCTGTCGCCCCAAACAGTTTGTATCGGAAACTTGTCACAGAACACTAAGCGGGGTAGGTGCTATTGACACTTTTCACCTCCAAAAACAGACGTTTTTGTTTGAATAACTGACAAGTTAGTCTTTGTATTGTTTTCAAACCCTTGTATCAGTTAAGTATTTATTATCAAAGCAATCTACTTTTAATTGGTGTTTTGTAATGGAAGATAAAAAAGAAACCATGCACAAAGGCATGGAGAAAGCTTCTCATGGATTAGAAAAAGCCGCTGAATCAATGGGCGACACAATCATCGCCATCCTTGACAAACTTGCAGGGAAAAAATCAGACTTAAGGCTCAGCTTTGAAGACCTAACCCTAGAAACAGGTCCAATGAAGGCAAAGATTAACGGCTCAATAGTTCTAGACATAGTTTACGCTTCAGACGCAGAATCAAAAGAATGAGCAGCTTTTGAGGAAACAGCAGGTTGCAGTTAACCACTTTCTTGGCTGAAACCATCAAGTCAGGAAAAATAAAAGTGAGCCAGAACAACGTTGAAGCAATAGAAATTACTGCGCAAAACAAAAAGTTCGATGTGAACGCTAAAGACAAAGAATTCGTTAAAGACATAGTTTCTTCGATACGTAAAGGCAGTGATGAGCAGCCAAAAGGCATAATCAGCAGTATCGAACGAACGGTCAAGACTGCGCGTAACATGCAACCGGTGGTTAAGGAGATTGCTGAAGACTTGTGCCGTGAAGGCGTAACTGTAACCCTTTCGTATAAGGGTGATAAAGTGGTTACAATTGGTTCTGAGGCTGACTCAAAGTTTACCCGCTTTTTAACAGGCACTAAAGGGATAGAAGTTAACAGCCCCAGAAAACTAATCGAAATGGGCTTATAGGCTAACTGCAAAGAAACAACCTGTTCCAAAATTTACCTTTTTATTTTTAGACACAAGATTCAATTAATTAACCCTGACCAGCCATATTAGCAAACGGGACAATCTTGAATCAAAAATGGCAAACGCCCCTCAAGTTTGATGCCACATCGGCTTTGCTCTCTTCAAACAACAAGGCAATAATCTACTTTACAGAACGCGACCTCCTCAACAAAAAGGTACAGCCGATAAACCAAGAGGTTTGGGCGTTGCCTGAGGTCAAGAAGGCCTTCAAAAAACAACAATCAGACGGCTCTTGGAAGCATAGCGGCAAAGAGGCGACGGTTTTTCCAAAATATCACTATTCACTTGTTGAAACATGGAAAACCTATCATTTACTGGTTGAACGTTATGAAGTCAACAAAGTCCATGAAGGTGCACGCAAAGCCGCTGAATTCTTTTTTACCTGCCAAACAGACCAAGGCGACTTCCGAGGCATGATAGCAAATCAGTATGCAACCTACTACACAGGCACGTTTTTGGCAGTGCTCATCAAAACAGGCTATGCTGATGACCCTCGAGTGGACAAGGGCATGCAGTGGCTGCTTTCAATGCGGCAGAATGACGGCGGCTGGACAATCCCCCTGTTAACCCATAAACTGGACAAACAAACATGGCTGGACTTAACAAGCAAATACGCTGAACCACTTGAACCTGACCGGTCAAAACCTTTTTCACACAACTGGACCGACATGGCTCTGCGGGCTTTTGCCGCTCACCCAAAATATCGTCACTGCCAAGAGGCAAGGGCTGCTGCAGATTTGCTTAAATCAAGCTTTTTTGAACCAGATTATTACACTTCATACCAAGATTCAGGTTATTGGGTGAGGTTTTGTTTTTGGTGGCCTAATCTTGTAACCGCACTTGAATCCCTGTCTTTGATGGGTTATTCAAAAGATGACCCTGATGTTTGGAAAGGTTTGAATTGGCTTGTAGAAAACCAGCAAAAAGATGGGTTGTGGAATTTAATTTACGCTAAAAATGCTGAGGATGGTGTAAGTTTGAAAGTGGAAGAAAACCGTTTGTGGTTGACCTTGAGGATTGCTCGTGTTTTTAAACGATTTTTCGGTTGAGTTGTTGGGTTTGATGCTTTTTTTTAGATACCATTAAATATGACACGTGGAATATAATTAGTGTAGCTAACCCGGTTGGCTAAAAATGAAAAAAATTTTAACAACAATAACAATCACAACAATACTCCTTCTCAGCATACTCGTCAGCGTAAACACCAACCTAAACGCACAAACCACAACCCCAACAGCCTTAACCATAACAGGACTAGTCAATAACCCAACAAACCTGGCACTCGCCCAACTTGAAGCATTTCCAAAAACAACCGAATATGCCGCTATCATCTGCGTAGACTTTCCCCAAACAATAGTCGAAGAAGGCAACTGGACCGGCGTCAGACTTTCCACACTGCTTGAAACAGCAGGAATCCAATCTGGCGCAGTAAAAATCATAATTGCCGCAAGTGACGGCTACTCCAGCGACTTACCCGTTGATGATGCTATGCAAAGCAATGTGATTTTGGCTTACGAAAAAGATGGTCAAGCCCTTAGTAGTTTGCGGTTGGTCGTGCCTGGCAGATGGGGTTACAAATGGGTAAACCAAGTAGCCACAATTGGAGTGGTAGATTATAATTACTTGGGTTTCTGGGAAAGCAAAGGCTATTCTGATTCTGCAATAATTGGACAAGACTCCGGGGGCAGCGGAGTAAACCCGCCACAATCAACATTTTCACCCAGCAATCCTGTTCCCACACCTACACCGAGTCCTTCTACAACCCAAACTCCAACACCTACTGACAACGCATCAACAGGAACACAGGCAACAACGCCCCCAACCCAAAACCCCACAGAATCCAACATTATGCCAACAGAAGTCTTTTACGCTTTAGCTATCGCGTTAGTTGCTACTGTAGTTGTTGCCGCTTTAATTGTACGCAAAAAAGTGAAGAAATAAAAAATTGAAAAATTCTTTTTTTATTTTTGTTTTGCTTTGATGGCTGCTAATTTGCCGCCTGCCTTGATTTGCTCTTTCTCTTGGTTGCTTAGATTCAAGTTAACTTTGATTTCTGTGCCTTTGGTTTTGTTTTTCATCAGCAGTTTTTCGTTTAATTCTTTTACTTCCAGTTCCAGATTGTCTCCTTGGTCTATGCAATTGTAGTCTTGTTTGTCTGCGAAGGTTAAAGGTAAAATTCCAAAGTTAACTAGGTTTGCCATGTGAATTCGGGCGAAGGATTTGGCTATGACTGCTTTTACTCCAAGATACTTGGGTGCTAAAGCTGCGTGTTCTCGGGAGGAGCCTTGCCCGTAGTTTTCGCCGCCTACGATAAAGCCGCCTTGTTTTTCTTTGGCACGTTGATAGAAGCCTGTGTCTACTCGGCAGAATGTGTATTTGCTGATTTCTGGAATGTTGCTGCGAAGGGACATGATGTCTGTTCCGCCGGGCAGGATGTCGTCGGTTGTAATGTTGTCCCCAGTTTTTAGCAGAACTTCGCCACTGAGTTGTGCTGGGGTAGGTTGGAATTGTGGCAGAGGCGCAATGTTTGGTCCCATTATTACTTTGGCGTTTGGATTAACGGCTGCTGGAATGAACATGGCGTCGCATAATACGAATTTGTTTGGCATATTGATTTGTGGGAATATGCCGAGTTTGCGTGGGTCGGTGATTTTGCCTGTTAAGGCTGCTGCTACTGCGGTTTCTGGGCTGACAAGGTAAACTTTTGCGTCTTGTGTTCCGCTTCTACCTTTAAAGTTGCGGTTAAAGGTGCGTAAGGATACCGCGTTGCTGTTTGGTGCTTGACCGATTCCGATGCATGGACCGCAGGAGTTTTCCAAGATTCTTGCGCCTGACTGAATCAGTGGTTCAAGCTCGCCTGTCACTGCAAGATTTTCCATGACTTGGCGCGAGCCTGCGGAGACCGTTAGGCTGACGTTGTCGTGGACTTTTTTGCCTTTGAGCAGGGCTGAAACAATTTTTAAGTCTCTAAGTGAAGAGTTGGTGCAGCTGCCGATGCAGACTTGGTCAACTACTGTTCCTTCAAGTTCGCTAACTGGCTTAACGTTATCTGGACTGTGAGGCATAGCCAAAAGTGGTTCAACTTTGCCAAGGTCAATGTCGAGGACTTCACTGTATTTTGTTCCCTCGTCAGCTTCAAGCTTCCCCCACTGGTTTTCACGTCCTTGCGCTGTTAAGAACTGTCGTGTTACCTCATCTGAAGGGAAAATTGAGGTTGTGGCGCCTGTTTCGGTACCCATGTTTGTGATTGTTCCTCTTTCAGGTACGCTGAGGGTTTTGACGCCTGGACCAAAGTATTCAAGAACCTTGTTGACGCCGCCCTTAACTGAAAGTTTTCTTAAAACTTCCAAGATGACGTCTTTTGCGGAAACAAACGGTGAGAGTTTTCCTGTTAGGTTTATGCCGTATACGCTTGGCATTTCAAGATAGAAGGGTTCGCCTGCCATTGCTGCGGCTACATCGAGACCGCCGGCTCCGATGGCGATCATACCCATTCCACCAGCTGTTGGGGTGTGGCTGTCGCTGCCAAGCAATGTTAATCCTGGTTGGGCAAAACGTTCAAGGTATAGTTGGTGGCAGATGCCGTTGCCTGGTCGGCTAAATATTATGCCGTATTTTGCTGCGACGCTTTGTAGGTAGCGGTGGTCGTCGGGGTTGCGGAAGTCGTTTTGGAGCATGTTGTGGTCTACGAAGCTGAGGCTTAGTTTTGTTTTGACTTGTGGGATGCCCATGGCTTCAAATTCTAGGTAAGCCATTGTGCCTGTTGAGTCTTGGGTTAAAGTGTGGTCGATTTTTAAGCCGATTTCTTCGCCGGGGCTCATTTTTCCGTCTGCTAAGTGTGTTTCAAAAATTTTTTCTGTTATGCTTTTGCCCATGAATTATGCCTCTAATTGTGAGTTGGATTGTTGTTTGGCAAAAGTAGGGAGCTTCAGAAATTTAAGGGTCACGTAAAAATAAAAAGCGTTTAATGGGTGAAGACAGATAAGAACAAGCTGAGGGCGCACTTTGCAGTTTAAAGAAAAAATCCAACAAACCGCTAAAGCAAACAATTCCCGGATAGTTTTAGCCTTAGACTTTCCCTATCAAGACCCAGTTAACAGTCAAGAATTAACCCTTAAAGCTGAAGCTATATTGGAACAGGTTTATCCATACGTTTGTGCTGTGAAATTCAATAATCACCTAGTTTTACCGCTTGGCCTGTTTGACGGGGTAAAGACGCTTGTGGAAAAGATTCACAGCAAAGGGCTTTTGGCAATTATGGATGCCAAAGTAAACGACATAGGAAACACTAACCAAGTTATTGCTGACTACTTTTACGCTGCAGGGTTTGACGCAATAATAGCCAACCCCTTCATCGGATGGGAAGACGGACTTCAACCAATTTTTGAGGCATCCCGCAAACAAAACAAAGGCGTAATCCTGCTCACATACATGAGTCATAAAGGTGCAAGTGAAGGCTACGGGCAAACAGTAATTGACCCAGCCACCAACGCAGCTATGCCACAGTATCTGTTGTTTGCCAAGAAAGATGTTGCTTACGAAGCTGACGGTGCCGTAGTTGGTGCGACCGTTCCAGAAAAAATTAAAGAAATACACCAAGTGCTTGGCGAAAAAGTGCCAATTTACTCGCCTGGTGTTGGTGCTCAGGGTGGAAGTGCAGAAACTGCAATCAAAGCGGGTACAAGCTATCTAATTGTTGGCCGCGAGATTGTTTCAGCGGAAAATCCGGCAGAGGCTGCACGTAGATTGCGAGATTTGACAAAAATTGTTTAGGGTGCGGTTATCTTCCGCGTTTGTTTTCCCATAATTCTTTCTTTAGCAAGTCGCGTACTGAGCTGCGTATAACGCTGCTTCTGCTTGGGTACATGTTTGCTCTGACTAGTTCGTCTAATCCTTCCAAGTAGGCTTCTGGTAATAGTACTGTTACAAGTTTCATCTGTTTTCCCTCAAACTATATCATGCTTATAACATGCGCCAAATATAAAATTTAGTGTTAGCCTGCAAGATGGTCAAGGAAAACTATGGTTTAACTTAAAAAGTCTTCACAGGTTACAATTTATGAAACCTGCAAAGTTAAACAGGATTTTTTGAGTCTTTTAGGGTCTTCATGGCACTGCCTAACGCTTTAGGCATGTCATCTAAATACGACCCTTGACGTTTAATGCCTTCTTGTACTGCGCCGGCAGTAATAAAACCAGCGCCAATAACTGAAGTCACAAGAGGGTCGGGCATAACCATCAAAGCTGCTCCCGTGCGAATAAGCCAAGGTTTGCTTTCGCCTTTGGAAAGGCTTCTGGTTGATATCAAATCGGTTTTAACACTGTTCATAGTGTTTGCTGTCTCGGCGCGGGTTTTTGCTAAATCTTGAAGAGATTTGGTTAATGCTTTAAGCTCTTTAGGGTCCATTCGCCGCTGACTCTCCATAACCTTTTATCTTTGCTATGGCTTCTGTGGGAGAAAAGGTTATGCCCTCAAAAACACCATGAAAATCATAATCATTGCTGAGTAAAATGGTAGTTTTTTGTTGTTCAAACTACATAATTTAGCTAACGGGGCAAGCTGGTTTTTCCATGATAAGTTAAATGATGGCGCTACTTTTGTTTAGCTTTAGGGTATTGAACATAGTAATCTTGAGGCTTCAACACGACGCTTCGTACACGTTGAACACGTTTGTCAGTGTTTGCCTTTTTTTGAAGCATTAAAACGTCTTTGGGTTTGCTGAATTTTTCAATCGTGCCATCGTCACGTTTGCGTTCCAGTTTTATGCAGTCATCAACTTGGCAGTTGAGAACGCAGGCGCCGCAATAAACGCATAAGTCGTCAACGATTTCTACTTTGCCGCTGCCCCAGTATAGTGCGTTTGTTGGACAAACCTTGATGCATTCTTTGCATTGTACGCCAAGGCAAGTGTAATTGTTAATGGCGATTTTGCCTTCTTCAAAAATGTCTTTTACGCCTGTTGGCGCTAAAAGTTCTTTTCTGTTTTTTTTCTTTTCAGAATCACTATTGCCTTCGGATAATAACCCGAAGATGTCAATTGAACCTTTATCCTGCGGCATTACAAATCATCGTTTACTTTGACAGTTGAGATTGTATAACGTCGGGAATAATAATTATACTTTCTTGTGGAAACGCAATAAATTCATGAAATAAAATCAAAAACATAAGTCTTAAATAATCCGATTCTGAATAAAAACTGTATAAAAAGTAACAGAATAAAGTGGTTGTATATCAATATAGTTAGCGCTTTAATGCTTGTTAAGCTGGCTTCTCATACTCTGTTAACTTGGCTTCCTAACTTGTTAAGGACAGTAAACTAACCGCTACACACATTTTCTCAAAAAAGCTATTATCAACTATTGTCTATATCCTTCCAGAATTCGGAGTGGATATAAAATAGTAAAACGATCAGTGCTCGAAAAGATATACCGTGAAATCTTGAGCATACGTTACCGACTCGACGATATCGAAAAGAACATTGCACAGTGGAACCCCAGACCTTCAGAAATTCCCGATATTAAACTTTTATTGCTTCCTGACCATTTACGGAAAACCTACACAACAGTTGCTGCTAAAGGAGAATGCGATGCTACGATTGTTTCTAACGCTACTGGCCGTTGTCGGGCTATTGAAAGTACCTATCTTAATCAGCTTACCCGTATGGGTTGGCTAAATAAGCGTAGAGTCTCAAAAACGATTAGTTTTAGGATAGTCGAGTTTAATCCCAGCGAGATAAGCTTATCTTCAAAAAGACCTGAAGACATAGAAGCTTCCTAATTTTTGATTTCTTTTTGTTTACTGTTCTTTTTCGTTCGAAATTCTTTCAGCAGCAGTTTGCCAAAGCATTTCAAAATAGTCATGAGCTAACCCGACAAGGCCAGCGTTGTTTGTCCACAAAGCTGGTGAAGCAGAAATATCCATTTTTGGGTCTACAACAACAAAAAGTTCCTTGTCATCATAAAGTCCGAACACCGTTTTAGGCATTTGTGAAAGAAAACGCGCTTGAAAAGTTGGATAAATATTCCAAAGTCTGTTTCCTGCTTCGTTTACTTCCTTTGATGGTGCCTTTTCAACTATGAAGCGGTAATTAATTTTTCGTTCAGCCGCCTTTTGTGCGCTTTCAAGAAAAATGTTCCCTACTCCATGAACGAACCGTTTCCAAGAGATAACAACGCTTACTGATTTTTGTGAATTATCTATTGCTTGACGTATTCGGTTTACTATGGCTTCTTTTTGAGGAATTAAAACAAACTGATTTGCGGTTTCTGATTGAAGCATTTTTCTCTTTTTAAATGAGCTTAAAAGTGCGTCGGTTTCGCTTTTAAGCCGTTCGTATTCTGCCTGTTTTTTCAGTAATAAAAATTTGATTCCTTCCTCGATGGTTAAAGCTTTGAATTGGACAGGATTTTCAACAATTTTTTCTACTAATCCTAACTCGTAAAGCTTGTTTAATGTTCGGTAAACATCGGGTCTTGCTACGTCTGAAGCTTTTGATAGTGAAGCTATTTTTGAAGTGCCATACCTTACAAGAGCTAGGTACACTCTGGCTTGAACCAGTGTTAAGCCTAAATCTGTTAATGTTTGAACTTCAGTAGGCTCAGATTCCAATTATTTATCCCCTAAAGTCTGCCTTACAGCCATTTGCAAACTTTCTTATCAAGGTCAACATCTAAATAGCCATAAATATTTTTTTATTTCACGGTAGCACTTAATGGGTAGCCTGTTTATACCAGCTTGCAAATTTATTTACAGCATTAGCTCTGTGAGAAAACTTGTTTTTCTCTTCTATTGTCATTTCAGCAAAGGTTTTTTTACTTTTTAACGGCTGGAAAATTGGGTCAAACCCGAAACCTGAATTTCCCTCACCTTTTCTTTCTGTAAGTGTAATTTCGCCTTCTGCTTCGCCTTCAAAAAGCATTGGGTCAGTATCTTGACTGCAGTACACTATGGCTGAACGAAAAGTTGCTTTGCGATTCTGCGTATTCATCATTAGTTTGAGAATTCCTTTATTGTGAATAGTCTTGTAAACATAGGCGGCGTAAGGACCTGGAAAACCGTCTAATTCATCAACAAATAAACCTGCATCTTCCACAATCAGTGGCAAATGGCACCTGTTGAATGCTTCCATTGCACTGTTTTCTGCGATTTCGGTTATGCTGTCGCTTTGGATTTCGTTGCCTTTCATTTTTAGCATGCCTACCGCTATTCCCATAGGGCTTAAAATGCTGCGTACCTCGTTAAACTTGTGAAAGTTGCCGGTTATGAAAAAAACCATTTTACCCTTAAACTTGTCTTCAGCGTTACTGTTTGCGTTCTTCAACATAGCGTCCTCGCCTTTCAATTTCACTAATTTTCTCATAAACCTTTTCCGTCAACTCGTCACCTAACACTTTGCTGTAACCTGCAAGAACATCATCAAAGCAGCCTTCCCAAAAAGCAAAATGCGTACTTTGCAAAGCCCGTTTAAGTAGATGTAAATCTACGCCTTTGGCTTCTAATTCAATGTTTTTTTCGCCTAAACCAAAATCCACAAGAAAAATTGTACCCTCAGGGTTGAGTATCATGTTTGAAGTTGTTAGGTCGCCGTGAATTAATCCTTGTTTGTGGAGTTTGCCTACTAGCTCGCCAATTTTTAGGCAGATTTTTTTGCGTTCGGCTTTAGTTGCGTTGTTTAGGTGTTGTTTTACTTGAGTGCCTTCAATATACTCCATTACGATTGCGGCTTCTGGAACATTTACTAAATAAATTAGGGGAGTTGCTACTCCTGCAGTTTTGGCTTCATGCATTAATTGTGGTTCATGTACGGTTCTGTAGATGCAAATTTGTTGGTCAAGGGCTTCGGGACGGTACCGTTTGGGTATGCGTGTTTTGATAATTGCTTTTTTTCCATGCCATTCTGAAAGGTAAAGGCTTGCTTCAGCTCCCTTCTTTAACAGTACTTGTTGTGTTAATTTATCCATGGTACATCCACCTTGTCTACTCGCCAACGCAGCTTCACATAACTTTCCTCTACAGGTGTTGCTAAACCGTGAGTGAAAGCTAACACGCCAGTCCAAGCTACCATGGCGCCGTTGTCTGTGGCAAACCTTTGCGGAACCACGTTAAACCGTGCATCATGCTCCTCAGCGATAACCTTAAGCATAGCCTGTAGACGCTTATTTGCCGCCACACCCCCAGTCAATAATACCTCTTTCTTTTCAGTATGTGCCAAAGCGCGTTCAGTAACTTCGGTAACCATTGCAAAGGCGTGTTCCTGAAGGCTGTAACATAGGTCTTCAAGGCTGCAGTCGCTCTTTTGGAGTTGTGCAGTTGCCGCTGTTAACAATCCGCTTAATGATAAGTCCATGCCCTTCACCACGTAGGGCAGGTTGATGAGTTTTTTGCCTTTAAGTGCAAGCTGCTCTATTGCAGCTCCAAGTGGTAAACCTTTCTGGTTTTTTAGGCCTGCTTGTCTTCCAAAAACATCAAGGCAGTTGCCAAGTGCAATGTCAAGAGTTTCGCCGAAAACTCGGTAACGTTTCGATTCAAACGCGGTCACCATGGTGTTCCCACCTGACGCGTAAAGTGTAACTGGGTCAGTTACGCCCGTTTTTAGTTTTCCTACTTCAATATGTGCGACGGAATGGTTCACTCCCACTAATGGAACGTTAAGGTATGCTGCCAATGCGCGGGCTACTGTTGCTCCTGTGCGCAAGCAGGGTCCTAATCCAGGTCCCATGGAAAAAGCGATGCAGGTGAGGTCTTTGGGTTTTATTTTTGCTTCAGTTAACGCTTGACTAAGAACTTTGTCCGCTACTTCGGCGTGGTGGCGTGCTGCTTCTCGTGGATGAATTCCGCCTTCCGCTGGAACGTAACCGTTTACCGCGTTTGCAAGAATTTCGCCGTTGAATCTAGCTACGCCTACGCCGAAATCGTCTGCTGTAGATTCGATTCCTAAGCAGTACAAGTTATCACTTGGCAATGTTTTGTGTGCGTTAATCATGGGGAATCCAAGGTTTAATAGGGATACATATTTTTATCTGGAACGAGAGCTTATATTTAATTGCATTATTTGGAACTGATATTAGCATGCCTAAACGTAATGACCTTGAACAAAAAGCACTACATTATGTAGTAAATACGGGTTATCAGGGTGTACTTCAATCAGATTTATGGCGTGAACTTGGCGCAAGCAGCCGTGAAGGTTCACGTGTCTCAATCAAACTTGAAGAAAAAGGACTTATCCGCAGAGAAAAAGAACTGCAGGAAGGCCGCTGGACATACAGGCTTTACCCTAAAAGGCTTCCAGCATCTATTGAAACCATTGTTGACTGCCCCTGTCTGCTATGTCCAGACAATGCAAGATGTGACCCAACTACAGCCATTTCTCCTAAAAGCTGCCAAAGACTCACTGACTGGATTATAGGATTAGGAAACGAAAACAAGGCGCCCGCTGCAACTGATGATTTAAGCGAGCCAAGCATACCAGAGGATGATTCCCTTGCCGAAGGCTTGGATACGTGAAAGAAAAAACGAGTACTACTACAAGAAAGCTAAAGCTGAAAACTACCGCAGTCGCGCCACATACAAGCTAGTTCAAGCTAACAACAAATATGGCTTTATCAAACTTCGTGATGTTGTGGTGGATTTGGGTGCCGCACCAGGCGGTTGGATTCAAGCAGCCAGAAAAATGACTGGAAAACATGGCTTTGTCTTAGGAATAGACCTTAAACCGATTGAGCCCTTTCCGCAAGATTATATCCGCACGGTAGTTGCCGATTTAACTGAACCCGATATTGCAGAGCAAATCCTTTCCTTCTTGCCCCGCAAACCCGATGTTGTGATTTCTGATGCAGCCCCAAACGTTACAGGCATTTGGGAAGTTGACCATGCACTGCAAATTGATTTAGCCACAAAAGCAATGGATATTGCGTTACAGATTCTGCGTCCCGGGGGCAACTTTTTCGTAAAACTCTTTGAAGGGGGCTTAATGAACGAGTTTATCCAGAATGTTAAGGGCAACTTTGAAGAAGTTAAAATTGTTAAGCCACAAGCAAGCCGAGCGAAAAGCTCTGAAATGTACCTTTTAGCTTTAGGATCAAAAAACAAGCAAGAGTAAACCATAATTTCTCTGCTTCCCATTTTCTGTTTTAGGTGCTAAAGGTTGAATGTTGTAGCGGCTGATTCTGCGGCAGCAATACTTGATGAAAATTTTAATCCCGTTTACCATGTTGCTTCAGTGGCTGTTTTGGTTAAGCCTCCTTACCGTGAACCCAGCTATTGCATAGCTAAACCCGTCTTTAAAGAAGTTGATGATGGTTTTGATGTTATAGTGCAAGAAGCTGAACTCTGCTTGCAAATGCTTAGCGAAAGGAAAGCTGACGTAGTTCATTTAGACATGACGCTTGGAGGTGTTCCTGTTGAAGCTTTATCTCCTGTTGAGTTGTCTAATCGGCGAGCTTCAAGAACAGGCAAAGTTAATATCCTCAAAATTTTGCCAAAACTAAGGAAAATTGCTGCGGAAATTAAACGTCTCTATGACGTGGAAATGTTGGCGATTGGCAAAGAAAGTGTTCCTGTCCGTGTTGCAGAGTTGACTGCGGGGGCAGAGGCAATCTTGTTTACAGCTGAGAAAGTTGTAGCTGAAAAAGAGCCGATGTTGTTGGGTTTGCCTCTTAATTGTCAGCCCCGTTTAGTTGATGACGCTGTTTATTTGCAGTCGCTTATGGCTGGTGAGCATGAGCTTCGCGGGTTTGCCGTTGATGTGGAAGGTATACTGGGAAAGGTTAAATTGACAGAAACGTTTAACCCATGTGCACGTGGCTTTAGAGCCCTCAAGATTCAAAACCGCTAAACAAGAGGAAAGTGTTTCATTGAGCGAAATTTTATCATTTTGGACAAAAGCTTCAACAAAACGGAAAAGGCTATACTCGCTATTATTCATCTTTGTAATGTCTGTTGTGGTTACCTATGCAGGAACTTTGGTTCCCTTAAGCACTGAAGATGCAACCA
Organism: Bathyarchaeia archaeon; assembly: GCA_050108135.1. Lineage (GTDB taxonomy): Archaea > Thermoproteota > Bathyarchaeia > Bathyarchaeales > Bathycorpusculaceae > Bathycorpusculum. The sequence goes on along the minus strand of JBNIDQ010000023.1, from coordinate 21,460 downwards.
CAATCTACAACCAAGTCAATCAAACATTAATAGAAAACAACGATTTTGCGTCTTTAACAGGAGCAATTTTTGTTAATAATTTCTCACTTTGCCTTATCATGTTTATTCCCGTAGCGGGCGCCGTGTTTGGCTTTTTCACGTTATTCTCAACGGGAACTGCTATAGGCGCAATTTCGATGATACAAGGGTTTCCAGCCATTTTACAGTTATTACTGTTAATGATTACGCCTATATTCTGGCTTGAATTTGTCTCCTACTCTGTGGGTATGACAGAAAGTATTTGGCTGTTTCGCAGGTTAACCCAGAGACGGTGGCGGGAACTAAAATGGACCGCAATAGCCATCGGCATAACTGCAGGTTTACTTGCCATCGGAGCCGTAGTAGAAGCTTGGCTTATCATTGCCGCAGGCGCGTAAACCCTTCAACATTTTTTTGCTTTTTTATTTTATTATTTCTAAGCTTATGTCTAATGATTTTACACTGTGGGTTATTTCGCCAACGCTTATGATGTCTGCTTTGGCTAAGGCATAATCCGTTATTGTTTCACTGTTTATTCCCCCGCTTATTTCTATGAGAACTTTATGGGGGAGCTTTACGGTTTTGAGCAGTTCAAAGGCTTTATCCACTTCGTCAGGCGTGAAATTATCCAGCATTATTATATCTGCTCCAGCCTCTGCAACACGTGTGATGTCAGTTACTTTTGTTATTTCAACCTCAATTTTTTTGGTAAACGACGCTTTTTCTTTGGCTATTTTAACAGCTTCAACTGGGTCCCCGACTATTGCCAAATGATTGTCTTTAATCAAAATCATATCGTCCAAATGCAACCTGTGCGGGTCACCACTGCCCAATAATACTGCTTTCTTATCAAAATAAAGCAATCCGGGTGCGGATTTTCTTGTTGCTGCGATTTTTGCGTGCGATTTTGCTTTTCGCATTTTTTCTGTTAACCTGTTTGTGGCTGTTGCGATGCCACACATTCGTGAAAGCAAATTAAGCAGGGTGCGTTCAACAGTGAGAATTGTTTGTGCGTCTCCAGTTATTTGCATTAAAACCTGCTTGTACTTGATGCGTTCCCCGTCATTCACGTCGGTTTTAACTTTTAAGCCCATGCTTTCCGCCAAGATTTTTGCTTCTTCTATTCCTGCGGCTACTCCAGGTTCTTTGGCGATTACTGCTGCTAAAACAGTTAAGCCCGCTGGGATAACTGCAGCTGCTGTAACGTCTCCTTGGCCAATGTCGTCTGCAAGTAACTGTTTTAAGCGTTCTTCTACAAGTTTTCGGGGCACAAACATAGCTTTTACTTTATTTATCAAAGGTTTAAATGCTTTCGTTGCACCTTGAATTTAGAAAACTAAAATTAGGCACTCCGCTAAGCTGTGATTGTATGCGATTGCTGTTTACCTGCTCAGAATTGGGGTTAGGTCACGTTTCACGGATTATTCCTTTAGGCAAGCGGCTGGAACAAGCTGGGCATGAAGCGTTCTTTTTTTCAGGCGGCAAAGCTTACGAACTGCTGAAAAAAGAGTTTAAGCACGCATACAAAGTTACACCAATCGCGTGGTACGAGAATGCCTCTGGTATCGTTACCTCAGCGTCTTTGATTAACATCTTGTTTCCTTTGCCTGTGTTTAACGCGGATAATCGTCAGTTTGAAATGAAAAGCTCCAACGCCATGGAAGTTATTCACAGGTATTATGATTTAAGAGAAAACCTGCGCGACATCGCCCCTGATGTGCTGATTGCTGACGGCGACATTAACGCGTTACGGCTTGCATACAGGTGGAAGATTCCTTCAGTTTACATTGCCAACCTGATACGTCCCAGATACGGGTTTGCAAGTTTACTAAATCCCGGAGAACGCATAGTTGAAGAATACGTTAAACGGAGCACAAAAATCGTTATACCCGATAACCCTCCGCCCTACACTGTTTCCGGCTACAACATTGGCGACTTGCGTGGTTCACCGTTTGAAGACAAAATCGAGTACGTTGGCGCCTTCATGGACACAACACCCGTCGAAGGTTCAGACGAGCACGTTTTTGCACCCGTAAGCGGACCAATCGGAACACGTTCAAAACTGCTAAAAACCCTTCTGCCAGTCCTACAAAAAACCAAAGGCAAGGCAGTAATAAGCTTGGGTATTCCAGGCAAGAAAGCTTCAGCGAAAATTGGTAACTGCGAAATTCACAACTGGCTCTCCACAACTGAACGTCAAGAAGCAATGAAAAACGCAAAATACGTAATTTTTAGCGGCGGACACATAACATGCTTTGAAACCGTAAAGTACGCAAAACCAAGCATCTGTATTCCAACACAGCCTGAACAGGGCGGCAACGCGGCGAAACTGCAAGATTTAGGCTGCTCAATCAAAGTCAAAAACCAAAAAGAACTCTCAAGAGCAGTGGAGAAAATGGAAGAGGAGCATGCAGTTTTCAAAAAGAAAGCCCGCGAGATAAGCGTGTTTTCCAGTAAGTTCAACGGTTTAGACAGGGCTGTTGAAATTGTCGAAGACGTTGGGGCTTAAGTGGGCTGGTTTAGGCTTAAACGTTTGATTTTGCCATTTGGGGTCTGTTCTTCAAAGATTATGGCTGTAAACTTGTAGATTTTTGTGCCCTTTGTTAACCAGCTGTCTGGGGGTAAGCCTGCTTTCATGCAGCATTGGCAAAGGAATTCTTCTTCACACCAACACCACTCAATTGGCACCTGTGGTAGTAGTAGGCCTTTGTTGTAGCCTTTCTCTATGATTAAGCCGTCTTGGCCAACTTTGATTTGGTTAATGTACTCTTTAGGATTGTCTACTTGCACAGGTTCTGGCGGTGTTAGAACGCTAACTTCAAAAACACACCTGTCCACCTCGTCAAGGGTCATTGATGGAAAGCGTGGGTCTTCTGTTGAAGCGTTTATGGCTGAATCAATAACAGCTTCCACCAACGGGTTTGTCGGATAAGGGTAACCTATGCAGCCGCGAAGCCCTTTTTCTCCACCCTGAACAGTGTTAATGGTAACGAAGACGCCACATTTTTCAAAAAACTTCTCAGGCGTGTTTTTGGGTGGTTCGGGGGCTTTTCCTGTTTTAAGGTAAGTTTCAACAGTGTTTCTTGCGAGGGTTACTAAGAATTTTCCTTCTTCATCAGTTAATTCAAACGGCATATCCATTACCTCATAGTCAGCCAACAAGTAAACATTAACAAGCAAGAATTAAAAAGTTAAAAAAGGTTAAGAAAAAGGCTTTTAGAATTTTATTGATTCTTCAGTTACGCCTTCCTTGGTTATGATAAGGAAGTCGATTCCGTCGCCGCTCATGGCGTCTCTGTTTACTGCAGACTTGATTGCCCTTTTAACAAGTTCTTTTGCTTCAGCGCAAGTAATTGTTTCTTTGTATGCTTCTTCAATGACGCCGATGGCTACTTCTGTTCCTGAACCAACAGCTGCGTACTTGTCTGGGATAAGTGAACCTAAAACGTCAAGAACAAACAGTGTTGCGCCTTCATCGTCTATGCCGCCGACGATTGTTTGAGTGTACAATGGCGCGTATCTGCGGTTAAAGAGAATATTTGCCATAAGTTTAGAGGCTGCTCTTACACTAATTTTTCTTCCAACATCCATATTGAAGAGTTTGGCTTGAGCTTCCATTTCTCTTGCAAGAACCTGCATGTCACCAACCAAGCCTGCGCATGCTACGCCGATTTGGTCTGTTACTTTAAAAACTTTTTTGCCGCCTCGGCTCATGATGAAGCCGCCGTAAGTTACACGTTTTTCTGAAGCTAAAACTACACCGTCAGCACAAACGATGCCCACTGTTGTTGCGCCTGGCATCCACGCCATGCCTTGTTGGGCTTGGTTGCCCTGAGCTTGTTGTTGGCGTTGCTCTTCTTCTGGCATTACGTGCATTTGTGGAATTTTCCGTAATGATGGAAATTGTGACTGAAATCCGATTCTTTCCATAACTTTTCGCCTTTTCTCGTTGTAATACACAAAACAATGTATTAAGGTTACTTATAACCGTTTTAGACACGATTTTACCTGTTTTTGAAAGGAATTTTGCCTGTTTGGTTCTAAGGAAAGCTTTTTGCGTAACATGCAACCTTACAGAGGATGGTCTGCTAATGATTCAAGTTTACATTCAAAACGTTAACGGCACATGGCTTACAGTTGCCTGTAATGAACAGCAAGTTTTCGCCACATCTTTTGCTGATACTGAACAAAAAGCCCTAAGCAGCCTACTAAACAATCTGCCCTTCAACACTCCTTTCCAAGTTCATGTTTCACCTTCAACTTTTGCAAAAAACGCTTTTACATTGATGGAGGGTATTCTTGAAGGAAAAGACGTCAAAGTAAATTTTCCCCTGTTTACAGAAAGACTGCCCAAATACACAAAAAACGTGCTCAAAGCGGTCATGCAAATCCCAGTCGGCTACGTAGCCACTTACGGTTCAGTCGCCAAAGCCACACAAGGAGGCGCAAGAGCAGTAGGGAATGTCATGGCGGGCAACATTTTTGCGCCTCTTGTTCCTTGTCACCGCGTGGTTAAATCAGATTTTTCTTTGGGTGGCTACGGTGGCGGCTTAAAAGTTAAGTATGAATTGTTGTCACGGGAAAAACGTGGTTTCCTCGAGCCCAAAGACGTTTTGGTTGACGGTGGTGTTTTGCAGGTTTACCCTGTCGAGTTCACACTAAAACAGGCAGGTTGTTGCTTGTTCTAGCTTTTTAGCTCTTTTACGCTTGGTTTTTAGCAATAAGCACATTAACCTCTACTTGTGAAATACTTAATAGAACATTTTTGAGGTCATGAACTTATGGCTAAATACAGGTGTACCGTCTGCAACTACGTTTATGATGAAGCAAAGGAAGGCATAAAATTTGTCGATTTACCTGATGAATGGGTTTGCCCACTCTGTGGCGTTCCAAAAACTGCTTTCGTACTTCTCGCTGAAACCCCTCTAAAGGAAGAGAAGCCAAAAACCGCCAACACGGTTTCTGACGTTTTGATTACCCAGCTTGCCGCGTGGGGTCTAAAGTACGTTTTCGGTATTCCCGGCACATCCACTTTAGGCGTTGTAGACGCGATTCGTAAAACCAACGGCAAAGTCAAATACCTGCAAGTCCGGCATGAACAAACCGCAGCCTTTATGGCATCCGCGTACGGCAAACTAACTGGGCACGTTGCTGCAGTGTTAAGCATTTCTGGTCCAGGCACAACTAATCTTGCAACAGGCTTGTATGACGCCAAACTTGACTATTCACCCGTCATAGCGTTAACTGGTATGGTTGCTAGAAAACAAATTGGGCCCGGTTCACTTCAAGAAATAGACCACTCTGCATTCTTTGAACCAATAAGTGTGTTCAACAAAGTTTTGATGTCACCTGAGCAGACCACAATGCTTGCCACCTTAGCCGTAAAGCATGCACTTGTCGACAGGGGCGTGGCTCACATTGGAATCCCTAACGATGTACAAAAGTTGCCGTATGATACCGAGCTTTTACCTTTTGAAGGACGCATGCCCAACCTCGCCTACGGACAGGAAGAAAAAATCGTCAAAGAAGCCGCAAAAGTCGTAGATTCAGCCGCTCGCCCCGTTATAATTGCCGGTTTAGGCGCCCGGGGACAAGGAACCAAACTTTTGAAGCTTGCAGAGAAGATTTCAGCACCGATAGTCACAACTTTCAAGGGTAAGGGCATTGTAGACGATAGAGAGCCACTGTACGTTGGTTGCCACGGCGGGTTAGGTACCGCAACCGCAGCGGAACTTGTGGCTAAAACGGATTTGCTTATCGTGATTGGAGCGTCATTTGCAGATTTGAGCCTGATTCCAAAGAAACGCATGATACAAATCGACATTAACCCTCTTATGCTTGCCCGCCGCTACCCCGCCGAAGTTGGTCTCCTGGGAAACAGCGCCATACTCATCCCCAAACTGACAGCTAATGTTTCAGAAAAACGCAACACAGCCTACCTACAAGAGATTGCCCAGCTAAAAGCGAACTGGCAAAACCAAATCCTAAACGAAGCAGACGCAACCGCCAAACCCATCCGTGCACCATACATCATGAAAGTGCTCACTGAAAAGCTTGCCGATGACGCCGTGATTTCACTTGATGTCGGCGAGAACTGTTGGTGGTTTGGCAGAAACTTCCAGATGAAACGTACCCAAAAAATGGTGATGAGCGGCAACTTGGCGACTATGGGTTTTGGTTTACCTGGAGCGTTAGCCGCAGCTTTAGCTTATCCTGATAGGCAAATTATCTGTATCACAGGTGATGGTGGCTTAACAATGGTGCTCGGCGACTTCTTAACAGCGCTCAAGTATCAGATGCCTATCAAAGTATTCGTAATCAACAACAAGAGTCTAGGCATGATAATGCAAGAACAAAAAGCTGAAGGCTATGAAGGTTGGCAAACAGAACTGCATGACTTCAGCTTTGCCAAATTCGCTGAACATGCAGGAGGCTACGGCATAAAAGTCACGCAACCCGACGAGTTGCCCCACGCTGTTGACCGTGCTTTATCGTCAAAGATTGCTACAATAGTTGATATTGACACTGACCCACGAAGATTCCCTTAATTACCCCATTTTTGTGTCATCTTCATGGTCTGTTCTGCATTTCAGTTCTAAACCAACAGAAGTTGGGTTGGCTATCGATGTTTTGTTGAAAATTTTTACATTTGGATAAGAAGGGGTGAGTTCTGTTCCTACTTCACGATTATATGTCTTCAAATCAAGGAGAGAAGACTTGGTTAATCGCTTCACAGGCTCTCCTCACCAACACAGGGTTTAACTGAGAAAGCTTTTAACACTTTGTTGGTAGGACAAAATACAACACGCATGTATGATTTCTTTAGAAAACGATTCTGAATATTTTGGTTCAAAAGGTTCTTTGTTACGGTTTCATTATCAGCGTTATCGCCAAGTCATTAACGTTTGTTCCAGTGTGACCAGTGAAAACAAGGTTTTCTAAACCAGAAAAGAACCTGTACGAATCATTATGTTGCAGTAGCATTTCAGCATTAAGCCCTAACTGTTCTGCCCTGTCTAAGGTTGTCTCGTCAATTATTGCTCCCGCCGCATCAGTTGGTCCATCCACACCATCGGTGCTCAACGCAGCAAAAACAAAACCCTCCAACCCTCTAAGCTGCAACGCGGCGGCCAAGGCAAGCTCTTGATTTCTTCCCCCTACACCTTTGCCCCTTACTGTAACAGTGGTTTCTCCTCCAGCGATGAGACAAACCTGTTTTGAGGCTACTGCTTGGTCACGGATTTTCCCCGCAAGAGTCATTGCGACTTGTCGTGCTTCACCTTCAAGCGGGTCAGATAACAAGCAAACTTCAACTCCTTGCCTTTCAAAATACTTTTTTACGGCGGTGCAGGCTGACTGGTTATTGCCGACAATGACATTGTGCACTTTCTCGAACGTTTTGTCGTTGGCTTTTGGTGTTTCAGAATTCTCGCCTTTTACACCCTTTAGGATAGTTTCCTTTACTGTCGCTGGTGCAGTTTCCCAAATTCCGTATTTCCTCAAAATATCCACCGCGTCATGAAAGGTTGACTTGTCAGGCGCCGTTGGTCCAGACGCAATATCACCAAGTCCATCGCCTACAACATCCGAAATTATCAAACTCAAAACCGTTGCGGGGTAGGCTTCTTTAGCCAAGTTGCCGCCTTTAAAGGCTGAAAGATGCTTCCTAACAGTGTTAACTTCAGCTATAGCTGCCCCGCTTTTCAACAGCATTTTTGTAAGTTCCTGTTTATCCCCAAGCGTTACGCTTTCTCTTGGCAGCGGCATAAGGCTTGAACCTCCCCCTGAAATCAGGCAAATCAAAAGGTCATCCTGCCCTGCTTGCTTGGCGATTTGAAGCATTTGCTTTGCACCTAAAACCCCTGCCTCATCGGGTACTGGGTGACTTGCCTCGTTAAGCACGATCTTGTTTGTTTTAGTTTTGCTGCCTTTGGGAACGTTAACTACTCCGTTGGTTATCCATTTGCCCAAAATCTGCTCTAAGGCTGCAGCCATTTCTCCGCTGGCTTTCCCTCCGCCTACTACGTAGATATGGTTGAATTTTTGTAAATCAAAAAATAGGTTGCCTATTTTGAGGGTTGAATCGTGTAGGGTAAGGTTGGATTGGACGAGTTTTTTGGGTTGAACCGCGTTTAAGGCGGCTTCATAACTGTCAAGAACCAGCATTCGCGCTTTTTTTAACGCTTCAGTTTGGGCTTTGCCAACAAGGGTTACCTTGTTTAATACTTTTACAATCATGACGTCACTTTTGAGCTGTGTTCTAAGGCAGGGGATGCTTAGACTTGTCTTTTTAGGGTTCAGCTCTATTTTTTGTTTGTCCTTTTCTTCTATAGTACAGTTCGATTAAGACCAGAATTGAAATTCCCAATGCTATCATTAACAAGATGTAAGGGGTTAACAGCACGTTTGCAAGAACTTCTAAAGCTCTAATGGTAGGGTTGTCGGTGATTGATTGAGGCACTGGTTGAGTGCTTGGAATATACTCGTAAGCAATAATGGCTGGCAAAGTAAGCTCCTGTTTAGCCGACGGCACATTCAGATCTGGATTAATTATCCATTGAAAAGCGTTTGCAACCCCATACATGTCAAGCGTGGAAATCTCGTATTGAGCCGCGTAAATATCAAACATTGGAAACATTAAGTCGCTGCTTGCATTACTGTGTCCAATTCCTAAAACGTGTCCAAACTCGTGAGCAGCCACACTTTGAATATCCTTTTGGGTTAACGTGACGTACTGGGATGTCGTGGCAAGGGTGACTACGCATTTTTGGATTGTTCCGTTACCATACGGTACCGTGGTTGTTGCGCCGATGGCGTCTCGGCTAGCTACTGATACGGCATCTGAAAAGTTGACGTAAACATCAAAATCCGGTTTAGTCTCATTGGACACTTGAACCTGCATATTTACTGCTGAAAGATAACTAAAACCTGAATAGTTTGCTGAGAAATATGTGATTGCGTGATTCCAGCCTTCTATGGCTCTAATGGTTGAATTAACCAAACCTGAAGACCATTCACTTTGGTTCTCGGCAACTATTAGGACGTTAAGTGTGGTTTTGTTCCAAAGGTAGCCGCCGACCTCGATAATTGGCGTGTCCTGCGTTTGCGCTTGGACTTGAAAAACCGGAAATGATAGAACAAGTAGTCCTATCATTAAGAAACCATAAAAATTCATAGAAAAAAATACCTCGTTTTCTATTTTAAAGTTAATGGGAAGAAAAAGCTTTATTGATATTCAAAAGAAGATTAAATTGCATATTTTAGCGGTAAACAAACATGAAAATTGGTTATCCATGCATCAACATTACCGTTGGTTGCACGAGTGGGCACACTTTTCGGCTTAAATCCTACAGTGAAGACCGCCTGAAAGAAACCGTTAAAACCAATCTTCAATGCCTCAAGCGTACACTGCAATATAATAAAGAGCATAGTTTGCTGTTTTTTAGGGTGTGTTCGGGGCTTGTACCGTTTGCTTCACATCCTGTTAACATTTTTAATTGGCAACAATACTTCAAAGCTGATTTCGAAGCCATCGGCGGATACATTAAACAAAATGGGTTTAGAATTTCTGTTCACCCCGACCAGTTCACGTTAATCAACTCGCTTAGCGAAGAGATTTTTGAAAGAAGCAAAAAAGAACTGCAGTACCACGCCCAAATCTTGGACTTAATGCAGCTTGACACGTCAGCGAAGATTCAGATTCACGTTGGAGGCGCCTACGGAAACAAACCTAAAAGTATCCAAGCATTTGTTGAAAGATACGGAAAGCTTGATGAAGAAATAACTCGGCGGCTGGTAATCGAAAATGATGAGCGCCTTTTTGATGTGGATGATTGCCTTGAAATCTCCTCGAAAACTGGGATTCCTGTTTTGTTTGACGTTTTTCATCACAAAGTAAACCACAGGTCTGAGGATGCCCAATTCGATTTCGCTTCAATCAGTAAAACATGGAAGGGCAAGGATGGGCTTCCAATGGTTGATTACAGTTCCCAAAAACCCGAAGGCAAACTTGGGCAACACACACAAAGCATCGACCTTTATGATTTTGAGGTTTTTCTAAAAAGTACGCGACCTTTTGATTTTGATGTTATGCTTGAAATCAAAGATAAAGAAGAGAGTGCCATTAAAGCCTTAAAAGCAGCTTTAAACGACCCAAGAATCAAAATTTAAGCCTTTTTGGCAAACCATATAAAATGTTAAAACTTAACATAGAATTGACCTTTTTGATTCTAAAAGAAAGAATAAAAAAACTAAACAACAAAGACACTAAAAACAGCCGATACGTTCTTTACTGGATGCAGTCTTCCCAGCGAGCCAAACACAACCTCGCCTTAGACTACGCCACCCTGCAAGCTAACAAGCTAACCCGTCCACTGCTTGTATTCTTTGGGGTTGACCACGATTTTCCTGAAGCCAACAAACGACATTTCTACTTCATGTTCCAAGGGTTAAAAGAAACCGTACATTCCCTGGAAGAAATTGGTGTTAAAACCGTAATTCTAGATAAATCGCCCGAATTAGGTGCAGCCGAATTAGCTAAAGACGCTTGTATGGTTGTGGTTGATAAGGGTTATCTTAGAACTGTTAAAGGGTGGTACCGGTTTGTGGCTGAACATGTTGATTGTGCTTTGATGCAGGTTGAAGACAACGTTGTTGTACCAGTTGAAGAAGTCAGCGGTAAAGAGGAATACTCCGCAGCCACCATCCGTCCAAAAATACGCAAAAGGCAGCAGGCTTTTTTGACCGAGAACAAACTGCTAACTCCCAAGTTGTCTTCAACCGACTTAGCCTTTGGTTCGCTCGATTTGGCAAACATTGACAAAACAATTTCCGATTTAAAGATTGATACATCAGTAAATCCCTCCAAGCATTTCATGGGCGGCACCTTACAAGCAGAAAAACATCTTGAAGACTTCCTCGAAAACAAGCTCGAAAAATATGCCGAACTAAAAAATGACCCTTCCGTCGATTACGTTTCAAGTATTAGCCCGTATCTGCATTTTGGTCAAATCTCCACAATACACGTAGCATTGAAAACATTGGAATCAAAAGCCCCAGAAGCAGTCAAAGCGGCCTTTCTGGATGAACTAATCGTTAGAAGAGAATTAGCCATAAACTACGTCAACTACAACCCACACTATGACTCATACAATGGCCTGCCAGACTGGTGTAGGCGTAGCTTGGAGCTTCACAAAAACGACTCTCGAGAAGTCATTTATGATTTAGAAACCTTGGAAAACGCCAAAACAGGAGACCCATACTGGAATGCTGCCCAACAAGAAATGCTCATTACCGGCAAAATGCATGGTTACATGAGAATGTACTGGGGCAAACGCCTACTTGAATGGACTACTACTCCGCAAGAAGCATACAAAACCGCATTGTACCTTAACAACAAGTATGAGATTGACGGCAGAGACCCAAACGGCTATGCGGGTGTGGCTTGGTGCTTTGGAAAACACAACCGTCCATGGATAAATCGCCCAATCTACGGCACTGTCCGGTACATGAACTCAAAAGGTCTGGAAAGAAAATTCGACATGCAAGCTTACATAGAAAAAGTGAATCAGCTGTAGCTATCTGTAACTGCCTTTTTATTTAAAATTTAAATTGCATAACCGAAGAATAACTCTACGCAAGCGTTTGGAGTTAATTTGAGTGACCGCTAAATCAATCATAATTATTGGCGCCGGGCTGGCTGGTTTGTCAACAGGCTGCTACGGGCAAATGAACGGTTACAAAACCAAAATTTTCGATATGTCAAATAAGCCGGGTGGCGTATGCGTTTCTTGGCAAAGAAAAGGCTACACCTTTGACTATGATATTCACAATCTGTTTGGCATGATTCCAAGCGTTGCTGACAATAAGGTTTGGCGAGAACTTGGAGCGCTTCATGGGCTTAAAACTTACAATTTTAAAGAGTTTGTTCAAGTTGAAGACACCGATGGCAAAGCTTTCACTGTTTATACTGATTTGGATGAACTTGAAAGGCACATGATTGAACTCTCGCCCAACGACAAGAAACGTGTTAGCGAGTTTGTGAAGGTTTGTCGAAAATTTGGTGGCTATGACATTTTTGCTGCAATGTCCGGCGGGATTGGAACCATGATTAAACTGTTGCCAATAGTGAGTTCCATTAAAAAGTACAGCAAAATAACCTTAGAAGACTACGCGAAAGGCTTTAGCGACCCCTTTCTTCAAAAAGCTTTCCCAACAATAGAATATGACATTTCAGGCGTGCCTACCTTGATACCCATGATTTTCTTGTCAGGATTCAACAAGGGCGACGGCGGCTGGCCAATCGGCGGCTCTTTAGCGCTGTCAAAAAACATTGAAAAACGCTATTTAGAATTAGGCGGCGAAATAGCTTACCACTCTAAAGTTGTAAAAATACTAGTTGAAAATGACAAGGCAGTTGGCGTTGAATTGGCCGATGCTTCCAAACATTTTGCCGACGTCATTGTATCCGCTGCCGATGGTTACTCAACAATATTTAACATGCTAGAAGGCCGATATGTTAACGAAGTAATCAGCACCTATTACAAGACTCATCCTGAGACGATTTCTTTCGGTTTTGAAGTCTGGTACGGCGTCAACCGCACTTTTGATGGTGAACCGCATTCGCTGGTACTCTTCCAAGACGAACCCGTAACGTTTGAAGGCAGAAGCTACAACAGGCTTGACATAGAAATCTTCAATTTTGACTCTTCCCTTGCACCGCCTGGAAAAACCGTTGTAAAAGTAGTCTTTGATTCAAATTATGATTACTGGAAAAAACTCTCAGAAGACAAAAACCTCTACGTTGAAGAGAAAAGAAAAATTGCAGACGCCATCGCAGAAAGGTTAGACAAGCGGTTTCCAGGATTCAAAAGCCAAATCGAGGCAGTTGACGTTGCTACGCCTGTTTCTGTGGAGCATTGGGTGGCTGCTTACCGCGGTTACTGCGTACCCTATCCAGCACCTGCAGCTCTCGCAAAAGAAGTTTCCAAGAATGGTGTCAGCAAAACGCTTCCTGGACTGCAGGGGTTCCATATGGTTGGGCAGTGGGCAGGGGCTTTTTACTCGACAAACCAAGTCTCAATGATGGGGCGTCAACTAATCAAGCAACTCTGTAAAGATGACAACATAAAATTCGTAACAACAACTGCAGAATGATTCAACTTTATTCTAAGGGCTGTTTTTCTTTCCCAACAATGCTTACCAAGCGTGAAATCAAAATAGCAATAAACAAAGTCCCAATAATTGGCTCTAACATTACAAGGGACTGCGCCTGCAACGTATTTGGCGTCATAAGTCCACCTATTGTAGTTAACGTGTAGTAGCTGTAGTAGATGAAATTAGAAAAATCGTGTGTGGGTGGTGTGGATACGCTGGAAAATGATCCTGGCGTAACCAATTCTACCAGTCGGTAAATTGAAGCGAAAGTTAACCCTATTAAAAGGTAAGTTGCAACCCCGCCCCAGATGAAGTCTGACTCGATGGTTTTTTTGTGTTGGATTCTAATTATGTTGATAAAGATTAATGCTCCAATAAGGGAGAAAGAGATTGTTGTAAAAAACCTAACGAGCATTTCACTATTGCGGGTTCCTTGAATTGTAAAGAACCAAACAAAAAACAAAGTCGCAATACCAATTATCAATGCTACTGGGCCAGTCTTTTTTTCCTGTTTGACAGCTAATCCCGCGATAACCAGTACGGCTGAAACAATTATTGAAAGAAAAATTTGTCCTAAATAGCCTTGACTGTACGGAATAAAAAGCAAGTAAAAAATGATAAAGAAGACCAAAAGGAAATATTTTGAACGGTAAAACCATTTCTTCAATATTTCGTTGGCATCGAAAAAATCCGTTGTTATTTGAAATCACCTAAAAACAAGATGACCTTTGATAATAGATTCCAAAGCATGGCTATAATTTAAGGGTTAATGCTTGAATTGAAAAAGCGTAAATTGGAGTTTGGTGATTTCTTGACAGCGTGTCCACAGTTTTTCCTGCATTTCAACATCATAGGCGGACTTGTTGCATTGAACTTCATTTAGTTTTTCATCAAAATAAAATCCCGCGCGTTTTTCTTCAGTAGACAGTGCAGTGTATGCTTCTGCCATAGCGTCTGGAGACATAGAAAACTGGCTTTTTATCTTGTACAACCCTTTGAGTACCGGTGAAATGTTGGAGTACCTGTTTATGTCAACTTTTACGTTGGTCACCCGCACCGCATGCACCGACACAGAGGTACCTTCCAGTTGGCGGCGCAGATAAAGCGAATTCATCAGCAGCGCAAGCTTGGTTTGATAATATGTTTTGGATGGACTGTAATTTTCAGGAGACACCAGTTTTTCCGTGTCCAACTTGATGTTAGGGTACAACGTTAACCCTTTGGACGAGATATTGATGACCCGCGCGTCAGCCTGCGATTGCATTGCGGGCAAAAGCAGGTTTGTAAGCAGAAAAGGCGCAACGGTGTTTGTAGCGAACTGCACTTCATAGCCCTCCTCCGAAAAAGCTGGTTCTTTGCGGCTCAAATCAAAATCGGCGGCATTGTTGATTAAAACATCCAACGTGCCCCAATCATGCATAACCTGCTGAGAAAGCGTGTGGACGTCACGCATCAAGGACAAATCTGCCTGATACAGTTTTATTTCTTGGTTTTGCGTTTCCTTGGCAAGCTCTTCTTGGGTGGCAAGCCCTTTTTCAAGGCTACGGCACACAAGAAGCACCCTGTAACCTTTTTGGGCAATCTGTTTAGCCGCAGACTTACCGATACCTGAGTTTGCCCCTGTTATCAAACATGTTTTCAATAGATGTCACCGATGTTTTTTCTTTGACTTTTTGTTGCAATTGGGTTGTTATTTTATTGTTGCTAAACCAACCACGTTATTACTCATCCAATCGCTAATTGGCTATTTAATTTCTCTGTGAATACACTTCCAGTCATTATCCTCGCCTATTGTTTGCATTTTGATTTAACGCTAAAAAAGAGAAAGCAATAAGCTTATACTTCAAGCCAGAGCAATAGAAGCTGAAGTAAGTGAATAAAATGGACAGAAAATTAAAAATCGTACCCGAACCAGCACAGGGAACCAAAACCGTTTACGCCTCTAAAACTTTGCCCGTAATTAAAAGCAAAGGCGGCAAAGTCACCTATCTATGTGGCAATTGTGGCGCAAAAATAGGCGAAACCATCATCGAAGGAAAATTCAAGAACGTCGTATTAAAGTGTCCAACCTGCAACAGCTTCAACGAAGTCTAGTTAGGTGGACGTTTCTGCCTTAAGCGCTCGTCTTAACTGTTTAATTTTATTTTTTTATCCTATAGTAGTAATCTAACATATAGACAAAAACAACAAAAAAGCCCCATCAGAGGCTATCACTATTTTTGCGTGGATTGGTGCAATAAAATTTTGGATCTAAAAAAAGACGTTTCGGGCAGATTCGTTGGTTTCTGTTATTTAAGCCCAAAGATGATCGGACAAAATAATCGGTGTCGCAGTAAAGGCGTTTAATAGCTCCATGACCGGGTCATTTCCATCATTTGTACCGTTAATTGTAATGGCTGCTTACGAGGTAGTCTTCGGCTTTGTTGCTATTCGCTATTTCCGTTGGGAGTAAAATGCATTAGAAACTGGTAGTGCGAGTTGGAAAGTGTGATTCTCTGAAAGAGTTATTGTGGTCATTTAATTAAACTTTGCAAGATGATGTGTGCTGCTTTTTTATCTAATGGCTCGTTCCCGTTTCCGCATTTAGGCGAGTATATGCATGATGGACAACCTTCTTTGCATTCGCAGGTTTTAATCAACTTTAACGTTTTTTCTAGCAGCGGTTTTATGTTTGAATAAAGGTTTTCTGAAATCCCAATTCCCCCTTCAAAACCATCATAAATAAAAATTGTTGGTTTTCCCGTGTCCACATGGTCTGCTGTTGACATTCCACCTATATCCCAACGGTCACACATCGCAAACATTGGCGCCATCGCAATAATGGCATGTTCAAGAGCATGCAATCCACCCGCGAAATCCAAGCCTTTATCCTCAACTTCTTCTCTGACCTGTTCAGGAACAATAAACCACAATCCAACCGTTGAGAAAGACGAAGAGGGCAAATCAAGCGTATGTTTTTTGATGATTACATCGTTGGATTTTACTACATACGAATTATAATTTTCAGTAATTGTTAATTCGCCCAAAAAAGTTTTGAGACCTCTCTGCGTTTCCTCCGACGTTTTTTTGATTGCTACTTCGACGGTTTTTTGTGTTTCTGTATAATAGTTGGTGCTCTCTTTTCGAACTGTTGCAGTGCAATTGTTGACGTCTAGTTCTAATGAGCGGTAGGTTTCGCCTTGATGCAGAAGAATTGCCCCCTCATGGGTTTCTTCATAAGCCTTGTTTAAGGGCAATGTTTCAAGAACCTGTCCATTGCAAAGTACATTAACTGTTTTCCCGCTAAGGCTTTCAAGATTAACACTTCTAGTCGCCCTTTCCTGGCCCGTGTAAATCCAACCTTGGGCTGTTTTTTTCAGAAGGTTTTTTTCCGCCAATGCTTGGACGCTTTCTTTGAAGAGTTCAGGGAAAAACTTTTGGTCATTGTCGTTAAGGGGCAACTCGTCAGCTGCGCACATGATGTGACCTGAGGTAATTTGTCGATTGTGCAGGTTAATGATTGCTTGCTCATGTGGTCTATCAAAGAATTCTTGCGGATGCTTCATAAAATATTGATCAAGAGGATTTTGGAAAGCAACCAAAGTTACGGTTGAATCGTTTTTGTTTCTACCTGCACGTCCAGCCTGCTGCCAAGTAGATATAACTGTCCCGGGGTAACCGGAAATTATCACGGCGTCCAAAGAACCGATGTCTATGCCCAGCTCTAACGCGTTAGTTGAAACTAAACCGATTAAATCCTTGGTTTTCAGACGATTCTCAATGTCACGTCGTTCCTGCGCAAGATAGCCTGCCCTGTAGGCAGTTACTGAACCGTACAGCTTAGGATTTCTTCGTTTCAGGTCTTCTTTAGTCCATCTCGTTATAAGCTCAGCCATTTGTCGCGAGGTTGTAAAGCAGAGGGTCTGCAAGTTTTTCAATACGCTAACGGTTAGAAGGTCTTTAGATTCTTGATGCGTTGATCGGCGAATTGTTTTTGCTGGATTAATGAAAGGTGGATTCCAAAATATGAACGATTTTTTACCTCTTGGGGAGCCATCTTTTGAAACTATCTCAAAATCTTTGCCGGTTAGTTTGTTTGCGTGTTCCTGCGGGTTAGCTATGGTTGCCGATGAGAGTATGATTTGAGGGTCTGCATGGTAAAAATTGCAGATTCTTAGCAGTCTTCTAAGAAGCATAGCGACGTTTGAGCCAAAAACGCCTCGGTAAACATGCGCTTCATCAAGAACAATGTACCTTAAGTTTTGAAAAAAACCTCGCCAGAGTTTATGCCAAGGAAGATACAGGTGCAAACCATAAGGGTTAGTCAAAATTATTCTGGAATTTTCCCGAATAAATGCACGCTGCTCTTTTGGCGTGTCACCATCGTACACGTTAGAATCTGCTTTAATGCCAGTGCCTTGCTCAATTTCCTGTAAAACTTTAAGTTGATCATTTGTTAAGGCTTTTGAGGGATAAATATAGAGTGCCGTTGCTTTCTCATCGTTTGCGAGGGCATCAAAGACAGGAATATTGAACGCTAAAGTTTTTCCTGAAGCCGTGTGGGTAGTAATAATCACGTTTTTGCCTTGGCGTGCTTTGTTTATGGCTTCCGCCTGATGTGAATAGAACTTGATTTTTTTAGTTTGCAAATAGTCGCTTATGTTTTCAGGAAGAGGTTTTTCCAGTTCTCCAAAACATGCTTCTTGTGCAGGAATTTCTTGAATGTGTGTAATAGGGTTTTGCGATGCTTGCACTATTTCTGGAATGGTTTCTTTCTTTGGCGAGGTTACTGGTTTTGATTGTGACGGCTTATTGATTTGCGGTGGTCTGAAATTTTTTGGTTTATTACCTTGTGTTAGAAAGCTGCCGCATTCTTTGCAGAATAAGCTCTGGGCGTATTCTTGGTGAGTGTGGGTTTTGCCACATTTTTTGCAGTAGTAAGAAGTCGGCAACTTTTTCCAGCTACAATCACTAATATTATTATTAAAACGCTGTTGCCAAAATCCGATTTTTACGCATGTAAGTCCTGGCAGAGACAATCCGTAATGATGATTTGTCTGTTTAAAAATTATTGTTGGTGCAGGGGGTGGGATTCGAACTCTCTCCCGTGGAGAAATCGCCCGCCCTCTTTCCTTTTTTCTTTACTATTGCAAATTAGGGCTTCTATTATGCCTAAAATTTGTTTTCTCGTAATCATCGGATTTTATCACCTGCTCTCAATTCATGCGAAAAAGGCGAATACAGAGAGGCGTGGAGTGAAAATCTTGAACGAATTACTGCTAAATACCGAGAGGAGCTAAAAAATCATAGTGTTACTATCCTTACTCCCTTCTTCACTTGATATAATGGACAATTCTCACCTACTCAAAAATGTCTAATTGCTGGAACAAGAAGCAGAAAAGAGCCTACCACTGCGCAATATCAGGACTAAAAAGATGCAAAGCATTAGGCTACAAAGCATTCTTCCTAACACTCACCAGTTCACCAAAAACTAATCATCCTGATTTAAGGAAGGATTGGGATATTCTTGTTAAGCGTATTCGTAAGCTGTTTCCTGATTTTCAATATGTTAAAGTTGAGACGTTTGAGGGGTATGATGTTATTCATGCACTTTATCATCATGCATTTGAGGATTGGGCTTACTCAGATATTCCTGCTTGGTTTAGTAGGGCATGGTCTGAAATTCATCAAGCACCTATAGTTTGGAATAGTATTGTTGGTGAGAAATATTCAATTAAAAAAGTATCTGCTTATTTTTGCCAGTATATGAATAGTCAACGTGGCTTCTTCAGGCGTAGTACCTCGTTAAATTGGATCTTTGCCGGTTACCGTAAAAAATGGAAAGTTTCTGATTAATGAATAGGTTATAAAAAAGCTCTAATATCTTGGAATTTTCTTTTAGGCTCTGAAATCCAGCCCCCATTATGTGAGGTAAAACTGAGCATAGGTGGCTAATTAGCAAGGCACCGTTCTTTGTAAGATGGTATGCTTAGTAAACTTAAATTTAGCCTAAAAAAAATCAATGTTTCCAAAAACTACTTTAAACATCATGGCTGGGTCAAGATGAGGTCTTGTCTACGAGCAAATTGGCAATCATCTTCTGGTATGCAGACCCAGTAGTTGGTCTTAGAAGAAATTCTACGATTCTTTTTTCAATGAAATTTCAACTATGACGATAGTAAAAAATCTTATAATAGGTCAAGAAGCTTTGACTAACACTTAGTCAAGATTGTTTTACTGCAAACTTTTTATCATCTTTGCGTACCTAATACCAAGCATGCGTAGCAAGAACAAACCTTTGGCTTTACTGCTTGTTGCCCTCTTCGTGTCTTCAGCATTCTTTGGAGCTTGCAATGGAGGCACATGGTTTGAGGGACACGAACATGGTTCTAGTCATCAGGTCATTTGGCTATACATGCAACATAAACTTCCTGTTGTAAGTCCATACACTGGTCTGCCTGTGGTCAATCTCTATTTGAGTGAAGCACAACCGAAAATCTCTACCCTGACCATTGTTGTCACCACGTGGGCACTGGGTTATCAAAACGAAAACTTTGAAACATGGCTCTCCATCGACGATCAAGAGCCAGAAAAACTAGTTGGTATACTTGATGTAACGGGTTCTGCCGCTGGAGAGTTTTACGAACGCAAATATAATACAACCCTAAGCGGGCTAGGGGATGGCTCTCACTTTTTAAAAATCCGAGTAGCAGGAGACTACTACGGTCCTCCAGAGTTGGTTCTCAATTACGACTGCGAGGGCAACGTATCCCTTTTAGTTGACACCACCCCTCCGAAAGTCTCAGTCCTATTCTTGGCGAACAAGACGCATAACTCAGCCAGTGTTCCGCTAAATTTCACGACGAATGAACAAATTTCGCACTCCTCTTACAGTTTAGATGGGCAGGAAAACGTGACTGTTGCAGGCAATACGACCTTAACCGGATTGTCCGCGGGAGACCATAATGTTACAGTTTACGCTGAAGATGAGGCGGGGAATGTGGGTGCTTCAGCGACTGTCTGGTTTAGTGTTGTGGAACCTTTCCCTCTTGTGCCTGTTGCAGCTGCTTCTGTCGCTGTTGTCGTAGTGGTTTTTGGTTTGCTGGTTTACCTCAAAAAACGCCAAAAGACTAAAGAGTGAATGAAAATTCTACTCAAACCAATTTCTAAAGGGTCTCCTTGTTTTGGTTAGTCAAGAGGAAATCCTTGATAAAGGAAGGTTAGTCAAACCCTTTAAAAATCTAAACCTAAATCAGATAAACGCGAGTAAAAGTCTATAATTAATAATTTTGTTGGTAGAGAGCAGAGGAACAAAGTTCATAATAGAATTACCATATTCAACTACTCGCCATTCCTAAACGTAGCGTTTTGCTCCCCTGAGTGAGCGGTTTTAGCCTGAAGCGGTGCCTGCTCATGGAGCAGGCTTGAGTACATGAAAGTGAGGCAGGTGATTAACGCTTAATGGCATAACGGTGCTGATATGCGTTCCCCATTGGTTGGTGACAATAATCTTTGTGCTTGGCTAGAATAAGTGGAACCTGAAGGGTGTGAAGTTGTTTTGTTTGTTATTGTTATTATGTGGCTTGAGTTTTTTTGCTTAATGCTTGACAAAGCTGTTCTGCTTGTGGTGGTTTGTGCACGCAGTCTGCAACCCCTTAAACCTGCAGGCACCAAAACAGAGACGTATGCAGCGTCTGTTGGTTGTTGTTGTGCTAAGAGCTTTTTCGGCAACAACTTCTAAACAAAAAACACTTTAAGCTTCATGGTGCAGGGGGTGGGATTCGTACCCGCAACCCCACAGAACCAACTGGAGCCCCGCATTTACGGGGGATTAATCACCGCTTTTATGCAGCTACTCTCCTTCTTTTTCTCTCCTTTAGCAATTGGCAGAAGGCGACATAATGAAAAGAGGAATTAGAAAATGCCCTTTCAACTGGCAATATTTACACAACCTTAAAGGCGATAAATTGTTAGAGAACAGACTGAACGTTAGGTGTCCAGCGTGTGGTAGTTACCGCTTTGTTAAGGATGGTTTGCATCGAACCTCTGAAGGTAAGGTGCAACGTTACTTATGCAAGGACTGTACTTACCGTTTTACTTTTTTGGGGGAGGTTAGATTCTCTTAGTCTGTTTTTTGTTTGCTGCGCTTAATTTTTTCTTAAAGTCTTAATAAATTTATTAAAAATGCTAAGATTATAAGAAAAATTTATAACACCGCTCGCTTCTAACCTACTTAGTGACCCACATTGGAGCGTAATATAGAGGCCTTTGTTTCAAGGGAATAAATGAAAGTGTTTGGCAAGGACAA
>JBNIDQ010000022.1:0-124438 GCA_050108135.1 Bathyarchaeia archaeon | reverse complement strand
ACGGTCTGCTATTCAGAGAAGCATACGACGGCGTCTACGCTTTCGATTGGAACACAGGCGAAATTGCTTGGAAATACACTTCACCAGCACTAGCAGCTTTTGAAAGCCCCTACACAGACGAAAACGGCACAGCAGTCTACCCATTCAATACAGGCGGTTTTGTGGCTGACGGCAAACTATTTACTTACAACACAGAACACACTGCAAGCTGGCCAAGAACAAGAGGCTGGGCTATTCGCGCCATTAACGTGACTAACGGTGAAGAAGTATGGCACTTGTCAGGCGAAATATCGCCCGGTGCAGTAGCTGACGGCTACTTGGTAGGTTCCAACACGTGGGATGGATACACATACGTCTTTGGTAAAGGTATAAGCCAAACTACAGTTTCCGCCCCAAACATTGCTTTAACTAAAGGTCAAACAGCCATAATCAGCGGTACGGTTCTCGACATGTCTCCCGCACAAGCAGGAACAGCATGCGTTTCTAAAGATTCGATGACGACGCAAATGGAGTATTTGCATATGCAGCAACCAATAGCTGGAATCTGGGGCAACGAAACAATCACAGGTGTTCCAGTTTCAATTGACGCAATCGATCCTAACGGCAACTCAGTTCACATTGCAACAGTAACCAGCGAGGGCTACAGTGGCACATTCAGTTACACTTGGACTCCAGAACTTACAGGCGACTACATGATAACTGCAACATTCATGGGTGATGACTCTTACGGTAGTTCATTTGCAACAACTTATGCTACAGTCGTAGAAGCAGATGTAACCCCCACAGTGACATCTTCAGCAATCAATTTTGAGGCTGTAAATAATACAACTATAACAGCTGTTATCGGTGCAGCAGTAGCAATCATAATCGCAATTGCAATAGCTATTCTGATTCTGCGAAAAAAACCATAATTCCTTTTTTTTATCCGCTTTTTTAGCAATTAGCTTTTAGTTAAATTGTCTTGCTCTCGATAGGTGAGTGTGATTTATAACTATTTTACATCAATCTCCTTGACTATGCAAATTCTAAAAAATGGAGAAAACTAAATGGGAAAATATAAAGTGAATACCAAACTCGTAGCTATTTTCGGTATCGCATTGATGTTGCTATCAATTCCATTTGCAGGTCAATCAGTCTCAGCATACACTACACAAGACTCAGTAATGTTGGGTGACATGCCAAAAGCTGCAGGTTCAGGTGTACCTGGAACTTTACCTACTGGCGCAAACCCTTCGGTAACAGTTGATTCTAGAGCTTTCCTTAGCTTTTCACCACAGACTATTGGTTTAGGACAAGAACTTCTTGTCAACATGTGGGTTAACCCGCCAATTAGTCCAAACCGGTACCTCAACGGCTTCACAGTAACAATCATGAAACCAGACGGAACAACATTCACAGTAGGACCATTTAATTCATATGCAGCAGACGCAACCGCATGGTTCTCATTCATCCCAGATTCAGTTGGAGAATGGAAACTCAAATTTGACTTTCCAGGTGAATATTACCCTGCAGGAAACTGGGGAACTAACGGTCACATTGTAGCAAACGGCACATCAGGCTCATTCTTCTTAGATTCAGCATACTACACACCAGACTCAACTGAATGGCAAATACTGACAGTGCAAGAAGACATGGTTTGGTCATGGCCTTTAACAAATCTTCCAACAGACTATTGGACTCGCCCAGTACACTATGAAAACCGTGCATGGTGGCCAATTCTAGGCAGCTACCCAAGCTATGGTGTAATCGGCGGCGGAAGCAACTGGCCAGAAGACACCAACATTTACAGCAGCAACTACAACTTTGTACCATACGTTACAGCACCAAACTCTGCACACATAGTCTATAAGCAACAACAAGGCTTAGCAGGCATGATCGGTGGAACAGCTGGTCAATACGGTGTATCCTCAAGCGGTAGTCCAAGCGTAATTTATGCAGGAAGAGCTTATCAAACAATGACAGTTCCAATCAATGGAGTGCCAACAAGCTGTGCTGTCTGCTGGGATATTCGAACTGGCGAGCAGTATTATGCAATTCCAGTCTCTGCAGGTGGTGTAACACCTCAAGTAGTATCATACACTCCACCAGGAACAAGTTCATTCGAAGGCGCAGGCTCCGACATGACATACAGTGTATCTCTAGTAAGCTTTGCAAATAACAGGCTGATTAAGATCAATCCATACACAGGCGCGGTCACACTGAACGTTACAGGTATGACTCCACAGTTACTCGGCGGCTCTCAAGGCAGTGTTTCACAAACAGGCTTCTACGCAGATCCATTCGTTATTAGCATTCAAACAATCGGCTCAGGTGCAAACACACAATACAGACTTATTAACTGGACAACAGCTGGAACAACAACCAACTTCGCAGAAAGAATTATGCACAACGTAAGTCTGCCATGGGGCTCTGTAAGCTTCGGCGGTGGTATCTGGGCATATGCTGGTATAGTTGCTGACTTTGAATCAAATGTAATGGTTTGGATGGTAGGTCTAGCACCATTGGGTCTAGGTGTCTATCACGGAACATGGATGATGGCTGCTGATATGACAACAGGACAAATGCTCTGGAACAGAACCTATGAAGAAACAAGATACAGTACTGCAAGCTTCACTGCAGACCACGGAAAAGTCGCATGTGTCATGGAAGATGGTCGTTACTATGCATATGACTTACGCACTGGTAATTTAGTCTGGAAGACAGAACAGATGGAGTATCCATGGGCTTCAGCAGGTTTCGGCGCATACTCAGTACAATCAGCATACGGCATCTTAATCCGCAATGCATACAACGGCGTCTACGCTTTCAACTGGACTGACGGCAGCACTGTATGGCGCTTTGTATCTCCAGCAGGTGCAGCATTCGAATCACCATACAGCCTTGGTAACGAAAGCGTTTACTCATTCAACGGAGGCGGCTTCATCGCTGACGGCAAATTCTACACATACAACACTGAACACACTCCATCCTGGCCAAGAACAAGAGGCTGGAAAATGTACTGCATTGACATGTTCACTGGCGAAAACATCTGGAACATAACCGGTTCAATTTCACCTGGCGCAGTCGCTGACGGCTACTTAGTTTGCGGCAACCCAGACGACGGCTACGTCTACTCATTCGGTAAAGGACAAAGCCAAACAACAGTCACAGCACCAGACTTAGTAATTCCAAAAGGACAAGGCATCGTAATTAAAGGCACTGTACTCGACCTTTCACCCGCGCAACCAGGCACAGCATGTGTCTCAGACGATTCAATGACAACACAAATGGAATACTTACACATGCAACTGCCAATCAATGGAATCTGGGGCAACATAACAATGACAGGCGTTCCAGTAAAACTAACAGCAATTGATCCAAACGGAAACTACGTTGACATAGGTACCGCAATTTCAGACGCATACAGTGGAACATACGCTTTCACATGGACACCAGAACTAGAAGGTGACTACCGAATAATCGCTTCATTCGAAGGCAGTGAATCTTACGGCAGCTCAAGCTCTTCAACAGGCATCGCAGTAGGACCAGCAGTAGCAACACCAACCCAGCCAGTAACAAACAACAGCAACGTTGACGCATTAAGCAACACAATGACAACACTTACAATAGGCATGGGCATTGCAATCATTGTTGCAGTAGCGCTCGTAGGTTTACTATTGCTAAGGAAGAAATAAGCAAATGAACAACAAAAAAATAATTTCCTTTTTCTTTTTTGTCTTTAAAACAGGGGCTGAGAAGGCTTCATTTATCTTCACCTGATATTGCCCTTTTTGAGGGTTTTTCTTTCTCTCCTTATTTGCATGAAGCCTCGGCAAACCCTATTTTAATAATCTATTCGAGTTTCTACTTCGAGGAAAAGGGAAATAAAAATAAGATAAACTGTAACTATTAGTAAGCTACACAGGAGGCACCAACACATCGGATCAATAGCAGAGGTTATCTTCATAGTTTCAGAAGAGGCATTGTGCGCAGCCGCTTGCTTTGTATTTGTTTGGTTTTTATTAAAACCCTATCTTGCCACTAGAGAAGGTCGATATCTTGGTCTTCCTCTTGGGTTTGGCTTTCTAGGTGTCTCCTACGCAATTTCCGCTTTTACGCATTCACTTACGACAACGTCTGGATTCACTGTTAACAGTCTTGCTTGGTTCCAACTTCTCGCAAGACCATTTGCATTTCTTACATTTACATACTTTTTTTCCAACAAACCTTCAAGCAAACGCCTGCTATGGGACATAGGTTTAAGTGTGCTGCTTGTAGCTTTGACGTCATTTTTAATTTTAAATTTTGTAGCTCCACAATTCACTTTAAGCAACTATCAACTGTTGAGTGCATATATTAGAATCTTTGATATTGTCTGTTTACTGTACATTTCTGTCCACACCCTCAGAAGCCATTTGGACGCTAAAGATTCAAAAACGATTTTGATTCCGTTTGGATTTATCTTTTTGGCAATTAGTCAGTATTCATTTTTAATTTGGGCTACAGGTGACGGTGGTAATGTTTCTTTTTATGGTGGCTTGGTGCTTCGTTGGATAGGTCTAGGTCTTTTCCTTTTTACTGCTTATCGAAGCTTCTATGGTTCATCACAAAAAGGGCGTTCAGAATGAAGAAAATACCTCGAAGAGATAAAATGAAGATTTACGGTGACCTTTTGGCTATTCTTCAGGCTGAACGAAAAGAGACTGAAAAAATAGTTTTGATTCATATTCAAACAAAACTGAATGTCCCCTTTGACCGGTTAAAAAGTTACCTTTCAGATTTAGAATCTCTGGGTTTAATTGAAGACCAAGTCTCCTACAAGCTTACTTTAAAAGGCAAACAGTATTTGAAAGAATACCGCAAGATTGTTGATTTTATGGAACGCATGGGCATCTCCTACAAATAGGAACTTAAACATGCAGATTTTTGTTTGCGTTATTTGAGAAGTCAACTTCGCAAACGCCTGTTCAACCAAGTATAACAACTAATTAACCATGGCTTCTTAGGTTTACCTCTGAGTAGCTTTAAATATCTTCTCGGAAGATTGCCTCTTGAGTCTTTATGGCGTGGTACACTTTTTTGGTTCTATGTGCTGGAATTGCTATAGTAGTGTACGGTGCAGATGAAGCCATAAAACGTTTGCTTGGGTTATCAAAATTTTTTCGTCTCTCCACTTTTATAACAGGCGTAGTGATAGCTGGCACATTAGCTGTTCTTCCAGAACTTTCAATCGGTGTTCTTTCGGCTCTAGATGGTTCATCTACCTTCGGTTTAGGCATTATTTTTGGTGCAAACGTCGCTGATTTAACGTTAGTTATCGGAATTGTAGTTTTGCTTGCTGGTCCTCAGAAAATGAATTCAGTCATGTTGAGAAGCCTCAAAATTTCTTTTATAGCAGTAATTTTTCCTGTGATTCTTCTTTTGGATGGTGAACTTTCCTGTATCGATGGAGCACTTTTAGTGGTTGCTTTCATTGTATATGTTATATGGTTGATAGTTACTGGACGCGGAGAAAAGCTACCTATTGAAAAAACCCGTTTTTCCAAAAGAATACTGGGTTTAGGTGTAACCAGCTTTCTCTTGATAGTTGGCGTAACTGTATTGTTCATAGGCAGCGAACTGGTAACCGAATCAGCGCAGGAATTAAGCACCACATTTGGGTTGCCCCTGTTTCTGATGGGTTTAATCGTTGCTATTGGAACATGCTTGCCTGAGATGGCTTTTGCAGTTAGAGCAGCTGGCGCAAAGGACGGCGAAATAGGTATAGGCAACATTTTAGGTAACGTGCTTGCAGATTCAATGTTGACTATCGGTATAATAGCTATTATCCACCCGATAACAGTTCCCCGTTTAGCTTCTCCGTTGGCTGCTGGCGTATTTGTGGCATTTTCAATAGTGTTTGTGTATTTGCATTCCACAGATGGTGAGATAAGCAAGAGCGATGCTAAACTTTTGATTGGCGTTTACGCATTGTTTGTCCTGTTCCAATACTTGTTTGAAGTAATGGGCATTTAACTATGGTCAGAACAGTATTTAGGCAACCGTAAAGGCTCCCCAGTGCTTTCTAAGAAAACGTTATTACCTTCTGTTAAGTGGTATGCCTTTTAGGTTATCGCAATATGCCTTTGGCTGTTAAGAAAAAACAGGAACGCACAATCGCTAGATGCGGCAACTCCGCGGTTCTTTACTTGCCAAAAGGCTATTTTATTCCAGGGGAAAATGTTGATTTAGCTTTAGAAATTGATTTTGACGGCAACCTAAAATTAACCCTCACAAAATGCCTGTTCCACTTTAACCTTATCAAACTGAAAAATGCTCTTCAAAAAAACTTTACAATAACTGCTGAAGAATTTGATGAAGGCGCAAGAAGTTTCATTGCTGAAGCTGGCAACTTGACCGTAAACTGTATGGGTTACACGCAAGAGTTAGAACCAACCTACGTAACTGCTTGCCGGCGTTTTGATGGAGTCAATTCCGCCGAAACCTACACTGCCCTCACAGGGTTCTTGGCGAAACTCAGGCAAACTTGCCCTGACGCTTACATTGAGCCTGAAGGCAACATTGACGCTGTAAAAATCTACAAGAACCCTGAAAAGTATCATTTGGAAAATGAGGTCCAAGCTGTCGAGTTTTTATGTAAAACTGGGAAACATTTGGATTACTCGGTTATTGTCAAGTTTAACAGTAAAAAGCACACATTTGACGAGGTCGTGCAGGTTTTGGATTTGCTTGGTCAAAATGACGAAAACTTGCTGTGGTAAAACCTGTTTGCTCCCTTTTTTGGTTACGGGTGCTGGTTTGTTTTATTTATTTGGTTAGCTTGTGCTTGCTTTGGGGTTATAGCTTTCATAAGCCTTTTATATTTGGTGATGGGTTTTGGATATTAACTAATGCTCAAAGGAACACGGTACAAATGATGGAACCAAGTAAAAAACCGTTGAATGTACTAATAAAACAGTTGCACGGAAACATCGAAGTAGTTCTCAAAAACGGATGTGAATACAAAGGTAAAATGATAAAATGTGATGGCCACATGAACATTCTGCTTGAAGGAGCAACCGAATATCATGAACAACAGGCACTCACAAACTACGGCAATGTCTTGCTAAGAGGAAACAACATCCTCTACATTGTTTTAGATGCAAACAAGCACTAAAAAAGCAAGTTTCTAACTTTACCCGTAACATAATCGCAGGCAAGCTGGGTTTCGACTTTCACGTCAAACCTGCGGTTAAAAAATGTTAAAACGTTCTGAACATCTCTCTGTAGTAGGTCTGCCGCGTTAGGGTGGTCAGCGAGCACGTATTGAGGCCAATCAATAATTAGTACATGCATGTCTGGCTTCAAAATAATGTTGTACTCACTTAAGTCGCCGTGGATTACGTGTGCTTTAAGGTAAGCTTTTCTGACGTTACGTAAGACTTCTTTGAGGACACGTTCTGGATGCGTGATTTTTCGCCATTTTGAAAGTTCCCCGCCTTCAATTATGCCCATTGCTATTACGTGCCGGTTATGGCTCAGGGGTTCTGGCACGGACACGCCGTTCTTGTAGACGAGTTGCAATGCTTGGAATTCTTTTTCAGCGGCAAGATGTGACTGAAATAGCCATGTGGAGTGTTCTCGGATGTAGCCGCGTTTTCTGCGGGTTTGCCTGAAACTGATTCTGCCGAGTCTGTGGAATTTTACTGCAATAGTGTTGCCGTCAGGGGCAAGGGCAGTGTAGACGTCTGCTTCTTTGCCTACGCCGATTGTTTGTCCAAAAGAACTGATTATTCCTGCTTTTACGAGCGCGTTTATTGCTAAGCAGTCGTAGCCGGTGTAGTTTAAAGTGACTCCAACGTAGGCTCCTTTTGACTGCATTGTTAAGCCGAGTTTGTTGAGTTTGCTGAGGGTGAAATCAACTCTGTCCATTGGTACTTTTGCGTATTTTTGGATTTGCTCTTTTGGTACGTACTCGCGTTTGCTCATTGCGGCTTCGATTATATTTAAAGTACGGAAGTCTTCACTTTCTAGTTGACGGAAAACTTGTACTGCAAGGTCGGCACTTGACATACATGTAAGCTTAACTGTTTGCTCCTATTAAGATGTACTTACTCGTGAAAAACCTCGGTTTGTTAGGTGTAGCTTATATGGGAGAACGTCAAATCTTTTCGATATAATGCCAAAACCTTCCATAATTTGGAGAAGGATTATGGAAATGAAACATTAGGTTTTGTGAAAATGGCAGTAGATCAAGGGAACGTTTCAAAAATACTATCCGTGCTCTCTCATCCGCTAAGGAGAGAAATTCTTCTGGATTTAAGCGAAAAGGGAGAGTCATCTTTCACGGACCTGTTGAACCTGCTTAAGGTTGATACAGGCAAACTTAGTTTTCACCTTCGTACTTTAGCGCCATTTATTGAGCAAACTCCGACTGGCAAATATCGGCTTAGTAGAGCTGGTGAAAGCGCGGTTCGAGTGATTCATGATGTGGAAGGTTGGGCTGAAGTGGCTGATGTTGAACGTAAGCAGTCGCAGCTTCCGTTGGCGACTTTTAGCAAACGATTGTCTGCTTACCTTATTGATTTTGCGTTAATTTTGGCGATTACACTTGCAGTAACGATTTTGCCTCAAATTTTTGTTTACTCAACAGAAATGCTTACTGATTCAATTAGTACAATATTGTTTGTTACTATTGGTCTTCTTTGGTTGTATTCTACTTTGCTTGAAGGCTTTAACGGTCAAAGTTTAGGCAAACGGATTATTGGTTTGAAAGTGGTGCGGACTGATGGCAAGAAAATGTCGTATGACCACGCTGCAGTAAGGAACTTTGGAAAACTCTTACCTTTACTTCCGTTTGATGTCGCTATTGGCTTGCGTATTAAGAATGAAATGTTCAAACGTTACTTTGACAAATTCGCCGGAACCACCGTAATCGACTTACGCTCCCAAACCTGACTTTTTTTGTTTAGAAGTTGTTGCCGCAGAGTCTCTATGCACAACAACAACCAACGGGTTTTGTTTGCTGTTGCTTTTTTGGTTCTGTTGTTGGCTGGGTTTGTTTTTTGGTTGTGGCGTCTTGCACAAGCAGCTACGGAGGCGTTAACATTTTTTTAGGAATTTAGCATGCCAAAGGTTGGTAAACAAGCATCAGGTTTGGTTATCGTCGTTTCTTTAACAAGAACAAAACAGTAAATGCAGCCAAAACAGCAACAACACCAAACACGGCAACCCAAATCCAATCTAAACCCAACCAGCCCGCAGTTTTAGCGTCCGACTGGCTAAGAGACGCATCTGGACTTGGCTTTTGAGAAGGTGATAAACTTTGAAGCGGCGGTGATTGGTCAGGGGATGCCAAAGGTGTACCATCGCCTATTGTTACTGTTTGTGTCTTGCTCCAATCGCTTGATTCAAAAACAGAAAAACCCGTCACATATTCTGTGCCTGAGGGGGCTTGATTATAGTTGTAGTGTCCTATTATGGCTTCCAATCGGAAATCTAATTTGCCGCCATTGGGAATGTTTGGGTAATTGCCTAAAGGAATTGTTATTACTGTAATATCGGTGTTAGAGGCATTAAAAAGGTTTTCAGATGTGCTGTCAGGATATTGGCTCCATATGTTACTGTAATGACCTTTTAAGCTAACATTATAGTACACATTGACTATGTTACCATCAGTATCGATATAAGGGTTAAAAGGCTGATTTTTAACTTTAATTTCTACAGATTGTGTCTCTCCATTGTAACTAGGGAAGAGGCTTTCATTTTTTCCAGTGTACGGATTTATCCAAGTTGTTGGAGGAGAATTAACTGGCGTAACTACATATTCCAAGGTAAACTCTGGTACAGATAGTTTATCAGCAGCAGAAACAAGTCCTCCCGTTATTAGGACTGAAGTTGCTAAAATAAAAACAAGGAGAAACACTGAGCTCTTGCTCATATTTAATCCTCAAAAAAAGAAAAAAATATCCGGGAATATAAAAGGTTCCTAGAGTTAATTAAAAGCCGGTGTTAGTGAGTTTTATCAAAAAAAGAAGGTTCCGAAATTTGCATTTTTTTGCTATTGATAGCGTTTGCTCTCTTATGTTTGATCCGCTATGGCTATTTTTCCATGGTTTTTATCGGTAACTTATCTACATAAGTAGTGCGCTTTTAATGTAAAACTTATTTGTCTATTTTGCATATGCTTTGTTGCTGGAAGACTAGTATGAGTGATAAGGAACTTAGGGTTTCAAAAATCAAAGACGGCACAGTAATTGACCACATAAGCGGCGGATACGCACTGGACGTTGTAAAAATCCTTGGCATTACTGGCAAAGAAAAACGTGTAATGACTATAGCTGTTAATGTTCCCAGCAAGCAGCTTGGCACAAAAGACATCGTAAAAATTGAAGGACGCGCCTTAAACGCTCAAGAAGTCAACAAAATCGCGCTTGTTGCTCCTTACGCCTCAATTAACATAATCAAAAATTATGAGGTAGTAGAAAAACTTGAAGTTAAACTGCCTAAAGTCATCGCTGGAATAGTAAAATGTGCAAACCCCGTCTGCGTAACAAACAGTGAAGAACCAGTGGGCTCCAAATTCAGCGTCGAATCCGTAGAACCTTTAGTTTTAAAGTGCCATTACTGCGGTTACATGCTTGAAAAAACCGACGTACTATCACAAATGTAACCCTTTACAGTAATTTTTCTTCTGCCAACCAAAACAGCCGCTTAAAATCTGCAAGAGTAAACCGTTCGCCCTGATTTAACGCTGGGCACTCCGCTGTGGCTGTAAAAACGTATTTTTGTTGTGCCTCATCAAATTTTAATTCAAAAGGGTAAAACCTGCAAATCATGGGCCTAAAATCGTAGATGCTGCAGCCTTCCTGTTTAAGGAAAAAACATTTGCCGTCAACAAGTTTTTTCATTTCAAACGTGTAAGGTTGCTTGTCTGGGACTTCAACACAGAATTCTTCACGATTTAACCCCGTTTTATCCTGGATTTCTTGGGCTTCACTTTCAAGCATGATTATGTGCCGCGTTTTTTCTTGGGTGTCTCCGCAGCAGATTCCACACCTGTTGCATTCGAACCGCAGGTTTTTGGGGTAAATGAAGTCCACTTTTAGGTCAACAATAAGATTGGGTGGTGTCGCCTAAAAACTTCCTGCCACAAAAATGGCGGATTTATGGGTTTTTGTTGCGGTGTCCTTCTCCGTACTGGTAAGGTCTGCCCAAGTTTTTTTCAAGCTTCTTTTTGAAAACTTCATCCATGTTCATGTTTGGGCAGGCTAAGCGGCTGGCGTCAAGCAGGTAAAAGATTACATCGATTATTTCTTCAGCGATTTTTTCTTCTGGTTGCCCTTTTTTCCAGGCGTCGCTGGCTTCGCCGAGTTCTATGAAGGCGAAAAGCAGTTTTTTAGGGATGTCTTCGGGTTTGTTGTAAAAGCCTTTAGCTATGACTAATGCTTCGATTTCTTTTTTCATTTCCTCAAGATGCATAAGCTTTCGTCTCTTAGGCAGAAAACTATGTGCACACTTATTTAAACAGTAAACAGGACAAGGCTTAAAATTTTAAACAGCGAACCGAAGGTTTTAGCGTATGGTTCTCTGCTTTAAAATCGTCAAAAATGTCTGCAAAATGTTTTAATTTTAAACTTTATTTCATTTTTCATTCTTGTTTTTATGATTAAATTTTTGTATTTACTGTTGAACAAGTTTTGCTTTAACCTTTTTTCCGTAAACCATAAGAGGAGAAAAAGCGATAATTTATACTGCGACCAGTATGAACAAAACAGTGGCTACTCTGATTGTTCTCCTGCTGTTGTCCTCTGTTCTTGTCACAACCTCAGGAACGGTTAATGCTCAAGAATCGAACATTATCCGTATAAAAGAAGATGGCACAGTTACGGGAACAGACAAAATAGTGCGGCAAGATTCAGTGTATACCTTAACTGATAACCTGCAGGCCACTGTTGGTCAAAAAGAGGCATTTATTTTCATAGAAAAAGACAATATCATTCTTAACGGCGCCGGATACACCGTTCAAGGCTCAGGTTTAGGTTCAGCAATTTACATGTTAAGAAGCCAAAACGTTACAGTAGCAAACTTTACCATAAAAGGGTTCCAGACAGGCTTTGATTTCTGGCTGGTTAACAATTGGCCTTCAAACTCAAGTTATCTAAATCGGCCATCAGCCCATTACAATCAGATACTTAACAACAGAATAGAAGCCAGCGGCAACGTTAACAACAATCAATCCAGAGAGGCTGGCTGGTGCATTTATCTTAGTGACGCTGTAGAAACCGTTATTTCTGGTAACAGTTTCAGTTCTCAAGACCATCAAGGTGGCGTCTACCTTGACGTTACAACCCGCAAGACAAACATTACTAATAACGCCTTTTTTGGATGCGGCATTTACAGTGTAACATCTAACCAAACCCTTGCCTACGGGAACACTGTTGATGGGAAACCCTTAATTTATCTTGACAGCAAATCAGACAAAGTCTTCGACGAAGCGGGACTTGTTTATCTTTATAACTGCAGCAACATTGTAGTACAGAATGTTAACCCCCTGTATGATTACTCTGTAACAATGCGTTTAGTTGATACAACAACAAGCGATATATCCAACAGCCGCGGACACATCCTTTTAGTTAACTCAAGCCAAAACACTATTCACGATAACCTCTTAAGTTCAATCAGGATGGAGAACAGTTCACACAACCGCGTTTTCGCCAACAAAATCACTTATTTCAGCCTCTGCATAAAACTGTACGAAAACTCCAGTTACAACGAAATTTACAGTAACTTGCTTTTAGACACTATCTATTCTTCTGACGCTGAAAGAGTCCACTATTCAGGTTACAATACAGCAGCAATCCAGCTTGGCGACACTGAACAGGGTGGAGCCTTCAACAATAATATTCATGATAACACAATAATCAACCATGACTGTGCGTTTGAATTCTTTTTAAGTTCAAACAACACGATAAGCGCCAATGTGATTAAAAACTGCAAAGCAGGACTTCAACTTGGCGAATCACACTTTAACAATTTCACTGAAAACAATGTTACTTCTTGCAAGTACGCTGTAAGCTTGTACGCTGGGTCAAGCAACAACACGTTCTACTACAACAACTTTTTTGATAATCAGGTGCAGGTTTTTGAGACTCACCAAAAAACCCTTCTTTCTGAGGGTGAATCTTATTCGGTAGGTAACACGTGGGATAACGGTCAAACCGGCAACTACTGGGACACTTACACTGGCGTAGACGAGAACGGTGACGGAATCGGCGACTCGCCATACAACGTTTTTGAGAACATGACTGACAATTACCCATTAATGACGCCTTTAGAAATATCAAGCATCCACGGAAACTCCAGCATACCCGCGTTTGACCCAACATCAGTTTATCCAACCCCAACCGACAATTTACAAGCACCCTTCAATATTGAAACCATTGCAATCATAGTTGCGGCGGGCGTGATTGTTGGAGTAATCGGTGGGCTGCTTGTCTATTTTAGACGACTAATTTTTAGGTAACACAGCGTTAACAGCCCCGAAAAACCAAATTTTTACTTAATTTTTTTCACTTCACATTTTTCATTAAACCTGCTTTTGGTCTTTAACAAGTTTTATTAACAAAACTATACAAACACAACCCGTTTCAAGCAAGCGAGAGCAAAAAACCATGAATCAAAGAGCAGTAGTGGAAGTAAATTCTTTAGTTAAACAGTACAAAACCTTGACAGCGGTAGACCAAATTTCCTTTCAAGTTTATGAGGGCGAAATTTTCGCGTTTTTAGGCCCTAACGGGGCAGGAAAAACCACAACCGTAGAAATACTTGAATGCCTGCGTCCACTCACTGCAGGTTCCGCAAAAGTCTTAGGGCACGACGTAACCAACAGTTCAGACATTAAAGAAATCAAACGCAGAATCGGCGTTTTACCCCAAGACTACAGTGCACTTGACAAATTAACAGTAAAAGAAAACATTGACCTCATAAGCGACATGTATCAGAAACATTTGCCGACTGAAGAAGTCATTAAACTTTTAGACCTTGAAGATAAAGCAAAAGCCCGTTTTGAAAACCTTTCCGGCGGACTTAAGCAGCGTGTAGGCGTCGCGGCAGCTTTAGTCAGTGACCCGGAACTGATTTTTTTGGATGAGCCAACAACTGGGCTTGACCCTAAAGCACGCCGAGACGTTTGGACAGTTATTGCTAACCTGAAAAAACTTGGCAAAACCGTGTTTTTAACCACTCATTACATGGAGGAAGCTCAATTCTTAGCTGACCGCGTTGCCATCATTCAGAAGGGCAAAATTTCAGTTATTGGTTCCCCGCATGAACTTATCAGTCAATATGGCGGTGCCAAAACCCTGATTATTCGAAAAGCAGGAAAAACTTTAGCTGACAAAATCAAGCTGAAGTTTGAACATACAAGACTTAACGGCAACGAAGACGCGTTTGTCGAGATGCCTAAAATCGATGATTTTTGGAACCTTACGGCGTACCTTGCAGAACTAAAAATCAGCAACGATATTGAGGTTCAAACCCCAACGATAGAGGATGTTTTCCTTAAACTTACTGGCGCCCGTATCACAGACGAGGGAGAGTTGAAACAATGAAGTTCTACACCGTCTTTAAAGCAGTAACTAAGAATTGGCTTCGATCCCGTTCAGGCTTGTTCTTTAGCATAATGTTTCCGATACTACTGCTTGTTGTGTTCGGAGCCATCTTTTCAGGCACAGGAGGTTCATCACAATACAGCATTTACATCCAAAACCTAGACGTAGACAGTCAAGGGCAACCCACAGAACTTTCCACAGCCTTCATAACGGCACTTAACAGCACCAAAACTTTCAGCATGAAAACTATACCCGCTGACGCTAACGCTACTGATTACGTGCAAGAAGACCTTGGACCCTTAGGCGGCACAATGCGCATCCTCATTATTTCTGACGGCTTCAACAGTGACTTGCTTAATGGTACCATGAAAGTCCGCGTAGGAATCACTTACGAC
The DNA here is from genome assembly GCA_050108135.1 of Bathyarchaeia archaeon. Lineage (GTDB taxonomy): Archaea > Thermoproteota > Bathyarchaeia > Bathyarchaeales > Bathycorpusculaceae > Bathycorpusculum. The sequence goes on along the minus strand of JBNIDQ010000022.1, from coordinate 109,473 downwards.
ACAATGAACATGTCTTACCAGTACTTCCAAGCTTACTTGTCTGACGCGCAGAAAATGGAGTTCCAGCAAGGCATAAACGGCATGCAAGAACTAAACAGTAGCCTACCCGAAACCACAACCTCTTTAACAATCATTACTGACCCATCCGACCAATCCGCTGCCGTGGTCAAAAGCATAATTGGCAGTGTCACAAACGCCTTCAATTACCAACTAATCGGCGCCCAAAACATCATAACAATCAACGAGGAATCCGCAACAAACACCACATACAACATCGTTGACTATTACGTGCCCGGAATCACAGCCGCGTTTATCATGACAAACGGAATTATCGGTTTGTCTTCTAACTCTTCAGAATTCAAACGCAGAGGCATAATCAAACGGCTCTCCTTAACGCCGTTAACTAAACTGGACTGGATAATCGGCAACGTACTAAGTCAAGCATTGCTAAACTTGGTGCTCACAGGCATCATGATTGGCGTAGGCTGGATAATCTTCAACGTAACCATCATTCCAGACTTGTTAACAATCATTATGCTGTTCTTGGGTTCCGTCATGTTCTCAGGAATCGGCATGACAATCGCTGGACTCTTCAAAGACATAGAAGCAGCCAACGCCGCAGGCAACGCCATCGCGTTCCCAATGATGTTCCTATCCGGCACGTTCTTCCCACTTGAAATGATGCCCTCATACCTGCAAACAATCTCCAAAGCCCTACCCCTAACATACTTTGCTGACGGCTTACGTTACTCGATGGTTTACAATTTCCCTGAAGGCGTCTACACCAACATGGCGGTAGTAGCCGTTTTGGCTGTCGTGTTCATTCTTGTCGGTGCACTTTTCACGCGTTGGAGAGAACGATAAACCAAAAAACCCTTTCTTGTTTTTTATTTGCTTTTTGCACGCCACTTAATAACCACTGTGTCTTTAATTTGCTGTTGTGAAAAATATGAGCGATCCAGAATTAGCAGTTCTAAAACAAATTTCGTCACCAACCAAAATCACTGAAGTCGCGGATCAAAAAACCTTGCGCAAACTGCTAATTGAAGGCAACGCCTACAGTCCACAAGAAGGCTACGTAGTTGCAACTAAACCATTAACAGGCGAAAACGAAACTGCACCGCCCCAACCCGCTGGGGTCTGGGAAACCCGTACTCCTAAACCTAAACACAAGGGTGACGTTCCTGTTCCTTACGAGTTTTGTGCATACGCGAACTACGCTGAGTTGCCCTCCGACATTCTGCGCATAACCCGTGAGGTTTCCTTCACTGAATGGATTGAACATGAAGGTTACAAGTACAAAAGAATCGGCGGCGGCGTGATGCGTCGACCAATAACTCAAAGTTAAACGGCAAAAGCATATATCCCAAAAAACCCTCTTTTCAACTTTAACTGGTGATACAAGACGGCTTCACCCGAAACATCTGATAACAATAACGAAATGGTAGTTACACCGTGGGAAGTAAAAGGCAAAGTCGACTACGAGCGCCTCATAAAAGACTTCGGCACTCAACCCTTAACGCCGGAACTTCTCAAACGAGTAGAAACCCACACTGACAAGTTGCACCTGCAGCTTGAACGCAAAATTTTCTTCAGCCACCGGGACCTCGACACCGTGCTTGACCTTTACGATAAAGGAACCAAGTTTGTCCTTTACACAGGCAGAGGACCATCCGGACCCGTCCACATTGGACACCTTGTTCCATGGATTTTTACCCTGCATATGCAGCAGAAATTCAAAACCCGCCTGTACTTCCAAATCACTGACGACGAAAAATACCTGGTCAACGATGAGCGGGACCTTAAAGAAACAAGTAAATGGTCATACGAAAACGCTCTTGACTTAATAGCTCTCGGGTTTAAGCCTGAAGATACGTTCATTATTTACGACACAAAAGACATCGACTTACTTTACGACATCACATTGGAAGTTGCCCGACGCATCACCTACAGCACTGCCAAAAGCAGCTTCGGCTTCCAAGACAGCACCAACATCGGCTGGGTATACTGGCCAGCAATCCAAGCAGCGCCATGCTTCATACACAAAAAATTAACCGGAGAAAACGTGCCCGCACTCATCCCTGCAGCAATCGACCAAGACCCGTACTGGCGCGTAACCCGAGACGTAGCCCAAAAACTCGGTTACTACAAACCCGCACAAATCCATTGCCGCTTCCTACCCGGCTTGGGCGCAGGCGGAAAAATGAGTGCATCCATGCCTGAAACCAGCATATTCACTATGGACCAACCTGACGTTGTGAAAAAGAAGATTTGGGGTGCATTCACTGGCGGTAAAGGTACCGCGGCTGAGCAACGTAAAGACGGCGCTAACCCCAATATATGCAGCATATTCCAATACTACTATTTCCTCTTCGAAGAAGACACCGCCAAACTCAAAGAACGCGAACTCCGATGTAGGTCAGGCGAAATGCTTTGCGGAGAATGCAAAAAGGACATTGCTGAAAAGCTTAACAGGTTCCTTGAGCAGCATAGGGAACGCCGAGAAAAAGCTAAAGACATAATCGAAGAGTTTCACATTAAGCGGCGTTAAAGCGACAAAAGGGTTAGTTGTTTTCTAACTCTTCATTTTCTATGTTTAAGCCTACTGTGACTGCAAGCTGCCGTAGTTCTTCTTCATTAAGCAAGTCAGAGTTAAGATATTCCAGTATCCTTTTTTCGTCCAGCCCTAATGCTCTTGCTTCGTCTACGGCTATTTGGTAGGCTTCTATTTCGGTTGGTTTCTCAACGTATGGCAGTTCATCTTGGAATTCTTGCCCCGTTATCACCTGGTTAACGTGAACGAGTTCGTGGATAACGTCAAGGTAAAGGTCTGTTAGGTTTGCTTTTGCGAAATAGTGCGGGTTAATCAGCAGGCGTCCGTCCCAGTCTACTTTCATGTAGATTGTTGCTTCTGTGAATTCCACTTCTAAATTAGACAGGGCTTCATGTGTATTGTCGCCAAAAACACGTTTAACCGCTTCAACTTTTTCGAAGTCTTTAAAGTGATTCTTGAAATTAGCTATGCGTTGTGTTGCTTTACGAATTATCTCAACCTTCAAAATAGCCACCACCAAACAGTTTATTTTTACTAATGGAGCTTTTCCTTGAAACGGTACTTCATCCTATTAAGATGGTTCGCCTAAAAAAGCGATTTTTAAACGTTAAACTGCATATTACGTTTACTTCTTGCATAATATGCGTTAGATGCTTGTAACCATTAATATTTAGCTTGAACATGCATAAAAATAGTTTCTTTCGTTTGAAACAGCATAGATTGTGTTTGTTTTGGTTGCCCTTGCTCGGTTTTGTCTTGTTTTTAACACAAAACTTGTTTGATATTAAACTATAAATAACAAAATCAGCTTTACTTATTCTTGAAATCGTTTTTTCCAAATAGACTGCTGTAGCAAACTGCTTTTTCATTAAAGGCGAGGAGCAAAACAAAGGAATGACTGCTTTTGAAAATCCCGAATACATTCAGAACATTCCCAGACGAATTAGCAGATTACCCGAGTTGGCTAACAATTTGTGGTGGAGCTGGGATGAGCAGGGACGCCAAGTTTTCCGTTCTCTCGATTACGACCTGTGGCGTACAAGCGGACACAACCCCGTTAAACAACTCCGAGACATAAACCTTGAAAAGCTAGAGGCAGCCGCAAAAGACCCTGCGTTTCTTGAGCTCTATGACTCCGTTATAAATAGATTTGATGTTTACATGAAAAGCCAAAAACTCTGGTGCAAAAAAACCCTGCCGCCCGATTTTAAGGGGCAAATTGCTTACTTCTCAGCTGAATACGCCATCCACAACTCCCTACCCATATACGCAGGCGGCTTAGGTGTACTCGCAGGAGACATATGCAAACAATCATCAGACATGGGTTTACCAATGGTGGCAGTCGGCTTTATGTACCCACAAGGCTACTTCCAACAACGCGTTTCCGCTGACGGTTGGCAAGAAGAAGCCTACACCCAACTTGACTTCAGCGAAGCACCAATTTCCCCTTGCGCTTGGCCAGAAGGCTGTGGACCCTACGTGGATGTTCCGCTTGCAGACCGCACCCTTTACGTCCAAGTTTGGCAGGTACGCGTAGGCAGAGTTAACTTGTTTTTGCTCGACACAAACATCAATGACAACCGCCCTGAAGACAGAGGACTCTCCGCGAGGCTTTACACGGCAGACCAAGAGGAACGCCTAAAACAGTTAATCGTGCTGGGCATCGGCGGCGTGCGTGCTTTGCGGGCGTTGCGTTTAGAACCTGTAGTGTGGCATGCAAACGAAGACCATACAACTTTCATGATGTTTGAACGGCTCCGAGAAGAACGTGCCAAAGGCGCTTCACTGCATGAAGCCATAGAAAAAGTCCGCAAAAACACCGTCTTCACCACTCACACGCCAGTTCCAGCGGGGCACCACATTTTCCCGTACGCGCTCATGGATAAATATGCACGGAATTTTTGGGAAAAACTTGGCATAGACCGAGAAATCTTCCTGCGGCTCGGATATTATGATGGGTTAGCGCCAGAAAAATTCAGCCTAACCGCCCTTGCACTTCGATTGTCTGGTCAAGCTAACGCGGTAAGTCGGCTTCACGGAACTGTAGCTCGCAAAATGTGGAGTGTACTTTTCCCTGGAAAACCCGTGGATGAAGTGCCCATTCTAAGCATAACTAATGGTGTACATTCGCCCAGTTGGCGGGCTTACGAAATCTCTGAGCTTTTCGGTAAACTGGCGGGCGACGAAACCTTGCCAAACGAGTATGAAGAAGCTTTTTGGCTAAACGCCGCTGAAGTTTCAGACGAAAAGTTTTGGATGATACATCAAACGTTGAAAACGCGGCTTATCCGTGCAATTCAAGACCGTGCCCAGCAACGTTTGGTCCGTGACGGCGCTTCTACGCAGCAGGTGCTTGCAATGGGTGCGCTTTTGGATCCGTACGCTTTAACCATCAACTTCACCCGACGCTTCACCCAATACAAACGCCCCTACCTAATCCTAATGGATCCCGAGCGTTTAAAAAAAATCGTCACTGACCCCCTGAAACCCGTACAAATCATTTTCGGCGGCAAATCCCACCCAGCCGATTACGCTTCAAAAGAACTCCTAAAAAGTGTTTACCAGCTTGCCCTTGACCGCCGCTTCCAAGGACGCATAGCGTTTGTAGAAGAATACGACATGAATCTTGCCCGTGACTTGGTGCGTGGGGTAGATGTTTGGTTAAACACTCCAAGACGTTTGCAGGAAGCGTGTGGAACAAGCGGCATGAAAGCTTCCATGAACGGCGTAATCAATTTGAGTATTCGTGACGGGTGGTGGGATGAAGCTTACAATGGCCGTAACGGTTGGGCAATCGACGGTTTCAAAGGCGGCAGCCCCGAGGAAGAAGACAGGGCAGACTCTGAATCTATCTACAGTTTGCTTGAAAAAGAGATTGTGCCCTTGTTTTATGATCGTGACCGCAAAGGTATACCTCACAGGTGGATTCAGGTGGCTAAAGAAGCCATCAAAACCATCAACCCCGAATTCAACGCTTGCCGAATGATGAGTCAATATGTTGAGCAAATGTATCGGCCAGCCATGTTTTCTGAGTTACAAAATAGTGTTTTGTTTGAGAAGGAGACGGTGTAAATGTCTAAAAAACCGAAAAAAGAAAGATTTAGCCTAAACATGGAAGACCTCATAGTTGTTTTGGTAAAAGTGGATGAAACTATTGAGGATATTAACCAGAAAGGCTGCGAACTGCTTGAGTACACTAAAGATGAGGTTTTAGGTAAAAACATGTTTGACCTGCTTCTTCCTGAATTGATCCGTGAAGAGCAGCGCCTGATTTTTCACCAAATAATTAATGGTACACTTCATAAATCGCATGTGGAAACACGGGTTCTAACGAAAACAGGCAAGGAATTAATTGTTGCGTGGCATGTTTTGCCCGTGAAAAACCAGAAAGGCGACATTAAACGTGCTGTGCTTTCAGGAAAAGAAGTTACTGAACGCAGAAAAATCCAAGACCGCTACATAACTTTAGCTTCGTTTCCAGCGTTTAATCCTAACCCAATAATTGAGTTGGATTTTGACGGAAACATCACTTATGCTAATCCGGCAACAAAAAAAGTGTTTCCTTACCTTGAAAAGGACGGTTTAAATCAGCCTTTCTTTAGTGACTGGGACAAAATAGTTCCAAGCTTTACAGGAAAAATATCCACTGAATACGCTTACGTGCGTGAAATAAAGATTGGTGTACACTGGTACCTGCAGCAGTTTTCTTTTATTCCGATTGGCCCAAAAATTCGTATTTACGCTGTGAATATTGATGAGAAAAAGAAGATTGAGGAAGCTCTAAAAGAAAGTGAACAAAAATTTCGTTCCCTCTTCGAAAACATGCTTAACGGTTACGCTTACTGTAAGATGCTGTTTGACAAGGAAGGACGGCCTGAAGATTTTGTTTATTTAGAAATTAACAGTGCGTTTGAGTCGATTACAGGTTTGAAACGGGAAGACGTGCTTGGACGGAAGATTTCTGAAGCCATACCCGGCACTAAAGAGGCTGCTCCTGAAATTTTTGAAATTTATGGCAGGGTTGCAAAGACTGGTAAGCCTGAACGGTTCGAATTCTATTTTAAGCCTCTTAACGTTTGGCTTGACCTCTCTGTTTACTCTTCTAAGAAGGAGTATTTTGTTGCTATTTTTGATGATATTACGCAACGTAAAGTGCTTGAGGGGGAACTGCAAAGCTACAATCAACGTCTTGAACAAGTAGTTGCTCAACGTACCGCGGAGTATGCGCAGACTAACAAGCGGTTAACCAAAGAGATTATGGATCACCGGAAAAGCGAGGAGGGTTTGCTGTTGCGGGCTACTATTTTGGATAATTTGAGTCAGGCGATTGTGTTGACGAATTTTAATGGTGACTTTGTTTATACGAATCATGCGGCTTGTGAATTGTTTGGGTTTACGTGTGAAGAGTTTTTGGCGACGAATTTTTTTGGTGTTCTTCAGTTTAAGGAGGGTGAGGGTAAGGTGCTTTTGGATAAGTTGCAGAAGAATAAGGAGGTTGAAGTTATTCGGCCTGTTAAGAAGGGTAAAACGATTTTGCCTTTGGAGTTGCGTTTAAGTGTGATTAAGACTGCGCATGGGAAATTTGTGATTTGTTTTATTAACAAGGCTTAGTTGGGGTTATGGTTTTTCTTGGTTTTGTTTGTCTTGTTCGATTAGTTGGAAGAGGATGTATGTGATGTATGATGAGAAGCTTTGTATGCCTTTTTTTACGGCGTATTCTTCTTTGACTTTTAGGTATTGGTTATAATAGTAGTCGTATACTTCGGTTTTTACGGTGATGCTTTTATAACCTTTTTTCGGCGTTTGGTTTTCCCTCGATTAATTTTGATAGGTGCGTGTTAGGACATTTAAGCTTAATGCATTTTTTCGATATAATTTTTGTTTTTTGATTATGTGTATTTTTGTTGTACGGTTTGTTATGCACAAAGGCTTATATCCGCTGTACCGTAAAGTACGGTACTAATCAAGCTTAGGCCAAGAAGGGAACACCGACGCTCAAAGACCACAAAAAAATCCGAATCAGCGAAAAACTCTACCAAGCAATACAACAAAAAGCAGCCGAACACAAACAAACCGTAGACCAATACGCACAACACCTACTCGAAAACGCCCTAACAAAAGGAGCCAACCCCAACGATGCCCATCGAAGTCATTGAAGAAAACCAGCACGTCGCACAAGTAAAAATAAACTGTGACCACTGCGGCGCCTACATTGGAACACGCATAATCCTTCAAACCGAACTTGCCGCTAAACGCAACGAGCCAATGCTCTGCCTCCGCTGCAGACAAGAATAGGTTGAGCCAAAGCTTACAAACAAAATAATCACCGGGTAAAGACGTATGGCTAAAATTGCAACAATAAAAATCTCTCTCGTAAAAGAAGCAAACAATATCCCAAACGAGCAAATTGAACAAGAAATCAAAAGCCACCTAAACCAGTTCCTCAACGGACTGCCCTGGCAAGAATTCACAAAAAACGTTAAAGTAGCAGACGCCCCCGCCAAAAAGAAGCCCGTTGCTGACCTGCAAGTTTTCAGTCTTGAACCAGTTCAAGTCCCCGCTTAAGGTGTGGGCTGGAACCCAAATTTTGTGCGGGTAGAAAAACAGAAATAAACGGGCACTATCACCCTTTCCTTATCTTAAAGGTGAATAATTGTGTCCTCAAAAACCCCAGTAAACTACCAATCCGCAACTCGTCTTCTTCACCCCATGCACACCGTCCTAATTTCCTGTGTTGGAAAAGCAGGCAAACCCAACGTAACCACACTGGCTTGGGCAATGCCTACCAGCCAAAAACCCGCCTTAGTCGCAATCAGCCTCGCCCCCGGACGGCACAGTCACACGTTAATTGAGGAGTCAGGCGAATTCACAATAAACATTCCCCCAATCGACATCCTAACAGCCGTCATGGCCTGCGGAGCCTTCTCAGGGCGAAGTTTTGACAAATTCAAAAAAGCAGGCTTAACCCCAGTTCCCGGCAAAAAAGTAAAAGCCCCAGCCATCCAAGAATGCATCGCCCACATCGAATGCACCGTCGAAGACAAATTCCAGACAGGCGACCACACCGTCTTCGTCGGCAAAATCGTAGAAGCCTACGCAGACACAGGCATGTTCACCGAAAGCTACGACATAAAACGAGCACACATGATATACCACGGCGGCGGAAACAACTTCTACACACTAGACCCCAAACAATACAAACCCTAAAGCCAGCTTTTTATCTACTATTAGGTGAAGCCAAGTTTTCTTTTTATTAATTCGGCTATTTCAAACAATTCACTTTTTCTGTAGTCGTTTAGGGTATTAACGTATTTACTGAAGCTTGGCAAAAAGAATTCCAAATGGGCCTGGTAACCCTCAGTGTAATCCTGAGCAAATTGTCTAACTACTGGATAAATTATGTGAATGTCTGGATGCATTATTTTTAGACAAAATGCCGCAACAGCTTGTAACTTGCCACCTGTTGGAGATAAAGCAATTTTATGGCTGAGTTTTTCTTGTTGATAAATTTCTTCAAGCACTTTTATATTTGCATTAATGTCTGAAGCTTCAACAACGTAATTAGTAGGTGTTACATAAGATTTTAACCCACGATTTATCCAACGAATAGCATCAAGTCTCCAAGAGTTTTCTCCCAGATCTTTTATGCTTTCTATAAGAAACAATTTTTGAGCATTCGTTTCGTTTAGCAAGGCCGCAATTTCTAAATAATTAAAATTAGGAAAGGCGATCATAGCAAGTGGTGCACCTTGCATTGCAATACTAGATAATGTAGTTGTTGTTACAACAGTATAAACATCAGTTGTTAAAAAATAAGGTGAAACATCTGATGACTCTTTTTCAATTTTAGATTTTACGGCTTCGAAATTATCTCGCAGTGGATGATAAACTTTTGCGGGCGCGTAAATTATGCTTAAGGGTAAATTCACATTTCGTAAGCCATACAATAAAACCACTATTAACATCTTAGACATAGCAGAAACGTCTATAATGACTTGTGAAACCGTTTGAGTGCACTGAACTATTTCCGATATGATAGCATTGAAATTGTCTGGACAAAAACGATCGTAAGTAACGACGACATTTTCTTGAAAAATATTTTTGGTGAATTGAAAGAATTCTGCTTCCCTGTTGTTAAAATTATTCGGATTATATTTTATAGCAATACTTTTTTTAAAATGTTTTTTTTGTTTTAATGCTTCATTAAGGAAACCGAACGCCCGATCCTCAAAGCCAATAGCTCCAATGTAAAGAATATCATCTTTAACATCGCTGATTTGTAATGGCCTACTTTGCAATTCAATTTTTTTTAGACTACTCATGGTTCCAACTTCGTTTGCCATCTGTCGGCTTTTATTGAATGTTTCTTATTTTTCATTATCTTCGCAAACTTAACAGGGTTCTCTAATAACATAATAAAATCACTAACTTCTAAGCCTATGCTATCACGCTTACTTGGTGTCAACCTAAAGCTTGGAATGAGCAAACGCCTAAGATACAACCTTGGTACTACAGCACTTCGTTGGCTTTTCCCTCTTGCTTCCCGGAGAAAAACGCTATACTTAATCAAATCATTATAAACAGCTTGGTTTTCCTCGGATAATTGTGGTGTGTCCCGAATTTCCATTCTGAAGGCTTGCCATGGTGGATTGTTCCCTTGATTACCTGAATTTAAATTCATCAAATACCAGCTAGCAACTTGTCCAAACGATTCAGCTATTTTTCTTAGCTTTTTACCATTTCCAGGTACTGCTTCAATGCGATTAAGAAAGTCATTCGCATTTGTCCTGATCACTTTATCTTGAATGTCTTGTGGTGCACCGTTTATGCAAAAGGTCCTGCTCTGGTTTTCGCGATCTCGACATAAAGAGAAAATGTCTCTGATCAAACGAAGAAACAATGCAACATCGCCAGAGCACAGGTCAACTACCAAATCCCAACCCTGATAATGCTCACGTTTTTTAGAATCCCTAATAGTCTCTGCTAGTTCGTTATAAGAATAAGGTGTTTTTCCCAAAACTTGTTCTACATCTTTTAGTCCCTCGTAAGTCTTAGATGCCATTGAGAGACGATTATTTACAATTTCTCTAAGGAAAGTTTTTCTTCTTTCTAAATCAGCTTGAAGGAAATAATCACCCAAATCAATCATGTCATATTCTCTACTTTCCTCCAAGAGTTTTCCGTGAGAATCTACCGTACATAATGAGGTAGCACTTTCGGTAGATATTTTGAAAAAGCATTCTGAATTTCTATCTAAAATGAAATCCGATAACGCCAATTGGATTGTCTTTGAAATTCTTGGTAATGAATAGTCATCTACAAAAAAGTAGAACACTTTACCTTGTAGCCAGCCGATTTTACTATTAAGAAATTGGCACAAGACTTTTAAGAAATCCATTGGAAGAAAAATGTCTACAGGTCTTGCTATCTTACGTTCACTATCTAACCATTTCTTCATTGCAGCTTTTTCAAATGAGATTACTGATTTTAAATGACTAAGTACATTGGTTCCTGAAGCAATTTCGGAGTAATTTGATAAAAATTTTTTCAGAAATCCTTCTAGCTCAAAAATAACTTTTTTATCTAGAGCTAACTGAGGAATGTTTTCAAGGTTTGAAAATGTGTCAAGTATTTCGAAAAGCATACCCAAATTAAAATAGTGTACAATTGCTCTTTTGTCTTCTTCAGTAGGGTCTCTTTCTAGATACGGAAACGCATAATACAAGTCACTACATTGGTAATAAATACCAACGAATCTTTCCATGTGTTCTGTATCTAACTTACCTGACAAAACCTGAGTTTTTAAGCTTAAATTCCTAAAAATTGTGGTCTTTCCGCAACCTCTAGGACCTGTCAAAATCGTGTTGATTCTTTGAGTTAAATCTTGATAGCCTAAGAAATTTTGCGAGTATAGACTGCGCAATAATTCAAATGAATTGCCTATTTGTTCACAATTAAGATAATCGAACGGATTATCTAACTTTAATTCTTTAGTGTCTTGAACTTTTTTAACGTGTTCTAAAAAGTCTATGAGTTTTCGAGTATCTCTCTCAAAAAAGGTTGCTGTTGGGTTTAATTCAAGAAGCTTTCTGAGAAATTGGTGTATGTATACCTCGTAAAAAAACTTATCATCTGAGTTGAGGTTAGCTGGATCGATATATTGCTCTAATAGCCTCTGACCTATTAGTGCTAGCTGGTAATAATCATTAACTGGCTTCCAATTAGATGCAGTAAAACCCGTTCCAAAATCAGTTATTCTAATTCTTGGAAGATCGTCAGGAACGCGGGGGTCCTTAGCTATAATAATGTTACCCTCATGAAGATCTCCGTGTGTAATCTGAACCTTTTCCATTGCAAATATTGCTCTTAGAACCTGTATTGACAAATTTTTTACGAAAGCCATTGTTATTTCGTGGGGGAATAATTTGCAGTAGTCTCTGAGATTTTTTCCATCAACGTACTCAGACACAATAAAAGCATATTCTTCACCATTAATTTTTCCAAAAAAGTGTTGGCGATATTGAACTATTTCACTAATTCCTTGTAACTTTACAGCTTTTTGTAACTCAATATCCCAATCGCTATACCAATGAGTCTTTGGAATTACTTTGATTGCAACTATGTCATTTATGTCCTTGCGGATGGCCTTGTAAACGATTCCATTGGCGCCCTTAGCGATGTACTCAAGGAACGTGTATTTTTTTTTAGTTCTATTCAATAATGCCTTAGGATTTTTTTCAATAAAAGACGTTTATGATTTTCCCCCTTTTTTAAGAACTACAACCGATTCAGTTTTAACATACGAACCTTTTCTGCTGCGCCTATCATCAGGAATTTCATCTGTTATTATTGACTCTACTTCAAAAGACCCAATTTTATTAATTGCAATATTGGCAATCATGTTAGCAATGTCAACGGATTTGTTTTTTTTGCTCACTTCACCAACTACGCAAGCACAATATCCATTGGTACGTAACCACTTAGATGCGTTTGTTAAAAATTCAGTCATTAACTTGTAAAAATTAGAAAGCGATCTATATTTAGCATCGAATTGTTTGTAGTCCTCTACACCTAAGAACCATAGCCGTAATCGGTTGTCCCTAGCATAATCTAATGCATCCATGTACGGTGGACTTGTAATAATTGTGTCTACACAACCTGGATCTAGCTTGAATGTTCTAACATCGGCTTGGTAACAATTTGTTTGATCAAAATTTCCTTGGGCCGGTCTTCGGTAAAGCCTCTTTATTTTGGCGATTAATCTTGGTTCAAGAGGTCGATATTCATACAACTCAGGAAAGCTCTTTTTTGGAAATTTGTTGGTCCTGAGATATGGCACCAAGTGACTCGAGGGGTATGATAAAAACCCTGGTCTTTGATGATGTAGAATTCCAAGTAAACATGCCATTAAAAAGGTATCATTTTTTTCTTGAACAATTGCAGCAAATGAAATAACTTCTTGAAGAGTTTTTGGATGAAAAAACGCCTTCACCCATTCAGGTATTGTTTCCAACTGGACTGCAAAAGACCTCTCTGGTATTTGCTTCAAAACATCATTTGCTTTTTCTAGCGCTTCCTCTAAGCTTTTGGGTGCAGTTAGTTTTGCTTTTGTTAAAATAACTGCATAGGGGTTAATATCGGTGCAAATAACTTTACGCCCGGCGATTGCTGATTCTAAACCTACTGCACCCGAACCTGCAAATGGATCTAGGATTAAGTCGCCTGGTGAAGAGTACTTTTTTATAATTTCTCTTGCCATTGTTGACTTCATTTTTCCAATATATGGTGCAATTTGATGAAATGTGCATTCGGTTCCTAAAGCGGTTCCATGCCATGCAATTGGATTTAGCGTCAACTCTACTCACTTGCTCTATAACAACATAGCACCTTAAAGTTATGAAATTTTCTGTTATTCAGTATTATTGGTTGTTTAATATTTTTATTTTTGGTGTTTTTTATTGCTAAAATTGTTTTTTGGGTTGGTTTGTGTTTGTTGTTTTTTTGGGCGGGATGTGTGTTCCTGTTTAGGGGTTATGCTAGTGCCCCCATGTATTGTGCTGCTCAATGCTTTCGGTGCTGTCTTTTGCTGTCTAATGTGTTGCTTTATTTTTCATATCCGCCTATTAGGATCCAAATAGAAACTCATTGCAGAAACCTATAGGGAGTCTACCTTTCCGAGTAGGGGTAGGCTCTACCTGACGCTTTCCATCCTGAAAACCCTTAGGGGGGTAGGTGCTATTGGCGTTTTTTTAAGCCATTAAATGTTGAGTTTTAGCGTCTTTTTGCAGTAGCGCTTTGAGGGTTTGGCAGTTTTTGGGTGCATAAGCGCCGACGTCATTGTTAAAGTAGCAATACACGGTTTGCGGGTTTGCTCCGTGGATTTTGTTTGCCCAAGCCTGCAGTTCCCCATCCGGGTAATCCCCCATGTACCAGCCGTTTTTCCCATGAAACCGCACATAAACCCTGCCCCCAGTCTCCACCAAATCATCCGGCAACCCCTCCACCGACACACTGCAAAACACCAACCCATTCTCCCGCAAAAAATCGTAAACTTCCCCGCTCCACCAGCTTTCATGCCTAAACTCCAATACGTTGACAACCCCTGCATCCATCTGGTCGCTGATGGTTTGGAGCAAAGCCATGTTTTTATGCAAGAACGGCGGAAGCTGGAACAGGACGCAAGCCAACTTTTCCTTTAGAACCTTCGCAACCTCGTAAAAGCGTTCTGTGGCTGGTTGGGTTTGGTGGAATTTTTTTTGGTGTGTTATTAGGCGGTTGGCTTTTAGTGTAAATTTGAAGTCGGCGGGGGTTTTAGTGTACCAGCCTTGCAGTAGTTGCGTTGTGGGGAACCTGTAAAAGGTGCTGTTGACTTCGACGGTGCTGAATTGGGTTGTGTAATAGTTTAGCCACTTTGTTTTCGGCAGTTTTTCCGGATAAAACAGTCCCCGCCAATGATTATAATAAAAACCGGAGCAACCCAAAAAACAATCCATAGCCGCTCAAAAACATTAAGCCGTTTTACACTAAAAAAGTTTACAAAAAAGAAAAGGGCGGAGAAATCCGCACAGGCAAGACGCCTTTAAGTTCTTGACTTGTTTGCTGCTTCGCCAGTAGGCATTCCCGGAGGTAAATCTGGGAAGTTCGCGCTAACCTTCTGTTCCGCGACTACTGCCGCTTCAGCAAGAATCTTTGAAGCATCCTCATTAACTGAACCAAAATTGAGGGACATTCCACTGCTTGTTCCGGCTTCAAACATTAAACCGCTAAGCATGTCACCGATTTGACCAAGCTCATTTTCTGCAGCTGGCAAAACACCGCCCATTCCAGCGTTCACGCTGCGAAGTACACCAATGCATGGACCAAGCATTGAAACAACATCGCCAAGTTCGGATACTGTCTTGATTCTTAGGTTGACTTGGTCAAGTGCGAGCCGTGCGTTCATGATGAGTTTTGACATTTTTCTAATTTCTGCAAGCTCCGTAGCGTAAATGTTTGCATGTGACATGTCATGTTGCTGGTAAGCGTCTACAAGTTTTGTGAAAAGCGTGCGGTCTTTTTGTGTGAATCTCTCATTTGCTTGATCTAAGCGTTGAATTTGTAGATCAAGTTTTTTGGTTGCCATGTCTAATCTTGGTTTTAATGGCTGTTGTGGCTTAACTGCCTGATTTATTGAATTTAGGAAGGAACCTTCATCTCTTTTTGGTTCCCATTTTTTTGCGAAATGTTCAGACATTGTTAACTTCCTCTAAACCCCAAATCGTCAGGAGAGGTACTTAATGCTTGCTAACATGCAGGTATATACATCAAAAGCCCAAAACCGTTTTTGGCACATTTGAAATGAAAACCAGCCAAGCGGTAATGGATAACAAGAAATAAATTGCATACACGAGTAATATTTCTGCAAGGTGTAGAGCAATAGACGATTTTCCTTCCTTGACATTCAAACTTGGAACTGGTCAAACAAAAAACGACCGCGTTTGGCTAGCTAAGAAAAAAGAGTATTACGAAAAAACATGGAAAACCTCCGGTCAAAAAATACTGCGGAGAATCGAAGAAACCTGCGGCGACACCTTTACTAACACATCCAAACAACAAGGCATACTTGTTTTACTTCACAAAAAAACCCTGCAAAACCGTTACGGCAGCCTAAAAGAAGACAACCCTTTAGAAATCAGCTTGTATCTTTCAAAAACAGACAACACCAAGACAGCAAAAGAAGTACTAGTTCGCATGCTGGTACACTCTTTTATTTGGCAACAATACGAGTTCCATTTCCGTGACCGCGTGCAAACCCTTTTTGAGGACATTCTTGCAGATGAATATGTGACTTCAATTGTAACTTTTTTGGTGTTAGGGCGAAAACCTGGTCGTGCTAACTGCGCAAAAGCCCTGGAGGAAGCGGTTGAAGAGACCGTTTACCGGTTATCCCAGAAGCAGACACAGGGTAAGCTTGTGGATTTAATGTACGGTTTCTTCCAAGAGGGCAATGGGAAGAACAAGAAAAAACAAGATATACTTGAAGCCAGAGAAGAGTTGGTGCTTAAATTGTTGACTTTTTTGCCCAAGAACGTTAATTTTGGGTTTGAGTGAAAAGGGTTCAAGTAGTGAGCTTTGAAGTGTTGAATTGTGTGCAATTATTTTGGTTTGTGTAATGTTTGGTTTTTAAATTTTTTTTTGGAGTATTTTTGCTTTTAATAAGCCTGAATTGTTTGATGTTCTGAGTCGGAACAGGATAAACTTATTAGTTATGTGCCCTCATCTCAAGAACCAATATACAAGGCAATCATAGGCATGCACTTTTTGCCTGAACAGGGAAAAACCGTATGAATGAAAGGACTGAAAAAGTGCTAATCATAGATGATGATAAAGAAACACTCTTAGCCCTCTCACGAGTATTAGAACTAGACGGATACACCCCTAAAACAGCATCCAACGGTTCAGACGCCATCGTCATGGCCGAAAAAGAACATTTTGACGTTTTCCTGATTGACATTATACTTCCCGACATGGACGGCACCCAACTGTTAGCACAAATCCAATCAATCAACCCACGTGCAGTAAAAATCATGATAACCGGGTATCCATCAGTTGAAAACGCAACTGAATCCCTAAACAAGGGGGCAAACGCGTTTTTTGTAAAACCAATCAACGCTGAAACCCTACTACAGGACATACAAGAAAAACTGAAAGCCCGAGACCAAAAAATCGCTGCAGAAAGAAAAGATGACTGGGTTAAACTAAGGATAAATAAAATTCAAATTAGTGAATACTCGCAGTTTGCAGATGAAACAGCAGAGCTCTTTGGAGTTTTCGGGTTAAGTAGAACACAAGCAAAAATTTACATGGCAATCAATGCGTTAGGCGTAGCCACAGCCTCAGAAATCTCAGCTTTATCAAAAATCCGGCGTGAAGAAGTATACCGCATAATGCCTGAACTTGAAACCCGTGGACTCATCAGCAGCAGGCTTGAAGCCCCTAGAAAATTTGCGGCAACAGAGGCTAAACTGGCGCTTAATATTCTGTTTAAAATGAGAATTGAAGAGCTAGAAAATGAGATGCTGACGTTGCAAAAAAGAAAAGAAGAATTGATTTCAAGAATGTTAAGTTCATCTTTTGGGATTTATGAGGAAAATAGTGTAGAAGCCTTATCTAAGCAAGACAATGTTGAAATGCGGTTAAGTCAAATGGCCAAGAAAGCCAAAAACAACATCCTGATAGTAGGCTCAATTGATGAAATGAAAAAGATAATCAATGAAACAACCGTAGAAGCTGGTGCCAACCCAATTAAAATGCGAACCATTGTTGGGGCCTGCGAATTCAAAGACGAAACAAGCGACGCAGCGGAATGGCGCGCCTTTAGGCACTTTATTGTGTCTGCTTGCAGGTCTAACTGTGTGGTTGATTTGCGGCAAGTGGCTAAGAGAGCCTTTAATTTGGCTATTGTTGATGGGAAAGAAGCTATTTGGGGCGAATCCAAAACCGAAAAAGCGGAACGTAAAGTGTTTTGGACCAATGACCCTGTGCAGGTTGGGATTTTGAAGCGTGCATTTGAGCATCTTTGGCAGGAAGCGTTGCCTTGTGAGTGCCAAAATGAGCTTCGGACCATGACTTTGGTTTAGAAAAGTGTGTGGGTGTAATGTCACACACACATAATTATTATATCTTGAGTCGTAGTACAGTAATACATATCTCAAATTGCGAATCATAAATCGTATTAAAGGATAAGTCCTATGCAACCTACAAAACCATCAAAACTTGAATTATATCTAGAAATTCTCCGAGCAATAGAAACAAAAAAACCCACAAAACTCGAATCAATCAAAAAACGAACAAACCTGGACGAAAACTTTGTCAACCACGCCGTGTCATTTCTGGAAAAACAACACTTGGTCGAAAAAAGAGCCAGCAAAGACCAAGCCCCCAGTTTCAGAAGCACACTGCGTGGTGAACGACTCAGCAGGTACTTCATGGAACTATCCCAAGGTAGCTTCTTTTGTGTGTTGCCCCCCGATGCAACTTACCAAAGCGAACGCTACCCCCAATAAACTCCATTAGTTTTTTACACCAATAAGTTATTATCAAACCAACACTTGCGTAAGTCAAGGTGCACTAATGACTAAATACGCGATTCTCTCAACCACCATTTTAATGATTATTCTTTCTGCTTCTCTTTTGGGAACTGCCTCTGCGCAAACTTACACGCCCGGCGTAGCCGTCGGGGACGTCTTCAAATATCGATATGAATTCTCTACAGACGTGAACGGCAGCGAACAAGTTTCAATACCTTCACCTTTTGACGCTTTAGCAGAACAAGCAAAAACAATCGATTACATCCAAATGACCGTTACCAGTATTTCCGGCAGTACTGTAACGGCTCAAATGTTAACCCAGTTCAAGACGGGAACACAGCAAACCTACACTGGAACAGTTGATGTCGCCACTGGACAAGGTCAATTAGCACAGTTTTTGATAGCCTCAAACTTAACCGTCAACAACACCCTGCATAGCGGTAGCAAAGAAATAATTAATGGAACCACCACAAAAACATACCCTTCAGGCGTTACACGAGACTTAAACTACCAAAACCTCACAGCACAATATGTTGTCCCACCCGAACAGCTATCACAATACAACATTACGGTTTCCCTCTCGCAAGTTAACAAACAAGAAGCCTACTGGGATAAACAAACCGGCGCCTTAACCCAACTGGCCTATAGCATGACAACAACATCAACGCAAGTCAACGCCACCTTAACATTAAACCTGAACCTTGTTGAATCAAACGTGTTTGCCGTACCCGAATACCCCGCCGTCCTTGTGGTACTGTTGGTTATGGCTATTCCAACGTTTGTGGTTTTGAAGAAACGCAAAAACTTTAATTTTTAACTTATTTTTTCAAGCATTTGCACAGTCGCGTTTACTGTGGTTTGCTGCTGTTGTTCTCTGCTTATTTCTGCTGTGTTGTCGCCTGACTGTGGACCGTACCATCCAAACTGGGCATGATTACCGCCGTTGATTTCCACAACTTCTGTGTTTGGTGGCAGCTGATTTAGGGAATCAATGATTTGTTGACTGCTGACTAGTCCATCGTTTGTGCCGTGAATTGTAACAACTTTGATGTCTGCTGTGGAAAGGTTTACTCCCGAAGGAGGATACGCTGCCCAAAATGCAAGCCCTTCAGTTTTGCCGGGGTTGTCGTTGATGTATTGTGCCGCCATGCTTCCGCCTAAAGAGTGTCCTCCAACCGCCCAGCTTGTAACGTTTGGGTAAGCTGCCATGACGTTGTTAGCTGAGTTGGCGCCAAAAACTGCCAAATTCAAAGGCATGGGCACTATAACTACAAGGTAGCCTTCAGAAGCGATTTCATGCGCGTAAGGTGCATAGGAAACAGGGTTTACTCTTCCGCCTGGATAGAAAATGAATCCCGTAGCGTAATACTCCTTTGTAGGTTCGAAAACAAGCCATTGCCCCTGTACAACAGTGACGTTCCCGTCGGACTCTAACGCGTCATAAGCTTGCTGCATAGGCGCAGGCGGAGTTTCAGCCCACACGACAAAGCCAACAAAAACCGCTAAAATAACGATTAAAAATGCAATAAGTACCTTGTAGCGTCGACGCATCCAATCACCTACAAAACGTCATCTTTGTTTATGCTTGTTTAAGTAAATAAAAACTATCAAAAACTAAAGCTGCAGGAAAAGGTCAGCTTTGCTTAAAAAAGATTTTTACCAGTTGTGCGCCGTAAACACAAAGGGTTCTAAACAAACAAGGCGAGCGTTTAGCTAATTGTCTCCGATTGGCAGTTTAACCTTGAATTTTGTGCCCTCACCAACCTTGCTCTCGAAACCGATGCTGCCCCCTTGAGCCTCAACTAAACGTTTGACCACCGCCAAACCTAACCCTTGACCCTTAGCTTTAGTGGTGAACATAGGTGTGAAAAGTTTATTTTTAATTTCATCAGGTATACCAATACCTGTATCGGTTACGATGATGGTAATGTTGTCTTTTTCCTGATATGCTGCGACTTCAAGTTTGCCCCCGTTTGGCATAGCTTGTATGGCGTTGTTAATTAGGTTGGTTAAAGCGCGCCGAGTAAACGTTGGTTCTAAACTAATCGGCCTAAGAGGTTTAATGTTTAGGACAAGTTTTACATTATCAGGAAACTTAATTGACTTAATAACATCCGCTATTAGGTTTGCCAATCCTACTTCTTGAAATTCAGGATTAAGCGGTCTTGAATAATCTTGCAAGTCAGCTACAATTTTGTTAATGTACCCAATACCCTCTTCTATGCTTTCTAAACAATCAACAATACTTTTTGTTACTTCGTTTTGGGGCAAGTTTTCTAATTCTGTTTTTATGAGGTAAACGTCACCTGATATTGCTTGTAAAGGGTTACGGATGTCATGCCCTACCATGCCTGCGGTTTCTCCAATGGCGGCTAAGCGTTCTTTTTTCTGAAGTTGCCGCGTCCGTTTCTCCACTAATTCTTCAAGATGCTTGCTATATTGTTGGATTTTTTCTTCAGCCAGTTTTTGTTCTGTCACATCCTGGTCAACGCCGACTACAACTTGGGCTTTCCCTTTAGCATCTACACTAATCACTTGACGTTGGGAACGAATTATGTGGATTGAACCGTCACAGTGAATTATGCGGTAATCAAAATTTTCACGGTGATTCAAAGGTGAACTGAGCATAAGCTGCGCGTTTTTTAAGGCTGAATCTAAATCATCAGGGTGAATAAAACTCGTATATTCCTCCCACGTAAAACTTTTAGTTTGAGGGTCAATGCCAAAAACGCGAAACATGCCAGGCGACCAAATTGCGCCTTGGTCTGTTTTTGATACGTCAAGCGCCCAGCTGCCGAAATGTGCCACTTGCTCCGCTAATGCAAGAAGCTTTGTATGTTGATTTGAAAACTCTTGTTGCTTCTTTGAGGCGGCTTTTTTCTTTTTAGAAAAAATTAAGTTAGAATCAGATGTAGAGGCACCCAACAACATTTGCCTCAATAATAAAGAACCATAAAACAGATAATTAAGACTTTTTAGACTCTGAAACGCTGAAAGTGAACCATGATAAGTCAGTGTGGTTGATTATTAATGGAACGGTATCTTTTGAGCAGGAGTTTTATTAGCGACTAATAGATGGGCAAAGGTTGCTTTTTAACTAAAAAATTCAAGCTGTTGATAAGTTTGTGATTGCGTATTTGAAACAACATTTACTTTTTAATGCATTTTAACTATTTTCAATCGTTATGACGTTTATAAGTGAGTCAACGCAACCTTTTCATGTAATAGCAAAGCCCGCTGGCTCAAAATGCAATCTTTCCTGTAATTATTGCTTTTATATAGGCACAAATACTCAAAAAAACTCCGCGGATTTTATGTCTTATAAAACCTTGGAGAATTTTATCAGCCAAGTTCTTTTTTCACCCCCAGAACAAGTCAGTATTACTTGGCAAGGCGGAGAACCTACATTACTCGGCATTGATTTTTATAAAAAAGCAAAAAATATAGCAGAAAAGTATTCACCGTTTGATAAAAAAATTCAGTGGTCAATTCAAACCAACGGTACCCTTCTAGATGATGAATGGTGTAGTTTTTTTCGAGATAATAATTATCTTGTTGGCATTAGCCTTGACGGACCACGAGAGTGTCATGATTCTTACAGAAAAGACTCCCATGGAGCAGGAACTTTTGATAGCGTATTTCATGCGATTGAAACCCTTAAGAGACACAAAGTAGATTTTAACGTTCTCTGTTGTGTACATGATGCCAATCAGGACAAAGCTCTTGAAGTTTATCGTTTCCTAAGAGACTCCGTGGGGGCTCGTTACATTCAGTTTATTCCAATTGTGGAACGAAAAACATCTGATTTGAATACTAATACTGTCACTTCTCGTTCGGTACAACCTGCCAAATGGGGAAAATTTTTGATTGATGTTTTTGAAGAATGGGTCCAAAATGATGTTGGCAAAGTTTTTGTTTTAATGTTTGATTGGACCTTATCTTCTTGGTTAAACCTGAATAACCCTGCCTGTATTTTTCAACAGACATGCGGAAATGCAGTGGTTCTGGAAAAAAATGGAGATATTTTTTCATGTGACCACTTTGTTAAAGCAGAAAACCTGATAGGAAACATTAACTCGTCTTCGTTGACAAAAATTGTTTTATCAGACAAACAGAAAGCATTTGGCAAACAAAAAAGTAATCTGCCAAAAAATTGCTTAAATTGCAAGGTACGTTTCGCTTGCAATGGGGAATGCCCCAAAAACCGTTTTGTTACGAGTCCAGGTGAAGAAGCGGGTCTTAACTTTTTGTGCGAGGGCTACAAAGCTTTTTTTGAACATGTTGATAAACCTATGAGAATGATGGCTTACTTGGTTAGGCATGGACGATATGCTGAAGAAATAATGAGTCGTTTGCCCAAGAAAAAGACTGCATAATAGAGGTCTAAATTAAGTTGGCACGTGTTGTAGCAAACATACTTTTATTTTTAAGACTTAGTTTAACTTGATTGTGTTTTTCATGAGTTCTGTTACAAATTTTCAAAGGACAGTTCTTCCAATACCTGATCAACCATACAAGGGCCTAATAGTATATGACGCAAAAAGCACAGATGCAAAGTTCCCTGCGATCCAAAGCATTCAACCCCCAAAAGGAGCCCCAAACATTCTTTTAATACTACTGGATGATGTAGGATTTGGAGCTTCAAGTGCTTTCGGAGGACCAATTAACACACCTGTTGCTGAAGCTTTATCTACAGACGGATTACGTTATACCCGTTTTCATACTACGGCACTTTGTTCACCCACAAGGGCTGCTTTGTTGACTGGACGTAATCATCACACAGTAGGCATGGGAAGTATAACTGAAATAGCTACTTCGGCTCCAGGGAATAATTCGGTTAGACCCAACTATTGCGCCCCAATCGCTAAAATTTTAAAATATAACGGCTACTCGACTGCACATTTTGGAAAATGCCATGAAGTTCCAGTTTGGGAAACAGGCCCTATCGGACCATTTGACCATTGGCCAACGTTTTCAGGGTTTGAGAAATTTTATGGGTTTGTAGCCGGTGAGACAAACCAATGGTTTCCCGAAGTGTACGATGGCAGAGCACGCGTAACTTTGCCAAACGACCCTAATTATCACCTATTAACTGACATGACTGACCAGGCCATTAACTGGATCCGCACCCAAAAAGCAGTTGCACCTGAAAAACCCTTTTTTGTCTACTTTGCACCTGGAGCCACACATGCACCTCATCATGTACCTAAAGAATGGGCGGACAAGTATAAAGGAAAATTTGATGATGGTTGGGACAAGTTACGGGAAAGAACAATTGAAAAACAAAAGCAAATAGGCATCATACCGCCAGATGCAAAACTAACAAAACGCCATAAAGAAATTCCAGCTTGGGATGAAATGCCTGAAAATCTAAAGCCAGTGCTTAGACGTGAAATGGAAGTTTACGCAGGCTTTCTTGAATTCACAGATTATAATATCGGTCGCCTCTTGGATTCATTAAAAGACCTTGGAATACTTGAAGAAACTTTCATATTCTACATTATTGGTGACAATGGCGCCTCAGCAGAGGGTACATTAAACGGAACTTTTAATGAAATGACTAACTTCAATGGAGCATCAGCCCTTGAAACAACAGAATACTTGACTGAGAATCTTGAACAGTTTGGTGGACCTAAATCCTATAATCATTATGCCGTAGGTTGGGCGCATGCAATGAACTGTCCCTATCAATGGACAAAGCAAGTTGCATCACATTTTGGTGGAACAAGAACTGGTATGATTATTCATTGGCCTAAAGGGATCAAAGCTAAAGGTGAAATGCGTAATCAATTCCATCATGTCACAGATATTGCTCCAACTATCCTTGAACTTGCCGGAATTCCTGAGCCTCAATTTGTGGAAGGCATACAGCAAAAGCCTATGGAAGGCATTAGCATGGTGTATAACTTTGATGATGCATCAGCACCGACTCGTCATGATGTTCAGTATTTTGAAATGTTTGGCAACCGAGGGATTTATTATAAAGGCTGGACAGCCGTTACTAAACATCGGACACCATGGGAGCTATTAGGCCCTCAAGCGGTCGCTTTTGATGATGATAATTGGGAGCTTTATGATACAACACAAGATTGGACTCAAGCGGAAGACCTTTCTGGAAAATATCCCGAAAAACTTCATGAACTACAGCGACAGTGGCTAATTGAAGCAACACGATACAATGTGTTACCGCTAGATGATAGAGGAGTAGAACGTATAATTCCTGAATTAGCAGGTCGCCCCACTACCGTTCGAGGCAACGTTCAGTTCATGTATCCAGGCATGGTTTTAAACGAGTCAGGTGTTATCAACATAAAAAATAAGTCACATTCTATTGAGGCAGAAATAGAAGTTCCAGAAACAGGCGCTCAAGGCGTCATTGTAGCTCAGGGCGCAAACTTTGGCGGTTGGGCACTGTATTTTAAAGACAAAAAATTGAAATATTGCTACAATTTTTTGGGACTTGCTTTATACACTATAGAAGCTAATGATGCTCTTTCACCAGGAAAACATAATGTTCGTATGGACTTCAAGTACGATGGTGGGGGACTTGGAAAAGGAGGCAATGCTTCACTTTTTGTTGATGATACAAAAGTTGCTGAGGGTAGACTTGATCGTACAGTATCAATTATCTTTTCGGCTGATTCAACATGTATGGTTGGAGACAAAATTGGAGCCCCCATATCGGATGACTTCCTAGGAACTAACAAATTTAACGGAAAAATAAGTTGGGTAAGAATTGAATCAGGACTAGAGGATGCTGACCGTTTAATTAAGCCTGACGAATGGATTCACGTCAAAATGTCGATTCAATAAATGACTGTCCACAAAAAATTGTTCAAACTAAACTGGCCTCTTCAAAAATTCGCTGATGCAGGGTTTCACCATATCTTTTACAAGTAAGCCAAAAACAATTTTCAAAAATCGTTATACCGAAAAATTTCGCAAGTTTTTGGTGGACCGAGCGGGATTTGAACCCGCCTTTTGGGCTATCATCTTTTTCTCTATCTCTTCAGTCATAATTAAAACCAATTTTGTTTATTGTTGGTTTCTAGTTATAAGTTTTTGGTATGTTGTGGGGTGCGAGACTCGACCTTTATGGTCGATGTCTGCGGTGGCGAATTCCTAAAAAATCTCATTCTAAGATAGCCTCTATCTTTCTTGGTTTGGAGCAATTTGCTCCCTTCGGTGAACGGTTTTAGCCTGAAGCGGTGTGTTTTCACGGAAAACGCACGAGGACACGAGAGCGGGGCAGGCGGCACCTCCACAGAGGGGCAAAACCGTTCACCCGTTAGGGCTTGCCGAAGGGTTTGCAAATTGCGATTGATGAGGCGGTTATTTTTTTAAAGGTCAGATTTTCTAGGATTTTCAACAATTTCATTTAAAGTAAAGTTTTGTTTATCGTCTGAAAGTTGTTTAACTATATTTTCCCAGATTGTTACTTGTCTCTTAGCTTGTTTTAATAATAATTTGTTTAAATCAATTTTTTCTCTGATTTTGTAACATTCTGCTATTAAGTCATGAGTTAATATTTTGTAGTTTTGATAAAGCCAAGTTTCTTCCAAGAGTTCGATTTGTTCCCAATTGACTTCTTGCCTTGTTTGTAAAAAATCGATTATACTGATAAACAAGTTAAGACTGGAAAAATGAATTAACCCCATTGGTTCTAGAGGGTCATTTGTTTCCTCCAACCATTTCCTGTTATTTTTTATCAGCATTTCTCTTTCGCTATTTGGTAATATGAAGCAACATAACAATTCGGGTGTTGCTTTATAATAAACAGGTATAGGATATTTTCCGCTTTCTTTATCTTCTCTTCTTTCGAGAAGATTCAAGTCTTTATTTAAGGTGTTTAAATGTTTTACAAGTGTGTGGGAACTAAGTTTTGTGGTTTCTTTTAACTCTGTGTATTGATGCCATTTCCCGTCTGAGAGTATTTTAAATATTGCCTGTTGAGCAGTATACATTTTTCTTATATGGTAATCGCCCATGCCTGTGTTTGTGTTTTGATTCATGGTTTCTCAGTTCCTTAAAAATGGGTGTAGAACCCAAACTTATTAAGATTTTCTGCTAAATTACTGTTTAACTGAGTTGGCGCTGTATGTCTAAAATTGTATGTGATGATGGTAAACGATATTGTCCGCCTAATCCGAACGAGTTTCAATCTATTGCTGAGTCGTTGAAAGAGGCGCGTCAAGAATTTTTACGCAAACAATGTTGTTCTGTGGAGCCTCAGATTGACAGGTTGGTTTTCGCTGATGAGCAACATCAAAAAGAGTATGACCGAGAGTATAGAGCGCATTGGTTGTCTCTTGGTCCACAGATTGGCTATTGTAATGTTGATTCTATCGGCGCTAATGGTTTTGAGTTGGTAGGTCGTGGTTCTATTACCAATAAAAACTGTGGTGGTTTCTTATTTTTAAAAACTTGTCCTCATCCAGAAAAGCATGGTTTAACTTTAATGGGTGATTTTAGCGGAAAAACGGTGGTTCATAAGGTCTTCAAACATTGCGACAAGCCGTCTTGTCCTGTTTGTTATAGTAGAGGCTGGGCTTTTCGTGAAGCTGAAAGCATGGCTCACCGTATTAAGAAAGCCTCTGAAGGTTTTACAGATGAAAATGGTATAAAGTTTCAAGCTCAGGGACAGCCTGAACACGGCGTTATCAGTGTTCCCCCGTCTGACTACAGTTTGTCATATGAACAATTGAAAGCTAAGGTTCTAAAAGTTGCGTATTCTCGCGGATTCAAAGGTGGAAGCATGGTCTTTCATCCGTTCCGTTATCGCAAATTTGACATTTTTCGTGGTGGCATTCGTCGTATGCGGGGTTGGTATTTTGCACCGCATTTTCATGTATTTGGTTTCTTGCTTGATAGTTACGAGAGATGCCGAAATTGTCCAAAAATGAAGCCTTATACAGTCAAAACTGGTTCTGGACGATTTGTTAAGCGTGTTGGCAATGAACAGGTTTGTCGTGGCTGTGATGGATTTGAGGCTATGGTTCGCAAACTTGGTTTTGGCGAAATAGATGATGTTACGGGCAAACCTTCGGGTGTTTATGTGAATGCTAAGGGTAAAAAATGCAAAGCAGACGGGTATATTGTAAAAATCATGGGAAAACGTAATACTATTTTTGGTACGGCATGGTACGAACTTAATCACGCTGGTTATAGGATAGGGGTTAAGCGTTTTCGTCCTGCAACATGGTTTGGAACTTGCAACTCAAATAAACTCAAAGTCACTAAAGAGTACCGTAAGCATTGTTGCCCTATTTGCAAATCTGAACTGGTTAAGGCTAAGTATCTTGGTCAAGAAGTGTTTGAGGCGTTTGATTTTTACCTTCCCTCAGACATGGTTGTCAATCTTTACGAAACGGATAAAGACGGCAACAGGTTTTTGGCGTGGGTTCCTGATTCAACGCCTGCGAAAAGCAAGTTTGGTTAGCGGAGCATAGGTTTTATGTGTGGATTGTATTTTTGTCATGTAAAAAATTGCCTCTGTGATTATCCAAATGGGGATAAGTCACGTTTAAAGTTAAAAAGAAATACTTTTGCCAAATTGCATAGGCTTGTTTCAGAGGATTATTTGCTTGAGTTGGTCTTGTTTTGGGATTTTGAATTTGAGGTAAGAAAAAAAGGCATAGTCTACAAGAGCAACAGAAACGTTCCTTTGCATTTTTTTATTCACTTTGATGAGATTCGTCGACGTTAACAAGGCAGAACCCATAGTTTGCGTTGGGGAGCTTGACAGAGTTCAGCTGGTCATTTTGCGGCTGTTGATTCCGTAAGACTGTTTGTATTCGTTTGGCTTTTGCGTATTCGGTCGGCAAGAGCGGAGCGAGCGCGCAAGCGCAAGCGAAGCCGAAGAGGACTTACTCTTTAAGAGATTATCCCTATATGCCTGCTTTAGCGGTTTTAGACACCAGATAATTCACAAAGGCTGAGCAAGCAACTAACATGAATTTTGCCTCGTCAAAATCTGAATTAATTTTTACTTCTTTAATTGCATGCCTTATTCCGTCTGCGTCGCTTGTGTAATTATAGAGGTTGATAAACGCCCTTTTTAAAGCTGGATGTATGTTAACTATACCTTGTTTTTCAATTATCGCTAATGCACCATACAAATCGGTTTTCTCATTTTTACCGATAATTTTGCACACGGCTTCTACACTCGATATTGATTCCTTAATCGAGTTTCGATAATCGGGGGAAGTTTTATCTGATAATAGCTTTATAGCATTTTCTAAATGTGAATTTACAGAATTAAACGGAGATGTAATTGCTTGTTCTACTTCCATAATTTCTTCTTTTTTGGTCATTGGTACTATTTGTTTTCCAATGAATCGGTATCCTGAAAGCTCTTGTTCTAGTAAAAAGTTGCATGCAGCCACGAATTGTGCTATCTGAGTTACATCAGGATAATAATTTGCAGTAAATTCAAGCAAGTTATAGATGTCATACCATTCAGCTTTAGAAAAGAAATATTGTCTCATTTCAATATATGCTTTAGAGTATGTATTCGGAATTAGGTCGGTTGGAGTTTTGAAGAAAGAATGATTTAATCTTTTTAAGAAATTTATCATATTTGTTGATTGTGCGTCTTCCCAATCAGCGCTCATAGGTCTTCTTGTTAGTAATCCTGAGAAAATATTCCATAAACAGTTTTTTAAGTTTGAATCAATAGATTCAACTTGAATTGCAAACTTGGGTTTTGTTATCCCCATTCTATCTGAGAATTTACTCATCAGCAACACTTGGATGTTTTAGTTTAATAGTAGTTACTTTTAGTTATTTAGCTCTTAGTCCTAAGTAGAGTTATCACTAATTACAATTCACGAATTGCAATCGAGATAACGAAGATTTTTGCAAGTTTTCCATAAAAAGGGATGAATATTTGGGCTTTAAAAGCAAAAGAGTAATGAATATACTATTTTGGTTTTCTGAATATTTGGTATCCGTCTATTTCGGTAAATTTAGTGAAGCCTGATTCTGCAAGTTCTATGCATTCTTTAAGTGTTGTCGGTGTTCCCAGTGCTACAGCTTTAGAAACATATTCATCTTCTCTGAATGGTAACAAGTGGGTATAGATTCTTGTATGCTCTAAGGATTTATGCCCTAATTGTGTCATGACTAACAGAATGTCTTTTGTTTTGGCGTATAGCATTGTTGCGTAAAAATGTCTTAAGTCATAGACTCGATATTTAGTTAATTCAGGTCTGCCAAGTTTCTTAGCTGTTGAGTTTCTTGTGTGCACCCAAACATGGCATAATCGTTTTGTCGGTGGAAATATAACTGACGTCTGCGAAAAGCTGTATTTGCCAATATATTCCTTTAGCATTGCGTTAGTGTTTGGTGGTAGTTTTAAAACACGTCCCGCTCCACCCTTTGCAGTTCTTGGGTTAATTGTTCCATTTTCTAAGTCAATGTCTTTTAGTCTTAGCCTATGTAATTCGACAGGTCTTAAGCCTGTGTCTCGTAGAATGCTGTAGATTGTAACATATTTTCGGGTAAAGGCTTGAATGATAGTGTTGACTTGTTCGCTGTTTGGAATTACTGGGAGTCTTTCACCTCTGGAGAAAAATGGTTTATTCCAAGTCATTCCAAAATGCTTAACATAATGGTCATAAGCGTTTGCCATTGCTTCCTTGTTTGCGGGGCTGGTAGTCTGTGCCAAAATAAAATCTCTAACAATTTGCGGGTTGTCAATCTCTGTATTTTTGGCAAGCATCCTTAAGCGTCTGCCATAAGCATCGATAGTGTATTCAGCAAGTCCACGTTTCCTAAGCTCCAAAACAACCTCTAACGTTTTAGGCGTATCAAAACAGGGGCGAGCGGGGAAGATAGTGGACCGAGCGGGATTTGAACCCGCGGCTTCCGCGTTGCGAACGCGGCGATCATGCCAGACTGATCTACCGGCCCATCTTAGCTCACAATGAATCCTGATTTTGACTTTTAGAGCTTTCGGTAGCTAAATCGTGCTTGTATTGCAGGGCTAACTTCCGCACCTTTCGAAGGGTCTGGTTAAAGCCAGTCTTCATCGGCGCGTTTATAATTGGTTAGGTTTTCTGGTTTGAAGAAGATTTTCATTTCTATCTGCGCGTTTTCTGTTGAGTCGGAGGCGTGGATTACGTTTTTTGTTGTGTCCATTGCCATGTCGCCTCTGATTGTGCCTGCCTGTGCTTCTTTGGGGTTTGTTGCGCCAATCATGCTGCGGACTACTTTGACGGCGTCCAAGCCTTCGATAACCATTGCTACAACGGGGGCAGAGGTTATGTATTCAACTAGGATAGGGTAGAATGGTTTGCCTTTGTGAATACTGTATAGTTGTTCTGCTTCGGTTTGGGTTATTGCGTGCATTTTTAGCCCGACGATTTTTAAGCCCTTGTTTTCAAATCTGGAAATTACATTGCCGATTAATCCTCTAGTAACCGCGGAGGGCTTAAGCATTACAAAGGTTTTTTCTTTATTCATTTGAAATCAAAAAGACTTTATGCATTTTAACTATTTAAGCCCTAAAACTGTTGCTTTATTTTTACATCAACCTTGTAACCTTTTACAGCTTGATTAGCTTTATATCGTCATTTACCGATAAAATGAAAGAGCGTGTATCTAAAACTTGACTCTCGCTGTTGACGCTAAAAATTTAGTAAAACAATTCGGCACTGTCCGAGCCTTGGACGGCTTAAGCTTCACAGTAAAACCTGGCGAAGTATACGGTTTAATCGGGCCAAACGGTGCAGGCAAAACAACTACCTTGCGCACGATTTGTACTTTGATTTTGCCAACTTCAGGTAAACTGGAAATTTTCGGGTTAGACGTGATTTCTCAAGCTGCTGAGGTACGAAAAATCCTAAGTTACCTTCCTGAGGAATCAGGCGCTTACCCCAACCTAACCGGTTACGAATACCTCGAGTTCATGGCTAAATTTAACCAAACCGAAGACCGAGACATCAAAACAATGGTTAACGAAGCCGCAGAACTCAGCGGACTTGGAGACCGCCTTAAAGACCGTGCAAAAACCTACAGCAAAGGCATGAAGCGACGCCTGCTAATTGCCCGCACCTTAATGACACACCCGAAGTTGGCGGTGCTGGATGAACCTGCAAGCGGTTTAGACGTGCTACATGCTTATCATGTTCGAGAAATTATTAAGCGGTACGTGAAAGATTACGGAATCACCGTGATTTTAAGCAGCCACAACATGCTCGAAGTAGAATATCTGTGCAACCGCGTATCATTTGTTAACAAGGGCAAAATCGCTATTGAAGGAGAACCTAAAGAACTCAAAGCCAAGTATGGCAGCGAAAACCTTGAGGAAGTCTTCGCAAAGGTGGTAGGTTATGCTTAAAGGCTTTACAACGATTCTACTTAAAGAGCTTAAAGAGCTTATGCGGGACCCAAAAATCCTCATAGGCATGATTGTTGTTCCGCTTGTAATGTTTCCAGTTATGGGTTTAGTCATGGGTTACGCCGTAACCAGCGCACAAGAGCAAGCACAAAAAGCCACACTTGTCGTGCTAAACAATGACGGCGGCAACTGGAGCCAAACCTTCGTAGATTACCTTAACTCGACGATGAACGTTAAAATCATAAACAACATTCCCGCCCAGCAAGTCATAGAACAAAACATGCTTGCCGACTACAACAGCACCCAATTCATGGAGATACCCGCGGGTTTCAGCGAAAACATGACCCGCCACTTAAACGGAGAATACAACATAACAACTGACGTTAACATTTTCGGCGTCTTTCAAGGGGGCGGCATTTTCAGCGACATCGGCGGTTCAAGCCTAACATATGTTGTAGATGCTTTCAACCGCGCAATCGCGCCCGATGCAGTCTTAACAACACAGTCGACCATCATTAAAGGGCAACTTCAGGAAGGCGTAGACCCCGCAACGCTCTCAAGTTTAATGATTTCACAATCAATCGCTTTGCCATTAACCGTTATGATAATGATTACTTATTCAATGCAGATAGCCGCAACCAGCGTAGCTATGGAGAAAGAAGAAAAAACCCTTGAAACACTCTTAACTTCACCGGTTGACCGCTTCGCGATTCTGATGGGTAAAGTTTCAAGCACCGTAATCGTAGCCGGAGTCGCATCCGTAACCGTCCTTGTTGGTTACTCATACATGATTGGCTCAATCACAATGGGGATACCTAACACGGGAAACGTTGATTTGGTTGCTTTAGGTTTAGTGCCCTCTACTTTCGGTTACATAATGATGGGCATATCCCTATTCGTGACACTACTATCTGCTTTAGCACTTGCAGTTATCATGTCAAGCTTCTCCGAAAACGTACGCAGCGCACAAGCATTAGTCGGTTACATTTACCCGTTAATCTTCATTCCCGCAATGGCCCTGATGTACCTTGACATTAACTCTATGCCCTTGGCAATCAAAGCAATCTTCTACGCCATCCCCTACAGTCACCCAATCATCGCGTCCAAAGCAGTAATCATGGGAGACTACACCACCGTTGCTTTCGGCATAATCTACGTTGCAATATTCACTGTTATCATCATGTACTTTGCGTCAAAACTGTTCTCAACCGAAAAAATCCTCACAGCTAAATTAATGTTCAAAAAATCCAAGAAAACCCCGACAAACGAAGCATAAAACTTCCCTTTCTTTTATTTAGAAAAACCTTAGAATTTTTTGTCAGAAACCTTCAACCATATAAGGGTAAAAGTTTACTATTAGCTTTAAGAAACACTGCAAGGGGTTTCATCACGAGCAAGCAAATCCAAGCCTTAATCCTGCTACTTGCAATTTCAATAGTTTTAACAGTCCTGCCACTCAAAACCATTCAAGCTGCCGAACCAACCACGGAGTCTGTATGGTCAAGCTTAACTGCTCTGCCGACAAGCCGAGGCGGGTTAGGTGTTGCAGTAGCCTCTGGTAAAATTTACGCAATCGGCGGCTCAAACGATAATGGGGAACTTGCATTAAATGAAATGTATGATCCTGCGACAAACAGGTGGGTAACTAAAACGGCGATGCCGACTGCCAGAACAGGATTTGCCATCACAACGTATGAGAACAAAATCTATGTTATCGGCGGCTCAGTTGGTGACAGCTTTCTTGGCAACGTAGAAGTTTATGACCCTGTTACTAACACTTGGGAAACCATGGCTTCTATGCCTACCCCTAGAGCTGATCTTTCCGCAAACGTGGTTGACGGCAAAATTTACCTTATCGGCGGAAAAACTTACTCAAGCGTTGCACCCTATTACAACCAAACAGGTATCAATCAAGTTTACGATATTGCAACTAACACTTGGTCCACAAATGTTTCAATGCCTAACGCGCTTCAAGGGTACGCTTCAATTGTAATCGGTAGTAAAATCTACATTTTCGGCGGGTCAAAACAATCTGTTTCTGGTGTTGATTCCTCAGTGAATTCTGTTCAAATCTTTGATACCACAACTGCCACTTGGACATCTGGAAAACCGTTAAATTCTCCTTTTAGTTACGGCGCAGCAGTAGTAACCACGGGCGTTATGGCTCCCCCAAAAATTTATGTTATTGGTGGATACTCGGTGGGAACTTTTAGTGATAAAACCCAGATTTATGATTTTGAAGCAGATACTTGGAGTGATGGCCCAAAAATGTCCACTTCACGGGCTTATTTGGGTTTAGCAGTTATTGGTGATGTTGTCTATGCTGTTGGCGGGTTTGATGGCGCAAACTGGTTGAACAGTAACGAGGAGTTCAAACCTGTCGGTTACGGAAAGATTCCGCCTACTGTAGAAATTGTCAGTCCAGAGAATAAAACTTACAAGAGCATAGTTGTTGAATACAGTGTTAACAAGGCTGTTTCTTGGGTTGGTTACTCTTTAGATGGTAATCCTAACGTGACTTTGACTGGAACTCCTGAAATATCTGGTTTGCCTGACGGTGAACATGTTTTGGTGGTTTTTGCGAATGACACATTAGGAAATGTTGGTGTTTCACAATCAGTTCATTTTATCATTGATAATACTGCTCCAAACATTACAGTGTTGTTGCCGTTTGAGCAAACATTTAGCACGTCTGATGTTCCGTTAACGTTCTTGCTTGATGAGTCTGTGTCGGAGTTATCTTACAGTTTAGACGGGCAACAAGCGGTGTCTATCACTGGCAACATTACGTTACCCGCTTTACCTGACGGCAGTCATAGCGTAATCGTATATGCAGTTGATGAGCTTGGAAACGCTGGTTCCTCAGTTGAAGTCAATTTTGCTATCTCTACTTTTCCAACTTTCTGGGTTGCGACAGCTGTTGCGTCATCAATAATTCTTCTTGCGTCAGGCTACCTGTTCATTAAACGAGTTAAACCTGATGATAAAACCGTAAAAATCAACAAAAATAAAGATGACAAACGTTAAGACTTAAGACTTTTTTATCGATAAACGTTAATTTTTTACTTTTTTCGCAAAGTTTATTTTCAAATATTGATTAATATGCAATGCAAGCGAACAAGATGGCGTCTACCAAGAAAACATTAAAAATTGTGTTCTTTCCCCTTGTAGTTGCACTTTGGTGCTGCGGATGGCTCCTTTCCTGTTACAGCACAAAAACTGAAAGCGATTATGTCAACAAAACTCGTTTAGTATCAGCCCACGCTCTAAGCA
Organism: Bathyarchaeia archaeon; assembly: GCA_050108135.1. Classification (GTDB taxonomy): domain Archaea; phylum Thermoproteota; class Bathyarchaeia; order Bathyarchaeales; family Bathycorpusculaceae; genus Bathycorpusculum. The sequence continues at coordinate 74,735 of JBNIDQ010000022.1, read as the reverse complement.
GTCAAAAAACCGTATAGTTCAAGGTTCAAACCGCCAGCAGCAGTCTTCTTTTAGAGTTAAATAGCGAAGCTTCACCATTTTTAGAGAGAAGGTTTACCAAGGGGTTTGAAGGGAAATGGTCTTTGGTTGATGAAGCTCCGCTTGATTGATTGTGACAGGTTTTTGTTTTTAAACGGTGAGTTGAAACGGTCGATTTTATGCTTTGAGGGGGTTGTTAAAGTGAAAGTGTTCCTCTTTACCCTGTAGACCTGTTTGTTGGTTTGTTTAGAGTAATGTTTAAGTAAATTTGGGTGGCAACCTGTTTCTTAAGGGTACTATTATGGTGTATGAAATCGACTATGACTCTGCTGAAAGCGAAAGCTGCTCATCAAAAATAGTGCTTGACGACAGAATATTCTACGTCAGACTGCTGATTGCACCTTCTGGTGGCGCAAAATTTTTTTCTGCAGACCAAAATGGTCATTTACAGAAAGAAATCTCTAAAGCAGAATTCGAACTTTGGGTAAATATCCTAGCTGACAACGACGCAGATGTAAAAATTATTCTTGAAAAAGTCTATCAAGGCAAAAAATACTAAATTGTATAGCATTGCCTGTTTTGTCTCTTTTTACGCCTTCTAAATAGCCAACACGCCACAACAACTGCTCCAACAGTTATTACTCCCAAGATTAGGTAATGTGATACGCCTGCCACTTCAGCCCAGTTACTCCCCAAATAGTAACCAACATAAACAAGGATTGAATTCCAAATCAAGCAGCCAGCAGCCGTGAGAACAACAAACTTGGCAACCGACATTTTCACTGCGCCCGCGGGGAACGAAATAAACGTTCTAACCCCTGGTACCAGTCTTCCCAGAAAAACCATTGCTGCACCATACTTGCCAAACCAGTTTGCCGCCGTAGCCAACTGTTCAGGCGAAAAAACCACGTGGCCTAAAAGCTTGTATTTTGTCAGCACGTTTACGCCTTTTCTGCCGATATAGTAGTCAATTAATGAACCACAGATGCCTGCAATTGTGGCGAAAAGTATTGTTAAGCCTAAATCCAGCTGGGTTACTGAAGCCATGTAGCCTGCAAAAGGCAAAACAATTTCACTTGGAATGGGGAAAGAGCTTGACTCCAGAAGCATCAAAAAGAATAGCCCAACATAACCCCATGAAGATATTGTGGTGGTTACGTCATGCGTGAATGAAATGATTGCACTTATTACTGAACCACTTGTCCATGGTGAACATTTAACAAGAGTGTCGGTTAAGACTTCAAACACCAAATAACCTGCAACAATTATGATAACTGCCGCAGCAATCAACACTGGAGCTTTCTTTTTTAACCATCCAGTCCATGAATCATGCGGCGCCAATAGTCATCGCTTAAACCATAAAGCCAAAACTAACCTATTATAGCTTATTATAGCAAAGAATAAGGTGTTTGCTAACTTTTTTTCGTCGTTTTTTAATTTAAGGGGTTTTTAAAGGGTGTTTCGGCATTTTTTGTCTTAAACAACGTTATCATCGTGCCCACTACGAGAAGCACTAGTAGCACCCCTACAGAACACTCTGAGGTTGAAAGCTTCGGCATCTGGTATTGTATGTCCGAATCTGTTGGAATTACGTTTGTAGTTGGCTCAGGCGTCATTGTTATGCCTCGTGACTTAGATGACGAGTTAGTCTCTTCTTGAATAATGTTGTTGCCTGATACGGTTGAATGTGCTCCTGTCGTGGCTATAGCCGTCAATATGTAGCCTACGCTGTTTGTGTTAGTACCGCTGAAGAAGGTTTTACTTTTTGCTATTATGATGTTATCATTAATTATGTTATAATCGGCTGTATCAGTTTCTCTAATTCCATATTGAGCAGTCAGGTCATCACGTACCCAAATCTTGTTCAACTTGATGCTGTTATAGCTTGAGCTGCCGCCGATTTTAATTCCAGTGTCAGGATTACAACTTATACGAATGTCATTACTTTGGATTGTTCCACAGTGAGCATTCCAAAGGTAAACCCCGTTAACGTTGTTTTCAATGAAATTGCCTGTCAGGCTGAAAAATTGACCATTCGAAATTAATACACCTAAATAGTTACCCCAAACCCAATTATTGTCTACCAACGCAAAGCTTGCGCTGATACCTATGCCTAAAAAGCTGTTTTCCCCTCGATATCCAGTCCAACCAACCGTGTTTTCACGAATGGCAACGTCTGTTCGCCAACTTAAAATTCCGCTCAAATAGTTCTCTACTGGGTTTGATGGATTTGCTGGATTCTGTCCCGACATGTCTGTAAAGTAAACATAGTTGCCTGTTATGTATGACGTGCGTAGCCATCTGCTTCCTAAATGTATTATGCCGTGTCCACCGCATTCAAAAAGATAGTTGTCTTCTATAATGCTGTCCCAATCATTATAAACAGCTATTCCAGCAATTTCGGTTTGTTGATTTTTCCGGTTCCCATCTATGCCTATGTTTGTTATTGTAAACCGTAGTCCTGTGTCAACTGTGTAAGGTTCACACCAGATAACTGCTTTGTTTGCGTAGTCTGGAAAGCTTTCAAGTTTGCTTGATGCACCTTTAGCGTTATCATTCAGTTTTAAAGTAGCTACTTGTCTTCCTTCACCCTCAAAAATTATTTGTTGATAAGGAGAATCATTTAGGGTTTGCTTGTTAGTTATGTATATGCCGTTGACTGGGTAGACTCCTGCTTTAAGAAAAACTTTGCCGCCTTGAGCTGGCAAATTGTCGAAAGCGCTTTGAATGGTGTAGGTTGCATTTGTACTAAGCCATAAATTATTGTTAACCCAAAAATGTGTAGAGTTAGTGTTAACAACAAAAGTTGAAGTGGCTGGCTCCTCAGTTTTTAGGTTACTTTGGGCTGAACAAAACTCTAAACCACCAAACAGGGAAACCAAAATTATCATTAAACTCATAATAATGATGAGACAGCCGCTTCTTTTCATTTTAATCAAAGGCTAAATGCCACGTTTATCGCTTAAGAGACTTTGCATGGAAATTCCCAAAAAACCCTGATTTTCTTATAAACATCGATTAATATGTGAAACTGCAGGTACTGGTCTTATGCTGGAGTATCTTGTCTTTGTTGCAGCTTTTGCTTCACTGGCTGCAGCAGCCGCCTACATACGTTTCATGTTCAAAGGAGAAACGATGCCTAATAGGGTAACTTGGCTTATGTGGTCAATAGCGCCCCTAATCGCCACAGCCGCCGCAATCTCCAACGGTGTTGACTGGGCGGTACTTCCAGTGTTTATGTCCAGCTTTTGCCCCCTGCTCATTTTTATTTCATCATTTTTTACCAGAAAGGCGTACTGGAAGCTTTCAAGACTGGATTACCTATGCTTAGCCTTATCCGGATTGGCGCTTGTGCTTTGGTACATTACTCAAGAGTCCAATTTGGCAATCGCCTTAGCCATCGCAAGTGACGCCTTTGCGGCGTTCCCAACTTTGCTAAAAGCTTGGGGAAACCCTCAAACCGAATCCGTCTGGCCCTACCTAATTGGCATCTTTAGCCCATTAACAAGCTTTGCCGCTGCAACTGTTTGGAATTTCAGCGAATTAGCTTTCCCAGTATACCTTACCATAATGAATTGTACGCTTGTTACTGCAGTTTATAACAAGAAACTCCGTTCACGTTAGGGTAGGCAGGCAACAATGCTCTTAAAGTCGTTTACGTTAACTTTAGTTTGAGGCAAACTTTTTGGAACCAGATTATGCAGCAGTTGCAACTATTTCTGAAGTGCCCAATGGAACTCTAAAAAAGTTTACACTGCAAAACAGGGAAATCTTGCTCGCAAACATCGATGGCATTATCTCTGCAATCGATAATATCTGTCCGCATTTGGGCGGCGACCTTTCACTGGGCAAACTTGAAGGAACCGTAATTACATGTCCACGACATCAAGCCAAATTCGACGTAACCACCGGCAGATGCCTATCGCCACCACACGTCAGCCCATACAGCCCCAAACTACCAAACCTGACGGCGTATCCAGTAAAAATTGAAAAACAAAAAATCCTCATCAAAATCCTAAAATAAAAAAAGAATTGGGGTTGTTTTTAGCTTAATATTTTCTTTTTGGCTGCTTCAAACTCTTGGTCGGTAAGTGCGCCGGCTTTGTGTAGGTCTGATAGTTTCATCAGTTCTGCGGTGGTGTCTTTCTGCGGTGCTGTGGCTGCAGCTTGTGCTTGGGCGGCTTGTTGTCCTTGCTGGTAAGCTTGGGCTTGTGCTTGCTGTTGTGCCTGCTGCTGTTGTTGTGCCGCTTCTGCTCTTCGTTCTCCCGCTCGCATTCCGGCTACAAGCATTAATCCTCTTCCACGCAAGTTTAGGCGCCTCCTTCTCTGTCTAGTAACTCTCGAGCTTTTTCTACTACATCAGGCGGAATTCTACCCATGTCGATTAATTCGGCGTCGGAATTCATGAGTGCCTCTTTGAAGCGTATTGCCCAAATATTTTCAAACAGCAAAAGACCTGCGGAACTGTTGTTTGGCAGGTTTTCTGATATCGCGTTTATGTCGCCTTCGTAAAACCATTCTCGAGTGTTTTTTGCGATTGACTCAAATGCTTTGCCGGTATCTCCTTTGAGGTCTTTGGCTTCTGTAACGAAAATTTTTCCGTTCGAATCCTTCATTACGAGTACCATGTCGATAACTCGAACGATGCCGTCTCTTTCAAGTCTCATAAGTTCAGGAATGATTTCTCCGCTGAACTTGTTGCCGGGAAACCGCACTAAAAGATAGTCTACAGGACCCATTGTTCTGCCGCGTTTTCTTTCGCCTGTTTCGATTACAGCTTGAGTGTCTTCTACTTCCAAATTTTCCAATGTCAAAAATATCGCCACTTATTTGAGTAAAAACGCTGCTAATAGCGATATGTGGATGCAGAAAGACAACTACAAACGCAAACAAAAGCGGTTTAACGGTTCATCACGTCAGCTAACGCCAACACGAAATCGTCGACGACGTCGTATGTTTGGCCGAACTGCAGGGTAGAAGTTATTGTTGTAACAGGGGTTTCGCCGTAAACGGTCATGCGTGTACTTTTCTCGCTCAAGGGTTTCAATTCTATTCTAAGTGTTGACGCGTAAGAGGTAAGTGTGTCACTGGTTCTGATTGACATGTGATACGCATTTTCGTCTTTTTCTAAAATGTCCCAGTCAAACTCGTCCACCGCTTTGGGCAAAGCTTCCCAAATCGCTGCAATGGGGAAATCGATGTCAACTTCCTTTTTCCTTTCTCTAAGAAAAGCCATTTTCAATCAAAAAACAGTTTATTCGCAAGTGTATGAAGGTTTGCTTCAACCGCTAACGAATGCCTTCAAGCAACCCCTTGACACTGCCTGATTGTTCTAAAATTTGTTTTTGACGCTCCAAAATTTTCTTTTGAACCGCACGTGTTTTTCGCAGCCCAAAGAAACTGGTTACAGCAAGCCATACCCCATACACCACAATCAAAGCCAAAAACACGTACACCACTATGCTGACCCAGTAGTCTTTGGGTAAGAACTCGAAAACGTACGCTAAAGTGGCGGCTGACGGCGGCACAATTAACGCTAAACTTAACCCTGTGCGTAATTGGGCTAGTTGCGTCCGCTCGATGGATTGGTAGTTGCGTTCATAAGCCAGCAAGGTGCGGATAACCGCTAAAGCTTCCTGTTCATCCAAAAAAAGTCGCCGAAAAATATTGAGTTGCCGTGTTTGTTTAAGTTTTCTTTATTTATGGGGTTAACCTGAGCCTGGAATTTAAGGAGCATTGAATACATCGATAAGTCATTTTCCCGCTTGGTGTTATGTATAAATATCGGATTGTCAAATTATTTAAAACTTGAATGGTGCGGGGTAGTAGTATAGCCAGGTATTACGATGGGCTCCAGAAGCAAACCAGAATGGGTATGCTGATTCCCTACGGGGAAAGTGACGAAGTTCTGGAGCTGTAGATACCCATTGGTCGGCGGTTCAAATCCGCTCTGCCCCACCATTTAATTTTTTTGCGTTTCTTCAATTCAGGTTTTAGAGCCAAAGTCTAATAAGCTAAATTTCTAATCTTTTGGTTTATGGGTAGCAAGGTGGATTTTTCGGCGTTGCTGCATGAAGGCTGCAAACTTTCAGTAGTTTCGGTTAGTCATGTTGCTGAAATGGAGTCGGAACTTGAAGCCTTAAACGCTTACGGGCAATTCGACGCTGAATTCGCCAAAACCTATCTGCCACGATTCAAGTTTACCCCGCCACAAGATTTCAAAGCCAAATCCATAATCATAGTTGCCATGCCCCGACCCCCCACAAAAGCAGTTTTCAACTGGCACAAGAAAAAGCGGTCATTCATTTTGCCGCCCACCTACACTGCGTATGACGAGAAACGCTTGCACGTTGAAGCTTTGGTGGCTGAAGCTGTTGGGAAACATGGTTACAAGACTGCGACGCCAGCGTTGCCGCTTAAACTGCTTGCGGTGCACAGTGGATTGGCGGAGTATGGAAGAAATAACATTGCTTACGTGGATGGCCTGGGGAGTTTTATGCGTTTAACCGCCGTTTACTCAGACATGCCCTGTAAAAGTGACAATTGGCAGGAACTTAAAACCATGAAAACATGCGAAAACTGCCGCCTGTGCCAAAGCGCGTGTCCAACAGGAGCCATCGCCAACGACCGATTCCTGCTGCACTCGGAAAGGTGCCTCACGTATCACAACGAAAAAGACAGCAACGTCCCGTTTCCTGACTGGATAAAGCCTGAATGGCACAACTGCATAATCGGCTGCATCCGTTGTCAAGCCGCCTGCCCAGAAAACAAGCCGTACCTTAAGCAGGTTGGGGAAACCGCTGAATTCACAGAACAAGAAACTCTGCTGATGCTCAAAGGCACACCATGCGAACAAATTCCAAAAGAAACCCTGCAAAAAATGCGGCTGCTAAGCCTAACAGACTACTACAAAGAACTACCACGCAACCTAACAGCCTTACTTCAAAAATAAGTTTTATTGGCTCCTGAAAGAGGCTTACGACTTTTGGAGCTACAGATACCCCATGGGTAATCGGTTTAAACTCTATCTGAATCACAGTTTACCTTTCTTTTGCGAAGCATAAACAAGCAAAGTGGTTGTCCGAAAGCAAATTAATGAGTGTAACGTATGTTTTGAGGTGGATGGGTAACTTGGGCTTCTTTGGGTCTCTTTTTTCAAGGTTATTTAAGGCAGAACCTTTTACGTCAGAATCTCTGGATAACCTTGCTGAGATTATGAGTGTATCCAAGATTTTGAAAAGAAAAAAATTGGATAGGTATTATAGGTCCCGTTTTTTGATGCAAGGTTGTGTGGCTTCATTTGACAGGGTTGTCATTGATAATAGGTACTTAGGAATGCTTCTGCCAGATGAGTTACTCGCGGTTACAGCGCATGAATTCACTCATTTAAAACAGAGGCATGGACTAAAAAGATTCGTGCGTTTGCATTTACCAGCGCTGATTATTGGTGGAATAACAATTTTGCTCGGTTATTGTAGTTGGGGCAATTATGTTTCAAGTATTTTGGCGGGTTTGATTGTTACTTTCGGTTGCATGATGGTTTTGTCTTTTCTTAATGCTAAATGGCAACGTCAACAGGAGATAGAATGTGACCTTAGTTCATTAAAGATTGGTAAAGGGGACGCAATGATATCTGCGTTGGCCAAAATGAGCAGTATTCGACCAAGAAGTAGTTTGGATATTAAATTAGCAATAATTTTACCTCAAGCTTACCCTACGTTTGAGCAAAGAATTAACAATATACGAGAACAACAATCGCTCCAAAAAATGGTAGCTTAAACTTTTTCTTATCAAGTGAAAAGTTAAAGCGAGCCTATTTGCCACCTATTAAAGATCCAGATAGCAATTGTATGCAGAAACCTATAGAGGGTAGGCAAAAACCAAGTCTAAAACTGCTGAAAGTCACAAAACACTAAGGGGGGTAGGTGCTAATGGTTGAAAATCATGGCATTAGCATGTTGAAAACCTTGTTTTAACGGGTTAAAGCCTCAAGTTGTGTTTCAAAGCTTAAATTTGGGGACTCTTATTTTGCTTGCAGAAATAGAGGAAATCATCTTTGGCTAACGAAAAAATTCAAGCAGGCGACTTCGCACTAATCTACTTGGACGCCCGCAGAACTTACATGTTAAAAGTTGAAGCAGGACAAACATTCCACACTCACAAAGGCTTCATAAAGTTTGATGAACTTATCGGTAAAGAGTTTGGGGAACCAATCAAAAGCAGCCTAGGCGTAACATTTACCACGCTTAAGCCGCAGTTAACAGACTACATCATGAAAAGCAGCCGCAACACACAAATCGTATACCCCAAAGATGCAGCAGCCATTGTCATGTTCAGCGGAATTGGTCCAGGCAGCCGCGTTGTCGAGTCAGGCACAGGAACCGCCAGCCTAACCACTGCCCTTGCCCACTATGTTGGTCCAACAGGAAAAGTTTACACTTACGAACTTAGAGGAGAATTCCAGAAAAATGCAGCCAAAAACCTGCAACGCTCAAAACTAATTGACCGTGTAGAAATGAAAAGTGGCGACGTAACCCTCGGCATCGAGGAACGCGACGTAGACGCCGTCATTTTAGACTTGGCAACGCCATGGCTTGTCATTCCACACGCTTACCAAGCCCTCAAACCATCAGGAACATTGGTTTCGTTCAGCCCAACCATTGACCAAGTAGTCAAAACTACAGAAGCCTTACGCGAAAACAATTTCGTCTTCATCGAAACTATTGAACTTATGATGCGTGCCATGCAGGTTGAACGCGGAAAAACCCGTCCACAAACACTCATGACTGGACACACAGGCTACATTACACATGCAAGAAAAATCTTAAAGCCAACTGAACCAGAACCATTGCAGGTTTCTTCGTTGATTCAGGAAGCTATGCCTGAAGTCACAGTTGAAGAAGCAGATTTTGCACAAGAAAATAATGAAGAAATGGCAGAAGAGTCTGCCTAAGCTTCTGTTTTTGCTTTTACTTTTCCTTTTACTCTTCGACCGTTATCGGGCATTGGCATGCTCAGTTGGTAGACTGCTTGTTTGAATTGTTCGCCAGTGCCGCGTCTTGTTAAGCCGTAGTATGCTCCAAGGATTCTGCCAAAGTATGGGATGAGTACGCGGTCGAAGGTTCGGTACAGGAAATGGTTGGGTATCCTGTTTTCTAGGAAGGTTGGTTTCCAGATTTTAATGTTGTATTCCCAACATTTGATGAAGAAGTCCCAACGTGCTTTTGAGAGCGAGTCCATTTCGGCGCCTTTCTTGTTCATGAGTACACAGTTTTCAAGCGGCACGAAAAAGAGTGGCACATAGAATGCGTTGTAATCTTTAAGGTCATCCATCAACTCAAGTGTTTGGAGCATGTCTTCTTCTTTTTCATCTGGCAAGCCGATAATAAGTGTTGCAAGGGGATACCAGTCGTTATCGTTTAGGATGCCGAAAGCGTTTGTTACGACTTCTGGCCATTGCTCAGGTGTAAAAGGCAACATTTTTCCGCCCATGTACTTTTTCATTAGTCGTGGGCTGCCTGTTTCGACTCCTGTTTCTGCGGTGATGATTGGTTTTCCGCCGAAAGAATACCAGCTTTTCTCGATTAAGATTTCAGCCAAATCATGAATCATTTTTGGGTCATGATAAACTGGCGCCAGAGACATGTGTGCGGCTTGTATGCTTTTAACGCCCGGGTAATCTGCGACGCTTTTGCAGAGTTTCAGAATTGCTTCACTATTAGGTATAAATTTGGGGTCTTTTTGACCGTAAAGGAACAAGTCCTCAGTGATTAGGGTAATGTGGTCGCTGCCTTGTTTGGTACTTAACGCGACTTCTTGCATGATTTTATCAAGCGGCACATCAATCTTGTGCTGCATTGTTGGTGTACAAAATTGGCAGTTTCTTCCACAGCCTTTAGAAATTTCAACCGCACCGTGAATAGCCACGTTTTGGGTGAGAGGCATTTCTTGGTTATAGTCCCAGTTATCTAAAGATTCGTCTGCTTTTGCGATGCGTGGAATAGGTTCACCGTTTACTGCTTTCTTGAAAAGCTCAACAATTGGTGCTGGCCTGCCACCCATAAGAACACAGTCTACACCATAGCTTTCCGACACGTGCTGCCGTTCAAGTTGCCACGAACCGTACCCTCCGACAATTACTTTTGGTTTGTATTTTTTTATTGCCGGGTGCATGACGAGTTTGCGGAACTCGATGCGGTTCATTGGTTCGCCGCCGCCTACGATTGAGCTGTAAGTTTTGCTGACGTAACCCATGCCTGTAGGGTCCATTGAGGATATTCCGACAACTTTTGTGTTGGGTCCAATGAAAAATTCTAAGTCTTCGGGGTAAACAACTGCTATGTCTTCTCTGGCGAATCCTCCTTCAAGCAGGATAGATTCAACCTTGCGTAATCCGTAGGGTGCGTAGCTTGCTTGTCCGTCGGCTTTTTTTGGTTTATGGGGGTAGAGTGTTTTTCTTACGTATGAAAGTGGGATGGGTCCTTTTCCGAAGCCGCCTACGAATGCTATGAATGGGTTATTATAAAAGTCGCTCATTTCAGTAGATGACGCTGTAAGTACAATTTTGGTTCCTGAACCTGCTGCTACCAATCTCTCTCTTCCTTGAACGAATGTACTCATTTGTTTACAGCAGTATTAAAAATTACCGTTGGCTGTACAAGCCAATATCAACGGAATTTAATAATTGAAGATTTGTTCTATATGTTTAAGCAGGCAAGCAACATTTTTTAACAAATGTAAAACAGTGGTTAGAATGTTTATGATTTTGCTGAAATGGGAAATTCACTCACAGTTTTGCCTGTGATTGCCGGTTTAATGGTGGGTAGTTTGAATAGAGCTTGTCCTTTAAACAAAGACTTTGCGCCAACCCATTGCGCGAGTGGGTACCCTACGATGATTTGGCTCCAAAAAGTCAACAACCGTGATAAGGTAGTGACTGCGCCTGCAACGGCCAAAGGAACCCCGTAAATGGAAAACATGCTGACCATTGTAACTTCTACTGCGCCAACTGGGAACCCAGCTGTCACCGTTTCAACGGTTGTTATAATGCAGTACACGGTTGCTAAATCCAGAAGCGAAATCGCTGTAAAATCCAAAGCGTAGAAAATCATCAAGTAAACAGTCAAGTTAAACAGCCAAGCTGTAACAGCAAAAATCGATGGTTTAATTAAGCTTCTTGGATGAGCTTTGAAAGTTTTGAAGGCTTCGCTGAAAGAAGCTAATCCATTGTGGAGCTTTTGTTGTAGGCTTTGTTGTTTTTCAGGTTTTTTGACAACTTTTTTTGCAACCCACATGATGAGGCTGACGACTTTGTTTACTGCGCCATCTTTTAATGCAATCAAAAAGATGGCACTTATCATAATTGCGGTTCCCAGAATCACCAGCACAACTGGCGTTATCAAGTAAACGGGCAATTGATGAGAAAAGAGCAGGATAAAGAAGCCGAGAAGCAAGCCGCCGGAGTATACGAAGGTGCTGATTAAGCGTGAGCCGACTACGCTGGCAGCGGATTTTCCTGTGTCGCTTGTTTCTTTTTGGGCTAAAGCTATGCGGGCGACTTCTCCGCCGACTGTTGCGCCTGGAAGGATTAACTCTACGAAGTTGCCTATCCAGTTGTAAAGCATGATTTTTTTTGCTTTAACCTTGACTTTTAGGGAGTTCAGCAGGCTGTGCCAAATCATGGAATCAAAAAAGACGCCTAAAAACAGGGCAAGGATGGCTAAACTGAAAAACAGGGTGTATTGGTAAACGTTTAGTCTGCTTAGCAGTGTGAATAAGCCGTCAAAGCCTACAAAGAACCATAAGTAAAGGATGAATGCGGCTAAACCGAGTGTCATGAATATTATGGATTTGCGTCCGCCTAAAAGCATGCATTTTCTCCCTTAGCAAGGCTGATTTTACGCATTAATTGTTTTGTTGGGTCAAGCATGCATTTGTTTGAGGAATTAAGGCAAGCATTGAGTTTTAAATGCTTAAACGCTTCGCAAATACTCTTGTTTACCGATTTCATTGCTGATTTTGGGTTTTCATCAAATATTAATTGAACGGTTTGAAAAAGCCAAAAATGCCTGAATTAAAAACGAAAAAGGGTTAAAGTTTAGCTATCAGCGACAACGCCGCGACAACCAGAAAAGCAATGCCGGTCCAGAACAAGTCACCGCCAGTTAAGAAAAACACAATCAAAGCAACAAGTATAGCTGGAATCAGCACAAGGAATAGCTTGATGAAGAAAATTATGATTAAACCAATGATGACCAAAATAATTAACGCGGTTAAGTCAAAAGCGAAACTGCCAAGTATAGAGTAAATTACAGCCGAAAAAATGCTAAAATCCAATGCAAAACACGCCTCTAAAAAGTGAAGCACAAACAAAGTAAAAAATGTTCCTAAAATCACTGTTAAACTTTGATTTTAGCTCTAACTCTCGGAATAATCTCTTTCTGGGTTGTTATGACGCCAAAAGTTGTAATCTTAAATCGGTCGTCGCCAATTTTTGTTGCGTATTCGTTTTTTATTAATTCTCCAAGGCGGGTGCTGGTTATTTTTGCTGTTTTTCCCAGTTTAGTCTGCAGTTCCTCTTTTGACAAGGACTCACTGCTTACTAAACCAAGTTTGTTGCCAAGATACTGTGCTGAAAGCCAAATGGAAAGCGCCTCGTTGTCGGTAAGCTTGTTTTTCGGCACCAACAGGTTTGCGCCTTCGGGAGAAAAAGCGATTATGCTTTCTACGTCTTTGGCAAGCTGCTGCAAATCCACGCTTAACGTAAGTTTTTGGGCAATTTCAAAGGCAGGCAAATACTCCTTGAAAAACTGGTCAAGCAGTTCCCAAGTTTCCTGCAAAGTTGCCGTGAAATCCTTTTCCAATTCCTTGTACTTTAAGTGAACGTCAACTTTGTCGGATGGGCTCAATTCATTTTTCCTCTAATCTTAGTTAAAACCTCAGTCTCAACCCATTTCTCACCTTGAATTGTTAATTTGAATTCGGGTTTGCTTGGGTCAGGCTTGAAAACTTGTCCACGTTTAGTCATTTCATTTAAGCGTGCCGGAACCATGCTTTTTATGCCGCTGGATTCAAGCAATTTCTGGACTTGGGCAGCAGTGTTTTTGCGTTCATCGGAAGCGTAAAGCACTAAGCCAACGGCTTCGTAGTGGGTTAGGTTTTCGCGGGTTACAATGACTGGACCTTCGGTTGTGGGTTCAACGATGCCTTTTAGTTGGGCGCCTGAAGGTGTAAGGCGGTTAGAAACGAAATCTGAAAGTTTTTCTACAAAATTTTCTGGGACCGATTCCAGCATGTTCAGGATTTCTTGTGGGCTGTCGCCTTCAATGACAACTTCGCCGAACGGTGTCTTTATTCGTGCTTCAATACGCTTCATTAATGATTCCTCAAATTAGCGGTAAGGCTTAAGGTGCCTACACTATAAACATGTTAACGTATGCCTATATGCATCGTTTAACCTTTTTAGGATTTACGGAAAAATAAAAAAAGTTGTTAAAAAGAAAGCCGAGTTAGGGAAGTTTTTGTTTTAAGATTTTACTGACAAGTTCTGGGTTAGCTTTGCCGCGGACTTCCTTCATAACTACCCCCATCAGCATGCCAAATGCGCCTTTGCCGTTCTTTTCAATGGCAGGCTTATTAGCGGCGATTACGCGGTCAACGATAGGCTCAAGGTCAGCTTCCGTAAACATCTTCAGTCCCAAAGCGGTTGTTGCGTCTTGAACAGCTTTGCCTTCATTCTTTGAAAGCCAACTAAACACTTCCGCTATTGCCTCTTTAGCAAGCGTGCCTGAACCAACAGCAGCAAACAGCGCCTTAATTTGTGCTTCATTGACGTTTTCAACTGCTATGCCGTCACGTTTGAGAGATTTGACCGTTTCAGTCAAAAACGCTGAAACAGTAGACGCTGCCACCTCAGTTTCCTTCACTATTTCTTCAAACAGCAAAGCATATTCAGAGTCAGCAATTTGCTTAGCCAACTTCTCATTTAGCGTGTATTGTTTCATTAGGCGTGCAAGTTTCTTTTCTGCTGGTTCGGGCAAGTTAGCGCGGACATCTTCGATAAGCGCGGCGGTTATGGCTTGAACGGGAATGTCAGTTTCGGGGTACATTCTTGCTGCGCCGGGACGTGGACGCATGAAGCGACTTGTGCCATCATCTTTGGCAGTTCTTGTTTCTTGTGGAATCCCATTGCAGGCTTGTTGGGCTCGTTCGACTACTGCTTTTAGGGCGTCTTGCGTGTTTTCTGCGGTGTCAGCTACAAAAACAACTGCGTCCGCTTCACCTGCTCCAACTGCTTTGCGGAGTGCCGCAACTTCTTCAGGTGTGATACCATAATTGGTAAGCACTTCGTCAGTGTGGAATATGCCACCAACTCTGCCCCAGAATTTTGCGTAATCAGACAATTCACTGCCTAAACGGAAGTTAGGCATCAACTCGCGACCAGTCAAACCATTGAAACCTGCAAGTTTAACAGCTAAAACTTTGTGTTTCTTGTCAACTGCTTTGCGAATAACCTTACTTTTACTATTCTTGAAGATGTCAGTAACATCAACGAATTCTGTTTTCAACGTTTCAGGGGCGACACCACGTTTAACAAGTTCTTCTTTAATGGCAAGCAAGTTTTGTTGGCGTAGAACTTCGTAATCAATTACAGTAGCTATTAGATCGAGTTCTTGTACACCTTTGATTTCGATTAATGCCCCGTTGAGTATAGACACGTTTAGGTCTTGACGAATAGTGCCTAAACCACGCATGACTTTACCGGTATCACGAAGAATTCTGCCAATCGCAAAAGCAACTTCTTGCGCTTCTTGCGGTGAATAAATTACGGGGGCGGTTGCAACTTCGATTAATGGGATGCCAAGACGGTCAACACGGTAACGGATTGTTTTGCCTTCGTCTTCAGTGCCGGTTTTGCGTGCTGCATCTTCTTCTAAGTAAGCGGCAAGCATTGGAATTGTTTTTTCGCCAACCTTTATCCATCCGTCTAAAGCTATCAGGCTGGTGCGTTGGAAACCAGTGGTGTTGGAACCGTCAATGACAGTTTTACGCATAACGTGCACTTCGTCAACAGGCTGCATATTCATGATGAGTGCAGCAGTTAGAACAACTTTTAGAGCATCTACGTTCAATGGGTGGGGTGGTTCTTCATCCATTTCAACAAGACAAGCGCTTTTGTGGTTTGCCTCGTAAAGGATTTTGACGCCTTTCTGGAACTCAAAAAACGCGGCAGGGTCAACTTGCCCTAGTTCGCTTTGAGTTGGTCTGAGACGGCGTAGGAACGTAATTTCTGGGTCTTCTTTGAACAGTTCGGGAGGGCAACTGCAGAACAGTTTTGAGCCTACGTTAAGCTGTTGATGGATTTCTAAGCCAACTTTTAAGCCGATTTTGGTGTAGTCGTTGGTCATTTTATTGTGCTCCGTAAACGATTTTTTCTTGAGGAAGAGTGCGAGGGGTAAATTCGCCGGCAATGTTTGTTTTTAGCAGGCGTTTTGCTTCGGTGGGGTCGCTGGTTTGCCCAAGTACCCACATGAGTTTAACAAGCCCCGTTTCAGGGAACATGTCATCAAGCGGGATTACACCAATGTTTTGCAGGTCACGGCCTGTATCGTAAACATTCATGTTAACCCGTCCCCAAATACACTGAGAAGCAAGAGCAACCACTACGCCTTTGGCTGTAGCGTTTTTGATGGCTTCAAAACAGAACTTGCTAACATGACCTAAACCTGAACCTTCAAGCAAGATGCCTTTGAAGCCTTGATTAACATAAAAGTCGATTACAGCAGGGTCCAAGCCGGGGTAGAATTTGATAAGCGCTACTTTTTCACAGAAATTAGGCTTCACAACCAACTCCTTTGTCTCGTCACGGCGTTGGTAGTCGCCGTTTTGCATTATGACTTGTTGGTTTAGAATTTTTGCGATTGGGAAACCGTTGATGGATTTGAATGTGTCTCTTCGGCTTGTGTGACACTTGCGCACTTTAACGCCTCGGTGCACAACTATTGCTGCGTCGGAGACTGTTTCATGCATGGCTAAGCATACTTCGGCAAAAGGTGCCTCACCAGCGGCTTTGACTGCACCGATTAGGTTTGTTGCCGCGTCGCTGCTTGGGCGGTCAGATGAACGCTGGGCTCCCACAAGAACTACCGGAACGGGCAGGTTCTGCAATGCAAAGCTGAGTGCTGCAGAAGTGTACGCCATTGTATCTGTGCCGTGAGCGATGACGACGCCATCTACTCCTTGTTTGATACGTTCAGCGACCTTCTCCGCTAACTGTGTCCAGTTTTTCGGGGTCAAGTTCTCACTATAAATGCTAAAAACGATTTCAGTATCGACACGGGCAACTTCTGAAAGTTCAGGCACAACCCCGTAGAGGTCGCTTGCTGACATGGCTGAACGAACTGCGCCTGTTCGGTAATCAACGCGGCTTGCGATGGTCCCGCCAGTGCTCATGATAACCACATGCGGCAAAGCAGGGTTCTGTTTTGGCAGTGGTGGCGCTGCAAACGTTGGTTTAGTGCCTACTCCGACTTTTTCTATTTTTACGTCCATTGTAGCGTTTATGCCGAGGTTGTAGCCGCTTTTCATTTTAATTATGATGTTTGTGGCATCGCCCAGTTCTGAACGGGGGATTATGATGCCTTCGTAGGTTTTGCCTTTGCTGGTGATGCGGATGATGTCGCCAACT
The DNA here is from genome assembly GCA_050108135.1 of Bathyarchaeia archaeon. Taxonomy (GTDB): domain Archaea; phylum Thermoproteota; class Bathyarchaeia; order Bathyarchaeales; family Bathycorpusculaceae; genus Bathycorpusculum. The sequence goes on along the minus strand of JBNIDQ010000022.1, from coordinate 58,030 downwards.
TCGCAGCGGGCGGCTTGAAGCAGGCTAAGTGCCATGCCTTTGTAACCTGAATTTTCCAGTTCACTCATGCCTAAATCTCTTCTATTAAACAGTAATATTCCGCTACGTCCTGACAATTCAAAACGTGGGATTCTTGAGTTACCTAACGCAAACAACACTAAAAGCTTTTTTAAGTAAATACAACCCAAAAAACGCTAAAAAGCCAGCTTCACCAAAGTAAAAACGCAAAAACCCAACCTATTAGGCTTCTATTAGTGGTTCTATGTTTGAACCTATAGAGGGTAGGGTAAAAACAGCCCTTTTTCGAAAAACCCTAAGGGGGGTAGGTGCTATTGACTTAAAAATGCGCCATTAGTATGTTGAAAACCAGTAGTTTAAAGTCGCTTTGAAACGTATGGTCCATCGTGACTGTAGCCAAACCGCATGTAGTACCGTTTTGTACCAAGCGCGCTAATCACCAGCAACTTTCTTCTGCCCTCGGCTTTTGCGATGCGTTCCGCCTCTTCCAGCAGCCGCACACCGTAACCCTTATGCTGCCAAGCCTCATCCACATGCCCTCCAACCGGAACAAGTGGCCCATAAACGTGCAGTTCACGCACAATCGCCGACGCCGCCTCCGTGATTTCGCAGCGGTGGGCTTTAGGTGAAGGTACACGCAGGCGTAGGTAGCCCAGTAAGACGTTGTTTTTTGGGTCTTCAGCTGAAATGAAATATTCTTTGCCTCCTGACGCTTCGTACTGGATTGTCTGGATTTGGATGTTTGCAAGGTTGGGTTTAACGTGGTCTACTTCGAGGCGATGTCCAACTTCTCGGCAACGGATGCATTGGCACTGGATGTTTTGAGTTTTGAGTTTTTCGTGCACGATTTGGCGTAGATTGCTCTTTTTTACTCCGTCCAGAATTAACCGTGCGGGAATGTCGCGTTGCACACGCATGACTCTGACCCATTTTGGAATGAACTTTTTAACTTCTGCAATTACTTCAGCGGCTTCCTCAGTCGTGTAAGGTTTGTAGGTGCCTTCCTGCAGCCATTGGTAAGCTTTTGTGCCGGCAATCGCTAGGCACGGATAAATTTTTATCATGTCAGGCTTAAACCTTGGGTCCGCAAAAATTTCTTTAAACGCCTCAACATCTTTCGCCGGGTTGGAGCCGGGCATTCCGGGCATCATGTGATAAACAATCTTTAGGCCTGCGTCTTTGGCGATTTGGGTGGCTTCTGCAACGTCTGCGACAGTGTGGGTTCTGCCTACTTTTTGATAAATGTCGTCGCTGGGGTTCTGTACTCCAAGTTCAATGCGTGTAACACCCATGCCGAGCATTGCGTTGATATGAGGTTGTTTGCACCAGTCTGGGCGGGTTTCAACCGTGATTCCGACGTTACGGGTTTTACTTGCTTCAGCGTTGGCTTTTGCCTCTTCAAGGTTGGCTGAAGTTTCACCTGTAATGGCGTCAAGAGCTCGCTGGATAAACCGTGTCTGGTACTCGACGGGTGTGGCTGGGAATGTTCCGCCCATGACGATTAGTTCGATTTTGTCCACTTTATGCCCAATCGCAGTTAACTGGTTAATGCGGCTTTGCACCTGCAGGTAGGGGTCAAAATTGTTTTGGCTTCCACGCATTGCTGCTGGTTCGTGGCCTGTGTAGCTTTGTGGACTGCCTTGTGTGGGTCCCCCGGGGCAGTAAGCGCAGGGTTCAGGCTGCGGACAAGGGTAAGGTTCGGTCATTGTTGCGACGACTGTTACGCCGCTGATGGTTCGGGTAGTTTTGCGTCGTAGAATGGGCAGCAAAAGTTTTGTTTCTTCAGGGGTTAAGGCAGCAATTAAGTCAGCGTTTGATGGCATAGAGTTTAGGTGGTATTTGGCGGCGGCTTTCATTTTTAGCCTGTTTGCATCCTCATGAGTAGGGGACTGCATAGAAAGCAGAGTGTCGATGATTTCTCGAAGAGCGTTTTTGCCATCCAAAGTTAAGTAACCAGAAATACAGTGTTAGGTATCAAATAAATAAACTGCACTAACAAAACAGTTGGTTTGAGCTTGAAAAAACAAGCTTCTGAATATTTATTTTGGGTTTTTACATCCAGTTTTGTCCGGGTTTGCGCTGCAGAACCACACGCTTTTCATAGTTGCGTCTGCTTCTTGCTTTTGGACTTGGCGCTACTCTCTCTTGAGCCGCGATTTTCGGTGTCTGAGAGCGGACTTTTCCTGCTTTAGATAACGAACCGTGAGTTGGCATATTTTACACCTTCGCAAGTAAATCAAAAAAGGTACTCTTAAACCTTCCCCAACAAATAGCAGAAACTTTGACACTTTAAGGCGCCTGTTTCCAGTGTTACAACTTAAATCATTTGCATATTTAAACTTGAATAAAACCATGTTTTTTCACGTTTCGACAGTAAAAGGAAATACTTTTTTAACGAAAAACTTCTCTGAAACCCCTTTATAAAGATGCTTTATATACTGCTTATGCACTATTTAAATAGACTAAGACACGTGAGTTGACATGAGTAAACGAAAACCAATCATCTCAATACAAAACATTGTAGCGTCAGTTTCACTTAACCAAAAAATAGACTTACAAAAAATTGTAGAAAAGTTTCCCCAAACCGAATACAACCCCAGCGTGTTCCCAGGCCTAGTTTTCAGGCTTAAAAAACCAAAAACCGCCACCTTAATCTTCGGTACAGGCAAAATGGTTTGCACAGGTGCAAAATCAGAAAAAGAATCCCGCAGCGCAGTAGAAAAAGTTGTTAAAGAACTCCGCGGCGAAGGCATCCAAATCACAGAGAAACCAATCGTAAACATTCAAAACATTGTAGCCTCCGCTGAGTTGGGCGGCGAAATTGACCTTGAAAGCTTAGTTTACAAGCTAAGCCGCGTCATGTATGAACCTGAACAGTTCCCAGGCGCAGTCTTCAGAATGGATGAACCACAAGTCGTCTTCTTAATCTTCAGCGCAGGCAAACTCGTTTGTGTAGGTGCAAAGAAAGAAGAACAAGTTTATGAGGCAGTAGACAAAATCCAAGCGTTACTGGAAGAAAAAGAGTTAATTTACTACCCCAACTAAAACCCTTTTTTTAATCGTCGGCGCACGGCAGGCTTTTGGTCTGAAAACCGTTTAAGCGCCAACTCAAATGTTTCATCTTGATTGAGTTCTTTTTTGAGGAAAACCCCTGTTCTTCCAACCAAGTCACGTTTTGTAAGAGCATGCACGCGGTCCAGCACGGTTTGTGTTGAAATCCCCAAAGTTTTAGCCACATATGCTTCTTTTCCGACAATGCTGCTTTCCACATGTCCCATCGTGTCTGGTTCTATAAGCATAAGCCGCTTATCCACACCAGCAACCCTTAAATCTGCTTTAAGTTGAGCGAGACTGATTTCTCCGCCGAACCTGTAAAACTCCCGTTCCACCTTACGCATGCCCATCAACGGGAAGGACACGCTGGAGTCTTCATCAATTTCAATGTGTGCTTTCATGGCGTAGTTTGGGGTAGCCTGAACTACCAGTCGGCTGTTAATGGGGATGCCTGCTTTTTCCAAGGCGGTTTCAACTAGAAAGCTGTTTTGCACGTCAGGAATGAAAACGTCAATGTCACTACCAGTTTTTACGTCGCCTCTTGCGATGCTTCCATGCACCACCGCCTGCAAATGAAAACTGTTTAACGCTTCCATTAAAACGGCGGCTTTTTCCCGTAACTGTTTGAGTAGTGCCCAGCGTTCGCTGCCATAAACAATTTCCCTGTAATCGCCACTTCGACTGGTTTTAACCGCCATTCTTTGCACATTCCTTTTGCATGTTTTGCTGGTGCACATTTATTTAGCTAATTAAAACATAAATGCAGTGCTGAATGGTTAATGACTGATAATATCTGCACCGTCTGCAAAGAGCGAGAGAGCTTTTTTTACCGAAAATACTCCGGTCAACGACTGTGCAGAAGATGCTTCGGCGAATCCATAGAAGCAAAAGTCAGGGCAACAATAACAAAGTATCACATGCTTGAGTTTGATGACCGTTTAGCTGTTGCAGTTTCAGGCGGAAAAGACAGCCTAAGTCTGCTTCACATTTTGGCTAAACTTCGAAAGTACAGACCCAAAACGGAACTAGTCGCCGTGACTGTTGATGAAGGCATCAAAGGTTACCGTGACGAAGCCTTGGACATTGCGGTTGATAACTGTAAGCAGCTTGAAATCCAGCATCACATTGTTTCATTTAAAGGGCTTTTTGGGTTAACCCTTGACGAGTTGATTACTAAAGCGCGCGCGAATGGGCAGACGGAGTTGACTTCTTGTGCTTACTGTGGTGTACTGCGACGCAGAGCAATGAATATTGGTGCCCGAGAAGTTGGCGCAACTAAAATTGCCACAGCCCACACGCTGGACGATGAAGCCCAAACTGTTTTAATGAACATTCTTCGCGGGGACATCGCACGCTTGTCAAAAGAGAAACCTATGACCAGTGAGGTTCACCCAAAACTTGTGCGAAAAATCAAGCCTTTCTGTGAAATCCTAGAAAACGAAAGTGCACTTTATGCTTACGTGAAAAAGATTCCATTCCAAGATACACCATGCCCATACGCTTCTGAAGCCCTCAGAAACGACGTCCGCGCAATGCTAAACAGAATGGAGGAGAAGCATGCAGGAACCAAATTCACTGTTTCCCGCTCAATGGAACGATTGCGTCCAGCGTTAGAACAAACTGCTGTAAAAGAAAACTTCAAAACATGTTGCGAATGCGGCGAACCTTCGGCTCAGGAACTTTGCAAAACCTGCGAAATGCTCAGGCAAGTCCGTTAAACCCTTTTGGTTTTAGGGCTTGGGTTTTGGGCTTTTGAGGTTTTTAATTGCTTTAGAATTTCTGAGGCTTCCATAGCGTTTTCTGCTTGCGCAACTCTTTGGGCTTTTTGAAGGTTGATGTTTTTACCGCAGTAAGGGCAGATTTTTGTTTTTTGCCTGCTTCCAGCAAGGACCAGCCCACTGCAGTTGGGGCATTTTAGGATTGATGTAGGCGCCATATTGATTAGTCATCCGAAAGCCTTTTCCACATACAAACAAATAATAGTTTAGGGATAAAGGGAGCAATAATAGCGTGAGTACGGGTGAAGACCAACCGAAAATTCGGTCACGGCTAGTTGAGATGGCAATGGCGTACTTCAAAAAAGAGGGGTTTAAAGTTAACGCTGAAAACGCCACTATGGAAGGCTACAGCGGAATGCCACGCCACTTTGACTTAATAGTGCAGAAAGGCCGAAACGAGCAAGGCGTCTGGATACGAGACTGGAACCGCACAATCGGCGTAAACGTCATAATCACACTAGACACTGCCTCAGAAGACGTAGGATTGTCCAACCCCATAATGGTTGGAGAAAAATTCAGCGACCACGCAAAATCATATTCTAACCGCCGAAAAATCATGCTTTTAACTAAACAAAAAATAGAAAGCTTCCGATAACAATCTGTTTTCTTCTTGTTAGGTACTGCTCGGTAGTTCAAAATGTTGCTTTTCGAAATGTTATGACTTGGAAAAAGTCAATTAAAGATTTTTTAGGATTTTAGAGAACACCTATCGTTTTTTGCATAGTTAGTGTGTTGCATGGTTTGTTTATATGTCTGTTTTTCCCAATAATTATTGGTGCGTTTTTGTATGTATTCAGGTATTGTTCTTTTTTGTAACAAAACGTCCCAGCAACAATGCCTAAGCCGCAGACTATACACTTGCGCAGACAAAAAAACCAAGCCCACCAACAAAATCTTGCCCGGGACAGTTGTTTTTCTTTACAATTTAGAGGATAAAACGTTGCTTGGGCCATTTACGGCTTTGGAGGAGGGCGGTGGCGAGTTGGACGCTGGTGCTTGGGCGATGGATATTGATGAGCATAGTGCTTCAGAAAACGTTCAAGTTACTTGGGAAGCGTTGCATCAGATCGAAAATGCTCCTGAAAAGTTTCCTTTCTTGGAAGACCCCAACAAGTGTTCTTTGACTGCTTTGCAGGTTCAGCGGATATTGGAGGTGCTTAAAGAAGAGGGTAAACCGTATTTGGAGGTTAAAAAGGAAAAAGAGTCAACTTGATGCCTTTCCAAACTTTTTTGCTTCCATAACTAACGTTTTGTGACAGTTGATGCAGCGTGTAATGTTAAATTCGTACCCGTTTAGAATGTCAAATCGTCTTTGGATGTAATGCTTTTCTTTTGCGTGGTTACAATTAGCCTGCCTAGCAACAAATAGCATATCTTCTTCCATTTTCGAGCCTTCTTCTCCAATCCCTTATTTCTTTGGGTTTGCATTTAAAGCATTAGGTTCAATGATAGACTGGTTGCCGTTTTTAGTGCTTAACCTAAAGTTTTGGCTACTTCACTAAAAGGAACAACTTCCCGAACCTCACCAGTCATTGGCCCAAAAAAGTTAGTTACATCAATGGCACTGTTTGCTTCAAAAATGAAGAATCCTTTATGGTCGAGTCCGCCTTTTGGACAGCTCACGTAGGCGCCTTGAAGTTTAACGCCGGCTTTCTGCATTTTTGCTTCTGAAAAAGTCTGTTTTATCGTCATTTTTCCTTGGTCAGTGTTTAGAGGGCATTGGGCTGCTGGATGCGTATTTGTGGCTACAAATAACAAAATATTTCACCTCCTGACAAAAAAGTGGGTAATGGGAAACTTATTGGCCTGCGGTTATCTTTGTTTCAACCTTAACAGGCATGTTTTCTTTGAAAATGTAGACTACTGGGCATGCTGCTTCTGTGCGTCGCCAAGCTGCCTCAACCAACTGTTTGCGTACTGGCGAGTTAATGTTCACTTTCATAGCTACGTCTGTTATGATTGGTGATTCAGGGCTTTTTTCTGCTTCAACTGAGATGCTGATGGTGCCTGGGTCTATTTTGCTGTTTTTGCAGATTTCTGCGTAGATGATTGTGCCGCATCCAGCCAACGCCATTAAGGCTAACTCTAAGGGGGTTGATCCAGCGTTGGTTCCTCCTTTGGCTTCAGATAAATCACAAATTACCTTGTGACCTCGACCGTTGTCTGTTTCAATTTTTAGATTTTCTAAAAGTTTTGCGTTTGCTACTAGTTTAGGCAAAAAGTGTCACCAAATAAAAGGGGCTTTATTGTCAATTTAATTTTTTCGGCAACTTTTTGTGACTGTAGGCTGGTAGCCACATAGGCATATTTGACCTTGTATTGTTCTGCTTTCTGGGTTGAACTGTTTTGTCGCTGTCTTTAGAGTTAATTGCTGAATTTAAGGGAAGGAACACTGGTTACCGTGTGCTTCCTGACGGGCAAATTGAAACATCTGGGCAAGGCGCAGGAAAAATAATGGGCATAGACGCAATGATACTCTTTACTACAGTTGGTTTAATGTCTGATGGGCTTTTTATGGGAGAAGGAACCGGCGTTATCACAACGATGGCTGGCGAAGCCTTGACGTTACAGATGAATTCGATAGGGTTATCGTCAGGAAACGGCGGAGTTAGCAGAGGTGCATCTACTCAGGTGACATCTTCAGAAATACTGGCTCGGTTAAATAGGGCAATTTGTTTGCATGAATACAGAACTGACTTGACAGATAATTGGGTAGGTAAGATTTGGGAGTGGAAGTAGACTCAGGTTTTTAGGGTTGGTTGTCGCCGATTTTCAGCGGTCTTCCTTCGGTTAATGCTTGAGAGGTTTTTTTGCGGGCGTTTTGTACTAGGCGCCATATTGTTCCTCTTGAGATGCCCATCTTTTTTCCTGCTTCTTCTTGGGAGAGGCCTTCAAAGTCTACTAGTCTTTGTGCTTCTATTTCGGCTAGTTCTATGATTATTGGTTCTTGGTTTGTGGGGTTTGTTGGTGTGAATGTGTTGGTTTTTGAGGGGTTGGGTATGTTGATTTGTTTTGGGTTTCTTCCTCTTCGGCCTCGTCTGTGTCGCCATGCCATTTTGTTTGCCTCTGGGTTATTATAATGCGTAACTCTTATAAATTTGTGTGCATATTCTCATAATTGAATATTATGTGCATAAGCACAAAATTAGAGGTGAAAACAAATGGGATATGGAAACGGACGAGGATGCAGAGGTTTTGGTAACTGGCCCGGAAGAGGACCATTCAGCAATCTCCCACCATGGGAACGACCTGGATACCTATACGGACGAGGCGCCTGCATGTACCTAGCTCAACCAGTAAACACAGCACCAATAACAAAAGACACTGAAGTAGCTTTACTGACACAACAAAAAAACGCTGTAGAAATTCAAGTCAAAGCCCTACAGCAAACACTTGAAAAAATCCAAGCGAAACTCGACGAAACAAAACAATAATCCCCCTTTACTTTTTTTGACACTTGATGATGCTTTTTAGTTAACAGAATCTGCCATCGTCTTTTGTTTCGGGCAGTTTGTCTAGGTTTTCGTTGAACCAACCTATTTTGCAGTTTTCTCTTTGGTCAAATTTTGGAACGTATGGTTTAATGTCAAGCAGGGGTGTGCCGTCAAGGATATCAACATCTTGGATGTGCAATATGTTGCCTTCTATGCTTTTGAGTTGTACTATTGACAGGCCTATAGGGTTTGGTCTTGCAGTGGCGCGAGTGGCAAATAAGCCATGCATTTTATCATCCAAGAATGGTTTCACAAGCATAGACCAGCTTTTTATTAGGTGAAAATGGTATAGAAGAATAATGTGTGAGAAGCCTTCAAGGTCTTTTAAGCCTTGAATGTATTCAGGGTTAAGTTCGATGGTCCCGATGGCGCCTGATGCTGATGCTTGTATTGGAACGTTTTTTGGTTCCTTGAAAGGTGAACGTATTACGCCTATAGGTTTGTAAGTTACCTCGTTTTCCATTATGTCTCATCTTGATTAGTTGCCCTTAAGATTGTTGTTTTTCAAGGCTGGTTTTTATTTTTTCCCATATTGCCTTGATTTCTTGGTTGCTTTGGCTTGTCGGCGCGTATTCTATAAGTGTTTTTCCGTGAACCATGGCTTCTGTAAATTTTGGGTCAAAAGAGATTTTGCCGATAAAATCTATGTTTTTTCCGTTGCAATAACTGATGATTTTTTGGGTGTTTTCAAGGTTAATGTCGTACATGTTTACGCAAACGTACGGTTTGATTTTGAAGTGATTGAGCAACTCTAAAACTCTCTTTAGGTCATGGATGCCTGAAAGTGTGGGTTCAACAACAATTAAACCTGCATCAACACCTGAAACAGATGCAATAACAGGACAACCAATGCCAGGTGGACCATCAACGATTATTAGGTCAAGTTTTTCTTTTGAAGCTAAAATTTTAGCGTTCTGCCTAACCAGTGTGACTAGTTTTCCAGAATTGGCTTCGCCGGGGTAAAGCATTGCATGAGCCATAAACCCATATTTCGTTTTTGAAGTGTATGTGCTCCCAGAGGTTCTTTCAACTAAACTAACTGCTTCGAATTTGCAGGCTAAGAGGCATACACCACATCCTTCACAGGCGGTTGGGTCAACTTTCAAGTCTTCTGTTATGGCGTCAAATCTGCATTGAGTTTTGCATGAACCGCATTTAACGCATTTTGTTTCGTCAATCTGGGCAACTTTTGCTCCCATGAAAGTTTGTTGTTCAAAAACTTTGGGATGTAGTAGCATGTGCAAGTCTGGTGCATCTACATCGCAGTCTGCAACGATAACGTTATTTGCTAAAACTGCAAGGCAAGCGGTTAGGCTGGTTTTGCCTGTGCCACCTTTACCGCTTAAAACTGTTAACTGCTTCATTTGTTTGTGAGTCTCCTCAGTTGTGTGAATAGGTTTTGAAAGTTTGTTTTCCATTGAGGCATTTCAACGCTGAATGCGATGCCTTTTGAGTATAATTCAGCAATTTTTCTTTCGTAAGGAATCTCTAATAATATGGGAATATTGTCTTGTTTGCAGTAATCGTAAACTGCTCTGTCACCTATTCCTGCACGGTTAATCACTACGCCGAAGGGTATACCCATTTTCTTTAGGACTTCAACTGTAATCTTGAGGTCATGCAACCCGAACGGTGTAGGTTCAGTAACTATGATACAGTAATCGGTGTTTCGCACAGTTTCTACAAAAGAGCATGAAGCACCAGGAGGTGAATCAACAATAACTGTTTGGTTTTTTGCAGCCTGCTTTTTGACTGCTTTAATGACTGGCCCCGCCATAGGTTTGCCTACTTCAAGCTCTCCATAAATTAATTCAATGTTGCCTGCTTGGGCAAAATTAAGGGTTCCAACTTTGTAGTTTTGTTCGCTGATTGCTTTTTCGGGGCAAACGGTTATGCATCCGCCACAACCGTGACAAAGTTCAGGGAAAACCAATACGCCTTTGAATGAGCAGAACAGAGCGTTGTATCTGCAGAATTTTGCGCACAAACCGCATTGTCTGCATAACGTTTTGTCTATTTTTACGTTTGAGGCGTAAACTGGTTGGGACCTGCTTATTGTTGGGTGTAGTAGTAAGTGTGCGTTTGGTTCTTCTACGTCACAGTCTAAAACTTGACAGTCTCCGATAGAAAGTGCCATGCTTACAGCTACAGACGTTTTGCCTGTGCCACCTTTACCGCTTGCAACCGTTACAATCATGTTTTAACCCTTTATTATCAAAATTTATTTTAAAAAAATGAAAAATATTTGAGGATGTTTAGTGGTGATGGTGCGCCTCGGAGCATCCTTCTGTTAATTCTGAAAGCTGGCCTGCAGTGTATGCTTCAACTATTTTGTTGACGAATTGTGCGTTGGCTCTTAATACTTTGACGCCTGAATTGCCGAAGTTCATGATACCTCTTGGACCCATGCCGTTAACTACTATTGCGTTAGGTTTTAATTGGATGATTTGTTCAAAAGCTGTGCCTACTCCGCCAACGTGTTCGCTTGTGTTTGTTATTGTAACTACGTTAATCACTTTGCCATTGTCTATTTCTACAACTGTAAAGTATGGTGTGCGTCCGAAATGTTCTGCAATTAACGCGTTTATGCCTTCTTGATTTTCTGTTGGAACAACAATTTTTTCTGTCACGTCTTTTCACCTCCAACGTTTAACCAAGTATCAAATGGTTAACATGTAATAACTGGTCGGCTATGCAGTTTTATGCCCGTCTTGAACCGAAGTGTTCCTCAACTGTTGGTGCACCGGTTCGACTGAACTCTCCGCGCTTAAACTTCTCCACTGCTTCCCGCACAGTTCCAACTGCACCGGTTATTATTTCTATTCCTGCAGCCGATAAAGCCCTAAACGCGTTAGGACCAACATTTCCGGTTATAACTGTTTTTGCGCCTTTATCTGCTATTAATTGTGCTGTTTGAATTCCTGCGCCGCCTCCTGCGTTGGATGCAGCGTTCAGGATTGCTTCAAACTGCATAGTTTCAGATTCAACGATTAAAAGGTAGGCACATCTGCCGAAGCGGGGGTCTAATTGACCGTCTAAATTGTTGGATGTTGAGCTAACAACTATTTTCATTTTTTATTCATCTCAACTTGTTCTATGAACAATTTTGTTTTTTGAATAACCTCTGTTAATGCTTTTGTTGTTGGAGATTCTTTCTTTTCTTCTATTGCGGATAAGCCCTTGTCTGAGTCAGTGCAAACTGTGGGGTCGATTGGTATACTGCCTAAGTATGGCACGTTTTGCTCTTCAGCTATGCGTTTGCCGCCTCCAGACTGGAAAATGTCAACTTTTTTTCCGCAGTCAGGACAAACGTATCCGCTCATGTTTTCAATTATGCCAATGATTGGAACACCTACTTGTTTGGCAAAGCTGACAGATTTTTTGACGACACCTTCTGAAAGCTCGGAAGGCATAGTTACTATTAGCACACCGTCTAGGTCGGGGATTAACTGCATCACTGTTAAGGGTTCATCGCCTGTGCCGGGTGGTAGATCGACAAACAGGAAATCAAGCTCCCCCCACGCAACATAAGAAAGAAATTGCTGGATTAACCGCATTTTTAGTGGCCCACGCCAAATAACGGGTTGATCGTCACTTTGGAGCATAAAATCAATTGATGCCACTTTTACGCCTGAACGCCCTACAACAGGCGCGATTATTCCGCTGGGACTGCCTTTTAGGGTGTTTCCTTTAAGGCCGAGCATTTTTGGAATGCAGGGTCCGTGAATGTCTGCGTCAAGAACGCCGACACTGTAACCTTGCATGGCAAACCCCATCGATAGATTGGCGGTTACGGTGCTTTTGCCTACGCCGCCTTTGCCGCTGATGACTGCGATTTTGTGTTTTATTTTTTTAAGTTGTTGTTTTAGTTTTTGTTCTTCTTTTTGTTCGTCGCTACATTGGTTTGATGAAGTGCATGTTTCGCATTCTTCTTGGCATTGGGTGGTATTTTGTTTGGGATTTGCCATGTTGAACACCAGAGGGATGAAAAGTTTAATAACTAAACAATATTAATATGTTTGGTTTAGAATCTAAACTTTAAGGTATGTAGTCAATGGATGAAACAGACAAAAAAATAATCAGCATCCTCCAAACAGACGGACGCGCTACACTACAAGACATGGCAAAACAAATTGGCTTATCAAGCATGGGCACCAAAAAACGACTGGAAAAGCTCCAAAAAGACAACATAATAAAAATATCCGCGTTAATCAACCCAACCGCACTAAAACTCTACCCAGCACTCGTAATGCTTGAAATGGAAAGCGCGGAAGCAATGCAAAACCTCCTCAAACGTTTCAAAGACTGCCCCCGAGTAATCCAAATCTTCAAAACCGTTGGCGGATACAACCTAATTGCGCTCGTCATTGCTGAAACCCCCGAAACCCTTGAAAGTATTTCAATAGAAAAATGTTCTCTCCGTTGCAGTAAAGGTATTCGTCGCTCAGAATTCTACCCAGTAAGCGAAACCTTCTTTTCACCGTTTCTGCAGATACGAGAAGGTTTATCGCATAAAGAGCATAAAACTGCTCCCTGCACGGTAGACTGCACACCCTGCAACCGTTTCGAAGAAAAGAAATGTGTAGGTTGCCCAACAACATTCAATTACAGAGGAACACTTTAGGAGAAAATTACCGTGTCTCAGCCAACGTTTAAAGAAGCATCCAAAATTGAAATCATCAGCTTAATGGATAACGCAGTAGACTTTACATCTTCCAACCGTAACCCCGCGGTTAAAACGTTATGGAAGTGGCTCAGAGAAAAACACGGCGAAGAATACGCTCAAACACACAAGCCCATGCCGATTGCTGAACACGGCTTTTCCATGTTGATACGCGTTTATGTTGGTGAAGAATGTCGCAGCATTCTTTTTGACACTGGCATAAGTGAAGACGGAATAATTGTTAACGCTCAAAGAATGGGCATCGACCTTAGCGAAGCAAGTATTATAGTTCTTTCTCATGGACATTACGACCATTTTGGCGGATTACAGGCTGCAGTTAAAGCAATCAACAAACAAAATTTACCTATTATCACCCATGAAAACATGTTCAAACAACGTGGAACCGCTGGCCCCCATGGTGTCCGTAATCATCCCAGTTTTCCAGAACCTGAACAGTTAATCCCAGCCCAAATTATCAACACTAAAGAACCTGCTTTAATCGCAAACCACTCCGTCCTTGTTACTGGTGAGATTCCGCGAAAAACTAGTTTCGAAAGAGGTTACGGGTTGAACAGGATTTTGAAGGATGGAGATTGGCAGCCTGACCGTTGGGTTTTAGATGACCGCGCGGTCGTGCTTAACCTCAAAGGACGTGGGCTGGTGGTTGTTTCTGGTTGTGCCCACGCAGGAATAATCAACACTGTACGTTACGCCCAAGAGGTTACCGGAATAAACACTGTTTACGCTGTTATTGGTGGATTTCATTTAGGCGGCTTAGATAACGAGAAGCTAATACCTCAAACACTCGAAGAAATGAAGCAGATTAATCCACAGTTAATCATTCCATGCCACTGTACTGGATGGCGTGCTAACTATGCAATTGCAAAACTGTTTCCCCACTCATATGTGCATAATAGCGTCGGAAACCTCTACCAGCTAGAAGGCATTGAAATCGACCATGACGACATAAACATGAAGAGTTAAATAGCAATTTCCAGATTTAGCAGAATATACAACGATATTTGGGGTAAAGGATTACATGACTGGTAAAGGTCCACTGTTTATTGTTCCGTGGCGCTGCACTTTCGGGTGTGACAGCAACTGTGTTCACTGCACTTCAGGCGGAAAACAAGCTGTCCTAGACGAAGTTGATACAGCAGCTGCTAAACACATCGTTGACCAAGTAGCTGAGTTCGGCGCAACCTTCTTTGGAATAACAGGCGGCGAACCCTTCCTACGAAAAGACCTCTTTGAAATCATTGATTACGCTAAACAAAAGGGGCTAAACGTAAGCATAATTACTGACGCTCACAAAATGGATGAAGCCGCACTCAATGGCATAGTGGACAATAAGGTTAGGGTTTCAATAAGCATTGACGGCGCAGAAGAAACCAACGACGCCATTAGAAGCAAAGGCTCTTACAAAGCCGCAGTTTCAGCGATAGAAAAAATCTCCAAGGCAGGGTTGCTGGATTGTCTTGTTTACACTTTTGCCAAAACAGAAAAAGGCGTCACCAACGTTAACAAGGAAGACATAGTTCACGTTATTGAGCTTGCCCGCAAAAACGATGCTCGATGGGTTGTATTCCACGGGTTCATTCCGTTTAGCAAAGAAAGTATCAAAGCTGACCCAACGCCGCAACAGTATGAATGGGCATGCAATATTCTTTATGATTTAATGTTAGAGTATAAGGGTAAACCGGAAATCAACGTTTACATTCCATTCATGGCACGAGTAGCCAAACAACGGGGAATGCCCAACTTTGACGATTGGTACAACAACTTCTTCCTTGGCAGATGCTGGTTCGGCAAATTCATGAGCATAGCCGAAAACGGTGAAGCCATCCCATGCAGCTACAACGACGTTTTCCGTGCTGGCAGCGTAAAAGACAAACCACTTGAGCAGATCTGGAAGGACATGGAAAATAGCGAATTCTTCGCAAAAGTTAGAGACAAAAACAACCTTAAAGGCAAATGCGGCGTCTGCGAATACAAACAGTTATGTGGCGGCTGCAGAACAACTGCGCTGTTTTACACTGGCGATGTTCACGGTTCAGATCCAAGATGCGCATATGTGCCAGCTGCCTTAAGAAAACAAAACTATACTAGATAAGGGCTTTTTTTAAAGCTTGCTTGCCCTGTTTTCTTTGAAAGGCTAAGATATACGTGCTTAAAAAGAGAGGAAAATAAGTTTTATCTAAGAATACTGAAAAAATTTAGATGAAACCTTTGCGAGAATGTTTTAGATTGCCCTCTCGGTTCTTATTGAGCCGCGTAGTGCATCAAAATCAGTGATTTCTTCTTTTAAAGTTACGTTTTCGCCTATTGGTCCCAACATTTTTGCTGGCAGAGGAACAATTTCTTTTTTCATAAAACCTGCTTTTTCGCCGTAAATTTTTGCGATGTCGTCGTTCATTTTTACGTCAAGTGCTGTTACTGACCAGTTGTTGTCATCAAGTTCAACGTCTTCTACTTTTCCGATTTTTATTCCTCGCTTGGCATAAACTTCTTTTCCTTTAAGTTCATGAACACTTACCAAATTTGTTCACCATACTGTTTTCCGTAGTCGTTGCTAAAAGCATTTGTAGGTTATGCTATGGCTACAACAATTGGGTTTCGGCTTTCATATTTGTTACAATATTGAACCAATCACAAACGCTTAAGAACAAAATTGCTGGTTTATAGCTTAAGCAGAAGGCTACAGTTTCGATAATGAATCTGTTGCCATCTATTAACCCACTTTTGGGGAGGTGAAACAAGATTTCTCGAACATTAGCAAACATAGGTTTTATTTTAGCCTTAATTGGAAGCATAATTTTGATAATAGTTGGACTTGGCGCAATGTTTGGAATCTTCCTGCTAATCTTTTACCCTGTGTACGCTTTAGGCACCTTTTTCTGGGGACTTGCAATGCTAATTATCGGCATTTTAGGGGCAGCGTCTTCAAGATTCGTTTACAACATAGGCGCAGCACTCTGGATAATATTACTCGCGATTATTGCAAGCTTGCTTGGCGCATCCTTTATCGCATGGATAATGGTTATCGGTGCAATACTGGGGCTTCTATCAAGACTATAACCGGTCACCCACTCTATTTTTCCGTTTCTTGCAACTTTTTGAAGCTACTTTTTGATGTAAAAAAAGCAGGTAGTTATTTAATTATTCAAGGAGACAATCTTCAACTGAGATACCGCCACCATTCTGCTGAAAAACATGTGATGCCCTGTTTACAGCTTATGATGAATCTCCAAAAATCGTGTTCTAAAAATCCTGCTGACAAACAGGGCTTAAACTGTTCTGCGAAGGATTGAAATTTTTTTATTCACACAAAACCGTACATGCAAGAAATGACTTACCTGCTACTTAATGGCAGATTTGCTTCTGATATTATTAAAAACCAGCCTGCTTTTTGTATTGTTGTCTTGATTATGGAGCAAAAATGCAAACAAACAGATATAACCGCCAGCGAGTATAGTTAAGTCATCAGGTTTTTAGTAGGTGAAAAATTGGTTAGTGCAAACGAACTCTCTGGCAAAAAAGTTGTCAGTTTAAAAGGTGACGAGATAGGCGAAGTTAAGGATGTAGATTTTGACATCAGTAAATGGCAAGTTACCCATCTTCAGATGAAATTGTCTTCTAAAGCTGCGGTTTCGCTTGGCTATAAGAAAACCATTGGAAGCTATACCGTGTGCATGCCTGTCGAAATTATTTCTTCAGTAGGTGACGTTGTAACAATCAATAAAACCTTACTTGAACTTGCAGAAGGCGCTGACATTAAAGAATGCTCACCTAAACACATAAGACGCGGAATCAAAGTAACAATTTAAATTAAAAACGGCACTTTTTGTTGTATAGTCTTTTTTATTTTGGTTTTTTCTTTTGCAAATTAGTATTTGACACCTTTTTTGTTTATGTACAAAAACTTGGTCTTTCAGTGTGTCTTGCTTCTTTAACCTTTAGTTGAGGCGTTTTTTAGATGAATCTGCGATTGCTTGTAACTTTAGGTTCACGTTTTATGCGAAACAATCGGGAAGTCAAGTTCGCAGTTATTCATGTTACCACTCGTTGTAACGCTAAATGTGTTGACCGCTGCAACATTTGGGCTTTGCCTCCTGTGGACATGTCTTTGGAGGATGTTTTGTTTGTTATTGATGTTTTAGCGAAAAACAATTTTTCGATAGCTTACTTCACAGGTGGAGAAACCGGTTTGTACCCTTACTTGGTTGAAGCTACAGAGTATGCTAAAACAAAGGGTTTGATTACGTCCATAACAACGAATGGAACAATTCCTAAAGAAACAGTTGTAAAATTGAGCAAAAGTTTGGATGCTTTGTCTGTTTCAGTTGACCATTACGACCCCCAACTGTGGGATCAAGCTAAACATGTGCCAGGCATATCTAAAAAGGCTACAGAAACAATCCAGCTAGCAAAGGGTTGTGGCTTACGATTGTATGGCGTTACTTTTTTGAATCCACTCTGGACCCCAAATGACGTATCAAAAATGGTTCACTACGTTAACGATGACTTAGGCGTTCCTTTTGCTTTTTCTTACCCTTTTATTTCGTCAAACGAGGGGACATTCACTGTTGGCGGAAATCTGCGTATGTCTGCAAAAGATTTTCACGATAATCTTCGCAACAGCGTAGCAAAAGTGTTAGAAATGAAACTTGCCGGGTCTGAGGTTGCAAATACGACGGGTTATTTGCGTGATGTTCTTAGGGCTCATGAAGGTTTGCCCCTGAAGTATCCGTGCAAGGCGGGTAGAGTAATTTTGACTATTGATTGTAATCTGAACGTTTTTCCCTGCTACAAAAAAGGAAAAATCGCTAATCTACGGGAAAATCAAGAAATAAATTTTCATGCAACTGATAATTCTTTGTGCGATAACAAGTATTGCATGATTAATTGTTTTAAAGAAGCATCTGAAGCGTCAAGAGAAACTGTTTTCGACTGGTTTAAAGAAGAATTTTTTTCCAACCCTGAATTCTTTATGGAATTTTTACGGTAAACAGAGCGGCGCTATTTTAGGTAAACCCTGACTAACTAGTTGATTAAAACCGAATTTAGCTCTAAACAGGCATTATATGTGGTTTACAGGTTGTAGTCACATATTCATTTATCCCCATTTCTGCATAGAGTATCAGATAACTTGTTTTTGAGTTGAGTAAAATGGTTTCAGAAAAAGGAAGGCTTATTGAGTCACGCCTACACCATGTGCCTTGGCGCAAATGGGGTCCCTACCTGAGCGAACGGCAATGGGGCACCGTAAGAGAAGACTACAGCAACGATGGAGCAGCATGGGATTATTTTACCCATGACCAGTCTCGTTCAAGAGCGTATCATTGGGGCGAAGACGGCATAGCAGGCGTCTGCGATGACAAACAGTACCTGTGTTTTTCAGTTGCCCTTTGGAACGGCAAAGACCCAATATTGAAAGAACGCCTTTTCGGTTTAACCAACAGTGAAGGAAACCACGGTGAAGACGTTAAAGAGTACTATTTCTACCTTGACAACACGCCAACTCATTCTTACATGAAGTATCTTTACAAGTACCCACAAAACGCTTACCCATACATTGACTTGGTAAATACTAACCGTTCAAGAAGCCGATACGAATTTGAATACGAATTAATGGACACTGGCATCTTTAACGAAGACCAATACTTTGACGTTTACATTGAGTACGCTAAGAAAACCCCTGAAGACCTGTTAATTAAGATAACCGCTTTCAACAGGTCAAGCAAGGACGCGCCCCTAACTGTACTGCCTACATTGTGGTTCCGTAACATCTGGTATGGCAGCAAAATTCCCATTGAACGTCCCATAATTAAAGAAATAAAAGTGGCTGGAAACGTAGTTGCAGTTGAAAGTGAACACCAGTTTTTAGGAAAACGGTATCTTTACTGTGAAGGGCCTGTCAATTTGCTTTTTACGGAAAACGAAAACAATAACCGCCGCCTATTCGGAACAAACAATTTGACGCCTTACGTTAAGGATGGAATAAACAACTACGTCGTAAATGGGGAAGAAAACGCGGTAAATCCGGCGCAAGTTGGAACAAAAACTTCTGCAAACTACCTGTTCCTTGTTCCCGCAAAGCAGTCAGTTACGGTAAAGCTGAGGCTTACCAACATTGAACCGGCAGATGTTGACCCTGAAAACATGTTTGGAAAAAGTTTTGATGAACTTTTTGAAAGCCGACTAAAAGAAGCCGACGAATTCTACGATTCAATCAGCCCAAAAATGCTAAATGAAGACGAGAGAAACGTGCTGCGGCAGGCTCTTTCAGGTATGCTTTGGAGCAAACAATACTATGATTATGACATTGCTAAATGGTTAAATGAGCATCAAGTTGATTTTTACACTGAAACTCAAAAACCAATTAGGAACATTAACTGGTTTCACATGGTAAACAGTGACGTCATTTCCATGCCTGACAAATGGGAATACCCATGGTACGCCGCTTGGGACTTAGCCTTCCACACTGTAGCCATCTCAATGGTTGACCCAGAATTTGCCAAACAACAATTAAACCTTATGCTTAACGAACGCTACCTGCACCCGAACGGCCAATTTCCTGCGTACGAATGGAACTTTAACGATGTCAACCCGCCAGTTCACGCGTGGGCAATAATCTTCAACTACAACCTCGAAGAAGCCCTATACGGCAAAGGCGATCTTGAATTCCTTGAAAATGCTTTCCAAAAATTACTTATGAACTTCACCTGGTGGGTCAACCGGAAAGATGATTCAGGAAAAAACGTTTTCCAAGGAGGTTTCTTGGGACTTGACAATATTGGCGTTTTTGACCGCAGCGCAAAACTGCCCCCTGGAGTAAGCTTAGATCAAGCAGACGGTACCGCTTGGATGGCAATGTTCTGCCAAAACATGTTAACCTTAGCTTCAACGCTTGCCAAAGAGAACCCTGCCTATGAAGAGCAGGCCATAAAATTCTTTGAACACTTCCTTTGGATCGCGCATGCCATGAACAACGGTGGCGCCACTAAGCTTGGGTTATGGGATGAAGAAGATGGCTTCTATTATGATATTTTGCGGCATGTTGATGGAAGAGCACTTAGGCTTAAAATCCGTTCAATGGTTGGGCTGATCGCTTTATGTGCAAACAGCGTTTTTTCACCTGAAGTTGTCGAAAGAATGCCGCATTTTCTTGAACGTGTAACTTGGTTTGTCAAAAATCATCCTGAACTAGTAACCAAAATTCATCGTCCAGGAAAACAAGGCGAAAACGGAACAGTTCTTCTCAGCTTGCTAACCGAAGATAAACTTCGGCGGATACTCACGAGAATGCTGGACGAAAACGAGTTTTTAGGACCCTATGGAATTCGTTCATTATCAAAAGCATACGGTGTGCATCCTTATTCTGTCACTCTTGCAGGGCAAACATTAGGAATAGAATATGCTCCCGCTGAATCTACAACGGGTGCTTTCGGTGGTAACTCAAACTGGCGTGGACCCGTATGGTTCCCCATTAATATACTGATACTTCGAGCACTGTTAAACTATTATGCGTACTTTGGTGATAATTTTAAAATTGAGTGTCCCACCGGTTCAGGAAAACTGATGAACCTTTTTGAAGTAAGCCAAGAAATCGCTAAAAGACTAATCAAAACATTCCTTCGCGATGAAAACGGCAAACGACCTGTTTATGGTGGAACAGAAAAATTTCAAACTGACCCCAATTGGAGAGACAACATTCTGTTTTACGAATATTTCCACGGGGACAACGGTGCGGGTCTTGGAGCAAGCCATCAAACAGGCTGGACAGGGCTTGTTTCTGTTCTGTTGAAGCTTTATGGTACAGCAACACAAGATGCCATACAACAAGGGCAAGGCTACTTGTTTAAAAGGATGGTAAACAAAGCCTGAATCAATTCCTATTTTTTTTTAAAAAAAATAGCTTAAGAAAAAATTTAGCGTTTTTATGCTGTGATGCTAAGGGACACTGACAAGAGTTCTCTTTCATGCTTTGGTCTGACTAATGAGACGTCTTCAACGTAAGCTCGTAACGGCTCCGCTACACTCCAAGCTTGAGCAATACAGCCCCGCGGTATGTAGGGTGAATCGGCGTCGTAAAGCTCGCTTACAGTACCCAGCCCGCCACTACGGATTTGTTTGCTAAACAATGGCATTATGAAAGAATACAACGCGTACTTCCGGTTCACATCTGAATACCCTTTTGCTTTTAGGTATGCAGTGGTGAAGGCTCCGGTTTGCCAAGGCCAAATTGAACCGCTGTGATATGCCCTGTCTCTGTTTTCCCTATTGCCCGCGTAGTTTCCTTTGTAGCGTGAATCATTGGGCGGAAGTGTCCTTAAACCAGCGGGCGTGAAAAGGTCACGTTGAACAAAATCTACCACCTGATTTGCTTTAGGCTTGTCTATCATGTTGAAGTCTAACGCGCATGCAATTACTTGGTTGGGTCGCACAGAATAGTCTGGTCCGTCATTGCCTATTACATCAAACAGGCAGTTTTCTTGTGTGTTCCAGAATTTTTCGTTGAAGCTTTTCTTTGCTGCTTCAGACATTATGTAGTATTGGTCAGCAAGTTGCTTGTCTCTGAATCGTTCCGCAAGAAGCTGACTTGTACGAAGCGCATTATACCATAATGCTTGAACCTCAACAGCTTTACCCGCACGAGGGGTGTATGGCTCACCGTTTACTACTGTATCCATCCAAGTGAGTTGCGGTCCATGAGCGAGCAATCCGTCTCCATCCATGTGAATGCCGTTTATTGTGCCCTTTTTGTGATGTTCAATGATATCGGTTAATGTTTGCCAAAGATTTTCTTGGACAAATTCGTAGTCGCCTGTGTATTTGAGGTACTGCAATATTGAATTGATAAACCATAATGTTCCGTCAACCGTGTTATACATTGGTTCGCCTGTTTTGTCATCAATCAGGTTGGGAATGACGCCTTCGCGGCAGTATTTTGCGTAATCAGAAATTACGTTTCGGGCTTCAGTAAATCTGCCTTGGACAAGCATAAGCCCCGGTAGCGAAATAAAAGTGTCTCGTCCCCAAGAACCAAACCAGTGAAAACCTGCAATAATGAAACGTTGCTGTTCATTTACGCCTTTGGCTATAAAATCGTTGGCTGCCTGCAGAATCCAGCTTAATTCGTCGCTTGCCGTTATTTTGGAGTTATTATAGAATTCAGATAGACTATCTAATCGTCGGTTTGCTTCTTGATGCAGCAAATCTTTGAGGTCATTAACTGTTGAACCAAAACCGTTAAGTGCCTCTTTTGTCTCAGTCGGATTAGCATTAACAGCGGTCATAATTGCGAATTCTTTTTTGCCGCGTTTTGGAACTTGAAACTCAAAAATACCCGGCTGGTAACCCTGATCTAAACTGGATTCTCCACGGTTTTCTTCTTCACGGAAATAAATGTCGTCTATCCATTGGGGGTTTACGGAGAATTTGCCGTTGATCGCTTGGGCAATTATCGTTGCTTTGGGATTGTTGAAAGATAACTCAACTTCTTTTTCTCTGTTTTGCTGACTAAACTCCACAGGGTTATTGAACCTGTTAATCACGTAATGATAATGCCTGTACGAAATTAGAGGGTAAATTTTGACCTTACAATCAGAGTCTGCTTGGTTTTGGACCGAATAAATTGTTATTGCAGCGTTTTTTTCAAAAGGCAAGAAAACTGTTTTTTGCAGTTCAACCTTGCTTGCTTGGTAACGCCATGTAGGGTAGGGTGAGACAGAAAACTCTTTCAAAAACAGGTAACCTTGTGGATAGATGCCGTTTCGAAAATCATTTGCGCCAAGTCTGTAATTGCTTTCGTTAACTTCCACGTCTTCATCAAGTTTTGATAAACAAACAGTGCGTTCACCTGGTGGACGCAAAGCAGCAACAAGCAGTGCATGATATTTTCGGGTGTTTATTCCCAAAACTGTAGAAGAAGCGTAGCTGCCTAACCCGTTAGTGATTAACCATTCCTTATGAATCGATTCATCAAAATTTGAAAGGTCTTTTTCCGAAAAAACGATAGAGGGCAACTGCAAATCTGCATAGCCTCCAAAAAAATTCTTGTTTTGACACATAAATGGGTTTGTTGGTGCATACTGGATACAAGTTTTCTTGATGTATCAGTTTTCTTTTGGCTGTCTTTAGAACCAGGTTTTTTGCTGGAGACAATATTTTCAATGTTTTGTGGCGGCGTGTTCGGTATGAGAATGGCAGCAATTAAACCAAACACTGCTATTGCAACCATAACAATAAGCGCTAAAGCATATGGTTCACTTCCTTGTAATGCAGAAGACACTAAAACTGAACCGACAATCGAAACTCCAAGTGATGAACCCAAATTAGAAACGCTTCTTGATAAACCCGAAATTTCGCCTTGGTCTTTTTCAGGAAACGCAGATTGCACAACATTTACCGAAGAAGTCAGCATTATTCCTACACCGGCACCGATTAGAAACAAGCCTGGCAAGAAAAAGAAAATGTTAGACGTCGCGCCAGAAAGTACAAGAAGCAACGCGATTCCCCCGATTGTTAAAATAAAGCCGCCTCGAATGTTTACTCTTTGAGACCGCTTCTTGGCTAAACGTCCAGCAATGCTTGAAGTAAACAGCACTCCTATAGTTGCAGAAGTTAGAATTAATCCAGTTTCTATTGCTGTAAAGCCACGCACTGTTTGCAGAAAAACGGAAATCACGAAAAAAGCGCCCTGCAGAATTAACCATTGAACAATCTGAGTTACCAAACCCAAGTTTGAGGTTTTGTTGTGTAAAATGTGAGTTTGAAGTAATGGCTCTTTGCCGATTCGTTCACGGTGGCGAATTGAAAGGTAAAACAAGAGGTTAAAGAAGATGCCTATTGCAAGGAATACCAGAAACGGTGATATGCCGCCTTGTGGGAGAATAACGGTGTTGTTGATTGCAAAGTTTTGTGCAGCGATTAACCAGCCGTATGTGGCTGTTGTTTGAAGACCTACTATGATGATGACTAAGCCCGTTGCTGAAAGTATTGAGCTTACAACGTCAAAATGGTGTTTTGGCTCGTCTCTTTTTGGTTCGACAATTTTCATTGTTAAAAGCAAAATGGCCAACACAACAAAAACTTGAACCATGAAAGAGGCACGCCAACTAATTCCCGTAGTAATAATACCTCCGATTAAGGGTCCAGCTGCAGAACCAATTCCAGCAGCGGCGCTGATAATTCCAAAGTTTCTAGCCCGTGCAATCCCCGTGTAAGAAACCGTGACAAGGATGTAAACTGGGGGAATCAGCAAGGCTGAACCTAAGCCTTCAAGTAGAGAGTAACCAAAAATCAGCACACCCAAAAATGGTGCAAGTGCAGCCGTTAAACCCCCTAAAGCGTAGATGATTAAGCCTATTCTAAAAATTTTTTTACGACCAGAAATGTCTGTAAGTTTGCTGCCTGGAATCATCAAAGCAGCCATGGTTAAAGTGAAAAAGGTAATTGCCAATTGGACACCTTGCACATCTGTGTTTAAGTCGTGGGCAATATCGCTGATGGCTACGTTCATGTTTGACGCAGCGAAACTGCAAATAAACTGGGCTAACGCTAACGGTAAAACTATTGAACCAAATATGCCCGGGTTTTTTTTGGCGTTTTTCTCCATAATTTTCAAATCCTATTCTTTAAAATCATGTTCTTACAAAATATACTAAAATGAAGAGAATTGCAGGTAGGATTAATGCAACAAAAAAGCCCCAGCGGTTAATGCGTTTAACAAGAGTTTCGTTTTTGTAACGTCCCCACGCTACGATACCAACAATTGTAACATTGACGTTAATTACCATAAAAATCAAGACTGAAAGCATAAACAGGCTGTAAATAGTCATTGTTGAGGCAGGTGGAACATTTGAACCTGCAGTAAAAGCGAACAGTAGAGTTGTAACCAGCATTGAAGTGTTCAATCCTATTCGTAAACCAACTGCCCCCATTTCCTTGAGATTAAACAGGAAAGAAAAAGTTGACACAATTCCAAAAATCACTGGAGGAATAAACGCTTGAAAGCTTGAAAGAGGTCTTTGTCTTTGCTGTGTTACAACCATTTCAGCTCTTGGAATCACCACGTCCAAAGGGTAAGGATGTTGTGAAACAAGCAGTTCAAGACTAATTGTATTCCAACCTGCATTCTTGAAACCCACGTCAATTCCTGTCTCGTTCTCTAACCAAACAGCGTTATTGTATTGGTTATGTGCAATCAAATCGAAGATAAGTTCCAGATTAACTGTGTCGAATGGGTAGTCTTTGGCATCAGGCGGAGTGTTACAGCGGGCAGTAACTCTGTAAATTTCATGTTTAATTTCACCTGACAAATTTCTGTCAATCAACGTTACAGATGTAGGAGTGATTGGGTACCCATTTACCAGTTGCCAATCGATTTGTGTAATGTTAGAGTCAACCCAAAAAAAGTATAAATAAAAATCTAACGTGTAATCGCCAGTTTGGTACTGGAAACTGTAGACGTTAATCAGCCAAACACCAATGTACACTGTATCTCCCTTATATTGAGTGTCGCTATCCTGCATTTGTAACAGGACATAAGCAGTTACCGTATTGGAATTGCCTGAAGATTCTTCAACAGCCAAACATGGAAACAACAAAGCGGATGCAATAACAAAGAATATGCCAAACACACTAAATAGCCAGACAATTTGATGCGTAGTCGCCTGAAAACCAATTTTAACCATTATTATCCCAAAAGTTCCTGAGCTTTAAGCATACCGTACTGGCGGATTCCATTACCAGTAATAATGGTCATGTTTACTGGAATAATGGTAATTTAGTTGGCTCTTAAGCCTTTGTGACTGACACCAAATAGCAACAAAAATATAGTGATTTTAGAAAGTGTCCAAAGACATTTTAGCCATTAAAAAAATCTTTACAAGTAACGGGAGTGGCGTGCACCCAAAAAAATCAGTTTACGGAAGAGAGAGGGGGGTAAAGGGAATCAGTGGATGCACGTCACACAAAATTTTGGGTTTTATATGTTCTATGAATGTGGGCACCATATTTTCTTCGGGATAAGCTGTATCTTTGTTGTGCTTTGCCAGTTTTGGGCGTCAAGATTTTTTGTTGTTTTTTGCTTGTTATGAAGACGCTTCCACCGTTTTTGAGGTGTTCTTTCACTGTTGAGTAATCAACCCATGGAGCTTCTTGCACTTGTACATTAAGGTCTGCGTCGTTATCTAACAAGAGCACTTGGAACAGTGTTTCTTTGCATTTTTTGTCTTTGAAAAATAGGTTCATCTTGCCTTCTCGCGCGTATTAAACGCAAAATTATCTTTGCAGTCTAAAGGCTTTAAGGCTATGTGACTGCTTGAACACAACTACAAGTTATTATTAACTTAAAATAAAATCAAGCACTTCAGGACTTTTTAGGGTTGCAACAATCAAGTCAGGCAACTCTTTTTTCAGTTCTTGACTGCTGTAAGCGCCTGTTGTAACTGCGATACAACCCATACCTGCGGCTTTGGCGGCTTTTACTCCGAAAAGTGAATCCTCAACAACCACACAACGTGAATGCAAAGTGTTTAGCTGCATGGCGCATTTGAGGAAAATTTCTGGGTGAGGTTTAGAATGCGTTACCCCTTCAGCAGTTACTACGGTTTTAAAGTATTTGTTTAATCCTTTAGCGTTCACTATTGCTTCAATTACTGATATACTGTTCATTGAAGCCAACCCCACTTTTATTTTGCCCTGTAGAGCCTCTAAAAGTTCAATTGCGCCTGGAAAAAGTTGTACTTTATCTTTAAGGTCTATCTGCTGTTGACTCTTAAGTTCAACAAGCCGCTTCACCAAGTCTTCATCAACAGGTTTTCCTGCGTCTCGCAGTAATTCACGAAAAGTATCGGCAGCGCCAATTCCCATACGTCTTTCAATATACTCGTCAGGAATATGGATGTTAACTTCTTTTAGAGTTTGTTGAAAAGAGGAAACAATGACCGCCCGCGTGTCCGCAAGCGTCCCATCCCAATCAAAAATTACCGCTTCAAACATGCAAAGAATTCTCAAGTTAAGTTGAGTTTTTCTCGTATTTGAGCGCTTTTCTTGGTCGCTTCCTCAATGGCGCGTATCATTGCTGGTCTGATTTGGCTTTGCTCAACTTGGTAAATGGCTTCAATGGTTGTACCGCCTGGAGTTGTTGTCATGTCTTTGATTTTTGCAGGCTCCTCTCCTAGGTCAAGAACAAGTTTTGCGGTGCCAAGAACAGTTTGGGCAGCGCTTTTTAGGGCAATGTTTCTTGGTAACCCGACTTTGAGGCCCGCGTAAGTTAAGGCTTCAATGATGATTGACATGTAGCCTGGTCCGCTTCCGCTGACTGCCGTGATGGCGTCCATGTATTTCTCATCCATTTCATCACATTCACCCATCATTTTCAGTAGGGTTTGGACTTTTTGTTTGTCAGCCGCGGTAACGTTTGATTCGCAGCAATACGCTGTGTAAGCAGCCTGCACCATTGCGCCAAGGTTGGGCATTATGCGAACGATTTTAGCTTCAGGAGCATGTTTACGCAGGAACGCCAGTGGCACGGTTGCAGCAACGGAAATTACAAGTTTTCCTTTGGTCTCTTTAGCGGTTTCTTTTAAAACTTTTTCCACATCGCCTGGTTTAACTATGACAAAAACTATGTCGGCTTCGTCGGCGGCTTTGCGGTTGTCTGAACCTGTTTTTACGCCTATTTTTTCAAGTTCTTTTAGCTTTTCTACTTGAAGGTCAACAGCTGTGATTTGGCCTTTATAGCCTCCTTTTACGAGGCTTTTGATTATGGCGCTTCCCATCATGCCTGCGCCGATGACTGCGATTTTATCGTTCATTAGTGCTCACTTTATAGTGTAGGAAGAAAGGTTTTGCTCTTTAAACTTTTGTTGTGTAATCGAGCAGTCCAGTATGCATAATGAGTTTCCACTGGTTCCCCATTTTAGTGTAAACCTTGCAAGCTCTACCTTTCCAATGGTTACGGTTGCCTTTAGAGTCAACCCATAAAGTGTCAACATCAACAACAGCAAAAGCGCCGTCTCCCTCTTTTGAAACCACAATTTTTTGAATTTTCCTGTTATTATGCGCTAACGTGTGAGTGTCAAACAGGCGCTGCCAATTCCGTTTCCACCGTTTATAATCGTACCTACCCATTTCTAAAACCCAGTTGATTGGGTCGTGGGCTTGAGCATTCATTGGCCAAGGCCAAACTATGTCAGGATGAAAAACCGAAAGCAGCAACTTAACATCTTTAGTGTCCCATGCAAGGGTTTCCCTGTTCACTATTTCTTCAATTTCTTGCTTAACACTAATCATGAATGCTCACAAACAGAAAAGGTACAGTTTACCGTTTAAGCCTTTTTCGCTTGGGCATTTTCGGAAACAAGTTTTTTCAAAGTTTTCTGCATCGCCAACGCAGAAGCATCTGTTTTTATGCCCCGCGTGTTGAAGTGGGTTTGTACTGCTTTGTATCCGTTGTTATGGAGTTCGTTTAGGAATGATTGTGTTGAGGTTGGTGGCAGATTCATTTTTTTGGATACACGGTCAAGCACGTAATAAGTTATGGGTGCCTCTACTTCGGTTTTAATGCTGTTCAAGAGTTTGCTGATTTTGCCGCTGGTCCTAAACGCGACCGCCTGATTCTCCTTTAGAATCTGGTCCACGAAGGCTTCATCGTTGATACTGCCAATCCACAATGGTCCTGCGTAATCCATCCTTGCGCCACATTCAGGGCACGTTGGGCAACCAAAAAGGTGCTGGGTACTTTCACGGTGAAGGCAGTTATAACAATGTAGGATGTAGCCAGTGTTTTTGAGGGCTTCATCAGCTTTTTGGCAGCCGTAACCAATTTGGGCGTAAACGCGGATGTAATGGTCGGTGCTGTGGCTGAACAGGACTCTCATGCCGATATCATGTTTCGCCGCTGTCTGCGCCATGTGACCAGCTAAAAGCCTGACTGCCAACTCGTGACAGTATTCTGTGCGCATCGGTTTGCCGCCGTATTTTCTAACACAAGCTTTAGGGTGAACTCCACAAAGCGGAGCCAAATCGGTGGCTGTTACCGCTATTAGACCCTTGTTTTTTAAGGCTCTAAAAGCTGCATCCAAATAAGGCACGGGAGTTCCGAATGGGTCAATGTCAATAATGTCGAAACGTTTTTTGGGTGAAGCGTTACTGCTCAGAACACAGTTTGCATCTTTGTATTTTAATGTGATTTTGTCTTGGAGGTTGTTGTGTTTGATGTTGTGTTCTGCTAACTCGTAAGCGTGCCTGTTGATGTCGCTTAATACTATGCGGTTGACACCTTCGATTTCTTTGGCGTAGCGGATTCCACGGATGCCTTGGCTTGTTAAGGGTTCGCAGATGCTGATTTCGCGGTTAACCATGTGCTGGTACGCTTTGAACGCTAAAACCGTTAAGTCACGATTAAACTCCATTACAGGATTGTAGAAAACTGGTGCTCTTGACGGAGCATAATCTGACGGTACAACACCATAAGCTGAAAGCTTAGGAACCAGAATCTCTACTTTGCCTTCTTTGACTGTTTCACTTGGAAAATCTGCTTTGTACTCTTCAGCCATGCGTGTCCGTCCATTTTGTATTGAAAAGATTTTATTTACAATATTAGACTTCTGGTATGTAATGGTGCAAAACGCGTCTTGGGGAAACGTATCTTCATCTTAACTGGCGCTCCTGGAACAGGCAAAACCACTGTACTTCAAAAAGTAGTGGATACCCTAAAAACTAAAAGCGTCAGTGTTGGTGGAATTGTCAGCAATGAAGTAAGAAAAAGCGGAGTACGCGTCGGCTTCGAAATTCTCGATTTAAACAGTGGCAAACACGGTTGGCTTTCACATATTAACCAGAATGCTGGACCACAAGTCGGCAAATACCGTGTTAATCTTCAAGACTTAGACAACATTGGTGCACAAGCCATCACTGAAGCTGTTCAGAAGTGCCAAATTGTTGTCATTGACGAGATTGGTCCAATGGAATTGTACTCCGAAAAGTTTAAGCAAGCAGTGACTTTGGCGGTTGAAAGTGGTAAACTGGTTTTTGCAATTGTACATGCAAAGGCTACGGATACATTGATTACTTCTTTAAAGCAAAAAGAAGACATGGAAATCTTTACAGTAACCCGCGCCAACAGGGACGCTTTGCCTGAACAAATAACAAAAGCTATTATGACTTCTATTTAGGTTCATTTTTTCCGGTATTTCTGATGAAAAACAGGGTTTTGCACTCACCGTAGTTCATTCATTGTAGTCACAAATTTATATTAAAGCGGGAATGGTGAACACTGTTGAATTTTTAGGCAGGTGAAAAATCTTTATGAAACTGTATTTGAAAATAGCAGTTTTGCTGTTTATCGCATCATTGCTCTCTACGGTCTCAGTTGTGTATGCAGAAGGAATAACGGACATTAACACCGCGAGCCCAACAACCCAAAACCTCAACTCAGTAGCTATTGTTAGTGCCGCGAATAGCCCAACACTTCTAAATTCTAAAGCGTGGGCAGTAGGTGACAATGGAACCATAATTTCGTGGGACGGCACTAAATGGTCAAGTGTAGTCAGCCCAACAACAACAAACCTTTACGCTATAGTCATGATCAGTGAAAACGCAGGTTTGGCGGTGGGCGGTAACTCAACCAGCGGCATTATCCTTCAGTATAAAGATGGAACCTGGTCAGTGATGAGCACTAGTAGCCCAATCAACGGCGCATTATACGGCGTGACAGCCGGTTCTAACGGTTCACCGGCCTGGGCAGTTGGAGCAAACGGCCTGATTCTTAACTGGAATGGTGCCCAATGGACACAACAAACCAGTCCAACGACAAAAACTCTTCGTTCAGTAGCTATGGTTCATGATTCAAATAATGTTTGGGCTGTTGGCGACAACGGAACAATAATTCAATATAACGGAAGCAACTGGGTTACAGTTACAAGCCCTACTGCAAGCAACCTTAAATCAATTGTTATGTTGAATTCAACTAGTGGTTGGGCTGTAGGTGGTACTGGGAATACAGGTGTAATCATCAACATGAACGCCAGCACATGGAATACTTTTGCAAGAATAAATTTCGGCGGCATAGTTAACACCACAACTGGTTACGTTGCTGACAGAATTAACGCTACATTGAACTCTTTAAGCATTGACACAAGTACTAGCGCTTGGGCAGCAGGAGCAGCCGGAACAACACTTTATTGGGGCGGAACAGATTGGATGGGTCAAGTTGGTGTTCTCGGCGGCGTTAACATTAATTCAATCGCTGCGGTGCACGGTGTGAAATCTGATGTGGACCTTCAGACAAGCTACGCATGGGCTGTTGGTGACGGAGGAAAAATTCTTGCATGGACCGGTGTCTCTTGGATACCTGAATTTCCAATAGTCGTGTTACCAGTGATTCTTAGTGCTATTGCTTTAGCTGCATACATTGGAAAAGTAAGATTAGGCAAAAGACTTCAAATATAAACAATAACCTTTTTCCATTTTTTCTTTATTTTTTAATGGTATTTTTAATGGACTTTTTTGAGAAACAATTAAAGCTCGGGAAATTGAAAATTCCTTTACGGCTGTTTGCTTCAGCGCTGCTTATTTTACTTGCCAAACTCTTTGGAAGCCTAATTGTTTACAGTTTTCTTGATATTGGCTCTTTTGGTACTTTCTGGGTTGGCAACGGCGTTGTTTCAGGCATTCAAAATCAGGTTTTTCAAACAGGCAGTCTGTCTAAAGGTTGGTTGAGCCTTTATTATGGTTGGGATAGCGCATGGTACCTAAGTATAGCAACCAACGGTTACACATTTTCAACCCAAAGTTACGCTTTCTTTCCCGGTTACCCCCTGTTTAGCGGAGTCTTTGATAAGCTAATTCAAAATTTGCCCGCATCTCTCGCCGCTTGCAGCCTAACTTTCGGTGTCCTCTGTGTGCCTGTTTACCAGTTAGTGGCTGAACAGTACCTAAGCCGACCAGTCGCTTTCCTCTCAACAATGCTTTTTGCGTTGTCTCCCTACGTTTTCCTGTTTACAACCGTGGCTTATAGTGAAAGCCTGATGCTATTCTTTGTTTTACTTGCTTGGCTGCTTTTTAAGAAAGGTAAAACGGGTTCCGCCTCACTTTCAGCGGCTTTTGCAGCCATCTCCCGGGCAGTCGGTATTCTAATTATCATCCCGATGGCAATTGAAACCCTTGCAAGTCGTATTCAGAATAAAAAGCGCAAGTTACTTCTTTGCCTTCTGCCTACCGTGGCTTTGCTGGCGTGGCTTGCTTATGGACAATTAACTGCAAATGATTGGTTCGCCTTTATCCACACCACGGAATGGCAGGACATGTACTCTTTTAGAGAACTGGTTATACGTTTTTTGCCTCAGAAGGGTTTGCAAGCTTTTTTGAGTTTGCCAAGTCAACACATGTTTCTGCTGTTAGCTGCTTGGGCGTCAATACTTGTTCCGCCTTTTCTTATAGCAGAATTAAGTAATACTTCTAAGTCTTTGATGGTTTATGCTACTGTTTATTTTTTGGGTATTTTGACTTTTGGCGCCATGATTTCTTTGCCCCGTTTTATGTCTATCCTGTTTCCGTTGTGGATTGCTTTAATTTCCAAGTTTGAGGTTAATAGAGTGTCTGTGATTCTATTATGTGGTGTTTTGGCGGTTTTTTTTGTTTGGGGCGTTTATTTGTGGATTAACTTTTTGAGTGGTGTTTTTGTTGGTTAGCAAAGAATCTTATCGTGTAAATTCATCAACGGTAGACTGCGTCACTTATCCATTGAATGATGTTTTGTCGGTGAGGCTTTACCGTGATAATAAACCGCATTGCCTCGAAACAGCAGCTCTCCAAAAAGGGCTTGTACTTGTCTCTAATGGAAAAGAGCTAATTGAAGAAGGCATAGGCTTTGGTGTTCCAGTCATTAAATTTCAAGATACTACCGTTTTTTCTGGCAACGCCAAAATAGTCCTCGGTAAAGAAACAGGTATTTTTGAGAAACATTATCTGCTGGATACGGTTTCAACAAAACAGTTCTGTAACTTGCACGTGAATAATAATCTCTACGAGGTGGTTCACAAAATGTTCGAAAAAATTTACCTTGGGCGTCAAAACCTTCAACCGGTAAACAACAAAATTATGGAGCTAAGAAGCGTATTAAATGTTAAAACGGTTTTTAAACAAGTCTATCTTCGTGGGGTTGTAAAAATCAAGTATTCAATTTCTGATGACTCTATTGGAGTTTCAGCGGATTTTTCAGGTTTAAACTTCAACGGCTGCACCGAATTTTTACTGTTAAATGAGCAAGGTGCATCCAATTTTGGGTGGTACACGGATACTGATGGCTTGCAACTGGTAGGTAGCAGAATAGGCGCTTGGAGTATCGTCTCAGCAAAAAAAGCCACTTTAACTAATGAATCGGGCGCTCTGGCTTTTTCTTTGGAACCTAAGTCTTCAGCAAGGCTTTTCAGGGGGTGGGAGAAAACTAAGAATCGTTTTTCTTGGGCGGGTTTAAGTTATTCTTTTCCGCCTTCCAAAAGCTGTTTTGACTATACTATCCAGTTAACCTATTGATTCTTTTGAAAATGTCCTCAAAAACTGCTACATTGATTGGTTTTGGGAATAAATTTAAAAGCTGAACCAATCGAATAGGTGTCAGGTGTTAAATTGAATAACAGACTGCTTACAATAGGATTAATTTTATGCATTGCATCTTTAGCGCTCGTTGGAAACGTTAAAGCTCAAACAATTACCCCCGGAGTAAGTGCTGGTCAAGTTTTTGATTACCATGTATCCAGTTACTGGACAACCAGTGATCCGTACGCTTCAATACCCCAAGACCTAATCGATGTAAACAGAACATCACACGTTGAAGTCAGAATCAGCACAGTGAACACAACAAACGTTGAAACATTCACGCCATACTACTTCATTAACGGCGACCCAGTTGCAGAAAGAGGCAACGTCAATCTCTTAACAGGAGAAGGATACGGCTTCGTCGCCATTATTGGCGCTAATCTTAACGTAGGCGACAAACTGCACCCTAACGGAGAAGATGGATTAACAGTACTTGACACAACAACAAGAAACTATGAAAGCGGAGCCAGAGCAACAAACCACGCCAGGTTAGTTGACAATAACGCAACAGGCGGTTACATAGCAACAAGAGACTACTACTTTGACAAAGAAACAGGCATTCTCGTAGAACAAGTTGACCGAACCGAAACCACAACAAGCCCAACCAGCGTTTCCCAAATAACATGGAAAATCGATTCAACCATGAATGTCCAAGGTTGGGTAATTCCAGAATTCCCGTTGTTAGCTGCCGTTCCACTGGTGCTCTTTGCCACAGCATTTGCAGCAGTAGCCTACAAGAAAAAACTTGTTAAAACTCCAACTTTCTAACTTCAATTTAATTTTCTTTTTTATTTCCTGACTTTTGCGTTTCCTTTAATAAAAAAAGTTGCAAAAAATCATTGCTATAAAGCAAAAAACCTCTTAAAAAAATAGAAAAACAGCAAATTATAAAAAAGAAACAAAACAACACCAGCATATGAAGTTAGCAATAATCAAGAAGGCAACAATTACAGTATACCTTTTGCTGTCAATTACCATGTTAACGTATACTACAGCAGCTGAAGCACCTCCGGCAATAACAGTTAATCCAAACACCGCCAACCCAGCAGACACAATAACGATTCAAGGAGCAGGTTTTGCTGCAACAAGAAGCATCACCATACGTTTTAGCGCATTAGACATAACGCCTTCAGGCATTTCAACTAACTCTTCAGGCGCATTTACTGCCTTGGTTATAGTTCCAAACTTGTCCTTTGGGTATTACACAATAAACGTGACAGACGCTGATGGTAACTCTGCAATTTCGCCATTCAAAGTAGGAGCCGCGTGGATTTCTCTTTCAAAAACTTCGGGTTATGTTGGAGATAACCTCTCAATTACAGGATACTCCTTTACTCCAGATGAGCCTGTAGCAGTAAAAATTGAGAACATTGACGTTACCCCATCGGGAGCCACTACTGACAAATTAACCGGCACTGGAATTTCTTTTATTGTTCCCACAATAGCTTCAGGAATTTACACGATAACTGTTACAGAGGCGCAAGGTGGACAAGCAACTGCACCTTTTATGATACAAAATGTCGCGACTGACCCCCTCGACATCTGTTTCTCCAACAGTTTCAACTTCACCCTCACCAACACTCCCAACTACAAATTCGCCTGCACTTACTGACTCGTACATTCCAGAAATATCGCTGCTTGCAGTTTTGCTGTTACTTTCCGTAGTCACATTGATTCTGGGCTTGTTGTTTTCAAGCAAACACTTAAAAAACAAGTTATAAAATATTTTATTTGCGCTTTTTAGTTGTATTTTAGCCATTGTTTTTTAAAAAACCAAGTACCTGCCCGTAAATTTCCTTATAAGAGTTGAATGCCCATGATATGGTTATTCGCGAAGAGAGGGGTGAAAATTTAGAGTGATTTCGCGAGATTGTGACGGGTGTGGAATGCAGCAGCCCTGCATGAAACGTTACCGTCGAGTAAACGTGGGCGAGAAGGTTTATTGTCCCGATGGAACAGCACACCTGGTGGACAGCGCAAGCCTAGACTAAGCGCCCAACAAAAGAAGGTACAGCCTAAGTGTTCCACCCAACCCTTTTTGTTGTACCAATTTTTATTTAAAAAGAACTTGTTGAAAAGCCTTATAGCTAAACAGTTTGTCATATTCTGTTATACGTGGTGCTTTGACAACCCGCAAAACATTATACACGTTAGCTTTTACCGCTTTATTTATCACTTTATCTATTCCCAACCTATTCCAGCCTGTTCAAGCACAAAACATCACAACCTTTACGCCACAAGAAACCTTCAAAAACCCTGCTGATAACGGCACAATCAGGTTTGCAGTTAACGGAACCTACACAAACGCTAAACTTGAAAACGGCGTATGGACCTTTAACAATTTAACACTTAACGGTTCTCGTCCTTTGGGAAGTTTAGAGTTTTCAGCAAAAAACTGCGACGTAACAATATACAATTTTTATTCATCAAATTATAACCCGCGAAGATTAGGTTACCTCCGCATGTACATTGCAGGGCAAGGTGAGCAAACCGTGAATTTGGGCTATAACGCTTCAAACCCGTCTCACCCAAGCGAATGGAGCATAATTACAAGGGGTAGCGTTTTTTTAGCTGAAGGCGAAAATTGGCAGTTACTTCCCGGTGACATGATAAATCTGTGGGGACTCACCGGTGAGGTGACGATTTTACGCTACGACTATGGTTACCTAGAAGATGAAGGCTCATTTTACCAGCAACACTCAGTAATTATCTTAACAGCCATAACTGTTGCCCTTACAGTAACATTTGCAACATTAATCAGGCTAAAAAGTAAAGCGGGGCAGTCCTAATGGTTTGGGAAATCCCTGCAAGCATAGCAGTACCTTTCTATATTTTAGCTGCTGTAGCAGGCATCGCATTAATACTTAAATTTACCAAAGATAAAACCCGAAAAATCAGCAACCTGCGATTCTACGTCCAAATCATCGCCGTAATCGCAATCTTCATGGGTTTAATTTTAGGTCCATTCGACCAACCCCTTTGGGCGCCACTAGGTATTTCGCCACGCGACCGCCTTTTAGGCTCTGACCTGTTAGGTAACCAAATGCCAGACGGCATACCAGCACCCTTCTTAGCATGCTATTACCCCAACGGCAGAACCGTCACCTGCGCAATTTGGCAACTGCAAGCCTACATTTTCCCATTCTGGAACTACCCCCGAGGCTACGAAGTAATATATTCAACAACGGGGCTTGAAAAAATCGGCGTAGTCATAGGTTCACTTGTAGTTGCTGCATTGGTTTTTGGCAGAGCCTACTGCGGTTGGATATGTCCCTTCGGCTTATTCCAAGACGTACTCACGAGGCTGCGTAAAGCAACTAAACGGAGGCACCTGACATTTTCTGATTCTACAAGCAAAAAACTTGGTCAATCAAGATATGTCATAATCGCGGTTTTCCTGATTTTGAGCGTGATATTTGCTTCATCTTACATTTTTGGTACTGAACTGATTCCGGGCACACGCGCTGGTGGTCCTGGTGGAACTGAAGCAGGAATCGTAAGCAGCATCAACGAACCTTTCTGCCTCGTCTGCCCCATGCGTCCCCTATGTTCACTACTTGAAGCAGGCATCGGCTCTATGAACTATAGTTACATTTCCCAAATCACGTATGGGCCCTTCTGGATAATTGGTGGCTATATCTCGAGCATTAACCTAATTATTTTGTCAATTGTAATAATTCTCTCACTTGCGTACCGCAGATTCTGGTGCCGCATCTGCCCTCTAGGAGCCCTAACTGGCTTATTTAGCACATTCACACCTTTCAAGCAAATGGCGTTAACCAAACTGGAAAAAGACGAGCACAAATGCACCAAATGCGGCGTCTGCAAACGCGTCTGCCCCACTCAAGCAACAGACATGTACGAAAAAAGAGGCGGCGACGTAACAGAATCCAAATGCATGCTCTGCGCCCGATGCGTCGAATTATGCCCCTACGAAGACGCCTTAAAAATCAAGTTTGCAGGAAAAACTGTTGCTGCTTCAAGAAACTGGCTCGAAACAAAAAGTTAAGTTGTTTTTTAGGCTGCTTTTATTGCAGCTATGAATGCGTCCCAGTCGCCCGTTTTTTTCAGTTCCTTCTTTTTGAGCATATCATTAACTGCGTTTTCATTATATAAGCCGCCAGTTTTGGGGTGGGCTTTTCGGCTAACCAGTGTAAAGCAGCGGTAAGCTTTGTCACCAAGTTTCTCAGTGGTGATTTCGTGAGTGTAGCCAACTTTTTCTGAAAGAACTACAACTGCAAACTGCAGATATTTGCCAATTTTTTTGAGTTCATCAAACTGAGCCTTAACTTTATCAAGTGAATCTGCGTCGGCACAGTTTAAAACTTGGATAACCATTTTGATTTCGCTTGGCGCATACTCTTTTTGGCTTGGGTTAGATATAGAGTCAAGAATAAACATGCTGTTTTTGAGTTCTGAACCTTCAAGTTTCACGTTAGGGTTCAAGCTTACGTTAAAGCCTCTGCAAACTAGGCGTTCACGGATGACTACTTCAACAGCGGTGCCGCTTTTCTCAAGGGCTTTGTCTGTCTTCTGTTTGATGTAGTCTTCTGCAACCTCAATTAGCATTTCGTATTCCTCATCTTTCTTTGTGAGGAGAGGCTTTTTCAGTTCCTTATAAGAAGACATAGAACCCATACAAGAAACTCTGTCAAATAAATATGCTACGGTGAAGAATTCAACTGTAAATCCCGTTAATTGTTATGTTTTATTTGATTTTTTAGCGGTAAAATTGGTTTTGATGTTTCAGTTTTGGATATATTTTGTTTAATGGAACAAGCCATTAAATTATCTTTACGGTATAGGCTGACTTGAGAAAGGAGAAGGCTGGAGAAGACTTTGCAGTCAGTCACCAAGAAGATAGAAGCACAAATGAATGAGTACGCAAAAAACTTTTTAAAAGCAGAATACGGCGCCGAAGCTCAAAAAAAGTTTGAATCGTACATCATTAAAGCCGTTAACTCCTACGACAATGGAGGCGTCTCTGAGGTAACAGGCAACGAAGTCATAATCGCCGCTAAACGTGACATAGACCAAGGTCGCCTAACAAGCGAAACCAAACTAACCATTCGGCACGAGCTTGGTCACATTTTAGACGAAAATTCGCCAGATTGCCCAGAATTCGACGAAATAATTGCTCACGAAAAAATCGCTTGGGACAACGCCAAACTAAAAACGCCCGCTGAACATTGGTACAAGAACCTCGCAGTAAGAACCCACATGGACCCTTTAAAAATGCAGGTTTTAGGTTACCCCAACCCGGAAACCAAAGTGCCAAAAAAACTGCTACAAAAAGGTAAAGAAAGCGAAATGAAACGGATGAGCAAAAACAGCGTGTTTGTCGACGAAGTTTTAGCAGAAAGATTCGCAATGGCAAACTTGACAGAAAACTCAAGCTACTACTCAACGTAAATGGCAAAGGCCTGTTAAGTTCGCTTAAGCAGCTTGGTCTTGTTTTTGAGTATGTCTGGGGCTAATTTTACGATGCCTGTTAGGGTTCTGGGGATTGCTGTGTTCAAATTGCATGGGTGAATACAGTAGCATTTGCACAGTTTGCTTCGGATTGCTTCTGCGGTTTGACTGTTCCACAGCTTTAGTATATCAAAATCGTAATCACGCACATTCGCAAATGGCTTAGTGTACTCGCAGGCAGCTACGTCACCGTTTGCATGCAGTACCATTTCCATGTTACCTGCATAACAGGCAACCAGCTTCTTGTGTTGACTTAACATTTTGATTGAGTAATCCCAAACAACACTGTTCTGGTTCGCCATATACGGTTTGACTGTGGCGTAGACCTTTTTAAGTTCTTCAAGCGTCAAAACTGTTTTGTCGTCTCTGGGGTTATGGTAAAAACCCACTGTCTCATCAACGTTGAAAGCGTGCTCTAACCCTCGGGCAATATTGAAGACTATGTCACCCTTCTTGTAAAATAAACCCTCATTCTTGAGGTAATCCATCAACGCTGGGATGTTGCCAATGTTGTACCGCGAAATTGTTGAAAGTATAGTTACTTCTACGCCTGCTTTTCGGCACAGTTTGATTGTTTCGACGGCTAAGTCAAAACAGTCCACACCCCTAATTTGGTCATGCACGTCCCGTGTTCCATCTATCGAAACCGTAACGTTGACCATGCCCGCTCCAACTCGTTCAATAACTTCTTGGATGCGTTCAGGCTTTAACCCGTTGGTGTTTAGGTAAATCTTGTTCTTAGCAACGTGACTGCAGACTTCGGCAAGGTCCGTTCGTAATGTGGGTTCTCCACCCGTAATTGAAACTGAATCAAAAATGCTAAAGTCGATTTTCTTGATTTCTTCAAGACTTAACTCGCCAGTGGGCTGGGTTTTCCAGTTAAAACAGTGACTACAACGCGCGTTACAACGGTTTGTAACAAAAAAGGCTAAAATTTTAGGCGTAATCACCATTGTTCACTTCACATTAACGAGAGTTTTTCTTTTAACTTGTAAAGAGGATACTTTAGCGGCATGCGACGGAACATGCTGAAATCAAGTGCTGAACCTTGAGTTTCAGGTTGATACTCACTTTTTGCGGTGGCAGCTAGTTGACTGAACCCTTTATGGTACCCTTTGAATTTTCGCCAGTAAGTTTGTTCATTAACGTGATGCTTAACGATAATCTTGTTACACTGCAGGACAAGCATGCCCTGTGCTATCATGCGCCGGATTACGTCGTTGTCTTCGCCTGCCACGTCAAACGCTGGGTCAAACCCGCCCACTTTAAGCAGGTCTTCACGTTTGTAAAGGCCACATTGGAAGGCTCGGGATTCAACAATTTTGATGCCGCCATGACGTTCAATCTCAAGTTTGTCCATTTCAGCTGCAACTTTAAGGAACCATTTGTCGCCGACTGTAAGTTGACCAGCGCAGACGCCTGAAACGTGAAACTTTTCCATAACTTCAAGCAAAACGGGTACAGGGTCAAAGTCAAGCTCAATGTCTGAGTCAAGCCACAAAACCAGGGACGCCTCCGCTTTTTTGATCAATTCGTTCCGTGCGTTGCCGACTCCTTTAGCAGTTGAAGTATGCCACGTGTAGCTGCCAAGGAATTTCTTGTTGTTTTCCATCCACACTGTAGGGACGCCAGCCCCTCCCAACGGCGTAAGAACCTCACAGTTACTAAACATCCAATCCCGTAGCAAAACCTTGATGGGCGATTAATTTAACTCTTTGCCAAAAACACAAAAGCCGTGATTAATAAAAAGAGGTTCAAGAAAATTCAGCATTAAATGCTGAAGTCTTGTCCGTCATCTGGTTTCTCTTCTGACTTAGGCGCCGCAGGTTCGTCAGACTTGGATTTTGGTGA
This sequence comes from Bathyarchaeia archaeon, assembly GCA_050108135.1. Classification (GTDB taxonomy): domain Archaea; phylum Thermoproteota; class Bathyarchaeia; order Bathyarchaeales; family Bathycorpusculaceae; genus Bathycorpusculum. The sequence goes on along the minus strand of JBNIDQ010000022.1, from coordinate 17,090 downwards.
GCTTTTACCACCGCGTCTTGTAATGATAACAACCGCCACTATAACTGCAACGACCGCCGCTACGACCAAGCCATAAACTAAAACTGTTAAATCCATAGTTTCGGGGTTACTCGCTGATGGGGTTGGAGTGGCTGTGGGTGCGTTTGTGTTAGTCGGGTTGGTTACGTAAAGTGTGTATTCATTGGATGTCCAAGAAAATGGGTCACCGTTTGCGTCGTATCCGTCAACACCGATGTAGTAACTATGGGCTCCAAGCGATGCTGAAGTAGGAACAGTGTAGTTAATGATTTCCGATCTAAGGTTCTTGCTGGGTTCAACAATTTTTGGGTCGCTGGCATAATTGGTTCCGATAAGTTGGTCTGTATCCATCCAATCAAAGTGTACGCCAATATAGTAAACAGACAAGTTTAGGTCAGCGTTGTTGGTAAACAATATTCTTAGGCTTGTGTCTTCTCCACGTGCTTTGGTGTCTCCAGCCATGAAAAGTTCAACTGAGCTTTCATTCTGCTCCAAAGCGGAAGCTAAACCTACTGACAAAACCATAACAATCAAAGTAACTACAGATACTGCTCGAATCAACTTCACCCTATTCTTTTCTCCCTTAACCTTTCCATGTTTCACGTCCCGCTTCCTATTTATAATTTTTCCAAAATTAGCGTCCGCTTCAAAAAACCCAACTGGATAATGTTTAGTACAACATCAGATTTCAGATTTTTTAAAGCAATTACCAAGTTACATTTTTAGGAGAAAAGGTGGGTTTTCTATGTTTGCTTAACAAAAAATGGTTTGAGATAAATAACTTCCAGTACGTTTCTTTTCGGGTTTTAATTCAATAATTATTCCATGAAAACAGGCTGTTTGAACTGGCACCCTTTTTTCAAAAACTAATGGGTATGATGGTGTCCTTGAACTTCATGCTGTTTAATGTGTGCTTCAAGGCTTTTTACACGGTTTTTAAGGTCATCTAATTCAGATTTTACATTATCCATTTCGCTCATAAAAAGTCCCTAAACTCTAAAACTATTTCAAATCTTAAGAACATTACCATTTACTCAAAAATCAAAAGTAACAAGGTTGCTTTAATGGTGGACGGGGCGGGATTTGAACCCGCGACCTCCACGATGCCAACGTGGCGATCATGCCAGGCTGATCTACCCGCCCAAACTTACCTGGCTTCTAAACTAAACCCGCATAGGCTTTCTTTAAAGCTTTTGGTTTACCTGTAAAACTTTTTCTTGATATGCAGCGGGTGGGTAGTCTATTTTGCGTGTCATTTCGATGTCACCGCAGGTTCATACTTTTATGGTTATCATTTTTGGCTTTACTTGACTTTTCCCAACGTCACCCGACTTTCCTAGACGCACTCTGCAACCATCACTAATACAGATTCAACAAAGCAACCCAAAACAAACGCAGCCAAAACACAAAAAATCTTTTGGCAAGTAAAAGCAAACAAAAATTAAAAACCAAAAATCTCTAAAAGGTAGGTGTGCTTGATCAAAAAAGGCGTAATAGCCAGTTGAAAACAGTTGATTCCGCCGCAACCTTGCCCAACAAGGTCTTCAAAAAACCAAAAAAGCCCCGTGTGAAAGCCAGCCAAAACTCAAAAATCATTATTTTCAAACCCAAACAATCAGCAATCCATCAGCGTCATAATCATAATATTCAACTAAAATTATCAAAAAATGTGCTAAAACTTTGATTTAGGTTATGTATTAGATAACAAACAACAAAAATTGTCAAATCAACAAATAGCATCTTTCGAAAAAATGAAGGTTTATAAGGTTGGGTTGTAGTGTAGTGATAGGTTTGCCGGCCAGAGGGCGCGGGTTCCACCTGATCCCATTCCGAACTCAGAAGTTAAACCGCGTTCCGTTCCTAACTGTAGTGCGGTCTTCGGCCGCGTGAAATCGGGAAAGCTGGCTGCCTACTTTTACAATTTAATTTTAGGCGATTTTATAGGGTTATTTGGCATAGCTTTATAACTAAGCGACCATAGTTTTTTTGAGAAGTGGTGTAAAACGTGACTTTAATGCCCACAAGCGACTCAATTACTCGATTAACACTAAATCTTCCCGTTCATTCTAATCAATTACTTGGCGGCGGCGGAGCAAACGATTGGACAGCCTACCTAAGTTTGCTCACTTACGTCTTCTTCATTGTACTAATCTTCTACGGTCAAAGAATCCAAATGTACATGATGATAAGAGAAGTAGAAAGCCATCTGCACAAACTCAAATTCATCAAAGAAGAAGGCCGCAAAACCGCAATAGAAACAATAAAAGAGATCGGAAAACCAACAAATGATATTGCACCACGCGTCGACAGATACCTCGACTACTTCACTATCAGCCCACAAAGCATGGACCCGGCAGGTATCGTCGGTAAACTTGACCACATCCTTGACGTACGAGATCAACGATTAAAAGACGAAGTAAAACTCATGGCGCCCCAATGCGACGAAGTACAAGTCAACAACATGGAAAATACACTTGAAGCCGCCATGGCATTAAACTATCTATACAAAGTCGTAAGGCACTTCTACATCCAAGGCAAAAAGACCCTGAGCCTCTACATCATCATGCAGCTACAAATGATACTTCCACTCGTAATGAAAGAAGCAGAAGCATACTCAGCAGCACTTAAAGCATTCGCCAATGGCCAACCAATCGGTGACAGCGTTGGCCCACTAATCGCAAGTCAACTAATGCTTGGCTACGAAACACGCAAAGTCTACAAAGACTGCGTCGTAGCAACAGTACCAATCGAAGGACGTACCGCACTCGTCATGAAAGCTGAAGGTCCAGGCGGAAACGTTGGTAAACCAGGTGATGCAATCGAAACTATCATCGAAGAAAACCAAGGCAAAATCGCTATGCTGGTCATGATTGACGCAGGCTTAAAACTTGAAGGCGAAGAAGTCGGCGAAGTAGCAGAAGGCATTGGCTCCGCAATCGGTGGTCCAGGTGTTGACGCATTCAAGATTGAAGAAAAACTCGTTAAATACAAGATTCCAATAAACGCCGTCATAGTCAAAGAAGACATTGGAGACGCAGTTTCACCGATGCGTAAAGAAATTCACGACGCAGCAGAAAAAGCAATTGAACGAGTCAAAACCTTAATCCAAGAACGTACTAAAGAAGGCGATACAATCATCATCTTTGGTGTAGGCAACAGCATCGGAATAGGACAATAAAATTGGGGGAACATGAAACAATGACTACACAAAACCAAACATCAACTGCAAACAAAATCTCAACCTACCTAATGTTCATAGTCCTAATCGTTTTGGGACTATCCATTGTGGCCTTGTTTGCCGCGGTTTACGCGTTCACACTTGGCAAAGAAGTCGAAGCAGGCTTCCTAATCATAATAGGCATATTCGCGTTAGCCTTATCAGCAGCTGTACTCTATCAAACTAAACGGAGAGCAGCAACAATGAAAACTGAAGCACCAAAAGTCATGACAATCATTGAATGCAAAAAATGTGGCACAAAAACCACCCGTGAATTCCAACGCGGCGACTACGTCTTCAAACAACTTGACGCATGCCCCAAATGCCCTGAAGAAAAACAAATGATAACCGGCATCTACAAAGAAATAAAAGAAAAAGAAAAAACTTACGCAGTCTAACCTGCAATTTTTTCCTTTTTTTAAGTTAAAACTTCACAGCCATCTTCTTTTATTAGAACCGTGTGTTCTGCTTGTGCGACAGGTCTTCTGCTTGCTTCCACAAACACTGGGTAACTTGTTACAATTTTTGATTTTAACAATTCTTTGAATGCTTCAGCATGATGTTCTTTGGGGACGACACCGATTAGCCAACGTTCCGCAAACGGCAGGGTTCTGAAGTTTGTTTCTATATGTTTCAAGAGCTGTTTGGCATAAGCATTTTTGGTTGATTTAGCTCGTACGAGACGGTGGATTGTTTTTTGTGGGCTGTCATCAACACGTGCAATGGCGTCCGGTTGGGTAACGAATGGTTCAATCGCGAAGATTTCGCCTGCATGAACTTTACTGGTGGATAATGTGGCGACGTTGGGAATGCTTGTTCCTGCATGAACAATGTATCTGCCTACAGAGTGGCCTGTTAGGTTGCTAATGGGTTTGAAGCCCCTGTTTCTAATTGCTGTTTCAATTATGCCGCCGATACGTCCAGTTGACATGTCCCCATGAATGTTATCAATTGCAGCTTTTAGGGCATGTTCAGCTGTTGCTATCATGCTTCTGCCTTCAGGGTTAAACGAAACGCTAAAGGCGGTGTCAGTTACATACCCGTCAATTTGTACACCCATGTCAACTTTGACTGTTGAGCCTGGAGGGATAGTGTTTTTGTCACCTGGTGGTGAAGTGTAGTGTGCGGCGACCTCGTTTATGCTGACATTGCAGGGAAAAGCTGGTTGACCGCCTTTCATACGGATAAGCGATTCAGCTTTTTCGCAAACATCAATTATTGGCATGTTTTCTTGTACGTAGCCACGCATTTCTTCGCGGGCTTCACGCAAAATTTTTCCTGATAGACGAAACTTTCCAAGTTCTTCTAAATCATATGGCATTCAAACGACACTTCGAATTAAAAACAGTTAACGCGTTAGGAACTTAAATTTGTTGGCACAATAGGACATCTTTCATGACAGTAAACCCTTGTTTTGAATAGTTTGATGTTGTAAAAAGCGTTGTTTGACCTGCTCTTATAAATTTCAATATACAATCATTATGGGGGTCTGATGGGATTCAATAGGTTGACTTTTTTTTTTAAGTTTTATTTGGAACATTTTTGTTTTGTTTTGCACCATTTTTGTCGCAAACTTAATAGCTTTGTTTATTCTTTAAAGTTAATTGCAGGCTTGGGAGCAAGCTTTAGATGCAATGCATTGAGGCATTGAAACGTGCTGATTAAAACAGCAGTAAAATCAGTGCGTGATTAAGACTTTGCCTCTTTGGGCTGAACATGCAGAATGTTGAGAGCATCTAAGCCGTGAAGCAGCAGATTCAAACGGTAAAAAGAGTCTGTTTGCGTCAAAGACACTGTTTAGATGAGCCGTCTGCAACAATAAGGCTCAGACCAAGCCTGAATACAATTAGGAAGTGGATCAAAGGCTTCAACCAAAAAGGTTTGAAAATTTTGAGACTCCACTTTTTTCTAATTTTTAATCTTACAGGTTAAGTGTTTTAAAAAGTGCTAATTCCTCTTCAGTTATTCCTGCACGGCGAAGCTTAACGATGCACCTTTGATATTGCGCCTCCGAAAACTTGACTGTCTTGATTGGGTCTGTTGTGAAGTAGTCTGTTTCTTTGGATGCGCGTCCTCTTTTGAGAGCTAACCGTTGTTTTTTGAACCTGTCAAGTGCTTTGCAGTCTTCAGAGAGCATACCAAATGGCGTGTTTGGAAATTGTCTGCAACCGTCTGGTCTAATCGCGTAAATCGAGCAGATATTGCCTGTTTGAAACGGGCACTTGGCGGTTTCGACGTATTTTTCATATTTTTCTTCGCTTTCTTCAAAAAGCTTGCCCAACTCGTCTTTAAGTGCATCAAATTTGGCGTAAGCTTCCGGGTTTTGTTCGGGGGTACCTTGGATTTTTCCAGCGTTTAAGAAGTCTTCAAGAGTGCAGCAGACGCCGCATTTGTCGCATACGAAGGGCAGGTTGATTGACCAATTGCCATTTTTATTTTTGAAATCTAAGTGGACGTAGTATGTCTCGACCATTTTAGTCCCGATGAATCATGGCAAGGTTGTTGGTTAACTTTTCGCTCAAAAACCTGTTTACCTTATGACGTGAGGTGTAGTTTGGCTATTTTTATTAGATTGTTTTTTCTTTTAGATATTTAGCGAATTTTTAAGAGGTGTTTATTTTTGGTGAATAAGAAAGGCGACAAATTTGAATGTGACGAATGTGGATTAGTTGTTTTGGTTGAAGATCCTTGTGGTTGCGAGCCATGCGAGATTGTTTGTTGCGGTGAACCGATGAAACCCGTTTCTGAGAAAGAAGGTCAAAGCAAGCCTAAAGCCAGCAAGTAATCTTGATTTTTCACTTTTTTGTAAAACCCTTTTTTTTGTGTTATTTTGTTTGCCGCATCAATTTTTGATAGATGTACAGGAAGTAGCCGCGGGAAACGATGTCACTAAAGACAAGTATTTGCAGGAATATGGCGCCGCCTAAGCAGCTTAATCCTAAGCTGTGAAAAGCGAAGCGAAGTTTTCTGCCTAAACTGTCTGGGAGCATCATTAACAGAAAAAACCAAAAATGTTTATTAAGACTTATTAAACAATGCTTTTGAAAGTGAATAATTATTACAAATAAATCGATTTATGAACAAAACTTTAACGTCAAAACTGGTTAACACTTCTTACCAGACAACTCAGCAGCCTGCTTTTTATCCCTAGACTCTTCAACCATACGCTGAATAGTTTTCTTCTCCATTTGCTGCTCAAAAACAGGCGTTTTCACCTTAGACGAAACCATCTCACTGTTCAAAGCGTCAGGAGGAACCAAACGACGTTCACCAACATTAATCGAAACCCGTTCGCCATCAACATAATCTACAAAATCCTCTAACGCTTCAATAAGCCAGTAGCCTTCACTTTCAGTTACAACCTTAACCCTGCTGGCACCTTTATAAAAATAGATTTTACCGCTCAAAAACAGTCACGACCTGCAAGAATATTTGAATGAAAGGAAAATATAAACTCACTTTTTTATTCAGAATACCGCTGAAATAGTTGCATTGTATCCAATGGGTAACAAGGTTTATACTCGTACCTGTTTTAAATTGTTGAATAGATAGGCTGGTTAAAACAGGTAATGAAAAAATGCCGTTAGACATCAATCAGGTTTACAAAAAATGTATGTCTGGAACTCCCAATTACATGATAACTGCTCGAACGGTATACAATTATTGTGTTTCCCCGTTTATGGTGTATTGTGACCAGTTTGGTCCTGAAGAAAAGAAAGACCCCCTAAACGAATATGACAAAATGTTATTTGAACAAGGAAAAACGCACGAAAAGGAAGTGCTTGCATCGGCTTATCCTGGACTGAAACCAGTTAAATATGACAGTTTGGAAGAAGGCTTCAAGCTTTTGCTTACAGAAATGCAAAAAAGTGTCTCAATACTGTGCGGGTTGCCGGGTTTTTACAAGCCTGAAGGATTAAACGGCATCTTCGATGTATTAGAAAAGCACACTGGTCAAAAATCCGTTTTTGGCAACTATTTCTATGTGGTAAAAGAAATCAAGCTTTCACGAAACATACAGAACACTCACGTTTTTCAAACAGCCTTTTACAATTACCTGCTGGGAAAAATCCAAGGTTACACGCCTGAAACGTTTTACATAATAAACCGTGACAAACAAGAAACCGAACACGCTTACAACGAAGCGGAACTAATCAAAAAAATCAGCGATATTCGTGAAATCTTGAACGGCAAAAAAGTTAACCCAACATATGGTGCTTGCTGTTGGCCTTGGGAAACCTTCAACAACGAAGAGGCAATAAAAACAAGAGACATATCGCTTGTAAGCGGCGTTGGTTCATCTTTTAAGCAAAAACTTGTAGAGAAGAACCTTTTTACTGTAGAAGACCTTGCCAAGGCGTCCTTAGACAATTTAACTTCAATCAAAGGTATAGGCGAAAAAACCGCCAACAAGTTCCTGCATAATTCGCGTGCTCTCGTGTGGGGCAAACATACTTGTCTGGGTGCCTGCGATTTTCCTCAAAGAACTGTCGAAATTTTCTTAGACCTTGAAGGTACGGGTGAACAGGTTCAGGAAGAGGAGCTTGTTGCAATCGATTACTTAATCGGTGTTATTGTGCGGTCAAATGGAAAAGCAGAATACATCCCGTTTGTTGCACATACCTTGCAAGACGAAAAGGCAATGTTTCAAGAATTCCTAAACTGGGTTCTATCACAAGACGATTACATTATTTATCATTGGCATAATTACGAGAAAGTACACATTCAACGGTTGATTGACCGCTATGGCCTATCAAAAGAGGCACAACCAATACTTGCCAACATGCGAGACCTCTACAAAGACGCTACAGCCAATTTTGCTTTCCCAACATACGGAAACGGGCTAAAACAAGTTGCAGCCTACATCGGCTACAAATGGAAACACGCCGACGTAAACGCCATGGAATCAATCGCATTATACTTCCAATACATCCAAGACCCAACAAAAAACAAGGAAAAACTGGAAAAAGTCATCGATTACAACCAAGACGACTGCACCGCAACCATGCTGATAAAAGACTGGATGGAACACGAATCAAAAAATAACATGCAATAACTATGCAACGTTTTCTTTTGTTCGCCTAATGGTGTTTGCTATTGCGAGGATGATTGACGGCATTGTGAAGACGCTAAAAACCCGCGTGTATTTTGCAGATTCGGCTTTTTGGATGTTTTTTAAGTCTCCGCCGCCTTTGAGGTAGCCTTTGATGAATGCTTCAGTTATGGCTTCCGCGGCACCGTTATTTTGAAGCGGCTGCAAGTAATGCCCTGAATAGTATAGGAACTCGGCGATGTCCCACGATTTATCACCATCCTGAGTTGCCTGTTCAAAATCAAGAAGGTAAACTGTGCCGTCTTTGCCAATCATGACGTTTTCAGGTTTAGTATCGCCCAAGGTCATGCCGTGAGAGTGAACTTTGGCAAACAATTCCCCTGCAGTCTCAATAAAGACAAGTTCTCTGCTTTCTGCTGGTTTTGGCTCTAAGGCTAACCGTTTGATTGAATGGCTTAAATCTTCGCCTTCTATGAAATCCATGAAAACCAGCCTTTCAGGATTGCTCACATACAAAATCTTGGGTACATTGAATCCTCGTGTCCGCAGGAACTCGCTGGTTGCACATTCTTTGGCTAAGCGTGCTTTTCCTGAAACCGCAAATGCTCTAGCGCCAAAGGACCATAGCGTAAGGGGGAACCATTTGAAGCCTGACCATTCTTTGAACCGTTTAACCAGTACTTTGCGTTCTGTACCGTTTACTTGGGCTGTTATTAGGTAAATATCGTTTAGTACTCCGCCGATTGGTTCAAAAGTTACACTCGTCGGTTTCTCGTTTACGAACATTTTTTGGGCAAACCCAGAAATGTTCACTTTATCAGCAAGCGAAACCAGCCCCTCTGAGGTGGGTACAAAAACATATTTCTGAGGGTCAATCGCGTAACAATTAGGGTTGATATCCGTTTGTAACAATCGTAAACTGATTTTTTGGGTCTTAATGAAAGCCTGCGTGTTTTGCCCAATAATATTTAGCAGTTGCGGGAAAACGCCAAAGAATGACGTGAATAGGGTGCGGGGAGCATTTTTTGTAAGGTTGATGAACCGCACCTTTGGATTACGGCTCTGAACCGCCAACTCCTTGGAAACAGTGACGTGCCCGTCTATGCGACTGATTTGTCCATCCGCTTCCAACTGCTTAAGGGCGTCATCGTAACTTTTGAGCGCTTGCTCTTCATCCTTAATACTGCTTCCCTGCAGCATGTTTGACATTTCATACGCGAGCAAAGGAAAAACACGAATGCGTTTAAGCAGTACATCGTAAAGGAAAAACTGTGGTTTAATCTGCATATGATAGACAAGTTCAGGGTAACCAATAGAGAGGTTTTCTAAGGATTCAAGAATCAACCGTTTTTTAAGGATTAATTCCTGAGCGTATAGGTAACTTTCTCCCTGCAGGGTTGAGTAGGGAAAAATGAGTTTGCTTGCGATTGCTTCCCCCAGAAATCCACGATCGATGTCTCTTTCAAAAACCCATTGGTCAACAGCAAAAATAATCACGTTACGACCATTAAGAATCCTAAAATAGCTCAACAGTCTGGGCTGAAAATCTTTAACAACAACGATAACTTCAAGAACCGCTTTCCCGTTTTCCGTTCGAGTTGGGTAATTATCTATTAAACCTATGGCTGTGACCTGCGCGGAACCAGCGGTGTGGCATGCTAAGTCAATTATTTGTTGTTTCAGCTCATTTAATTCAGCCACGCCGAGGGTCAAACGGTCACCTGCTAATTGTTAGAAGCTCTTTTCGTGTCTAAAATAAACTACATAATATACTAATTAATCTGTCTAAGTTGATGAGTTGTTGTTTGCGCGTTTTTTGTGTGTTTGCTTTTCTTTTTTGTATTTTTGTTCTACAGTTTTTCTTTTTAGTTTGTAAAAACTAAATCTTTTATTACACTATATTGTATCTTTATACACCATAAAGCTTCATATAAAGCCACATGCTTAAACAAATACGAACTAAAACACAACAAAGCACACCAACAAAAACCGCTTTGTGTAAAAAACCAGCAAAACCGCAAAATAAACCCAAGGTGAAAGAAATAACGTCAGAAAACTACAAAAAACAAATTATACAACGTATGGTCAAAAACCTACTAGACATCCAACTGTTACGAATGGTAAAAGCCGAACCACTATGGGGATACAAAATAAAAAAACAAGTAGAAGCCAACTTTAACATTAAACTCCGCCATGGAGCCCTTTACCCCGCCCTAAACTCGCTAGAACGTAAGGGTTTTCTTGAGAGCTACAAACAACAAAAAGATGGCAGGGCACGCAAAGTCTACAACATAACTGACCGCGGAAAAGAGTATCTGCAAACGTACTGTCTTGTTTTAAAGGAGCAGCTTGAAAGCACCACTTAGCGTTTCTGTAGCTTTTCGTTTTTTGCGTTTTTCTGGTTTTTAGAGAAACTTTTTAGCGCATGCTTAAAAAGCTTCCGTAACTCAATGAAAAAGCTTTTATTCTGAATTATATGACTGAAAATTAGAGGAAAAACGAAATGACTTTAGAAACAAGCAAAATTTTAGGCGGCATCGGCGCTTTACTAATGTTTCTCGGAATCTTGCCCTACATCGGGTACTTTGGCATTGTCGAAATCGTCGGCGTTATCCTAGTCCTTGTTAGCCTTTACGGTTTAGCCAACTTTTACCGCGAAAAGGGCATATTTAACAATGCAATCTTTGGTGTTTTAGCTGCAATAGTTGGAGCCATCATTTCAGGCGTAGTTGTAGTAGTTACTGTTTTAGCTTCTTTAACGGATTTCCTATACCAAGTTTTCCCTGATTGGAATGGCGACTGGGCAACCATTCAAGGGTTAACACCAAACACTGCCAACATCGACCCCTCAGCGATACTACCCTTCATCACTGGAATGATTCTGGTTTTTGTTGTAGTCTGGGTTTTTGCAATAATCGCCGCATTCTTCATAAGACGTTCACTAAAAGAACTTGCAGTACGTTCAGGCACAGGATTATTCTCAACCGCAGGTTTGCTGCTACTCGTCGGAGCAGTACTAATCATAATCTTCGGCTTAGGCATAATACTCGTTTGGATAGCTACACTAATACTTGCCATTGCGTTCTTCACAATGAAGACACCCGAACCTGTTCCACCACCAACCGTAGAATTAACCCCTCCACCACCCCCAACGTCAGTCTAAAAATCCAAACAAACCCTTTTTATTTTTTTCTTGACAGCATTTCTTTTACCTTTAAAAATCCGTAATTTACCCTACCCCTCTATAGGTTTTTGTATAGAATTGCCGTTTGGAGCCTAATAGGTTGATATGAAAAGTAAAGCAACGAAAAGCAGCGTCATGTCTGCTGCCTTATGTTGAAGTTGGTTGAGAAGAATTTCTAATAAGAGCACAAAGGCGTCAAATGTGCTAACCAAAAAATAATGAAATAAAGGATAATGTTTGGGAAAAAAGTGGTTTATGGGTAGAATCGTCTTGTGGTTCTTGGGAACGGAATCGCGTCAATAATGTTATCTAAGTCAAGCATCCAAACGATTAAGCGTTCTACGCCCATGCCGAATCCGACGTGCGGAACTGTGCCGTATCTGCGCAAGTCGAGGTACCATTCGTAATCTTCTGGGTTTAAGCCTTGAGCCTTCATGCGTGCGATGAGCAGGTCTTTGTTGTCTTCTCTTTGTCCGCCTGTGCTGATTTCTCCGATGCGTGGAACCATCATGTCCACAGAGTAGGCGATTTCGGGGTTGTCCGTATGCGTTTTGCAGTAGAATGCTTTGATTGCTGTTGGGTAATCGAACACGAAGAATGGTTTGCCAAATTCGTCTGCCAGCACCTTTTCGTCTTCATAGCCGAGGTCGCTGCCCCAGTCCAAGGCGGGGTTTTTGGGTTTTAGGCGTTCAATGGCTTCTTTGTAAGTGATTCTTGGAAACGGAACCTGCACTGCTTTAAGCTTGTTAATATCTGCGCCCAGTTCAGCGAATTCTTTTTCACAGTTTGCAGCGATGGTTTGGCAGATGTGAGTCATTAAGCCTTCTTCGAACCGCATTAGGTCATCCATGTTTGCGAAGGGCCATTCTCCTTCCATGTGCCAGTATTCGGTTAAGTGGCGGATTGTGCGGCTTTTCTCTGCGCGGAAGGATGGGGCGATGCAGTAGACTTTTTCTAAGCCGTACATGAGGATTTCAAGGTACAATTGGCTGCTTTGTGTAAGGTAGAGTTGTTGGTCAAAATATTTCAAGCCAAACAACGTTGAGCCGCCTTCAACCGCTGCGCTGATGAACATTGGCGGTGAAACTTCAGTGTAATCCTGCATTTTGAAGTATTCACGGGCAGCTTCGAAAACTTTGTTGCGTACCCGCATGACGAGGCTCATTTTGCGGCTTCTTAGCCAGAGGTGGCGCATGTCACGGATGAATTCTTCACTTTTATCTTTGCCGATTGGGAAAATTTCAGCTAACCCGATGATGGTGATGGCGTCTGCGCTGATTTCGTATCCGCCTGGTGCACGGTCGTCTTTTCGTGCGGTGCCTTCAAGAGACAGGCTGGATTCGATGGTTAATTTTTGTGCTTCACTCCAGGCGGGGCTATCCTTTTTCACTGTACATTGCACGACGCCTGTTGAGTCACGTAATACGAGGAAAATGAGGGATTTGCCTTCACGTTTGCGGTATACCCAGCCGCGGATTTGCACTTTCTGGTCCGGGCAGCATCCGTCAAGAATTTCGCGAATCTTCTTAAATGCCATAAACGTCAACCGTTTTGTTACTTTATTATGCTTGTATCCTAAATGCGTATCGTATCTTGTCAATTTAAAATTGACTGTCTAAAACAAAAAAAAAGAAAAAGAAAAGGATGAGTTTTTATGGGCGTTTTTTGAGCAGCAAAACTGCAACAATCAGAATAACAAGTATTATGGCGATGCCCATACCGAGCGTGTACATTTCGTAGGGTGGGTTAACTACTTGGCTTGGTGTCGGTGCAACGGTTTCGTCCGGTGCGTCAACTACTGTAGCGTAGGTTTGGCCGTATGAGCTGCCGTAGGATTCGCTGCCCATGAATGTTGCAGTGATGACGTATTTGCCTGCGATTGTCGGTGTCCATTCAAAGCCGTAGGTTCCGCTCATGTCGCTGACTGCATCGCCCAAGTGGACATAGTTGCCGTTCGGATCAGTGGCGTCAATTGAGACTGGTACGCCTGTTACGTTTGCTGGGATTGCTAGGCCTTTGTGTATGTGTGCCATCCATTCGCCCATTGATTCGTCAGAGACGCATGCTGTACCTGGTTGACCGGGTGATAAGTCAAGAACTGTTCCGGTGATCATTGCTTTTTGGCCTAAAATTATTTGTACTGCTGGTGCTGACACGGTTGTTTCGCTTTGTCCTTTACCAAAGCAGTAAGTGTATCCGTCGCTACCCATTTCAAAAAGGTAACCGTCAACAATTGGACCGATGCTGGTTGTGTGCTTAGACATTGCGCCAGGCAGATTTGTGCTCCAGATTTCTTCGCCGCTGGTTGCGTTAATGCAGAACAGTTTCCAGCCTCTTGTGATTGGTACTGTAGCGGAGTGTTCAGTGTTGTAAACGTACATTTTTCCGTCAGCTATTCTTGCACCCATGTTCCATGAATAAACAGTAGTTCCATTCTCGTCAATGTACGGCGTCTCATAGGGGTTTGCAGCGGGAGATTCAAACTTCCATGCAATCTTGCCTGTGTCCCAGTCAAAAGCGTAGATTCCACTGTAAGCTTGCCGGTAAAGTAACCCGTAAGCTGTCTGTACATCGTATGCTCCAAAGCCAGCGTCATCCCATGGATAATCAAACCGTTCGCTCTTCCAAACTTCAGCGCCAGTGTTTATGTTTAACGCCAAAAAATAGCCTTGTTCAGTCAGTATAGCAAATTTGCCGTGGTCAGCAACAATGCATGATGCACTGTATGGAGTTTCATCTCGTGTCACGTTCCAAAGTACTTGACCGTCAGACAAACGTACACCGTAAGCATTCATGCCGACGTAAATGCCGCCTTTGGAGATTGTTGTTGCAGTTGCTGCTACGCCCGCTTGGAAGTCGATGCATGTTGGAAGATTGTTTATTGGCCAACTTGTGTTGCTAACAATTCTTGTGCCAGTAGCTGTTGTCAAGTTTGCTAAACTGCCAAGGGTTGTCCAGTTGATTAATCGGTACCTGTTTGCTCCTGCTGCTGCTCCTAAGTCTTGCACGCTTAAACAGTACCCGTTCATGTAGTAAGTGCCTGTTGTTAATGGCGCAATTGAATAATTGCCAATTATTCCGCCTGTTATCGGGTCAAATTTGATAAGTCTTTGGTTGCCTATGTAGTCTAGGGACACGCCAGTAATGTGTGTTGGGTCTCCGCCTCCGCCGGGGCTTTGTCCAATAGCGTATTCTATAACAGTGGGTTCTACTGCGCCGATTGAAGTTCCAAACATTGTCTGAACTGTAGTTGTAGGCATCTCAAGTTCCCAGTAAACCTCTCCAGTACGTACATCGTAACATTGCCAAACGTACTGAGTTACACCGTTAAGTGGTTTAGTTAAAACTTCGTACGCTCTTCCAGCAACCACTACACTTGGAAAACCATACGCGCTTATTGAGTCAGTGCCTAAACCGTTTCCTTGGAATATCTGTGTGTTTGCTTCATAACCATAGTCGCCGCCAATAATGCCGCCAAGAGCTGTTTGTCGTTTCCATGCTACGTGTGCACTTTCAGGTCCAGTAACCCATGGAATAAAGGTGTCTAAGCGTCCCTTAAGCATCCAGTAAGGGTTAGTGTCGGGGTATAGTTCGTCCCACATTGGTCCGCCTGTTTGTCCACGCCACGGATAATTACCGAGGATTGGCCACCATTCACGGCGTTCATAAGCAACGGGTCTAGTCCAGTAATCAGTCGGTAAAGGGTCTTCAATCCAAGAAATCACGGGGTCTGCCTGAACTGTTATTGTTTGTTCTGGTGTTGAGCTTGGTTGCATGTATACGGATTCAGTGTACACTGTACCGCCGGTAGTTCCAGATATTAGTTCACCGTTTAGGTATCGTCCTGCAGGCATGTATGTTCCTGGAAATTCCATTTTGAATTTCCATTCGCCAATCTGGTCAACTTGGTAGTCTATGTATGCGGTTCCGTCGGCAGGATACGAGTTTTTCTTGATAACTTCGGTTGTTCCGTCTGGTTTGGTTATTGTTACGGTTAGATCAAGGAACATTCTGTTCGCTCCAGGAGCTGGCGCTACCCAGAAGTTAATCAGGATGTGTTGATTAACCCCTACAGGGTCAGGTCTAACGCTTAGGGCAGCATACGATTTTGCGGTAACGTTTGCAGTGACACCGCTTGGTAATGCCCCACTGAAGGGTTTTGAAGTGTCAACAGCGTTTGCATTGTTTGGAACTGAAATTAAAAGAATCGATGCAAAAAGAAGAAAAACAGCAAACAGCGTGGCTGCTTTTTTGTTTAATTCTTTCATTTATTTTTTTCTCCTTGGTAAAAGCTTTGAAAACGCTTTCACTATATTCTACTTGCAAATCTGAAAGTTATAACGTGAAGTGGAAAGAACCCACTGACGACAAACATAATTTGAAAAAAAAATAAAAAGAAAGGGAATTTTTATGGGCGTTTTCTTAGGATGACTAATCCAACTGCAATTATGGCGATTATTATGGCGATTGTTGAGAGAGCAGTGTATGTTTCAATTGGTGGCATTACAACGTTGGATGTTTCTGGGGTTGGTTGTGTTGCTTGGTCAACAACGCTTACGTATGTCTGTGCCCAACTGCTGCCGTAGGAGACGTCGCCTGCGAATGTTGCCATGATTGTGTATTGACCAGCCATTGTTGGTTCCCACGTGTAGCCGTAGGTGCCGCTCATGTCGCTTGTAACATCTGCAATGTGTATGTAGTTGCCGTTAGGGTCGATTGCGTCAATTGAAACTGGAACACCAATCACTTCTGACGGGATTGGCTGCTGCATGTGCAGGTAATCCATCCATTCGTTCATGCTTTGTGCGGAAATGCATGGGGTTCCTTTTTGTGCTGGTGACATGTCGAGGACGGTTCCTTTGATTATGACTTTGTCGCCTGTTAAGACTTGACTCATTGGTGCTTCTACGGTTGTTTCGCTTTGTCCTTTGCCGAAGCAGTAAGTGTATCCGTCGAATGGGTTTCCTGCAACTAGGTAACCGTCTGCTATTGCTGCGGGGGGCATTGAGCCGGTTATTTTCCATATGCCTTCGCCGGTCATTATGTCTATGCAGTGTAGACCCCAGCCTCTTGTAACTGGCCAGCTTTCAGTGTGCTCATAGGTATATGTGTAGAATTTGCCGTCTGCTATCCATCCGCCTACGCCGAAGGAGTAGAATGGATAAACTGTTGTTCCGTTTTCGCCTGTGTAGGGTGTTTCAAATGGGTTAGCTGGTGCCTCGTACTTCCATACTTGTTTGCCTGTGTCCCAATCAAAAGCGTACACACCGTCTTGTGCTTCCCTAATTATCATGCCATACGCTGACATTGCAGAGTAGGCTCCAAAACCGGATGATGACCAGGGGTAATCCATTTTGTCACTTGTCCAGAGTTGATTGCCAGTTCTTAGATCAAAGCAGACGTAGTAGCCGTTGGCTGAAAGTGTGGCGAGTTTGCCTTCGTAAACGATATCGCACATTGAACTATACATTGGTTCGCTGATGTTTTTGCTCCAAAGTGTTTGTCCAGTGATTAGGTCGTATCCTGTGAGTGTTTCACCTACGTATGCAGAAGCTACTGTTATACTGCTGACGCTTGCGCCTAAGTATGTGGTGTAATCGATTAGGCTTGGTAAAGAT
>JBNIDQ010000021.1:0-75501 GCA_050108135.1 Bathyarchaeia archaeon | reverse complement strand
CTCGTACTTCCATACTTGTTTGCCTGTGTCCCAATCAAAAGCGTACACACCGTCTTGTGCTTCCCTAATTATCATGCCATACGCTGACATTGCAGAGTAGGCTCCAAAACCGGATGATGACCAGGGGTAATCCATTTTGTCACTTGTCCAGAGTTGATTGCCAGTTCTTAGATCAAAGCAGACGTAGTAGCCGTTGGCTGAAAGTGTGGCGAGTTTGCCTTCGTAAACGATATCGCACATTGAACTATACATTGGTTCGCTGATGTTTTTGCTCCAAAGTGTTTGTCCAGTGATTAGGTCGTATCCTGTGAGTGTTTCACCTACGTATGCAGAAGCTACTGTTATACTGCTGACGCTTGCGCCTAAGTTTGTGGTGTAATCGATTAGGCTTGGTAAAGATGAGCGTGCGTATGTTGTGTTGCTCTTGATTCTGTCCGCAAAATTATTTGAGTTTCCTCTTGTTGTCCAGTTTATGAGGCGGTATTCAGTTACGCCTTTGTTTCTTAGTGTTTGTATACTGTAGACTAATGGGTCTGTGTCTCTTGCGTAGGAGTTCTGGTAGTATGTTCCTGCTGTAACGTTGTCGCTTGCTGGTGCTAAGCTGACGTTGCAGTTCATTACGCCTGTCCATGGATCCCACTTGTAGAGTCTGTTTGCGTCAAAGTACATCAGGTTAACTGTCCATGCCCCTGCTGCTTCTGCACCTGCAACTTCTGACTGCGTTGGGCTAGCATATTCAATTATGTTTGGAACAAGCGCGCTAGTCGTTGGCCATATACCGAACATCAAAGTTGTTGTTGTTTGTACTGGTTTTTCCCAGTATACTTCTCCTGTGCGAAGGTCATAGCAACGCCAGTATGTTTGGTCTGTTCCGGGTTTAGCGTAGGAGTCGTATGCTCTTCCAGCATAGACTATTGATGGTGTTGCTGGAGAGTTAGAGTAGCCGTATTGTCCTGTTTGTCCACCGATTAATCCAGCGATTGCGCCTTGTCTCTTCCATACTATGTGAGCTGATTCAGGTGCTTCAACCCATGGAATGAATTTGCCGCGTGCATTGTATTTAACGCTGGTCTCTGGATACAGTTGGTCCCATGTGTCGCCTCCTCCAACGTAGCCTGTTGGTGGGAAGTTGCCTAGAATTGTCCACCATTCTCTGTTTTCAACGTGTGCTGGTCGTGTCCAGTAATCAGTTGGTAATGCTGATGACCATGAAGCAACCATGTCTTCTTGCACTGTAATGTTTACTACTGGAGAACTTGATGGCTTATAGTATGCTGAACCTACTGGTGTTGGACCTGAAGTCATGAATCCACCGGTTAAGTTTGCAGCGGGGAAGAATGTGCCTAAGAATTTAAATTGGAACTGGTAAACACCGACTTGGTCTGGATAATAAGGCATCCATGCGGTTGCGTCTGCAGGGTAAGAGTCTAAAGTGTAGGTTTCTGTTGTCATGTCTGGTTTTGTTACGGTAATTACGTAAGCTTGTTCGTGGTGCCTTGCTGCATGTGTGGCTGGTGAAGTCCAAAGGTTAACAAGTAGTTCTTGGCCTTTTCCGATGACGTTGGGTCTTACGCTTAGGTGTGCTGAAGTGTCAATTTGTACACTGGGGTTTGCGCCGTCTGGCAGTGGTCCTGTTACTTGTGTTGTAACATTTGCTTGAACGGGTTGTCCAAGAATCACTATCATTGAAGCAATCAATATGGCGATAATCGCTGTTGCTGATGTTTTAGTTTTTATTGTATTTTGCATATTTTATTTCCTTTTTTGTTTTATGTTGACAACTTTCTATCGAAAATGTCAGCATGCCTTCCACTTTTGGACTTAACTCGCTTATAATATGATGTGGAAAGTGGGCACTGATGACAAAAACGATTAATTTTAAATTCATAAAAATTTAATAACAGTAAATGTTATCAAGCCTTGCGCACAATATATGCAAGCCGTGGTAATACTTGTATACGCTTGGGGGGATGCAATATACAAGAGGACCTGGTTAAAAAACTTACACAGTTTGGTTTCACCACTAATCAAGCCAAGGTTTACTTGAGCATAGTCCAAGCAGGCGCTATTTCTGCAGGCAAAATTGCAAAACTCACTATGCTGCACAGACAAGACATCTACAAAATTTTGCCAAAACTCGAAAAAAACGGATTAATCACAAAAACAATCGGCAAACCTTTCAGAATCCAAGCAGTTCCAGTTGAAACAGCATTATATCAGCTGGTTTTAAATGAAAAAGAAAAGTCAAACCGAAAAATTGCATCTTTAGAATGCAACATTAAAAATCTTGTTGAATCTTTAAAAGAACCACAGAAAAATGAAGAAGACATCAGGTTTACGCTTTTAACCACTGACGAGTCAATCTGGAATACAGCATATCAGGCAGTTCGCTTGTTAAAAAAAGAGGTTAAACTGGTAACAAGCCCTGAGATGCTGCTTACACCGTTGGTCAGGTTGCTGCAGGAAATAGTCAGTTCGCCCGCAGAGATAAAATTGTCTATTCTAGTTGAGACTAATTCGGGAAACACGGATTCTGTTGCTAAAATGTTTGAGAAACTAAATCTTGCAGAAAATCGAGTTATTGCTAAAGGTTTAACGAGGCAAGCCTTCAAGCATTACCTTATACTGGACCGTAAAGAAGTCTGGATTGCTACAGAACAAAAAACTGAATCAGGCTTTCCAAACATTTTTTGGACAAACGACAAAAACATAGTGCAGGTTTACGAGGAATACTTCGACAAAGGCTGGAATCACTCCAAAGCAACAACAATTTACCCAAAGGATACAGAACTTATGAGAAAACGAAACTTTGTTATTGCCTAATTTTTTACGAGATTTTTTAAAAATTAATCGGAATTAATAGAAAGTATTATCAACACTTACATACAAACAGGTTGATGACAATTAAACGGTGGAATTGTCAGTGCAAGAAGATTTGGTGATTAAACTATCGGATTTTGGCTTTACAACAAACCAGGCCAAAGTTTACCTTAGCATCATTGAATCGGGCAGCATATCAGTAGCGAAAATTGCACAGAACACTCACCTGCACGTTCAAGACATTTACAAGATTTTACCTAAACTTGAAAAAATGGGTCTAATAACAAAAACTCTTGAAAAACCCGTACAGATTAAAGCTATTCCTGCTGAAAAAGCGTTAACACACTTGTTGTCAACAGAAAAAGAAAAAGCCCAAAAAAGACTTAGTTATTTAGAATGTAACATTAACGAATTAATGGGTTCAATTAAGAAAGCTCAATACTCAGAATTACCTGATAAAGACAGTTGTTTTGTTTTATTGGTTACGGCAAAACAGGTAAAAAATCAAGCTGAATTAACTTTCGCAAACGCCATTTCAAGCTGTGATTTAGTTGTAACCTTGGATTTAATAAAAACGTTGATGAGTAGGCTTTCGCAAAATTTTGAAAGATTCAATAATTCCAACGTTAAAGTTCGCTTAATAATTGAATCTCCTTCACCACTTAAAGACGCTTTAACATCGCTTCAAAACGCTTTACCTAAAAACGCTAAAATTACCGCAAAATACGTTTACAAAAAGCAGCCTGTACCCTATTACGTTATAGATCGCACCGAAGTTTGGATAAGTATGGATAAGGAGACCGAAGCAGGGTTGCCCTGTGTTTTGTGGACTAAGGGAAAAAATATTGTTAGTTTCTTTCAAGAGTGCTTCAATGAAGCATGGGAAAAACCCAACGCAATAACGATTTATCCACTAAATGAGAAAAGCAAGTTAACGGAAATTATAGCTCCTTAACTTTTGGTTCATGCACAGTGAAGAAAACAAAAATTGACAACGGTACTGCCGCGAACGCTAAAAGCAAAAAAGGTAGTTGAGGTGCAACAAAAGCGTACAGGAAGCCTACTGCAACTTGTAGAATGGCTTGCACGATGTACATGAAAAATTGCATGCAGCCAGTTACTGTTCCGCGGAGATTCCTTGGTGTTAAATCGCCCATTAGAACTTGGTAACTATTAAGCTGTAGTATGTTACCTAACCCGAAAAAGAAGAAAGCCAACAGCATAACGTAGAAGTTTGCGTTTAGAAACAGCAGCATTCCCGGAACATACAACAAGTATCCTAAGATTAGGAAGCGTTTTCTGCCAACTTTATCCATGCTTACCCCTGCAAAAATTGAGGGCAAAGCAATGCTGAGATATTGGAAGGCTAAAACAAATGCCCACTGCGCCGTAGTTAACCCTAAAACGGTGGTTGCGTAAACGACAAAATACATTTGACAACTTACAACAAGCCCGTTTATGGTGATAATTGCCAAGAACAGGTTGAAAGCGGATTTGGGCATCTTTTTCCAGACAAGTACACTTTGTTTAACGGATTGTGGATATGACCTTAGCAGACGCATAATGCTTGGGTTTGCGTCTTCACCGTTGGGCGGCAAAGTTTCTTTTAAGCGTAAACGTAGCATTGCAATTGTAAAGTAAGCAATCAACACTATAGTGTAAGCGATTCGCATGCCAAAATCAAAATTAAAAGTTGCAACAAGATACTGTGCAATTAGTGGACCCGGAAGCAACACAAGGCTGGTTATAGCAGATTGCAGGCTAAATCCGGCACCGCGTTTTTCTGGCGGTAACGAATCAAAAACCATTGCCATCAAGGCCGGACCGTAAACGGCGCAAAGGTTCTGGATGATTAAACCTATCATGATGAATTGCCATGAAGGCGCAAAAATGAACAATAATGTGCTTGCGGCTAAACCGAAAGTCATGGTTGTTACTATCCATCGTCTGCCGTGTTTGTCTGCAAGGTAGCCTCCGGGGAACTGGACAAGCGCGACGGCGATGGAGCCAGCGAAACCCATAATTGCCAGCAGGAAATCGTTGGCGCCTAAGCTTAGGTAGTATAGGCTTGCGTATGTGGCTGGTATTGGTTGGGCAGTGAATAGTATTGCCCAGCTAACTGTGATGAGCAGGAAGTTCCCTCTGAGGATGGCGGATTCGCCGCTGAAAAGAGAAAACAGCTTCATTATGCCCACAAAATTAGCGTATGGATTATTTAAAGTAGGGGCACAAAAGCAGAAATTGTGTTGTAAAAGAGTAAGAGCAACTGGTTTGGAAAATGCGCCTGTTAAGCAGGTTTGCTTTAGCTTTGCCTAATTAATTTTGAAGACTATTGCATACTAAGAGCCGCCTTGATAAGTTAGACGCAATTAACTCTTGTTTTGCCAAAAACGCCTCAATTTGACAAGGATTTAAGCGATAGAGACCGTTAGTCTTAAATCGCCCTTACAGAGAGTTTAGTCTTTGATCAACTCATGCAAGGTTCAAAAGACGATAGATACAAACTAAACGCTTTAAAATGGTCCGCCATAGCAATCTCCAGCGTCGTAATCATCGAAGTAATAATAGGCATACTAGTAAACAGCCTAGCCGTACTAAGCGACGGGCTACATGCAACCCTCGACGTACTGTCCAGTGTTATGCTGTTTTACGCAGCAAAAACTGCAATCAAACCCCCAGACGAAGAACACAGATACGGACACGAAAAATTTGAAGCAATCGGCGGTTTAATTGCAGGCATCATCCTAATCGGGGTTGCACTGCTAATATTTTACGAGGCAGGCATACGACTGATTGAAGGCGTTCAATTCAAGCAAGGATTAGAATTTGCTGGTTTCATAGCTATCGGCTACACGCTTAGCATCGACGTTGTACGTTTAGTTATCTTCCGTAAAGCTCAAGGCATAGAAGGCGCATCCATCAAAGCAGGCTTCTACGACGCACTCTCAGACTTCGGTTCAACAATCATTGCACTCATTGGCTTCGGTTTAGCAACAATCGGCATTTTCGGTAGCGACTCATTCGCATCAATATTTCTTGGCGCAATGTTGTGCTTCCTAAGCTTCCGACTTGTACGATCAAGCATAAACGAACTTAGCGACACCGCATCCAAAGACATGGTTCAAAAAGCACAAGAACTCATCCTATCATGTACAGGCGTAGTCAGCAGCGACAACCTCAAAGTCAGAAAAGCAGGCAGCAAAGTTTTCGTTGACGCCACAGTTCAAGTACCCAAGCAGATGAGCCTCGAAGAAGCACACGCGTTAGCATCAAAAATAGAGCAATGTCTAAAGGACGGTTTCGGGAACGTTGACGCTACAATACACATTGAACCATGCGAAAAAGAAACAGAGCTAAACCTGCTCGTAGAAAAACTTGCAACAATAGAAGGCGTTCAACAGGTTCACGAAATCTCAACAGTATACTTTAATGGCAAACTATTCATCACGCTACACGCGTTTGTTGAACCAAAGCTTTCAGTTGAAGAAGCCCATGTGATAGCCGAAAAAATTGAAGTTCGAATGCATCAAGGCATCAAGGCACTAGAAAACGTGACGGTGCATGTTGAACCAGCAGGCACCACTTTGCCGGAAAACTTGATTAACGATGAACAACTTCGCAAGGTTGTAACTGAGGCAGCAAAAAGCATTTCGCCAAAACTTAAAATGCAAAACATTGTCTCTTACGTTTCTGAGGGCAAACGGTACATTAACATTGACTGCTGCTTCACTAAACAGGTGAAGATTACTGAAGCACATAAGATTGCCTCGCAGGTTGAGAAGGAAATCAAGGAGCATTTTGCAAGTGCAGTTGTAACCATCCATATTGAGCCTGACTGCTCAACCTAACCTTTTTCCATTTTTAGTCTTCAGCAAGGATTAAAGTTAATGTGGAGCGTACTTTACTGACGTTTCTGATTTTAAGTGTAATTAGGTCTTTTAGTTCATCCATGCTGCTTGCTTGAACTTTGGTTATGATGTCGTAAACGCCATAAGACGTGTAGGATTCAACGACGCCCGTTATTTTTCGAAGGTCTCTTAATGCTTCTTCTTCAGAACCTGATTCAACATTGATTAAAACAAAAGCCGTCGGCACAACTAAACGCCTCAACAAACTAGATTAAGAATAGCAAATTAATATGTTACGTTCCCTCAGAAACCCCTAAAATGGTTATTTAGATAAACCAAAAATCTTATCTGCCCAACCGCAAATAGTGGACGTAGTGAAAATTCATGGTATACTGTTCAAAATGTGGCATGCAAAACTCAGACACAGCAGCCAACTGCTCTAACTGCGGTGCACCCCTACAAACCACTTACGGTGCAAACCCACAAGACTGGCAACGCCCCAGACACTACCATGACCAAAACTACTCAAGAAGAAACGGCGGCATCGGCCTGTTAATTGCAGGCTTAATCGTTTTAGCATTAGGCTTAACAATGCTTTATGGACAATTTGGATACTTCATAATGTACTTCTGGCCTATAGTTCTGGTAGTCTTAGGCGTTTGGTTACTTATACGCGGCTTAATATGGAGTCAACGCCGCAACAGGTAAACGCAAACACCCTTAAAGTATCAACTTGACTAAACCTGTTTTAGTTTCTTGCTTCTTAGGATATTCCTAACTAAGCACAAAAAGAGTTATATTACGTTGGCACGAAAAGGGTAGGTTATATCGGGGAATTTACAGGCATGGTTAAGTACATTTTCGTTACGGGTGGTGTATTAAGCTCCGTTGGCAAAGGCATTTTAACTTCCTCAATCGGAAAAATGTTACAAGCAAGAGGATTAAAACCAACAGTAGTAAAAATTGACCCATACGTCAACGTTGACGCTGGAACAATGAACCCTTACATGCACGGAGAAGTCTTCGTCACCGATGACGGAGGCGAAACCGACCTAGACCTTGGTTGGTACGAACGTTTCCTAGATTTAAGCCTCAAACAAGATAACAATTTAACCACAGGACTAGTTTACAAGTCAGTAATCGAAAAGGAACGCCACGGCGACTTCCTTGGACGCTGCGTACAAATCGTTCCACATGTAACTAACGAAATAAAGAACCGCATCAAAAACGCCGGCAAAGCAGTCGGCGCAGACATGGTTCTAGTAGAAGTAGGCGGAACAGTCGGCGACATCGAAGGTTTACCTTTTCTTGAAGCAATCCGCCAAATGCGCATGGAAGAAGGCTACGAAAATACCCTTTACGTCCACGTCGCACTTGTACCAATTCTTGACGTAACACAAGAAATGAAAACCAAACCCTTGCAACACAGCGTAAACGAACTACGACGCATCGGTATTCAACCAGACATCATCGTCGCGAGAAGCCCACAAATGATTGACGCAGAAGCCCTCCGCAAAATCGCCTTATTTGGAACAATTCCGGAAAACGCGGTTTTCTGCTCCTACAACGCAGACTCAGTATATCAAGTTCCACTAATTCTTGACAAGCAGGGCATGGGCGACTTTATCTGCCAACGTTTAAGTTTCAACTGCACCGGCAAAGATTATGATGAATGGCAAACATTCGTAGACGCAATCGTTAAACCAGAGCACGAAGTAAAAATCGCGCTTGTAGGCAAATACGCTGGTTTAACAGACAGTTACGTAAGCATGAGCGAAGCCCTAAGACACGGCGGTGCAGCGGCAAAAACCAAAGTATGCATCACCTATCTTGAAGCTGAAAAGTTCGAGAAAGACCCACAATGCGTCAAAGGCCTCTCTAACTTTGACGGCGTCTTTGTCCCATACGGTTTCGGTCCAAGAGGCACAGAAGGCAAAATAGCAGCAGTAAAATACGCCAGAGAAAACGACATACCGTTCCTCGGCATCTGCTACGGCTTCCAACTTGCAACCATCGAATTCGCTCGAAACGTCTGCGGCTTAAAAGACGCAAACAGCACAGAAATCAACCCAGACTCACCCTACCCAGTAATTGATTTAATGCCAGAACAACGAGGCGTAGAATACAAAGGCGCAACAATGCGGCTTGGAACACACAAAATCTACCTGCAACCAAACAGCATGGCGTTCAACCTCTACAAGAAGGAAGAAGTTATGGAACGCCACCGCCATCGCTTCGAAGTCAACTTAGACTACATGGACATACTCAAGAAAAATGGACTTGTCTTTTCAGGTAAAAGCTCTGACGGCAGAAGAATGGAATCCCTCGAGTTGCCAGACAAATACTTCTATTTCGCAACACAATTCCACGGTGAATTCAAGAGCAGACCCGGCAAACCATCACCACCATACCGCGGGTTCATCCAAGCATGCATAGACAAAAAACTAGGCAAACCTAAACCAACATTTGCCTAAAACCAACTTTTCCATTTTAAAATTTTTTATTATTTTTTGGGCATAACAATAACTTCTTTACCGCTACCGTAAGTTACGCATTTTCTTTCTAAGTAGAGATTACAGACATAAGCGGCGGTTGCAGCATCCAACTCATGGTCACTCAAACTGCCGTTTAACCCAGTTATTCCAAGGTTTACAAGACCAGCCAACAACTTATCTAACCCCTTTTGTTTACGAGCAATCCCAAACACATCCTGAGCGCCTCCGGGATAAACTTCTAAAACCTTAAACCCTTTTTCCTCAAAAACCTGCCGTAGCATAATACCACGTTTGGTTAGTTTGCGCATGGGTCCAAGAGTCATAGGAAAAATTTTTACGCCTGACTTGATGAGTTCTCGGTCGCAAGGTCGCAGGTGTGGAGCATTTCGGTCTTCAAGCGAGATGCGCCCGGGTGGTAGGCTGAGGGGAGCGTCGATACCTATTATTTCGGGGTTAGCTTCGAGCGTTTTTTGTATGATTTCCTTGTCAGTGTATAAGTCTACGGTTTGGGCGTGCATTCCGTTAAGGGTGCAGAAGCCTGTGGGTCTTGTTTCGACGCCTGCAAGGTCTAAACCGACAACAACCATAACGAGCCCTTTAACAGTTTTTCGCGAAGTTATCCAGTTTTTTCTGGCTTAACCCCGCGCCTGCTTCATCGTCAAGACGTTTAGTTACCTTGCCTTTCTCAAAGAACAACACAGTAGGAAAGACAGCAACATTGTACTTGACGCATAGTTGTAGTTTGTAGTCTGCCACAACCTTTATGCAGTCACGCTCTTGTGTTTTGGCGAATTTTTCAAAAATTGGCAGAAACCGCTGAGAAAAAGGGCACCATGAT
Source organism: Bathyarchaeia archaeon (assembly GCA_050108135.1). Taxonomy (GTDB): domain Archaea; phylum Thermoproteota; class Bathyarchaeia; order Bathyarchaeales; family Bathycorpusculaceae; genus Bathycorpusculum. The sequence goes on along the minus strand of JBNIDQ010000021.1, from coordinate 65,500 downwards.
TCATAAAACAGCACAAACGTTTTATCTTTTGTTTCAAGCTGTTTTTCGATTTCCTGCTCATTTTCGCCATACAACACTTTTTTTGCCTCCAGTTATTCGTCAGGGTAATGACTGCTGTCACAGAACGGTTTGTGTTGAGATTTGCCACACCTACAAAGAGTAACCCGGTTTCGCACCTCGTAAGTTTTGCCTTCAACAGACTCTACGGGCACGCCACCTTGCACACGAATTGGACCGCCACCACCGATTTGCGGGTCCTCAATAACCGCGACCGCTTTTTCACATTTAGGCTCAATAATTTCGCCTTTCTCTTTATCCTCTAAAAGTAGCCGTCCTGAGGGGCAGTCGCAGGCTTCCTCAATTGCGATACGTTTAGAATCAGGCTTGTCAATTTCAGGCACAAGCTTCCAAATGCCGCCTGCACGATGACAGAAACGGGCTGAAGCACAAAGGTCTTCAACATCATGCAGTTTCAAGGCAGGACCATCAAACGTTTTGGCACGTTTCATGCAGGGTTCGTAAGAGGCGGTTTCAGTGCCGTCAAACCCGACTTTAGCGTGTGTTCCATCGCAGAAGGGTTTATTTTTAGATTGCCCGCAGCGGCAAAGCATGTAGGTTCCGCTTTGTGGTAGTGGTCTGCCTTCTTTCCATTCCAGCGCGGTTCCCTCGTCATCGGCGACTATGATTTTTTCTGAAAGCGGCAAGTCGCCCTGAACAAGGTATGGACCATTTTTTGTCACTTTTATTTTGCTTTTTTTAGAAGTATCGGCATTTTTAGTATCTGCCATACCTAAAAGTCCCGCCTCGGTTTTATTGAACATATCGGTAAATACAAACACGCCTATTTGGATCCTATTCAGAAACCTATAGGGGTAGAATGAAAAGCGTTATTTAACGTTGAGTAGTCTATGCAGGAACAAGGTTGTATGTTTTGCCAAATCTTTCGTATTCTAAGATGTAGGAAGTTGCAGAGCTTGGAACCTGGAAAACAAGTGAACCGGTGAAAGAACCGCCGTTTAAAATGTCAACTGTGTTCCAGTTACCGTAAGAATAAGTCACTGAGTCATAATCGTATTTTACGTTGTTAACGGTTACTGAGAAGTAAAGGGGGTTTGTGTTAAATGAGTCGTAACCCTTGTTTGTAATGGTCATGTTAATTACAAGCCAAACGTAACCTGCGTTAGGCGTGTTAACAATGCCGTATTGGTCGACCAAAGTTTTGTAAGTTACTCCTTCATGCTTAATGGCTATAATTGGGCCTGTAGTCGTAGTTGGTGAAGGCGAAGGGCTTATAGGGGGTATAGAAATGGAGGGTACCGGAGTTGATGGCGCCACGGGAGTTGGAATCAAGATTTCAGGCGTACTAGTAGACGGAGGCGTGGCTTCACTTGCCGGTTGCAATGGAGAAATCATAACACTTGCCCAAAACGCAACAAAACTCACAGAGGCTATGACTAATACAGCAACTATTAGAACAACAATGTAAGCCGTTCTCATTCAATCACCTCCCAAAAGGTACATGTGACATTGGAAAAACCGGTTTTTCATTGTGAAATTCAGAATCCGTATACAAGAATCAAAATGATTTGGTAAAAGATAATTTTTGTGATTTAGTTCCCAGAATATCTTTTAACGACCCTTAATACTCATTGCCCGAAATAGTTTACAAGTTTTATTCGGAAACACTAATGGCGGCGTTTTTTAAGCTCATCAACATGTTGAAACCTGTTTTGGTTTTGAAGGTTTTTTAGTGCCTGCATGGATGTTTCTCGTTATGAGTAATGGTTTAGTCTGGCAACGACGCATTCTGCCTAATGGACTGCGGGTTCTATATCTTCCCAAACCATCCGCAAACACTGCACAACTCTCCGTTGCAATCGAGTATGGTTCTAACAGTGAAGCTGAAGCGGAAGCAGGTTCAGCACATTTTCTTGAACACATGCTCGCCGGCGGCTCGGACAAACGCATCCAAAAATCCCGTAGCATCGAAAGCCACGGTGGAACCCTAAACTTTTACACCGACCACGAATACACAATGAGTTTCGTGGACGTTTTACCCGAAAGTTTACCTCAAACCTCACAGGTTCTCTCCGAGTTACTTTTTGATAACGCCTTTGAAGAGGAAAAATTTGAATCTGAACGCAAAATCATCCTCAACGAGTTGGCAGAGATTTCTGATGACCCAAACGAACTGATTGACGAGTTGCTGCTAAAAACTCTCTTCAAAAAACATCCAATAAGACGTCCAATAGGCGGCTACCCAAAAACAATCAACCAACTAAACCTACGCCAACTTGAAGCTATCCATACCGCCGCTTATGAACCGCAAAACATGATTCTAATGCTCATGGGCAACCTCTCCGACAAACAAATCCAAGCAGTACTCCAATATTTCGAAGACAAACCCAAACAACAAAAAATAGCCAAACAACTGCATCCACAAGAAAACGCCAAACCAACCCCCGAAGCTTCTAAACGCAAAAGAGGCATAACCCAAACCTACCTAAGCGTAGGCACAAAAACTGTAAACACAAAAAGCCTTGAAGCGCCGAAACTGGACTTAATCAGTATGATTCTTGGAGGAGGAGCAAGTTCACGCCTGTTCATTGAACTCCGCGAGAAAAGAGCATTAACCTATGATGTTGCAGCAACACATAGCAAGGGGCTGGATTTTGGCTACTTTAGTATTAACTGTGCAATTAAAAACTCGAATTTGGACAAGACACGAGAGTTAATTTTTAAAGAGTTTGCTAAACTGCGGGATGAGCGAGTTTTGGAAGAGGAGCTTGAACGCAACAAGAAACTAATGCTAAGCGGTATTCTTCGGGGTATTGACAGTCCTGATGATTGCCAAGATATTTTGGCGTTTATGGAAATCCAGTTTAACCATGAAAAAGCTCTCAGCAGCTACTTGGAGAAAATAAAGGCTGTTACCACCACGGACATCTTAGAAGCGGCACAAACTTTCCTGCAAGAAGACAACTTTACGTCCGCTATTCTTACACCAAAATAGCTGCATGAATTTCTATTATGATCCAAATAGGCTCCAAATATGAAAAACGGGATTCTTGTGCGATGTGTTTATTGCCTGCCAAAATAAGATTACATTTGGGCTGGCGAGTTGGTGTGTGGCTTTCGGGCCCGCTTAAGCGGGTCTGAGGAAACTCCGCCCACACGTAGAATTGCAACACCCTCTCGGGATGTAAGGCGAGAGCCTTGGCAACGGAGCAGAAACGACACGTCCACCTGGCGCTTTAACGAATGAGGCACCCTAAAATGCCGACCAGCCAGTTGGAAGCGATGAAACGGCCGTCCTGCAAGTGGAAAGGGCAAACAGACGCTGATGACCCTCTACAAAAGGCGCGGGTAGCCCGATTAGCCGAATGCCACTTAAACAAAAGGCGGGTTACATCCAACACACCAAGCCCACAACTACCCAAAATGACGGTGTATTGAACAAAAGTTCCGTCGTATTGGACAAAACCAAAAGTGTATTGAACAAAACCTTTTCTCCAGCACTTGAATACTGGAAAACGGAATTAGCATCAAAAGACCCAGCAACAACAGACCTTTATTTTCGTAGTTTTGACAAATTCTTACAGTTTACAGGCAAAACAGCCGACGAACTATTAGCCCAAAGACAACAAGACCAAACAAAAACAGATAGAAAAATCCAGCGCAGAATGGAAAGCCAACTTAATGCCTTCATAAGCAAAAAACGTCAAGACGGCTTAGCCACAGCCACACTACAAGTCTATTTTGCATCAGTACGAAGCTTTTTTGAGATACATTATTACCCATTGATTATGAGAAAGGGTGATTACCCTAAAGGGGAAAGCCTTGGTGTTAGGGTAGCTACAAAAGAAGCAATACTTAAAGCAATAGAAAACAAGCAAAACAGAAACAAAAAACAACTAAGAGCGCTAATCCTGTTTCTTAAGGATTCAGGGCTAAGGCGAAGCGACACCGTATTGCTAAACTATGGAAGGGTGGCTGAAGGCTTAGAGAAAGGATACAGCATTATTCCGATTACATTAGTTACAGAGAAACAGCACACAGTAGCTAAAGCGTTTATTGGAGAAGAAGCCATCCAAGCACTAAAAGAGTACCTTAAGGAAAGAAGAACAGGCACCGAAAACGTGCCACCTGAAATAATAACAGACAAATCACCACTATTCAGAACACAAGAATCAGGAAAAGTAAAACGATTATCCCTAAGCGGTTTTTCAAATATGATTCGAGAGGCTTTCCTGAGAGTAGGTGAAGCCAACTTATCACCGCACAGCTTACGCAAATATGTTCAGACCAACTTGGAAGCTGGAAACGTGAACGTAAACTGGATAGACCAGATACTTGGACATGCACTAATCAACAGCCGAGACGCTTATAGTAAACCAACAGACGAACAACTAAAAGATGCATACAGCAAAGCATACGACCATCTAAGAATTTATCCTAAACTAGTGGAGGAAACAGAAATCTGTCAAACAATAGCAGAACGCATACAACCATTACCACAAACCCCACAACAAGAAACCGCAGATGTGATTGAAGTTAAAGCTAATGATATTCAAGCAATCAAAAAGGCATTACTTAGAGGCTACAGACACACTGACACAGTAGGAGACATACGACTGTATCTAAGAAGCTAAGAATTTCAGCGGAAAACTTTGCTTACTTGTTAGCCTCTTGTTATTTTTCACCATAACAACTAAACAAAGAGTTACAGCCAAAAATATTGGTATGATGATAAAAGATAACTCTGGAACAGTAGGTGAAGGATAGTTAGTAGCGGTTGGGGTATTTGTTAAAGCAGGCGTTGTAGGAGCTGGGTAAGGTAATTCTGTTGATGAATAAGAAAGATATTCTTCAATATTTACTGGGTTTGGTAATGGGTAATTGTCTTTGTTAAACACATTTATTATGTATGGTTCACTTCCTGTGCCTGTATAGTTAGTCCAATAATTGCCCTCTTTCTTGTCATCCCAAAAATTGATTGATTGGCGAATCATTATGTAATCATAATGGGCGGAGCCTTCTGAGGTTTCTTTTGAATTATGAACAAAATTGTTATGATGTAACACATTAGCATAACTGCTGATAAAATATGTAGCTTCCAAGTTGTAAGCAATATAGTTTCCAACTACAAAGTTGTTGCTTGTAAAGTAATAAAAAAATCCTAAAGTTGCTGAAGTAATGTTATTTGCTGATACAATTGTGTTAACCATTCTACCTGAGAAGCGTATACCAACTTCACTTGAACTAATATCATTCTGTTTTATAGTGGTCCCAAATGAACCTCCTACAATATCAATGCCATAATAATTATCCCATATACTGTTGTCTTGAATATTGGTATTGTTTGAATAATCTACCCAAATTGCTGTTCCACTGTTTATGATTTTATTTCCTGTTATGTTACAGTCTAGAACCCTCTCTATTTGGATGCCTACAATTTCTTTATCATATTGATGAGCTTCAACTATGGGTTTTGGAGTATTGCCTGCTATCAGGGTTAAGCCTGAAATGGTTACTTGATTATGATTTACTTTTAAAATAAATGAACTTGATTGCCCTCTAATGATTGTTGTTTCTTTGTCTTCACCTATGATTTTTAATGCTTTGCTAATTACTGTGTTATTTTCTTGATAGGTGCCTTCTCTGATGAAAATGGTATCTCCATCATTTGCATTACTTATGGCATCTTTGATAGTACTGTAATCATCTGGAACAGTAATTGTTTTAGTTTCAGCGTTTAGTGGTTGAGATATTGATATTATGGTTACACTTAGAAAGAGCAGAATAACCATCAGGGTTGATTCTTTCTTCATTCTTACCAATTACTTCTAAAAGCTGAATAGTTATGAGCCTTTCTATTATTCAGTGAATCTAAGAAAAGTTTGCTTATTAGCTGTAAATCAGCAGATAAAATAGTATTAGGATTTCACGCCACCGCGAAGAGCGCCCTAAACGGTCGCCTTCCGCACCCCACGATAGAAATTGATTATTGTAATGAATATACTTTATGCCCCTCTCTTAGGTTAGCCAATAATACCACTATTGCCGCTAATAAAAATGAAGTAAGATGAACTATGACGTTCGTGTCAGCGGAGACACCGATATTAATTGCAATAAAAATACAAAACACGATAATTCCAATAATCGATTGCACGAACTTGGCAGATGCAACAGTTTCTTTCAGTGCACTCAAGAAAGCAACCATGACCACAGCCCCTAAAAACGCACTTACTAATCCTGACGAACCGCCCACGCTATAAAACGGAAAAAGCAAGATATAGCCAAGATTTGCAATTATTGCTGAAATCCAAATAATTATTGTCATAGACAAATATTGTCTATTTCCTGAAAAAGTGGTAGAAAAGGAATACAACAATAATGTTGCAAATGCCAGAAACATATTCGCTGTTAAATGCCCAATATCCCGATGAACAATCACGGAAGAAAAAACGCCTATGAAGTTTTGCGAAGACGCCATTAAAAGTATGTTATATTGGGGATAGACTAAAAATATTAAGCTAATTATCAAAACAAGCATGAATGAAATTAATAGAGGCGACTTAAAGATAAGCAGAAAATCTGAAAGTTTAACCTTCCTTGATAGGCTGTCAGACTTTAACTCATTACCGCAAGTCATGACCTTTTATTAACCCTCTTATTGACTTAAGGTTTGTCTTCTGTATATCGCGCTTCGCTCCCGCTTGCGCGTTCGCTCCGCTCTTCCCACATGAGCGCAAACAAAATGTATCTTCATTCCCGCAAGCCACTGATGTTTAAGCTCACATTTCGATAAAATAGGGTTTGCTTCTATGTTTAGTGGTAATGCGAAACCTTATATCTAGAATTGACTAAATGCTGATTGAGGAAAAAGCAAACGGTAAAACCTCAAAAAGTTAGTTTAGGAGAGGAATGATATTAAGAATATTAGTATGAAGAAGAAGGCGGGTTACATCCAACACGCCACGCCCACTCTTTTACACCTTTTTAACCTCTAAATTCCCTCTTCTGCCGTTGTAGAAGAAGGGGCCTTTTGAAGCATAAACATTATAGAAAGTGGGACGCGAGCAACACTAGGTTGCCGCCGACTAAGCTCCTTTTAATGTACAATGTCTTCTAGATAAGTTCTGTGCTGCTAAGGTACTAAAGTCCTTATTTATAGTGCTGAAGTTAGGACGATGACCAAAAATAAGATAAAGAGCGCTAAACCAGCGTAGTATAAGCCATATTTTAGTTTCTTTGTCACGATGGGGCTCTCCTCAACCCAAAGACCGATGCTAAACATTAAGCCTACAGCGATTATCCATGACAAGTAGAGTGCTGTTTGGACGTAGAGCCCGAACAATGCCAAAATAATCGGCACCAATATTACAAATGCTGCTCCACCATTCAAACCCATATCAGCCAAAATTATTGTGGCGCTTTCCTTATAGGGTGGATGCTTTTCGTGTTCTCTTTTTGCAAGGTTAGCGACCGTGTTGTCAATGATTTTCTTCTTGTCCTCATCATTTACTACGTTGAAGACTGAATCCTCAAAATCTTCCTCCACCATGTCACGGCTTAGCCTCCGCTTATCTTCTAACTTCGCATAATCAATCATGGTGTTCTTCCTCTTGGCAGTGTGATAGTTTTCGAATACGTAAAAAATTCCGTCGGCAAAACCCCAAATGAGGCAATACCCCATTGAAGAAGCGATTACGTAGATGATCGCGATGTCAGTTACGATTGGGCTTCCCCATATTACGGGGTTCCTAAGAGTAGCGGTTAGTGCTAACGTCATTATAACTCCGAAGATGGGTTCAGACGAGAACCAGAATCGCCCAAAATAATCCGATATCCCCAAAAAAACTGCCTCATCAAGTTAAGCGATGTAGAGCACTTAACAATTTGTGGCTTCATAACAATACCAACAAACATCTAAAGGCTTATAACTAGGTGTAATAACAAGACAAAAAGAGATTAGCATAAAGTGAGTAAGAAATTACTAAGCCCAAAGGCAGGTTACATCCAACACACCATGCCCATTTTATCGCACACCCGTCTTGTTCGTTAAATGTGAAAGCAATCAACCATACGGGTGGGCAGTCGAAGTTTCCCCGGTTTTTTCTGGTCTAATTTCCTTTATAACCTTGGTGCTAAGCAGGAACAGAATCAACATAAAAAGTATTAAGCGTAGAGACTCCAAACCGTTCAGCCAATTGTTATTTTCCCTTTAAAGGTAGCTCTATTGTGACTTTTGTTCCTTTACCTACTTCACTCTCCAAGATAATCGTACCACCTAAAACTTCTGTTAAACGCTTAACTACCGCTAATCCAAAGCCTTGACCTTTAGATTTAGTTGTCACCATCGGCTTAAACAGCTTGGGTTTAACCTCTTCAGGTATGCCTTCACCAGTATCTTGAATGCTAATAGCAACATTATTTTGATGTTTTGCAACTGTTACCGTAACTTTTCCACCTTTAGGCATAGCTTGGATAGCGTTTATGCCTAAATTGTTTAGAATCCTCTTAAACAAGTCAAGGTCAGTGCAAATTGTGCTTACACTATTGTCTATATGATAAGAAGTCTGAATGTTTTTTGGCATGACTTTGCTTCCTAGCGCCGCCTTGATTAATGGTTCAAGCTCTACTTGGCTAAATATTGGCTCTAAGGGTCTGGCAAAATCCTGTAAATCAGCAACAATCTTGTTAATATAGTAAATGTTTTCTTCGATAGATGACAGATTTTCTGTAATAGCTTCTTTAGCTTGATTATTAGGCAAACCATCTAATTCCGTTTTAGCTAAGTATATGTCGCCAGCGATTGCCTGCAAGGGATTGCGAATATCATGCCCCACCATACCTGCAGTAGCACCGATAGTTGCTAAACGCTCCTTATCTTGGAGCTGTTTAGTGCGTTCCTCGACCAGTCTCTCAAGATTATGAGCATAATCTTGCAGTTCGCATTGTGCCTGTCTTAGGGCTTCTTCAGCTTCCATGCGTTCAGTGATATCTGTAAAGACAACGGCAACTTTATCGTTATGATAGGGGATAAAGAGCAAGTCATACCATCGTTGTGTATCCTGATTATAGCTTTCATAATGTGCAGATTTATTTTCTCGAATCACTGTTTCATACATGTCAAACCAATATTCTTCTATTTGAGGGAGGACGTCTCTAGCAAGGCTTCCTTTTATTTGCGACGATTTCAAGCCAGTTTGTTTCTCGAATGCAGGATTAACTTCAAGATATCTAAAGTCTTCAATTTTCCCTTTTTCATCACGTATTAACTCTATTAATTGAAAACCATCATCCATAGCATCGAATAACGTTTGAAAGAGGTTTTCCTTTTCTACAGATGACATCTTATTTTCATAAAAATTTGATATTTTCGTAAGATAAACATCCAAATAATTGCTCAAAAAATTTCATATTTATAATAACGTTAGATAGCAATATTCTTTTTGGGCAAGAAAAAATTCAAACGCTTAAAATTGAAAAATGGTATTAACTTTATAAAAAACTGCATAAAAGCAAGTGTATAGCCAATTGCATAACTGCTGTTCAAAATTGCAGTAATAAGGTAATTGTTTTATATAGTTAAAGGGCTAATCCACTTACCACTCGCAAGTGGAAATTATGGCTTTAGACGAAGTAGTTAGGGCAATAGTCACAATATGCATTTTGGTTTTCTCAGCTAAAGTATTAGGCGAAATCTTTTCATGGAGAAAAATCCCTGCCGTCCTCGGCGAACTGCTGGCTGGGGTAGTCTTAGGCCCATTCGCTTTAGGTTCTTTAATCACTATTGATGGTTTGCCTTTAATCGAAATAAACGAAATAGTGAAAGCGTTTGGCGAAATCGGTGGCATACTAATTCTCTTTGTTGCTGGGTTAGAAATGACTTTTAGGGATTTTAGAAAAATTGGTGTAGGCTGCTTTGTTGTCGGCAGCAGTGGTGTTGTTATTCCTTTTGTAATGGGTTATGGTGTTTCGGCTGTCTTTGGCTTTGACACCATTACCTGTTTGGTTGTTGCAGCAGCATTAGTTGCTACAAGCATTTCAATTACTGCCCTGGTTCTTCAAGAACTAAACAAGTGTAAGAAACAAGAATCAAAAATGATGATAAGCGCTGCAGTAGTGGACGACGTTTTAGGATTATCCATTTTAGGTGTATTAGTCTCTTTCATTACAACATCCCAAGTTCTTACTCCACTTAACATAGCTACTGTAATATTGACTTCTTTGGGTTTGTGGTTTGCGCTCACTGTTTTTTCAGTTGTAGTTCTTCCAAAAATAATAAATTTCACATCCAAAGGTTCAGAGGAAACGTTAGAAGCCGCCGCAACAGCATCCTGTTTTGGGGCTTCAGCACTCGCAGCTTACCTTGGCTTATCACCAATCGTTGGTTCCTTTGCAGCTGGAATGGCAATTGCAAGTACAGAAACCGTTGAAAAGATTAGGCATTTTTCGAAAAAAATCAGCATTATTTTTTCGCCTGTTTTCTTTGCATTAGCCGGAGCAGCCTTCGACATAAAGGCTTTCTTAACGTTGGACTGGTTCTTCTATGCCTTTTTCGTAGTATTAATTGCTGTAGCAGTAATTAGCAAAGTAGTAGGTTGTGGGTTACCCGCAGCGTTTTTCCTTAAGAACCGTGTTAAGGGGCTTCGTGTTGGCTGCGGCATGATATCCCGTGGCGAAGTAGGTTTAATCGTAGCGGGAGTCGCAATTTCCGCTGGTGCAATAACCCAGACAACTTACGCAATCATATTAGGCATGATTATGGTTACCACTTTCATTGCACCTTTACTGCTGCGAAAAACTTTTGAAAGCCTTCAAACTCCCGATGACCAAACCCCAGAAAACGAAATAGAACCCGAATATATCCCACTTGCAGAAAGGTAAATTTAACCACTAAAAATGTCTCAGTTGCGTAAGAAGAACATTTACTTCTACAAATGCATTAATGCCGCTTGCAGACGCCAACTTGTGATGCTTTCTCGTCGAAGTTGCTGAATTGCTATTTTAAGCTGTTGGGCTTGTCTTTTTAATATGAAAATTTGAAGTGAATTCTTGATTCATAATGATTTTATAATATTTTTTGGAATTTTAACAGTTGAAGTGTGCATTTAGGCCATTCCTGAACCAGAGCCAGAGAGATAATCTTGGAACCAAATTCCTTTAAAGAACAAAAAAAGTGTCACGACAACTTACTTGACCATATTGGGCAAGCAGTAATGATGGTACAGCCAGATAGAACAATCTCTTTCTGGAATGCTGCTTCTGAAAAACTTTTCGGCTGGACAAGAACTCAAGCATTAGGTCATGATGCAGTTGAGGTTTTAGCTGGTGCAGAGGCAATAAATGAAGAAGAGTCCATTTCAAAGTGGCTTAATGCAAAAGAAGCTATAACGCTGGAGTATTTGGCTCAACGGAAAGATGGTTCGCTGGTTCCGATTCTGGTTAACTCTTCACCTGTTTATGATGAGGCAGGCGTTTATCTTGGCTCCGCAGTTAGCGCCACCGACATTACGGAACAGAAAATGATTGAAAGAGACATGACGATGGCTTTGGAGTACTTGTCAGTTAACATCGACAAAATTGAAGAATTAAACGAAAAGTTACGTGTCGTCGGCAGTTTAACTAGGCATGACGTTCGTAACAAGCTTAGCTCCGTTACAGGTTACACTTACATCCTCAAAAAACGGCATTATGATTTGGCTGATGTTGTCGAGGGTCTTGATAAAATGTCTCAAGCGGTTAACGATTCATTGAAAATTTTTGAAATTGCCAGTACATATGAACAGGTTGGCCTTGAAGCTTTGGTTGATGTAGACGTGGGCAAGGTTGTTGATGAAGCCATTGCGATGTTCCCAGATTTACCCTTCACAGTAGTCAATGACTGTGGAGGGTTAGTTGTGAGGGCTGATTCCTTATTGCGACAATTAATCTTCAACTTTATTGACAACACACGAAAATATGGTAAAACAACCAAAGCTGCTCGTGTTTACTTTAGACATAATAAAAATGGCGATTTGCAGTTGGTTTACGAAGATGACGGTGTTGGCATACCTAGAGAAAGCAAAGACCAGCTTTTTAAACAGGGCTTTAGTACTGGAGGAAGCACAGGATTTGGCTTATTCCTATCCAAGAAAATAATTCAAGTTTATGGTTGGGGTATAAAAGAAGAAGGCGACGCTGGAAAAGGTACAAAATTTGTTATGACGCTTCCCAGTTAATCATTTTTAAAATGTAATGTTGAGAAAAAAGAAAAAAATGGATTTTTGGATGCTATTTTCTTCGGATTAGAAGCACTGCGATTGCTATTGCAATTATAATGGCGATTGTTGCAGCTGCTAAGCCCATCATCAAGTTATTGTTTATTGAGTCCATGTTGATTGCTGATGAGGTTGGTGTAGGTGATGTGGCGCCTGCTTCTACAATGTTAACGTAGGTTGTTGCAAATGAACTTCTATACGAGTCATCGCCCATGAATGTAGCTGTTACCTTGTATTCTCCAGCGATTTCTGGTTCCCACGCGAAACCAAATGTTCCGCTTATTCCGTCAGAGGTAACATCTCCGATGTGTACAAAGTTGCCGTTTGGGTCTACAGCGTCAATAGATATTGGAACTCCGATGACCTCTGCTGAAATGCTGTGTTGCATGTGCAGGTATTCCATCCATGCTGTCATTGATTCCTTTGAAACGCAGGGTGTGTTGGGTTGCCCTGGTGACATGTCAAAGATGGTTCCAGTTAACATTATTTTTTGACCCAGATTTATTGCCGTCAGTGGTGCCGTAACGGTTGTTGCGCTTTGTCCTTTACCGAAAACGTACGTGTATCCATCGTACGAGTTTGAAGCGACAAGATATCCGTCAGCTATTGCTCCAGGTGTCATACATCCTGTTATGTTCCAGATTCCTTCGCCTGAGGTAGCGTTTATGCAGTGTAATCCCCAGCCTCTAGTGATGGGTTGTGTGGGAGTGTGCTCAGTGTTGTATGCATAAAGTTTTCCGTCTGCTATCAAGCCTGCAGCGTTAAATGAGTAAACTGATGAGCCGTTGGGGTTAACGTATGGTGTTTCGTATGGGTTTGCTGGCGCCTCGTATTTCCATGCTTCTTTTCCTGTGTCCCAATAGTGGGCGTACACGCCGCTGTATGCGAATCTGTAGAATAAGCCGTATGCTGAAGCTACCCCGTAAGATCCAAAACCTGGTGAATCCCATGGGTAATCTAATGCTTCACTTTTCCATGCTACACTGCCGTCGTTGAGGTTTAGCCCTAGCCAGTAACCACTCATAGTTATGATGGCTACTTTTCCGTGATCTGCTACAGTAGATGCTGAACTATAGATTGTTTCTTCATAGGTTTTATTCCACAGTTGCGCTCCCGTGATTAGACTTGCTGCTTGGACGCTTGTTCCACTCCATGCCCCTACAGCTGCGGGTGTAATGGGGTTTGTTGCGACTGCTATGCCTGCTTCCAGGTCCCATGTTGTGCCTAAGCTGCTCCATGGCCAAGTTATGTTATTCGCTATACTCATCCTCCAAGTAGTTGAAGAAACCATGAAGGCGCCGGGTATTGCTTCTATTGTCCAGTTTATCAAACGATATCTGCCGCTGGTAGCGTTGGCGCCGAGGTCTTGCACGGTTAGCCAGTAACCATTTTTGTAGTAAGTGCCACTTGTCAATGGAGCAATACTAATGTTTAGATTTACTGCACCATTCCAAGGGTTGTAAGTTATCAGCCTTCCGCCTGAAATTGAAACCAAATGTACATCTTTTGAAAATCTCGATTCCCCACCGGGAACTTCAGAATATCCTTGATAATACAAAATGTTGGTAGGTGCTGATTCGCCAGTGTATAATGGTCTCTTCCAGTAAACCTCTCCAGTGCGTAGATCATAGCACATCCAGTAAGTTCGGCTGCTGGGACTGTTGTTTTCTACGTCTGCTTCTGTAACGGTTTGATAGCATCTTCCTTCATAGATGATTGAAGGGTTGCCGCCTCCTGATGTCCAGTCCTCAACCTTTGTATCTCCTTGTATTGGCCCAATTAGGCCGCCGATAGCGCCTTGACGTCTCCATACAATATGTGCAGTGTTTGGAGCTTGAACCCATGGCGTAAAACGGTATCTGTCCCCATTAGCCCAGTAAATGTTTGTATCTTCTGGCCATGCTGCGCCTCCTCCAGGTCCTCGCCAGGGGAAGTGTCCTGCAATCCACCACCATTCACGGTTTTCTGGTGAAATTGGTCTAGTCCAGTAGTCCGTGGGTAAAGGGGTTCCAACCCAAGAGTTTACTGGTTCTTCTTGAACAGTTAATTCTTGCCATTCTGTCGATGAGGGCGTGTAATAGCAGGATTGTGGGAAGCTGAACGTTGTCGCTTGACCGTACATGACTGCACCAAATTCGGTTGAGTAGTTTCCTGCTGGGAAGTATCCGCCTTTAAAATCAAATTTTATTTTCCAGGTGCCTACCTCATCTGCTATGTACTCGAACCATGCGGTAGTGTCTGCGCGGTAAGAATCAACTTTTATGACTTCTGTGTCTCCGTTTGGTTTCATAATGGTGATTTCGTAGTCTGTGAAGTATCTTGCTGCGTGTGATGCTGGTGTTAACCATACGTTAACTAGAAATGTTTGGTTAACTCCTACTGGGTTTGGCCTAAAACTTAGGTAAGCAGTGGCTTGAACGGTTACGTCGGGAGTTACGCCTGATGGAAGCAACTGAGACCCGCTTTGTTGTACATTAGTGGGTGTGGTTCCTTGTGGTAATTGTGTTTGAGCGTTTGCGGGCATCTGTATCAAAAACATAGACAAAGACAGTATAGAAATCAACGCAAAACATGTTGCAAATTTTTTTAAAAGTTGAATGTTTTTGATTGTTATCTCTCCTAAAAAGTTGTTTTTTATTTAGCGCTTGTGCGCTATATTTTAATTAATTCAAATTGTATTTAAAAATTTTTTGTATCTTCGCTTTTTAATAGTTATCGTTAACTGCCTGCATCTTCTTGGTGGGACGAAGATCCAAGCGGCAACCATTTCATCCAACATAGCAAATAACGGATCATCTTCAAATGCGGAAGATGTGTCAAATGATGGAGTTCTGAAAATCCGAAAAATTTATTTTATTTTTTAGTATGGAAAAAACTTACGTTATCTGGCTAAAAAGGGTTTAATTTTTTGGGTCGTACCATTGCTTGATTGCTTTTGCCGCATTTTTCGAATAACCTTGTTCGGGGAGATTATTGAGCACTTCTTCTGCCTTGTTTGACTTTTCATTAGTCATCTTCAAAAACCTCAATAACATTCAACATTGCATTTGTCTTTAATTCAATAATGATGTAGTTGGCAATAATATGTCTTTGAAATGATGAGTGGCTCAACTGTTTTACAGATAATACAAATGATTTAGCTAAAAACTTCAAATTTTTGTTATTGTCTGCCTGATTTTAGACATTTTTGGTTAAAACCTGGTTGATTGTTTGTAGAACAGTGATTATTTGTAGAGAAAATTGTTTTTTTGTGTTTTTTATGGCAGAAGAGCGTCTGTATTGGAAAATATGTTGGCGCTTAGAAACGCCTTCACTGATTTTTGATTTTGTCTCTGAATTATCTTCTTCTTTGCTGCCGATGTCCAATGTGTTTACCGCTATGGTTCCCATAATTAAGAGTGTTATGTCCATGCATGCCACATTTCATATTGCTCAGTGGTGTTCCTGTTGTTTAGGTTAGCTTTAATTTTGCTTCCTTCTTTAGTTGCGTATGCTGGAATTGCTAATGTTCATACCGCGCTTGCGGCGCTTCCTAAACCAACTGGTGCTAAGCTCAACATTTTTTTTGTTGATAACTGATTATTGTGAAACGAATGTAAACTCAGTTTATTTCGTTCATAAAAGTCACTTTTGAATATATGATTTTAATGAGCGGTTTTTGTGGCACAATGCTTTGATTCTGCACAAATTTTGTGACAAGTAACCAATGATTTTTACCTGTGATGTCAAGACGGTACCCTAAGACACTCAAAATAATAAGGTGGAATCCTTAGAATAAGCATGAAAGTGCAACAAGTAATTGTTTCCGTTCTAAGGTACAATAATTACTGGTCGCCGTGCGAAAGCAGAAACTTTTTCGCTTATGCTGCCTATAATGCTGTCTGGCATAGTACGGCCTTTTTGACCAAGCACAATAACATCAAAATCTTGTGAAGCCTGAATGATCTGAGGGGCTGGTTGTCCTTCTTTTATTAAGGCTGAAATCATCAGTTTTGGTTTATTGTCTTTGGTTTTTTTAACAAGTCTGTTCAATGCTTGTTCGTTATATTTTTTCCAGTCTGCAGAAAAATTTTCGACCCATGGTACTGGATACTCGACGTCTATTGGTGCATCGGAAGTTGGTGGATAAACCACGTTTAGAATTGTGATTGATGCGTCATATTTTTCGGCGATGTCGATGGCGAAGTTTAAGGCTCTTTTTGAACTATCGGAAAAATCGGTTGCCACCAAAATTTTTTTCATAAAAATCACCATTTTTAAAAAATGGTTTACGTGTTTCATAAAGTTTGGGGTTTTTTAGAGTAACTGAAAATGCGTTAAAAATTCATTTGCTCCTATGTGTCTGAATTGAACTGTATTATTGTTTTACACAACTACGTGAATAGTTTTGATTCAGAACGTTTATATTTGAAAAAAATTTTTTGATTAATATATGATATCCGCAACAAAAAGGTCAACCGAAAAGGTTTTCGGCAAACTTGCAACTGATCTAGGCTACTCTGACAAGGTTCAACATTTAATTTGGCTTTGGTATCATCCCAAGGCAAAATGTTCACCTGACATTTTAGACCAGAAAGTTTGAAAACGCAACAATTTTTTGAAGTCAACACTTTCCGTTACAAAGTCTTCTTTACAGGCCTAAACACTGCAACTTTATCAATAAAGTCTTCTTTTTAGTAAAAAAATCAAAATGTTTTTGTTGTCTATCTGGTTTTTATTGCTTGTTTGCTTGTTTTTCCTGAATTTGTAAAAAAGTTATATACTGTGAGGCATAAGAAAGCACGGGTGTTAGAAATGAAAGTAGGGCTTTTTGGATTTGGACGGGCTGGTAAAGCCGTTGCAACAGTACTTCTGCAAAGCGAAGAGGCAGATCTTTGTTGGGTTATTAGAAAATCAACAAACCTGCAGCATCGTTCTGTCCCCGAGTTTTTAGGAATAAAAGATGATAATCAGGGTCTAATATTTACTAAAGATGAATGGACGATAAATGAGCTTTTAGACAAGCACCCTGTAGATGTGTTAATTGATTTTTCTTCGGCTGATGCAGTGTACCTGTATGGTGAGGAGGCGGCTAAAAGAGGCATCGCCATTGTTACCGCTATTTCTGCTTACCCACCTGAAACAGTAGACTTCATTAAAAAATTGTCAACGAAAACAAAGATACTTTGGTCACCAAACATTACGGTAGGCATTAACTTCCTGATGTTAGCCGCTAAAGTTCTAAAAACAATTGCACCCTACACTGATATAGAACTAATCGAAGAGCATTTTAAAAACAAGAAAGAGGTTTCTGGCACCGCAGTAAAGATTTCACAAACCTTGTGCTTGCCACACGAAGACATTAAATCAGTCAGGGCTGGTGGTATTGTTGGTCGTCACGAGATTATCTTTGGTTTTCCCTACCAAACAGTTCGCTTGATTCATGAGTCCATCACTAGAGAAGCATTCGGCAACGGGGCATTGTTTGCCGCTAAATGCCTTGCCGACAAACAAAACGGTTTCTACTCAATGGAAGACCTGTTAATGCCCTATTTTAATCTGTAATAACCGGTTTTCAAGTGCTTTTTTCTTTCATTTTTTGATGTAAAGACGCGTTAGTAAAGAATTATTGACGGGGTTTAGTAAAGGAATCCTTACGAGGAAGTTTTTATCCGCAAAAAATTGCATATTAACTTATGAGAATCGCCATTAACCGTTTAAGATTGATTCTCGTTTTTTCAACAACTTTAAGCCTACTTGCCCTGGTTACTACACCCGCATTCGCCGACTCCCTTACTGAACCATCAGTTCCCGAATTCACAGTAATTTTTGTGGATTCCTCTTACGATGTCTTAACAACCTACACAACAGACCCTTACACTGGCGAAAACGTTACCCAACCAGGATATCACGTCCAAAACAGAACCATAGAAGTCACAATCATAAACCAACCATTCACCCCCTACCAAGATAACGGTCAAACAATCAAACTTTACCTAAACATACGCACAAGAGGCGCTTACGCTGAAAACTGGACAACAATCTATAACCCTGACAGCGGTTTTCTAACTCCGTCAAACGGCGAATACACAAAGGTTTCTTACTCGTTAGATGACAACAAATTTCCGTTTTGGGACAATCTCCCTCAAGGCGGCACTGTAGAATTCCAAGTTGAAGCCCTAAAAGGTTACGTTTATAGAACAGAAGAATTTGCTAAATGGTGTTTTGAAGGAGAAGAAAGCGGTTGGAGCAACACAAAAACTGTAGAGGTACCAACAACGGCTGGTCCTTCACCGTCTGTTCCAGAATTTCCCCTATGGGTAGCCCCAGCTTTGTTTGCAGCAACGTCCTTGGCAGCGTTTACTTTAAGAAAGCAAAAAGCACCCAAAAAGAGAACCTAGTTTTGTAAGTTTACTTGGCGGAGTACTTCTTCTGCTTCCTCTTTGCGGTCTTCAGGAACTGGCACTCGAACAGTGTAACTTTGATTTCCTGTCTTAACATTGTGAATTGTGTACGTAAACGCCAACACGGTCATGCCTCGGTTGTCTTGCAGTTGTACTTTTTCAAAGTGGGTCATGGGTGCACGCCAACAGTACAGTTTGCGGTTCATGTAAACGGCGTCTTTGGAAATGTACGCTTCTGGTGTGCCATTGGTGTTTTGCCTGTAGTTTAGCCATGTTGAGAAACGCCACGCAAAAGCAACCAAACCAATTAAGCCAAGCATCATAAGAAACACGTAGAAACCTGCCTCGTTATCAAAAAACCAAAACAGAACTCCAAAGAACAAAGCAAAGGCTGAAACGATTAGGAATAAGCCCTTTTTTTCTTGCATTTCTGTTTTGTATTCTTTTTTGGTGTATTTGCTCCATTGTTGCGGCGTGTAAGTCCAATGGGCTAGTAAGCCTTCGCCCCGCAGAATGTTATCCAGCAAGCGAGCCTGCCTATAAAAGATAACAGTGACAATTGCAAAAGTCAGCGACAACGCTAAACTGACAAATGAAATAGCGAAACCCCCGTCAAAACCGTCTAAACCGATAATTGATGGAACGAAAAACATGACTGTAGCGAAAACGGTGATTGCCAGCATTATGTTGGTGTTTCTTTTTTGTGGGTTCTCGTTCATAGCTTGCTTCCGCAGTTAGGTTATTTGCATGCCTAATAAGCGTTAAATTTCAGGGCAAGATTTTTTGAAAATGATTTAGTCAAGAAAGTTTGACTAACCATCTGCGCACTTGGAACAGTTTTTAGTCAAGGTTTCTTGACGAATAACGCTTTAAGACGGCAACGACAGGGCTATTTTTGATGAAAAAATGAAACTCTTCACCGCTTTAGCTTTCCTGTGTATATTTTTTTCGTTTTCTGCTATTCTTGTTCCCGTAGCAGCAGTTAATCAGCCCGCTGTAGGCGTAAAAAATGGCGATTGGATTGAATACAGCATCGAAATTACTGGGCAAACTGCTTACCCTGCTAAGAACATGACGTGGTTCCGCATGGATATCTTAAATGTTGACGGTGCAGCTTTCGATGTAAACGTCACCGTACGGTACATAAACGGCACCTTGCGTAGCAGTATTTGGAAGTTTAACTTTACCGAAGGCAACTATGGCGGATGGATAATTATTCCAGCCAACCTCAACCCGGGAGACAAATTCTATGATTCTTGGAAACCCGCAGACATCATCATTGAAGGCCAAGAGGAAAAAATGGTGGCAGGTGCAAACCGAACAATAACCCACGCTTGTGATTCAAAACGCATCATCAAGGAATGGGATAAAGCCACAGGTGTCTACACTTACGCGGTCGAACGCCCCAAAAACTTTACAGTAATAACTAAGGCTATTGCCACAAACCTTTGGGCGCCTCAGAGTCAAGAAAACAAGGAAATTTACAACACGTTACTTGCTGTTTGTGTAGCTTTAGCGACCGCGGTGCTGCTTTTGCTGTTGGCTGTTTTAAGAAAGCCCTGCTTTAGCCGTCAACCCTTAAGCAACGGTGGACAAAAAAAGATTGCAATCCTAACAATTCTCGCTGTGATGCTCTTTGAAGTTGGAACCATATTCTTTTTCCCCTTTTACGATATAGGCTTAACTTTTGCAGAAATCAACTTGATAATGCAGACAGTGTGGACAGGAATGGTTTTTGCGAGTTTATGGTTCAGAAGCAAAGGCAACTATTTTGTTCATGAACTTTTAATGCTGATTGTAATTTGTGCTTGGGCAGTTGGTTTAACTGCTGTACTTTTCATGGATCCTTTTAGTACTTCAACAGAAATTTTTTCCAACACGGTGGTACGCTTAATCATGAACATTTTGCATGGTGTTTTCTCGGTTCCGGCTTTAGCTTTGGGTGTGTGGCTTGTGGCGCTTTGGCGTCCTGGTTCAACAACTTTTGCAGCTAAAAGCAGACGACTCGCGCAGTTGATACCATTCTTCTGGCTTGTGTCATATGTGGTGGGTGTTTTGGATTTCATGTTGCTTCACACGACCTTTTTTGGCTAAACCCATAAAAATCCAAAGATAACTCAGAATCGGATTTGTGTAAGCTTAATTAGCAAATCTACCCATAATTATAGTGAGGGATTTGTTTGGCAACACCTCAAGAAGCAAAAATTGAGTTGCCCACCGTTGTTGACATCGCGTATGAACAGTACAAACGGGATTTGCCAAACTACAAGACAACACGTGACATAATGACTCCTGACGTAGTCACGATTACGCCTGATGTTTCTCTTGACAACGCCGCTCGACTTATGGGTGAAAAACATGTTGGAAGCCTAATAGTAACAAGCTATAAGACACCGGTGGGCATCATCACAGAGAGGGATTTGTTAAGCAAAGTTTTAGCGTTCGGACTGTTTCTCACTGACGAAAAAGTCAACGAAATCATGTCTTACCCCTTAGCAGGTGTTTCAGTAAATGCCACCATTAAAGAGGCTGCTCAAGAGATGACGCGCAAGAAAGGGAGACTCGCCGTTTTTGACGCAGGAAATCTTGTAGGCATAATAACCGCTTCAGACCTCATCAAAAGTTTACCTGACGTCGAAGAAACAGAAGTAAAAATCGACGATTTCATGACAAAAAAAGTTGTCACAACCGACGAAAATACTTCAGTTATCAACACCGCAAAAATCATGGGGCAAAAACGCATCGGTAGCGTAATCATCACACGCAAAGATGAACCCTTCGGAATTTTTACTGAAAGAGACTTGCTGACTAACTTTATGGCAAAAGGCAGAGCACTGTTTACAGAGGTAGGACCAGAATGTTCACAACCGATTATTGCTGTTCCAACAGGCACAAGCGTTCACCGTACAGCTGCAACCATGGCGTTAAAACACATTAGACGTTTGCCCGTAATTGAAGAAGATAAAATTGTGGGGATAATTACTGCAAGGGACCTTGTTGGGGCTTACGCAAAATAATTTTTCCCCTCTTTTTTTGTTTATGTTAAAGCAGTTTAAGGGCTTCTTCTCGTGGAATAGCAGTCAAAACTTCAACTTCGCCGACATCTACGAAAGGTACTAGCAGTTTCATGGCTTCCATTTCAGAAGGCGCTTCCATTACGGTTACAAAATTGTAATGCCCCAACGTCCAGTACATTTGCAGTTTGACACCTTTCTTTTCCAGTTCCTGATACATTTTTGTGAATTTGGCTAAAACGTCTTTTTTCATAGAAAACTTCCATTTCAACAAGAAAATGAAAATCAACTATTTTCACCACCTTTGCATTAAACAAAACAAAAGCTACTAGCTAAATTATGTAGTTAAAAGTTGTGGAGGTAGCCAACTACCGCTAAAAAGAAATGGTGCTCTATGCATTAAGAACCGAGTAACCAAAAAGACTCAAAAGTTTTTGCCGACCAACTGCATAGTTAATAGGAGAAGCCCAATGGCGCCAAGTATCAGAACCAGCCCAAGGTCGTTTTGAAAATTGCTAAACCAAGCAACCACGTCTTCTAACATTAAGCATTAACCACCATAAAGAATTCAATCTGTGAGGTATAAGAAATTGTTATAACTTTTAGGCAGTCACAAATATCTTGAAGAACCTGCTCAAGCAGCCACATGTGTTGATAATAGATGAGCAAAAAACCTGTAAAGAAATGTGTTGACTGCTCAACTTCACAACAGATAAAATGTTTCGGAATCGAAGAAGTGAGTCGTGGAATAAGCAAAAACAGGAAATGCACCAAAAACCGCTAAAGTTACCCATACACTTGTTCTTTTTTTGTGCTTAACGGCATGAATTTTTTGGGCAAATCGCTGAAAAAAAGTTATAAGTTTTTATAGTTAATGAACAAGCCTAACCTATTCTGAGGGGAATATTATGGTTGACTTACTTAGCTTTGAATTCCTCGTTAACATAGTAATCATTGCGGTTGCACTCATCTTTCTAAACCTTTCAAGCGACACAGTAATCAAATACGCTACCAAAGTAGCTGCCATAAGCAGACTAGGAAAAACTTCTATCGGGTTCACACTAATCTCCCTGTCCACCACGTTGCCCGAGTTAACCGTAGCCTTAAGTGCCGCTTTATCCGGAGGCGCCCCTTTATCCATCGGTAACGCTTTAGGCTCAAACATATTCAACATTGCAGCCATACTCGGCATCGGCGCAGTCTTGCTAGCCTTAAACATAGGTTACGGTAAACGACGAAGAAAGAATTTAGCAGTAACAAACGGAAACATTATTCCCGTATTCGTAAAATCCGAGTTAAGTAACATCGAATTCGGCTTATTCATCGCCTCAGTAGTCCCGTTAGGACTCATCTACGTTACACAAGCCACTTGGATTGTAGGTTTACTACTGCTAATTATCTTCGGCTGGTACATGTACAAATTATCCAAAGTAAGAATCACCACTGAAGAAGCAGAAGCCGAAGTCACTCCAGAAGAAAAAGGCAAACTTAAAAGATTCGTCCTATTCACCATTATCGGCGCTTTAGGTGTAGTAATTAGCGCCAACTTTATGGTTGAATCAGCAATTGCAATAGCCACATCCGCGGGTATACCTCAACAAATAATCGGCGCAACCATAGTCGCAATAGGAACCAGCCTGCCAGAATTAACAATCGGCGTCAAATCAATTTTGCGAGGTCACTCCAACTTAGCATTAGGCAACATTATCGGTGCAGCATTCTTCAACACCACCTTAATCCTAGGTGTAAGCCTATTCGTGCCTGCCCTGATTGGTTCACCAATAGTCTTAAACATGAACGTGTACCTAAACCTGATTATCTTCTCGATAGTTATCAACACCTTCTTCTGGTACTTCCTCTCAAGAAGAGTAATCGCGCTAAGAGAAGGCCTTGTGCTAATGGGCATCTATGTTCTGTTCCTGGTCGCTACTTTAGGATCAGGAACACTACCTCTATAGACGTATCTTAGAGTTGGCAAAACCAGCCCACCCCTTTTTGCTATTTTTTCGGTCGATAAATAATGAACGTGTCAGGTTCTGTTGCAGAACGCCTTGTTTTCCACATGCTGCCCACTTGGTATGCAAGATGATGCCGCATAACAATGTCTATTACGCATTTTTTTGTTTCTAAATCAAGAGTTTTAATAATGAAGATTTGGTATCCTTCACCTGATGGCGTAGGTGTGTTGGGTGGAGTAATTTCTAAAGGGTGCCCATCAAGCCTTGGACAATTATCGATAAGCTCTTTTAACACTGAGACTGCTTCATCACGTTTCACAAAAGTCGCCAAGAGAATCTTTCCTAATTGTTGCATAAAGGTGTAGCCCTATCGCGTTAGGTAAGCGTTTAATAACTTTTCATGCCAATGGGTTAGTAGTTCGATTAAACGGTGTGGAGGTGGAAGTGCAAAATGTTAACTTACATTATTTTAATGAAGAGTACTCAGAAAGGAACCGCTAACCCGAAAACGTTATGCAAAGACATTGAAGCAACCGCTGCAACCATTGAACGCTTCCGTGGAAAACAGTTAGACTGGAACCTCACCATGGGACCATATGACGCTGTGGCAAAAGTGGAATTTCCTGATGAACAATCTGCTGCTGCATTTCTGTTAGCTGTTGCCGCAACTGGAAACCAAGAAACCCTTACAATGAGAGCTTTCAGCTTTGAGGAAGTTAAGAAAATCGCTGGATGCCTTTAACAACATTTTTTTATATTAATCTCGAAAAGTGAAAAAGATATTTTAAAAAATTTTAGGTTAGAAAGAAGATGCTTCCAAGCTTGACTTCTTATTAACGCCATAACCTGATGTGATTTCTGGGAGTCTGTCTTTAAGTCTGGTTTCAGCGGCAATTTCCGCTTCCTCAAGAATCTTGAGTGCTTCTTCGTTTGCTGCTTGAGCACCTACACCAGAAACGTCATTGTACTCGCTACTTGTTGTGCTGCATATTTCTGTTAGCAGGTTGCCAATGTTGCCGAGTTCTTGGCTTGCTTCAGGCATGATGCCGCACATTTCTGAACGGATACCGTTTAACATAGTTTTTGCTGGACTTAAAACGGCTACTAAGTCGCCCATTTCTTGTACAGTGTTCAAACGCATGGAGACGCTTTGAAGTGCCAATGAGGCGTGGGTTAGCATTTTTTCAACTTTGCGTATTTCGCCAAGTTCGGTGGCGTAAATGTTTGCACGTGCCTGATCCCGTGTTTCCATGGCGCGTACTACTTTCTTGAAAATTTCGGCGTCACGCATTTCAAAACGTTTGACTGCAGCGTCAAGGGTTCTGGTTTGTGCATCTAACCGTTGGGTAACCAAACCGATTTGTTCTTTAACGTTTTCTTGAGGCTTTGTTGCATTCTTTAATTTTGAAACGACTGTTTCTTTTTCTTCCTGTTTCCACTTAAAACGATTACCCAAACTTGCATTCTCCATATGTGCTTTAGTTCATGTGGGACATGTTAAGATAAAAAAGTGTTCGCCACGTATAGCTAAAAGTTGTAGTCTGCTCGCTTGCTTTTTTTAGTTTAAAATATAAATTTTTATGTTGATTTGGCTTTTGATCTGATGTATCATTGGTGATTTTAAGGAGTTTTTAACATGTTTATTTCTTTACTGCTTATATAGTACAAGTGGAATCTTTGCGAAAAAACGGTAAAAATATTTTTGAATTCTGCATTTGATGTTGGATGATTCCTGACTCGAAATTTTTTAAGGTGAACTACACGAAAAAAGTTGTTAGCATTAAGGAAATGTTCCAGATTGTTGGTGCAAAACTGAAAATGACCATACCTGCTTCGCATATGTATCGGGTTCTTTTCGGGAAAACTGTGACTTTCCGGATGGCAAATATGTACAGTATTAGTACCAGTTCTGTTAGAAATGGTACGAAATGGGCGTTTCCTTCAATTAAGCCAAACATCCTGATGCCTATTAGTGAGGTGGCTAAATCGGTTACCCCTGCCAAGGACAGCATTAGGTAGGGACCAATACTCCGCAGTACTGAAGTCTGCAGTATAGTTTTCACTGCTATCTCGCCTTCTCCTATTTCTCCTTAACTTACTACTGTATGATTATACTATTAGATGTTTATAGAACAGAATTATAGAACACTTGCGTCAATGTTTCATTTTGGTGTGCTTGACTTAGTTTTGAGTGTTATTTTTTATGTAATTTTTTTGTTTAGATCTCTTTGGGCATGTGTTTGTAATAAATGCTACACCTGATGACTAAAAACGGTCTTGCGGCATGTTAGTGCTAGAACCAATTTATCAAGATGAGACTCTATGGCAGGCAAAATTAAACAAACATTAGACAAGCTAATCCAAACAAGAAGCAAAGGCAACCCCACCCTTGTCAACACCACAATCACCAAACTAATGATAAAAGGCATCGACTATAGCAAATACACCGCCACAAGCGAAGATGACCCTGTAATGCTTGAAAAAATATTGGCAGTAGCCAAAGAAATGGGAGTACAAATCTAAAAAGTGACACTTATGGTAGCACAAACAGCATATTCAACAAAAGAAAACCTGAAAGAAACAGTTGAAGAAATCCAAAAACAATTCATCAGTATCACCCCTTACACAATTCTGTTTTTCGCATCCTCAAAATACGACATTGACCAATTAGGAAAAGAGTTACAGAAAGCTTACGTGAAAGCAAAAGTTTTCGGATGCTCCACTGCAGGCGAAATCGTCACTGGAAAAATGCTCAAAAACTCCGTTGTAGCAATGGCTTTTGACAAAGACTCAATTGCAGACATCGACATCGCCGTCGTCGAACATGTAAAGAAAGAAAACAACGTTAAAACCGCGCTCTCGCAATTTGAAAAGTATTACAAGAAAGCGCTTGGCAGCCTAAGCATCGACGAATACGTCGGCATTATCCTTGTTGACGGTTTAAGCGGCTCTGAAGAAAAACTCATGGACACACTTGGCAACCTCACCGACATCATCTTCATCGGTGGCTCAGCAGGCGACGACCTCAAATTCAAAGCAACACACGTTTTCGCCAACGGAAAAGCCTACACCGATGCTGCTGTTCTCGCACTCCTTAAACCAACCAAAGGCTACGAAATCCTAAAAACGCAAAGCTTCAAAGTCTTAGATGCTAAACTTGTCGCCACCAAAGTAAACGAAGCCAACCGCGAAGTCGTCAGCTTCAACAAGATGCCCGCAGTCGAAGCATACGCAAAAGCAACTAAAACCACCAGCAAAACCGTAGCAGACAGCTTCATGAAAAACCCGGTTGGACTCGTAATTAACAATGAACCCTACGTGCGCAGTCCACAGCAAGTAAAAGAATCCAGCATGATTTTCTACTGCAACATCAAAGAAGGCGCAGAACTATCTTTGCTTGAATCAACAGACATTGTAAACGACACAGACAAAGCCCTAAAAGAAATCATCAAAGAATGCAACGTAACTGCAGTCATTAACTTCAACTGTATCTTGCGTACGCTTGAACTGGAACAGAAGAACCAGGTTGAAGCTTACGGCAAAATCTTCACAAACGTGCCAACAGTCGGTTTCAGCACTTACGGTGAAGAATACCTGGGGCACATAAACCAAACAGCAACAATGCTTATTATTAAATAACCCTCTTCTTTTTTTCTTGGGCGCCGTTTAGTTGATTCTTTTAGGTGTACATTGCATTTTTTTTTTTAAAAAAAGATGCTTTGTTTTTTTATCGGTTGGTTGCAGGCTTGTTGACTTAAGTTTTGGTTAGTTTTTTGTTGTTTTTACCGTTTAAGTATGGTAATACTATTTTTTAAATTAGTAATACTAATATAGTGCTACTAAATTTGCAAAAAGTAATACTGAGGTGTTGACAAAATGAAGATTTTAATATGTGGAAAAGGCGGCAGCGGCAAAAGTACCGTTGCGTCTTTATTAGCAAAAGACCTTCAAAAGAAAGGATACCGAATTCTAGTAGTAGACACCGACGAATCAAACTATGGACTCAGCGCACAACTAGGATTAAAGGACCCCAAAGAACTATTGGATCAAATCGGCGGAAAAAAAGCCTTGGGGCAAAAGATGATGGCTGCAAGATCATGCAACGAGAAACTCAAAATTTTCCCCCAAGAATGGCAAATAGATGACATACCAGCCGACTGTATTTCTAAAAAGGACAATCTTTACTTGCTGCAAATTGGTAAAGTGAAACATTTCGGTGAAGGCTGCGCTTGCCCTATGGGTGGTCTCTCTAGAGAGTTTTTAACCAATCTAAAGTTGAACCCAAAAGACATTGCAATCATTGACACAGAAGCGGGTGTTGAACATTTGGGCAGAGGCGTAGCTGGCAATGTTGATATTGTTTTGGCGGTTATTGACCCGTCTTATGAATCTGTAAAGTTGTCTAAAAAAATTGTTGAAATGGCTAAAGAAGGCGGAAAAACAGTTTATTTTGTAATCAACAAGACCGATAGCAAAACGGCTGAGAGTCTTGCGGCTCAAATCGGCAAAGAACAAGTCATCAGCATTCTGCCTTTCAATTCAAGCATTCAAAAGAAAGGCTTGACAGGTGATGAGCTTGATTTGAAGATAGGTTCCGTTTCTGTTATTTCGCAGTTTGTGATTCAAAACTGTGCAAACGAGGCTAAGTGAGAAAGGTGTTATGTATGAATAAAACTGCAATTTACGCAATAGTATGTATCGTCATAATCGCTGCATGTTCAACTGTGGTATATTCTTTAATGTCTCCTCCTTCATCGCCGTCTCCTTCCCCTTCACCGTCAGCGACTGCGACAGCAACACCCAGCGCTACAACAAACCCTGCAGCGACAACAACACCTACAGCAACACCCGACACGTCTGTATCTCCAACTACAACACCAAGCGCGACGGCGACCCCCACTCCGACAGCTACACCTTTGCCTCCAACCCAGCAAGTAACTGACATGGTTGGGCGAACAGTTACAGTCTCCAATTATGTTACAAAAATTGTCGGCGTAAACTATGGCTGCTTAAGGTTAATCACTTACATGGACGCCAGCTCTATGGTTTGCGGTGTTGAACAAACTGAAGCTACATCCAGTGGACGCCCCTACGCGATGGCGCATCCCGAATATGCAAACTTGACAAAAATCGGTCCACAGTTTGGTGGTGACCCAGAATTAATAGCGGCACAGCATCCTGACGTTGTGTTTGTTACTGACTACTCAAAAACAAGCGCTGATTCATTACAAAGCCAACTGGGAATACCTGTTATAAGCATAACATACGGCGGTTTAGACACGGCTGAAAGTCGCCAAACACTCTATGATAGCTTCAATCTTATTGGCAAAGTTCTGCACAAAGAAGCACGCGCAACCAGCCTCATAAATTACATTAATGGGTTAGTATCTGACCTTAACACTCGCACAAGTAGTATAGCTGATGCCAATAAACCAACAGTTTACATTGGCGGTCTTTCTTCACGTGGTGCTCATGGATTCACTTCAACATGTGCCTCTTATGCGCCATTCACTTTAACGAACTCTAAAAACGTAATAACTCTTGAAATGGCCAAAAACTCTACATCAGTAGTAAACGTTGACTTCGAAGCTTTACCCAGTCTTAACCCGCAAATAATTTTCGTAGACTACGCTGGCATGACACTTATCAAATCAGACGTGCAAGCGCACTTAGACATTTTCAACCAACTTACTGCAGTAACCACAGGCAAAACGTATGGTGTGTTAAATTACAACTCGTACACAACAAACTTTGAGATTGCCTTAGCAGACGCATACTACGTAGGTTCAGTACTTTACCCCTCACAGTTCAGCGACATTAACCCTGCTCAAAAAGCCGACGACATCTACACATTCATGGTCGGCGCGCCAATCTACAGTCAAATGTCAAGTCTCTATGGGCCCTTTGCACCAGTGAGCATAACAAGTTGATAAAAAATGACTCACTTTCTCCTTTCTTTCTTTTTCAAATAATGCTCTCAATAAAAAAGAGGTTCAATTATGAAAAACGCTAAAAACTTGATTGTTCCACCTAAACCTTCCTCTGCTGAGTTCTCTATTTTAATGAATGGTTCACTTGATGGGCTTAAACGATATACTGTTATCATGACTGCCTTGGATGCAGGGCTTTTTGAATGCACCATTACACCTAAAACATTTCAGGCTGTCGCTGAAGAGTTAGGTGCTTTTCACCCATTAATGATTCAGATGCTGTGCGAAACATTAGTTGAATTAAAATTGTTGACCAAACAAGATGAAAGATACGTTAACGCTCCATTAGCGGCTACTTATTTGTGCCAAAGTTCTCCGCTTTATATGAAAAATAGTCTAAATAACATGAAAATGAATGCTAACCGCTGGGCTCAGTTACCTGCAATAATAAAAAATGGTCCAATAATTCAGCAAAGGCAAAACTTCTTTACCCAGTCTTGGCTGGGTGGTATCGCTGAATGGG
This sequence comes from Bathyarchaeia archaeon, assembly GCA_050108135.1. Lineage (GTDB taxonomy): Archaea > Thermoproteota > Bathyarchaeia > Bathyarchaeales > Bathycorpusculaceae > Bathycorpusculum. The sequence continues at coordinate 35,423 of JBNIDQ010000021.1, read as the reverse complement.
CAGAAGCGGGTTCAGTTGCAAGCACATTAAACGTTATAACAAACAACATAGATACTCAACACTGGAAACGCCTGCTTGACTTAGGCGGAGGACACGGGCTTTACGCCATAGGGTTCACTGCACTTAATTTACAACTTGAAGCATACGTTTTTGACTTACCACAAGTTGCTCCTTTGACAAACGAATACATAAAACAATACGACTCTAACAGGGTACATTTTATTCCAGGCGATTTCAACAAAGACAACATCGGCGAAGGATACGACGTGATTTTTTCTTCATTCAACCAAAGCGGTAATGATCCTGAAATGATTCCAATAATTTTCAAAGCCTTGGCTCCTGGTGGTGACTTGATACTTCGACGGTTTAAAGATTCTTCAGGGGAGGGTGCACTGCAAACGTTAGATTGGAACTTGCATGGTTTTGAAGGAAAGAAAATCGGCAGCAAACCTCATTCATCAGGTCGAGTTGTAGACCGCACAACATACCTTAAACGATTGGCTGAATCTGGCCTAAACGTGTTGAAGACAGTTTCAGTTGATGAGATTTCTGAAATCACTTTTGCACGTAAACCTTGAGGACGCTTAAATTATGCAAAAAAACGAATATAGCCAAGAACAAAAAACGCAAAAAGAGTCCTTTTCAGGGTACTCCAAGTATATCGGGAAAAAAGTGATGTTCATAGTCATATGCTTAGTAGTTTTGGTTACAGTAGTTTTGGTGGCTTTATGTATTGGCTCAGCAGGCTTGACGATTCCTGAAGTCATAACTCAAATCATAAACCAAAGTGGTATAGCTTGGAGTATTCGTCTGCCAAGAGTTTTAGTAGCTGTCGTGGCTGGTGCAATGCTAGCAGTTGCTGGGTCAGTGATGCAGTGCGTTCTAAAGAATCCTTTAAGTGAACCATACACTTTGGGGTTAAGTCAAGCCGCCGCTTTTGGTGCCTCCTTTGCCATAATAATCTTGGGCGCAGGCACCTTACATAGTAACGCTAAAGATGCAGTCTTAATCACAAACCAGTACACCGTGACTATTTGTGCATTTGCTTTCTGTATGGTGTCAACACTTGTTATTTTAGCTCTCACAAAATTGACTAAAGTTGCTCCTGAATCCATCGTCTTATCTGGAGTAGTTTTAGGTTCAATATTTCACGCGGGCTTAACTGCAGTTCAATATTTCGCAAACGATGTTCAAGTTGCATCTATTGTTTACTGGACATTTGGTGACTTAAGCAGAATAACATGGGAGAACCTGATGCTAATAGTGGCAGTATCTATACCAATTCTAATTTACTTCATGTATAACCGCTGGAACTACAATGCTATTGACGCAGGCTCGGACACCGCAAGCAGTTTAGGCGTAAACGTTGATCGTCACATCCTTGTGGGCATGGTGCTTTCATCAGTTATTGCTGCCTTGATTGTTTCTTTAATGGGCATAATCGGTTTTGTCGGTTTACTTGCTCCGCACATGGTTCGGCGGGTAATCGGTTCAGACAACCGTTTCGTTATCCCTGCCGCAGCTGTTGTTGGCGCCTTAATTCTTTTGGTGTCTGACACTTTGGCAAGAAACATAATCTCGCCCTTAGTGCTTCCAGTTGGCGTTATCACATCATTTCTTGGTGGTCCATTGTTCCTGTACATTTTGATTAGGAGGTACCGAAAGTAATGCTGAAAATACAAGACGTCGAATTCACCTACAAAAACGGAACTTCAGTTCTAAAAGGTGTAGATGTATCTGTTGGGGTCCATGAAACACTAGCAATTTTAGGCCCTAATGGCGTAGGCAAATCTACATTACTAAAATGCATTAATGGACTGTTGAAAACCAAAAAAGGTGACATACTTGTTGACGGAGAAAACCTCAAAAAGCTCAAACGTGTTGAGGTCGCCAAAAGATTGGGTTATGTGCCTCAAAGGGCTGAAGTTTCACAGACGACAGTTTTTGACTCTGTTCTGCTTGGACGCAAGCCACACATAACTTGGGATGTGTCAAAGAAGGATATAGAAATTACAAGGCACGCAATAACACGGCTAGGCATGGATGCGCTTTCTCTAAAGAACATCAATGAAATAAGTGGAGGTGAACTGCAAAAAGTCCAAATTGCCCGTGCTTTAGTTCAAGAACCTAAAGTTATGTTACTCGATGAACCTACAAGCAGTTTAGACTTATGCAATCAGCACCGTATAATGGCTACTATAGTTGATATTGTAAGAAAAACCAATTTGACGGCAATAATGACAATGCATGACTTAAACTTGGCAGTGCGTTACGCAGACAAATTCATAATGCTTAAAGATGGAAAAGTTTTCGCTGCAGGCGACAAAACCGTGATTACCCCTAGAAACATTGAGGCGGTTTATGGTCTTCCTGTTGATGTAGAAAATTATCGTGGCAGACTTGTAGTGGTGCCACAATAAGGCTAAACCGGATAAAACAAAAACAGGTATCCTTACCAAACAGTTTTTTTTTTATTTTTCTTTAATTTTAGTTTGATATTTCGGGTTTTTAGCTTCTTTTTTCCAAAAATCTGGATCGTCCACATCAATAATTTGTATCTGAACCACGTTTGCTGGGTTTGTTAAGACTTCTCTGAATTTTGTTGGTGTGAGCGGGTCATTTAGGAAAGCCATTCGTGAGGCTTCAAGAGCGTCCGCAATTTTTTCTGCCCGCTTGTTGGCGTAGGTTCGATATTTAACGCTTTTACCTTCTCGAATGGCTTGGTCAAAATCCGTTTTGCTGCACTGGATAAGTTTGTCTCCTTCTTTAATGAACCAGTACGGCAAGTTTTTAGACATAGTTTTTCACTTTGGCAATTATGTTTTATGTTTTATTAATTAACATTTCTTTCTAATTGATGTTTTAGTAGGTTATGGCTGTTGGTTGCTTGCCCCTGAAGGAATTGCAGGCTCGTCAGCGCAGGCTTTTGTGAAGGCGTACTTTGTTTCTGTCCATTGGTAGGCTGCAAAGCCAATGATGAATCTTAACCAAAGCGTAATGAGTCTGCTTAGAATGGTTGATGTTGCTGCTATGTCTGCTGGAACGCCAAGGGAAACGTAGAGGGTGGTCATTGTTATTTCTGGCAAGCCCACCTCAAAGGGAATTCCTACAGGTATGGATTTGATGGCTGTCACAAGCGACGTGGTAATAAGCACGACACCCCACGAAACGTCAAAGCCTAAAGAGATAAAGACTAAGTAGCAAACCGCCATGCTAGCTGCCCAGTTAAGAGCAAGATAAACAGTTGGCGCAAACAAAGAAGAAGGCTTACGAATCAACTCTTTCATTGAATCATGAAAACTTTTAGTAGCTGATAGAGCGTCTTGGCGATATTTTTCTAAATGTAGTTTGCCTCTGCTTAGGTAATCGCCTGCGTGGACTACGAAGTTAACGATTTTTAGGGTCCAGTTTTCTTTCCAGCATATGCCCAAAAATAACGCCATGAATCCGACAGTTACCGCAGTGAAAAGCTGGATAACGGTGGAGACCAAAGGGTTGATTTCCATGACGCCAAACAGTAGGACGCCGCCCAGAATAAGGAAAACTGCGTTCATTACCATGCTTAGCAGGCGGTAAGTCATTAGGCTTGCAACTACTTTGCCGCTTACGCCTTTTTGTTCTCTGTTGACAAGATAAACTCTGCAGATTTCTCCACTGACTGATTCGGCGGGAATTAGAATGTCCATGAATAAGCCGGCGCAAACATAAATGTATGATTTGATTTTTGACAAGTTTACTTTTAAGCTGGCAAGTATTGAACGCCATGAAAGGGAGTAAAACAAGATTTCGATGAAGCTTACAGCGATGGCTGCAAGGTAAGGTAACGGTTGGGCTTGTTTTACTGTATTAATAATGCTTACAAGGTCTACGTTGAAAAGGCAGATGTACATGAAAAAAGCTAGCAAGCCTATTAACGGGAGAACAACGGTTTTAGCCGTAAACTTTGGTGCTGGTTTGGCTTGCTGCATCAAGGCTAACATCCATGAAGGGTTAACCGTTAGAAGCATGTTTGGGCATTAAAGTTTTTGCAAAAAATCGCCTAAATCAAAAGTTTGTTGCTGCTTGCTTGAAAGCTGTGCCTCAGAACCGTTAATAATGGTACGCCATCTTTTCAACTCAGAAAATTCTGATTGCTTGTCCAAACGTGCAATTGTCATCATCGGCACCGCATTAAACATTAACAGAATAGATTTGTTTTCAGATATTTCAAGAATTAGCCCTTAAACCATCAAGTCAGCAGCTACAATGCGTTGCCGCAGAATCCTTGATCTAGCTTCAGCAGAAACCCGCTTATCCGATTCAGGCAACTCCAAATCCCGAGCGGTTAAAGCCAAAATTTTTCTAACCATTGCCTGAGCAGCCCTCGCCACTTCTTCAGCATTGATTTTTCCTTTTTCAGAAACGCCTTCACAAGCACATGAAAATGGAAAATTTAAATCTAACTCTATTCTTTTTTGTGGATAATTATAGTCGGCTATTGTGAATGGTTCCAGCCGGCAAATAGTTGGTCGTACTTCGTGAATTTTACATTTGTTATTTTCAAGAAACATGCATGAACCGTCTTTTTTGCGTTTAATCCAACGTAGCCCTGCCTCGTCAGGTTCACTTAGAAAGTTGCGGTATCCTTTTGCTTCGATTTGTCTCTGCTCGTTTAGGTCAACTTCTGGCGGCTGAATTTTGCAGCATACCCCGCAGTTGTTGCATTTAAATCCCACAGAATCAGGAAAGAATACGTTTTCGAAGTTCAAGGTAAAATGAAATTCTGGGTATTGGCTTATTTACGTTATGGAAGCACTTTGGTCTTTTCTTATAACATTAAGTTGTTGATTAATGACTACTGCATAGCTAATTATTGTATGCGGCGTAGTAACCTTTGGGCTTTTTTAATGAGTATCTATTCAATTAGATCCTCAACTCCGCAACCATCTTCAACTAAAAATGTAGCTTCAAAGGGTGTTCTTGTTGCAGTATCTATTTTGATAATAATTGTCCCAATCGGATTTATCGCAGCTCTCTCTTACATGACGCAGCCTTTCACAGGCAGTAATGAACCTTCTTCATCATCGCCTTGGTCACCTTTTGGTTCAAGTTACCCTGAGTACACGCTTTCTGAAGCAATATCTGCAGGCTACGTTGAGGCAACTATCACTGGCGTCAGCGGCTTAACATTAGGTTTACCCACAAGCGGCGCTTGTTCTGGTGACGTAATAATTTTACACATAACCCGCTTAACCAACGAAACAATCGAGATTACTCCTTTTCCAACTGGAACGTTGCTTGTTCCTGACTCGTCATCTGCACCAAATATGGCTGTTTTGCAACTGCAAGGCATAGAGGTGGGTGCAGGATACCACAAAATGCGCACTCAAATTATACTGGACACTTCTGAACCCGTCGAGTACCTATACAGCGCTTACTGTCTTGACATCACCAAAAACAACCCAAATGCTTCTACAGTTTTTACCCAAAACGGCATGGCTGACCCTAACGTGATAAAAATCTTCACCGCAGTCGATGAACTCCCTTCAAGCACAACAACAATCACCGCAATACAAACAGCCGTCTTCGCAGTGACAAACAATGTCTCGCCAAGCGAATTAGCTGCCAAATTTACCTCAAACACTACAGAAATTCAGAACGCAAAAACAATCCTTGAAAAAGCAGGAATAGACACAACAACCCTAAAATTATACCAATAAACGTCCATAGATGTCTTCTTAATCAATTGTAGAATCAAAGTGTACTTGTCAGTGTAATCTATCTCAATGGTAGCGTTTCTAATCGTACAGTCAAGCAGGTGCCCTCCCGCACTAAAGTTTTCTGTAAGGAAATGCATGTGATAACCTGCAAAGTCTACGCCACTCATGCTTTGGGGAAAATAAAAACCTACGATGGTTCCTGAAACATTGGTTAAATCAAAAACTGTTTGCTGTTTAACGGCTTCAGAAAGTGGTGGGTAAGGCTGGGTTTGGGCTGGTACGCTTCTGGTTTTGGCGTAATCGAAGGTGCCTGTTATTTTTATGGCGTAGATTGCTTCTTCTTCAGGTAAGGCTTGGCTGATGATGCTTGTTACTTCTGAATAGTTTAAGTCGTTAACGTTTAGGGTTTTGTCTGCATCAAAAAACGTGACGGTTGCGTACGGCGTTAATATTGAAGGGTTTATCTCTACAGGAATCCCATTGATTGGAACTTGATAGAAGACGCTGTCTAAGGCAATCATTTCCCCGTCTAAACCGTTAACTGTGCCTATGTCGAAATCACCGTGTTTTGCCAGTTCACTAAAGCTTGTGGTGCCGTCATATTTTCCTGAAGAGAAAGTGTTAAACGCGGTAAGTTGAAACAAGATGTCCCTGTTTTCAGCGATAACGGTTTTTGCATGTGACATAGTAAATAGGTATAATCCTGCAAGCATGATAACCAAAATTGAACCTAACGCTGCTAAAGTTACAAGTCTGCCGTTCAACCGTTTCTCGCCAAACTTTCTTTTGTGTGCTGGGTTTATTTTTACTTTACTTATTAGTGCTCTTAACCAGACTAAGTAAAGCAACGCCATCTATGAGCAAGAAAGTTTCAATTAAAGCCTAAGCATAAAACGAAAATCAAGCATTGAACAACAAGAAGCTTAAAAATAAAAAAATATATTGATTGAAAGGCTCAAGCAGGTTTAAAACCAGTTTAACTGGTTTGTGTTTTGCTTCCTTTTGCCTTTTTTGCCTTTCTTTTTGCATCTTTTTCTTTTTTAGTTAAGGGTTTACCTTGTTTGCTCGGCATGAATGGTCATCGTTTTAAAGTTTATGACAATTATGCTTTTAATATCTTTCGAAAGATACAGGCGAGCAAACGGTTTTAAGTGTACTCTCTAAACGTGTGACCGCACTTAGTGCAACGCATAAACTGTGTCGATGCTTCGTCTCCGCCTCTTGTTTGGACCTGCCAAACGTAGCATTCGGTGTTTCCGCATTTTTCGCATTTCATTTTTATGGTTGCCATGGTGTTGATTTTTGATTCTTCCTCGCTTACAACGGTCATGAATGGTTGTGTTGTTGGTTGAATTACTTTGACTACTTTTGCTTGAGACCTGCTGCCGTTGGCTTGTTTGGTGTAGTCGCATTTTGAACAGGCGAGCACTACTTGCCCGTCAGCTCTTCGAGGTTCAAGGCGACAACCACAATTTGGACAAAATTCCATAACTTATAGAACCCTCTCTTACAATAGTTAATTTCAACATAGACGCCAAAATAAGATATAAGTATTGTTTATTTTCAACCCTTAAAAATCGGGTAAATACACTGGTTTTGTACGAAAAAACAAATTAACAAGCCTGGTTTAACAGGTAACAACCAACCTTTGGGGTTAGCGTCATGGGGCACGAAGCCAATACTTCCATAAACGAATGGCAAAACGTTGAACATGCATTAGCTTACTTGGCAAGAGCGGACAAGCTGCCTCATCGAACTGAAGCAGAAAAAGTGTTGCTGGAACAAATGCCTCAAAATGCCAAACGCGTGCTTGATTTAGGAACGGGCAACGGAAGAATAATGTCTTTAATACGATTAAGCAACCCTGACATGGAAGGAATAGCGCTTGATTTTTCTGAACCAATGCTTAAACAGGCAAGGAAACAATTTGAAAAAGACTCAAAAATTAGGGTTTTCATGCATGACTTAAGTGTTCCGTTGCCGAAGGAACTAGGTTGTTTTGATGCTATAGTTTCAAGTTTGGCCATTCATCATTTGGAGCATTCACGGAAAAAAGCGCTTTATGTAGAGATTTTCGAAATGCTCAATTCTGGAGGGTTCTTTTGTAACTTGGAGCATGTTGCTCCGGCTTCCGTGAATTTGCATCTGAAGTTTCTTGAGGCGTCAGGTTTGTCTTTGGAGAATGAGGATCCGTCTAATAAGCTGCTTGATGTGGAGACTCAGCTTGGTTGGTTGAGGGAGATAGGGTTTGTTGACGTGGACTGTTACTGGAAATGGCTTGAAATTGCAGTTATTGCTGGATTTAAACCATAATTATTAGCGCTTACACGTTTTTACGCCTGAATTTTATCAGAAAACGATAAATGGGGCAAAACGTAGATTTATTTTGGAGGCTTTTTTTCAAAATGTCATCTAGCAATGGGCAGTATGACATGAATCATTGGTTTTCACGGTTGACAGCTTACATCATAGATGGCATAATAACCGGCATCGTAGCAGCGGCAATATGGTTTCCATTAACCCTAATCAACGGCGTCGCAGGTTCATACTTTGTTGAAAACTTGGCTTGGCTTGGATTTTCCTTCATATGGGGCACAATTCAAGTAGTCTATTTCACTGCTCTTGAAGCTCGTTGGGGCACCTCAGTGGGTAAACGGTTTTTAGGTTTCCAAGTGCAACAAACAAACGGTGCACAATTAAACCTTGAAAAAGCACTAATCCGTAACCTAAGCAAAATTTTCTGGCCCCTGCTAATACTCGACTGTCTCATAAGCGCTTTCAGCACGGGAGCAGATAAACGCCAAAAATTCAGCGACCGCATAGCCCAAACAACCGTGGTCTCAATAACACACGCGTTTGTAACGCCGCCACCACTCAAAACTTTACCCACCTAAAAAGTGGAAAAACAATTTTTTCTTCTTTTTTCATCCTTGTTTTAACCTTTGAAATCCTAAGGGGGGGTAGGTGATAATGGGTAATTTCTTTCCAGCCAAAAGCATGTTAAAAAGATGTTTGTTTGTGGTTGTTTTGTCTTCTTTTTAACAATACTGTTGTTACAACTAAGCTGCCTATTATTGCCAAGGCTGACGTAGTCAATATCTCTATTGAATATTGCTCTATTCTGAAAGTGTTGCTTGCTGTCAGGGTTGAGGCTGGCGTAGGTGTGGTCATGTTGGTTGGTTGCGGAGTTGGGGTGGGCGTAGTTGCTGGTGTTGGAGTTGGGTGAGGGGTGGGTATTGTCGCGACTGTTGACGGTTTAGGTGTGTTGCGGATAACAGGTTGCTCAATTGATGTTGACGGCGTTGGTGTTGGTGGTAAATAGTTAATTCTGTAGGCTTCTCCTAGTTTAATGGTGCCAAACACGAAGCCGCTTCTGGGATGAGTTGTCAAAAAATTCCAGCGGTTATCGGCACTTGTTATTTTTTGCTCTTTTATTACTGTCCAATTGACGCCGTCACTGCTGGCAACAACACGGGAGACTCCGTTAACGTTTTCTGCACAGTTAGCAAAAACCAATGAGTCCCCAATGTTTGTGGCGGAAATAAAAGGCATGTACCCGTCGTTGGGCGGTGAATAAACGGTTTGCGTATCAAACTGGTTGTTCGAACCGTCATCATAAAACCTTTGAATTGTACAGACCCTGTTGGGGTAGTCTTGACCGATGTACACATAGTTGCCGCTAAAAGTCATCGCTAAATAAACGGTGCCAACGTTGTCGTTTCTTTTTACTACAAGGCTCCAGCTGGCGCCGCCGTCTTTACTTCGCAGGATTCTTGCAGCGTCTGGAGTGTTGCCTTCACCAGTAATAACATAGATGTACTGGTTGTATGGGTTGAACTTGATTGTGTGAAAATGGAAAACGCTAAAGTTGCCTACACGCACCCAGTTTGTTCCTCCGTCTAAACTTTTTAGTAAGTAAGGCGTGGCTCTGCCGCTGGTATATGTAACTGTGTACAGGGCGCCCGCGTTGTCTTCGGTCATTGAAACGTAAAACGACTCGTTAGTTGTTCCATTAGTTTTAAGCACCTGAGCGAAAGACACGCCGCCATCAGTTGAACGGAAAAGTCCGCCCGTGCCGCTTGCACTAACAAAAATGTAGTCTCTTGAATCAACAAAAACCGTCCAAACCAATCCACTGTAAGAATTTCCTGCTTCAAGGTTTCCAGGCATACGATAAACTAGTTGGAAGCTGCCGCCGTTATCGATGCTTTTCCAGACGCCAAAGTTTTTGTCTCCAGCCCAAAGTACACCTTTAGAGTCAACATCGTTGGCTGTGAAGCTGCAGTTGGTTAATGGGGTTAACTGGATTTCGGCTGACACCATAGGCAGAAAACATAGCACCGTTAATGAAGACAGGAGTCCCACTATCAGAAAATGGAACAAGGTTTTGCTCTTAACTATCCTGTACATTCTCTTTTTCATTTTTTACACCCTTAAAAAAGGACTCATCAAATTGTAGGCTGGGAAACGGCTTTTACGTTTAACCAGAACGTTTACAGCGTCTCTTTGAGACAGAAGGATACTAGCGGCTACCATTAGTATGATGGTTTTTCCGTATAAAAGGGCTTTTTTCAAGCCTAAAAACCTTAAATAAGGGCTAACCAAAGAGCCCAACGAAAAATGAGGTTACTGAGGGTTCACTGTTTTAAGCCATTCTTTGAATTTGGCTTCTCTTAAGCCTACGCCGCTGCCCGAGTCAAGCCTGTCTTTAATGTCGCCGTTTTCGAAAAGTATTACTGTTGGCACAGCGGCAACGTTGTATTCGTCCCAGAGTGGGCTGTCATAATCGTCCATGTTAACACGTAGGATAAGATCAAACTTGTAAGGTGCAATGTTGGCGTCAAAGTTTCTAACGAAACTTTGGCAGTAGGGGCACCAAGTTGAAGCGAAGAGGGCTAAGACACGTTTGTTTTGGCAGACCTGTTTGGTCAAATCCGCTTTATTGTTTACTTCTAACATAACTAGTCCAGTTTAGACGGTTAAAAATAGTTTTTATAGTTGTCGTTTTTTGGATAAAGAAAAAAAGAAAAGAAAGATTATGGCTTTCTGCGCATCATTAGCAAACCGAGTATTGCTATTGCAATGATTATAGCTACTGCTGTACCAGCAAAGTAGAGTTCAAACGGAGGCATTACGATTGCTGAAGTTGTCGGTTGCGTTGTCGACGTTGAAGCTTGAACTACTCCGACTGAGGTTTCAGCGTAAGAACTGCCGTATGAACCGTCGCCCATGAAAGTTGCCGTTACCCAATATTGCCCTGGCATGTCAGGTTTCCACATATAACTGTAGGTTCCGCTCATTTCCGTTGTGACTGTTGCGATATGGATTGCGTTACCGTTGGGGTCAATTGTGTCCAGCGAAACTGGAACGCCAGTCACGTTTGCCGGTAGGGGTTGTTTTTGATGCAGGTATTCCATCCAGCCGCCCATTGAATCAGCTGAGACACATGGTGTGCCGGGTTGAGCGGGTGATTGGTCAAGAACTTGTCCGCGTAGAATGACGGTTTGACCCTGTGTTATCGCGGTTGTCGGAGCTTCGATTGTGGTTTTGCTTTGGCCTTTGCCGTAAACGTACAAGTAGAAATCGTACTCGTTAGTGTACGCTAAATATCCGTCTGCTACTGCGCCCATGATGTACCTTGAACCGGGAATGCTTTGACCGCACGAAATATTCCATATGTTTTGGCCTGATGTAGCATTGATGCAGTAGAGTTTCCATCCGCGTGTTAACGGTTGGCTTGGTGTATGTTCGCATGTGAAAGTGTAAAGTTTGCCGTCTGCAACTACGCCGCTGCTGTGCCAAGCCTGCTGTTCATTGTAAGGAGTTTCAAAGGGTACTGCAGGCGCGACAAATGACCATTCAATTTTGCCGTTAGTCCAGTTTATTGCGTTAACGCTGTTGTAGTCGTTATGGAATAGCAGTCCATAAGCTGATTGGGAATGGTAAGCCCCGAAAACTCCCCATGGCCAACTTGACAATTCGCTTTTCCAGGCAATTTGACCAGTGTTTAGGTCCCATGCCCAAACTTCGCCGTTCTGCATTTTAGCGGCGTATTTTCCGTGGTCAGCGATGGCGGTCCCCGACGTAAAGAAGGTTTCCAGTCCGGTTGACGTGTCTGTGGTTACGTTCCAGAGTACCTCGCCTGTGGATAATCGTACGCCTATTAAGCGTTGTCCAATAGATGTCCCTGTAGCGTTTGAGCTTATGCTTTGAGCTGTAACGGATATACCTGTTTCAAAATCGCATGTTCCCAAGCTGCTAAATGGCCATGTTACGTTTGCTTTTATTCTTCTAGTGAAGTTGTTTTCGGTTGTTTGGCCGCCTCCGCCTCCGTATGCCCAGTTGCCGCCGTTATTTTCAATGTTCCATTGAATTAAGCGGTATCTTGCTGAGGCTCCGCTGCCGATGGTTTGTATGCTGTAAACGTTGGGGTATGCGTATAAGGTTCCTGCTGTTATGCCTACGTCAGGACCTGTAATGTTGTAGGTTAAAGCGCCGGTCCATGGGTCATACTTTAGGATTCTGCCGCTATTGTTTCCTGAAGGTCCAACTATTGCGTCAAGATAAACATTCACACCTGCTCTTGCTGAAGCTCCCGGTACTTCCTCACCTTGTTTTGCGTATTCGATGAATGTGGGGATGGTTTCGCCGGAGATGACCATACGTTCCCAATAAATTTCGCCTGTTCGCAAGTCGTAGCATCGCCAGAAGTTTTGTGCAGCAACGTTTGTTGAGGTGTTTACTTTAGAGATGACTTCATAGCATCTTCCAGAGTAAACAATTGTTGGGTAACCTGTGCCGGTTAAGCCGCCAAGGGTTATTGATATCTGACCTGCTGCGCCGCCGACTAAGCCTCCGATGTTGTTCTGGCGTTTCCAAACGACATGTGCAGTGGTTGGTCCCTGTACGTAGGGAACAAAGTTGTAGTTTGCCATATACTTGTTAGTGTTTGCGGGCCAGTAAGTGCCACCGCCAACTGTGCCTGTTGCAGGGTAGTTGCCAAGTATCGGCCACCATTCACGGTTTTGGGGGTTTGCGGGTCTTGTCCAGTAATCTGTAGGCAAAGCTGCTGGGGGCCAAGACATGACTTGGTCTTCTTGCACTGTTATTTGTACAGTTTTTGATGTTGATGGTTTGTAGTAGACTGAATCCATTGCTTGCCCTGAAGTGTTTCCGGGTGTAGTTATGACTTCGCCCATGTAGTACCGTGCAGCCGGGAACCACATGCCGAGAAAGTTGAATTTGAATGTCCAGTTCCCGACTTGGTCAACAGTGTATGGGAGCCATGCTGTTGAGTCGCCTGCAAAAGAGTCTAAGGGCCCAAGAGTGGTTGTTTTACCGTTTGGGTCTGTTACGTCAATTTGAAATGCTTTTATGAATTGGTGGTTAACGTTGATTGGCGGGTGGAGCCACACGTTGATTAGCAGGGTTTGTCCTTTGCCGATGGGGTTGGGGCTTACTGAAAGGTATGGTTCGGTTGAGATTGTGATGTTTGGGTTTGCGCCAGCCGGTAATGGTCCTGCTACTGGGGCTATGTATGTTTCTGCTTTGGCGGGCTGCGGGTTTGAATACATGCACAGCGTTGAGAGTAAAAGTATTGCAGTGATTAACGCGGTTTCGGATAAGTGATACGTTTTGATTTTTTTCAATTAATATCTCCTCAAAATTAGTGTGTTTTAAATGTTTATGATTTAGGTTTTATCAAAAAAATCGAATATTCTAAAAAATTTTCAAAATTAATCACTCATAAATCTAATCGAATTGACACCTTAAGCGACAGCTATATAGCAGCAAACCATTTAACCAATAGTAAAATGACGCCCAAAACTTACAGACGCGGCTACCCCGTCGCAGTCCTCGCAGGAATCGAACAAACCCAAGCAGCAATCTGGAAAATATACAGCCAAGTCGCCAAACCCGACGCAACAATCCGTCTTGAAGGCACACGGTCAGACGCCAAAGCCTTGTACAGTTTCCATGAAGCCATAGTCAACGCGTTACGACCAACACTCAAAGAAGGCGTAAAAAGCGTCATAATCGCTGCTCCACAAAAAACCAGTTACAGCCAAGACTTTCTCAGCCACGTAAAAGGACATCACGCTTGGCTTTTTTCAGGTGCAAACAAAGCAACTTTCAAGCAGTTAGTAGGTTCCGCTGTTACGCACGCTCAAGTTAGCAACATAACAAGTTCAGCAGAGTTTAAGCAATCAATAAGCGACTCAACACTTGAGGAAACTGAGAACATTCGAGAAGTTCTTGAAAAACGCCTTAACACGGCTGACCAGCTTGTGCTGTTTTCGCTGGAGGAAGCTGAAGACGCCATATACAGCCCCGACATACCGGGAAAACCTAAGCCTGAATACCTGCTGTTAACCGACAATTACCTATCAAATGACAAGCGAAAAGGTCGCATAAACAGGTTAATGCAGATAGCCCAAAACAAGAAAGTAAAAACTCGAGTAGTGAACGGCGAATCCCCCGCTGGCGCACGATTAAACCAGCTTGGCGGTTTAGTTTGCCTGTTAAAGTAACCTTGCCTGCCTTAAACTTTCGACGCTTATTTTTCCCGTGTGCAAAGCAGTAGCCAATAATGCACCTGAAATACCTAACGCTTTGAGTTCCAGCAAATCCTCAAAGTTTCGTACACCGCCTCCCACGTAAACGCCGTCACCAAAAACCGCCAAAGCCTGCTTAAGGAAATCCATGTTTACGCCTTCCCCGCTGCCTACCCTAGCCAAATCCAACAAAATAACTTCCGACACGCCCAACGCTTTAAACTCGCCAAGAAGCTCACGCGCGTCTGTTGGGCCATCAAAATTTGGTTGAGTTAAGACTTTGCCGTTTTTCATGTCAAGACTTACAGTTACTTGGTCTGCTCCGAGTTGGGTGATTGCTTGTTTGACAAAGTTTTTGTTTTGTAAGGTTTCTGTGCCGATTATGACTTTTGAGATGTTGTTTTTTTGGAGCGTTTTTGCGGTTTGAATATCTGTTATGCCTGCATCAACCATAAAGTTAAGCCCTGTATGTTCTGCAATGCTACTGAAAAGTGCAAGGTTTGGTTTTTTGCCCAGTATGGCGTCAAGGTCAGCAAGGTAAAGAGTAGAGAACCCCTGCGTTTTGAAAACGGTGGCTACTTCAACCGGGTTTATTGACGCTGTCAAAACACTTTTTAGCGGCTGGTACTCTTCCCGTTTGCCCCTTACCGCGTGCACTGCAACGCCGTTTAAGACGTCGATGACTGGGATAATCTTCAAACTTGCTGCCTCCCGTGACAATTAAGGAAGGCATATAAAAAAACGTAGCCGTGCTATCGCAAAACTTTAAAGCCTTAAAAAACGGGTTCATTATGACCCAAAGTGAAGCTGTTAATAAGCCCCCAAAACACGCAGGAAGCAGTGCAAGCCATCTCTGGCGGCGCCGACATTATTGACGTTAAAAACCCTAAAGAGGGACCGTTAGGTGCTAATTTTCCATGGGTCATCAACGAAATTAGACAACTCATACCCGCAGGTGTTGAAGTAAGTTGCACGTTGGGTGAAGCCCCGGATGTGCCTGGTTCGATGGCTTTGGCTGCTTATGGAGCTGCTTCATTAGGTGTAGATTACGTTAAAGCCGGGCTTGGCGGGGTCAAAACGCTTGAGCAAGCTGTTTCACTGCTTGAAGGAATTATTCGGGCAGCAAAAATGTGCAACCCAAAAATAAAAGTGGTCGCAGCAGGCTACGGAGACTACCAACGCGCCAATTCGATTGAGCCACAACTTGTCGTGCACGCCGCTTTTGTTGCGAAAGCTGATTTAGCAATGCTTGACACTGCCGTAAAAGACGGTAAAAACATATTTGATTTTCAATCAACCCAACAGCTAAAAGATTTTGTTGATGCTGCTCATCAACGTGGTTTGGGTGCAGCGTTGGCTGGTTCGCTTAGGGCGCAAGATTTACCAGTTATTTATGATTTAGGCGCAGATTTTGTTGGGTTACGTGGAGCAGCATGTTCCGACAACAACCGCGTTACTGGTTACGTTGACCACGAGCGGGTTAAAGCTTTAGTGGACATTATTAGGCAATCCTCGAAGGTGAAGCCATAACTTGCAAAATAACGGCTTGAACCGAAAAACCGTTTTAGACCAGCTTAAACGCGCCTTAGAAGAAGACCAACGGTACGATGACGGCAGTATTCTCTGTTCAATGTGCACAAAACCGCCAGCTATTGCAAAAAAAGCTCACCAAATGTTTCTAGATGCTAACCTTGGAGACCCTGGGCTTTTTCCAGGCAGTGTGAGACTGGAAAAAGAGGTAATTGGCATGCTGTCTGAGCTTCTTAACAGGGTGGATGCCGAGGGTTTTTTGGTTTCAGGTGGAACAGAAGCCAACCTGCTGGCATTGCTTGCCGCCCGCAACATGGCTGGAGTGGAAGCTCCTGAAGTTGTGTTGCCCGAGTCAGTGCATTTCTCTTTTGAAAAAATCTGTCGACTTCTAAAGATTAAGCCTGTTTATGCTGGTTTAGATGAACTGTTTCGTGTGGACTGCCAAGCCGTGGAGAAGCTTGTTAACAAGAACACGGTTGCAATTGTTGGCTCTGCAGGCTCATCAGAACTGGGCGTAGTTGACCCAATCCGTGAATTAGCGGAAATCGCGGAGAAGCAGGGTGTGTGGTTGCATGTTGATGCAGCGTTTGGCGGTTTAGTCATTCCCTTTCTCAAAAAAGCTGATTTACCGTTTGACTTTAGGTTAACTGCTGTGCAGTCCATAACTGTTGACCCACACAAGATGGGTTTGGCTCCAGTACCTTCTGGCGGTATCCTGTTTAGAAACAACAAAGCCTTAAACTGCATCAAAACTGAAACACCCTACCTAACTAACGGTAGCCAATACACTTTTGTTGGCACACGAACGGGCGCCTCAGCAGCCGCAACATGGGCAATCTTCAAAACCATGGGCAAAGACGGTTTCCAGAAAAACGTTGACTCCTGCATGCGCAACACTAATGTGCTTCGTAAGGGTGTAGAAGCGTTGGGTTTTAGGTTGGTTGTTGAGCCGACTCTTAATATTCTTGCTTTTCAGGGCGAAAACACGAAGATGTTAGCTGAGCAGCTGCATGGTCGTGGATGGTTTGTTTCTTATGTGCCACGTTTGGATTGTATCCGAATTGTTGTTATGCCCCACGTGAAACGCAAGCACATCGACGCTTTCTTGGTTGACCTAAGCAAGTTGGCTCAGGCTTAGGAAAAAGGTTTAACTTTTTACTTGCTCACTGGTTGTTTGGGATATACTTGAATATTTTAGTTTATGAACACGCGTGTGGTGGCTGCTTTGCTGAAGGAGCCGTTTCGCCGGGGATTTTGGCGGAAGGATTCGGTATGCTCCGTTCATGCGTTTCTAACTTGAAAGCGGCAGGACACGAAGTTACAATAATTCTTGACGAGGGATTGGCACGACTCAACCCGCCTCTTGAAGCTGACTGCGTTATTCCAATTTTCTCTTTCAAAGAAGCCCAACAGGCAATTCTGAAAGCCTGCGCAAACATTGACGCCGCTTACATAATCGCGCCTGAAACCGGAGGAACCCTACACGCGCTGGTTGAGTTCATAGAACAAAACGGTGTACCCTTACTAAACAGCCGCTCAAACGCCATCCGCACCGTTTCAGACAAATCCGCACTTTACAAAACACTAAAAGCTAACAAGCTAAAAACACCAAAAACTGTTCGCGTCAACGTTGCCCAATACGTAAAAGAAGCAATCATGAGCAAGTTTGATTTTCCCGTTGTCTTTAAACCCGTTGACGGCGTAGGCTGCAGCGGTTTAAGCATTGTAAAAGACGCGTCGCAGGTTGACGATGCCATAGAAAAAATTGATTCTGAACTTGCAAGCGATGTTTTCATAGTGCAAGAATACATTGAAGGCGAAGCAGTAAGCGTCAGCCTGCTCTGTACAGGCACCAAAACCCTGCCAGTTAGTTTAAACAAGCAGAACGTTACACTTTCTGCTCCTAATGAGGTTTCCTGCTACGTTGGTGGCGCTGTACCCTTTGAGCACGAAATGAAAAATAAAGCCTTTAAAACCGCCGAAAAAGTTGTAACCTGTTTTTCAGGCCTGAAAGGCTATGTTGGTGTTGACTTAATTTTAACAGAGAAAGGTCCTGTGGTGGTTGATGTTAACCCCCGATTGACAACCTCTTTTATAGGACTTAGCCGCGTTACAAGCTTCAACTTAGGCGACGCCATATCAAATGCCGCCCTCAAAAATGATTTACCGAGCAAACCAGCCCTTTCAGGGTACGCTTGCTTCTCAAAAATTGAAACACCCAAAACTGACCTTGACGTTTTAGACAAAATCTATCAACTGCCCGGAGTGGTTTCGCCTCCTTTTCCAGTTCACAACAGCGATGTAGGTTGTGCCTTGGTTTCTGCTGAAGGCAACTCTTTGACGGAAGCTTGCCTTTTGCTAGAAGAAGCTAAAAAGCGCGTTATCGACATTATCTAACCGGTGAATGCCGTCTTGGTTAACGTGTTGGGGTTAGATATTGGAGGCGCTAACACTAAAGCCGCTTATGCTCAAACTCAAAAAGGGGTAATCCGGGAAGTGAAAGTTGCAGCCGAATACTTCCCAGTTTGGAAAGACCATCAAAAACTCGCTGAAATCCTGCGTAAACTCAAATCTGCACTTTTTGAGGGTAAACTTGACGCTGTTGGTGTAACAATGACGGCGGAGCTTTCTGACGCTTACCAAACAAAACGTGAAGGTGTAAAGCACATTTTGGGCTGCATAAAAGAAGCTTTTCTTGAAGTGCCAATTTATGTCTTAAACTCAGATGCTGCGTTGGAATCACCTGAAAAAGCTGAGGCGGAGCCTTTGGGGGTTGCCGCTGCGAATTGGGCTGCAACAGGCTGGTTGGTCTCTCAATATTTTGAAAACTGTGTTGTAGTGGACATAGGTAGCACAAGCACCAGCATCATTCCCGTAACCAACTGCAAAGTATCTGCGCAAGGCAAAACAGACCTTGACAAACTCATCTGCGGAGAACTCGTTTACACTGGCAGCTTACGCACCAATTTGGCAACCATTGTACAGTTTGTTCCCGTAAAAGGTGCAGTTGCCTCAGTTTCTTCGGAACTGTTTGCTTTAAGCGGCGACGTACACCTTATCCTCGGCAACATCACAAGTGAACAGTACACAAGTGAAACCGCAGACGGCAGAGGCAAAACACGTCAAGAAGCATTTGCAAGGCTTGCCCGACTGGTTTGCGCCGACACCGAAATGCTAACCGAAAAAGAACTCACAACAATAGCCCAACACATTTACGAAAAACAAGTCCAACAAGTCACAACAGGGTTAAGCCAAGTCTACAAACACGCCAAAAAATCCGCTTCTACTCAAGTGCCTGTTTTGGTTGCCGGTTTGGGAAAAGACTTTCTTGCTCACAAAGCTGCTGAAAGAGTTGGAGCTGACGTTGTGATGGATTTGGGCAATTTGTTGCCAAAGGGTGTTTCGTTGGCTGTTCCAGCAGTTGGCGTAGCATTAATGACGGCTAAAAAAATTGAAGGCGAAAAACAGTGACCGTTACAGTTGTAAAAGTTGGCGGTAGTCTTTCCCAGAGCCCTGAAAAGTTAAGAGCTTTATGTCAAAAGTTAAGCCAACTTGCTGAAAAACATCAACTTGCTGTGGTTCCGGGTGGTGGAATGTTCGCTGACTGCGTCCGTGAAGCAGATAAACGGTTTTCCTTGTCGGCAACTGCGGCGCATCGTATGGCGATACTTGGCATGGATCAATACGGTTTGCTTCTGGCAGATTTAATTCCTAACTGTCAAGTAGTAAACAGTTTAGAAGAAACCAAAAAAACTGAGACAGGACGGTTGACTGTGTTTTTGCCCTCTCAGTTCATGTTTTCGGATGATGGGTTGCCGAATTCTTGGACTGTAACCTCTGATTCCATTGCCGCTTACATTTCAGGCAAGTTGGAGGCTGATAAGTTGGTGCTGGTTAAGGATATTGACGGCATATTCAGTGACGACCCTAAGAAGAACCCCCATGCAAAACTGCTCGAGCACTTAACAGTTAAAGAGTTTTTAGAGTTCAACGTGAAAACCTGTGTTGATGCTTACTTGCCCAAACTGCTTGAAAATCTTAAACTTGAATGCTACATAGTGAACGGGTTATACCCTGAACGCGTTGAATCAGTTTTAATTGGGCAAATAACTGTTGGCACGGTTATTTCGCCTTAATTCTTTATAAGAGATTGCTGCTTTTTGGTTTGTTATGGAATCGTCTTCTTTAGTTGCTATTGTAAAAGGCTCACGTGCTCATGAACCAGTTTTCAAAGCGCTGGACATGGTTGATTACAAGAAAGTTTTAGCAGGCTACAGTACTGTGTTGATTAAGGTTAATTTTATTGTTGACAAAACATGGGACACAGGCGCAACCACTGACCCCATTGTTGTGGAAGCCATTATCCTGAAGCTCAAAGAGTTGCCGGTAAGAATAATAGTGGTTGAATCTGACGCTTCCATGACTAACGCGGACAAGGCTTTTGAAGCTACAGGCATGAAAGACATGTGCATCCGCAACGGAGTCGAATGGCTAAACCTACGACACGCAAAAGACAAGATAAAGCTCGAAATCAAAGACGGCGAAACCCTAAAAGACATAACTGTGCCCAAACTCGTAACTGAATCCGCAGTAATCAGTGCTGCCAAATTGAAAACCCACATGGCAACCACCGTCACTTTAGGCATGAAAAACATGTTCGGCCTTTTGCCTGACAAGCTAAAAATGAAGTATCACGCCAAAGGCATAAGCGACGTAATCGTGGACATAAACAGTGTCCTTAAATCCAAATTAACTGTTGTTGACGGGTTTGTTGGCATGGAAGGACGTGGACCATCCGATGGCACTCCAGTGCAAATGGATTTAATCGTGGCTGGAACAGACCCAGTAGCAACCGACGCAGCTTGCTGCAGAATCATAGGCATTGACCCAACACAAGTTAAGCATATCCGAAAGGCTGCAGCAAAGGGCATAGGCAATATTGAAGCAGAAATAGTCGGTGAAACAATAGAGTCAGTAGCAAGACTATTTAAGAAAGCCAAAATCCGATAAATACACCAGCCTATTTGCCGCCTATTTGGATCCTAATAGTGGTTATATGCTGGAACCTATAGTGGGTAGGTGGAAACTGGAGGGGTAGGCTTTACCTGCACCTTGCAAACCGCAAATTCACTAAGGGGGGTAGGTGCTATTGGTTAAAATCTAACTCAAAAGTATGCTGAATATTGCTATGCAATAGTTTCGATTGCAAAATTTGTTATTGTAGCAAGTTTTAAATCTTCAAAAATTTGATAATCATTTTAGGGACAAGTTGATGGTTAAAGCAGCAAAAAGCATTATTGCAGCAATTTTGTCGTTTGTTTTAATAGGTTCAACGTGTGCTGTTTTTGTTGAGCAAGTTAAAGCGGAAGATTCTGCACGACAACTTGAAACTAACTGGTCAGGTCAAGCAGGGTTTACAACCGAAAAGTTTTACATAACCAATCAATCAGCCAAACTGGTAATACCCAGTAATGCACCTTATGGCTCTAACGCCATAGTGTACTACTCTTGTCAAAAACCATTAAACACTGTAGGAACCGTCCAGTTTTACACTGCATACACAACTGCACGCCCCAGATGTATGCTGAGCTTAGATGTAGACCATGATGGTTTGTGTGACATGCTTCTTTTAAGTGATTACCAAGCAACAAGCAATGGTCAATGGAAACTAATCACAGGCGGAAGTCAATGGGGCTGGACAATATCTACTCCCACACTTTTAGATTATGGTAAATCATGGAAGAGTCTTGAAGAGTGGCAAGCCATTTATGGTGACGCTACCGTGCTGAAAGCTGGTGTAGGTCTTGAATATTGGGCGGTTGAACCAGACGGATTTGACCAGCCATTATACGTTGACGGCTTAGTAATTACTCAAGTTACCCCAAAACCCACACCAACACCTACAAACAACATAGAACCAGTCAACAGCACCAAAATGTTGCCAAATTTGGATTTAAATTGTTCAAGCACCTCCTCAAACGTAAACTTTAAAGTAAACATAAACGGCGTTCTGACAGACAATGAAACCGAACCCTTAGCAGATGAGCCCATACTTGTTTCGTACAGTTTGACTAATGGCAGTTCGTGGATTGAATTAACCTTCTTAAAAACTCAGGAAGACGGCACGTTTTCTGCGGTTTGGCTGCCTCAAGCAACAGGAAATTTCCTTGTTAGAGCAACATACCCTGGAAATGACGTTTACCAAGACGTAAACGCTACTGTTAGCCTTGCCGTTGCAGAAACGGGTCAGCAAACAAGCTGTTTCACTATTTACTCGAACTCGACGCTTTCAGAGTTGGCTTTTAATTCAGCAAACCGTGAACTCAGCTTCAGCGTTTCAGGTAAAGACGGGACAGCAGGGTACGTAGACGCGTTTATTCCGGAAAGCCTTGTAGGTAACACCATAAGCCTTAACGTTAACTTGGATAACAAACAAATTCTTTATACAGCTAAACTTGAAAACGACACTTGGATAATCAGCTTCAATTATCACCACAGTACCCATGCAGTTTCTATGAAAATGGATTCAACACATCCATCAGAAACAGCATCGGAATCACCAACCACACTGGCGACACAAAATCCTGCAAGCAACAATTCACAACCCGACTGGGCATTCACCGCATTTATCGCCGTTGCTGCAGCAACAGGAGCAGTAATCGCAACAGCATTAGTAATGAAAAAGAAGAACAGTTAATCTGTCTTGGCAGTTTGTTTAATTTTTCTTTTTTCGTCTAATAAGTCAGTGTATAACAGTTTGCGTTTGCGTACAATTGGGTAAGTTGATGCAAGTACGATTGAACCCAAGATAATGGCCCATAATGAGTTGCTTAAACCTATCAGTGGCGCTGTTGGGATAAACGGTGCGTAGCCAAGCCAGTCAAGTCCCGCTCCAATAATTATGCCGCAAATGATGCATGGTAAAACCGCAAGCACAACAAACAAGCCCACCTTTTTGAAACTTCTAAGGTCAGGTCTTTCAGTTGTGAGTTTTGACCATAGCTTGTATGGAAGATAGCCGATTAGAAAGTTGCCGACAACGCCGGGAATGCTTGCCCAGTCTAAGCCCCCTGTGATTAAGTCTCTGAAAATGTTGCCTATTGCTGCTCCCCAGGCTGCTGCGGGACCAAAAAGGAATGAAAAAGCCACAGGTATACCTACTCCGATGCGTCCAAAATCAGCGTGGCCGCCAAAGATTGTGAAGCCTTGTGTTGGAAAAATCAGTGCCTCGTAAAGTACTGCGGTCAATATGACGAAGGCAATCATTTTGGGTTTTTTCCACATTGCAAGCAAATCAAGCATACAGGGTCGCTTAAGAAAGGGGTTTTTTGCTTAAAAATTTAATGACTAAACGGTTGGTGGTTTAAGGGTGACTTGTTTCTTTTTTGTGGAAAATTTTTTATTTTTCCTTCAAAATACCTATCGGTAGGAGACAGTTTTATGGATTTTAAAGGAAGTCAAACCGAAAAGAACCTGCTAGCAGCGTTTGCAGGCGAATCACAAGCAAGAAACCGTTATACATTTTTTGCAAGTGTAGCAAAAAAGGAAGGTTACGAGCAAATCGGAGCCATTTTTGAAGAAACCGCCGCTAACGAGAAAGAGCACGCAGAACTCTTCTTTAAACATCTAAAAGGCGGAATTGTTGAAATCACCGCAGCTTAC
The DNA here is from genome assembly GCA_050108135.1 of Bathyarchaeia archaeon. GTDB lineage: Archaea > Thermoproteota > Bathyarchaeia > Bathyarchaeales > Bathycorpusculaceae > Bathycorpusculum. The sequence continues at coordinate 11,977 of JBNIDQ010000021.1, read as the reverse complement.
CCAGCTGGCGTAATCGGCACTACTGCTGAGAACCTTAAGGCGGCTGCTGAGGGTGAAAAGATGGAGTGGGGTACACTTTATCCCGGATTTGGTGATGTTGCAGAGAAAGAGGGCTTTAAAGATGTCGCATCTACTTTTAGGATGGTTGCTAAAGTAGAAGCTTATCATGAAAGACGTTACAATAAACTGTTGGAAAGTGTTACTAACGGTAAAGTGTTCAAGAAGGATACTCCGGTTAAATGGAAATGCAGAAACTGCGGTTACGTTTTTGAAGGAACCGAAGTACTAGATAAATGCCCAGTTTGTGCTCATTCGAAATCATACTTTGAAGTTTGGACAGAAAACTACTAAACCCAAACTCTGACCTTCTTTTTTAATTTTTTTAGGTTCAACTTATTGTTTGATTCCAAAAGTACACGTACCTGTAGGACTGATTGATTTTAGAGACATCTATACCGTCATCGTAGATTATGTTAAATCGTGAACCATACTGGGCTTCAAGCAGGTTTACGTCAGCCCAAATTTTAGCTGACAACTTGTCGGCTCGAAACACTCCCCAAATCGTATCTTCTGCACTGCGGAAACCGAACCCGTAATCTCTTGGAAGCACATAAACCGCTTCAGCCTTGCTTTCATAGAAACTTTGATCATTTTGGATGGAATCCCAGAAACGTTCAAGCGCATCAAAATGTGCCTCAGTTAACGTGCCATAATCGCCAGTAACCGGGTAGCTGAAGACGACAGCATATTTTGCTCCAGCATCATAAGCTAAACGCAAATCACTATACAACTCGTCACCTGACTCTAAGTAGGGTTCTTGATCGTACTTCCAGGTTACAATTACACCCCAGTCTTTGCCCTGCGTTTCAGCGGCGCCACGGCACAGCGCTATTGGGGTTAATCGGCTTTGGTTCCAAACGAACTCAGCAAGAATGGTGTCGTAGCTGGCTTTGTAATCGTACCAGTACAATCCGTAATCTGCTGTGAATACTGAAACGTTGTCAAAGTAGAGGTGATAATAGTCGACGTGGTAGTACATGTAGTTGGTGTACTGGTTTGCGGCGTCTGTGTAGTTATCAGCTTCAGGAACCATTATGGAGTAAGGTCTGCTTGCTGGTTGATCCAGTTGGATTCCGCCCGGTTCATCATAACGGTAAATGCCCAAAAGGAGGCTACCGTATTTTTCTTGTGCGTTGCTTGTCCAAAGTGAAGTGTTGTAGGTGTATTTGGTGATGTCTGTGAACATGATTATGAAGTGTAATCCGGCGTCTGCGATGTAATCGCAGCTTTCTGTTAACGCAGATTCATTAAATGTTAAATCTGCTGAACCCAACACGAGCAGGTTAGTGTAGCCTTTTACTTTGTTAACAAGTGCTTTGACTTCTGTGGGGTTGCTGCCGTAAGCGTATTCTGCTCCAACATAAAATTCCCTGTTTGCCTGTGGCGTAGTAAACCAGTCAGCAGAGCTAAAGATTGTTAAACAAACAAGAATGACTACAATTACAGCTAAAACTACAGTTACACGTTTCAATAGCAGGTTCCCTTAAGGAATCAAAGCCGAAAGTAAGGAATATAACTTTTTTTAAAAAAATGGAAAAACCGCTTTTTAGCGGTAAAGACCAATTATTTGACCTTCAGCAAGAATGTGGTTTTGCATGGCGTTCAGAAGGCCGGCTTTCTTGGTTTTTTCGGGTAAGGTTAACATTTGGTCTAAAGCGTAAACTTTGAAAATGTATCTGTGACTACCAGAAGGCGGGCATGGTGGATAATAACCTTGTCTGCGGCCACTGTTTAATCCTTCAACACCTGGTGCAGAATTTTCTTCAATTTTGCTGGTTTCAGGTGGAATATTCCACATTATCCAGTGGTCAAAAATGCCTGATACAGCATCTGGATCCTCAAAGATAAGTGCTAAACTTTTTGCTTCTTTTGGGACACCTTCAATCGTAAGCGCAGGGTTTACACTTTCGCCTTCACATGTGTATTTTTTGGGGATTTTTGTGTTGGCTTCGAAGGCAGGGCTTTTTACGATTAGTTTGTTCATCGTTATTCACTTTTCAAACAGTTTATGGTAATGATTTGTGAGATAAAAATTTAGTGACAAATGTTCAAAAGCATAGAACATTGAATAAAAAAATTTTTGACTGGTCTAAGACTGCAACTAAAAACCTTATGGTTGGGTTGTTTCGTCTTCTTCTGTCCATTTTTCTATAACGATTTTTTTGTCGTTTGGTTTGAAGCTTACTTTTACTGGCATCGAATCTGAGTCTTCGCATTTCAACGGGAACATGCTGTCATCAACTACTCGTACTGGTAAATACAGAAGGTATCGTGCGTCTTTTCGTCGAAAGATTGTTCCTTTTCCCTGATTACCCATCCAGATCACTATACGAAGATAGTTAGCGGTAACTTGACATTTTTAAACCTGTCTGTTCAATACCGCTTTTTTTATGTTGAAATACTTAAAAAGAGAATTAAAAATAATAAAATTAAATAAAATGTTGCAATTTTTTGGCTAATTATCCCTTTTTTGCATTAGCACGGAATTCCGTTAGACCTCCGCTTTCCTAAGGAAATCCTTTGCAGTATCAAGAGTAAACTTGTAAAACAGAACTGTAATGACAACAGCAATTACTCCGCTCAGGACTGTAGCTACGTATGCGTCTAAACGTGGAATGTTAAAGCCTAGAATATATTCGCCGCCGATTGATGCGAAAACGTTGGGAATTAGTGGTGCTACGATTGCAAGGGCAACAAGGGCGCATACTGCAAGGTTGATTAAAGCCCAATATTGACGTACCATGCGGGGTCTTGGTATTTCTGTGAAGTCAGCGCCTCTAAAACCTATGTTTAAGGAGATGGATGCTAAAGCTATGATTAAGAAGAATGCTTCTAAGAATGCTACGATTACCATTTTAATTGTTGGTTGATAAATAATGGTTCCAAGTGTGCCGGTAGCGGCTAATATGACTAAAGCGAATAGCACTGTGAAGAAATATTTGCTTTTGACCAGGTTTTTGGGGCTGATTGGTGAAGCATAAATTCTCCATACCGCTTGTCCTTCTTCACCTATGATGAGGTTTCCAAGAGTTGTAACCATTAATGAAGCTGGAAACAGGTAAATCATGGCCATATAGAAAAAGGACGCCTCAGAAGGCACACCACCATTACCACCCATTCCACCGAACGATTGCATTAATGGAATCAAAACTATTACTATCGGTGCAATGAATATTGTAATGAGTTCTCTGCGTCTTGTGAAAGCTTTTAGATCTTTGTTGATTAACGCTGCCTCGGGGGATGAAAAACCAAGTTTACCTAGAAAACCTGTTTTTGGCGTGTAGATGCCGCTTTTTTGGATTTTAATTGCTGGTGGCTCATATAGACCAAACCGTTTGTTCAGTAATACTGCGATAGCGTAGAGTGTGGCTATGAAAATGATTGACATGCCTAAGTAAGCTGCACCAACGAGGACACTGCCACCGAGAATAAAGAAGTTTGAAAGCATCATGCCTAGCCAGACAAATGGAATGTAGAAGACTGAACTTTGAATTTCCGTTAGGACTGTTACGAATTGGTATCCGCCTGAAACTACGTAGAAGTATATTGCATAGAAAATTATGAAAAAACCAAGTGAACCTGCGAACCGCACCCAAACAGCTGCTCTACCACTTGACTTGTAAACTGCCCCAATAAATCGCACCTGAAATACCCGCAAGATTTCAGTTATCACACTTGCCATGAAGGCAGCTGCAAAAATTGCAGCAGATGTTGCCAATGCGACAGCAAACATGTAAATGCCGTTAAAGGCAGAAAACGCCAAGATTGCCGAAGCAATGAGAAGTGTTGTACCAATTGGAATTCCAAGCAAACTAGCAAATACTGATGCCAAAGTGTGTTCCTGCCAAGTAATAGGCAGCCAGTAAGGCGTTTCACTTTGCATTCTAACGCCGCTGCGTTGAATTTGCTGAAGCAACGTTAAAACCAAGTTGTAAACTAGGACAAGTGTTGGAAGTGAAGCGAATAGGCCGATAGCGCCAGCTTGAATGGTTTCTAAACCCATAGCTGCCCCGTACATGTTAACTATTATGCCTGCAAGAACGCCTATTGCAAGACCGACACCTATAGATAAAAAGTATGGCCAGTTAGTGAGGACACTGTGTTCTTTGTACTTTGTAGGCTTTACTCCCCTTAGCAGTCTGCCTGATTTGCGTTCAACACGCATCAGGTAGAAAACGTTTCTCCAGTTCATTTAACAAGAGCCTCAACAACAGCTTTCAAGTCTTCAGTGCCAGTTAACTTGAGGAAAATATCTTCAAGACCTGAACCAGGCAAGCTTGCTTTTTGCTGCAGTTCTTCCATGTTGCCAAGAGCTAACAGGCTGCCTTTGTACATAATTGCTATTTGATCGCTTAATGCTTGGGCAATTTCAAGCACATGAGTAGACATAATAGTGGTTACTCCTTGAGCTTTTAGTCCCGCAAGAATGTCTTTGATGATTCTTGCACTTCGAGGGTCAAGAGCGTTAAGTGGTTCATCAAGAATCAACAGTTTGGGTTTGTGAATAAAAGCTGAAATGAGCGCGATTTTCTTTTTCATACCATCCGAGTAACTGTTAATCATGTCTCCTTCGCGGCCTTCAAGCTGAAGTGCCTTTAGGTACTCAGTGATTTTTTGCTGTTTCTCTTCAGAAGGCATACCGTAGATGTCGCCGATGAAGTCGAGATATTCGATTCCGGTTAGGAATTCATAAATGTTTGGCGATTCTGGAACGTACCCAACAAGACGTTTTACTTCAACAGGGTTCTGCTGAACATCGATTCCCAGAACGTTAACTGTGCCCTCGGTTTGTTGCACTAAACCCATTAGCATTTTTAGGGTGGTGGATTTTCCTGAGCCGTTAGGTCCAAGCAAACCAAAGATTTCTCCTTGTTTAATGTTAAGGTTCAAGTTGTTTACTGCGACTATTTCGTTATAGCGTTTGGTAACATTTTTTAATTCAACTGCTAACTGGCTCATTTTTAACGCTCCCTCTTAATTTGCAGAATAGAAAAGGCTACATATTTAAGTATAGTGCATTTTACAGGCTCTTTAAGTAATAATTGAACACTAAAACAAGAAAAAATAAAATATTTTGAATAGCTGCTGTTTAAACAAACTGTAATTCAAAATTTATTGGTACCCCTTCACCCCAAGATTGCCGAATAGGACAAATTTTCTGCGCCATCTCGTAAACGGTGTTAGCTTTTTTACGGTCCCATTCATTGTCATTTTCAAGACCAACCCTCATTACAAAATGAACGTTAGTAAAAATCAGTTTTTCCATGCCTTCAACGTTCATTGTCAGGTTTGCTTTAGTTTCCAACTTTTTGAGTCCAAGTTTACTGTTTTTAGCAATTAACAGAAAAAGCGTGTTCATACATGAAGCCAAAGCTGCGGCGAAAATGTCTTCAGGTGAACAGTAGCCTTCTGTGCCGCCAAAAGATGGAGGTGGACTAACTGAAGCAATCTTTTTGTCTTTAACAATTAAATCGCATTCCATTCCGCCTTTCCATGAGGCTGTACCTACAAAATTCATGTCTGGCATAAAAAATCACCATCAAAATATAAAAAAGGCTCGTTAAATTTAATGTTTACCGGAATCACATTTAAGCACTTTCAACGTTAAAAGAAAGCCTATTTTTAGCGAAAATGGGTAAATAGCCTTAAATCAGCCAAGTATTTTCATGCTAAAAAGTGAAATGAACGCAAATGACACATGTTATCGAAACCCATCAACTTACCAAAGCATACAATTCGTTTAAAGCAGTTAACAACCTAAACATCAGCGTTGACAGCGGCGAAATCTTTGGGCTGTTAGGACCAAACGGCGCCGGAAAAACCACCACTGTTTCTATGCTATGCACAATTCTTACTCCCTCGTCAGGCACAGCAACTATAGACGGACACGATATCGTAAAAGAACCTGGCAAAGTCCGCAAATCCATCGGTATTGTCTTTCAAGACCCAAGCGTAGACGACCGTTTAACAGGCAGAGAAAACTTGTACATGCACGCTAATCTGTATGGTGTTCCAGTTTCCGTTCAAAGGGAACGAATTGACCGCATTCTAAAATTAATTGAACTTGAAGACCGCGCAGACGATTTGCTACGCACTTACAGTGGTGGTATGCGGCGTAGACTTGAAATTGGAAGAGGATTAATTCATCAACCAAAAGTGCTGTTTTTGGATGAACCCACGGTTGGGTTAGACCCCCAAACAAGAGACCACATTTGGCGTTACATCAAAGACCTCAAAGAAGCCAACGACATAACTGTAGTTTTAACCACTCACTACATGGATGAAGCAGACAGACTTTCAGACAGAATCGCCATCATGGACCATGGCAAAATCGTTGTCCTTGATACACCAGCCAAACTTAAAGAAACCCTTGAAGGCGATGTAGTATCCATAAAAGCAAACAATAACAAAGCCCTTGGAGACCTTTTAGCTAAATGGCTAGGTTTCACTAACCAGCACATAGAGAAAGATACGCTTGAGGTTACGGTTACAAACGGCAAAAACGCTATGCCAAGAATCGTTGAACTTGCTAACCAAAACGGTATCTACATTGAATCAATAATTTTGCGTGAGCCCAACCTTGAAGACGTGTTTTTGCATTACACAGGAAGCAGCATACGGGAAGACACCACCAAGGAACTGCATGGTTTGTCAGCGATTCACCGGAGGGCAATACGTTGACTGAACTAAGAGGAATCTACACACTTTGGTTACGAGAAATCAAACGTTTCATCCGTGACCGAGCAAGAGTCATCATAAGCTTCATACAACCATTGCTTTGGCTGATTGTCTTCGCCGCCGGCTTCGGCGCACGTGTCGCAATACCGGGAATAAACTACCAACAATTCCTTTTCCCAGGTATCATCGGTCAAACTCTACTGTTTACATCCATGTTCATGGGCATCAGCGTAATTTGGGACAAAGAATTCGGATTCATGAAAGAAATCTTGGTTGCACCCATCTCCAGATTCAGCATTTTTATCGGCAAAATGTTTGGCGACAGCACTGCAGCAATGCTTCAAGGTGTAATTGTTTTCATGTTTGGCTTTATACTAGGCATACCCTTTGACCCAGTAACACTACTGGCGGCTTTACCAGTCATGCTACTCATCACTTTTGGGTTAGTCAGCGTCGGCTTAATCATAGCTAGTTTCATAGGCAGCTTAGAAAACTTCGGTGCAATTCAAACATTCATTAACCTGCCATTGTTCTTCTTAAGTGGCGCCCTATTTCCAACCACAGGTTCAGGTGTTCCAGAATGGATGCAAATCGCCTCCGCTTTTGACCCATTAACCTATGGAGTTGACGCTTTACGAACAGTTATTTTAGGTTCAGCGTGGACGCCGCTTCACCCACTCTACATAAACTTGGCAATAATAGGCATATTCGATTTAGTAATGATTGGTGTGGGCACTTGGGCGTTTAGCCGAATGAAGAAATAACAGCATTAGAACGCTCAATTTTTCCTCTATTTTTTAAATAAGAAAGGGTTTATTGTTTGTTGGTCATCTCGTTGATTTGCTGCTCCATCGCGTGACCACGACAAAAAACCAAAGCTTTGTCCACGCCGGAGACGGATTTTGCTGCAGCTTTAATGTCTGCTGCGAGCTTGAAAGCGATTGGACAGAAGGGACTTGTTGGCACAAATTCAACGGTGACAGCGCCGGGTTCAGTTTCTTTTACGCTTTCTATCATTTGCATTTCAGCAAATGTTTGGCCAGTTTCGGGGTCAATAACTTTTCCCACTTCCGCGCGAACCTTCTCTTCAAGTTCAGTCATAACTGTGAAAACCTCAATAGCGATATTTGGTTTCCATAAAATATAAACTAGTGGGACTAGTTTACTAACGCTTGCGAGTAATACGGTGAAAAACGTTGAAGTTTGACGATAACTGCATCTTTTGTAAAATAGTCCAAAAACAGGCGCCTTCAAGCATAATCTACGAAGACGATTACGTGATGGCTTTCTTAGATATTAGACCAGTTAATGAAGGACACGCGTTGGTTGTGCCCAAAGAACATTATGAATGTATTTACGACATACCAAGCGAGCTACTTGGAAAAGTGCATGAAGTCTCCAAAAAGGTTGCCCTCGCGGTTAAGAAAGCAGTGAAAGCTGAAGGTATCAGCATAATTCAGCAGAACGAAAGAGCCGCTAATCAAGACATCTTCCACTTACACGTTCACGTTATTCCACGCTATAGTGGGCAAAAGATGAAGGCGTTTCATGAATTGCAACTTGTTGATGCAAAACAGCTTGATTTAACAGCTACGAAAATAAAGCCATACATGTAAGAGACTTTGTTAACCGATTCTGCCCAACGTTACCGTTTGTTTCTTAAATAATAAAAAATGGTGGTGCTGCCACATTATTATGACAACCGTTTAACGATTGAGCTGTTTAATCTGCTTTCTTTAAGCGAACTGTTATAAGTAAAACTAAAATTACTGCGGCTATTCCACAAGCTAAGATAATCAAAACTGTTTGGCTCAAAAAAGGGGTGTTCTCGATTTGGTCCTCTGAAACTGTTGGTGTTTCTATTTCTGTTGGAGTTGGTGTAGAGTTAATTGTTTCTGTTTGTGATGGTGAAGCTGAAGGGGAAGGGGTTGCTGTGGTTTCAGGGGTTGGGGAGTTTACTTTAAAGCTAATAGTGTCAGTGTTCTGTTTTGCTTGAACAATTGTGCTCGTTAGTAAAAAGGTTAAAAAAACAAGCGTAACTGAAAAAAAAATTGATTTTATTCTCTTGTTCATGCTTTTTCTCTCTTTATAAAGTATTAAGAATTACTGGTTTGCTGTCTGCTTAAGAGCTTTATTTCAAAAACCGTTTAGTTTTCAGTAATACGGATACGCTTCAACTTCTAATGTGTTCTCAAACTTTTCAAGACTTAAATCAGCCTCGACCTTGCAATCTACCGTTTTCAACTGGTTGGGCAATAAATCAAAAAAGTTGTCCTCAAAAGCAGCCTTGAAAGCTTCACATTTTAAATGCACCGCTTTAGTGTACACGTTTGAGGCAAGAGTTACTTCGAATTTTCCAACGTCAATTTTGCGGATGGCAGTTTGTATTTGGGGTTTGGGAAGTTTTAGTTCTTTAGGTTCCCTAAATGTCCGCGTATCCATGAAAACCGTTTTGCCTCCACTCTCTAAAATTACCGTAAAAAAGCAGTCATCAAGCAAAGGCAACTCATCACATCCCACTTCTAAAACCAATTGCGATGTAAAAGCGTCAGGGTGCAGTGACTTTTTGATTTCATGAAGGATTTTGCCGTTAAACCGCATAACTTGAAAAGTAAACTCAAAATCTGCTTGTTTGCCCGTTTCGTTAACAACATAACAAGCTACCTTGTCTTCTCTTATTATTATGGGAGCGATGACTGGTTTAAAGTGGCGTTTAACTGTGTAGTATGCGGCTTTAGGGTTTATCCCGTAATCGATTATGCTCCAACTAATTACTGGCCAACAATCATTAAGTTGCCAAATAAGGCAGCCACTGGTTTTGAACATGCGGCTCCTCCAATGCATAATCGCCGTTTTGAGTGCATCACCTTGGTTAAGTTGACTATAAAGGACAAACAGCCGCAGGTCATCAGGAACTGGATAATGCACTGCCAAAAGTGCACGAAGAATTTCCAAGCCCCCTGTCTGTTTTTCGTGAGCTTTGAAAGCCTGCGAGTAAGGCGTCAAATCTGCTTCTTCAAGGTATGCCCTTAGCAAAGCCATTGTTGGGGGCGCCTGCCAACCGAACTCCGAAATAAATCGTCCCGTATCGTTAAGGTATGCTGGGTAATCTATGCCTTGACTCCATACTTCCCAGTTATGCCTGTCACCTTCATGCTTGCCGCTTGCATCTTCGCCGCCAAATGGCGAACTTGGACGGTATGGTCGTGTTGGGTCAAGAAATTTGGAAACTTGTAGTAGAAGGTTTTCGTAGATTTCTGAACCGTAAAGTCGTTCGACTTTGTCGCGTGTGCGCCAGAGGATGTTGTGCAGCCACTGGTTTTCGTTGTTGCCACACCAAACTACTATGGAGGGGTGTCCTCGTAGACGTAGGACTGCTTCCATGGCTTCTCTTTCTGCTTCACGAAGGAACCATTCTTCTTCGGGGTAACCAGCGCAGACGTACATGAAGTCTTGCCAAACCATGATTCCCATCTGGTCGCATAGGCTGTAAAAAGAGTCGTCTTCATACACGCCACCTCCCCAAACCCGCAGCATGTTAAAATTTGCTTCAGCAGCTAAAGTTAAGAGTTTAAAATATTGTTCATAATTGACTTTTGGCAAAAACGAGTCGGCAGGAACCCAGTTTGCTCCTTTACAGAAAACGTTTTGATTGTTAATTCGAAAAATGAAGGTTTTGCCTTCTTCATCTGGCTCCTCGATAAGTTCAATTTTTCTTATGCCCACCTTAACATTATCGTATTCTAGCAACTCGTCTCCAGACCACAGCTCTATGGTGGCATCATACATGTTTGGTTCTCCGTAACCTCTTGGCCACCATAACTGCGGTTCTTCAACATTCATTGTGCATTCTGCAAAGTTTCTTCCAGCATTGACTTGTACTATTTTTTCTTGTTTAATGTTTTGATCAAAACCGGCAAGACCAAACTTGACTTTTACTTGTGCTTCTTTGACTGCGTGTATTTCAGCAGTAATCTTGATTAATGCTTTATCTTTTGAGACTTCGATGGGTAAGCCTGCAATGTAACCTAAGCGTGCCTTGTTGTAGGCTACAACTTTTGCTTCTCGCCAAATTCCAGAGGTCGGAAGTGTTGGTCCCCAATCCCAGCCAAAAGAATACTGCGCTTTTCGAACGTATGGTCTAGCAGAAAAATTGTCAGAACTTAAGCATGTGTATTTATGTTTGTGTTGCTTTTCAAGTTCGCTGGCAACTTTGTAGATGGGTTTGAAACGAATTGCGATAACGTTTTTTCCTTCTTTAGCTACTTTCTTGATGTTGAAACGCCAGGGTGTGAACATGTTACTGGCTTCTCCAACTTTAGAGTTGTTAACCCAGACAGTAGCGTACGTGTCTAACCCGGCGAAAACCAGTTCCACAACATCCCTGTTTATTATTTCATTCTTCAAGTTGATTTCTTTACGGTACCACCATTCGCTCTCGTTTACCCATTGTACTTCGCGTTCATTGGTGCCTCTAAAAGGGTCAGGAATAAGTTGGTTGGCTAAAAGGTTGGTGTGTGCGGTTAAGGGAGCTTCAGCAAGCAACCAATCATTAACTTTGGTGTCTATGGCGTATGCTTTTTGTTCTTCACCATTGCATTCTTTGAAGCCTTTAAACTGCCAAAGCCCGTTTAAGAGAACCTCAACTGGCAAACACGTTCACCATAATTTAAATGCTGAATTAAATTAATATTACTAACGTGATTTACTTGTAATAAATTTAAAACAGGCTCGAATATTTTTCTATTTAAAACAGATTGTTAATGTCGATGCTTTTTTTTTGTTTTAAGGGTTTTTTACAAAGCTTTTGGTTGAACATGTTTCGTTGTTTCGTATCTTTTCTTTACCTCTGTCAGCCTGGCTTTTTTCCACTTAAATTTGGACACGCCAACAAAGCGGTTTCTAAAAAGCCCCTTGATTTGTGTCTAATAATTTTACAGGGGCTGCATAAACCTTTAATAATTGGAAGACTGATGTGTTAACGAATTTCATATCTAAGTATAATTAAAAGAGGAAGTAATGTATGAGCAAATCCGATAAACCCCACTTAAATATTATCATTATGGGGCACGTTGACAACGGCAAATCAACAACCACCGGACACTTACTGTATCTAGCAGGCGTTATTGACCAAAGAACAATCGATGCATATAAGGCAGAAGCAGAAAAAATGGGCAAAGGCACCTTCCATTACGCGTGGGTACTCGACAACCTAAAGGAAGAACGAGAACGCGGTGTC
>JBNIDQ010000020.1:0-41479 GCA_050108135.1 Bathyarchaeia archaeon | reverse complement strand
AGGGGTACCTGAATTAGCGGATGCGGTTAAGGGTTGGTTTGCTGTTTTGATGAATCTTTTTTGTTCCACGCTAGACTCTATCGTACTTCGATGATGATGTCATCTATTTTATTTTGATGAATTGGCAGCCTACCTGTTTTGCTGCGGCTTCGTCGTTGTCCATGTTGCCGACAAACAGCGCTTCTTCCACTGAAAACCCAAGCTGGGTTATTGCCATTTTCAACTGTTCTGAGCGGCTAAAAGAGTCTTCACGCGTTAACACAGCATCAAACTGCAAATTGAATTTTTTTTGGATTTGGCGTACAGTTTCTTTGCCCTGCATTGTAACCAAAGCTTTAGGCAGCCCAACATGTTTACGATAAAGTTGCATGCCCTCTTCATGCACAGTGATTTTATCAATTATTTCAAGTTCAAAAACTGTCCAACAGTCAAAAACTTGCCGTAAAACTTGGGGGTCTTTGATTTCTGCTACCGTTTTTAAAATAGGCCGAACCTCTTCGACGCCCATTATCTGCTTGAGTTTCTCAAACAAGCAGGGGTAGTTGATGGGTAAATCGAGCAGGGTTCCGTCTAAATCAAAAACGGCGGCTCGAATCACTATTGGTACATGGCTCCCAACACTTTATTGTCCTTTACGAGGCGGCCTGGGGCATCCATGTGGCGTATCCAGTAAACGTCTGCTGGTAAGGGATTGTATTTTTCCAGTTTAGGCAGCGCTTCTTTGTAGGCGAGTTTGGTGTAGAGGTAGGGGATGTTTATTCGGTAGTCGTTGAAGAGGACTTTGCTGGCGTAGCTGAAGAAGAAGGATGTAGTGAACATGCGTCCGGGGTTGATTTCGGTTACGCAGGGTACGCCTTTAGCGTTCTCTTTCAGGTCTACGCTGGCGATGCCGGTAAAGTTGGGGTCGATTGCGAGGACGGCTTCGGTGCTGATTTTGTTAACAGTATTCTCGTGCACCGTTTTTTGGACAGCGGGAGTGCCCATGATGCCGGAAGGGGCAAGGTAAGAGTAAATGTATTCTAAGCGTTCACGCGCCATTGAGGTGATGAGTTCACCGTTGCGCCATAGGCTGTGGAAGGCGATGTTTCTGCCAGGCAGCATTTCTTGGGCAATAAATTCCCAGTCCACGTTACGGGCTCGCCAATAGTTTATCCATGAAACGGCTGTTTCACGGTTGCTTGCGGGTGTGCTTCCTCTACCGCCTGCGCCGCGTGTGGCTCGTATCCAGATTGGTGAACCAAACTCTTCAAACGCCCGGTCAATATCCGATTCTTGCTTGACCACGATGGTTTTGGCTACAGGAACGCCCTTGTTTTTCCAAGCAGTGGCGGAAGCGAGTTTGTCTTGACACGCCATGACGGCTTGTTTTGAGGGCAGAAACACTGGAGCTTCAATTTTTTCACGATTCTCTGAGACAACTTCGACTTCTACGTCGGGTTGTGCGTGGAGAAAATCGATTTTTTCTTTACGAATAATCTCGTTTAAGCGGTCAATGTAACTGGGGTCTTTGGCTTTGGGTACAAGGTATTTGTTGTCGGTGGGCATTGTGTGTAGGTAGTAGTCGCTGGCTTCTGTTCCAACGATGTGGAGTTTTTCGGGGGCTATTGTTAAGGATTTTACAAAGTTTATGCCTGCTGGACCGCCGGCGCCTGTGCATAAGATTCGTTTAACCAACCAGATTCACCTTTAAATTAAATTCAATGTGTTAGTTGCCTACAGTTAACTTTTATGCTTTCCTGTAGATTTGGTTTGACCTATACAAATACGAATTTATATCTGTATCCAAAGATACTTACAGACAACCTTAAAAACAAAAACGTTGTCTTAATCAAAAGGCTACCTGTAAACTGTGGGCTGGTCGTCTAGCCTGGTTAGGACGTTGGCTTTACGAGCCAAAGGTCGCCGGTCCGAATCCGGCCCGGCCCACCAACTTTTGCTTTACTCATTATTTTGTTGTTCTATTTTTTAGTCGGTTGGTTCTAAGGCTTGGCTGTAAATAAAACTGCGTCTTTACTGTTAGCCTGCAAAACTTGGAGAAAAAATGATGAAAAACAAAAACCTGATAATGCTCTCGATGCTGGCAACCCTAATGTTAAGCACCACTTTGGCTTCGTTTGCAAACGCCTCAGAGGACGTTACGCCTTCTTCGATAGAGCCTGCTGAACCAATAACAGCTGTTCCACCTGACTCTTTAGGAGACGCCCCAAAATCTGAGCCCCTCTCAGAACCAACCCTCCCCGACGAACCCACGTTCTTCTGGAGATGAAGTATTATACACAATTCAAGATGACGATTCGGTGACTGCAAAAGACTTTCAAGCTCCCGGCGCTGAAGAAGCAAACCTGATTTCTGCAAGAACTGATGGTGCAAATGAAGTTTGGGTAGTTTTAGGTATCATGGCTGTCTTGGCTGTAGGTTTAGGTAGCGTTGTAGGCGTTGTTTTGTATCGCCGAGTACCTATTAAAAACTAAAAAACTAAATTTCTTTTTCTTTTTTTTGAAAAGGGTTAAGGTGCCGCAAAATTTTGACTCTATCTGATTGCTTCGTCGATTTTGGATTCGCGTCGGGTTCTTGTGACTTCTTTGAAGAGTTCTAAGCATTCTTCTTTGGTTGGTGCTTCAATTCCTATACTGCCGTATGCTCCGATGTCTATGCGGTATTTTTTTCCTTTTCCATCTTCTCCTTGACTTTGTTCCGTGAGTTTTCTTCCCCCTCTCTTCTATGACCAAATTTTTGGTAATAGATTGTTTAACTAATATGTAACGCAATATAAGTTTACTGCTTATTCACCCGAAAAACCCGAGAATTTCTTAGGATTAAACACAAAAATTCGAGCATTACGCATGTATCGACCAATACGGCGGATAAGCCCAGCCGCGTCCGTACCCAACTTACACGTAAGCACATGCTCAAACAAGCCAAGCGCCTCAGTGCCAATAACATCACGGTAAAGATGAGTGCGTTCCAAAGTCAAAGTGACCTCATCCTCAGTTGTACCCAAAATTATAAGCCTGTCCAACAGAGAATCACGCCAACTCTTAAACTTCTCAACCTGAACTGCCGACAATTCTGCATCAATCGTGCCTTCAGCAGCATGCACCTCGTTAACTTTAATGCATACAGGCAAATCACCGCTTAGTGCGTAGAGTTCGGCAATTTTTTTGAGTGGCGCCTTTTTGTCTCCTAACAGTTGAGCCTGAATTGTTTCAAGGGGAATTTTTGCGAGAACTGCTTTTGGCTCAGTAATGCCGACGTCCACGGTCAAGGTTTCGGAGTTATCAATCTTTTGAATGTACCCTTTAAGGTCAGAGCCAGCTTCCACCTCGTCAATGCTGGAGGGGCAAACGCCGATTTGTTTGGCGATGTAGCTTTTTGCTACTCCTTCATCTTCGCCGATGACTTCAACTTTTACCCATTTGCTGGCGGGGTTGCTTAAAATTTTGACTTGAGCGTCTAAATCTTCAAAAGTAGCTTGCAATGACGCTTCAATCTGTTTAAGTTGCCCCTTATTATAAACTTTAGTGAACAAGGTTAAAATAGTCAATGTTATGCCTCAAGATAACTGGTTATTTCTAAGTGGAGTTTTCTAACTCTTTCGGCGGCGTCACCCAGTTTTTGCTCGTGCAACTGCCTGATTGTTGCTTCCACTGGGATGCGTTGGTCGCTGCCGATGCATTTGTCTGCGTAACAGACAATTTTTTCTTCTAATGACTGGGGGATATAGTTGTCTTTAGGCCAGCCGAGCCATTGTGCTTCTTCATCGGTTATGCCGGCGCCTACATGCCGTTTGATAATGCAGATGACTTCTTCAGGTAAGCCTTCCGCCTGCGCAAGCTTCATGCCTTCAAAAGCGTGCTGAACACTGTGGGTTTTTGAGCGTCCCAAATCGTGTAGAAGTGCACCTGCTTCAACAAGCGCTAAATTTACGGGATAATTTTTTGCTTTGAATTTTTCTGCAATTTCAAGAGCCAACGACGCTACTGCTTGGCAGTGAGCAATTACTTTAGGTGCGCACCCGTTTCTTTGCAGAATTTCGATGGCTTGCTCCCGAGTTGGAAGCGGTTTATTCACCGAGTTCCTTCCTTAAAATCTCCACTTTCTCGGAAAGTTTGCAGATCATTTTCTCGTTTCCAAAATGCACTAGGGGTTGACCGCATGTGCTGCAGTGGAAGACGAGTTCTACGGCTTCTTCAAAAGGCACTCGTTTGCATCCTTGGCTGTAGCAGAAGTAAAAGTCATGGTTTTTCTCGTATTCGAGGCGTACACTGAGTTTTTCGAGTACTCTGCGTTTCTGGCTAAGTATGAATCCTTCAAGTTGGTCTGGTTGGAGTTTCCAGTGGAAAATGAACCAGCCTGTTTTTGGGTCACGTGTTCTGCGTAGGCTTACAAGGGAGTGGTCGTAGAGTTTGTAGAGAATTTTGCGGACGCTGTTTAAGCGAATGCCAGTTTTGTTGGCTATTTCATCGTCGGTTATCTCATCTACGCTTTTTAAGTGCTCGATAAGTCTGACGGCGTCTTCCTCGCCAAGGGCGGAAGCAACCTTCATTAAAGTGGCATCATCAATAGTGGACAACATACTCAATTTTCCTTATAATACCTATAATAATGGCACATGCATACATAAAACTCTTCGCACCTGCATCAAGCTTTTTCGTTGTTAACCTTGACATTCTTGCCGTGTTCTTGAGGGATAATTTTTACTTCTGCTTTTTCGAAATCAACTGTTAATTCTTTGCCTTCAAAGAATCTGTCCAAAAAAATCGCTAAAGCACTGCATTCACTGTGCGGTTGGTTTCCTACTCCAATGTTGAAGTCTGAAACTTCGGTGCTGTAGAATTCGCCGGGCACTTTTTGGCTGCCTACAAGCAGGAGGATGTTTTTGCCTGTTTCGCGTATGCGGTTTATTGCGTTGCTTGTTTGGATGTTTTCGCCGTAAGCTGTTAGGTGTACTACTATGCCGCCTTGGGCTTTCCAGTCACGGACAACAGTGCGCCAGCTGGTGCCCATTTCGAAAGTGAAGTCGCCGCCCCAATGCTTTGTGATGCCTTTAACTGTTTTTTCTATGGATTTGTCTTCGACGTCTGCAAGAATGAAGCCTGAAGCACATAGGGCACGGGATGTTAATGCACAGTGGGTAGTTAATCGTGCATCGCGGTGGATGCGGTGTCCCCACCTTAGGACTACGATTTTTGGTTTATTGGCCATTAACTGGTTGGGTGAATTTTCCATTTAGTTTTTCCACTTTTCTTCTTATTTGCTCAGCAACTTGCGGGTTAGCTTCAAACTCTACCTGTACATGGTCACCTAAGAATTCTTCTTTCTTAACTTCCGCTTTTTCATGAACCCACGAAATAAACGGCATCACTTCACTGGTCAACTGAAGCGAGAAGCTGCCTTGCACATAATTTTCAAGCATCCGCACAATCTGCGCTTTTAACTCGTCAAGGTTGGTGTGTTTTTTTGCTGAAATCAAAATTGGGTTTTTGATTTTAGTTTTGAGTGCCTCAAGCTTTTGTTGTGTTTCTTCTGGGCTGAGTCGGTCAATCTTGTTTAAAGCGGTTATTTGTGGTATTCCAGATGCGCCTAAACGGTTGATGGTGTCTTGGCAAACATTGATTTTTCTTTCAATTTGTTCAAGAGGTTCTTTTAGGTCTATGACTAAAATGATTAGGTCTGAGTAGATGGTTTCTTCTAGTGTTGAGTGAAAGGCTTCAATTAACGCTATGGGCAGGCGGTCGATGAAGCCTACGGTGTCTGTTAGCATAAATTTGCGGTTAGCAAACTCTACCATCCTTGTCGTAGTGGAAAGCGTAGTAAATAGTGAGCGGTCAACCATTGCGTCTGCTTCCGTTAAAGCGTTAAAGAGGGTGCTTTTGCCGGCGCTTGTGTAACCTGCCAAGGAAATGGACAAGAAACCCAGTTCGATGCGTCTTGCCCGCTGCAAAACTCGTTTTGTTCGGATTGCGGTAAGCTTCTTTAAGATAGTCTGGACTTGAAGTTTGATGGCGTCTCGGTAAACGTCTGCTTCATAAACGCCCAAACCCATGAAACCTGGCTGTTCGCTGCCTTTGGATAGGCGAACTTTTTCTCGAGCATGTTTAAGCTCATTTTTTAATGTTGCCAACTGGATTTGAAGTTGGGCTTCAACTGTTGTGGCGCGGCGAGTAAAAATTTCCAAGATAAGTTGGAAGCGGTCTATTACTTCCACTTTGGTTGCTTTTGCAAGGTTATAATTTTGTAGTGTGCGTAGGTTGTTGTCGAAAATGACTTTGGTTGCGCCTGTTTCTTTTACCAGGTTGGCGAGTTCTTCAACTTTTCCTTTGCCAATTTGGTATCTTGCGTCTGGAGGGCGTGTCTGCTCTAGTTCACCGACGACTGTGTAGCCTGCTGATTGTGCAAGTGACCTTAATTCTTCAAGGCTTGATTCTTCACGGTTTAGGCGTCTTTGAGCTATGATTGCTTTCGTCCTTTGGGTTCCTCCGTGTCGTTGCTGTCTATTTCGATTAGGTCACCCAAAGTTATCTCTTGATTTTTGCCTGCTACTGGGGTTGGTGTTGGTTTTTCTTCTTCTATAGGCACAAGCAGCTTGATTTTCAGTATACGTTCAAGCTTGTTGGTTAACAGGTTGTTTGGCTCCATTTTGCCCAGTTCAATGTGTTTTAGAACTGAGGCGCGTTCATTAATTTTTAAGCCAAGGTCTTCATGGGAGTAGCCAAGTCTTTCTCTTGCAAGACGAATCAGAGTTGGATAGCCTTCAACTAGTTCTTGAGTGAGTTCTACTTTTGCGACGAGGGTGCGTTTTTTCTGCATCATTTGAGGTTGCCTCTTGGGTTTAGCTGCCGCTGCCGTCGCTGAAGCTTTGGCAACACTTGAGGTGGAACCTGATGCAATGGTTAGGAAGGGTGATTTAGGTGCACGAATTTCTTCGTCTGGATAAATTATTTTGCCGTGTTTGGCACATTCAGCACAGACGGTTAATTTTGCACCTTCAATATTTGCCCGAATTGGGTCATTGTGAATTTTACGTCCGCAGACTTCGCATCTTACCGTAAACTTTCACCTTTTAACCATTTTATTTAGAATGATAAGTTTATACTTATCGAAACAAAAGTGACTTAATCACGGTGGAGTTCCTCGTGGAGAACCAACTTGACAGAATAAGAAGCATAGCTGATATCCAATTCGGCAAAAATGTAGGCGAAAAACTGTTCCCAGACAACGTGACCTTCGAATTATCAAAGCGTACAGGCCGGATACGTTTTGTTAACCTTGAGGGGGAACGCTTAGCCACGCTTAGACCAACCGATGGGCTGTTTTCGTTGAGCATTAAAGCAGCTAAAAACTTGGTCGCAAACATTCCAGAAGCCAAAGGCATTGTTGTACTAAAAAATGACGTTTCAAAATACGTTGCGGCAGGCGGCGACGTCTTCGCGGTACATGTTGTCAATGTGGATGATGAGGTACGCGCCAAAGACGAGGTTATTGTGGTTGACGAGGACAAGCAGCTTTTAGCCGTTGGACGAGCAACACTCTCAGCGCCAGAAATCCGAGCCTTCAAAACAGGCGTCGCAGTAAAGGTGCGCCACGGCACAAACAGCAAAGACTAACTATGTTTTCTTGTTTCTTGCAGTACTTACAAGTCAATAGAGTTCTATTCCTTAATGTATTAATTTTTACCCTATAGGGTTGTTTTTAAAAAAAAAACGTTTGATTGACTGTCATTCGTTTTCATGTTTTTTCATAAATTAGTTGAAAACTGTTAAATGTTGACTTGTATGATATTATGGCTGTGTCAAAGCTGATTGCTTTGAAGGCGCGTCACCGCCTAGCCCTAAGTGAAGGGCAGAAAGAGAACAGCTAAATTAAAAAAGGTAAAATCAATGAAAAGACTTTCAGCAACCATCGCAATAATTCTGTTCGCAACACTTCTTATATCGGCTTTGGGTAAGCCTGCGAATTCAGATCAAGTCTTTAACGCATGGGGTGCGCTACAAAACGGCTCGTCACCTTGGGAAGAATATGTGTACGAATCCAGCATTTGTGATTTTGTTGTATCAGTCATGCCAGGCAACGTTATCGCAACAAGTTTCTATTACTTTGGTACAAATCCAGACAACGTTTATTATGCTATTCAGGACTCTCAAGCCAATCAAGACCAAACAGATACCTTATGGGTAGGCGACTTTGCACCGCAGACTCCTTATGCACCACCTCAATTACATTGGTCGTTCTTCAGCGGATATGGATACTCAGGTCAGTACAGTTGGGACTCATGGATATACTATTACTCGCATACCAACAATGTACAGCGCTCTCAATTCATTTGGACTTGCTCTTGTGGTGGACTCTACTTTGATACTAGTCCTACTCCAATACCTTCATTTCCAACAACATCAACCAACCCTAAAACTGAATATGGCTGGTACGATTCCTCACGAGGTATAGCAATCGGCATGCCTTACGCCTGGACAGGAACTTTAACTATGAACAAAAATGGGTATTCATCTAGTACTGGTTCGCATACTTACATAGGCTGGGAATGCACATCACCCTTCCTAACACTTACAGCTCCGGGTAGTGGCACACAACAACCAAATTACAACTTTTTGTACTGGTATTATTACTACGCTACAGGACAACAAGATTCACAATTGCATAACGTTCATGATTCATTGGATTTCGCATCACAAAAAATCTGGGGGCAGAATACATATTTCGATCAGACATCATATTACAACGGCTGGCCAAATGAACAGGATACGTGGACTAGGATGCGGGTGTTCGGTAATTCAAACAATTTAGTAGTTTAATGGGGGATATGCAATGAATAATCACAAAGTGACTTTAGCAATTATGTCAATTCTCCTGATCTCTATTTCGCTAAGCGTTAATTTGCAAAACTGTCAAGCGGTTCCAGCACCAGCGCCTGAGGCTACAACAGCGCTTTTTCAGTCTTTCCTTACAGATGTCATGGGCGTTGACTTAACAGAGTATAACATAACAAAGCCTGGTTACGGTATAAGTTACCCATCAAATCTTGGTGGAAAAGTCAAAGAAGAAACTATAAGCTACCAGCTCGTTTCAGGGCAAGGCAACCTTTCAACATGGTGCATAATTGAAGACGGTGTCATTACTTCTTGCAGCCTAAGACCAATTGAGGGACAGACATTTTTCACACACAACAAAAACATTAGGGATTCGGTGAATAGTTGCCTTCAAAACTATCTAACATTTGTTAGTCAAACTAATAAGAGGAGCACAGCATATCTTGCGCCAGTAATATCAAGTATAACTAATAACTTTGATTATCAAAAAGAATCTGAGACGACTATTGAAGGTATGAGGCTAACAGTAAAACAGACTGACTATGCTACAAATATACAATGGACATCTGTACAAGAAGGAGTAGACATTACACGAAAAAGTATTCTAATAGGATTCATAAATGGAAGTGTTACCCGATTCGCGGATACTTGGAGTTTATACTCGGTTTACGACCAAAAGACGATTTCCAAAGAAGAAGCTCAGTCCATAGGTTTCAAGGCAGCTCAAGCCAAACCCATAAACATGTTCTCCACGCAGGACTCTCAACCAACAGCAGTTCAAGTTACGCCTGACTGGAACGGTTGGACTTGTAAAGCAAATCTTAACTTTATACCTGGAGCAGAATCATCACAAGCTATAGGGCTATCAAACGATACTTCCTCAAACGTTCATGGTGACCCGTTGACACTTTATCCACAATGGCATTTCATCTTCTACTTTGGCAAACCCATCGGAAACGTGCTTGGCGTTGAAGTCGGTGTATGGGCTGACACTGGCGAAGTAGCCTACAGCAACGTGTACGGACATTTAGGCGGCTCTATCATCACCGCTCCTGAACAAACCAGCACTGCTCAATCGGGTCAACCTGAAACAGGTACCGATTCTCAGTCCCAAACATCAGACCAAACCATAAACATCTCCTCACCAACACAGCCACCATACTTAGTTGCAACAATAATCAGTGCAATAATTGCAGTTGCGGTAGGCAGCTTGGTAATCGTGCGGAAAAAAAGCGGAAACAAACAATAATTTCCCCTTATTTTTTTTGTTAACTCTGTTTTATGATTTATAGGATGGGTTAAGTTTATGAGGTTCCATTGTAAAATAGACTATAATTGAAGTGAGAATGCTGTATGCATAGACGTATGAATCCTCGTGAACAGAAACGCATGATGCAACGCATGGGCATGAACATGGATTCTGTTGCAGATGTTAACCAAGTTATCATAAGAACAGCTACAAAAGACATCGTTATAGATGAGCCTGAAGTTGCCATTTTAGCTGTTCAGGGACAAAAAATGTACCAAGTCATCGGCGGACAAGTATCTGAGCAAGCACCCGGACAATTTGCAGCATCAGCCCCAGCAAAACCAACGTTTACTGACGAAGACGCACAGTTGGTAGCTGACCAAACAGGCAAGAGTCTTGAGAGGGCTAAAGAAGCGCTTGAGGAATGCGGCGGCGACTTGGCAAAAGCAATCCTGTTGCTTTCCTAAACTTACAATTTTATTTTCTTGTTTTATTCATTTTTGGTTTTTTACCAACCTATTTGGAGCCTACTAGGATATCTATGCAAAAACCTATAGGGGGTAGGTCATATTGGCTGAAAAACTGCTCATTAGTATGTTGAAAAAATGTTGTTTGCTGCTTTGTAGCTGCTTGGAAAAAGAGTTAGATTACGTAGGTTTCTTGCACAGTGACAAGCCCGTTGTCGTCTACAAGCCGTTTAATCTCTACCAGTAGCGGTTCAAGTTTTTCTTCTAAATCGACAACTTCGATTATCAGCGGCATGTTGATTTGGACGCCTTCAAGGTGCATAGTTGATTTTCCACGTTTGCCAAACCCGTCTACGCCCGTCCACACTGTCGCGCCTGAAATTCCTGCCTTTTTCAGAATGTCCAACAATAAATGTTCGACTCTTTTGCCGCCTACAGTATCGTTACGTTTTATTCGGATGGTTAGTTGCCACATTTTTTGTTTCAATGTATGAACCTCTCCATTACCACGTCAGCTATGGTTTTGCCCGCGAAAACTGCTCCCAACGATAGACCCACGTTTGTTAGGATGTTTAATGCCATTAGTCCGTATCGGCTGTTGTCAAACAGGTTGCTTGTTTCCAGCGCGAACGAGGACATTGTTGTTAGGCTGCCGCAGAATCCTACGCCGACAAACAGGGTGTACTTTGGGTCCAAATTGAGGGCTGGTGACATGACCGCAAAAAAGCCCAGTATGAAGCTGCCTATGACGTTTACGAGTAGAACGTTTAGGGGTAACCCGTAGATTGATGCTGGAGACTCAACAAGCTTGTAACGTAAACTTGCGCCGATTACTGCACCCGCCGCCAAGAGAGCTAATTCTATCCACTTCAAACTTTTTATCCTGCCTTTTCTGGGTAGGCATTATCAGCATCCCCTTTGCCGGTTGCGGTTCTGGATTGCTCCATGGCTAATGCCATAGCCAACCCTTTCTTCAACCCCTTGAAATATATTAAATTTTGCCAAACAAAAAACTTGGGCAACTATTCCGTGGAGAAGGCTAATTCTATATATCACCTGTAGCCATAAAATCAAGCAGATAAGCAAATGGTAACCAAAAACAGTGATGTCTGCGTAGTCGGCAGCTTCTCTTTAGACTCAATTAGCGTGCCCGGACGCGACAAACCCTTCCACAATTTAGGCGGCGCAACCACGTACACTTCTTTTGCAGTAAAAACCCTTGAAGGAGCCGCGTCGGTTGTTTCACGGGTAGGCGAAGACTTCCCTGAAGCTTACCTGTGGTGGCTAAATGAAGAATGCATCGACGTTTCATCCGTAAAACGTTATCCTCAAGAAACAACCACCCATTTTGATCTAGCATACAACAAAGACTTCTCCGAACGCACCCTAAAATTAACCTGCAAAGGCACCCCACTCCAACTTGATGACATCCCAAGCAACCTGCACGCAAGCGCCATCCACGTAGCCCCAATAGCTAACGAAATTGGTTACGAAACCGTGGAACGCCTAAAAGCCTGCTGTGACGTCCTCTCACTTGACCCTCAAGGGTTCCTGCGAAGTTTTGACGAAAACGGCAACGTAACTCAAAGCCTTCAAGCAGACACCCGCATCTTGAGTTTGATTAACATTTGTAAAGCGTCGCAGGATGAAATTTTTGCTTTAACTGGCAAGTCTGAACTTAAACCTGCAGTAAGGGCGCTTCACGATTTTGGTATAGCAACCGTTATTGTTACTATGGGTGCTAAAGGTTCATTACTTTCCGTTGAAGGAGCACATTTTAATGTTCCAGCTTGCAAATCAACCGTGCTTGTTGACCCAACCGGGGCAGGCGACGTCTTCATTGGCGGTTTCTTGACTGAGTACCTGAAAGGCAAAGAGTCACTGTGGTGTGCTTCAGTGGGTTCCGCTGCCGCGTCCATGGTGGTTGAAGGAATTGGTTCAACATATTTCGGGGACAAGGAAGAAATCCTAAAAAGAGCCACCAGTCTTTATGAAAAAGAACTTAAGCAATAAGTTCATGTAAATAAAAGTACAAATAGTTAGATTCGAGGCGCACAAGTGTGGGTCGTATTGATAAAGGCGAAAAATGCAGTGTGTCAGGCTGCAACAACGAAGCTGAAAGGTCAATTTCAGCAGACAAAGTAAAAGCTGCTGGGTTAAAAATTGGCACTGATAAACGTGCTTACTTATGTAAAGAGCACTATAAAGAATACAAAAAGAAGTCCAAGAAAGATAAACTCCTTGACAAATGGCGTCACGGAATGTAGAAGGTTAATTTGAATGCGAATTTTACAGTTACATTCTAACTTTATAACTTACAAGCCTGTAGAAAAAGAAATCCCTCAAGCTGAAGAAGCAGAAAAAAATGAAGTTCGTGTAGAAGAAGTCGTAGTGCTTTTCACTGCAGTTGAAGAAGGCGACAACCCTCAAATCTCGCAAAAAGCAATCAACGACGTACGCGCTTTTCTGGGTAAACTAAAAGTAAACAAGATACTCATCTACCCATTCGCGCACCTAAGCAGCAACCTTTCCAAGCCTTCCGAAGCTTTCAGCGTAATCAAAGAAATGGAAGACTTCGCAAAACAGAAAGGCATAGAAACTTACCGTGCACCATTCGGCTGGAACAAACAATTCACGATATCCATCAAAGGTCACCCCTTAGCTGAGCAAGCCCGCGCTTACGCACCAGAAACCGTCAAGGTAGAAGCTAAAGCGGAAGGTGCAAACGTAGGCGAAACAAAGAAAGAGGAAGAACCAGTTTCAGCGGCACTCAAAGCTGAAGACACCATGAAATCTTACTGGCACGTCCTCTTAACAGACGGTTCACTTGTGCCTGTTGAAGAATTCAAATTCAAAGGCCACGCTAACCTGCAAAAATTTGCTAACTACGAAATCAAGAAGACCCGTGCAGTCACAGTCATGCCACCACACGTGCCTTTGATGAAACGCCTTGAAATTGCTGATTATGAACCTGGCAGTGACCCAGGAAACGTTCGCTGGTACCCCAAAGGACGCATGATAAAATCATTGCTTGAACAATACGTGTCCGCAAGAGTTGCAGCTTACGGCGGCATGGAAGTCGAAACACCATTAATGTACGACTTCAACCATCCAAGCCTCGCAAGCTACCTTAACAGGTTCCCAGCACGCCAATACGTCCTCAAATCAGAAGACAAAGAACTCTTCCTAAGATTTGCAGCCTGCTTCGGCCAGTTCCTAATGGCCCATGACGCACAAATCAGCTACAAGCAGCTCCCAATGAAACTCTTCGAGTTAACACGTTACAGTTTCAGACGTGAAAAAAGTGGCGAAGTTGTCGGCTTAAAACGTCTGCGTGCATTCACAATGCCTGACTGTCACGCTTTCTGCGCCGGTTTTGACCAAGCAAAACAGGAATTTATGACACGATTCGACCTATGCATCGACGTACTCGACAACATCGGCTTAGTGAAAGATGACTATGAAATTGCTATGCGTTTCACAAAAGACTTCTACGCTGAACATAAAGAATTCATTGCCTCTTTGGCAGCGAAATTTGGTAAACCAATCCTTGCTGAAGTTTGGAATGAACGCTTCTTCTATTTCGCTTTGAAATGGGACCTTAACTTTGTTGACAACCAAGACAAAGCCGCAGCCCTCAGCACCGACCAAATCGATGTTGAAAACGCCAAACGTTACGGAATCACCTACGTTGACGAGAAAGGCGAGAAACAGTTCCCACTCATTTTGCACTGTAGCCCAAGCGGCGCCATCGAACGCGACATATACGCTTTGCTCGAAAAGGCTTACCGTGAACAAATGGCTGGAAAAGCACCAATGCTTCCAGTGTGGCTTTCACCGACCCAAGTGCGTTTGATTCCGATCTCTGACAAGTTCCTTGAAAAGGTTGACCAACTCGCCCAACAAATCACCGCCAGCAACATACGCGTTGACATTGACGATTCTGCATCAACTCTGCAAAAGAAAATCCGTGAAGCAGAACAGGAATGGGTGCCATACATTATCGTGATTGGCGAAAAAGAAATCGAGTCAGGCACATTATCCGTTCGTGTTCGTGAACTAAAGGGTAAACAGGAAGCCTTAACCGTTGAGCAGCTCATCGCTAATGTCTCTGAAAAGATTGCAGGCAAACCATACAAGCCGTTGCCATTGCCAGTTTACCTCTCGAAGCGTCCCCAGTTCCACGGTTAATAAATCCGCCGTAAATGAACTATACGTTTCATTGTGGTAAACTATATGAAACATGAACAATAAGAAAATGGCAACTAAGAAGATGAAAACAAATGAGCAATACTGAACTGCAAATATACATAGACGGCAAGTTTTACCCCAAGTCAGAGGCAAAAGTTTCCGTTTATGACCACGGGTTCCTGTACGGAGACGGCGTGTTTGAAGGCATCCGCGCCTACAACGGTGTGGTCTTCAAACTAAAAGAGCATGTTGACCGTTTATACCGTTCAGCACACGCCATAATGTTAAACATGCCATTAACTAAGGAAGAAATGATTCAAGCCGTAGTAGAAACCTTACGTAAAAACAAAATGAAAGATTCCTACATACGACTCGTTGTTTCACGCGGCGTCGGCGATTTAGGCTTGGACCCACGTAAATGCCCCAAACCATCAGTAATCATAATTGCTGACACAATCAAAATCAAATCTGGCAACGCACAAGAAACCGGCATAACAACCATGTTCAGTTGGGTCCGAAGAAACCCAGTGGACGCAACAACACACGAAGTCAAATCCCTTAACTACCTCAACAGCATCCTTGCCAAAA
Organism: Bathyarchaeia archaeon; assembly: GCA_050108135.1. Taxonomy (GTDB): domain Archaea; phylum Thermoproteota; class Bathyarchaeia; order Bathyarchaeales; family Bathycorpusculaceae; genus Bathycorpusculum. Next base: position 26,159 of record JBNIDQ010000020.1, on the reverse strand, counting down.
TCGAAGCCAACAATAACGGCGTAGACGAAGCCATGTGCCTAGAAAACAACGGCTACATCGCAGAAGGCGTCGGCGAAAACGTCTTCATAGTCAAAGACGGCGAACTCTTCAGTCCACCAACCTCAACAGGCGCACTCGCAGGCATCACCGCAGCAGTCGTCGTGGACATCGCAGCTAAACTCGGCATAAAAGTCAACATCACCAACCTAACACCGTTCATGCTATTCACTGCAGATGAAGCATTCTTCACAGGAACCGCAATGGAAATGGCTCCAATCCGAGAAGTCAACAAACGCGTAATCGGCGACGGCAAACCGGGACCAGTCACCAAAAAATTGATGGCTGAATTCCAAAAAGTCATCGCTGACCCAAGTCAGGGCACAAAAATCTAAACTTTCTTTTCTTTAATTTTAAAAATGGTGGAAGGGTTTTACCCTTTGCCTACGTGACCGCGACCTTTGTGCCCATTCTTAATGAAGTTTTCAAGGGCGTCGTAGGCTTTCTCAAGCTCATTAACTGGTGGAAGGAACACGATTCTTGCGTGGTCTTTGCCGTAAACGGGGTCAAAACCTGAACCATTCACGATTAGGACGCCGGTTTCTTTGAGGAGTGAAACTACAAAGTCCATGTCGTCTTTCCAGCGTTTACCTATGCCTTCAATCTTGGGGAAGATGTAGAATGCGCCTTCGGGTTTGGTTGTGGATACGCCTTCGATTTCGTTTAAGCGTTTGTAACTGAAGTCTCGGCGTTGCTTTAAGCGTTCAACAATGTCTTTAACGAAATCTTGTGGACCATTAAGGGCTGCGGTTGCTGCAATTTGGACTGGCGTGTTTGCGCAGATGCGGATTCTGCATTCCTTCTCGATGCCATCTTTAAGTGCTTGCAGCTTTGTGCCTTCACCTTTAAAGTACATGTAGCCAAGCCGCCAACCAGTCATCTGGTAAACCTTGCTAAAACCGTTCAATCCGATTACGGGGACGTCACTGGTTACGTTGGCTGCGCTTACGAAGGGTTTTTCGTAGGTTAGTTGGTCATAGATTTCGTCGCTGATAACTGGTAGGTTGTGTTCGCCTGCAATGTCAAGGATTGCTTTGACGGTTTTTCGGTCGTAAACTGCGCCTGTGGGGTTGTTTGGGTTGATGATTACGATGGCGCGTGTTTTTTCGGTGACTTTGCTGCGTAAATCGTCAATGTTGGGTTGCCAGCCTTCTTTCTCGATTGTTTCGTAACTGACTGGGGTGCCTTCAAAAAATTTGGTGTAGCTGATGTATGGCGGGTAAGTGGGGCCTGGGAAGAGGATTTCGTCTCCCTTCTCAACGATTGCTCCCAGTAACATCTGGATGCCTTCTGAGATGCCCTCTGTAACTAGTACGTCGTCGGCTGTTATGTCGACGTTGTTTACTTTTTTCTCTTTATTTGCAACTGCCTGACGTAGCTCAGGAAGACCCTCTGAGGGGGAATAGTAATTGTCTTCTTGGGCAATTGCGTTGCATAATGCCTCTTTAAGGCTGGGGGGTGTTTTAAAGTCGAATGCGGCTGGGTCGCCGATGTTTAGGTAATAAATTTTTTTGCCATTCTTTATTAGGTCTCTTGTGTGAACGACGACATCGCGAATAGCGTATTCGATGTTGCTTGCACGTTTAGTTACCTTAACGTTTGACACTGATGGTTACCGACCTGTACTTGTACCCAGAAGACATAGTGGAGAAAAAAATAAATCTTCCCACAAACCGTTCAACAAACACGGTCGATTTGCAGCCTTTTAACGACAAAACCGCTCTAGAAACCCAAAAACAAAAAAATAAAAAATGTTGTGGTCTAATAAGACCTTGCAAAGTAAGCTACGTCTTTAGCTTTTTCTCCGCACAAGACACAGCCCGATTTAGGCTCTTCTTTCTGGAAGGGTAAGACGCGGATGGTTGCGCCTGTTTCTTCTTTGATTTTTGCTTCACAGTTAGGATTGCCGCACCATGCTGCCTTGATGAATCCGCCTTTGCCTTCAACAACCTTCTTGAATTCATCGTAACTCTGCACTTCTGTGGTTTTGTCTGCAAGGATGGCTTTGGCTTTTGCAAGCATACTGTCTTGGATGTCTTGAAGAGTTTTGTCGACGGTGGCTGGAATGTCTGCTTCTTTAACAAACAGTTTCTCTCTGTTATCTCGTCGTACCATAACTACTTGACCGTTTTTGAGGTCACGAGGACCAAGCTCGATACGTAATGGGACACCTTTGAGTTCCCACTGGTTGAATTTCCAGCCTGGAGTATATTCCTGGCGGTCATCCAGAATTACGCTCAAGCCTTTAGCTTTGAGAATTTCTTGGATTTCTTTGGTTTTAGCGGCGATAGCTTCTGCGTCTTGACCTTTGAATGGAATTGGAACGATAACAACTTGGGTTGGAGCAACTTTTGGAGGCATGATTAAGCCTTTGTCGTCTCCGTGAACCATAATCATAGCGCCGATTAAGCGTGTGGTAATTCCCCAACTGGTTTGCCAAACATAATGGTCTTGCTTGTCTTCGCCAATGTATTTTACGTCAAAGACTTTAGCGAAGTGTTGGCCAAGGTTGTGGCTTGTTCCCATTTGCAGGGCTTTGCCGTCAGGCATAATTGATTCAAGCGCGGTGGTGTATAGGGCGCCTGCGAATTTTTCGCTTTCACTCTTAGTGCCAATCAACACTGGAATGGCTAAGGTGTTTTCGATGACGTCCTTGTACATGTTAAGAGCCCACATTACTTCTGCTTCTCCTTCTTCTGCGGTGGCGTGTGCCGTGTGGCCTTCTTGCCATAGGAACTCGCGTGTTCGAAGGAAAAGTTTTGTGGCTTTGGTTTCCCAACGGACGATGTTGCACCATTGGTTAATTTTTAGGGGTAGGTCTCGCCAACTGCGTACCCATTTGTTAAACATGTCGTACATGATTGTTTCGCTTGTTGGGCGGACGGCGAGTTTTTCTTCAAGCGGGGTGTCTCCGCCTTGTGTAATCCATGCGACTTCTGGAGTGAACCCTTCAAAATGTTCTGCTTCCTTTTTCAGGAATGCTTCGGGAATGAACATTGGGAAGTAAGTGTTGCGGTGGCCTGTGGCTTTGATTTTTTGGTTGACCACTTCTTGAATTTTTTCCCAAACAGCGTAAGCGTCTGGACGGATAATCATGCAGCCCTTTACGGGGGCGTAATCGGCTAGTTCAGCCTTTAGAACTACTTCAACGTACCATTCGCTGAAGTCTACGTTTTTCTTTACAGTTACTCCAGTATCTGACATGGCATTTACTCTTCTTTATCGAGTTTTACGCCGAATCAATATAAAACCGTAACGGGCACAGCAGCAGGAATGATGAGGCAAAAGTGGCAAATGAAAAGATGGGTTTAGTAGTTGTTTCTTGAGAACACGCGAAGTGTTGACTGATTTATCCATGCATCTGGATTCTTGTATTTGACGGCTGGCGCCGAATGTTTTAGGCGTTCAGCTTCTTTTGCTTCGATGCAGTAAACGATTTCAATCATTAATTCGCGGTGACTTTGTTTCTCAGCAACAAAGCCTTCGAAAACTTTCTTAAAGTTCCCGTAATCCATGGTGATTAGTCTTGCCATTTCTTCAGCTAAAATTTTTGGGTAACTTGACTCCAAATATTCTGAGTAAAGCTTGCTTATTAGGTCTTCAAGTCTGACTAATTCTTTAAAGATTTCAACAAGACTACTTTGGTCGATGTTGTTTATTTTGTCGATTTTTCTTGAAAACGCGTAAACTTCGCTTGCAAGAAGTGACACATTCTTCTTGTCGCTGTCTTCTTCGGGTAAATCGATTGTTTGGAGCATGCTTTGGATGATTTTGGCGTTTTTTATGCTGTCATAAGCAAAGCCAAGAATGAAGCTGCTTTCTGGGTGGTTGATTTTTTTAGCTAATGTTTCGTAGAGTTTGAAAGCTTGGGTTTCGATGCTGCTGCAGCCTTTTAGGTACTGTGCGCTTTCTTCAATTTTCTCCATGATGGTCGCCAAAACGGTTTTTATCGTGAATAGTAATAAATGTTGTTTATTTTGGCTCAACAAGCATGTTTGTTCTACACGTATACAACAAAAAGGATTAACCTAAAAAGGGAAAGAAAAGCTGTTTAGGCTTTCCAAGTGTCTAAAGCCGCCTGCAACTCCTTATGAGTCTTAGCGTACTCTTCAAGCGTCTTACCCTCAAGTGTGGCGTCAACCGCTTGCCGCATAGCTTTAGCGCCAGAAACTGTGCCAAGCGGATTGCCGTGGATTCCGCCGCCAGCCTGAATCACCACGTCATTGCCGAAAGTTTCCAGCAGCGCCGGTACAAGTCTTGGGTGTAATCCGCCTGAGGCAACAGGCAAAACAGGGTTTATTTCGCCCATTTCTGTCTTGCAGGCTTCAATGTTTTCAACCACTTCCGCTTTGGTCTCAGACATTTTACCCACCACTGTGCCCACGTGCAGTTGGTCCACGCCGATGATGCGAGCGACTGTGGCGATGGGTTTCATGGCTATTCCGTGCAGTGGATTCTTTGTGAACGCTGCGTGACCTGCCCGGTGTGCATGAATAACCAGTTTGAATTCTTGGTTTCTCAACGTTTGCAGGGCTGACCAGCCGCAAGTTAAAATGTCAACCATCACGTATCTGCCGCCTTGGTCTTCTACGGCTTGTGCCCGTTCAATCATTGTGTCGGTTTCGGCGGTTATGTTTATCATGTAGACTTTGCGTTCCCCGGTTTCTTTTTCAGCCCGGTCACGGCTTTCTAAAGTTTTGGTTAAACGTGCCTCAAATGGGTTGAATGTTTGGCTGCTCAGGTTCTCGTCATCTTTCACGACGTCGCAGCCGCCATACCAAGCATCATATGCGACTTTGGCGTGGTCAACCGTTTTAAGACCAAGTTTAGGCTTAATTATTGTGCCGACAAGTGGACGTTTTTCTACTTTTAGAAGTTTGCGTATTCCCTTTATGCCGTAAGCTGGACCATAAAAGCCGTCAAGAAGTTCTTTTGGAAATTGAATATCAAGAAGCCGCAGGTTTTTTAATGCTTTTAAGCCAAAAACGTTGCCTGCGACGCTGCTTAGGATGTTTGGCATGTTTCCGTCTTCGAAAAGCTCGATTGGGTAAGCGATTTTGATGGTGTTTTCTTGAATACTGAAAACGTGGGCTGCGAGTTCTTCAACGTACGGTTTAACGGTGGTAAGTTCTGTCCATGTGCCTACGCTGCTTTCTGCTGCAACTCCGCCTGCTGCTTCTTGCAAGCTTATGCCTTCTGGTTCAACAGAAAATGTGCAGATTAAATCAGTTTCTTTCGGTTTGTAATTTAAATTAACAAAGTCTACATACTTCAAAACGGTCACACTCTTCTTACTTTTAATGAGGTTGCCTTAAAATCTTTAACTATCCCAAAACACAAACAGTAAGGATGATTACTTATGGAGCTTATCGCTGAAGTCCTAAACATTACAACAGGCGGCAACCGAATCGCCATTCTTAGTGAACAAAGCGCAAGCCTTCTTGGAGTGCACAGTTCAGACAGAATACATTTAACCTACGGCGCCCGAGAAGCCATAGCTATTGCCAACATCGCCGCCAATTTTCCCATGAACCGTATTGGACTTTACGAAGAAATCGCCTTAGCTTTGGGCGTTAAAGGCGAAGAAAGAGTTACAGTTACACTTGCACCTGTTCCAGAATCCCTAATTAACGTACGCGCCAAACTACGAGGCGACCGACTCCGTGAACAGGATATTAAAACCATCGTTCAAGACGTAGTAGAACGGCACTTAAGCTCAGTAGAAATCGCCGCGTTTTTGACAGCCTTAAAGATTTACGGGTTAAGCCTAAGCGAAGCAGAATCCATGTCAAAAGCGATGATTGAAACAGGAAAATCAATCAATTTTGGTCCCGGACCAATCCTTGACAAACACAGCGTCGGCGGCATCCCCGGAGACAAAACCAGCATGCTTGTCGTGCCAATCGTTGCAGCGGCAGGCTACACCATACCCAAAACCTCTTCACGAGCAATCACCTCGCCGGCAGGAACAGCAGACCGCGTCGAAACCCTCTGCCCCGTCAACCTTTCACTTGCAGAAATCCAAGATGTAGTAGCAAAAACAAACGGTTGCCTTGTTTGGGGCGGAGCCTTAGAGTTAGCTCCCGCAGACGACCTTTTCATTCAAGTAGAATACCCACTAGGTATAGACCCCTTGCTTTTGCCTTCAATCCTAAGCAAAAAGGTAGCCATCGGCGCAACACACGTAGCCATCGACATTCCCACAGGTGTTGGCGCAAAAATTAAGACCCGTACCGAAGCTTACACTTTGGCTGCGGATTTTGTTGATTTAGGTAAACGTCTCGGCTTAAACATCCAATGCGCCTTAACCTTTGGTGACCAACCGTTAGGTTGCAGCATGGGACCCGTGTTAGAGGCAAGAGAAGCCTTGCAAACTTTAAAGGGCGCGGGTTCACCTGACCTGCGCGAAAAAGCCGTCAGCCTCGCTGGAATTCTTTTCGAAATGGTTGGAGCCGAAAACGGTCGAGCAATAGCAGAAAACATGATTGACTCAGGCAAAGCCGACGCTAAAATGCGTGAAATCATCGCTGCCCAAGGTGGAGACCCAACCATTCAGCCCGAAGACCTGCCAATTGGCAAATTCCGTGAGGTTCTGCGTTCAGACCGTGCAGGCAGAGTCCTATGGCTCAGCACTGACGACCTTGTCCGCATAGCCCGCGCGGCTGGAACACCTAAAGAAAAAGGCGCAGGCGTAGTACTTCACGCTAAACTCGGCGAAACCGTACGCAAAGACGGCGTTTTGCTTGAAATTTTCGCTGACAGAGCCAGCAAACTTGAGTCAGCTTTAGAACTGGCAAAAACCCTCCAGCCAATAGTGCTTAGCAAGAAGCCTGAGGAGAAAATGATTCTTGACCAAGTGCCCGAGAAGGCTACAGTTGAAAAATTTAGTTTAGACAGATAAAAAAGGTAAAATTGGGTTTGCTACAGCTTTTTTGCGAGCAAGCCGCCTACAAAGCCGCCGATTGCTGCCATGATGCCTTCGATGCCGCCTAAAATCAAAGCGACAATGCTGGTTGCTAAGCCTTCTAAGCCTCCGAAGAGTGCACCGAAGAATCCAAAGTTTATCCCGCCAGCGTAGATTGCGTTAAGGAAAGCTAAGACTGCCAAGATGATGCCTGCCGCGATTGCCGCCAAGAAACCTGCGATTGCACCTTTAATCATGCCTCGAGCTATGAGTCCCGCTACGAATCCGCCGATTAAGCCGCCTGCAATGTGTCCGATGCCTGGGAAAAGCCATGCTAAAGCAAGAATAACAACGAAACCTACAAAAGCGCCAAATAACGTGTTCCCCAAACAATTCACCAATTTAGGGCTTAAAAATAAAAAGAAGGTATTAAATTTTGTTTTTTTTTACCGGGAGCGTGTGTTACGTACTTTTGGTTCAAGCAGGGTCCAGAGCCATTCGGTGAATTCTTGCAGGTTCTTTGTTTGAATGTGTACGTCGCCGGGGCCAGTGATTTGGGTTACGAAGCCTTCGCCGCCGAGCAGGGTTTCTTTTAAGCCGCCGAATTTTGTTACTTTGTAGCTGCAGGTGTCGCTGAAGCCGACAAGGTGGAAGTTGTCAACAATCAATGTTTGCCCGGGCGCTAGGGTGTGTACGTCTATGGCTCCGAAGGTGTTAATGAATAATGGTCCGTTGCCTGTGGCTTTTAGCATGAATAAGCCTTGTCCAAAGAGTCCTTTGGTGAAGCCTTCCCACTTGACGTCAAGGTTGATGTCTGGGGCAGAGGCGATGTAGGCTGATTTTTGGATGATGTAGCCTTTGCCTGGTGCAACGTCAAGTTTTTCGATGTCGCCTACGGGGGCGGCTACGAATGCGGCTTCTCCGGGTCCTCTTGCAGCGGTGTAATCGTTAACCCAGAATGATTGCCCGCCGATTATGCTTAAGCCTAAACTACCGAGCAGGCTTTTTTCACGTTTACGTGTGTGAACGTCAATTGTTGGGTCCATGTAGGTCATTGCGCCTGATTCTGCTGTGATTGTTTCGCCTTGTTCTAGGCTGGCGACAAGTAGGGCGTATGATGGTTTGTATTTTACTTCAAACTTCAAGCAAGATACCTCTACTGTGCCTTTACAGTACTAGCTTAAGAATTTATGCATAATAGAATATGTATCTACAAACTCTATCCTGGTTTTTCCTTGCAGTTTTCAGGTGGAGTTGCGTCTTGTTTATTATTGGGAGCTAAAACAGTTACTAAAACAAAACGGTTAATCAACGTTCAAAGGAAGGTTTACGGGTTAATGGCTGGCACAGTGGGAACGATTCTTAAAAAAATCTTCAGCATAGCCTTAATCCTAAATGCACTCATTACCATCGGCGGCGTCATGGGAACCCTGAACGGTTTCTACAAAGCGTTTCCATACTGGGAACCCTACGCGCCATACGTTCTCAACGGCAACCTATTCTGGGTTATAATTGTGGCTGCTTTAGTTAACATTTTTCCAGCCGCAGCAATAGGCAGATCCCTCCACACTGGCAGATTCCTGTTCCACCACTACGTCTACGGCTTCCTAGTCATCCTGGTCTCAGGAGTGTTCATCACGTTTTTCACGCCTGTAACCCTGTTCAACCTGTTTCTTGTCGATTCATCAAGCGTTGACGTAACCGCTGGACGATTTTTCCTGCTTGGCGGTTTAGCTTTGCTGCTTGATGATTTGCCTGACGTGTCCACGCGAACTTCACGGTTTTTGGGTTGGGTAAAACTTCAAGCTTACAAAGCAAGAAAAGCCCTCTATGTCACCCAACTAGTCAGCGGCGCCGTAACCCTTTACATGTCAATAGCAATCATCGCCTACACAATCCAAAACCCCGCCCGAGCTTTACCTGACGCCTTCTATGTCGGCAGCCTACTAATAACCAGCATAACAGCTTTGGCTTTGGTTAAAAGGAAAGATTGGCTAAAAATCCAATGCTAACTTAGGCTTTCTGGATTTGTTTGGCGATTTGCTGTACTTGGTCTTGAGTTAAACGGTTGCCTGTGCTTCTTGTTATGTGGTTTGGAAGCTGCTGCAGTTTCAGAACCGTAACTGTTGGGTTGCTAATGCTTAAGCTGGCATGCTTATTGGTGAAAACAACTATTCCTTCAACCCAAACCCCCAATCCCCGCAAATCTCCCGAAGCGTCAATTACATGTTTGACTTTTTGCGTGTTGTGTTTCACTTGCAAGCTGGGGCTGCCAACTGAGTGTTTGCCGGGTCGCCGCCAATCGTCACCGTTGCATAGTATTCTGCCGCTCCAATTCTTGGTTTCCAAAACAAAAACTCCTGTTGGACCCAAGACGATGTGGTCGATGTCGCCGCCTCCACCTTTCAGGTAAGCCCCGTTCATGAGTGTGTAGTCATCGTTTAGGTTGCCTGCAAGGGTTTTGGTGACGTTTTTTTCTCCTATACTGCCGCCCCTGTAAACTTGATATTTTTGTTGATGATAACGGAAAGCAACCAGCCAAACCAAGGCTGCCGCAAAACCCGCTGCTTCAACCAAGCCAATGCTTTGAGTTTGAAAAGCTACACGGTATCCTGTAACTGCAAAAAGTAAAACAAAAAGCAACAGACTCATGAGTGCTCTTGAGAGGTATTTTCTTGTTTGACGTGTTAAGTAGTTGCTTGAGCCTTTGAGTTTACGCATTGCCTGCACCGTTACGTGTCAAGTAAGCGCCTCCCGGATATTTTACTGTAACTGCACCTGTTCTTTTTGGAGAACACCCTGTTCCTGTGGGAGAGCTATAAGCTGCACACGCTCCCATGTGAATAGTGAAAGGTAATGTCCGCAAAAAATTTGAAAAAACATTCCAGATTAGTCATTTCGTGTTTAATGTTAACTGCACTTTTAGGCGCCTTTTTGGTTGCGGGGGTGGGCGCGCAGGTTGGAGGCGTCACGGTTGGGTATTGGCCGCTAGATACGGTTCAAGCAAGCGGTTACAACACTATAACCCCTGACACGGCAAGCGTAAACGCCGGCATCCTTGCGGGTCACCCAGAACCAGAACTTGTAGACGGCAAATTTGACAAAGCAATGAAGTTTGACGGCGCAAACGGCGTCTACATACCCATCAAATTCATTGTTGGTTTCCCGCCGACTCCGCAGCCCATTTACATGCCTGTTTCGCCGAATCTTGACGTGCAAAAACAGGTTGCCATTGAAGCGTGGATTAACGTGGCAACTCTAAGAAATGAACCCTATAACAACATATTCGTGAAATGTGACCATCCTGATCAAGCTGCTGAATGGCAAAACACCATCCGCGTCTTAGGCATCTCTCTTCGGGCTGGCACTCCTGAAACTGGAGAAACCTACGAGCAGGGTGCCCTCTCAGGTTACGTTTACACTGACCAAGACGGCTACAACGAAATCGTAACCACTCAACCCGTGCCCCTGAACCAGTGGATTCACGTGGAGTTTACCCGAACCGCAACCGGCATGCACCTCTACATTGACGGAGCAGAACAAACCGTCAACGTACTTCACGGCGTGCAGAACCCGCAAGGCAACATAATTAACGGCACAGAAATCTACCTTGGACACGACTCCTATGCAACCATCGATGACGTCCGCATGACTGACCTTGAACCGACCGTGACGGAAGCCGCCTTTGACATCGGCACCAACCTCATGATAACGGTGATTGTGATTGCAGTGGTATTCGCTGTTGCATGGTTCCTCCGCAGGGCGGTTCAGATTTGGCTGATAAGACCAAAACCGCCAGCATAGGAGGCTAAAAGTTGGGCACTGGGTTGAAAATGGTGGAATTGTTGCTGCGGCAGAAACTGCTCAACCAAGGCTTGAAAGGCGAACAGAACACGCCCCTAATCGTGTCCTACGCTGTTACCCGCGGCTGCAACCTTCGCTGCCTGCACTGCCACGTTAGCGCCAGAGAACCCCTCCCCAACGAACTCACCCTGCCCGAAGCCATGCGCGCCATAGACGAAATGAAAATCCTCGGCACACAAGCACTTATCATCAGCGGCGGCGAACCCCTCACCCGAAAAGACTTCTCACTGCAAATTGCCGAATACTGCAACGAAGCAGGCATCATCCCCGCAATGCTCACCAACGGACTGCTTTTAACTCCCGAGGTAGCTGTGGAGCTCAAAGATGCAGGCATAAAAGCCGTCGGCATACCCATTGACTCGGTGGTTCCAGAAAAGCATGATGAACTGCGGAACCTAAAGGGCACTTTCAAAAAAGCCGTAGAGGCAATTAAGACTTGTATTGAGCTTGATTTGGAAGTGGTCATTACAACAATGGCGCTTCGGGACACGGTGGCTGAGATGCCAGCGCGGGTCGAGTTTCTTGAAAGCCTCGGTGTTGACCAAGTAGCGGTTTACGACTTGGTGCCCGTGGGGCGTGGGCATGACATGATGCAGCAGGCGATGACGCAGGAGCAAAGGGTGGATTTGATGCGTTACCTGCAAAGCCTCCAAGAACACCGCGAACTCGTCTTCACCATGTCAGGTGGACAGCCGCTTTACCCCGAAGTCGCCCTGCAAATTCACAAACGCCACGGCACAAGCCCCAAAGACTTGCTCCTCAAAGAATTCTGGGTACACAACCACGTCGGATGCCACGCAGGCCTATATTACTTCAGTTTACGCCCCAACGGCGACATCTACCCCTGCACCTTCTTGCCAATCACAGTTGGGAACATCCGCAAGCAAAGCCTCAGCAGCATCTGGTACAATTCGCCCATCCTTCAAACCTTGCGCAACCGAGCCAACCTCAAAGGAGAATGCGGAGCATGCCAATACCGCCAAACCTGCGGAGGATGCAGAGGAAGAGCATACGCATGCACAGGCGATTTTTTAGAAACAGACCCAGTATGCCTAAAAGACCTTTTAGAAAAGGAACGAATTGCGCCTGCGGACATTAAACGATTCGGATGGTGCGTAGGCTAACAATCAATAGAAGAAACCTCTTTTTTGTTACTAAGTCTTTTTTGATAGTTGACCATAGTACATTTTTCTGTTCAAAGCTTTACTACTTTATTTTTCATATCAACCGATTAGGCTTCAAATAGCATATCTATGCAAAAATCTATAGGGGGTCTATCTTTTCCGATAGGGTAGGCTCTACCTGCGCTGTCCATCCTGCAAATCCCTTAGGGGGGTAGGTGCTATTGGTTGAAAAACGTGTCATTAGTATGTTGAAAACCAGTACTTAACCCCAGCTTCTCGGTGCTGGTTTGACCGAAGGATTAAACAAACAGTTGTCCCTTCATAGTCTTGGTTGGTTGCGGGCTGATGAGCGGCACTGGCAGGCAAAAGTTTGAAGCCGACATTTTAAGGTTAATTTCAAAACTTACAATTGACACGCCAGAATCCACCATTACCAAAATCACTGGCCTAAAAGACTGGCTTATCAAACTGCAGAAAGAAAACGTTGTAAAAATCAACCATTCCGTGATGGAGCTTGTCTGCGCCAAATACCTCATCCAACGCGATTACGAAGTGCAGCTTGAGTATCCGCTTAACGAGATTTTAACTTGCGATTTATTCGGCACAAAATGTTACGGCAACCTAATCATCGAAATAGAAACCGGTTTCATCCCACCCGAAAACGCGTTGGCACCCATGACTTACACGTCCGCCCGGTTGGCAAGCAAAATCATTCGTTACAGCAGTTTCGCAGGCAAATTTGCTTTGGGGGTTCCGCCGCATTATATTTTGCCGTTTCCACCGGCGCTTGCTAAGCCTCCACGCAACCGAACAGACGACGAAATCGCTTGTATCAAAAAACTTGTGGACGCTTACTATAATAAGCCGCCTGTGACGGTTGAGGAAATTCGTAATGCTCACTTGCATGAAATCCAAATTATTGATGTTGACCGTTTAAGTGTTCAAGAGATTGACCCTGAAATGTACCTGAAGAGAGCAATGCAAAAAGGCATCGTTTTTGAATATATGCCACTTGAGGAGTAGCAGAACAGACGTGGCGTTTTACGTTTACATACTGCTGTGTTGTGACGGCAGCTTCTACACGGGTTACACCAAAGACATAGAAGCACGCACGCGGCAGCATGAAACCGGCAAAGGCGCAAGATACACCAAAGCGCATAAACCACAAAAACTCGCCTACGTAGAAACCCATGACACAAGAGGCTTGGCGATGCGGCGTGAACGTGAAATCAAAAAACTCAGTCACCAACAAAAACAGGCACTTATCGATTCTAAACCTAAAAAGTAGGAAAAACTGATTAGAAACCTGCAAACAACTGGGTCATGGTGATTTGGTGGTAAAAAAGAAGACTTCTTGGCAGGAAAAACTACACAACAGTAAAGGCGGACCAAAAATTTCAGTTATCGAAGGCAAACTCAGTAAACGTTGGGGCGAAGGCACCGTAGTAATCCCCGCGCCCATAGAGGTTGATGGGTACATGCGGATGGTTCCCAAAGGCAAACTAACAACAATCAACGAAATCCGTCAAGCCCTCGCAGCCAAACACGGCGCAACCATCGGTTGCCCAATAACCACCGGTATCTTCGCTTGGATAGCAGCAAACGCAGCGGAAGAACAAAAACAGCAGGGCGCAAAGGACATTACTCCTTACTGGCGCACCCTAAAAACTGGCGGAGTAATCAACGAAAAGTATCCCGGTGGAGCAGAAGGGCAGAAACTGATTTTGGAGCAGGAAGGCCACACTGTAATTAAGAAAGGCAAAAACTTTGTTGTTAAAGATTACTTAACTGCAATAATACCGTTAAATTAGCAAGGTCAACGCCGCCGCAGTAACTACTGGGATTACAACGTTATCGTTAATCGGCAAAGGCAAATACTCGATAAACATGGCTATTGCTGCTCCAGCCGCTGCAATCCACGGTGAAACAAAAATGCAGCCAGCCAAAAACGCGAAAACAAACCCTGAAAGCGAACCCTCCAACGTTTTACCCTTGTTAAAAGGCAAACGGACACCTATTAAGCCGCCGAAGATTGAGGCTGTACTGTCGCCTAAAGCGAAGATGGCGATTGCGGCGGCGTTTGCTGGAAACGGAAAAATCAGCAACGTAAGCAGGATGCCTAAAGCGTAATAGAGGGGGGCTGCGGCGAACCCGTAAAGCTCCGATTGCGAAGCTGCATGACGGGTTATTCCTGAAATGACTGGCAAGTTTTTGCCGTTTAACCGTGCAAGTTCAGAAGCAAGATACAAGATTGATAGTACGCTGATAAAGATGGCAACTGGGATAACCCCGACTATTTGCGCTATTACAGGCATAAAGAAACCTGCCGCGTGGATATCTTCACGGACAAAATCGTTAGTTGAAGGGAAAGCTCTATTGACTTTCTTGCCATCTAAAATTGGCAGGATACTTGCGAGTTTTCCCATTACTACGTAGTCTGATTTAACACGGATAATGAAGTCAGGGTTGTAACCGATTTTTTTGGTTTGCGGAGTGTAAAGGCAACGGTTGTTTCGGTCATCGGACACTACCGTGCAGTCACTTAACGTTAAGCCTTCCTCTGCCAAAATTTTTTGCAGAATCTTCATTTTCCCGTTAGGTTCAATGGCTTCACCACTAATTCTTCCCGTAACCTCACCCGCATCGTTAACGCAAACGTCAATGCCGTAAGCGTAATCGGCTTCCACACATTTTGCCAAGCCCTCAACAATAATTGTGGGCAAACCTGAACTAATCAAGGCTATGCGGTAATTTTTTTGTTTAACTTGCGCAAAAAAATTTTGAAGTGTTGGCGTAGCGGGGATTTGGTCAAAAACTTTTAGCAGGGTCTCCATTTTTTGTCCTTTCATTTTTCTAAAAATACGTTTAAGCGAAGTATCAAGTGAGGATGCGCCGATTTCGTAGAGAAAACCGTACATTAGAATCTGTATTAGCGTGAAGAAGCCAATTGTTCTGCCCATTTTGAAGAAGAACATGTTTTTAGGAATTAAGACTCCTTCAACATCGAAAATGATAAGCCGCGTTTTCTCCTTAACAGCCATAGCGTTTTGCCTGCACTGGTTTTCAGGGTTAAAAGAGGGTTTTAGTTAACCGCTAAAGAGTCTAATGGCTGTTTAGGTACAAATATGTTGCTTACTTTGCAGCTCCAGGGGGCAGCCTCCACCGCATTCTTGCAGGGTTGGGCATTCTTTGCATTTTGGTTCGACGTATTCGCGTTTGCGCAGTTTCTCTGCTAAGGGGTGATGCCAAATTTTTTCCCATGGCTCGGTAAGGATGTTGCCGAGGCTTTCGAAGTAGCTTTGGCAGGGGTAAACGTCGCCGTTTGGTCCTACGCAGGCGTTAATCATGGCGGCAGTACAGGATTTTATGCCTAACCCAAGTTGGAGAGGGTTAAAAACGCAGTACTGAGTCGGGGTGTACCATAGGAATTTTAAGCCCACCTCATGAGCTTTTTCATGAACTTTAGGCAACAAATCTTTGAGCTCGTCGGCGGATAAGGCGAACTGGTCGCTTACAGAGTCACCTTTGCCCGAGTAGATGAGGCTGTTGCAGCCAAACGCGTCCACACCAAGACCCTTAATGAAGTCCACCATGGACAGAAACCCGTTTGCGTTTTGTTTACTTAGCGTCGAGTTTGTTGAAACGTAAATTAGCGATTTAGCCGCGTTTTTGATGCCCGCGACGGTTTCAGCCCAACTGCCAGCAACCTTAGTCATCGCGTCATGAATTTCAGGCTTATCAGACTCCAACGTGACTTGAACAAAATCTAGCCCAGAGTCTTCAAGCACTTTAACGTAAGAGGCATCTTTTAGTTTGCGACCATTACTGATTAAACCTGTAACTATGCCCTTCTGCTGAGCGTAGCGCAACAGTTCTGGCAAGTCCTCACGCAGTGTGGGTTCGCCTCCTGTGAAGGTAACGATGAAGACGCCAATTTCGCTTAGTTTGTCAATTACTTGTCGCCATTGTTCTGTGGAAAGCTCTGGGGTTTCGTGTGGTCCACCAGCGTAGCAGTGGATGCAGTCGTTTTGGCAACGGAACGTTAAAGCAGCATCCATACGCAACGGCGCTGAGTACTGGTAAGAAAATGGCTCTTCCCGTTCGATTTCAAGAAAGGTTATGGGGTCAATTTTTTCGGTTTTTGCAAGTGTGCTTATGGTGTTGATGATTTTTTCGTAATCCGTTTTGGCGGTTTCCTGCTTTACCTTGTACATTTTTTGGATTTTACCTAAAACTTCATGTTCAGTTAAGCCCTGCATGAAATAGTAGGCAAACGCTGTGGCGGTTTGGTTAAGGTGAAGCACGGTGTTAGCGTTGATTACCATTACGCCTCGACTGTCATGTTCGACTCGTAGCTGCAGCGACATTCCTTTGTATTTGTCGTTTCCACGGTAAGCATAGCGACCTGAAGGAATTTTTGGTTTTTTAAAGAAACTCATTTTTATCTTCCTCCTCCACCTGCACAGGCGCAAGCACAAGAAACACAAGCACACGCACAGGCACAAGCGTGACAAGCACAAACACAGTCAGAGCCACTACGGGCTGGTTCATGAGATGCTTTTGGCGGCGGTGGAACAATAGAGTTAGCAAATTTTTCCAAGTTCTGCACTATGCTGTTTGAAGTGTTTTCTAGGCTTGTTGCGATGTTGTTTGCAAATTCTGCGCCTGGAATCGCTGGTGCTGGTCCTGACTGTGCTGGAACGTTAACGTTTGGACGATAGATTGGGTGTGGGTGATAGATTGTGTAACCGTACCACCACCAGAACCATAGTGGGTTAGGCTGGAACACTCGTCCGGCAAAGATGGTTTCTGTTTTGGTTTTTTGGTCGGGGTCAAGCATAAGCCAGAGGAGTTGTTCATTGTAAGCGTTTGAAGCAAGCTCAGGAGTTCCTGCCTGCTCTACTTGCGTCCAAGCTGTGGCTACAATTTTGCGGTAATAATCCACCGTTTCTTTACGGTTGTAACCACGCATTTTCTCTTCAACAGTGTCACGTAGGAAAGTGACTGTGTGGGCAAGTTTTTCCTCGTCAATAGTGCCGTCGGGTCGCAGAGAGTGTAGGAAGTCTATTTCGTAGTAGCGCAGCGGATTTTCTGGTGTTCCCGTCTTATTTTCATAAGGCGCAAGGACTTTTAGTTTGAGTGAGGGTTTGGTTGATTCAGCCCATACTGCCCTTTTTTGTAGTAGGCTGTAGAGGATTTCTGTTACGATTTGGGTTGGTTTAAACTCTAGAAGGCTGGATGCTTCAACAGCTGTTAAGCCCCGTTTTAAGCCTAATGTTTCCATGCTGACTTTTGGGGTTGTGTATTGGCTTTTGCTTTTTCTTGCTGCCAAAACAATGATTACAATGAAAATTACAACAAAAAGAGGTATAACCGCAAAATCCAGTATAGTCTCCAAGTCTACGCCGCCTGTTTGAGTTGGAACATAGTTTGGCAGAAACTCTGAAGGAAAAGACACACCGATTGGGTACTGCTGGTTAGCTGCAAGCACGGGGATTTCCCAGTAAAGCGCGGTTTTGCCTTCCACGGTGGAGCTGCTGTTCCAAAACTTGTCAGGCAAAGTTTTCACGTCATGCACGCTAACGCCGTCAGGCATAACAATTTGCACGCGAACATTGTTGATTGGCACGTTTTTGTCCCATTGTGGAGCAAACATCATGCCGTAATTTCCCGGGTTAGTTGTGTCATTGCTTAACATGCCCGCAACGTTAACGGTTATGGTGTACCAGATGCTTTCTCCAGCGTTTAGGGGCGGGTTAAAATCGACTGATGCAACGTCGGGGGTGTAACTGTAAGTGTTTAGTGACTTTCCGGTTTGGTCATGTGCTGTGCCGATGGTGAAGTCCCTGTTAGGCATTCCCAAATCAAAAGCACGCATTGTGCCACCTGTCACAGTTAATGACATGTTGTAGATTAAGTCAACAGTGCCATCTGGGTTAATGAATAGTTGAGCCCATTCCTGATTAACATTGTAAACTGGACTTTGAGCGTTTGCTAATCCAGTGCACAAGGTTGCTGCGGCTAAAAACACAAGGGTAACCGTCAGCAGGAAAGCACGTTTTACCATTTTGGTTCCTCTGTAACTTCAAAGTTTGTGCCACAATAAGGGCAAGTAGCATAGGGTACGCCTTGAATGATTTTGATTTTGTTTGCGTCAACAGCGGCGCCGCAGTTTGGGCATTTTATTGCTGCTGCTTTCATTTGTCCTGAAATTTCCAGTTGTTGAATTACTGTTTTGGGTTTTCTGGTTGTGAAGTATATGCCAGCTATTACTGCGATGCCTGTTACGAATAGTATGCCGCTAACTGCCAATCTTGAAGTGGTCGCTTGAACAGTTGAGGCAAGTGCAAAGATGACTGCCAAAAAGAACAAAACCCCAACCGCAATGGCTCCAATAATTTGAATTATTTTCACAGTTTCCGATGTAACCCGTCAAGATTTAAACTTAGCCCTTATCCCAGCGCCACAATATTCTGGTTTTTGACATAAGCGGAAAAACGAAACTTGCCTTATAGGCAAAAATTGGGTTTTAACGTTTTCAAGAAGGAATGTTACATGGGCAAACGTACCTCAAGCAAAGATTTCCTAAAAGGCTACGAAGCAATATACAAAAACGGACCAGCAGTAAAATACAGCAATCCAGACGGTTGGTCACGAACCCCCGAAAACTAAGCAGGCAACACTGCGGCAGACGTGCTCACTTAAAAGAGGCCTTCTGCAGAATATTTTTCATTTGTTGGTAGAATTGGAAAAAACTTCTTATCCTTGTTAAACCCAAATTACTTTTCATTACTCTCAAGGATTGGCGTCTAGTTTGCAGTTTGATAAGCGGGAAATAGCAGTCTTAGCGGGCATGCTTGGCGTGTCCTTCATAATTCGTGTTCTGCTGTTTCCACTTCAAGGCTACCAAAACGACATGGGCACTTTCATTTCATGGTTTAACACTGCCGCCGATTACGGTCCAAGATTATTCTACAGCGCCGTAAGTTGGTGTGATTATCCGCCTTTCAACATTTACTTGTTCTGGGGTTTTGGCTCCTTGGCTCAATCTTTAGGTCTTTTCGGGACGCCCTTTGTCACCTACATTGTAAAGTTAGTTCCAAACATTTTTGACATTCTGATAGCTGGGTTGATTTACTGGTTTGCCAAAAAACAGTTAAGCTTCAAACTTAGCCTTATCGCGGCAGCGCTTTACGTTTTCAACCCAGCCGTTATCTTTAACGCTGCAGTATGGGGACAATTCGACGCCATCTACACATTGTTCCTGCTGCTTTCATTAATTCTTGCCCTAAGAAGCAAACCGGAACTATCCGCAGTAAGCTTCGCCGTTGCCGTCTTAACTAAACCGCAGGCAATAGCCTTGCTGCCATTGATTGCGTTTGTAATTATTAAGAAGAGTAACATTAAACATGTACTGTTCTCTGTTGCCGCTTTTGCTGCCACAATCTTCGCCGTAATCTTGCCAATGCAATGGAGCAACCCAATAACATTCCTTACAGACATCTATTTTGGGGCTTACAGCGGATACGAATTTACTTCTATCAACGCGTTTAACCTGTGGGGCATATTTGGCCTATGGATTCCAGACGGCAACTTGTTCATTTTAGGTTGGGCAATGTTTGCAGCATTCTCGATTTTCACTTTGTATGTTCTTTACAAGCGTTGGGGCAAATCAGACGAGATGGTCATATTCTTTGCAGCGTTTATGCTGTTTTTCGCGTTTTTCATGCTGCCCACAAGAATACACGAAAGATATCTGTTCCCCGCCATCAGCGTCTTAGCTTTAATGTTCCCGTTTGTAAAAAGAACCAGACTGCTTTACGGCGTTATAACCGCAACTTTCCTAACAAACGTTGCTTACGTCTTGTACTGGCTAAACCTCTATGCCAACTTGGGCTACAGTTATGGTCCTAACCTTTCTGGTGACATTGTGGTTGTAGCCGTCGGCGTCATCAACGTGATTACGTTTTTATACGGTTCATTGCTATTGTGGGATGAGCTTAAAGGCAAAGCAGTGCTTAAAACTGAGCCACTAACAATCGATGAGCCAGAAAACAAAAAGGAGCAAACATCCAATGAAACACTTTGACTTCGACTTGCACGTAACAAAAAAAGACATTTTAACAATGGTTCTGTTGTCCGTAATCTTTTTCGCAATAGCCGTCACCAACCTGGGCGCAACACAAGTACCCTCTAACGCTTTAACCGTAAACACTTCCACTCCACAGGCTGCAGTAGTAGACCTTGGAAATACAACATACATCAACAAACTTTACTTTTACATGAAAGACTGCCAAACCACAAGCACCATTAAAGTATTCACTGGACAACCCGGTGATTGGAATGAAGCTGGAACAATAAGCGCAGGTTACCCGTTTGCTTACATGAACTGGAACGAAACCAGCATTTCCGCCTCAACCCGATACATTCGTTTAGAGTTTAACCAAGCAAACATAGACGTAAACGAGATAGCCGTTGTGGACCAAAACAACCAGCAGATCCCGCTTACGTCAATTACTGGCGAAAACAATACAACCCTTGATTTTAGCAAGCTAATTGATGAACAAGACATTGTCGAGTTGCCTAAAACTTACATGACTGAAACAATGTTCGACGAAGTCTACTTCACAAGAACCGCCAACCAGTACCTACACCTACAATGGCCATACGAATGGACTCACCCGCCACTGGGCAAACTTATCATCGCAACAGGCATTGCCGCGTTCGGTTTAAACCCGTTCGGCTGGCGCATAATGGGCGTAATCTTTGGCACATTAATGATTCCCTTAATCTTCCTGTTGGGCAAGAAAATGTTTGGCTCCTACATTGGAGGCTTCACAGCAGCATTCCTATTCACTTTTGACTTTATGCATTTCACAGAGGCACGATTAGGCATTACAGACACCTATGTCGTCTTCTTCTCGTTAGCCTCACAACTGTTCTTCTTTATCTACCTAAGCGGCGTGCTTAACAAGGGCTGGAAGAACACAAGCGTCGTCCCCTTGTTTCTGTCTTTCCTGTTCTTCGCTTTGGGCTTCTCCACTAAATGGCTGGTTCTTTTCGGCTTCTTAGGCGAATTAGCCATCTTGGTCATTATACGACTTTCAGAGGTAGTGAGAAGCAAAAGTAAGCTTTCCAGTAAATTTTACGAGTTCTTCGACCACCCGTACGCTTACATGGTACTATTCATTTTAATGGCGATTGGCATCTACTTCGCAACATACATTCCCGATATGCTTGCAGGCAGAGACTTCCTTAACGTGGTTGGACTCCAAGATAGCATGTACGGTTACCATTCAGGACCAATCGGTCTTGACCACCCATACTCTTCACCCGGCTGGAGTTGGCCAATAATTGGAAAACCCCTCTGGCTATACATTAGCACTTTACCAGGAGACATGCGGTCAACAATCAGCCTGTTTGGAAACCCCGCGGTTTGGTGGGTAGGCTTTGCATCAATCATCGCAATCACAGGCTTAGTTATTGGCAAAGCTGTTGTTGAACTTAAAAAACATCAAATACCCAAAATTGAAGCGCCCGCAGCGTTTCTGGCAGTGGTCTTCTTTGCACAATGGCTGCCTTACGCGTTTGTAAGCCGAGGATTATTCATTTATCATTACTACGTTAACGTGCCAATTATCTGCCTTGCCTCAGCGTATTTTATTAGTAAGTACTGGAAGTACAATTGGATGAAAATTGCTGCAGTAGCATACTTCATAGCGGTAGTAGCACTGTTCGTGCTGTTCTACCCAGTAATTTCAGGCGCAACAGTATCAACAGCTACAGCTGAAAGTTTAAGATGGTTCAACCAATGGGTGTTCTAAAAACGCAAGACTTAACCAATACTGGGCAATTAGACGTGACAGTTGTGCTTCCCGCACTAAACGAAGCAGACATTATCGAGCAGACAGTAAACAGAATCAGCGACGCCCTCAAAGCCTACGGCTGCACCTACGAAATAATCATTGCTGAAGATGGTAGCACTGACGGCACAGACAAAAAATCCCAAGAATTATCACAAAAACTCTCCTACGTACGCCACCTGCACGGGGAAAAACGTTTAGGACGCGGTAGAGCGTTAAAGAATTCTTTCAAGCAATCAAAAGGCAACGTCTTAATCTACATGGATGTAGATTTGGCAACTGACCTTAAACATTTAAGCCAACTAATCGACGCCGTCACAGTTGAAGGCTACGAACTTGCCACTGGGTCAAGAATGATGTCCCAAAGCAAAGTCAAACGCACCTTCACACGAGGCTTCGCATCTAAAACTTACAATTTCATGGTACGCTTTGTTCTCGGCTCTAAAGTAAAAGACCACCAATGCGGCTTTAAAGCATTCCAACGGCAGAAACTGTTGCCTTGGCTTGAAGAGGTTGAAGCTAATCATTGGTTCTGGGACACTGAAACTTTGGTCCGAGCGCAACGCAGAGGCTATAAAGTAAAAGAAATCCCTGTTGAATGGAAAAGCACACGGGAAACCAAAGTCAAACTCTTTAAAGACTCCTTTGACATGGGTTGGCAAGTGCTAGTTTTGTGGAAGCATTTAACCTTCTGATTTTTGCTCTTGCTTTTGTTCCTTAGTAGGTTCAGGTTGCCTTACGGCAAGCAGTACAAACGCTCTCGCGATTAGGGACAAACCGAAGATTATAATCATTCCAATCCAGAAGACAAACCATTTGTTAATTGTCGCTGAATCCATAAGGTACGTGTAAATCAGGTAGCTAACGCCAAACCAGAAAACCACGTTTGAGATTGTTTCTGCTTTACGTTTAATGGATGAATTAAACACAAACCTAAGCGCCAAAATAACCACTTCAATAACGGCAATAACTAGAAAGAACTGAAAGATTGCAGTGTACAGATCAACGTGTGCTGCGGGCGAAATCGGCGCGGGCAAATATATTCCTGTATCAGGTACCCGTGCAAGAGTTAAGGAGTCAAAAAAGTCAATTAATTCAAGAAAAAGGTTTTTTGGTAAATGGATGAAGTAGATGACGCCAAGAGAGATGAATATTGTACCAATGTATAATGCGCTAAACAGGCTTTCGGCATGTTTGAACCCTTTTGTTTTAGAGCCCGGGTCTTGCAACGAGTCATCCCTCCTGATTATTTCCTCAATGAAACCTGATATACCTTTTGCACAGGTGTACTGGAAGTGATATCTTAAATAGTCTAAGCATCCAAAAGAATAACTGGAGAAGAATTCTATGCCGTACTGCTCAAAATGTGGCAACCTCGTCGATGAAAACATGACGTTCTGCCCAAGATGCGGAGCACCACTTAAAGGTCAAACAGCAACGCAGGGTCCACCGCCAACCTACCGCAGAGACGAAAAATCAGAAAAGAACGAGAAAGACCAGCACGGAGAAAAAAGTGAAAAACAAGAAAAAGGCGAACACGGCTTCATCGGATTCCTCATAGGCGGCTTAATTCTGATAATTATCGGCATTTTCAGTCTGTTAAGCATCAGCGGCGTACTCTCCTCGGCTGCAAACGGTGCTTTGGTTCTTGTTTTAATCGGATTAGTCATCATAATCGTTGCTGTTTACGCTGCAATTATGGCCAGAAAACGTTCTCCCCGCCCTTAACCAATAATTCTACCAAAAAACGCACGGTACAACCTGTGCTCAAGAATTGTTGAAGCGTTAGCCCTGCCAAAAACTCGAAAATAATTGCCGCCGGCAGACTCAACCATGTCGCCAATATCGTACCTTGGAAACATACATGAAGAAATAATCAGTCTTCCCCATTCTCCACGTTTAAGGTCACAAAGCAACTTCACACCTTTACCTGTTAAGACCTCAAAAAAATAAGAATCATAGTTCATAGAAATATACGGCAATTCATCCAGTTGCTGACCAAACACGCCCTCTGTCGCAGTATACATTTCCACAATAGGGGCTTCAGCAAAATATTTCTGCAAAATTGGACCGTACTTAAACTGGATTTTCCGTACGCTCGTGCAAAACAGGGCTTTTGGCTTCCAGAGGTCCACGGGTTTTTTGCCGTACTTGTTTTTTATGTAGCGGGCAAACCCCAAAATCACCTGAGTAACACCCATCGTCGCAGTAACATTCTCATTTTTTGCCAATTCGTAGACGAGGTCAAAGCGGCGTTCCCAATCAGCCCTTGTGACGCCTGACCCGAGCTTGTCAATCTCTTCCTGCCGAGGCAACAGACTAACACGGTCAAACATAGGATTAAGCCGCGCATACGTGCCCGAACTGTAACCGTAAGTAACTTGACGACCATTCTGATCCAAAGTGTGCACACTTGAAGGGAAATTTAGGTTCAAAATAACGCCAGTAAAAACGTCGAAGTTTTGTTTGCGAAGTGCAAAATTGATTAACCCACGAGCGCCGCAAGTAAAAATCTGTTTAAGATGCGTATGCGTTGCAGGTAACACTTTGGATTGTTTTTTTGTGGAGCCGCGGGTCATAACCCATGTTTCAGCAGGTTCAGAAAGAAATGCTTGGTAATTGCCTTTTTGGATT
This sequence comes from Bathyarchaeia archaeon, assembly GCA_050108135.1. GTDB lineage: Archaea > Thermoproteota > Bathyarchaeia > Bathyarchaeales > Bathycorpusculaceae > Bathycorpusculum. The sequence goes on along the minus strand of JBNIDQ010000020.1, from coordinate 1,713 downwards.
TCAGCAAGGTAAGGCTGCATGTCTACATAATTGATTATGGGCATTTTTGCCTGATAATCTTTAATGCTGCCTATGTTTTGAGCGTCATGCTTTCTGCCGTAATCGGTTTGTGCATACTTTTCAAGCAACTCCTTAAGAACCTGATTTTGAGCTTGACGAGGATGCTCTAAAGAAGTGTACCATGGACCAATAATGGGTTCAAGAATCCCTAAATCGTCACGGCTCGGAAACATCGGTGCCCTCAGAAAATAGTCTATTCAATTTGCTTATATGCTTCACCATCTAATTACCTACATAACCAAAAAACCAGGCGTCAAGGAAAAAATGGAAACCGTAAAAGCCACCGCAGAAAGAATCCGCAAACTCGAAATCCAAGGAGCCAGAAACGCAGCAATCGCAGCCGTAAAAGCAATCCAAACACTTGCACGGCAAACAGAAACAACAACCAAAACCGAACTTCTCACTGAACTTTGTGAGGCACAAAAAATAATTTTTGCAACCCGCGAAACAGAACCACTAATGCGAAATGCAATCCGATGCCTAATCGGTCAAGTGCAAAATAGCAGCACCCAAAAAGTGCCTGAACTGTGCAGCATGCTAGTTGTTGGCGCTGACGAGTTTCTCCATGAACTTGACGCTTCAAGGGAACGCACAGCCGCAATCGGTTCAAAACGCATCCAGAACGGCATGACAATATTTACCCACTGTCACTCATCAACAGCAACCCGAATGCTCACCAAAGCAAAAGACGACGGCAAAAACTTCAAAGTCATCTGCACCGAAACCCGCCCAGCCTACCAAGGCAGACTCACCGCACGCGAAATGATTGAACACGGCATAGAAACAACCTTTATTGTGGACTCAGCTTCAAGAACGTTTATTCCAAAAGCTGACCTGGTAATAGTTGGCGCAGACGCAATCACTTCAGAGGGCAATGTGGTTAACAAGATTGGCACCAGTGGTCTTGCAGTGTTGGCTCATGAAGCACGAAAACCGTTTTACGTTGTTTCTGAACTGTTAAAGTTTGACCCGGTCACACTATACGGTGAACTCGAGGGCATTGAGCAACGCAGTCCCGCAGAAGTTTGGCCTGAAGCCCCCCAAAAGCTTGACGTGCGAAACCCCGCATTTGATGTTACCCCAAACCGTTACATTCACGGTTTAATATGCGAAGAAGGCATTATCCCGCCCCAGAACGTGCTTGAAGTCATGCGGCGAGCCTATCCTTGGTTATTCCAGTGACATTACAGTTTTCTATTAGATATTACGCAAAAATCAGCTATTTGAATCCGAGGGGTGTGCATAATTTTAAATCTAGTTAGCGCTAATTTGGCTGTATGGAAGCCTGTGAGCTAGTCAGGCTACTCCTTAACAAAGTAATCGTTCCAACAGAGCCAAAAAGAGCTGGAAACCCAGGTTACGGAGTCAAAACCGCCATCCGCGTACTCGTCTACGCAAGACTCAAAGGACTAGAAAACGACACAAGAATAATTTGGCACCTAAAACGACACCCCAAAGACGCAAAAAACCTTGGACTGGGCACTACACCAGACAGAACAACAATTGGACGCTGGTGGACCCGCTACCTTTGTGTCCTGCAAGAAGTCATGAATAAAATCGCAGACCTAATCAAAGACAACATTCACACAACCCATCTAATTGTTGATTCCACACCCCTAAAAGACATGCACGACCTAGAAGCAAAATGGGGTT
>JBNIDQ010000019.1:0-174175 GCA_050108135.1 Bathyarchaeia archaeon | reverse complement strand
TTTAAGGGTTTTTTACAAAGCTTTTGGTTGAACATGTTTCGTTGTTTCGTATCTTTTCTTTACCTCTGTCAGCCTGGCTTTTTTCCACTTAAATTTGGACACGCCAACAAAGCGGTTTCTAAAAAGCCCCTTGATTTGTGTCTAATAATTTTACAGGGGCTGCATAAACCTTTAATAATTGGAAGACTGATGTGTTAACGAATTTCATATCTAAGTATAATTAAAAGAGGAAGTAATGTATGAGCAAATCCGATAAACCCCACTTAAATATTATCATTATGGGGCACGTTGACAACGGCAAATCAACAACCACCGGACACTTACTGTATCTAGCAGGCGTTATTGACCAAAGAACAATCGATGCATATAAGGCAGAAGCAGAAAAAATGGGCAAAGGCACCTTCCATTACGCGTGGGTACTCGACAACCTAAAGGAAGAACGAGAACGCGGTGTCACAATCGACTTACGATTCCTACAATTCCCAACTAAGAAATACAATATGACTGTTATCGATGCACCCGGCCACAGAGACTTTATCAAGAACATGATCACAGGCGCAAGCCAAGCCGACGCAGCCGTCCTCTTCAGTTCAGCCAAGAAAGGCGAATTTGAAGCAGGCATTGGTGCAGGCGGTCAAACACGTGAACACGCATTCCTTGCATTCACTTTAGGTATCCGCCAGTTAGTTGTTGCCATCAACAAGATGGACGACAACACTGTTAACTGGAGTAAAGACCGTTACGAAGAAATGAAGAACGAAATCTCAAGAATGCTCCGCATGGTCGGCTTCAAACTTGAGAAGATAAACTTCGTACCAGTTTCAGGCTGGACAGGCGACAACTTGATCAAGAAGAGCGACAAGATGCCATGGTACAATGGTCCAACCTTAATGGAAGCATTCGACCTTCTCGAATTACCAGCAAAACCAACCAACAAACCACTCCGCATTCCAGTACAAGACGTTTACACAATCACCGGTATCGGCACAGTCCCAGTAGGCAGAGTAGAAACAGGTGTCCTCAAACCAGGAACTAACCTGATCTTCATGCCATCAAACAAGACCGCTGAAGTCAAATCAATCGAAATGCACCACACCAGCATCCCAATGGCAGAACCAGGCGACAACATTGGCATGAACGTTAGAGGCATCGCAAAGAATGATGTCCACCGTGGAGACGTTGCAGGTCCAGTTGACAACCCACCAACAGTTGCAAAAGAATTCATTGGCCAAATTATCGTTATCTACCACCCAACAGCAATCGCAGCAGGATACACCCCAGTACTTCACTACCACACAGGACAAATCGCAGTCAAATTCGTTGAACTAATCAAGAAGATCGACCCAAGAACTGGTCAAGTTTCAGAAGAACACCCAAGCTTCCTAAAGACAGGAGATGCAGCCTGGGTACGCATGGAACCACTCCACCCAATCGCAATCGAAGCATTCAACGACTTCCCAGAACTTGGCAGATTTGCAATCCGAGACATGGGCACAACCGTCGCAGCAGGCGCAGTCAAAGAAGTAACCAAGAAGGGTCCATAAACCCTTTTACCCTTTTTTAGTCTTTTTTGTTTTATTTTTAGTCAGTTATTTGGGTCATAATGTAAATTATTAATAAAAACTGAGTCAGGAATTTTAGAGCTATCGGACGCTAAATTACTAAATCTGACGATTATCGACTTTTTCTGTTTTTTACTGACGCAACCAGTAAACAAAACAGGTGCTTTTTCAAAAAATCAACCCAAAACACAAACTGCAATTCATTGGTTTTTCCTTCACTTTGATGATTAAACAAATAAGTCAAAATAACAACTTTATGGTATGTTCATCCGAGAAACGACACCTTTAGACCTGAACGATATCCTGTTTGTTGAGCGGGAAGCTTTCCAGAAACAAACAGAAGCTGACCTGACAAGAAACCTTTTAGCTGACCCAACCGCTAAACCGCTCCTATCCCTTTTGGCTTATGTTGAAAATCAACCTGCAGGGCACATCTTATTCACTAAAGCAACTATTTCCAAGGCACCCAACGTCAAGGTTTCACTTTTAGCACCGTTAGCTGTCGTGCCAAAATTTCAACGTCAAGGTATCGGCGGAGCACTCATCCGGAAGGGCTTAGAATTGTTGTCCAACCAAGGTGTTGACTTAGTTTTCGTGCTGGGACACCCTACTTACTATCCGCTGCACGGATTCACGCCAGCAGGTAAACTTGGTTTTGAGGCACCTTACCCAATTCCTGAAAAAGACGCGGATGCTTGGATGGTTCAAGCGCTCAAACCATACGTCATCGGTTCAGTGTCGGGCAAGGTTAGTTGTAGTGATGTATTAAATGCGCCTGAATACTGGCGAGAATAATTCCAGAGTTGTGACTGTGTTTGGCTAGTCACAAGTGTTAATATTTTTTTATGCAGCCTAAATGTTAAAAGGTGTGTGGATGGAAATTACAGAAACTAAAAAAGTAAGTGAGCAAGCTCGGGTAACTTCTCTGAAAGACGTGCCTATCGAGCAACGGCGAAAAGAAGCTGATAAACCATTATACTTAACCAGATACGAATAACCTTTTTTCTCTTTTCTAACTTCCAAGCGTAATCAAAATAAGCCTGAAATATCGGTATGCATAGCATTGATGCATTATGTCAGGCACCGAAACCCTTGTACCCTTTATCGGCGATAAAAAGAAAGGCGAAGAACCCACAATCATCGTAGACAGCAGAGAAGCTACCAGTGCACAAAAAATCGTAAAAGGCTTAATAGAAAAAAGCGTAACAGTCAAAACCCAAATGCTCGACAAAGGCGACTACATAATCTCTGACGAATGCGCCATTGAAAGAAAAACCGTTAACGACTTCGTTTATACCCTGACACGCCGCTACTTGTTTGAACAACTTTTTCTCTTAAAAGATGTTTACCCGAAAGCTATGCTTGTCTTGGAAGGCTATTTGCCAATAATTTACAAGTATAGTAGCATTCAGCCTCAAGCCGTTTGGGGTGCAATGTTTAATTTAGCAAAAAACGGCATCGCCATCGTCAATACGGCGTCACACAAAGAAACAGTTGACTTCCTGTACACCGCTGCTCGGCAGGAACAGGTTGTTGAGAAAAGAAGGGCTGTTGTTCATGCGTTTAAAAAGTGTGAAACTCTTGCGGATTCCCAAATCTATTTTGTAGCGAGCTTGCCTAACATTGGCAGGGAGAAGGCTACTGCGATTTTGGGTGCTTATCAAACACCGATAAACGCTTTGATGAATGTGGAGCATTGGTCAAAGACTGTTAACGGTTTAGGTCCTGTAATTACCAATAAGGTGAAAGAAGTGGTTTCCACACCGTATAAAGAGGCGAAACAGCAAGAGGACTGTAAAACTGAATAAATAGCGTATCTACATAAACCATAAAAGCTTCCAGCACGTAAAATGCTTTAAGCCAATGCTGGGGGCATAGTTAATAAAAAAAGTAAAATTCTTACTTACCCTACTAACTGTTCTAATTGCTGTAGTTCCCATAACAACGGAAATCGTTCTCTACCAAGACAATCTTGTAGGTTTAATCATTCCACCCGAAATCTCTGACTTGATGAATGGCGGAAGCATCGAAACAGGCATGGGCCAAATCACCAGCACACCATTTGAACCACCAATGATTTCAGGCGAACCCCAATATTTTCCCGAAAACAACACAGTAAAATTCACTTACAACTTCACAAACCCTCTAAACACTGAAATCACAATAACCACTCTACAAGCAGAAGTCGTTTGTCACGACCACGGTTTCCCATTAGGTCAAGTTGGCATTGACCCATCAACTTTACAGCCTGGTCAAACAATTGACATAACCGCTTTCGGTGTTCTCTCAGAAGAAGCGTTGAAACACATTGCAACCCAGCACGCTGGACAAAGCACTATAAACGCTGACTTTGAAAACCTTGATGTTGAAATGGGCGGCGTTACTATCCAGATGGATTTACAACAATACGTCGGCAGCATCCCCATTCCAACGGAGTATATACAATATTTGGAGTGGCCATAAAATGCAGCTTAACAGAATTAACTGGTTCGGCGTTGCCGGCGGCATCTTAACGCTCCTTGTAATCGTAGTTTCCTTATACAACCCTTGGTGGCAGTTAACTATCGGGGAAAACCTTATGAAAGTTAACGCTTCGCCAATGAACACCAACTTTGGCTTACTAGGCACCCAATTCACGATACCCATAATTTACGCGCTCAACATCGGTAGCATCTTAACTTTCCTATTCAGCGGCACAATCATGCTCATCTACTCCATAATGCCAACTAAACCCTACGCCAAAGACCTGCTAGGTTTTTCATGGAAAAAACCCTTATACGCAATCATCTTCAGCGTCGCTGGCTTATCCGTAATCATCTTAATCGTGCAAACAATTCTAGGCATAAACATTCCACTTGTCGGCACAGGACAAATAATTTTGCCTTCACAATACACTATGGGCGCAAACATTAGTGTACTCGTGTCTTCAGCTTTCCAATGGCCACTATACCTTGCAGGCGCCGCAGCTGCCTTATGCATAATCGCAAGAATTTATCACCGTAAAGTAGCCCGCATGCCTACACCACCTGCAACGGCAGCATAAACATTAAAAACAACACTTTTTCTTTTCTGTTTTAATCGCTAAGGTTTAAAGGTTAAAGCCGCATTTAACATTAAACCCAATAAAAGCGAACGGCTTAAGCTAAAAGGGGCTGTCGGCTAGTTTGGTCCAGGCTTGTAGCCTCGGGCGCTATAGACCCCGGTTCAAATCCGGGCAGCCCCACCACAAAATCAGCCTTATGGCTCCAAAAAGTTTTATGTGTCACCAGGGTTTTGCCGTAAGTTTTTTAATTGATGCTTGCCGTACCATAGTAGAGGTGCAAGCAGTTGCTTTTTAAACACAAAAGTAAACTTGAAGTTGATTTCGGCGATTTAGAAAAGGAAAAAGAAAACCTGTCAAATTTTCTACAGCAGCATCTTAAAGTTGAAGTAAGCGAGGGTAGAGGCAAATTGGCGGTGGATGCCGAAAAAGTGTCCATAACTGACCTGTATCAAACTGTTAAAAAATTTGTTTACCATCGGCACCTAAACAATGTTTATTGGGTTTCTGAAGAAGTTTCGAAAGTAAAAATTAACAAGTTTAAAGGACACGAAAAGAAAGAGAAGGAGAAACATAAGAAAGAACCACTGCACCAGTCAGAAGTCCAAACATGGGGCTTATAATCCCTTATTTGGCTGTTTTTTCCTGAACCATTTTTACGAATTCTATTGGGTGCATTATTTTTTTGGCGGTTTCTTCAACGCTGACGCCTTGGTCTAAGTACCGTTTGGCTATGGTTGTCATTGATTCGCCTATTTCGATAATGTGCTTGTCCGGGTCATAAATTCGTACAACCCGTTGTTGCCACTCATACTTTTTAGGCGGATGAACATACTCGATGTCGGGGAAGCCTTTGAGTTTTTCAAGAAAACCGTCAAAATCCTCCTCCTCAAAATACAACTCAAAATTATGCGATTTATCCTTAACAGACTCTTTGTCAAGCCCGAGCAGTTCAGCAAAGTTTAGCTGAATGGCAAAACCTCCCGTGAAGACAACGTTCATGCCGAGGTCTAAACCGATTTTTTGGTCAAGCACTTCTTGATAAAACTTTTTTGAGGCTTCGAGGTTTTTAACAGCAATTAATGGACACGTAAACTTCATGTGGACTCACTGATAATGCCTACAGTTTCATGGGTTAAAAGATTGTTAACAGGTAAAGCTCAACTTGAAACTATCACATATCGCCTTTTTTTAGCAGTTCCTTTGCTTTTTCCGTGTAAGGGTTTGGGAACGGTTCGTTTTCTACTTTATTGCCTTCGTTGAAGAAGTCGTCGATTCCTTTGCCCATGGCTTTGCCGCGTGCTGTGTGCTTGTCAAGTGCAAAAAGTGGAATCGGTGGCAGTTTTCCTTCGCTTTCTCTTTCTACGTAAATGATGTTTTGAAGGTCGTCTGTTATTCTGCTTTTTGGGCTGCGGCAAAGGCACACAACCGCATTCATCAGGTAGACTCTGTAGGCGGATTCGGCAAGTTTGGATTTCTCTGTAAGGTATTGCTTCTGCATCAAGTCAACAAGCAAGGGCATTAGCGGGTTTGCGGGGCCTATGTCTTCGGATGCAATGATTTTTAGGCGGTTCCAAAGCATGGTTGGGTTAAACTCTTCAAGTTCAACTGCGAAATGTGCTGCTTCGTATTCCATGCCTCTTCGTATACATTTTTGCAGGGCACTTAGTAATTCGTAATGGTCGTAACCGTGCTTAGTGTTTGCCAAGACTTTTTCACTTCTGCCCTTGAAAAAATGGTTGGTATAGAAATAAGCTTTCGGTTAACCACGCCCAATAATACTGTTTTTCAACATGTTAATGCGCTTGTTTTTCGCCATTAGCACCTACCCCCCCTAAGGAATTTTGGGCTGAAAAAGCGTTAGGTAGAGCCTACACTTATGGGAATGAACTACCCCTATAGGTTTCTGCATACTATTTCTAATAGCATCCAAATAGGCAGAACGAACCGCCTAGTTCAACCCTGATAGCTCCAGTAAACAAGCCTTTTTCCTTTTTTGTTTAAGATACGCTTGTTTTGGGTTCTTTTGTAAACAGCAAAGTTATTGTTGTGATAAGTGCCATGCATCCGAAGGCTATACCCATTATCGGGTATGAACCGACTGTTAAAAGCAAAAAGCTTGCTAAAGCTGCAGCAATGGTGTTACCTAGTTTTGCAAACAAGCTTGTCATTGCCATCATTGTACTTCGTGACTCGGGAATCTGATCAAGCGACAAGCAACTTAAGGACGCCAAGGCTGCTCCTATAACAAAAGTGTGTGCAGTGTTCACAATTATTCCTGACCACAAATCGGTCACTTGGAAAACAGCTACAAGCAAAACTGCATCCATGAGAAAGAAGGTTATGGCTGTTCGTTTTTTTCCGAATCTGTCGATTATTCTGCCTGCAAATAATCCTCCTAACCCGATTGTTCCCCCTGACAACATTAGGATAGCTGAACTTTGAGCCATTGTTATTCCGAAATTTTGTTGTAACACTGTCAACACGTACATGCCGACAACTGAGCCAAGTAGCAGTAATTGCCCAAGTAAACAAAAAACTGCAGACCTATTCAGCAGTACTGATTTGAAGGCGGCAATATAATCAACCTTTAGTGAACTTTCTTTTTCGTTGGTCAGCTTTTTAGGGATGCCAATGTGAGCCACCATTAGAGAAACTAGAGCGATTGGAACAGCATAAAATAGGAACGCCCAACGCCAGCCACCCATACTTGTAAGGAAACCGACGATGGGGGGTCCAATAATTGCGCTTAGATAAAATGAGAACTGTGTGTAACTTACCACTTTTGACTTGTTTTTTGCTGGCACAAAATCACCTATTAATGAGAGACCAACTACGGTAACGATGACTGAGCCGACTCCTTCTAAAGCAAAAAATGCTGCCATAACCGTAAATGACGGAGCAAAAAAGTTACCAATCGCAGAAATGGCAATGCACGCTATACCTACTTGAAATAATGTTTTATGTTTAAACTTGATTGCTAAAAACCCTATCAGTAAAGCGACAACGGCTTCGGCGAGGCTGTTAACTGTGCTCAGTTGACCTGCTAAGCCTACTGAATTCGGGTTTGCTGAACCGAAAAAAGTTATTGCAATGTTTGAAAGCAGCAGGATGAGAATGCCGTTTTCCATGAATGTTGCGAGAAAAGGAAGAACCACAGAGGGCACAAAAAGTTTTCCCGGTTGCCTCTTTTGGAGGACAGCTGTTTCAGCATCCATGCCATATTCTATGTGTCTATTGATATAGCCATTACGGAGAAAACAAAAACAATTAAAAAATTATTACCCTTTGCTTATTAATTCATTTTTAGATACTTTATAGAGATTTTACGGCAAAGCCTATATCTTTCAAAACTAATCAAAGGGCAACAACTTCGGTGAAGTCTCTTTGGATGCTTTGACGATAGTGCTGATTGCTTTTGGGTTAGCTATGGATGCGTTCGCGGTTTCAATCGCCAACGGCATGACAATCAAAAGCAACCGGAAAAAAGCCGCGCTGATAACAGCGGTTTTCTTTGGAGGTTTCCAGATGCTTATGCCCGTAATCGGGTGGGCAATAGGCTTAAGCCTGCAAAGCATAATCACCGCGGTTGACCATTGGATAGCCTTCGGTTTGCTCGCGTTTATCGGCGCCAAAATGATTTACGAAGCCCTAAAAAATAATGGCGAAGAAGACGGCGAGAAAACGCTTAAAATGCACACTTTGTTGACTTTGTCAGTTGCTACAAGCATTGACGCTTTAATGGTTGGATTAAGTTTTGCTTTCCTGCAAACATCAATTCTGTTGCCTGTTGTAGCAATCGGCATCGTAACCTTCACACTTGCGTTTGCAGGTTTCTATTTCGGAGGTTACTTAGGCAAAACATTTGGGCATAGAATAGAAATCTTGGGCGGCTTAATCCTCATAGCTATTGGCGTAAAGATTTTGGTTGAGCATTTATTCGCTTGATTTTTTGGGCTTAAATTCTTCTCGCAGTTGCATTTCTCGACGTTTTCGGTTGTAGCCCAATGAGAAGTCGTGTGTGGCGTCACGAATTTGTCGGATGAGCAGCATCATGCGGCTGTTCTTGTCCAGTTGAATCGGCGTCTGCTCGTTTGGCTTGTAAATTTCCTCGTTTTCTTTAGCCAACCCAATCATTGGAATCTTTAAGTTTAGTGTGTTAAGTGCGGCTTGAGCAGCGCTAACCTGCCCTGGTCCACCATCAATAATTATGAGGTCTGGCATCTGGGCGTTTTCGTCTTTTAGGCGTTTGTAACGTCGGGTTACAACTTCGTTCATTGACGCAAAATCGTCCTGACCCAAAACGGTTTTGATTTTGAATTTGCGGTAATTCTTCTTGTCTGGTTTAGCGTCGGTGAAGCGTACCATGCCTGAAACAACGTGTTCTTGTCCAAGGTTGGAAATGTCAAAGCATTCAATTATCCGTGGCAACCGGGGCAGGTCAAGCACAGTTTGTAAATCAACTAAGGCATTGTTTCCTGTGAGGCTTGATTGCAGGTTCTTTTCTGCGAGTTGAACAAGACAAAGTTTATTGCCTTTTCTTTTTGGAACAGTTAAAGTTACTGGCGCCAAACGTTTAGCGTACAGGAACTCTTCAAGCGCGGCTTTTTCCTCAGGGTCTTGCCAGCAGGGCTTATTAAGCAGAATTTCTCTTGGAATCGGGTTAACTCCATAGAAAGCCTTCAAGAATTCCTGTTCCACTTGTGGTTGGCGGTCAACAGTGAACTCTTTCTTGCCAAGCAGAACACCTTTACGTAACCCCATCTGAACAACTTTAATCTTGTCGCCTTCACCGCAGAAAACCATCGCATCCTGGTCAAAACGTCTCTCATTATCTACGATTTGCCTCTGTGTCAGCAACCGTATGGAAGCCATCTGATTACGTAATTCAAGGGCACGTTCAAACTTTTGTTCCTCCGAAGCCTGCTGCATTTGCTTCTCTAAAAGCTGCAATGTACGGTCAAATTTGCCTTCCAAAAACATGCGAGCATTCTTGACCTGTTCAGCGTATTCTTCTTTGGTGACTTTGCCGTCGCAGGGTGCGGTGCAGTTGCCGATGTGGTAGTGTAGGCAGGCGCGTTTGTGCATGTTTTTGCAGGTGCGTAGCTTGAAAACTTTTGTTACGAGCCGTTGCAAGTCTTGGCGGGTATAGCCTTCGGTGTATGGTCCGAAAGATTCAAGTTTTGGGGAGACTTTGCGGCTTGTTAAGATGCGTGGGTATTCTTCTCGGGTTAATGCGATGTAGGCGTAGGTTTTGGCGTCTTTAAGGTTGATGTTGTATTTGGGCGTGTGTTGTTTGATTAACTTGTTTTCCAGCAGCAAAGCTTCTACTTCGTTGTTGACGAGGATGAAGTCGATGTTGCGGATTTTTCCAACCAACTGCCGTGTTTTAGGCGGCTGGTCAATGCTGGCAAAATAGCTTTTGACTCGTGAACGCAAACTCTTAGCCTTCCCCACGTAGAGTATTTCTCCTTCTTCGTTTTTGAAGATGTAGACTCCGGGGTTAACTGGAACATCTGCGCTTTTGAATTCTGACGGGTCATTTATGTGAATCATGCAGTTTGCTTCACTTGCGAATCTGCCTGTTGATGGTTAAGTATTTTTTCCAAAAACTGTCCCGTGTAAGAATCAGAGACTTTGGCGATGGTTTCGGGTGTGCCTTCAGCAATTATTCTTCCACCTGCCGCGCCGCCTTCTGGACCAAGGTCAACAAGGTAATCGCAGCTCTTGATTACGTCAAGGTTGTGCTCGATGATGTAGACGGTGTTGCCGTTGTCAACTAAACGGTTTAGGACTTTGATGAGGCGTTTGGTGTCGTCAAAGTGCAGTCCGGTGGTGGGTTCGTCAAGCATGTAAACGACGTGGCCTTGTTTGTTTTTGCTGAGTTCACGGGTGATTTTGATACGTTGACTTTCTCCACCTGACAGGGTTGTGGAGCTTTGTCCGAGTTTGATGTAGCCTAATCCTACGTCTTCGAGAGTTTTGAGTTTACGTGCAATGCGCGGCGTGTTTTCAAAGAATTTTACTGCTTCCTCAACTGTCATGTCGAGTACTTCTGCAATGTTTTTGCCTTTGTAAAGCACGGAGAGGGTTTCTTTGTTGTAACGTTTGCCTTTGCATTCGCTGCATTGGACGTAAACGTCTGGGAGGAAGTTCATTTCGATGCGGATTACGCCGTCGCCTTGGCAGTTTTCGCATCTGCCGCCTTTAACGTTGAAGCTGAAGCGTCCTTCTTTGTAGCCGCGGGCTTTGGCTTCTTTGGTTGCTGCGAAGATTTTGCGTATTTCATCGAACAGTTTGGTGTAGGTGGCTGGGTTGCTGCGTGGGGTTCTTCCGATGGGGTCTTGGTCAATAACTATGACGTTGCGTACAACCTCGGGGACTTCTATGCATTCGTGCTTGCCAACTTTGTCAACGTGCTCACCGAACATTTTGCGCAGTTGAGGGATAACTGTAAGGTTCATTAGCGTGCTTTTACCTGACCCTGAAACGCCTGTAATGCCACACAACACGCCCAAAGGCAGTTGGACGTTGACGCTTTTGAGGTTATTTTCCTTTGCACCTTTAACGGTGATGTAGCCGACGGGTTTTCGGCGTTCCATTGGCACCTCAATTTTTAGTTCGCCGCTAAGGTATTTGCCGGTTAGGCTGCGTTTGTTTTGCATTACTTCTTCTGGTGGTCCTTCTGCGACGACGAAGCCGCCGTGTACTCCTGCGCCTGGTCCCATGTCAACAAGATAGTCTGCGCTACGCATGGTTTCCTCGTCATGTTCCACCACGATAAGGGTGTTTCCGAGGTCACGCAGACGATGTAAGGTGCTGATTAGTTTGGTGTTGTCACGTTGATGCAATCCGATGCTGGGTTCGTCAAGAATGTATAGGACGCCCATGAGGTTGCTGCCGATTTGTGTGGCTAAACGGATTCTTTGAGCTTCTCCGCCTGAGAGGGTTTTGGCTGCACGTGACAGGGAAAGGTATCCTAAACCGACGTTGATGAGGAAGCCGAGGCGTGCATTGATTTCTTTTAGCACCTGTTTGGCGATAGTCATTTCTTTCTCGTTAAGTTTTTCATGCAGGTTTTGGAAGAATTCGCCTGCTTTCTCGATGGACAGGTCGGTTACGTCGATGATGCTTTTATCCTGAATCTGTACAGCCAACACCATTGGTTGCAAACGTTTGCCATGGCAGGTGTTGCAGGGTCGTGCGGTCATGAATTTTTCAATGTCTTCTTTTCGCCAGTCGCTTTCTGTTTGGCGGTAAAGACGCATGGTTTGTGGGATTACGCCTTCCCAGCCTTCACGCATCCACATGTTGGCTCCGTTTGACCAGTTGCCGCTGATGGGTTCTTGGTCACCGTAAAGCAGCACATGCAACTGTTTCTCCGTAAAATCTTTAATCGGAGTGAAAACGTCAAAACCGTGTTTTTTGCCAACGGTTGCTAGTTGCTGGGCGCGCCATGACAGGTCCATTTTGCCGTAAACCGCTAAAGCCCCATCCATAATTGATAGGTTAGGGTCGGGGATGACTTTGTCAGGTGTTACTTCAGTAATTTCGCCAAGACCGTGACAGGTTGGGCAAGCGCCCCATGGAGAGTTGAAGCTGAACATGCGTGGTTCAAGGCTTTCAAACATCACTTCGGGATGATTGGGGCATGCGCCGAAGGTGCTGTACATGGTTGCGCCTTCGAAGCTTTCAAGTTCCTTTTTCTTTTCTGCAGCAGCATCTTGAGCGTCGATTACTATCATGGTGCCTTTGCCAGCTTTAAGGGCGCCTTCAACGGCTTCCGCGATGCGTGAACGTTCTTCTTCAGAAATTGTAACCGTGTCGATGACGACTTCTATCCAGTGCTTCTCGTAACGCACTAGTTTAACTTCGTCTTTGATTGTTTCTGTTTCGTAAATTTTTTGGTCTACACGAATCTTTGTGTAGCCTTCTTTTTTGAGGTCTTCAAAGACTTGCTCGTGGGTGCCTTTCATGCCTCTGATGATTGGTGCAAGAAACACGAGAGTTTTGCCTTTTTCTTGCATGATGAGGCTGGTAATGTTTTCTGGGCTTTGTGGGTGGATGCTGCTTCCGCATTTGGGGCAGTGATGTGTGCCGATACGTGCAAAAAGCAGTCTTAGGTAATCGTAGATTTCGGTTACTGTGCCCACGGTGCTGCGTGGGTTTTTGCTTGTGCTTTTCTGCTCGATGCTGATGGCTGGTGATAAACCGTCGATTGAGTCCACATCTGGCTTGTCCATTAAGCCTAAAAATTGTCGTGCGTAAGCGCTTAAGCTTTCGACATAGCGTCGTTGGCCTTCAGCGTATATAGTGTCAAACGCAAGGGTTGATTTGCCACTGCCTGACAGCCCAGTGACCACTATAAGCTTGTTTCTGGGCAATTCTAAGTCAATGTTCTTTAAGTTATGTTCTCTTGCGCCTTTAACAGAAATAGAGTCTCTCATTGCTCTCTTCCCTAAACTCTTAAGCCCAATCCAGACTCTTGCTTTTCAACTTTATTGCGCTGAATCTGCCAAATTCTCCGATTTCTGCTCATGTTTCTGCTTCTCAGCCAACCCTCGGCTTAAAGCGTTCATGGCATCACGCAACTCAATAGCCTTCTCGAAATCCAACTTTTGTGCAGCTTCACGCATCTTAGCATCCAACTCGATTATTTGGCGTTGAATATCTGATTTTGTAAGGTGTTTGGTGCCTTTGATGACTCCTTCTTTCTCTGAAACTTTCTTAACGATTGTTTGGGGGGTTATGCCGTGGACTTGGTTGTAGCGTTGCTGGAATTTTCGGCGGTAACTGGTAATTTCCATAGCGCGCCTGATGCTTTGAGTCATGACGTCAGCGTAAAGAATGACCTTGCCGTTCTGGTTACGGGCTGCTCTGCCAATGGTTTGGATTAGGCTGCGTTCGTCTCGTAGGAAGCCTTCTTTGTCAGCGTCCAAAATGAATATGGTTGCTACTTCGGGGATGTCTAAGCCTTCTCTTAGCAGGTTGATGCCTACGAGGATGTCGAAGTCACCGATGCGTAGTTGCCTTACGAGTTCGATGCGGTCAAGGCTGTCGATTTCGCTGTGCATGTAGCGGACGCGGAAGCCTTCTTTAACAAGGTAATCTGCGAGGTCTTCAGCCATACGTTTCGTCAACGTCGTAACCAACACGCGGTTGCCTTGCTCAATGGTCTTCTTGGCTTCCTGCATAAGATGCTTCATTTGTCCCTCAATTGGGTGTACCTCAATTTCAGGGTCCAAAAGTCCAGTGGGTCTTGTGATTAATTCTACTGCTGGCCCGCTCTGTTGCAGTTCATACTCAGCTGGGGTGGCTGAAACAAAGAGGGTTTTGCCCATTTTGGTTTCGAACTCGTCGAATTTTAGTGGGCGGTTGTCCAGTGCGCTTGGAAGGCGGAAGCCGAAGTCTACAAGGTTCTTTTTGCGAGAATAGTCGCCGTTGTACATTGCGTGTGCTTGGGGGATAGTTTGGTGGCTTTCGTCAATAATTAGTAAGTAGTCTTTGGGGAAATAATCCATCAGCGTGAATGGTGGTTCGCCTTCTGCTCGTCCGTCAAAGTGGCGGCTATAGTTTTCGATGCCAGCACAGAAGCCGAGTTCGTTTATCATTTCTAAATCGTAGTTTACGCGTTGTTTGAGGCGTTGTGCTTCAAGGGGCGGCAGAACCTCAAGGCGTTCTTCGAGTTCTTGGCGAATTTGAGCGATTGCCCTTTCATGTTTCTCTTGAGGTACTACGTATTGGCGGGCTGGGTAAATGGTAACTTTATCAATTGAAACTTTAACGTCGCCTGTAACCGCGTTTACTTCCTTGATTTTCTTGATTTTGTTGCCTTCAAACTCGACACGGATGATATCTTTCTCGTAAGCTGGAACAATGTCGACCACGTCGCCTCGGACACGGAACCTGCCTGCCTCCAAAAACGTGTCGTCTCGCTCGTATTGCATGTCGACTAAGCTGGTGATTAAGCCTTGGCGGCTTAGTTCCTTGCCGATTTCGAGGTTTGCGGCTAAGCTTTTGAAGTCTTCAGGGTTGCCTAAGCTGTAGATGCAGCTGATGCTGGCAACAATGATGGTGTCGTTTCTGCTTACGATGCTGGAGACGGCGTGCATGCGCATTTTTTCGATTTGCTCGTTAACGGTTGAGTCTTTTTCAATGTACATGTCCTGTGCGGGCAGGTATGATTCAGGTTGGTAGTAATCGTAAAAACTGATGAAGTATTCTACTCGGTTGTTTGGGAAAAACTCTTTGAGTTCAGCGTAAAGCTGTGCAGCCAAGATTTTGTTGTGGGCGATGATGAGGGTGGGTTTTTGGAGGCGGTTAATCACGTTTGCCATGACGAAAGTTTTGCCGCTTCCCGTAATGCCGAGCAAAGTTTGTTTTTCTTTTTTCTTGTAATTTTCTACTAACTTTTCAACGGCTTCTTCTTGGCCTGGCGAAATCTTGAAAGGTGAAACTAAATCAAACTGCATACTTTACGCCTAAACAACAAATAGAAATTGTTAACAAAACGCGTTTAAGAACTTATTATACATTGTTTTGTCAAAACAACATTCGCAACATTATGTTTAAGTGAAATTTATGCAACCAAACGCTAAAAGTGGGCAAGGTAAACACTATAACTAACACAAGCAAACCCCAAACAGGCTACCCCGACGTAATCACCAATCTGCCAGAAGCACAAATCGCCTTTAAAGGTGCCAAGCTTGGATAATGCAGGGTGAAAGCAATAAAATCGTGTTTTTCGAGTTTGAAGATGGAATGGACTTGCCAGAACATAGCCACACATATCCCCAATAGGGCATGGTTATTGACGGCAAGATGGAACTCAAAATCGACGGAAAACCCTTTATCTGCCAAAAAGGCGACGCATATAACATTCCCGCAGGCTGCAATCATTGCGCAAGATTCATTGCAAAAACTCGTGTGATGGATTTCTTTTCTGAGAAAAGCCGATACAAACCTAAATAAGCTGTAACCTGCTAAGGTTAGGTTTAGGAGTTGCTTATTTTGGAAGACGAGTTTGCTATAGCATTAAATGAGTCTGAACTTGCAGAAGGTCAAATGAAAGGTGTAACCGTAGATGGTGAGCCGGTACTTCTAATTAAAAAGGACGGAAAAATTTACGCTTACGACGACCGTTGCCCCCATCAGCAGTGTCTCATCTCGCATGGCACGATTAAGCGTGATTTTGTTATTTGTCCTTGCCATGACTGGGCTTTCAAAATTAAAACAGGTGAATACGCTGCTGAGCCAGTCATTACTTTGGTTCCTTTCGAATGTAAGGTTGTAGCAGGCAAAATATGGGTTAAAGTCGAGGTAAACCCCCAGTGAAAAAAGCCCTAATCATTTATCATTCAAGCACTGGAAACACCCAAAAAGTCGCCGAAGCCATCAAAGAAGGCTTACAAGCCGCAGGCGTCAACGTTGAAATAAAAAAACCCAAAGAAGCCAGCGACCTTGACTTTTACAGTTACGACCTTGTCTGTGTGGGCTCCCCGTCGATTCAGTGGCAACCAGCTAAACCAATCACGGACTTAATGACTGCCAAAATGAACCAGTACCGTGACGCAGGAAAAATCAAGCCCTCAGCACCAAAAGTTCCCGGAAAAAACGCAATGATATTCGTCACTTATTCAGGTCCACACACTGGTGCTAATGAGGCAACACCCGTCGGTAAAGTGTTGGGACAATATTTTGAACATTGGGGCTTCACGGTACTTGAGGAAATGTATGTGCTATGCGAATTTATCGGTAGATTGGATTTAAGTACTCAGGGCAGAATGGGTGACATTCGTGGTAAACCAACCGTGGAAGAGTTAGCTAAAGTAAAAAGCGACGCCCAAAAACTGGCACAGCGACTATAGAGGCGTTTGTATGACTAAAACTTTAGAGTTGCCCTTGCAAGTTTACGAGGAACTAATAAAAACTGTTGAAGAGTTATCTTTGATGTCTAAGAAGCCTATTTCTCCTGCGATGGCGGTTGAACTGCTTATCGAAGTTTACCGAGCCCACATGAGCGACCCCTGCGCGTTGGACAAGTTTAGCCAACAACTACAAATTGCAAACTTGATGACGCCCGAAGAGTTCGAGCAATACTGGGACGAAGACAAACATGGGCAAACCAGCCACAATGTCAGACCGAAAGGAAAGCAAGCTAACAAGTGAGTTTGTGTTGTACCAAGTTTCAAAAAATCACTTTTTAGTTAAATATCGCTGAATTGACTGGTTAGTCAAGAAACCTTTGCTAAACCATATTTTGTTAGTCAAGAAAGTTTGACGAGAAATCTTATAAATAATTTCCAATAAATCACAATTTTAGTAATAAAAAGTAAGGTGAAAACAAGAATTTGAAAAACCAAATATTAAGTATAGCCTTAATAAGTGTGCTAGGTCTATCAGCAATTCAGTTGATTTCACCAAATTTCGCTTCAGCAACCGCTACAGGCGCAGTGTTTTGTCCAAACTATTATTATGGAGGAATAGATACCGCTAACGAAATTTCGCTGTCTAGAACAATTTGTACATACATAAAGAACACGTTGGATGCACGACTCTCAGGAGGTTGTTCAGGCTGGTTTGATGCCGGCTGCTCAATAGGAACATATCGTACTGTTCTTGCAAATCTCCGCTACACTGACCAAGCAATAGTTTTTACTAAAGGCCACAGAGGCATGCCATATTTTAGTTCTAATCCGCCAAATACGAATCACTACTCACTTCTGGATTATAATGGATATGACTTGAAAGATCACAATGATATTTACGACAGAACAGGGTCACATAACGCTGTCAGCTTTATTTGGCACTGTGAAACATCGCTGCATTATGCTGGTGATGGAACTATTCCTCAAGATGCCTACGGCTGCTACGGTATGCCTTATTGCTGGACACACAATGCCAACATGCCGATGTATACAGGCACTACTGGGTCTCAGGTTTATTTAGGCTGGAACAATTCAGTACCTGGCGTTCCTTATCCTCAACAGGCAGGAGGCTCCCCACAATTCGAATACGAAATAGACGCAGAAGATGATTACTCTAACGTAGCAGCCGCCTTCTGGTACTACATGTCACTTTATGATAACAACAATATCCCTTATAGTGTTGCTGACTCATTAGATTTGATGTGTAATGGCATTTATCTAACAGATTTTTCGAATACTGATCTTGATGGGTGGTTAATAGTATATGGCAACAGTAACTTGGGGTTACCTTAAGGAGGAAAAGATGATGAAACACTTGATTAAAAAATGTTCAATACCTTTGCTTGTTCTTTTGATGTTAACTTGCCTTAGTGCTGTGTCTCTTGTCAATGCAGATCAATCTGCTTCTGAAGATCAAGTTAGAGATTTCATAGAAAACGTGTTGCCGATTGACTCAGCAAAGTGTTCCATTACACAATCTGCTAACTCAACAGTTGAGAATGTATCTACATTAAAATACACGTTAGTTTCAAATGAGGAAAGTTGTAGCATCATTTTCCAAACTGAAAACAACATTTTGGAATACTGTAAAGTTTCAGGTAACAACTTTGACGTTATCAGCGATAAACAGCCCACAAGTCTTCTCGATGCAGTAAGAAGTTTTCTTGAAAAATATGGTGCGTACAGCAAAACAGAGTCTGCTGGTTTAATTGAAATGCTAAATGGCGTTGATTTAACTAAAGATACAACAAGTATTGTAGGCAATACTAAGCTTACTATAACTAACAAAGTGTCTTTTGGAAAAGATTTGACGTATTTTAAATGGGCTCATACTGTGAATGAAGTTGACTATACTTCGCTACAGGTGAGTTTTCAAAAGAATGGAATCTTTAATTATTTACGTGATGACCGTGCTATCTATGCTATTGGTGATACGTCGATTAATATTTCTAAGGAGCAGGCTGTTGAGTTGGCTTTGAAGGCGGCGGAGTCTTACTCATATGAGATGCCTGGTGACTATTGGGTTAGCGGATTTAATGTAACAGAAGAATACATTAGCGCCAAGTTAGATACCACTCCGGAAAATTATGTACTTAGACCCTACTGGGACATTAGAATGCCCTTAAATCAAACGTATCCTGGTAGCGTGCAAGGGCTTACGGTGTTTCTTTGGGCTAACACTGGTGAAGTCATTTCAGTCGGCAACATGGCATACGGCGGAATCCAATACCCCGATGACTCAAACATTGAAACCGTGCCTTACTCTACAGACGCCGCCTCCGTTGAACCAAGCATAACACAAAATAAGCCAATCTCTGATTTGCTTGTTCCCCTTGGAATTGTAACAATAATAATTGCAGTTATATTAGTTTCTACGGTAGCGGTTAAAAAAAGAAAGTAGCCTCTTTAATTATTTCTTCTTTTTTCTCTTATTTTTTTCTTAAACCTTTTTTTGTAACCTTATTTTACATTATTAAATTGAGGGCGATGACTTGAGTGCATCGTTAACTTTTCTGTCGATTGGGGGCGTGAGGGATGTTGTTTCTTCTGTGGCAATATTTAATCAGCAAATAATCAAAAACCTAAAAACCAAACAATAACCCAAAAAAAACGCACATAAACCCGCAACAGTTGTGGCAGCTTCCGCAACCAACAAGCAAACAATAGCACCTGCAAACCCAAAAATCCCGCTGCCCCTCAAACCGTTGGTTGTTGTTGTGTAAAGGGAATTTTTCAGCAACAACAACTAAAAAAAGTAATAACGCCACCAATCTAACCTATAATTAAGCCTTAAAACCCCTATTCACGCTTTTTTACAGTTTATACTTTTATTAGTCTCTTATGCGATATTTTGCGGTACGGGATATAACGTGACATCTTCAACTGAGCAAGCTGATTCTAACCAAAGTTTACCTACAAATTACGCTCCGCTTGAACTAGAAAAACAAATACGCGAATACTGGACAAAAAACCGTATCCGCGAAAAACTCGAAGCCCTAAAAGATTCACCCAACATTAAGGGCAACTTGGGCTACGTAGAAGGTCCACCAACACTTAACGGCATACCCCACATTGGGCACGCCCGTGGACGCATAATGAAAGACATCCGTTACCGATGGAAAACCATGGAAGGCTACTACATGCCATTCTGGGCAGGATGGGACTGCCAAGGCTTACCAGTCGAACTCGAAGTCGAAAAACTCCTCGGCGTACGCAACAAAAGGGAAATGCTGGAACGCGTCGGCATGGAACGCTTCATAGCAGAATGCAAAAACGCAATCATGCGTTACCACGAAATGTGGTTAACAGCCGACAGCTTACTCGGCATCGCCATTAACCAAGAAAAAGCCTACTGGACCTACAAAGACGAATACATCGAACGCGAATGGCAAATACTCAAACGCGCGTGGGACCAAGGCTTACTAGAAGAAGGACACTACGTCGTCGCTTACTGCCCCGGCTGTCAAACCAGCCTAAGCAGCGCCGAAGTCGGTTACGAAGGCAGCTACAAAGAAGTTGAAGACCCATCATTCTACTTCAAATTCAAAGTAACAGGCACCGAAAACCTGTACTTCCTCGTATGGACCACCATGCCCTTCACCGTCGTCACTGACACTATGCTTGCTGTTCAGCCAAACGCTGAATACGTCAAAGTTCAAGTCGGCAGCGAGGTTTGGATAATGGTCAAACAACGCGTAGAACCAGTTATGACGGAACTTGAAATCAAAAATTACCAAGTTCTCGAAACCGTAACAGGACAAAGCCTTGAAGGCACAGGCTACGATTACCCATTAAAAGACATCATACCCAAACAAGCAGAAAACGAAACCAAACACCCACTTGTCCACAAAGTAATCGGCGAAGACTTCGTCGACGTAGACACAGCCACAGGCGTAGTCCACCTCTCACCAGGCAACGGTGAAGACGACTTCTGGGCAGCAAACAAAAGAGGCGTCCCAATCTACGCACCATACGATGACGACGTCAAATTCACTAAAGACGCCGGCAAATTTGCAGGTCTTTTTGCAAGAGACGCCGACATGGTTGTCGTAGAAGAAATGCGTAACCGCAACGCCGTCGTCGCCTTGAAAAAGACAAAGCACGAGTACCCAACATGCTGGAGAAGCCACCACAAAATCGTTTGGCTCGCCAGAAAAGAATACTTCCTACGCACAGACAAAATCAACCAGAAGGTCTTGGAAGCATTCCAGAAAGTCAATTACTTCTATGATGAACCCAAAAACCGTTTCTTGGGCTTCCTTCGTGAAGGCAAACCCTGGTGCATTAGTCGTGAGCGTATTTGGGGTACACCTTTGCCAATGTGGACTTGTGAATCATGCGGCAATAAACACCTTGTCGCAAGCAAAAAAGAATTAATCGAACTATCACAAGAGCCAGTTCCAGCTGACTTTGAGCTTCACAAGCCGTGGGTTGACCGTGTCACTATTAAATGCAGTAAATGTGGCGGAGTTATGAAACGGGAAGACTTCGTTTTGGATACTTGGCACAACAGTGGAGCTTCTCCGTATGCTCGTTTCACTGATGAGGAAGTTGAAAAGTTTGTGCCCACCGAATTTTTAACTGAAGGCATAGATCAAACCAGAGGCTGGGCAAACTCACTACTGCTTGAACACATTATCCGCACAGGCAAAGCTGAAGCACCATACAAGGCGTTTCTGTTTCAAGGCTTGACTCAGGATGCCAAAGGCAGAAAGATGAGCAAAAGCTTAGGAAACACAATTGAAACAGGCAAAATGCTTGAAAAAACCAGCGCTGACTTGTGCCGATTCTACATGATGCGTAAATGCAGCCCAATTGACTTCATGAATTTCGACATGCAAGAACTCACTCGCCGCAGCTACCAAGTCCTATCAACACTTTACCACTTAAGTCGATTCTTCCTACAAAACGCAGAATTCGACGAGTTTAACCCTGCAAGCTACAGTATGGATTGGGCAATGAAAAACGGCAAGCTGCAACCCGCCGACAAATGGATGCTTAGTAAAATGCAGGAAAAAATCCAGCTGTACATTGAGAATCTTGAAAAATGCGAATTCAACGCTGCAGTAGCTATTCTTGACGATTTCGTAATTGAAACACTAAGCCGTTTGTATGTGCCGATGATTCGTAAGGAACTCTGGACTGACGACCCTGAAACTTTGGAGCGCCGGCAAACCATCTACGCACTGCTACACCACACACTCAAAACCGTTACCCTGCTGTTCAACCCTGTCACGCCATACTTGAGTGAAGCGTTGTACCAGAAAGTTTACCGCCAACTCGAACCAAACTTGCCAGAATCTGTAAACTTTGAAAAATGGCCAACAACAAACGACCAACTCCGCGACAAAGTGTTGGAACAAGAATTTGATACAATGCTCAAAGCAGTCTCCATTTCTTATGCTGCACGTCAACAGGGCAAACTGAAACGCCGTTGGCCTCTCGCCAAAGCCATCGCAGTTGCACCACAAAAAACCATTGACGCCTTAAAACATTTAGACGCGATTCTCCTTGACTTAACCAACGTAAAAACCATAGAATACGCAACCCAAGTTCCAGATTACGTGGGCGGCGAAAACTGGGTGTCAGCACAAGAAAACGACATCACCATTTTCCTAAGCGGACAACGCGACGAAACCCTGCTCGGCGAAGGCATCATGCGCGACCTTGCACGCCGCGTCCAAGCACTCAGAAAAGAAATGGGCTTCACACCAACCGACGTCCTTGAATCAGCACACATCGCCGAACTCGACGAGGAATCAATGCAACTTCTAAAGCCGTACCTTGAAGAAATGGCAGGCTTAATCCGCACAAGAAAAGTCTACCTACACAGCAACCGCAACGAAGTCGAAGAAGCCGAATGGCACGAGTCTGAATTGGACGGCAAAAAAATCCACATTAACATCCATTAAACTTTTTGTTTTCTTTTTTTGTTTTTACAGAAAAGCTAATAGCTTACAGGTCAAAGTTTACTAAACTATGAGTAGCGCCGAAAACAACCAGCCTTACCTCAAATGTCCACACTGCGCATGCATATTCTTTACTCAAGCAGACCTTGATGCGCACCTGAAACGGTTTGGTAACAACACTGCCCAACATGTTGAGGATTACAAGAAAACTCACGGTAGAGTTGAGCACGGGTACGGCGGAGAAGAATAAGTACTTTTTTTAACATTTAATGGGTTGTTTTTTAGTCAATAGCACCTACCCCCCTATAGGTTTCTGCATAGATATGATATTAGGATCCGAGGGGTGTGCATAATTTTAAATCTAGTTAGCGCTAATTTGGCTGTATGGAAGCCTGTGAGCTAGTCAGGCTACTCCTTAACAAAGTAATCGTTCCAACAGAGCCAAAAAGAGCTGGAAACCCAGGTTACGGAGTCAAAACCGCCATCCGCGTACTCGTCTACGCAAGACTCAAAGGACTAGAAAACGACACAAGAATAATTTGGCACCTAAAACGACACCCCAAAGACGCAAAAAACCTTGGACTGGGCACTACACCAGACAGAACAACAATTGGACGCTGGTGGACCCGCTACCTTTGTGTCCTGCAAGAAGTCATGAATAAAATCGCAGACCTAATCAAAGACAACATTCACACAACCCATCTAATTGTTGATTCCACACCCCTAAAAGACATGCACGACCTAGAAGCAAAATGGGGTTTTACCAGTCGAGGACCCGTCAAAGGCTTCAAACTTCATGTTGCCGTCAACAAGCTTGGACAACCACTGAAAGCTATAGTTACGCCTGGAAACCGTTTTGACTCAATATTTCTGCCTAAGCTAATTGAAGACTTGGAAGCTGATTATGTNTTCACACAACCCATCTAATTGTTGATTCCACACCCCTAAAAGACATGCACGACCTAGAAGCAAAATGGGGTTTTACCAGTCGAGGACCCGTCAAAGGCTTCAAACTTCATGTTGCCGTCAACCAGCTTGGACTACCACTGAAAGCTATAGTTACGCCTGGAAACCGTTTTGACTCAATATTTCTGCCTAAGCTAATTGAAGACTTGGAAGCTGATTATGTGCTTGCAGACGCAGGCTATCATTCGCTGAAAAACATTGAGGCTGTCAAGAATATGGGTGCTGTTCCAGTTATCGCTGTTAATCCTCGCAGGCAGGGTAAGGAGGGTAAAGTGTCAAATGCTGTGTTTTTTGGGGGACTGCGTTGGCCTGTGGAGCAGTTTAATGGTCACTGCAAAGTTAATGTGCTGCGTTGCTGCTGGGTTAGGCCTAAAGGGTTGGTTAAGAAGACTGCGATGGTGCTGGCGGCTCTGATCAGCATTAATGTTAATGCTGTTTTGGCTTTGCTTGAGGGTAACTGTGGCTTAAAAGAGGTAAGCAAGTACTGGGATTAGGCACAATTAAGCTTGTGAATTGGCGCTACTAGACACCGAATTGTCAGTTCAATCGAGCCAGTCCCAGACTGCTTAAAGAATACTTAGTTGGGAATCTAATAAAAAATTAATTGTGCACACCCTTCGAATCCTATTAGAAATAGTATGCAGAAACCTATAGGGGTAGGTCAAAACAACACTTCTCAAGTAAATTGCTCAAGGCACGTGCTACGTTGTTCCGAAGTCGCCAAGCGTCCTCTGAGGAGTCTCCTTAAAACCTGACAGTGGATACGTTACTTTTGTGCCTTCCACATGCGCCAATTCATTAAGCTGATGAGGTATGGCGTCGTTTTTGCTGATTATATGCAAAACCGGAATGTGCCTAGCCACCAAGGCATCACTGATTAGGTTTCGATGACAACGCCAAGGCAAAGCCTCCGCACACATGATTGCCAAACAATTCTCTTTTGCCAAAACTATTAGTTTTAAGAGGTTCTCCGTGAATTCTTTGGTTTGCATAAAGTCGGCGTATCCGCGGAAACTGCTGTTTTCCCAAGCGAGGTTGATTGAGTCCTTTTTTGGGTGGCGTAATCCGCCGATGTCTGGCATTGACAAGTATTTTATGGCGTAGTGTTTCAGGGTGTTGGGAAGGTTTTCCTTGTTAAACTGGGGGTTATGTCGGCTACGAGGTATGGTGCGTACGTCGACAAGAAGGGTAATGTTGTAGGCTTTTAGTATTTCAATAAATTCTTCAATTGAACGTGTTGAGTGCCCAACAGTGTAGATAGTTAACTCTTGATGTTCAACCAAAACCTTTTCACCACCAAATAGAAGCTATTGTTTTTTTGAAGTTTAAATTTAATTGCAACAAAAAATGAAAAAATGGTACACGTTGACAGACCATAAGAATGATTTTTTGCCGCGGCAAGCTTTTACTCGGGAGGATTTGGGATTAAATTTATTAATTCAGCCAGTGTGGTTGATTAACAGGCGAACAGTTGTGTCGATTACAGCCGAATTTAAAGGTTTAAACCGGCCAGAACAGCTTTCAACCGTATTCTACATTATTTCAGGCATATTCTTGTTGGTGTTGCTGCCTTTTTCAAGCTTTGCGCCGCATTTGGCGTTAATTGGAATTTTTAGTTTAATCACGGGTGCCATTGTGCTGATTAAAAAGGGGTGGACGGCGTGGTTTGTGGCGGTGCAGTTCGTCACGGCTATGGCTTTTGCGCTTTGGACCATATTCGCTTTGGGTGGAGGCAACTGGATAGTAACTGCAGTGCTTGTCATTTACGCGGTACTGGATGTTGTTGCTACACTGTGTTTTACAGTTCTGCGCAAATCAGGCTTCTTTTAAACTGTCCTGAACAGTTTAACGTTTACTTCTTCATCTTTGTTGATGTACTGCATATTTTCTGAAACCTCAACGAACCCGTCAGCCCCAGCCAAAGTCATAATTGCACCTGACGCACCGCCTACTGGTTCAGCGATTAAACGGCACTTCTCAAGGTCCACCACAAGCTTAACCATGATAAAGGTTCGTCTGCCTTTTGCTGAAAACAGTTTTGCCCCAGCAAACGCCCTAATTGAACGCATTTGACTTGGAGTTCTGCCACAAAGACGCTGAATAACCGGACGCACAAGCAGATAGAACATCATTAAAGCCGCTGTTGGATTACCTGGCAACGAGAAAATGGGTTTATCCTGTGCAAAAGCGACAGTTGTAGGTTTTCCCGGTTTAACCGCGACACCGTAAACGACCACGCCGGGTTTGCCAAGAGAATCAACTACTTGAGGTGTGTAATCTCTGGGTCCAACGGAAACGCCGCCTGAAGTAATCACCACGTCAGCAGACGCCAAAGCAGCTGCCAAAGTTTTGCTTAAAGATGTTTTATCGTCTGGAACGATGCCGAAGAATACAGGTTTTGCACCGGCTTCAATGACGGCTGTGCTTAAACTGTAAGCGTTAATGTCAAAAATTTTTCCAGGAGGCAATGGTTTTCCGGCTTCGGCGACTTCGTTGCCTGTGGATAAAACGGCAACCATTGGAGGTTTAAAACATCGGGCTTTGGTTAAGCCTAAAGCAGCTAAAACACCGATTTCGGGGGCGCCTAAGACTTGTCCAGCGTGAAGAACTATCGCCCCGTTTTTAATGTCGGAGCCTTTCTTCATGACATTCATGTGTGGAGATACAGGGGAGTAAACTTGTAGCTGAGTATCTTCGCGTTCAGCATCCTCAACCATAACAACAGCGTCTGCGCCTTCAGGCAAAGGAGCGCCAGTGACAATCTCGACTGCTTCATTTTTTCCTAAAACCATTTTCGGCTGTTCGCCAGCAAGAATCATTCCTGAAATCTTAAGTGTAACTGGCTGGTTTTCGTCGGCGCCAAAGGTGTCTTCTGCCCTTACAGCGTAACCGTCAACGGTTGAACGGTTAAACGGAGGAATATCCAAAGTGGACACGATGTCTTCTTTGAGCACACGGTTGTAGGCTTCTAGAAGTGCAACGTCTTCGTCGCCTATCGCGGCTGGCTTAAAATTTTCGTCAACAATTTTTTTTGCTTCGTCAAGAGTCATGAGTTTGCGGAACATTAAGCTTCAACCTCTATGTTGCTGAACATTTGAACCATTACAGTTTAGCTTCCTTAAAGTCTTCACGGTTTTCAAGGATAATTGCGTAACAATTACTTTAAGACATATGGGACATTTGGCTTTCACCTTTAGCGCTAACAGCAAACCAACAAACGGTAACAAAAATTTTGAAGCGAGATCAGGGTTTGATTGTTTTCATAATGTTTTCGAAGCGCGTGTTGCTTATTGGGTGGTGGCTGAGGATTTTACCGTTGTAGATTATACAGAAGGTTCCGAAAGCGCATGGTGACTGCTGAGCGGATTCAGCATCAGTTAAGTCAATTAGACATGGTTTGAGGTTTAGTTTTTCAGCGGTTTTCATTATGGCTTCAACATTTTTAACTGAGTAGGGGCATTGTGGTGAACGAATTATGGTTAAACCATCTTTGTATGGAGTGAGGTCGAAATTTTTGAATTTCGGATTGTCCGCTTGTTCATCGAATTTTAGGACTAATAATTCAAAATCAGGTTCAGCTTTATCCACCTGTTTGAAACCTTTTTTTAAGAAAATGTCCTTTTTAGCCATAAAGGAGCCTTTCCGTGTGACAACAGCGACGCCCTTCATGCCTGCATCTTTGGTTTCGTTGATGCATTCATCGATTAACGCTGTCGCGTAGCCTTTGTGTTTAAACTCGTTTTTGAACCCAACAAAAACACAGTGGATAAACATGTAGCCGTCGGCTTCTACGGGGCGGTGAGCGTATTTTCCTGGAATGTATTCAAGCATGCCCTGATAACCGCCTTTATCAGCTAAGACCACTTTTATGCGTAACCCTTTAGGATAATACGTTTTGAACCAGTCAATTTTTCGTCTTAACTCCACTTGTTTTTTAACGTCTTTGTAACCGCAGACGCCGTAATCAGCAATGTTATTTGGAGTAAGGTCAATAATTTTTGCATCAACCAGACTTGAACGGGTAGACAAATGTAAGCCTCAAAACAAGTAAAGAAGGATTAAGTCTTAAGTGTTTGTTAACTTCAAAAATGCAATTTTTGTTGGGGGTCAACGTTTGTTTTGCCTTCCATTACTTGCTTTAACATGTTCTTCATTTTTAAAGCGTCAATGTCAAGGATGGGTGTTTCACAAATTATTGTTGGATGCATTTTGAAGTCAACAAGGACTTTTGCGAGCAACTCAAAATCTGGTCCATACCGAGGCTCATCTAATATGTGGTGTTTACGTTCACCTTGACTAGTAAATTCGATTTTGGAAAAGTGACAATGCATATCGCGGAGGGCTTCTGTTCCAAGGGTTGATTCAATCTTTTCAGCTACCGCGCGGACATCTTCAACTTTGCGGAAAGCCCCAAGGTTTCTTGCGTGCAGGTGCCCCCAGTCAACAACCAACTGAATACCTTCGACCTCTTGGCAGATTGTTATTATTTCATCTATGCTGCCTACTTGAAATTTTCTGCCCATGGTTTCTGGCCCAAGCTTTACTTTTAAACCCATGTCTTTGACTGTTTGGCTTACGTCGTTTAGGGCCTTAACGCATCCTTTAAACGCGTAGCTTTTTTCAAATTTGCCGTAAAAACCAGTATGGAAAACAATCACGTAAGCACCCATCCAGTCTGCCGCGGTTGCCCCAGCGATAAGCCGTTCCTTACTTGCAGCTACCACGTCGTCTTTGCCTGCAAAATTGATAAAGTAGGAGCCGTGCATGCTTAATCGGATGTCATGTTTTTTTGCTTCGCCGCCGAGTTTTTCTGCGTCTTGCTGTTTTATCTGTGGTTTGCCGCCCCACCTGACAGCTTGATATTCGAAAGCGTCAAGTCCTTCTTCACGTAGAAGTCCGGGTACGTCTTGCATTTTTGCTTTTAGCAGCCTAAAGGTTGGGGGTACTCCTGCGGTGCCGAATCGGGTTTGCTCTGACATGTAAAATTCCTTGCACCTTAAAGGGTTGTTTTGTAATATAGCTTTTTCATTGTGTGTTGAGTTTGGATATGGATTTTGGCTGCTTAAAGGCTATATTTTGCCCTATGTCTTACTTCACCAGATAGATTTAGGGAATTTAGCCAGAAAAACGCGCGTTCACACAGTAAATCAACAGCCTGCTAAACACCCGTATAGCAGAAAATGGCTTGTATGTACATATTTCAACATGTCTCGGTAAGAAAAACTTAAAAAAGTGTACATATCAATTAATGGCACCCGAATCTTAACATCAAATCCAAATTCCGAAGTATAAAAAAAGAATTGGTTTGAAATGGCTGAAAGTGAGAAAAAACAAGTAGCTTCAATTAACGGCGATTACAACGTACAGACGTTAATAAGTAAATTCGTTAACGGCCAGATAACCAGTTTAGAACCCGTTTATTCTCAAAAAATGGGTTATCATTACCCCCTTGTTGAAGAAATCCTTGGAGACAAAACAAAAGTTGAACCATTCTTAAGCAAACTTACAGAATTAGGAATCTTGGAAAAGAAAATTTTCGACAAAACCATTTCCTGTCCTCAATGCAAATCGCACAACCTGACTTTCAGGTATTGTTGCCCATTCTGCAAATCATTTAACATCCAAAAAAGCAGCCTCATCGAACACATAAAATGCGGCTACATGGATTTGGAAACAAAATTCCAGCAAAACGGCAACTTAATCTGTCCTAAATGTCGGCAGGAACTCAAAAAGCTTGACGGTGACTACCGCAAAGCTGGTGTATGGTGCTCTTGTAAAGACTGCAACAAAAGCTTTGATATTCCAGTTCCAGAGCATTTCTGCAAGGACTGCCATGAAGTATCCACTTTTGAAGAAGCAGTCATCGACGACGTGTACTCTTACACTTTGAAAGC
This sequence comes from Bathyarchaeia archaeon, assembly GCA_050108135.1. GTDB lineage: Archaea > Thermoproteota > Bathyarchaeia > Bathyarchaeales > Bathycorpusculaceae > Bathycorpusculum. The sequence continues at coordinate 144,877 of JBNIDQ010000019.1, read as the reverse complement.
TAACATTAAAGCTGAGTCATCAATAAACTGGTACTTATCATCGGCAGTAAGCAACCTGTTAACCAAGCAAGGCTTAAAAGTTGAAACCTCCGCTGTTGTCAAAGGCAAATCAGGCGCCAACCACACATTCGACATAGTAGCCTACAACTCGGATGCTTCAAGAAAAACAGTAATCGACATAGCAACAGCCGAAAACAGCGTTTCAGAACAACCCATAATTGCCCTGTTCGCCAAAATTTTTGATGTTTCCCCAGAAAAAGCCTACCTAATCGCGGTTCCAAAACTAAATGATAACGCCAAAAAAATGGCTGAACTCTACAACATTCAAGCAGTAGAAGCAAAGAACCCTAACGAAGCAGTTGCAGCCTTAAAAGAAAAAATGAATTTAACTTAAACTGGCGAGTAAACGGCTGTGTTGCCTCTTTCTGTTACTATTTTTACAACCGTGTAATCTTTGGGCAGGCTGATTGTTTTTTCTGTGTAAGTGGCAGTTTCGCCAGGGTTAAGGAAAAAGTCTACTGTGTAGCGTTGATGGGTTTTTGAATCGATAATCCATACTGCAACTATGTGAACGCCGTTTGGACCACTGTTTTTCATTTCAAAGCTGGTTGAGCCTTTGGCGGTGGCGACGTTTTTTAGGCTGATGTTTTCTTGCATTCGCTGCATGTCTAAATCGTTCATTTGATAACTCCATAGCACCATGTTGCCCACGACGGTAACCATTAAGGCGAGGCTTAGCATCACCACTATCACGGTGCTTATGCCACGTTTTTGGCGACCTAACACTTTAAACTGCTTTGTAGCTGCCTGCAACATGGTTACCTCTGCTTGTTACAATATCGATGTAGTATACTTCACCGGAGTCCCAACTGTCAAAATAGACCTGCAATGAGCCCTCTTCACCGACTTTTAGACTAAAAGCTGGAAACGGCTGGCTCACATGGTTAACGTAAACTGCTGTGACTTGAATGTCAACTTTTCCCACGTTACCAAGGTACAGGACAACGGTTTTGGTTGCTGAATTAAACCAGACATCTTCTACAGTGACACGTTCACCCATGTTTTGTCGAAGATCCGTGGTTATAACGTAGGTTGCCGAAGTGGCGACTGCCATTAACGCGACAGCCACTACCGTAAGTAACAAGTGGCTTAGCACCGCCGAAATGGCACGTTTATCGTAAAGCAACCGTTTTAACAGTTTCATCATATTTTTTGCCTCATAGGAAGAATGTTATCGTCAAATAGCCCATCAGCATCATCACTACACTGTGCTTTAACCCTGCACTAATGGTGCCTTCACTCATTTTGCCTGCAACTAAACCGCCAAAGAAACCCTGCATTAGCGAAAGGTGCAGAAAAATCGCTTTCAGGTCTGCTGCTGAACTGGCGCCCGTATTGAAAAGCGATAAACCGTCAACACCTGTAAAGAAGGTCTTGAACAGGATTGCAATTGTGAATAGGAATACGAATAGGGCAACGTAAATTATGGCGACGTATGGGCGTGTCTGGGTTTTGCGTTCCTTTTCCAGCAGCAACGTTGTTTGTATGAAGTTGCCCATTGGCTCAAACACTTTCTCAACGTGACCACCTGAACGTCCAGCTTCAATAATCATTGGTACAGTGCGAAGCGCCAAAACAGTTCCGACACGTTTCCCAAACGCTTGTAGTGCTTCTTCGAAACTGGCGCCCCAAGAAATCTGAACCGTCATCTTACGCAATTCTCCAGTTAATGGTCCATAGTTGCGTTTTGCTGCTTCTTCCAACGCCTGCGGCAACGTCATACCAGTTTCTTGGGCTTGAACAATGCTTCTGAAAAGCTCAGGTAGCTGGGAGTCGACATTTTTTCGCCAAGAATAATCGACATAATCCAAGACAGCGAATGGCGTAATTGCTAAAACCACACTAAAGAAGACAAAGTTGTCGATTGCTCCGACACCGAAAAACATGTAACCAAAAATTGACAGAGTCACAGCTGCAATAATCGACACTACCAGCGTGATTTGCTTAACTTTCTGGTTTATTTTCGGCATTACTGTGCTCCTTTTACCATTTTGGCGACACTGAGTCAAGTATTACGAGGAAGATTAATGCGCAAATAGGGATTCCAATGAAGGTTAGCATGTTTAGCAGCATTTCTGGAGAAAAGATGCCGATTGTTCCGCCACCCATAACCGACATAACCGACACCATAATCGCTAACAGCAACGGTCCAGTAAGCAGTATAGCGACGTAAAGCTCTGAAAGTACGGAGAGGTTGTCGGAATATTTTTTGAGGCTTAACCGTTTTAGCCGCATTGCCGTCTTGAAACGTGTCCGCAGAAACGCTCCAAGGTTGCTGCCTGAATGAATAGTCGAAATTACGCCTTCAAGTACGTTTCTGAGTTTTTCAGACGGCGTTCTTGCAGAGGTTTTCTGGAGCGCTGAAACGATGTCGAGCCCGAACAGGTTGACGTCTCGGACTATGTCTTTTGCTTCAAATGACGCTGCCAAAGGTGATTCTAAGGCGGATATGGATTCGAACATGCGTTCAGGTGGGACTCCTGCGCTTGCAAGAATGGACATGTAACCGGTTAAAAACGGCATTTCGTCTTCAATGTCACGTTTGCGTTTGTCTGCAAGGTAGCTTGGGTAAAAGTAAAACCCGAAAATCGAGACTGCCCACGTGAGCATTGCCCCGCCTACCCCGAACAACAGCACCGATGAAAGTGCCATGTGAAAAACATAAAATAACACAAGAGGCAAAACAATTGTTACTGGCAAAACAATCAGCAGTGACCCAAACAAGGTTAGGCTGATATATGCTTTGAAGTTGATTTTTAAGCCTGACTTGGCTATGTTGCGGTCTAAACCTTCGAAAAGCGGCATGAACTTGCCTGTTTTTTGTCCGATTAAACCGTAAGCGTACGCGGATGGCTTTTCCAGTTGGTTGGTTGGGTCATCATTTTTGGTTTTGGGTTTGCTATCTGCGGGCGTTTGTAGCGTTTCAAATTTGTCTTTTAGTTCCGCGATTAATGCCTTGAACTTGCTTTGCTCTTTCAAGTCAAGCCCATCCTTGCCTTTTGAACCACCCTTTTCGGGTTAGCGTAGTATTCGCGGATTACGTTTGCGACCTCGCTGTGTTTGCGGATGCCTTCCTTAACCATCCACTCCAACACCAGCTTTCGTGATTCTAACTCACGCATTAAAGCGTCTTGAGGCAAACCCAACTTTTTGGCGTTCTTCTCAAGCAGACGGCTTTCTCCCAAAAACGTAAAATCATCTTTTCGTTGGTGATAACGGAAAACGTCTTGGGTTGTTATGTCATTTGTTTTTGGGTCTATGCCATTTACTTCGGCTGCGACGTTGACTCGGCGAGCGGGTTTTCCGTTGATTTCGGTGCGTTCCATAACCAAAACCACGTTTGTCATGGCCACCAAAGTTTTGGGAATGTTCATTGGTTCAGATTCAAGTCTACGGATAACTGCTTCCACAGATTCAGCGTGAATAGTACACATACCCAAGTGCCCAGTAGCCATAGCCTGAAACAGCGTGTAAGCCTCATCGCCTCTAACTTCTCCTACAATGATGTAATCGGGTCTTTGACGCACAGCCGCTCTGAGCAAATCGTAAAGTGTGATTGTGCTGGCGCTTTTGTCGTTAGCTTTAAAGCCAGCTCGGACGACAGAGGGTATCCAGTTTTCGTGTGGCAGGTTAATTTCTTGGGTATCTTCGACACTGACAATTTTCATTTCTGGCTTGATAAACATTGAAAGACAATTGAGGATAGTTGTTTTTCCACAAGCGATACCTCCAGCAACCATAACTGAAGCTTTGTTTTCAATCAGGAACCAAAGGTAAGCAGCCATTTCTGAAGAAATCGTGTTGAAAGCGATTAAGTCGGAAATTGTTAAGGGGTCAGCCTTGAAACGTCTGATAGTGAAGGTTGAGCCTCTTTTGGTGACTTCTTTGCCGTAAGTAAGTTGGATACGGCTACCTTCAGGAAGTGAAGCATCCAAAATCGGCGCTGCAATGGAAACGTTTTTGCCCGCCAAATATGCAAGACGAATTACGAAATTGTCCAGTTCCTGAGCATCATTAAATTGGATGTTTGTGGGCAGTGACTCGTACATTCGGTGCCACACATAAATGGGAATGCTGACGCCGTCGGTGGAGATGTCTTCAATCATTTGGTCTTTCATTAACGGGTCAATTTTGCCGTAACCGACAAAGTCGCGGATAATGTAGTAACTGAGTTTGTCGACGGCTTCTTGGGGAATTTTTATGTGATATTTTTTGACTGTTTCCTTGATTTTTTCTCTGAGGTAGGCTTCGGCTTTTTCTTTGGAGCCTACTTCTTTGAGGTTGACGTTGAGGACTTCCATTAGGATGCTTTTGATTTCTTTTAGGTACTTTTCTTCTTGAGGGTCAAGGGTGGGTTCGATGATTTCGTAACGGATTTTTTGGGTGTCCTTTTCGCGGACGATTGCTGCGTAAACGTAGGGTTCCTGCAGGGGGTAGACTTCTTGGAAAACTGTTGGTCGTCGGGAGGCTTCGGAGCTTACTACGGCTATGGGCTCTGCTGGTGTTTCGATTGTTGGAGCCTCTTGTGGTTTAGCCTTCTTCGTCTACTCCGTAACCTCCTGTGGTAAACTATATGTTGTGTTGAACAAGTAAACGGTGTATTAAGTCTTAATAAGGTATATGTGTTAAAAATACATACCCGAACACCATAAACAAGAAACACGCGCCCAAAAAAAGCGGAATTACCAACCTATTTGCCGCCTATTTGGATCCTAATAGTGGTTCTATGTTTAAACCTATAGGGGGTAGGTAGAAAACGAGCATTAAGCTGCAATTCACTAAGGGGGGTAGGGTGCTAATGGCTAAAAACCAAGGCATTAGTATGTTGAAAAACAGTAAAAAAAGGGTTTTAGAAAAAGCTGCTTATCAACGGTATTGGCACAAACAAGACCACATAAATGGTTACAACCAACACCAGTGCAGATATGCCAAGCAGTATGAAGTCGCCTTTGTGCAGTTGTAGTAGGTACAGGTTTGTGCGTTTCTTTGTTGCACCCCAAGCCCGTGACTCCATTGCTTCTGCAAGTTCCAAGCTTCGACGAATAGCGCTAACGATAAGTGGGATGAGAATGGGGATGTAGTTTCTGATACGTTTTAGAATGCTGCCCTTCTCCAGTTCCAAGCCGCGAGCTTTCTGGGCGTCCATGATTGTTTGGGCTTCCTCTGCTAAGACTGGCACAAAGCGGACTGCTGTTGTAAATGCGAACGCAAATTCGTATGGCACGCGTGATTGTTCCAATGCTAATCCCAAGTGGTCGGGTGACGTGGTTAGGAAGAAGACTGAGAAGGATTCAACCAGCACGACAAAACGCATAGTCATGGCTATAGCGCCTTCGATTTGTGGCAAGGTTAGGGTGTAGCCGCTTGTTAGGTAAGTTGTAATTATGTTAATTATGAAGATAAAGCTGGCAAGGAAAGCTGCACCGCGCAGTGAACGCACCCACTGTTTTTGGACACGCGCCAGAAACACGAAAGGCAACTGCATTACGAACAAGATTGCAAGGGGCAGGATTTGATAGAATAAGATAGCGCTGATGAAGATGGCAATAACATAGACGAATTTGATTCTTGGGTCCAAGTTGTGGATGGGCGAGTAGACTTTTCGGAATTTTAAGCCGTCAAAAACGCTCATCTGCACCTGCCCTCCTTAGCTTTTGCAAGTATTGCTGTTTCAGCTTCGTCAATGTCAATTATGTCTGCAGGCAAGCCCAAAGGTGCAAGTTTAGTGAAAACCTGCGCAATCTGGGGCAGCACAATGGAGGATTCTTGGAGCAGTTTGGGGTTGGTTAGGATGTCTTTAGCTATGCCGTCAGCAACAATTTTGCCGTCTCGCATTAAAATAACGCGTGGGTTGCATTCAGCAACAAACTCCACGTCATGAGTAACCATAACAACTGTTTTCTTTTTTGTCTGCAACTGCATTACGAATTGGCGCAGTCTTTCTTTCTGTTCATGGTCTTGCCCAATTGTTGGCTCATCAAGGACAAGGGTTTCTGGGTCCCAAGCCAAAACGGATGCCAACGCCACACGTTTACGTTCCCCACCGCTAAGCAGAAACGGCGAAGTCTTACGGTACTGCGAAATCGAAAGCAAATCCATTGCCCAAGTTACCCGTTTTTCAATTGTTTCTTTGTCCATACCGAAGTTTTTTAGGGCAAAAGCGATTTCGTCTTCAACGGTTTCACTGAAAAGCTGGTTATCAGGGTTTTGAAATACGAAACCAACGTTTCTTGCAAGGGCTGCGACGCTGGTTTTTGTGGTTTCAACCCCGTCCACACGAACCGTGCCCATTGATGGTTTTAGAAGTCCGTTGAAATGTTTTATGAAGGTGGTTTTTCCCGCACCGTTTTGTCCCATAATTGCGACAAATTCGCCGTCTTTGATGGTTAAGGAGACGCCTTTTAGGGCTTCCACATTGTTTGCGTATGAGTAGTGGATGTCTTCGATTACAATCATTTCCGTAGCGCCTCCAAAAGTTGATCGGCAAGCTCGTCTGAGGACAAGGGTGTTTGTTTGTTAACATTAAACCCGGCTTGCTTTAACTTCTTGTAAAGCAAAGTGGCTTTCGGAATGCCGACGCCTATTTGGCTGGTTTCTTCACTATAAAGAATATCGCGGGGGTTTCCTTCAAGATGGACTTTGCCTTTATCCATAACAACCAAGTGATTAGTATATTTGGCGGTTAAATCCAGCCTGTGCTCAACAAGCACAACCGTAATACCCTGCTCTTGATTAAGTTTGTAAATAACATCAAAAATTTTCTCCGCACTCAAGGGGTCAAGAAAAGAAGTAGGCTCATCCAAAACAATAATTTCAGGCTGCATAGCCAAAACAGACGCGATTGCCACACGCTGCTGTTGACCACCTGAAACTTCATGCGGAGAACGTTCACGTAAATCGTAAATACCTGTTAAATTAAGTGCCCAATCGACGCGTTTACGCATTTCTTCCCGAGACATACCAAGATTTTCAAGACCAAACGCAACATCTTTTTCTACACTGAGTGCGAAAAGCTGGTTTTCAGGGTTTTGGAAGACGAGACCAACGTGTTTTGCCATGTCAAATGTTTGTTTGCTGGTTATGTCTTGGTCAGCAACAGTGATTTGGCCTTTAAGTTCGCCCTGATAAAAATGCGGTATGAGTCCGTTGAAACATCGGCACAGTGAGGTTTTTCCGCAGCCGCTTGGGCCAGTAATAAGCACAAATTCGCCCTTATCTATCTTAAGAGAAACACCGTCAATTGACGGTTTAGTCGCGCCGGGATAAGAATACACGAGGTCTTTGATTTCAATTATCGCCATCGCACTTGTGCCTGCTAAACATTAAGCGTGAACATAGCTTCATTTAAGCGTAGCTACGCATTTGTGGGTATTTTCCCTTTCAAAAGTGCTAAGCATTTAGCTAATGCGTCTTCTATTTCGCCTTTAGCGTTTACGCCTGCAGCCATTGCGTGACCTCCACCTACGCCTTCAAGGCTTTCACCCAAAGGCATTGCAATGTCTTTTCCAAGGTGGATACCGGTTTTTTCGGTAAAGTCACGGTTGCAGCGGAGGCTTACTTCAAGTTTGCCTGCTTTCTTTCCTGCAACGGCTGCCATGTGTGCACCTAAATCAACAAGGGATTTGGCGGCTGAAGCTTCGTAAGCGCTAACATGGGAAAGCGTGATTATCCAGTCACCGATTTTTTCGATTTTTGCTCTTTTACAAGCTTTAAGCTTAGCAAGCCTCTCAGAGTTTTCTATTGGATTAGAGAACAAAGCCAGCATGGCCTGAGCGTCTACGCCAGCGTTTACGAGGTCACCTGCAATTCGGAAAGTGTCTGAATCGCCCAGAGCAAAGTGGCGTGTGTCAAAAGCTATGCCTGTAAAGAGGGCTTTTGCTTCGTTTAAGGTTAATTGGACTTCAGCTTTTTGATATAGGTCATAGATGATTTCGCATGTGGCGGCTGCTTGCTCGTTTATGATGAAGAATTTGCAGATTTGTTCAGTGTCGGGGCTGGGTGTGTGATGGTCAATTATTATCATGGATGCTTTTGAAGCTTTTAGGCGGTCGACAACTTCATCAAGCTGCTCAACAGTGTTCATGTCTATGAGGAAAATGACACTTGCAGACTCAATGTTGGGTTTCAGGTTAACGGTGATTGGCAGGTTTTCAAGCAACTGTTTTGTTGGCTTGTTTATACCCTGCGGCGCCCCAATCTCAACCACCAAATCTGGCAGGAAACGTTTAAGCAATCCTTGAAAAGCGTAAGCTGAACACACAGCATCAGCGTCTGCACTCTTGTGGCATAACAATAGCACAAACGTGGCCTGTTGTTCTTTTAGAATATCGACAATTTGGTTAATGCTCATAATAGTTTTCTCAAAAAGTTTTCACTTGCCAAATGTGCTTCTGCGACTGCCTCTTTTACCAGCGCGTCGGCATCAACATTTTTGGCGGCATCGTTAAGGACAAGGTCTATTTCTACACTTAAATTAACAGGTTTTGTGCCTTCAGCTTCAACAGCAATATCTAAACGGTCAACCAGTTTAGAACCAATCTTAGCGTGAATATACTTGCGGGCAGCATTTTCAGCTGTCGCACACAAAGTTTCAATCTGTTCGGTAGTTAGCTCGGGTAAACCCAGCTCTACCAAGAATCATGTCACCTAAAAAAGAAGGTTACTGTTGACCCGCTGCGGGGTTTATTTCTTCTTGTAGTTTGGCTTGTGTTTCTTTGACTTGGCTGCGTATGCGTTCTTCTTGCTTTGTGATAACGGTGCTGCGTGTAGCTAGAAGGTCTTTGCGTTCGTTTAAGTCTGCTGTGATTTTGGCTTTTTCAGATTTTACAAGTAGTGAGCCGATTGCTTTGTAGATTACTGCGTCGTCGGCTGTTTTTGCCATTTCAGCCAAGGTTTGTTCTACTTCACTTTTCTCCATTTCAACCTGCTGTTTTTGTGCAAGAATTGACTGCAGGGTTTGCTGTAGCTGCTGGAGTCTAAGCAATCGTTCTTGGACGTTAGGAGGTAATTTTGATAATTCGTCACTCACGTTTATTCCTTCTGTAACAGGCAATAAGCAAGGCTCAATAATAAGCATTTCCAACAACAAAAAGTAAGCCTAATTTGGATTTCTACATGTTTTGAAATGAAAAATCGTCAATAGCACCTACCCCCCTATAGGTTTCTGCAATGATTTGCTATTTGGCTTCTAATAGGTTGGTGATGTGTTTTGAGAAGGAGGGCTTGTGCTGGAAATGTTTATAAATAGCAAATGTTAGAAATATATAACGTTAGAAATACATAACATCAGGCGATGTTAATGCAAAACACCCAAACAAAAACAGAGCAAAAAACCAAAAAACAATCATCCCGACTCGTAAACGGAGCCGTCGGACTCATAGGCTTCGCCGGTTTCCAAGTCGTAAACGCATTCATCTACCACAACCCATGGTACCTCTTCTGGGCATGCCTATTCGTCGGCTTTACCCATTTCAGACACTGGAACGAGAACCTAAAGTACCTAGGCGCATTAGGAGCAATCGGACTAATACTTGGCCCACTAGGAGTATTAGGCATAATAAAGGTGTAACAAGCATGACACTAAAATTTAGCCAAAGATGGTTCGGATTCCTCGGCTTCACAGGCATCCTAGGCATCATATACAACAACCAGTTGCTCTACCTCCTATTCCTACTCTTCCTCTTCTTCGTCTACATCACCCCTAAAACCAGAGACGGCAAAATCCAAATGGACGAACGCTGGATGGCCAACATCACAAAAGCGGCACGAAACGCCTTCTTCATCAGCCTCTTCCCGTCAGTTGCATGCATCGCATTCCTTGACCTTTACTCCGGCGCATTCATATCCGCAATCGTCGCCATACCCATCATCGCACTCTCGGGCTTCGTCTCCTCATTTAACTACTACGACAAAAAAGGAGACTAAACCATTCCATTCAAAACCAAAATGAAAGAACTACGCGAAAAACGCCAGTTAACCCAAGAACAATTGGCTCAAATGGTAGGGGTCAGAAGGGAAACAATACTTTTCCTTGAAAAAGGAAAATACAATCCCAGCCTTCAGTTGGCACACGACATAGCAAAAGTGTTGGGAACCACAATAGAAGAAGTTTTCATCTTCGATGAATAATAGAAAAAAGAACAGCGGTCCAATCAGACCCTGCTGACCACTTTGGTCATTATTGTGTAGAACTGATTTGCTAAAGCTGACCTTGTAGCTTGCACGGTTTTCGAGGTTTTTTAGGGTTTGCAAATGGAGAGAAAGAAAATTTTTACGTGCAAGATACATGGTACAGCCTTGAGCATGTTTCAGTTAACACCAAAAAGGGTTAAGTCATCAATTGTAAAAAGGGTTCTCGTAAAGAAATCCTTACTAAAGTTAGTAAAGAAATGTTTACTAACCATTTTTTCAAGTTTTTTGGAGTTTTGCTATGAAGAATCCGTTGCATTGATGCAGGTGCGGGTAGAGCCTTCTGCATTGAGTCAATCCACGCAGTCCAGGCACGCCAAGTTCAGGCGAAATCTCGACAAGATGGAAGTCGGAGTGTTCTTTTAGGAAGCGTTCGATGACCATTTCGTTTTCTTCAACAGTGATGCTGCATGTTGAGTATGTTAGGTAACCGCCTGATGCGACTTTTTGGCTGCAGTTGTTTATCATTTGCTGTTGAACTTCCGCCATGTTTTCTATTGATTTTTGGCTTAGGCGCCATTTGGCTGAAGGTTGCTTGGCAAAGACTCCTGTGCTTGTGCATGGCGGGTCTAAAATGACAAGGTTAGCCTCACCCATCAAAGGCAGGGGCAGGCGTGCGTCGGCTGTTACTGAGTCTGCGATTGTTACGCCCATGTAGTTGATTTCTTGACGCCAAGTCTTCATGCGACGCTTTGAAAAGTCAACAGAGACTATGCTGCCTTGATTCTGCATTAACTGTGCAAGATAAGTTGTTTTGGCTCCGGGTGCGGCGCAGACGTCAAACACTTTGTTGCCAGGTTTAGGCGCGGCGGCTTGTGCTGCGAAGCAGCTGGCTTTGTCTTGAATGTAAAACAGTCCCTGCTTTGAGCTTTCAAGGGTGTTTAGTGGCTGCTTGAGTTCCAACACTTTGTATGTGTCTTGTAGAGGTTCGGCTTTTTGGAGTTTTACGCCTTCAGAAGCGAGTTTTTGGAGAATTTCTTCAGGATTGCCTTTGAGTGTGTTTAGTCGAATGTATGTGGGTGGTGGAATATTGCTTGCGTGCAGGAACGGTACTGCTTCTTCGCTTCCAAGCAGATTTACGCAGTATTTAACAAACCACAGCGGCTGGAAAGTTTCAAGACTTAATCGTTCCTCATCATCAGCGGCTTCCAAAATCGGTTGAAGCTGACGGGTTAGTAAAAAGCCAAGGTACTGCTCGACATCAGAAAGGGTTTTCCAGCCAAGGATATTGCGTCCCATGCCTGCAATGTTTTGGGCTTCCTGCAGATTGTATTTACCCCAGTTTTTTGCGACACGAGTTTGGTAAACGTAAAGTCTAAGGAAAGCTTGGACGCCAAGGTTGAATTCGCTGATTTTTTTCGGTGCAATCACTGTGTTGATGTATTTGTCGATTAGGTTTCGGCGGCGGGTTGTTTCTACGACGAGTCCGTAGGCGTAACGGATGGCGTTTGGGTTGGTTTCGTTTAGCTGCTTTATGGTGCGTGCTAAGGCGATGTGTTCGCTTAAGCGTTGCATTTCTATCCAGCTCAATGTTTCAATGGCGATTGTCCAAGCATTTTTTAACACTGCAAATTCACAGCCATAGAGAATGCGAAGCTTCTAAATAAGTAATTCAAACAGAAAAATGAGTTAAGAAGAAAAAGTAGGGTGAGGTTGAGTGTCTATTTTAGTAGGGATATTGCTTGTTGTGGCACGAAGACTTGGTTTGCATCAATCATTGGTGCACGAACGACTAAGCCCTCAAGGTTGTAAGTTCTGGTGAAGCCGTAGCTGTATTTTATGGTCATTACGTCTTTGCTTGTTGGCAGATACGCGGTTTTGCCGTTTAAGGTGATTTGGAGAACTGGGTTTGCGGGGTCAGTTGTGTTTAGTGTCCACTGGTTTGGTTTGAAGGCTGCTGATACGTTAACGTAGAGTTTGTTTTGTGCCTGTTTGAGACTGAAGCCTAAGGTGTCGGCGACGATTTTTGCCATGTCAGTGTTGTCGTAGTGACCTACTGGTGCGGAGTCTCTTGGTCCCCAAGCCCACAATGGAACATCCTCGCCTGTGTGACCATGGGTTGTCCAGCCGAAAACAGTGTATTTCTGGCAAACAAACTCAGAAATTGCGTAGTCCAAGCTTACTGCTGCTCTTGTTGGTGAAGCAACTGTTAAGGCTTTGATTGCTGCTACATCAGCTAAGGTTAAATTGAGGCTCCAGTATTGGTTGATTATGTCTCTTGTTTCTTCGTTAGTTTTTCCTGCAATCAGTTTTGCTAAACCTGTGGAGGTTACTTGCATGCCTTTTAGTGGGTTAACTACGTCTTCGACTGTTGTTGCAGTGTATGAGTGGCCAATGGCGTTTTTGTCTTGGTAGTAGCTGCCGATTGTTAAGCCACCGCAGTTGTGGTCTGGGAATGCCATAACAAGTGTTTGACCGTCTTTCTTGGCAAAGTCAAGTGCCACACCGACTGCCTTGTCGAAAGCTAAGAAGTCTGTTACATCATAAATTGGGTCATTTGCGTGGTCTGCCCAGTCAACTTGGCTGCCTTCAACCATTAAGAAGAATCCGTCACGGTCTTTTGAAAGGAGTTGTACGGCTTTCTTTGTCATTTCTGCAAGTGAAGGCTCATTTGGTGCAAACATTGCACGGTCCATGTCGGGTTGCATGTTGCTTGGAGCGAAAAGTCCCCAAACTTTACCTGAATACAAACTGTTCAAGGTGCTTTGGCTGTCAACGAACTTGTAGCCTCTGCTTAAAAGTGCATCATAGAGGTTTTCGCCGTCGGTTCTTGTGCCTGTCCAGTTAGCGCCAAAACTTGTTGTATAATTCTGGTTTTTGGGGAAAAGTTCAGCTGCACCGCCTCCGAAGACAACGTCTATGTCGTTGTAGACCATTTGTTCAATGATGTCTAGTTCGTCGTTTCTGTTGGGGTTGTGGGCTGCGTATCCTGCGGGGGTTGCGTGGCTTATGGTGCTTGTTGCGATAAGGCCTGTTGCTTTGCCTTGAAGTTGTGAGGCTTCAAGAACTGTTGCTAAGGGCACGTATGGTGCTGAATCTGGTGTGTAGCCGGTTAAGAGGTCGCTTGTTCTTGGACCAACGCCGATAAAGCCGTTAGTTGATTTGTGTCCTGTTGCAAAAGCGGTTGATGCTGGTGCTGAATCAGTGATTACTGAGTTAGCCATCCAAGTTTCAACTGAACCAGTAATTATGCCGTCAACATTTAATGATTCACCTTTATACCAGCGAGCGAGAGTTTCTATGCTTTGAGAGCAACCGTCAGAAACAAGCACTATAACGTTTTTTATGCTGTTCCTACTGCCGCCGAAATTAGTTGAGATTGCCGGAACTGCAAATATTGAAGTTGTGATACAAACTAAAACTAAACTTAAAAGAAGCATTTTGGTTGTTTTTTTCAATTTTTTCACCGTTTACCCGTATGACCAAAACTTGGTCAAGCGTCAACTGGGTGAAAATGGAAATTATTGCTTCTCGACGTAAAATATACAGGAATATTTTTTCTATATACAAGGTTCTGTAATGGATTTGTCACAGTCACATATGTTTATCAAGAATTCAATCCATGCTAGAAGCATGTGTTCCTAAACCCCAAGGCTCACCAGAATGGAGGTGAACTTGTTTTGTCAAGAAAGCATAGAGATGAAAACATTGAAGTGCAGAAAGGCAAAATGTCAGTTGCTGAAGCCGGACGCAAAGGTGGAGCCAAAGGTGGCCCACGCGTAAGAGAGCTAATCCGTGAAGGAAAACAATACGAAGAAGAATGGGAATAAAACCGGCTTAAAAAACACCTTTTTTGGCTATTTTCCATTTTTTAGTTTAAACAGTTTTTAAGGTAACTTCTAGTTTTTGGGCAAGGTAAAGATTTTAGTCGGTCAATGTCATAGTGAGAGCTAAGGAACAGAGAGGGAATGGTGCAAAACAGAACCTTAGACTCATTCTTCACGCAAGAAAGCAAACCCGCAGCGCCGCAGATTAAACCAGCGCAAGCTGAAATTAAACCGGAAACACAAACAGCACCAGTAACGGCGCCAGTTGAAGAAAAAGTGGTTTCTGCACCAGTTAAAAAAGAAAGAAAACCCCGCATACTCCCCCCACTTGCACCAAACAACCTTCCACCTTCATACTTTGTCTCAGCCGCTTATGATGGACGACAACAAAAAGCAGTGATTAAACTGTATGAACCTGAATCTGGTGAACTTTATTTCTGGTACGATAACACGGGACACAAACCCTACTGTCTAACCAGTCTGCCTAAAGAGAAAGTTTTGCAGTTTAGCCGAATTGTTAACCATCAAGGCTACGACAGTTGCGTAACTGAACAAAGGTTTGACCCCTTAGCCAACCAAAATATTCAAGTTACAAAAATCATCGCCAAAGACCCTCTCGCCATCGGCGGAAGACCAGCAGGCACAATAAGAGACATAATCCCAGAAGACCACCCCCAAGTTTGCGGTTGCCTAATTCAAGACAGCGACACCAAAATCTGGGAATCCAAAATCAAATATTACCAATCCTATATTTACGACCGACAATTGTTACCGGGAATGATGTATCAGGTTAAAGACGGCAACTTGGAAGAAGCAAAGGTTCATGAAGCGGAACAGTCGCTTACGAAAATCCGCCAAGTCTTCAATGACGCCACACCTGAGGAAAGAGAGTTTGCGGAAATGTGGGCAAAACTTCTAGAATATCCCGCGCCGAACTTCCGAAGAGCAGCCATCGACATTGAAGTTTACTCGCCACTCTCTAACCGTGTACCCGACGCGCGAGAAGGAGCATGCCCGGTAATCGCCTGTTCAATCTACAGTTCTGACGGAGACAAAAAAGTCCTTGTCCTCAAAAGACGAGATAGAGAAAACGGAAAAATCCAAGTAAACGGCATAGACGTAGAATTCTGCGAGTCAGAAGCAGACCTGCTCAGGGAAGTCTTTAAGGTTCTAAACGATTACCCATTCATTTTAACCTTTAACGGTGACGACTTCGACCTCCGCTATCTTATCCACCGCGCATTGAACCTTGGATTTTCCAGAAACGAAATCCCAATAGAAGTTGGAAAACGTGTTTGCCTAATCAAATACGGCATCCACATTGACCTTTACAAGTTCTTCTTTAACCGTTCAATCCAAATTTACGCGTACAGCAACCGTTACAAAGACGTAAGCCTCGGAGACGTCGGCGCAGCACTTTTGGGCATGGAAAAAATTCATTTAGACAAAGCCTTCGGTGACCTTTCCTACAGTGAGCTTTCTCAGTATTGTCTTCGTGACTCAGAAATCACTTATAAACTGACAAGCTTTGAAGATGATTCAGCAATGAAACTGCTGCTTGTTTTGACCAGAATCAGCAGTATGCCAATGGAAGATGTCAGCCGTCAAGGAGTCAGCCGATGGATACGCAACTTCATGCACCGAGAGCACCGCAAACGCGGCTACTTGATTCCAAACGCAGAAGACATCCTAACCAAGAAAGGCAAAACCAGCACAACCGCCGTGATTAAAGGCAAAAAATACAAAGGCGCAATCGTTGTCGAACCAACGCCGGGTGTTCACTTTAATGTTGCAGTAATGGACTTTCCCAGCCTGTACCCCTCAATAATTAAAGTTTGGAATTTAGGTTACCAGTCAATTGACTGCAATCACCCTGAATGCAGAACCCAAATGATTCCTGATACGCAGCATTGGGTTTGTACTAAGCAGAAGGCTTTGGAGAGCTTGCTGATTGGTTCGCTTAGGGATTTGCGTGTCCGCTGGTACAAGAGTCGCGCTAAAGACAAGTCCTTGCCTCCGGAACTGAGAAGTTGGTACAGCACTGCTCAAGGTGCACTTAAAGTCATTTTGAACGCTAGCTACGGCGTTTTTGGAGCTGACAGTTTTGACCTTTACTGTCCACCAGTCGCGGAAGCAACAGCCGCAATTGGCCGCTACAGCATCACCCAAATCCTTAAACACGCAGAAGCCCAAGGCATCAAAGTGCTCTACGGAGACACCGACAGCTTATTCCTAAAGAACCCCACTAAAGAGCAAATTGAGGAAGTAGTACGTTACACTGAACATGAATTAAACATGGGTATTGACGTCGACAAAACTTACAGGTATGCAGTTTTTAGTTCACGTAAAAAGAATTACCTCGGCGTCTTGGAAGATGGCACAGTTGACGTTAAAGGGTTAACAGGCAAAAAGAAGCACATTCCAGTCTTCATCAAAGACGCTTTTAACCAGATGAAAGAACGCCTCGCAAAAGTCAAATCCCCAGCTGACTTCGAAAACGCAAGAAAAGACATTGCAAACATTGTCCGAGAAAGATACAACTCGCTAAAAAGAAGAGAATGGGCAAACATTAACGACTTGGCGTTCCATGTTGTTCTAGGTGATGACTTAGAAAGTTACAAAAAAACTACACCTCAACACGTTAAGGCTGCAAGAATTCTTCAGAAAAACGGCAGAGAACTTCGAGCAGGAGACCAAATCAGCTTTGTAAAGGTAATCAAAGCAGCCTCACGCGCTGATGACCCTAACTCAGGAGTTAAACCAGTTGAATTGGCATCCAGAAACGAAGTTGATGTGGAAAAATACATAGCTTATCTGCATTCAACTTTTGACCAAGTGCTTGACGCGTTAGGTTTGAACTTTGATGAAATCATTGGCTTGACAAAACTTGCGCAGTTTTTAGCTTAAGTTAACACAGTGTAAAGAACGGCAAGCAAAGTGAATGCTGCAACGATTGCGGAGACGGCAATGACTATTTGGCGTTCAGTTAAGGGGCGGCGATATGTTATTGTTGTGACTAAGCTTCGTCTGTGGTCTGATTCAAGTTTGCCGTCTTTGAATGTTATTAATGCTTTTTTGTGAGTAAAGAAGACGGTTAACAGAATTACTGAAGAATTGAAGATATAAGGAATTATGGAGATTAACAGGCTGAGCTTTAAGTCAGCTATAATTGGAAAAGCTGCAAGAGTCATACCTATCGCGAAGCTCCCAGAGTTGCCTACAAATATTTTTCCTTGAAGATTTAAGCCTGCAAGTATAAGCCAGAAGATAATGGGTCCAAGCATGAGTAGGTATAATGTTGGGGAATTTTCAAGTGAGAGACCCATTAAACCGATTAGCACGATTGCTGGACATATGGATTCGAGCCCGTTAAATCCGCCAAGCATGTTTACTGTGTTGGTGACTATCATTACGATTAATGGGATTATTAGGTAAAAGTACCATACGCCAAAGTCTATGAAGCCTATGAAAGGTAAAGTGATTGATGTACGAGCGTTCATTCCTATTGCAAAGTAAATTAATGGTAACGCTGCGATTAAGGGCATGAATGCTTTGTAACGCCATTTTAGGTCCATCCAGTCATCAAGTAAACCCATAAAGCCGCCAAATAAGACACAGACTGCCAGGGTTAATGGTGCGGAAATGCCAGCAGTTGCAGAGCGTCCTTCACCTAGAAAATAAAGTAAAAAGAGGTAGACGGTTGTGAATAGGACGTACAGTACGCCTAAACCGTTTGGGACTAAAGGTTTTCCGGTTTTGTGTTGGTCAGGGACTTTCGGAAACACTCTTTAGCCGCTTCCTTTTTGGTTGACTAAATTAGGAGGTTGGGTGGTCTGCGTTGTATGCTGCCCAATCGATTTTGTAGAGTGCAACGAGTGGAATCAAACCGCCATATTGACCTAAATCAGAGATTTCAGCGCCTGATATGTATTCAACGTCAAAGTATTTCAGATCTACAGCGGTGCTGGATGGTGTAACGAGTCCGTTTGTACTGTTAGTGAATGTGTGTTCAGCGGTTGTTAGCAGCTTGTAGATTGTAGTGTTCAGGCCCTGTGCATTCCATACCCACTGGTTGTTTGTGCTGTTTCCGAATGAGTATTCGTCAGTCCATGCAGTGTTTGCATCCATGAAGCCCTCGTCGATTAATCGTTGTTGTGCGCCTCCAGAGATTCTTGCCATCCACATCCATTTGCCTTCATCACCTAAACCATAGGGGTAAGCAACGTACATTGTCTGACCATCGGTAGTTTGAACCTGTTGAACAGCTAGAACCGTAAAGACTAGGATGTATTTGACGCGTTCTTGACCGTAAGTGGAAAGCATCTTTAACGCTTGCTCTTCAGTGCCCATGAACGTGAAGCCAATGTTTTCTATTTGCGTGCTGTTGACTGTAGCGTTGTCGGCGAGTGTGGTGACGTTACCCATAATGCTTAACCAGTAACCATAGTCCCACCATGCAACTACAACGTCGGATGATTGCAGGTTATCTTTTGTGTAGCTTAGCATGTTTAACCATTGGGGCACTTGTTCATTTGGAATTATTGGAAGGCTTGAAGAGCTAATTGATGTAGGCACGTAAGCGCTGTCGTAGACTCTGGGCATGCCACCGTTCTGTGGAGTGAAAGCAAATTGTGTCAGGAGGATGATGAATATCAACAGGACACCAAGTCCACTGAATTCTTTGCTGACGCGAACGAGCTTTCGTTTTGCTTTTGCGGCAGCATTTGGTGTTTCTCTAAGCAATGTCATGAATGGCTTTAGCATACCAATTATGCCTACGCCCATGATTAAAGCGAATGCTGGTGCAAATATTACAAGCAAACGCACCATTGAAGCACCAAAGTACAGGCCTGTTGCGCCGAAGATTAGCAGGAATATGTTGCGGTTTGTTGGGTTTTTCAGTACGAAGTATAGGCCTACGAGGAAGAATAGTATGCCTATGCCGAGTTCGTAGTAGAGGTTGCCCCATGCCGAGATTCTGTGTTCAGCTACTGACGCAATTAATGGTGCAGCGGCACGTGCGAATGGGTCGATAACTGAGAAGAACTTTGTTGCAATAGCTCCAAGATAGCCAAAGTACCATAATGGAATGAAGCTTGCAATGATTGCGACGACTGCAGCCACTGCCACCAGCATTTTTGTTTTTGCTGATACATTGTGGCGTAACAGTTCAGCAACAAGCAGAACAATGAATACTGCTGCAACGGGAACCATTGGAGCTGATGTTAAGTATGAAAGGCCAATGTATGGAACTTGTGTTGCAATGAGCAAACCAAGCCCCATGGTTACGCTGTAATTGATGAGTAAGCGTTGGTCATACCGTTTTAGCACTACCAGTACGAAGGCGAAGAGTGCGGTTAAGTCTAAGACGTAATATGCTGCACCCCAGCCTGAGATGAAGTAGGCTAACGCCAAGGCTGCGCCTACCGAGTAAATCAGGCTTCCGCGCATTGAACGTTTCTGGTCAAGTGACCGCATAAACAGCAGTATGAACAAGAGTAAACCGAGGACACCAGGGATTTCAGTGTCGAAGAATCCTAATGAGCTTCTTTGCAGAAATGAAGGGGCTAATGCAAAGATAAGTGCTGCAAATAACCCTAAGGATCGTCCGCCCATGTCTTTTCCGATGAAGTAAAGTATCAAGCAGGCAAAGGTGCCTAAAGCTACAGTTAATACTGAACAGAACGCCATTAAATCGACATTTACGCCGAAAGCGTTTACTATCTGGTATAATACGGCTGCTGTCGCAGGCAACGCTGGAAGAGACCTTGACATATCAAGACCAGCAGGGTACCATTGTTGATAATTGACCCAGTGATCAGTGTAAGGTGAGAATATACCGTTATTTACCATGTAATTGGTAATACTGTATTGGTAGTACGGGTCGAATTCGTTTAAGTGAATTGTGCCTGACGGGATTTCCCAACGTAAAGGCATAAGTCTTAAGGTAAATGCGACAAAGAGTATCAGAATTAACGCTGAAATTACAAGGATAGAGGAATGATTAACCTTGAAACGTTTTCCAAAAGATTTTAGACCGCTAGCATCTTGTTCTTTCGACAATTAGTTTCCCCTCACGTATAGCCATCTCTCTAATCTTTAGCTTATTTTGTGTATATCACAATGGGGGTTTATTTATGGCTTTCCAAAAACAACCGTACTAGAACTAGTTTTTGTTTAACTGTTTAGTCACATGCATTATGACCCAAGGGCTGTATCTACACAATTTTCTTAACCCAAAACACCGCTCTATCCAGGCTAAAACTGGCACCAAAGCATTCTCAGATACTCTTCCAAAAGGCAACCAGTTATACCCCAACCGTGCTTTACAGGTAAACCCGGTTTTGGGCAGAGCCTGCACCACATTTTTGTATGAATGCATGTAAGATTTACCTTTTAGACCTTTTAATTTAGCTTTGAAACTTGATTTGTTACCGAAAGATAAAACACAGTTTGAATCATGCTTTAATGTTCGGTTACAATCATTTAGGGCAACTTCAAGCTCAGGGATATAGTCTAACACTTCAATCATGAATGCGGCGTCGAACACTTCATTTTTGAAGGGCAATTTTCTGGCGTCGGCTGCTATAATGTTTGCTTGTTTTGTTCGTTGTTTAAGCCTTCTAAGTGATAAACAATCGATATCGATGCTTACAACGCTTGTTTTGGTGTTTAAGGCATAAAGAGAAATTCTTCCAGATTCTGCACCGACATCAAGAACAAGACGTGTTTTTGAGAAATCAACTGCTTTAAAAATGAAATCCATTTCAGTTTTTGTTAGATATTTTCCCATTCGGGTTTTTGCAGCCATTTCCCAATGAGTCATGTTAATAGGAACGTTGTTAGAAGATTCAGGGATTTCTTGGGTTTGCATGGTCAACCAATTATTTGTTTACAGGCTTAACCTCTACTTCCATGGGTAAAAGCGATAATTTTCTGCTACATTTAGGGCAATTACCGTTATATTGCTGGATTATTTCGTCTGGAGGTCTAAGTTCGACCCCTTCATACAAAACATGACCGCAACCATGGCAAATTACACGTTGTGGCATCCTAAATCCCTTGTACTAATCATGACATGGGCTATTTATTGATTGCTAAATATGCAAGTTTTTACCAGTTAGTTTTCAGAGAGTATCTGACTATTTTAAATGCGACCGATAAATTGAAGTCTAGCATTAACAGGGTAGGCGCGTTTGAAAAAATACACGTTAATAATATCTGAAAAGCCTGATGCGGCAAACCGAATAGCTGCCGCTTTAGACTCAAACGGCAAGACTGCACGGGAAACTGACAATGGAGTACCCTTTTTTGTCGCAAAAAATGGGGATAGAGGCATTATTGTAGCCTCAGCCCTTGGCCACTTATACACTGTCGCAGACACTAAGAAAGGTGAATGGGATTACCCGGTTTTTGATTATCAATGGGTACCACGCTGGATGGCTGAAAAAGGTGCATCAAAAATCCGAACATGGCTAAAAGTACTCGCTAAATTATCTGAAAACGCTGAAGAATTCGTTGACGCCTGCGACTATGATATTGAAGGCAGCATAATAGGCTACTCTATTCTAAGGTACGCATGTGGAGGCAAAGAAAAAGTGGCTAAACGCATGAAGTACTCAACACTTACCCGAGAAGAGCTTAGAGAATCCTTCGCCAACTTGTTGCCAAGTCTTGATTTTGCACTTGTCGAAGCAGGTTTGGCAAGACATGAAGTGGATTGGCTTTACGGCATTAACCTGTCCCGAGCCCTAACTTTGGCAGCTAAAAACAGTAGCGGAACTTTTGCAACGTTGAGTACGGGTCGCGTGCAAGGTCCAACGTTAAAGTATTTGGAAATACGTGAGAAAAACATTCGTTCTTTTGTTCCAACCCCGTTTTGGAGTTTAACAGCCAAAATAGCCATAGATGACCGGCAGTTTGATTTGGAATACGAGAAGAAGGTTATTGAAACCAAGGCTGAAGCAAACACTATCGCGGCTGACTGCAAAGTTAAGGAAGGGCAAATAGCGAAAATTGACGTTAAAGAATTCTTGCAGAATCCACCAGTGCCGTTTGATTTGGGCGCGCTTCAAAGTGAAGCATACAGCCTTTTCAAGTACACACCAATGCGCACATCCAGCATTGCCCAACACCTTTACGTTAGCGCCCTGATTTCTTACCCTAGAACAAGCAGCCAAAAACTGCCACCCGCCATTGGGTATAAAGCAATTCTTGGAAAACTTGGCAAATCACCCCTGTACCAAAAATTAGCACAGAAACTTTTAGCCCAACCAACACTAAAACCTAATGAAGGCGCCAAGTTTGACCCAGCACACCCAGCCATTTACCCAACAGGCAACCTACCTGAAAGAGCGTTAGACGCAGCTGAAAGGAACATTTACGACCTGATTGTTAAACGGTTCTTAGCAGTTTTTGGTGAACCAGCCCTTAAACAAAGCATCAAAGTTTCAGTAGATATTAACCGGCACCTGTTTTTCATGACTGGACACCGCACATTGAAAGAAGGCTGGATGGAATATTACAAGCCTTACGTGCATTCTAAAGACATTTCGTTGCCCCTGCTGTTTGAGGGACAAAAAGTTGCAGTAAAAAAAGTTACTTTAAAAAACAATTTCACTAAGCCACCGTCAAGATACAATCCGAAGAGCCTGCTTAAAAAAATGGAGAAAGAAGAAATCGGCACCAAAGCAACACGAGCAGCCACAATTCAGACGCTTTATGACCGCAAATATTTGGAGGGGGCACAAAGCATGGCTGTCACTGACCTGGGTTTTGAAGTTACAGAAGTTCTAAGAAACTATTGTCCGAGTGTTGTTTCCAGTGAAATGACAAGAAAACTTGAAGAAAAAATGGAGCAAATACAACTAAAACAGGAAAACAAGCAAAACGTGCTTCAAGACACCATTGAAATACTAAAACCAGTAACTTCAGCGCTCAAACAGAACCAGTTAAAAATAGGCGCACAACTTGGACAAAAAATCCAACAAAAACGCCTTGATGACCGAACCATAGCCAAATGCCCCAAATGCCAAACAGGAAAACTAATGATTATCCGCTCCAAAAAAACAGGCAAACGCTTTGTCGGCTGCACCAACTTTTTTGAAGGCAAATGCAGCACTTCTTTTCCGTTGCCTCAAACAGGCACAATCAAGCCTTTAGCAACACCCTGTAAATCCTGCGGGTACCCAGTCATTAAAGTATTAATTAACCCTAAACAACCATGGAACTTATGCCTTAACCCGAACTGTCCAGCTAAGGAGCAGAAAAAACAATGAGTTGCAAAATTTGTAGCCGCCCTGAGAAAGAAGATGGTTACTGTAGCCTGCATTTGAAAGCTTATCAGAATATTTGCCTGAAATTTGATGTTTGGAAGAAGGCGTCTGAGGTTTCTTGGGAGGATTATTTGGTTGAAATTTCGAAAAATTCATTAACTGGAGTATGGGCTAAAGAAGTAGCAAAGCATCTAATTGAGGACGAGAGTAGAAATGTCAAAGAAAAATAAGAAACCGCAAATGAAACCAGCACCTACCGCAACACAGTCATCATTGTCCTTTTCACTTAGCAAATGGTTCAAAAAAGTCTTATCAACCCACCCATCTACCGTGATTATAACAGTTGTAGTCATTGGTGTCGCTTTGTTCCTATTTGCAGGCGGCTTATTCACCCTAACAGAAAAAGATATTTTACCCTCGTTATTCTACCAAAACAAGTTTTACTTCTTGTTTCCAGACATCAGCAACCAGTTTGTCTCTGACACAGTCGTTTCCATGATGCTGTACCTCATGGGATTTGTTGGTTTACTGTCAGTTTACCAAAGCACTAAAAGCGCAAGTAAACCAAGACAAGCATACATGCTGATGATAATCGGCGTCAGCCTTGTACTGCTATCATACATATTCCTTGAAGGCGCAATCAGCTTCAAGGCAGCTGGACAACTCTCGTAAGAGTCAACTTTTTTTTCTTTTTTGTTTTAATTAAAAAATTTTAAAGCAGCTCAAAATAAGCAATTTTTCGTTTGAAGGTAAACTTAGCCGCTTGTTTACCAAGGATGCTTTTTAAGTTTCAATTTGTAAGCACAAAAGTTGGTGAACAAGTGAATCGGTGGAGTAATCAACAGAGTCGTAACAGCTATCTCCCAACTCACAAAAAGAACTGGATTGAACAGGGAAATCAAAAACGCAATCACTATTGCGCCAACAACAAAGTCAATTTGGTCAACAATTGGAAGCATACCGCCAGGTTGAATGTCAAGCCGCCTCTTAATGAACGCTCCAGTCAAATCGCCAAGCAACGCGCCTAACGGAGTAAACACTGCAAACAGGAGGGGAAAACCGAAAATGTACCATTCAATTAAGCCGACAAACACGCCCACGCCCCAACCGAAGAAGAATCCGCGGAAGGTTTTGTTGTTGCCAAACAATCGTTTACCGTCAATAAAGTTTCTGCCGAAATCGATTCTTGTTCCGCCGCCAGCAAGCACGGGTGTACCGTTTGCGCAGTAGGCAGGAAAAATGAATATGAGAGCTTGAACGATTAGTTGAGCTATATCCATGGCTTCGACCAAACTATTTTATTCACGGAATTCAGCCTCAGATATGCCTCTTTCACCTATTTGTACATAACAGGTGACATGCACCATTTTTGCATGATTTTTCTCTATTGTGGCTTTGATTGTTTTTGTTTCTGTCGGCTTAAGAGATATTATGTTGTCAGCCCAAAAAGTTAGTACACGATTCGCGGCTGGTTTAACATTGCCAGATGGATCGCTAAACATGCTTCTTACTTGGCTGGTGATTATGATTGGGATTTTCTGGATTTTTGCGACTTGTGCTAAAAGCGCCATTTGCCTGTTTAATTCACGGTTAACGCTAAACGCTTTTGCTTTGCTTGAAGACTCAGCTACTTTAGCTCCGTAAAGCGAATTCATAGTGTCAACAACGATTAAACCAACATTTTTAGTAACGTAATCGCCGATTCTGTCAATT
The DNA here is from genome assembly GCA_050108135.1 of Bathyarchaeia archaeon. GTDB lineage: Archaea > Thermoproteota > Bathyarchaeia > Bathyarchaeales > Bathycorpusculaceae > Bathycorpusculum. Next base: position 119,874 of record JBNIDQ010000019.1, on the reverse strand, counting down.
ACTGCGGTTTGTTCCTTGAAGTCAACTGGTTTAATTAGTATGATTCTGTCGGCTATTTCATCAAATTTTCCAGCTGAAATTTGACAGAGTCTTTTGGAAGAGAAAGTGTTGTCGCAGTCAACGTAAAGTGTTTTTAGTTCTTGCATTGCACAGTTAAATGCGCATTGAATGGCAAGGGTGCTTTTTCCGGTTTCAGGTTCACCGTAGATTAACGTGATTGTTTCAGGGCTGATGCCGCCGTCTAAGTTGTTGTCGATGCAGCCTATGCCGGTTAAGACTTTTTTTATGCCTGTCACTGGGAATGCACATCAAGATTATTAACTGTCGGTTTAATAATGTGTTTTGCGCTTAAAAATCACTTTAGGTAGGCTGGATGAGAGCAAAAGTTGCAGTTGCTACAATGCAAGGTAAAGCTTATTTCTATATTGTGAGCCTACTCAAGGAAAATAATATACCTTTTTTTAGTTTAATTCCCGGCGAACCTATACCTGCAGAAGTTAAAGTTGTCATAACAACAGTGGAAGAGAAAACCAAAATAACTTACGGCAGGGTTCTTAGTTTTACGTCTGAGGATGAATTGGACAGTTTATTGAGTGCAATAACGATTAACCTTCAAGGAAAAGACCGTTACGACAAAATAGTTATCGGAATTGACCCCGGCGAAGTAAATGGGTTAGCAGTAATAGGCGACGGAAAACTAGTTGACAAGGCAAATTGTTTAAGCATACGAGAAATAAATAATAAATTAAAAAGTATATTAAAAAACGTTAACTTATCAGCTACACTCGTAAAAATTAAAATTGGAAATGGAGTACCAGCTTACAAGGAGTTAATTGAAGCGTTGGATAACACACTGCCGCCAAAAGTTGTCTTAGAAGTGGTTAGCGAAGCGGGCACAAATTTGCCGTTAAGCAAACGCAGCCGAGGCTTAAGACATATAACTTCAGCTACACGGATAGCGGCGAGAGCAGGCTACATTTACCAAAGAAGAGAGAGGAACCAAAAAGATGAAACAAACAGTTGAAGCAGGCAAAACCCTACTAGTAAATGGTCCGGCATCGGTGAAAGTCCTTTCAGGCAAAGCGGAAGTCTTCGGCTACACCATAAAAGAAACCCAGCAGGCCCTCGTACGTGAAGGAAAAAGGCAACCCTTCTACGTATTAGAAAACACAGAATTCCACATCTCGCTGGGAGCCAACGCGGCAGTACAGCAAGCTGAGTCATCCACAATTCCCCAGTCATGGAGTGAACCGCTTCAAACTGTTCAAGCTATCCAAAAAAAGCCTACAGTTGTAATGGTTGTTGGTAAAGCTGACTCTGGAAAAAGCAGTTTCAGCACGTACCTAGTTAACAATCTCGTTGACGGAAAAATCAAAGTGGCTGTTCTTGACGGCGATTTAGGCCAGTCGGATATTGGTCCACCATGCACTGTCGCTTACGGAGTCACAGCTAAACGGATTACTGAACTTTGTGACCTGAAAATTTCAAACGCTTTCTTTGTTGGAGTTACCTCCCCAACTCAAGCAGTAGCCCGAACAGTTGAAGGTTTAGTCACAATACAAAGGGAAATACTTCAGAAAGGCGAAGTTGACTATGTAGTTATTAACACGGACGGTTGGGTTGAAGGTGGAACAGCTGTTAGTTACAAACTGCAACTTATTAATCAACTTAAACCTGACATAGTAATCGGTATTCAAATCCAAGAAGAAATCAAACCGTTACTTGACGCCATAATGACGATTCCTACACGCACCGTTGAATCATCCGTAGCCGTAAACGAACGCAACCCAGAAAAACGCACAAGACTACGAGAATTAAACTACGCAAAGTACCTAAAAGACGCCAAAATACGTTCAATGTTCTCCAGCTACATGGAAATCCAAGAGAAACACGTGATTCCAAAAGAGCAAGGCAAAGAAAAAGGAATCCTTGTGGGCTTACGTAATTCAAGAAAACGTTTCCTTGGAATCGGCATCCTGCTTGAATATAACCGTGCCCGACGCGTAATGAAAGTCCTCACACCTGTCAAGAGCAAACCAGCCAGCATTGCAATTGGCAAAATCAAGCTTGACCCTGAACTTAAAGAGGAGCCTTTGTAAGGCTAAAAAACGCTTTAACTTCTTTTGCTAACACTCCATCTTGGTCAGGCAACATTTTCATTCCATTGTTTACCCATGAAGGCAAAAAGTTTCTGCAGTACCCTGTTGAGTAGCGTGAATCCAAAAAGATGATGGCGCCGCGGTCATCAAGAGTTCGCACGGGTCTGCCGGCTGCTTGGGACGCTTTTTTCATTGCTGGCAAGACGTAGCCGTATTCGCGTCCGTAACGTGGAAAACATTTTTCGTAATAATCAATCTGTGCTTTAACTCGGGGCGTAGGTTCAGCGTAAGGCACACCAACCACGATTACTGAGTTCATTTGGTTTCCTGGGAAATCGACACCTTCGGAGGTTCTGCCGCCCAGCACGCCAAGGAACACGGCGCCCATCTTGTTTCCGCACGCTTTAAAGTCAGAAACAAGTTTCTCGTTTTGTTTGGAAGTCATGCCTCTTTCTTCTTTGTAAAGTGGTCTATCCAAAGCTAAAGTTAAGCCTTCGTTTAGCAGGGATTTCATAACATCAAATGAAGCGACAAATATGCCAGCGTTTCTGGGTGTGTTCTCGACTACTTCACTGATGCGTTTGATGATTGTTTTGTACATTGTTGGCGTTCTTTTTTCCATTGCTGTGGTAACGCCGTAGCAGACTGCTGAGAAAATGTGTTCTTTAGGAAACGGTGAGGGCGCAATGAATTGTGCAGCGTTTTTAGGTAGTTTGGTTATTTTTAGGTAAGCATCAAGCGGCTGCAACGTACCAGACATGATAACGTTAGCGTAGGTTGCAGAGAATACGGGTTCAGTGATTTTTGATGGGTCAAGGGCTACAATTTCCAGTTTGGCAGTTTTCTGGTTCTTCTCCGTGTAATAGCGGCTTGCAACATTAATGTAGGAACTGTCATCGCAAGTTTCAAGCCACCGTAACAGAAAATCAGACATTGAATTCACGTAAGACCGCGGATTTTTGCCTTCTGCAAGCAGGTTGCGTCTGATGCCGGCGCCGACTTCGTGAATGTGCTCAAAAAAGCTGCGGGGGTTAGAGATGCCGCCTTTTTGGATGATGTCAATGATTTTGTCTGGGTTAATGATTTCTTCGCGGTTAATGTTTTCAGTTAGTTTTTCTATTTCTTCACGGAAGAAATGAGCAAACTCCTCAATGTCCTTGTTGCCGTAATGGTTAGCTTCCATTTCTGCTTGCCGTAAAACGAAAAGTGAAAGGTTGCTGCTGGAAATGTCAACCGCTGTTTCAGGCAAGTTATGAGCTTCGTCGACAACAAGGATGACTTTGGAGAGGTCTGTGTTTATGTGTTTCAGAAAAGCGGTTCGAATCATTGGGTCAAAAGCGTACAGGTAACTTAACGCTATAACCTTAGTTTCCGACAGTGAAGCTTTAACCAGTTCGTATGGGCAGAGTTCCTTGTTTTTGCAGACCTGCTGAATCTCTGTTGCCGTGTACGGTTTCACAGCCAACTGCTTAACCAACTGGAGGTAATCGTAAGTTTGCATATCCACGTTCTTGTAGTACGGGCAACGTCCCTTGGCTTTTAGTAGGTCGCACATTTCCATGAGCGATTTAGAGTCGAAAGCGCCGTTAGCTGCAAACGCGTTGAGACACATTTCGTTGCGTCCCTTGATAGATATGCCGCTGATTGGGTGCTTCTTGTAAATCATGCGCAACTCGTCAATGACGCGTTCATGCTGGCGGTGGGTTCGGGCGACGTAGAGGATTTTGAGGTTCTTCTCTATTGCAACGGGCAAGCAGGCGGAGAGTGAAGAGATGGTCTTACCTAAGCCGTTGCTGCCTTCAATTAACACGGATTGCCGGACTTTTACGGCGTTGTGAATGGTGTTTATGAATTGGTCTTGGTGAATGCGAACTTCTGGATAGGGGAAGTACTCCATTACTGCAGGTGGAACCTCAACCATTTAGAGCGCCCCCTTTGTTTCACAGTAACATATTATTGGGCAAATGTTGCAGAGTGGGTTTTGGGCTTTGCAGAATTGGCGTCCATGCCCAATGAGGAGTTGATGAACTGCCAAGTAATCCTGTTCAGAAAACAGTTTTTGCAGGCTTAAGCGGATTGCTTCGTAATCACCTGTTTTGGGTGCGATGCCTAAGCGTTTAGATACACGGTTAACATGGGTGTCAACTGGTATTGTTGGTTTCTGGGCACTGAAAAGCAGCACCACATCCGCTGTTTTAGGTCCCACACCAGGCATTTCGGTAAGGGCGGCTCTGGCTTCTTCAAGCGGCAAAGCCAACACTTTGTCGAGTGAACCGTATTTTTCTTGGATTGTTTTTGAGGCGGTTTGGATTGCGCATGTTTTGCCTTTGTAGAGTCCTGCGGGTTTGATGCATTCTTCAATTTCTGCGGTTTGAGCTTCAGCGAGGACTTTGGGCGTGATTTGGAAGCGCTGTTTTAGGCGTGTGAAGGCTAAGTCGGTGTTTTTGTCGGCTGTGTTTTGTGAAATTATTGTAACTATTAGGGTTTCGAATGGGTCGCTTTTTGCTTTAACAAGGCTGGGCACAGCTACAGTTTGCCTAAGAATATTGAGCATTTCTTCAGCTTGAGCTGTAACCAACATGCCAAAGTCAACTGGTGAAATTGCAGTTTAATGATTTACCAAGCTATAAATAGCATTGTAACACGTAAAACACAATTTCTAAGGAAAAAACAGCAGTTTTTAAGCAAGCACTAACCAAACAATACTCGACAGATGTGTTCCAGTTTGGAACAGGCTTGTTCCGTAAACAGAGCTAAATCACGCTTACAACCATGAAAAGAGCAGTGAAAAAAATGAAAACAATACCAACAATAATCATTTGTGCAATTCTTTCACTTTCAATCGGAATAGCAGCGGCAACCCCCCTACTGGTTTCAGAACTCAACATTGTACCGTTTCCAAGAATCCCTGAAGGACCTAAAGCAAATTTTGAAGTAAAAACAGCCTACGCCGACTTTGAGGCAAATGAACACGCAAGCAACCTTGTTTCAGGCGGAATAAATCTATCAACCGTTGATTACCAAATTGTTCTTAATATTACAAACCACTCTGAATTCCCCGCCAGAATCGGAAACATTATACTGGTAGCGGCAGAAGACATTTCAACAACACCTTCAATCTCAGGAGGATTCTCAGCAACTGCAGAAGGAGCAAAAAGTGGCGTAAGTGGTAATCTATTCTTAGAAGGAATATGGCTAGATAACGAATGGCTTAATGTTACTTGGCTTCCAGACGGTGAATGGCCAATGTTCCCATGGGAACCCAGCTTGAACATAACCACGACCATTCCAGATTTACCGGAAAACGCAACTCAAACTGGAAAATGGATCGAAGGCCTCCATATGATTGAACAGCATAATCAAATAACAACAGGAAAAGAAACTACAATTACCACTGCGGATTACATCTTTGCTAACGGAACTTGGGTTGACGTTACGGGACGAGTCAGAGTTGACAATGAACAACCATATGTAGTGGCAGGCAATACCGTCGTACAAAAACAGCTTAATTTCAACTCAGAAAATTATGGCAATTATGCCAATAAAACCGAGTTCAACACAGCCATGGCGGCTCAAAGAAATAACTCGCCATATTTTGGGTCTATGATGCCGACTGATGTTTGGGCAGGAGAAGAAGGCTTTGATAATTACTGGCAACCACATGAGTCAAGGCTTATAGTCATAACTGGAACAGTGCACCTTAGCGGCAACGCTTGGCTTGAAGCGCTAAATGAAGGCAAAATCACATTCTTTACAGCAGTCAACAGTTTCCTAAGAGACAGAGAAGAACTCAAAATCGTTTTTGAAAACACGTTTGCTGTCGCCACTGAACTAAAAGAAGTACAAATACAAAAAACTACAAACAGTTACATATACAATGGCATTCTAGGCGAAAACGAAGCATTCCAGCTTGACCAATTTGGAGTAGAAGCATTCATTGTACCAAGGAGCTAAAAAAAGCATGGCTAACTTGGACTACGGAGAACTTGAGGGCAACACACTTAACGTGTATGCTTTCGTGGTTAAAGAAGGCAAACCTGTAGATCCACGAGAAGTGATGCGTGGCGCAAACCTTAGCAGTCCAAGCACCGCGTATCGGCAACTGCAGAAACTGGAATCCCTCGGCTTACTTGAAAAAAACGCTTACGGCTCATACATCGTGAAAGAGAAGACAAGCATAAGCGGGCACTTGTGGATTGGCAGAAACCTTGTCCCGCGGCTGCTTTGCTATTCTCTCTTTTTCTTTGGAATACTTAGTGTTGAAGCAGCAATTCTGATAGTGCAGTTCTTTTTTCAGAGTGTTACTCCAAGCTTGGCGGTGTTGTACTTGTTGCCGATTACTGGTATTTCTGCTGGATTGTTTTTGGGTGAAGGCTTAGTATTGTACAGAAAAAACAAGCGAGCCAACTCGGTTAAGGAAAACTTTGAAGATAAGCCAACATCAACTTAGCTTGAAACCCCTTTTTCCACTATTTTTCAACATACTAATAACGTGGTTTTTAACCAATAGCACCTACCCCCCTTAGTGAATTGCAGCTTAATGCTCGTTTTCTACCTACCCCCTATAGGTTTCTGTATACTATTTCTAATAGGCTCCAAAAAGGTTGGCAAAGAAAGGATTCATTGTTTATTTGGGGATGGCTGTCTTTAACAGTAAATTAACGCCATCACAAAGAGCAGCAGCGCTATTCACGTATAACGGCAAATCTTTGATGGTAGTTTAGGCTTGTTTGGGAGCTTCAGCGGTTTCTTTCGGCGCCTCGGCTGTTGGAGCTGCTTGGTCTGGCGCCGGTGAGACTGTTACTGCCTGGTCTTGGGCAGAAGGTGGTGGTTCAGGCTGCGGGGGCGTGTAGGGGAGAATCTGGATTTTTTCTGCCATAGGATGCAGCAAGTCGGGCGGCGGATAGGGCGCGTTCAGTATGGATGCTAAAATGTAGATTGAATTGAACACATCCTGGTAAATGGCGAATAGAATTTGGGGAATTTTTGTTTTAGGGTTGGGTTCAAGCTTCTTTTTTATATCTGCCGCTGGCCCGTTAAGGGTTACTGACCCCGCCACTAAATATTTGACTATGCTCGGTTTAGTGGATATTACAAGGTTGAAATTTAGAATTGTTTCGTTTGCACCTTTCTTTTGTTCATCAAGCTTGGCGTTTATGTCAAAAAACATGTCTGCACTGGGGAACAATTGGCTAGTTCGTTCAGCCTGTACGCTATCAATACGTACGGTAACCGTAACGCCCGAGACAGCGTATTTTGGGCAGATTTTTTATTCCCCACTATTTTTTTGGTTGTTGCATATTTAATCTTTGTAGATTCCTGCTCCACAAAAAAGTGGAAGCATTGAGAACATCTTGTGGTTAACCTGTGCTGGCGACTGGTTCAGTAACGTATGCTTGAATTGACATTTCAGTAGCATACTTGAATGAGCCGTCGTTGCTGTTGTTTTTAGGTTGAACCACAATCTTTTTTGGCACATCATCTTCAATGTAAAGTATGTAGCTAACGTTTTTTCCTAAACCGATCCTTTCAAGCTGCTGTACAGAACCTTTGAGTTTTTCTAAGTCCTGAATTTTTGTGCCAATCTTTTCTATTGCTTCAAAGAGAATTTCAGCTTGACCTTGATCGGTTGATGAAAGCAGTATGCTGCCGGAGGGAACCCATATCGAGTTTTCTTCGCCTTTCTTGCCTTTGCCAGCTGGCTTTTTTTCTGGAGCTTTTTTTGGCGGCGCTTTACTTGTGGTTTTTTGCATTGCAACAGATTTTTGGTACCATTCATCGTTTTTGTGTGTGATTTCGGAGTCACGTAACAACGTGCCTAGCCATTGGCTGTAGTCTTCGTATAGTGCCCGGTGTTGCTCTGTTTGGTCAACTACGTATTCTGTTATATCTTTGAGTGTGTTGAAAGTTCTAATTTCTGTTCCCATAAATTGGCACCATAATTGCTTGTTTGGCTAATTTTAATCATAAAGGGGGCAAGTTTGTCATAATAGTGTTTGTCTATCACAAAAACGACACACTGCTTTCAAAAAAAGGAAAAACTTGGTTTACAAGAAAAGAGAAAAGTTTAGTTTTTAGCTCTTCGATTCATGAATTCTTGCAGCAACGCTTTTCGGTGCTCGATAGCTTGTTCAACTTCTGTCTTCATTTTTTCTGTTGCTTCTGCCATAGCGGTAATTTCGCTGACTGCCAAATTATTATTGCTTCCCACAGTATTTGCTTGAGAAAGAATCTCCTGTGCGGCAGCTTCAACTTGTTTAGAATCGTCAACAACGCCTAGCGCCAATTTTGACATTTCCTGCGCGTCAAGAACAACAGTCTTTGTTATTTCCTCAACCTGTTCTGCCGTGTTCTGAACGTCCTTAGCGATTGCAGCCATCTCTTGTGCGGAAGCAGTTTGTTCTTCAACAGCACTGGAAGCTTCTTCAGATGCAGAGGAGCTTTCTTCAGCTATACTTGCAACTTCTTCAATGGTTTTAACAACAGAGCTTAAAGCGTCAAGTCCACGTTCAACACCGTTTGTTAGGTTGTTGACTTTGTTTGTCATTTCACCCATGATTACGGCTATAGCTTCAGATTCTTTGATTGCACCTAAAACTACGGCGGCGCCTTCAGCTGCACCGGCCTGCGACTGCATAGAAATGTTACTTGTTTGAGCACCTGCGTCTTTAATGCCTTTGACCAAGTCAATGGATGATTGTGCAGCAATTTTTGATTGCCCCGCTAAACCTTTAACGGCGTCTGCTACCACTGCAAAGCCGCGTCCAGCCTCGCCTGCCCTTGCCGCTTCAATTGCAGCGTTAAGTGCAAGCATGTTGGTTTGTCCAGCAATGTCTGAAACACTGTTTGCCATTTCGCCGACTTGTTCAACGGAACTAACCATTGAAGATACTGCTTCGGAAACTCGAGTAATGTTATTTTTGATGTTTTCGATTGCGACTAAGCCTTTTTGACTTTTTTCGTTGGCTTCTTTTGACTTCTTTAAAGCATCTTCAGTAACCATAGATGCTTCTCTGGCGATTAAGCCAGCTTCATCCATGACTTTTTTGAGCGCTTCAGAACTTCTGGCGGCGTCTTGGGAAAGATCCGCAAGTTTTTGAGCGCCAGTTGATGTCTGCTGTGAGGCAGTGCTTACTTGTTGCATACCAATAGCCATCTGGTTAGAAACGTTAGCAGCTTGTTTGCCCATTTCTACAACTTTAGATGTTGATTTGGTGGCGTTGTCTGCACTTGATGCTACTTTGTTTGCTGCTTCTTCAACGTTTTTTGTAGTGAAAATAACTTTGTTTACGATTTCTGTCGCTTTTGAAGCTAACTCTGCAACTTTCATGGCAGATTGTTCTGCGTTGTAGGCAAGTTCTGCGGCTTTTGCAGCGTTTTGGATTGTTTGGTCAGCCATTGCTGAGGTGGATTCTGCACCTTGTATGGCGTCTTGTAAAACGTCAATAATTTTTTGTTCTAACTGCTTGTTCTCTTCTTGTAAGCGTTTATTTTCTTTTTCCAGTTTTTCAACCTGTTTTTCAAGGTCTAAGGTTCGTTTGTCCTTGATTTCGTTTGCCATTTTGATTAAGGCTCCTATGCGTGTCTCTCTACATTTTGTATGTCTGCTTATAAGTAAATTATGAATTTGATATACAGAATGAAAATAATTAAATAAAAAAAGGACTTTACTTTAAAGCCTTAATGATTTCTCTTGGAATTTTTTCTAAAGGCGCAACAACATCGACTCGTCCGGTTTCAAAAGCCATTTTTGGCATACCATAAACGATACTTGTTTTTTCATCCTGTGCAATAGCGTACCCGCCCTTATCTTTGATAGCAATCACGCCTTTGGCTCCATCAGAGCCCATGCCCGTTAAAACAACGCTTACAATTTTTGAACCATAAACTTGGGCAAGAGAAAACATTGTAACATCAGCAGCTGGTCGTACGTAATTAACTGGCGGATCCTGTGAGAGAGTAATTTTGTCGTCTTTGGTTACAACCATGTGGAAACCACCAGGAGCAATCAGGGCAAGTCCTTCCTGAATCATGTCCCCTTCTTCGGCTTCTTTTACTCTGAATTTGCATTCTTGGTTTAAACCGTCAGCGAAGAGTTTGGTTACGCCTTTTGGCATGTGCTGAACAATCAGGATTGGCGGTATGTCACTGGGCAGATTCCGTAGCACCGAAGCAATTGCGGGTGGTCCACCTGTAGAAGCGGCGATAAAAATTATTTTTTCACTGGCGCTTCCTGTTACCATGGGTGACTGTAGAGTTTCATCGTGAATGACTCTTATTGGCCGCACATTTGCTGAGGCTGCGGTTTTAATTTTGGAAATAAGTTCATCCTTAACGCTTTCCATATTTAGTGAGATTTGGCCTGACGGTTTTGGAACATAATCTACAGCGCCGTACTCCAACGCTTTTAGAGTTAGTTGTGCTTCGTGCTGTGTTAAAGCGCTAATCATCACTACAGGTACAGGGTTGGTTTCCATTATTCTGCGTACGGCGGTTAACCCGTTCATCTTTGGCATTTCAACATCCATTGTTACAACGTCTGGATGTAACACCGAGATTTTTGTGATTGCTTCTTCCCCGTCACGTGCAGTGCCTATTACGTCGATTCGAGGGTCCATTTTTAAAATGTCAGAAAGTACCCTCTGCATAAGCAGTGAATCGTCAACGATTAAGACTTTTATTTGCCCCATCAGACATCACCAAAAAAAGTTGTGGGCTGAAAAAGGTTAAGGCTGTTTTTCTGTTTTTATTTCGAAGCCTTTGGTGTTTTCGATTTGGTTGATTGCGTCTCTTGAAACGACTTTCATCAAGTCAAGCAGGATGATTAAGTCTTTGTCATGTTTAGCTACGCCAAGCACTGACTCGTTTTTGTCAACAATCAAACTGTCAGGGTTCGTTTCAATGTCATCTTTTGGTAGAGTTAAAACTTCCATGACGCTGTCAACCATGACGCCGATTGGGTGTTTGTCTTGAACGATAATCATTATTCCCGTGCTTTCATTTTCTTTTTGTTCGGTGATGCCGAAGCGTTTCCTGAGGTCAATGACTGGGAGAACTTCGCCGCGAAGGTTTGTTACACCTTTAACGTATGCTGGAGCGTACGGAACAGGGGTGACGCCTTCAAAGTTTTTTACTTCTCTGACTTGGTGAACGTTTACGCCGTAATAGACATTGTCAAGCGAGAACGTGAGCATCTGCATTTCTTCTCTTAAGGTTTTCCTGTCGATATCTACCATTATTGTTACACCTATTATGGACTGCTTTTGTAGAATATTCAGGGAACCCCTTATATGTCGCTTATGAAAACAAGCTACTGATTACTAGTTCAGAAACATAAAAGGAAAAATTAGATGATGTAACTGGGTTTTGGACCCATTCCAATCTGGTTTTTCAGCCAATTCTCATCCATCAAGCACCATTTCGCTTCACCATCTTCAATTTCAAGAACCAGCATCATGTCGCGTTTATCTAGTTTGGCGTAATCGAGCAAAACGTTGTAGGCTGCTTGACTGATTTCCATTTCAAGGTTTCGTGGCCTGTTGTCTCCGATTTTTTTGCCGTGAAATGTTGCTTTAACTTTTTCTGTTCCTTCTTGAAGTTGCACGTTTACTTGGTTAATATAATAAACAACGTCTTGATAGCTTAGAATGACGTTTCGTGCATTTTCGGATCTTACTTCTGTATGCTCCTCCAATGATGCTCCCTTCAACTACTTAAAAGACGTTTAGCCATTAAAGGGAACTTCCCGTACTTATAATATTCCCAAAAAAGAACAAAAAAACAAGAAAGGGTGTTAAGCCTTGTTTTTTACCTTATTGGCGAACTGTTTCACGTCAAGAACAAGAACTACTTGACCATCACCAAGGATGGTGGCGCCGCTTATGCCTTTGATTCCTGAAAGTGTTTCACTCATTGACTTAACCAATATGTCTTGTTGACGTAGCACTGAATCTACAACCACACCAAGTTTTGTGTCTTCATCACCTAGGTAGGTTATGAGCAGTTCAAGGTCTTCCTCGTCAGGACCATCCAGACCCAACATTTTATGCAAATGCACTACTGGGATAACGTGGTTTCGTACTACGATGGCGTCTGTTTGTCCTAAGGATTTTACTTGACTTTTCCTTGACTTGACTATTTCTGAAACTTGACTTGTAGGTATAGCAAAGGTTTGACCTGCATCTTTGACTAGGATTGCCTGGATAATAGCCAACGTTAATGGTAGTTTGATGCTTGTTTTTGTGCCTTTACCGATTTCGGTGTCTAAATGCACCGTTCCGCCGAGTGCTGCAATTTTTGTTTTAACGACATCCATGCCAACGCCGCGTCCGCTGGTGTCAGTGATTTCTTTAGCGGTTGAGAAGCCCGGCATAAAGATCAAGTTAATGAGTTGATCGTTTGTGAGTTTGTCAAGTTCTTCTTTTTTCATGAAGCCTTTTTTGATGGCGCTTTCTTTGATTTTTTCTGGGTCAATGCCTGCTCCGTCGTCGTCTATTTCTATGATTACGTGGTCGCCGTTTCTTTGCGCAATAAGTTTAATTGTACCGACGGGTTTTTTGCCTTTCTTCTGTCTTTCTTCTGGAACTTCGATGCCGTGGTCAATGCTGTTTCTTAGCAAATGAATTAAGGGTTCTCCGATTTCGTCAAGAACAGTTCTGTCTACTTCGATTTCTTTGCCTTCCATTACTATGTCAATTTTTTTGCCCTTCTTAATTGAAAGGTCACGGACTAAACGGGGGAACCGGTCAAAAATTTGGCTAACAGGCACCATACGCACCTGCATGACTAGGTCTTGTAGGTCAGCTGTTAAGCGGTCAATGTTTTCTGTGATACGTTTTAAGCTCTCGTTACGGTTATCAGCAGTTACTTGCAGCAAAGCAATTTTGTTAATGACAAGCTCTCCAACCCAATTCATGAGTTTATCGAGTTGTTCAAACTTGACTCTGACTGTTTGGGCGCTACGTACTTCTGAGAGGACTTTGGATTCTTCAGAGTTTTGGTTAGCGGTTGCGTGGACTTGTGTTTCATGTTTAGGTTCAACAGGGGCTGCGGAAGTTTGAGATTGGGGTTGCTGAGCTGGTGCTTCAACTGTTTCGGCAGGCTTTACAGGCGCTTCTGGCTTTGCAGGTGTGGTAGAAGTTGTTAGGTCTAATGGGAAAACGTTTACCTGCTCAACTTCACAAACTTGCTTTGCACATTTAGCAACTTCAGCATCATTCTGTTTGGTTTTTACAACAAGTTTGAAGCCTGAACCAAGTTTTTGCTCGTCAAGGTCACTTTGGTCTGGAACAGTTTTTACAACGTCTGCAATTTCAGCAATTTTTGTCAAGAGCATGTTAGCGCGTAGGTTTTTAAAGTTGCAGTCGCCGCTGAATTTTAAGTCAACAACAAAGCAGCTTTCACCTAGGTCCTGTGCAGTTTTTATGGTTTGTTTTTGATCAGAGGTAAACTCAAAATTAATTTCAGGAACAACCATATTTTCTGAGGGGGTTTCAGAAATGGTTGTTTCTGCAGGCTTTTCTTCAGCGGGAACTATACTTATTTGGCCCATATCGGATTCTGAGACGCTATGCAGTTTCTGTTTGAATGTTGCAACATTGATTTCTTCTTCAATTTTATTCTGTATTTGCTCTAGCCTTGTAGACAGCGAGTCAACGCATTCAAGTAGCGTGCTGACTAGGGTACTGTTGGGTTTTTTGCCTTTACGCATGCCGTCAAAAATGTCTTCCATTGCATGGGTTAATTCTTGGAAGTCCTTGAAACCCATCATTCCTGAACTGCCTTTAAGCGTGTGGGCTGAACGGAAAAGCATGTTGACTATTTCTTGGTTTTCAGGATCTTTTTCTAGAATTAGTAGTGACTTCGTTAATGTATCAATATGTTCTTTGGCTTCTTCTATGAATAGTTGCATATACTGGTCATTATCATCTAACGACAAATAACCCACCTGCTTTCCAGTTTACCATCTCTTTATTGCACTGGACTCTAAAATGGCAAAAACAGATTATTTGATTGCGTGTGTCTTATTCCAACACACACAATAAACAAAAAAGTGGGTTAAGCCTTGACTTGAAAAGCAACGTTTTGTCTCTGGTAAACCCTTGCTCTTATATCGACAGGCACAAATTTCGCTGCAGGTTCACCGCTTAAAATTTCTGCTTTACCGCTTACAAAGTAGCCGCCGTCTCGGAGGGCATTGTAGAAGTTCATGTGCACTCTTTGTTGGCCTTCGCGTGAGAAGTAAATCATAACGTTACGGCACAAAATCAAGTCAAGATTAGTGTGCACTGCGGGTTTCATTAAATCAAATTCTTCGAAACGGACCAATTGCTTAATGTGGTTCTTTACTTTGTAGACACCGTCTTCTTTTGTGAAATAGTTGTCAACAAGTAACCCGTTTATGCCTTGAACCTGTTTTTCTTGGTATTCACCTTTGGCTGCTTTAGATAACGCGTCTTTGTCTATGTCGGAAGCGTAAATAGTGACGTTATGGGTTGCAAGTTTATCACCTAAGAGTTTGTGAGTTAAAATGGCAAGCGAGTAAGGCTCTTCACCAGAAGCGCAGCCTGCACTCCAAATGCGGACTGGAGATTTCTGGAAAATTTTTGGAAGTACTTGATGTTCTAAGTACTGGTAAACGTCGGTGTCACGCATGAAAGTGGTGTAGTTTACTGTTATTTCGTTTAGCAACACAGGGTATTCGTCTGGGTTTTTGGCTAGATACTGCAAGTACCTACCATACGTCAAAGTGTTGGTGGCACGTAACCGGATGGCTATACGTCTTTTAAGGTACTCGTCGCGGTAACCGCTAAAGTCAACCCCAACTTTTTCCTGCAGATTCTTTTTTACCCGTTGAAAAGACATGTTTTCTAAAAAGTCTTCAACTGGTTGCGTTTGAGTTTGAGTTGTTTTTATTGCTTCAACCACAGTAAACCACCTTTTTAATTTTAAGAGGTTTGTTTAATTGCTGATTCACTTTCAGTGCATTCTGTGAGCCACTTCTTTCCCTTATCTGCAAGCACTTGCCGAAGTTGCGTACTTGGGAAAGTAATCAAGAAGCCTTCAGCGGAACTGTTGCTTCGTTTAAAACGGGCATCAAAGATTACTGCTAAATCTGAACAGAGAGCCTGCTTTAGCAGCAAACTATCAATAACCGCATCGAAACAGTCACAAAGCACCACTGGCGGACTCGGTATAAGTTCGGTACCTGTAAAGTCAGCCATTGCACTAAGGAACGAGCAAATCATTATCGAACCCAACTCTTCAATAGCAGATTGTTCTACCTCTGGCTTTTCACAGTCAGCAGAACGAGCCATTAAATCAGCAATTTTTGTAGCTTCTTGGGCTTCAAAAATCAGCATGATATCACAATCCGCGTTGCCACGTAACTGCATAAAAATTGCTGTAACAACCGTATCATGTTTGTCATATATTCCTGGAACAAGATGTGGAGGTGACAGATGCATTTTGGGCACTTCAATTTTTATGGTTTCTTGAATTATTTTTGAAAGTGCCACCGTTGCGTTGCCTGCGCCTATGCTGCCCAGTTCCGTCAAAATGTCAATGTCGGAAACAGAACAGATGCCTTGAACGGTTTTTTGAGTCATGCTTTTTGCCTCAACGAGTATTTTCTTGAGCTGGAACTACTCCAATCTGAAGGCTTGAATCACACTGTGCTTCTACGTTAGGAGTAATTTCTATGCCCATCATTTCTTTAGATTTATTTAGCAGAATCGATTTTAGAGCTGGACTTGGGAATATGATGAGAATCGATTTTGCGTCTGTTCCTAGGCGTTTGAAGCATGCATCGAAAACCAGTGCTTTATCGGATAGAAGAGACTGTTTTAAGATTACATTATCAAGGATTGAATTGAATGTGTCAACCACTCTTAAGGGCGGTGTCGGTATTAGTTGGACGCCAGTGAAGTCTGAAATTGCAGTCAAAAATGACCCAATTACAATGTTTGCCAATTCTTGAATGGCTGATTCTTCCATTGACTCATCAAGTTCTTCAACAGACGGCGCCATAGTCATTAACGCAGCAATGTTTTTTGCTTCAGCAAGATC
This sequence comes from Bathyarchaeia archaeon, assembly GCA_050108135.1. Taxonomy (GTDB): domain Archaea; phylum Thermoproteota; class Bathyarchaeia; order Bathyarchaeales; family Bathycorpusculaceae; genus Bathycorpusculum. Next base: position 103,708 of record JBNIDQ010000019.1, on the reverse strand, counting down.
AAACATTAAGAGAATATCACATTCATAGTCTCTTTGCAGTTGCATTAGGACCGCTGTTGTCGGAGCGTCTCCTCTGTTGTAATATTTTGATACCATATGTGTTGGTACACTGCAAACTCTTGGCAAATCGATAGAGACATCCTGCATGAGAACCGTGGACAGAGAAGTGGCAGCGTGACCAGCTCCAATATTTCCGATTTCTTGAAGGATACCTAAATCAGCCTGATCGTCATCTTGGCAAGATACCAGGCCTTTGTTGTCATCTGTAATTTTAAAGCTATCTACTAATTTTTTACTCATATTTCCCTTGTCTCCCCGTTGAATCTTCTTACTTTGGCAATTCCTGTTCCCAGGTTGAAGGTTATTCTGCGTCCATGCTGACCACCAACATCTTCAGAAATTAATCTGATGTTATGCTGGTTCAACGCTACTTTAACAGCGTCAATATTTTTTGCCCCAATGTTTAACGCATTATTCTTCAAAGTTGGGAACATGTTGGCGCCTCCAGCAATCTTGGCTGAAAGCGTCACTTGACGTCCACTGACTTTATGGATCAGTTTGGCTAAGGCTGGAACCGCTGTGTCTGCAAACTTTGATGGAAGAAGCTCGTTTGGAGCGATAGCAGAGTTTGGAAGCATAATATGAGCCAACCCCCCACACTTATGCTTAGAATCATACAAGCAAATTGCTACGCATGATCCAACACTCGTGACTAATTCAACTGGCTTAATTTCTGCTTTCATATCTGCCATGTCCACGCGAACTTCTTCCACCGTTGGGCTCATTTGCGACGACTCGTTGGTTGTTTTGTATGTTGTTGTGTAAGCTGTAGCATTCAGTTGCCTGCAAGCGTTGCTGCTTTTTTTGTCAGCATCCGACGTTGTATCCCAAGAAGTAGCCGTTATCGAGCATATCTTGGGAGCATAGGCACTGGTATGCAAAAGCTTAGCCTCAGCAGTATTTGGATAATACTTCCATAACTTTTTGAGGTTGGAATGGTTTAACAACGAAGTCTTTGGCGCCTGCCTTGAGTGCTTCAGCTATTAGTGCTTGTTGACCCATTGAACTGCACATGACTACTTTGGCTCCTGGATCGGTGGTGACTATCTGTTTTAGTGCTTCAATGCCGTCTTTGGCTTTTGCTCCTGGAGGCATTACGATGTCCATTAGCACTAAGTCTGGTTTGGCGTTTTGGAACTGCGTGATTGCGTCATCTCCGTTGGCTGCTTCTGCAATTACTTCGTGTCCTGATTGCAGGATAATTTTTTTAAGTACTGCTCGCATGAATGATGCGTCGTCTACTACCATTACTGTTCCCATGTTTTTTGCCTCACTTTTGATTGTTCTACAAGTTTGGTTTCAGAATATAAAAGTATTGTGTAGCAATACTTAAGATATCAGTACTGCACCACAGAACCCTAACAAAACTAATAATCAAAAAATAACTCAAAACTCACTACTGACCAGACAAATTAGCAGACGAAATCGCACCCGAAATCTTCTGCATATCCTTCGTAATAGCAGAAAGAAACTTGATACGATTCTCCACTTTGCGCTTCTGCATATTAGTCAACTGCTTAAATTTCGGAATAGCATCCTGAACAACAGCAATAAGCAAATCACGATGCCGCTCTTCACTTAGATCCTTCAACTCCAAATGACCATCCTCATAGGCCAACGCCAAATGCCCCGTTGGGTCGATATGGGCGCTTGTAATGTTTCCAACTTCTGGTGGAAGGGCTGTTTTTGAAATGCTAATTCCTGTAGAGAGTGGAGTCATGAATTTAAGAAATGCTTTGAAGAATTCTGACACAAGCAGTTTTTCTTCTGATGTTAGCTCGCTAATTTGACCTACATCATCTGCTACGGCTCTTAATGAACTGGCAAGTTCTTGTTCTGGAGTTTTTTGTGTCAATTTGGAATCAGCGACTTTTAAATGGTCTTTTTGGGGAAAAAAGGCTTGTATGTTTCAAATGGTACAGACGGCGTCTTTAATGGTTATCTAATATATGCAGTCATACTACATAATACTTATATCGGGTGCTGGAGCCTACCAACTACGTTAGAGGTGACGCCAGAATGGTTTATGGACATCAAGGATTAAAAGAAAAAGAAGACCCAAGCAGAATAACAGAAATTTCCTCGCTAAGAGCAGACAAAGCCAGAGTAATGGTCCAGCTCGAAAAAGAACGCCCAATGTCAACGTCACCATTATACTACAAGTACAACATCCAAAGATTCGACCTACACCCAAACTACAGCTTCCAACACCTCGACAGCATGATACCCAAAGGCACACCCGAATACCTCGACCACGGCCTAAACTACGTAGAACGCATCGTCAGAGCACTCTATTATTTCAAGCAATGCAGCTTAATCGGACCATCAGGAACAGGAAAAACCCACATTGTCTACCTCGTAGCAGAACTAACTGGACTGCCAATTTGGGAAGTCAACTGCGGTTTAAGCACCAGCAGCTTCGACTTAATCGGCAGATTCATCGGTTTAGGTAAAGAAAACTGGGTCGACGGCCTGCTCACTCAATGGCTAAGAAAAGGCGGCATCATGTATCTCGACGAAGCCAACATGATGAAACAGGACGTTGCCACAAGACTCAACCCTGTGTTAGACACCAGAGGCCACCTTGTCCTCAACGAAAAAGACAGCGAAGTAATCGAACGCCACAAGTACGGTTACATGATTATTAGCATGAACCCTGCAACCGCCGAATTCAGCGGCACCAAACCACTCAACGCAGCCATGCGTCGACGTATGGCGGTTTGGATTAACTTTGACTTCCTCAGTGTAGGCGAAAAAATCTCGCCCCATGAAGTGAACATGTTGCAGAAAAGAACTAAAGTTTCCCAAGATGTTGCTTACAAGGTCATCCAAGCAGGCGCTGAACTTAGACGCCAATATAAAGCTGGCGACTTACCATATGGTCCATCGCTTGGTGACTTAATCAACTGGTCAACACTAGTTTATGATGGTATGACTCCAATGGAAGCTGCAGAAGAAACCATCATTGGCTTAACCAGCGACAATCCTGAAGTTCAAGCAGACGTACGCAGAATCTTAGAGGCAGTATTTGGTAAAGACCAATAATTTGGTTGGTAGGTATGGGTTTTATTGATTACGCCTGGGCAATTTCTTTTCAAAAAGATAACACCAAAGTAAAAATTCTCCAAGACAACAACATTGAACAACCAACTTTTCAGCCTGACGAGTTCGGAGTCACCATCAAACTTCCAACGGTGCGTTTTCTTGAAGACGGACAAATCTCGTTTCTAGGACAAGTATACCCGCATGACGCACAAGGAAAAAGCCGAATTGGCAGATTATTCCGCGCCGCAGTTCTACATTTAACCACTCACACGTTAACCCAGCTACCAAACGAAATCATGTTTCCCAACAACTTGGACACACCACTTGAAGCTTACTGCAAAGCTCTTGCACGAGATACTCTCGCTAACGCTTACTTAGAAGCATGGTATCCTGACCGCTTCGTAGATATTGCATACGCTAACACCTGTTTTTACCAAAGAATGAAGCCAGTGGACCACATTTTTTCGGCGTCAACAAGATTAATGACTGCGCTTTTAATGAAAATTAACATTGGCCAAATCAAAGGAGCCTTAGAACCTGAAGAAGACAAAACCCTAAACACAGTATTCAAAGAGCTTTTAGGGCTAAAAGAATCTTTCATGTCAACCTTTATGGGTGAACAACTAGATATACCACATATAGTAAACGAAAAAATCAAGGCAATCACCGACCTTTTTGAGCCTTATGGCCCATTTTTAGAAGTACCTTCACTTCTTCACACTGAAAACCCAGGCAAATCTAGCATTTACAGTACTCCAGAAACAAACTTTGACTTTGAAGGCACATTTATCGGCGCTCTTGAAGCTTTAGGTGGAACCGTTCCAGCCATCGACAGCATGGAGCAGCTTTGGCGTCCTGAACAAGAAGCAGAAGCAATGCAAGCCTTCGACACAGATCGTTACCAAAAAGAACGTCGAGAAAAAATCCTAACAAGAATAACCCCGTATATGGGTTGGACAAGGTTTAAAGGAGTCTCTTTCCCTGACGAAGATTATACGCAATATCTTAGGGCAAGAAGCCTACTGCAGGGTGCCAGCCGCCGCTTAATGGATGCATTACGTAGCGCTTTAGACCTACTTGATGAAGACCCCAGACAAGAAATGGGGCAATTGGACTTAAGTGCAGTCATTCAAGCTATGGCAAGCAACAAACCTGCAACGGACGTTTTCTTCCTTGACGAGTATTTGAAGCAAAGTTTCGCTTGGTCAATCATTTTTGATGTAAGCGCCAGCATGAAAGTCCGGGGTGAATATGGACGTGCTTTGGCCATCAGCATGGGCGAAGTTGCCAAAGAATTAATGACGGACCCAACATCTTGGAGCTTTTTTGCATTTAGCGACCACCTTTACATTCTAAAAGACAGCAACGAATCTTACTCCAAAACTGTGCGTTCTCGAATTGGAGGCTTAAAATTTGAAGGATTAACTTACATTCCGGATGCAGTGCACATTGCAGGCAAAATGTTGGCTAAACGGTTTGAGGAGCAGCGGGTTTTGATTGTTATTTCGGACGGTTGGCCTTATGGGTATGCAAACATGCCTATTGCGCTCAAGGAAGGTGTGGATGACCTTTTGCGTAAGGGTGTAATTGTTATTGGCATAGGTGTTGAAACTGATAGGATGGGTAATTTCTTCCGGTTACACACATCAGTTTATACGCAGAAGGATTTAGTTAGTCGTTTTGCAAATGTTTACATTAGCGCGTCGGAGAAAGCGATTGAGACCTGATTTTTTGGGTCAACAAGGGCTTTTTTGGGTGTTTTTTAGGGCGTTATTGTTAATATGAATTCTGGATTCATATTGTTAGGTCGTAATTATATTATATATAAAACATCAATGTCAGATGCAGGATTCGGATTTAGAAGTGGAAGATGAATATGGAATTAGCATTCGAAAAACCAACAATCGTAAAAATACACAACGAAGACGACACCTTAAAACTTGTCAAAAGAGACAAAGGCTTCACCAAGCAGATCTCAACCATTGAAGAAACACTCGCAAGGTTCGGACTGCTAAAAAACGAAATAAAAGTTTACCTCTACCTAGCAAGAGCAGGCGAAAAGAAAGCCGGCGAAATAGCCGAAGCAATCGCTCTCCACAGGACAGAAACATACCGCATTCTACGCGACCTAGAAAAGAAAGGCATACTCTTTTCCGTATTTGAGAAACCACTCAAATTCACTGCTGTCCCACTGGACAAAGCAATAGACCTCCTAGTTGACGCACAAAAAATGAAAATCCGCCAACTAGAAAAAGAAAAAGTAAACTTAGTCGAAATGTGGATGTCACTACCACAACAAAAACAAGAAGTAGCCAAAAAAGAATTATTCCAAATGCTCCAAGGCGAACAACAAGTAATACTCAAAGCTGAAGAATTACTTGCAAAAACAAGCAGTGAATTCCAAATCTTCGTTCCAGACGATTATTTATCACAACTCTACTACAGCGACTTCACCGAAGCACTACGAGAAAAACTGGGCACCATCAACATCACCCTGCTAACAGAAGATTCAGCAAAAGCAGCCTTCTTCATTGAACAAATGGAGTGGCCAGCACAGAAATGCCAGACAGTGCACACAGAAAACCTGCCATGCTTCATGATTTCAGACAGACGCGAACTACTCATCGCTTTCCATGAAAGCGACGCATCAGCTGAAACAGGCGACAAAAAGAAAGACAAAACCAGCGCTATTTGGACCAACTACAACGCTTTCGTTTGGACACTGCAAATGCTGTTCTCAAAACTGCAAGAAACCGGAAGCCAATAAGCAATGAAAAGTAGGGTTAAAGCAAAACCAAGCAAACACTACCTTTCCAACATCCACACATCTTTGTCTATTTCCTTTTTTGACTAAAACGCAGTTTGTACAAAAGCAAACCAACCACCAAAACCGTTACGACAACTAAGACTGCTGCAACACCGGTACTGGTTTGCCACCACACAACATTATTTTCTAGTTGAACTTTTACCACGTAAAAATCGTAAGGTAAGCCTTTATCAGTTTGGCTAACCCAGCCTGCAACAACAAAGTTGTCTTTGGAAACTTCAACGGCCACGTATGATTCCTCGTAAACGTTTCGCCCAACCGTGCAACTTGCTAGTTGGTTACCTGAATTATCGATTGTGAATACCCAGAAATCTCGCAGACCATTACCAAAAGAAAAAGTTGTACCGCAAACCACAAACCCCGAACCATCAGCGAGTGCTTTAATGCATGTGGGACTGTCAAAACCGTTTCCTCCAAAGGTTCGGCTCCATTGCTTCTGAAGGTCTTGGTTAATTTTAATAATTAATGCGTCACTGTCACCTGCTCCTTCTGAGCGTGTGTCACCAACAATGACTAAACCATCATCGGCAGTGGTTATCGCGTATGCTTTGTCGCTTTCAGAGCCGCCGTAAGTTTGTTTTTCAAGCAGATTGCCGTTGGCATCAATTTTTAGGATAAGAAAGTCAAAGTTTTCATCACCTAACGTGTCGGTGTAGCCTGCCACAAAAAAGGTGTCCCCATCCAGTGTGGCTATTGAACGTGCGGCGTCATCGTTGGGAGTTGCAATGGTTTTATTCCACACAATGGTGCCGTTGTTGCTGATTTTTGTTAGCCAAACGTCTGCAGGGGCATTGTTGGAGGTTTGGGTTAAACCTGCAAACACAAAACCGTCATTGGCTTGGACTGCGCCGAATATGCGGCTAATTTTTCCTGAACCCAAAGTTATGTTCCATTTAGTGTTGCCTTGACCGTCAATCTTAACCACATAACCCACTGGGTCGACCCCTGAAGGAAACATGTTGCCAACCAACAAAAATCCATCAGACAAGTTGATGACGTAACGCAATTCGCTGCCTACGCCTGCGGGGTAAGTTTTGTTCCACAAAAGATTGCCCTCGCCGTCAAGCCTTAGAATCCAAGCGACTGTTTGTTCAGCAATCATTGAACGCGTTGAACCCACTACCAACACGCCGGCATCGGTTGCTGTAGCGTAAAAGGCGCGGTCGTCAGCGGTTCCGCCGAAGGTTTTTTCCCAAACAAGGCTGCCCCCTAAAGCGACGTTATCTTCTGCGGCTTTAGCAGGCTTTTGAAGTAAACACGGAGTGGCAAGCATGAATAATATTAAGACAACTGCAGTAGTTCGGTGCTTCATTCTTGGGTTCCTTCTACGGTTTAGTTGCTGGATAGATGACCACATTTGTGTGGACTAAAATATTTATCGTTGTGTAAAAAACTGGAAAGACAACACTGCTTTATACGATGTATTGTATGCATTGCCCGTTATTGTTGTTTAGAAAAGCGTATTTTTCTAGCCAACCCGATAGTCGTTCGCACTTGTTTGGGTTACATGAGAAGGATTTTTTGTTTGAATCCCAAAGACTACATAGTGAACATGGAATGTCTGGTTTTTTCTCCATCGCTTATCCCATGCATAATTTGAATAATATTTAATTTAGGACTTATGAAATTACGGTAAAGGCTGAAAATAGTGATTCAGAATTACGTTTCAACATACTTTTCAAGAAAAGTTACTGCAGGACAGGTTCGACTAGGGTTTGCAGGGTTATTCCCCGTTGGTCTTGGCAACTCAACCATATCAGCAGGAGATTTTCAGGCTGTTCCGTTGTAGCGTTAAAAGTGATGAGGTATGTTCCATCACCATAGTTGGTGATGTTTGGCGCTTCCACAGGGACCCAACTTTCAAAAGCAAGTGAGCCATCGTTTTCGTAGCTGATGCTAAAGTTTGCTGCCAATGCGGGTTTGCCCTCATTAAATACTTGACAGGTTAACTGCACCTGTTTTGAACTGTTGTCTTGACTGTAGACGCCTTGGGTTTGAATCATTGAGGTTACATTAATTGTGAAATCGGATTGGATTATTTCGGTTGTTCCTGAAGATTCGACACTAAAGTTTGTGTATGCACTTAGGATTGCGGTACCGCTTTGGTTCTGAACTTTCCAGACACCATTCTGGTAGCCCCCTGATTCTTGCATTGTAGCTTCCGAGGTGAAGAATGCCCCAAAAGATTGTTGCGAAACAAACGTATTGAAGCTGTCTATGTCTGTTTGTAGAATATCGTTGGTTCCGCCGTTTGAAATGTTAACAAGCGCACTAATCATTGTATGCTGAATGCCTTGCTTGTAAAAGGGCAAGTTTAAGCTGGTTTCGGTTTGAGCTTTAAGTTGAGATTTCTGGCTGTCTACAATATACATTGCTGTTGAAAGCAGCATAACTACAATCACCAAAGCGGCTATGATAAGCACTTGACCTTGATTAGCTCGACTTCTTTTTGCCATCTTAGTCTGCCACCGCCACTTGAAGCCTAACAAGATAAACCGAAAAGTCCCCGCCTGTAGAAGCACAGGGGTAATCTACAGCGACTATGCTGTCGCTTACTTGGCTACCACTGCAAATTGGCACATCATTAAGAACCTGCAAGTTTAGGTCATAAACTGTCAAGTTAAACCATGCCGCAGGAGGCAGCCCTGTTTGGATAAGGGTTTTTAGTTCCGCCCAGTTTTGACTTACTATTAAGTTGCCGATTTGCCCGTTTTGGTCTAGGCTTAACAGGGCATTTTGGGCTGTTGACGTGAGAGTGGGTATCGTGTTGTCTTGGCTGTTTGAGGGTTTAGGAATCAACGCAAATATGGAAAGCAGCAACATAGCTGCAAAGAAGGCTTCAATTACCCGGATTTGACCGCGCTTGTCGTTGAGCAGCCTCATTATGCGATGTCTCCAAGGGTTACTGTTAACTTGTAAAGTACGTCATTGACTGTTACAGTGTAAACAAACGTGTTCTGGCCTGTATTTGCAAAGCTTGAACCGAAAGTTAAAGGCACATTTGGGTAACTTGACCACTCAATAAAGTCTGCTCCACTGGTGGATCCTGTGACGACCAGAACTGTGGGGCTTTTGTCGAGATATTTTGGTATTGTGTAGTTGCCTTCGGGGTTTTGGGTGAGTTGTGATTGGTGACTAAAAGAGAAAGCATAAATGTCGTTTACTGTTGTGTCAGGTTGAGTTATGTTAACAGTTAATTGGCTATCAAGCGGGCTTAACGATAAAACCTGTTGAGGCAGCTGTTCACCTGAAATGTGCGTGAAGCTGTAGGTTTGATACGCTGTTAAGCGTTCGTCAAGGTTTGCTTTAGCAAATACTACCAACAAGACTGGTCCAGGCTCTGAGTCAGGCAACTCGAAACTGAAGATGCCTACACCACTGTTTGAGGTTGAAGTGGAAACATTGCTTACTTGGTTTGCATTGATTATGTAACATTGCATGGTTGATGATGCAGGTTCTAGGTTAGCTGCTGTGGAAACTTGGAAGTTGTAGGTGGTTGCGCCGTCAACTGTAGTGTTGCTTGTGGGCGCGAGGGTTATTGAAAGCATTTGTGTAACGGTGACGCTGAAAGCAAGGTTGTAGAGTCTTGCTGCTTTTGAAGCCTCGTCATACATCAGCGTGCTGGTGCATTGACTGTTTAATCTGCAAACTTTGTCTGTGTCCAACTCGTAAGCTTGCCCAGCTTCTTTTGCTAAGCCAAAACTTGTTGGCGCCATGCCAGTTGAACCCCAATTTGCGGGGGAGCCTACGCTGCAGACTATTTGTTCAGCGGTTGTTTTTAGGTAGTTTTGGTCATTTACGCCTTGTAAGCTGTTAATGTTTGTCTGCATTGCCCCAGCAAATGAAGCCATCACTATGAGGGCTACCGTAACAAGAAGGGTACAGGCGAAGAAGCCATCAATTGAGGTTGCAGGCACTTTCTAAACTATGCCTCCTCCAGAGGGGTTTAGGGCTCCTGCAGGAACGAATCCAAACATTCCACTTAGCAGTTGCTGAGACAGCACCAATGATACGTATGCGGTTAACCCAAGTAAAGCTGAGTATTGGAAGCCTGCGCCAAAGTTGCCTTCACTGATTTTTCCGATGAAGAAGCCTGAAATCCAGCATTGCAATATGATACCAACGGAGAATATTCGCAGGTTTTCTTGCATTGCATAATTTGCAACATCTGATAGACCTGCACCAGCTATACCTGTCATCATAGTAGTGGTTAAAGACACAATGACTGTGGTTACTGCGATTAGTACGCTCCAGATTAAGGCTAAGAAGATGTATGGTTTTAGCAGTCCGCGTTTGTTAATTTGTTGTTCACGTTCTTTTTCGCTGTATTCAGCCAATATTTCAAGGGATTCTGCAGAGTTGCCGCCTATTTCTATGGTTTCAATCATCATTGCAAAGTTTATTGTAACAAACCAGCTGCGAATCTCCTTGCGCAGATTAGTAAAGGTTTTACGGATTGGTACGCCCCATTCAATTTGGCTGCGCATAAGTTCAAGAAACTTGGAAAAGTTGCCGTAGCTTTTTCGTTTAGTTGCTTGTATGATGCTTTTTTCTGGTGAAAGCCCAATTTTGTGGGATTCAGTAATGTCTCGTATGAAATAGGGGATAACGTCTTCTGCGTTGTAGTTTACGCTTGCAATTTTTCGGTACTGAATTGCAGGTATCGCCGAAGACACTACTAAACCAATCGTAATTACTTCAGGCAGGCCTGCTGGTTGTATTGCGTCAGTTAATCCGGGAACAAAGGCTACAGCTAAAATAACGGCAGCGGCAACGGCAAGTATGATTACTGCTTTCTTGTAGAGGTCTTTTAAGTTGCTAAAGGCGCTTTTCTGCATGTTATGCGCTACAAGGATAAATATGCATGAAAGCACAGGCATAAACAGGAAAGCAATAAGATACGTCATTATGTCTGAAGACGGAAGAGCCATGCCGCCCAACGCATCTAAAGTGTTAGTTGAAGAGAAAACCACGAATAAGATGTAAACGCAAAGCACCACAATCAACATGACTGTGTAAGCTTCAACAAGCGTGGCTATTTTTTCAACTGAACGTGTAATTTCTCCGTGTCGTAGTTCAAAGATTGTTTTTAGTTCGCTTTTTAGGTAATCAACCATTCTACCGCCGCTATGCGCCGAAGACACAAAACCACCCAAAAAGTTGCGGTACAGCTTAGAATCTGTATGTTCTCCCCGCAAACGCATGACTGTCAGTGGGTCTTTGCCTAAAACTTCAACCTGCCGCACTATCTCGTCGGCTTCCTTTTTAAAAGTAGGCAAAAAGGATAGTTTGCGCAGTTTTTTCCAGCTGTCATAAGGTGAAACTCCGCTGGCGGCTAACAAAGTGAAAATCATGACTACGAAGGGTAGTTCATGCTCTATGTTTTCTCTTTCTTCACTTGTAGCCTTAGACAATTTAGCGATTAATCTTCCAAAAGCGTTGGTGGGTGGAGCTTTAGGCATAGCCATGATTAGTGCTCCTTGGCTTTTTCTGCGAGTTCAGTGTCTGGAAGGTTGATTTCGCTGCTTAATGCACGGTGAACGCTTCGGAAGTCACGGAGGTTTTTCTCAACCATTTTAAGCAGAATCTGCTTTCTTCGCTCAATTTCCTGAAGAACCACGCTGTAGGGTACATCAAGGTGTTTAGCGATTTTGTTAAGCAAATAACTCTCTTGAATGTTCTGTTGGAAAGTATCAGTGTTAGCGTTCCAAGTGAAGGTGTCAACTATGCCGCCGCTTTGGTTAATTTCAGATATGCGAACGAATTTTCTTGCAGTGATTTTTCGGTCAAGAGCAATATAGTTTGGAGTTTTTACCTGTTTAACGACAATTACGCAGTTCATTAATGAAAGAATGCCTTGCGGAATATTCATTGGGGGCTGAGTTAAACGTTGAATTACGGTTTCAACATCTTCAGCGTGAGTAGTACATAAGCCGCCGTGACCTGTTGCCAAGGCCTGGAACAAAACGTATGCTTCTTCGCCTCTAATTTCGCCTACAACAATAAGGGATGGACGATGCCGCACCGCTGACTTGATAAGGTCATAAAGTGTGACTTCACCTTCGCTGTCGGCTCCAAAACCGGGTCGAGCAATTGTTGAAACCCAGTTTTCTTGAGGCAAGTTAATTTCTGAAACCTCTTCGACCGAGATGATTTTGAAATCTGGCTTAACAAGGCAAGCTATGGCGTTGAGGGCAGTGGTTTTTCCGGCGCCTGTGGGTCCTACAATCATCATAGACATTTTGTTTTCCATAAGCAGCCACAGGTAAGCACCTATGTTTTCATCAATTGTTTCGTTCATGATTAAGTCTACGATTGTGATTGGGTCATCCCGGAATTTTCTGATAGTAAAACTTGACCCAGCGGGAGTGGTTTCTTTTCCGAAGGCTACGGCGAGTCTGTGTTTACCAGGCAATGTGATGTCTACGATTGGTCTAGCGATGCTGACGTGTTTGCCTTGACGGTGAACTATTCTTGTTATGAAATCATCAAGTTCTTGTTCGTCAGTATACATAATGTTGGTTTTTGCGCTTTCATACTTGCGATGCCAAAGATAAACTGGTTTGTTTACGCCTAAACAGCTAATATCTTCAATGTAAGGGTCGTTAATTAAACCGTCAATTTTGCCGTAACCAATAAGGTCACGTTCAAGATAATAATTAATTTTTTTAAGACCTACACTGTCGGTGCTAGCAAGTACTGTTTCGTGCTCTTCTAGTATGCCCGGCAGTTGTCTATGGAAAGATTCCTCGAGTGATTCTTCAACGCGTGGCGCTTTAAGTTCGTACTCTAAAATGTTCTTTAACTCTTTGTAGCATTCACGTTCAGTTTTTGACAATGATAACTCGTCAATAACGTAGAAGTAACTACCTTCAGTTTCATCCTGGAAAATCCAAGCGTAAGAAAATGGTGGTTTAAGAGGGTAACTTTCAATTTGAACGTACCCTTCAGGAACGCGGCAGCCTTGGATGCCTAAATAGCCAATTAAGTCTTCGCTTGAAATTTTCTCTTTTACTTCAACTTCTTCGTTCTTCTTTTTTCCAAACGGCATACTAGTTTTCTCCATTAATTGTTAAAGTTACATGTGAACCGTCAGTTTCGCATTTCAAAACTGCAATTCCTGAATAGCTTGTGTAAACGCCTGAAGCAGAAATGTCTGCGGGCAGGTATGTTCTTTGTTGGCTGCTTGTTTGAATTGAGCCAAAACCTGCGGTAACCCACGCTTTTGAGGTGTCATTTTCGATTTGAATCCAGTATTTCTGGTATCCAACATTTATTGGTAAATTTAGGTAAACAGTAGAGTTAGCGTTGTCTCTGGTTGCTTGAAGAATCATCTTGTTACTTTGGGCAGTAACGTATTCGGCGATGTTGGATAATTGTTGTTTGTCAGCGTTGTTTTTTATTTCTAGGATTGAAACACCGCATGCCCCGATGATTATTGTACCTACAATAACTAAAGCAAAAAGCACGTAAACATAGGATGGCACTATAGAAGGCATTTTACCGTAGGCACCTCTCAATTTGAATGTTTGACTGCACTAACTGGATGTTTATGACTGCACCAGAGACGGTACTCTCTATTGGAACAGTTACTTGCCCAGTTGTCCCGTTTAATATTGCAGTAAAAGTTAGGCTTTGAACTTCAGAAGCTACGTTGTATGTAGTTGTAGATATTTGGGTGTTAAGGCAGGTGGCTTTTATGGGGAGTTTTCCATACAAACCAAATTCTTGTGAAGCATTCAGGTTTACTATGTAGACTCGGATATTGTTGACTGTTTTACCTGCCTCATACCCAGAAGTGGTGTACGAAACAGTTGGTCTATATCGTAACTGAATTTCAAGGTTATCTTCACCATTTGCAATCCCCAGCTGTGTTAACACTGAACCGCTTTGGTTGGTAATTGACCTGCCATCGCCTTTAAGGTAAACACCTGTGTCTGCTGACCCAGAATAAGGCAACTCATAGATTACTTGTCCCACTGTTTCGTTGAAGAGTACGCTTGAAATGCTTTGGCCTGAAACGTTGACTGTCAAGACATTGCTGTTGGGTTCAACGCAAAGTTTTCCGCCTGAAGCGCTGAATTCAAAAGTGCAAGCTGAACCGGGCTGCCAGAGTAGTGGAACGGTTTCTTGGCTGAAGGTTAACATTTCTTCTTTGGCTGTGGAAATCTTAAGCATTAATGCGCGGCTGTTTACTTTTTCAACTGCAAAATAGTAAGTTACTGATATCATGCAAATCATGGAAACAAGAAGGATCAGAAACGTCAATGGAATAGCCAACGCTTTTTTAGAGCGCCAAAGCTTCCGCAATAAGTGTTTAAGTTCCATTTCTGTCCAATCCCTTTTTCCATCTTTGAATATTCTTTAGGTATAGATTTTGGATTATGTTTGTTTGTGTGTAGCATAAGTATTGTACAAGCCTGAATTATGGAGGCAAAAAAGCATAAAAATTAACTAAAAATGAATTGAGAAAACTTGAAAAATAATAGCTTAGAAAGCAGTACTAAAATTTTTTTAAAAGTAAAAGAAAAGAGTGGGGGGGTTTCCTTTTATGGTTGGCTCATTTAACTGGATTCGACGTTGGTTTCTTTGTAGTACATCGCTTGGCTTGTGAAGACTGTAATTGCAACTGTTAAGCCAATGTCGTTGACTGTGATGCTGTCTGGTTGGTCGATGTAGATCATCATTGTTTTGCCTGATTCGAGTGTTAAGTCTGTGCTTGCTTGTGAGAATGAGTATGCTGAACCAACGGTTATTTCTTCGCCATCTGATAGTGCTGTGCTGAATGTTAAGTCGTCAGAGATTGATGCTGTTGTTGTGTTGTAGTAAACGTTTGTCCATGCAACTTCTTGACCTCTAACGGTCAATTTGTCAATGACTACGTCTCTACCACCAGTGTTGATGATCATGATTGCTCCTTGACCAACATAGGTTGTTCCGTTTGCTGCGTACCAGACGTGTTGCTTTGTTAAGTGCAAGCTTTCTTCTTGAACACGAGTGCTTGTGACGTTGATTGCAAAGTAGGTGACGACACCTGCGAGTAGCACTGATACTACTAGGATGATTAAGGTTGTTACGACGGTGCTTAGAGCCCAACGATTCTTTAGTATGTTTCTGGTTCTCATTTGAGATTTCACTGAAAACATCGTTACGCAGATTTTGGATATGATAATTTGTGCGTAATAAAAAAGACAGAAAAAAAAGCAACATGAAAATTGTAAAATAAAAAAGAAAAGTTGTGCGAAAGCAGTATTTCGCTTAGGAATCTGCTGTCGTTATTGCTTGTACGTTGGTTTCTCTGTAGTACATTGCTTGAGCAGTGTATAGTGTGATGCTGACTGTTAGGCCGATGTCGTTGATTGTGATGCTGTCTGGGTTGATGATGTATATCATCATTGTGTATCCTGATTTAAGGGTTAAGTCATTGCTTGCACGAGTGAAGTTATAGCTCTTGGAACCCATTGTTACTGCGGTGTCGTCTGTTAAGCTAAAGTCTGAGACGTAGTTCATGTCTGAAGATACTGAATCAGTGGTGATTGCATAGTATACAACCTTGTTTGAGCTGGTGTCGTTCCAACTGCATTCTTGGCCTCGAACGGCTATTTTGTCGATAACGAGGTCTCTACCACCAGTGTTAATGACCATCAGTGTTGCTTGAGAGTAACTTAATGAACCTGCATCAGCGCTGGAGTTGTGGTATAGGTGTTGCTTGGTTAAGGCTACGCTTTCTTCTTGGACACGGGTGCTGACTACGTTGATGGCGAAGTAAGTGACTACGCTTGCCAGCAGCACTGAAATTACCAGGATAATCAAAGTGGTAACGACTGTGCTTAGTGCATAGCGGTTTTTCATTAGTCTTTGGAAGGCATTGTAGTTCATTGTCTTCGTTCACCTCCTAGGTCTAGGGTTGGGTGATGAGCCCGTTGGTTTTGTGATCGCAAGTTTGAGCCTTTTCGGTTTTTTATTTTGAGATTTGTTATTTTCATTTTATTCATCGCCGACTCATCTTTGGAATCAAGAATGCGGTTTTTCTTATAAATCCCTTCTGTCGTAAGATTCAATATTCAACTCTAGTCTTCAGAATATATCTTAAGAATCAATATATTGGCTGTCGAAGAAAACAATTCGAAACTCTTCGAATCACAATATACTTCGAAAAATCATTTTTAATCTTTGTCTGTAAACCACTGTACACACAACAAAAACAGCCGACGCCAAACATCAACAAGTGTCTAGCAGGACATGTAAAAAATACCATGAATTTTAGGCAAATTTGTACTAAAAGCTGATAAACCCCTTTTCAACTACACTCCACTTACACTGCTTTAGAGGGACCAAAAATAGGCTGCGGCATATTTGGTGTAAAAAACTACAATAATCAACCAGTCTTTCCATACGTTTACTGGGGACTCCGAGCACAAAACCATCGAGGTCACCAATCACACGGCTTCTTAACCTATAACAATGGCCAGTTCTTCACCTACAAGAACCTAGATCTTGTACCAAAAATTAAAACAAAAGCAATCAACGAATGGTTCGGAAAACTACCCGGCTCAATAGGAATCGGAAACGTCCGCTACACAACCTCAGGAAAATGCGACGAATCATCAATAATTCAAGGAACACAACCCGTTACAGGCTCAACAGACAAAATAAAACTTGCAATATCATTCAACGGCAACATCGTCAGCACCCAAGAATTAAAAGATGAAATGTACAAAAATTTTGACAATTTCGTTTACAATTGTGACTCTGACATAGTCTGCCACAAACTGCTCCTCGGATTTAAAGAAGGAAAAGACCTTGCCGGAGCCGTCCGTGGAGTCATGGAAGGCTTAGACGGAGCATTCTCAGTAACAGGCATCCTTGAAGACGGAACCTTTTTTGCTTTTAAAGACCCTCACGGCATCAAACCCTTATGCGCTGGACACAGCCAAGACCACCAAACATTAGCTTTT
Source organism: Bathyarchaeia archaeon (assembly GCA_050108135.1). Taxonomy (GTDB): domain Archaea; phylum Thermoproteota; class Bathyarchaeia; order Bathyarchaeales; family Bathycorpusculaceae; genus Bathycorpusculum. Next base: position 86,818 of record JBNIDQ010000019.1, on the reverse strand, counting down.
TCATCAGAAACAGTCAGTTTAGACATGAACAGTCTTGAACGTGACTTCGAATTAAACCCAGGCGAACTTGTAATCGCCACAAAAGACGGATTTATCCGCCAACAAATCATCGAAAAGCCAAAACACGCTTTTTGCGCTTTCGAATACGCCTACTTTGCAAGGCCAGACTCAAAGTTTAACGGCAAATACGTTTACGAAATCCGGGAAGCCTTCGGAGCTAACATTGTACACGAAAACCCTGACATCGTAAAAGAATGCGACATTATTATGTCAGTGCCTGAAACGGGAGATGACCCAGCTATGGGTGTTCATGAAGCTTCAGGACTAAGGTGGGAACGCGCCTCAAGAAGGCACCGTTACGTAACCGAACGCGCTTTCATCCTGCTAAATAATGAGCGTTTCTCAACCATTGACAAAAAAATAAACATTTTAGGCTCTAAAGTCGCGGGCAAAAACGTCATAATTTGTGAAGACAGCATCGTCCGTGGAGACACAACCAAAGTAATCATAGACAAACTACGAAAGTCAGGCGCCAAGAAAGTGTATGTTTTCGTTACTTTTCCAAGAATTATCGGTCCATGCTTTTACGGCATTGACATGTCCACTTACGGACAGCTTGTTGGCTCCAGAAACGGTTCAAAAGAAATCGCGAAAATCATTGGCGCGGACGACGTATGCTACCAATCAATCGATAAACTCGTGGAAGCTACCGGACAAACAAGAGACCAGTTGTGTTTAGCCTGTGTCACCGGCGAGTACCCAACGCCTTTAGCTCAGAAGATGGCTGACGAGATGAAAGCCAAATTCCTCAAAGGTTATGAGGAGAAAAACCGTATCTACGAAGCTGAAGAAACACAGGGTAACGGTAAAAACACAAATTAAGCTCCCATTATTTCCTATCAAGCATACGGTGTCATTGGATGGAAACAATAGGTGTATTAGTCGTTTCGTACGGTGCACGAGAAGCCGCCATGGTTGACGCTCTTGCGAGAAGTCAAAACTACAAAGTACAGTTTTACATTGCAGACAAACAGTTAAACCCCTTCAACGCAGAGCACGCTACAAAACACGTTGTTATCCCCAATCTAAACATCCAGGACATAAACAAATTTGCGCAAACCTACAAAGACAAGATCGATTTTGCCATTGTAGGTTCAGAAAAACCCATTATTGACGGTTTACGAGACCTTATAGAGGCAGAAACGGGCATTCCGGTTGTTTGCCCAAAAAAAGATTACGCTATCGAAGAAAGCAAGGTTAAACAACGTCTGCTTTTTGAAGAAATAGCGCCTGAAGCTAATCCACGGTTCAAAATTTTTGACCCCAAAGACTACCAAGACACTGCTGCAGTTAAGGCGGATGTTTACAAGTGGCTGGATGAACTGGACAATCAAGCCGTAGTTAAACCTGACAAACCCGCAGCAGGCAAGGGCGTGGGTGTTTGGGGCGACCATTTTGCCAACCGTGAAGAACTGTTTGAACATTTCATGTCTAACTTCCAATACAGTGCCGTTATCATTGAAGAAAAAGTGCCCGGTGAAGAATCTAGCTGTATGGCATTCTGTGATGGAAAACACTTCATTCCGCTTCCAGAAACGCGGGATTATAAACGCGCTTTCGACGATGACCGTGGACCAAACACGGGAGGAATGGGTTCCTACAAAGACGTCGGCGACAAACTACCCTTCCTAACCAGCGCCGAGCATCAAAACGAAATTGCCCTAGCAAACAAAGTGTTTAATGGTTGGAGCAAAAAAATCAACGACTCAACAGCACTCCGCGGAGTACCCCTGTATCTGGCTTTTATGCATACTGGACAAGGCACAAAAATTTTAGAAATCAACAGCCGCCCCGGAGACCCCGAAAGCATAAACCTTTTCCCAATAATTAAAGACGATTTTGTCGATGTTTGCTATAAAATGATTGAAGGCAACTTGGGAAGTGTCGGATTAGAGAAAGCGGCAACGGTTTTAACCTACAAAGTTCCACCTGATTATGGCGGATACATGAATGTTTTCCCTGACAGAGTTCATAAATCCGACATTGGCACCCCAGTTGACCTTTCTAAAGCTTACGAGTTAGCCAAAAAATATGGCGACAAAATACGAGTTTATCCAGGTTCGATGGAAATTCGAAACGGCAAAAACTACACACTAAAATCACGCACAATTGGCATCTTAGGCATCGGCGACAGCATAGAAGAGGCACGACAAATCAGTCAAGAAGGCGCCAGAGCCATCAGCGGCGGCGGATTATGGAACCGAACCGACATTGCCGCCCAGCAGCACATCGGCAAAAGCGTTAGCCACATGGAAAAATTGAGGAACAAAGCGTGAAACGCATCGTTGTTTCTGACTGTGAAGGACCAATCTCAAAAAACGATAACGCATACGAGTTAGCCGCCAATTTTATTCCAAACGGCGACACCTTCTTCTGCAACGTCAGCAAGTACGATGACGTTTTAGCGGACGTTTTACGTAAACCTGGGTATTATGCAGGCAGTACTTTGCGGTTGATTTTGCCTTTTTTAAAAGCTTACGGTGTAACTGACCAGCAGATGGAAGATTTTTCGGCAGACAACATCATACTAATCGCCGGCACTCGCGCAACCCTAAAACACATCCAATCAATCGCTGCTGATGCGTACATTGTCAGCACCAGTTATGAGCATTACATTAAAGCGCTCTGCAAAGCAGTTGATTTTCCATACAAAAACACGTACTGCACCAAAGTAAGCCTTGACAAAACGGCCATAACACCCCAAGAGAGGGATTTGCTAAGAGCAAGAGCTCAAGAAATCAGCCAAATGCCCTTAATCACCATTCCAGCAAACGCAAAAAGCCTTGAAGACTTCAACTCAAAAGACCAAGCATTAATCAAACGGTTGGACACGATTTTTTGGGTTGAAATTCCGAAAATGTTTGTCGGAAAATTCCTCACTGACGTCGTTACTGTCGGAGGAGAGCAGAAAGCGGAGTCTATTCGAGACGTGGTTAAGCGTCTTAACGTGTCACTTGATGGTGTAATGTATGTTGGTGACAGCATTACTGATGTTGAAGCTTTCCAGCTGGTGCGTGAAAATGGGGGTTTAGCGGTTTCGTTTAACGGCAACAGTTACGCTGTTAAGAACGCTGACGTGGCTGTAATGTCGGAAAATAACCTTGTAACCGCAGCACTTGCCGACATGTTCTGTCGGTTAGGTAAAGCTGAAACGCTTAAGGCAGTTGAATCTTGGGGCAGAGCCTCGTTGGAAACTGCTGGAGTAGCCGCCAAGTTGTTTGAAGAGTTATTTGTATGCTCAAAAGGGTTGCCGAAAGTTCAAATAGTTACAAACGAAAATATGAACTCAATAGTTACGGAAAGCAGCGAATTCCGCAAAAAGGTTCGCGGCGTAGCTATTGGGAGACTTGGATAATTTGAACCAGAAAGTTACTATTGATGATACCTTTGTTGAAGCGTTTCAGGGAATTTTTAGCCGCGTAATCGTCACTGCTGACGACTTGGAAACTTTAACTGCGGCAGCTAACGATTCAACAGCCACCCCCTCCGTTGTAATCGGCAGAACAGAAGGCGGAGTAGAACGCTACCTAACAGAAAAAGAAACCCCCGACGGCAGAGTAGGCGCAATCCTGCAATTTTGGGGAGAACTAAACGAGAAAAAAGGCTTTGAGAAATGTCTTGAAAAGTTCGAGAAAGAGCTTTCTTACAAAATCCGCCAAGACATCTTAGTTAAACCATTCACAGCAGTTTTTGACGCCCTGCCCAATGCTGAAGGCAAAATGAACATGATGGAACGTGTAGGGCACTGCGGCGACGGTTACGAATGGGTTGAACAACGGTACGGCAGAGAAGTCATAGTTGTACCCCTGATGGTTCCAGACTTCATCATTGAACACTATCTCGGTTACGCCCGCGGAATTATGGGCGGCAACTTTTGGGTAATGTGCACAACCAAACAGGCGCTAAAAGAGGCGGGAAAGAAGTCTCTGGCAGCTATGCACACCGTCCCCGGCATCGTCACAAGCTTTGACGTGTGCTCAGCCGGTTCCAAACCAGAAACCCGTTTCCCCGAAATCGGTCCCACAACAAACCACGTTTACTGCCCATCGTTAAAGGCTAAATTGGGCAAAGAATCCCTTGTTCCAGAAGGCGTAAACTACATTGCCGAACTCGTAATCGACGGAATAAGCCTAGACGCAATGAAAAAGGCGCTTAAAGCAGGCATCGAATCAGTCCTTGACATTGAAGGCGTCACCCGCATCAGCGCAGGCAACTACGGCGGCAAACTTGGACAATACAAAATCCCCTTCAGCGAGCTGTGCTTAAATGAGTAAACTTGACGTAATCGGTTTTGGCGCCCTAAACGTTGACACCTTAATGAAAGTTGACCGCATAGCTGGTCCAGAAGAAGAAAGTTTCATCGAAAGCTACACGGAAGCTTGCGGTGGTTCAGCAGCAAACACCATAGTCGGCTTGGCACGGCTTGGCTGTAAAGTGGGTTTTGTCGGAAAAGTTGCAGATGACCATGAAGGAAAACTGCAAATCGACAATTTCACCACTGAAGGCGTTGACGTTAACGGCATTATTCATTCAAAGAAGGGTAAAAGCGGCGTCTGCCTCGGGTTCGTAGATAAGAAAGGCGCAAGGGCACTTTACATTAACCCCGGCGAAAACGACACTCTCGAATCACGGGAGATCAACCTCGAATATGTAGCCCAAACCAGCATTCTGCACATGTCCTCATTTGTCGGAGAAAGACCGTTTCGTGCACAGAAAAAACTTGCAGGAATGCTACCCAACACCATTAAACTTAGTTTTGACCCGGGCGCATTGTATGCCCAGAAAGGATTTGCAGCAATAGAACCCCTCATCAGAAGCTCATACGTATTCATGCCAAACGCCATAGAACTTGAACAGTTAACAGGCGAAGCGGACTACCGCAAAGGCGCACAAGTCATCCTTGACATGGGCGTCAAAATCGTTGTTGTCAAACTTGGCGCTAAAGGCTGTTATGTTACTGATGGCGAGGAGCAGTTTTTGGTGGATCCTTTTCCAGTTAAAGCAGTGGACACAACTGGAGCAGGCGACGCATTCAACACAGGCTTTCTCTACGGACTATTGGACAACAAAATCAATCTCTATGAATGCGGCAGAATAGGCAATTTTGTAGCTTCCAGAAGCGTCACAGCAATGGGTGCCAGAGCAGGCTTACCTTACGCAAACGATTTAGTTTCAATGTACTAAATCAAACCCAATTTTTATTTTTTAATCTAATTTTTCGCCAACCTACTAGGATGCTATTAGAGGTTCTATGCAAAAACCTAAGAGAGGCAGGTCATTTTTGATTCTGACTTTGGCATTATTGCTGTTTGCGTTTAATGAAAACAGCGGCCAATGTTACAGTTACAATGACAGCTATTGCTACTGTTAGTCAAAAGGGTACTTCTGGAATTGGAGAAGCACTGTCCGGTGATGTTAGAAAAGGTGTAAAATTTACAGTGCCTAACGAAGAGTCATTTTTATAGTCATAAATCGAGTTTTCGATAACTGATTGATTAGTTGTTCCCCAATAATTTAATGTTGCATTCACATTTTCCGATGTACCTGAACAGTCATGTGCATCCAAAGTTCCAAGAAAAACAGTGTTAGTGCAATTAATCAGATTATTATGATAAAATAAAGCAGGGGGTGTAGATAACCCAACACCTATAGAATTGTTAACGATTTTATTATCGACAATACTGTAATTGCCAGCTGTTCGTCTAACTGCTATACCTACATTAAAATTTTGAATCAAGTTATTAGAAATGGTTGCACCACAGCCGTCAACAATAATTCCATATTTTGAACCGCCTTCCAAAACGTTTGATAATATTGTTACACGCCCATCAGTTACTACTGAAACAAAAGTGCTATTGACAACAGTATTTGTTAAAGTAATGTTATCGCCGCTAAGAACCAAAGCAGCCACATTCGACTTAATGTTAAAACCTGAAATTAACACATTATCCGACTCAACAATTATTCCCCTGCTAACGCCTCCTGTACCTTGCGGTAACATTTCCAAGATAATTGTATCTGAACAGCTTTCCCCAATAAGAGAAATCGGTTTGTCAATAGTTAAAGCAGTATAAAGCATAAGCCTTCCCTCAACAGCTCTGCCACGCACTCCTTCGGATAAGTCATAGGTTCCAGATTTAACAAACACTGTGTCTCCAGCTTTTGCATGAGCTATTGCCGATTGTATAGTTGAAAAATCGTCTGGTACAGTAATTGTTCGAGAAGAGTCTGTGGCTGCCGTTTCCGTAGCAGAACAGAGCATAAAGCAAGAAGGCAACAGCATGACAGCCAATAATAGGAGTGGAACTTTACCTTTGAACACCAAAGCGTACCCTCATACAATCGACTCTAAAAAATTAAGATAAAGCCTTTTTCGTCAAACTTTCTTGACTAAGGCAAAACAAAGGAAAAACAGAAAGCAAGAAAACGCTTACTGATTTATGACGACACTTTTTCGTTGTCTAACAATTAACGCCACAGGTATCAAAGATAGAAGCAGGGGTACGATAGCAAACCAAGAATATTCTGGTACAGAAGGGGTTGGTGTCGAGTGTGATATTGAGGATTCCTCGCCTATTGTTATTGTTTGGGTGTCGCTCCAGTCACCTTCTGTGACACAAAAATATTGAGAGGTAGGTATCAAGTGACTTAAATAATGATAATAATAACCGACCTGTGCACTAACTTGAAAATCAATCTTACCCCCGACTGGAATGTTTAAGGCGTATAAATGATTCAAAAAATATTGATCGTCTGACCCTATTTTTATGGTAAAAACGGTAAAACCGGAGCCTGAACCCTTTCCACGTAAGTTATCAAAAGAAGAAGGTTCACGCCAATAAGAAGAAAAGTACCCCTTCACACGCACCACATAATAAAGTTCTGTTACGTTACCATCAGGCAAAACAATACTGGAATAGGGCTGGTTTTTTATTGTTATGTTTATGTATCTATTGGTTACATGTTCTCCACCGCTGCGGGTGGTGACTTTTTCTCCAGTGTAAGGGTCGGTTGTGGTTGTAGTGGTTACTGGTATATCATATGAAAAGTCAAAGTACTGTACAGTGAATTCTGGCACAAATGGTTTAGGTACTGTTTGAGCATTTACAGGTTTAGTGATTGATAGGGTTAGACATGACATAGCGATGATGAGTGTGAGTAATAGTGCTAATGTTTTGTTTGTGTTGCGCATACTTAGTTTTAGCGAAAATTTGGGAATAAAAGGGTAGTGGTAAAGGTTTGTTTACTAAAGTTAGTAAACACTTCTCTTTTTCAAATCACTAAGGGGGGTAGGTGCTATTGGTTGAAAAAGCGCTCATTAGTATGTTGAAAAATCGAAAGCTGCAAAAACCGCTTAACACAGGCAACGGGGTTTAATGGGTGTAGGTTTTTATTTTCCAAAAAACAATACAACAGCTAATCAAACTTTAGGGTGCACTTGATGGCAGACCACGTGGTTGTTTCACTTTCAGGCGGAAAAGACTCTGTTTACGCATTGTATTCGGCGCTTAAAGAAGGCTTAAACGTTAAACACTTAATGTTCATCCAAACAGGCGGCAAAGCCCACCTTGAAAACAAACGCATGATTGAACTTATTTCTGAAGCAACAGGCATCCCAGCTATTGTTGTCGGCAAAAAACCCCAAGACGTCGGCAAAGCCCTCCACAAGCTCGGCGCGGACATGCTGGTTTCAGGCGTAACCACCACACCCGAACATTTAGACTATTACAAGGGGATTTTGGATCCAATCGGTGTCAAACAGTACGCGCCACTTTTCGGAAAAGACCCCATAGGCGGGCTTGAAGAGATGTATCAACTTGGCTTCAAATGTTTAGTCATCGAAGTCGACACTGCACTTGGCGCGAATAAGGATTGGCTTGGCAAAGTAATTGACAGAGATATTTTGGACGAAATCAAGCAGAGGGTTGCTGAGAAAAAAATTAACCCAATTGGTGAATGGGGAGAATACCATACACTCGTCGTGGATTGCCCGATTTACAAGAAAAAAATTGCCGTAGAAAAAGCCAAAACCGAATGGAAGAACACTAAAGGTTACTACTTGATAAAAAAGGCGAACCTGCAAACCAAATAACCTCTTTCAAAATCCACACTTATTCAATCAGAAGCAGGCTTTGCTTGCAGAATCATTTGCAACATTATTTTTATAAAATAATGAATATCACTAATTCATAAACTATTTTATATTGAAAACAAATAACCTTGACTCAGTGAAGAAAATTGGTCAGCATTCTCTTGGTAGATGACTCAGACTACATCAAAGACATGCTAAAAATCATTCTAACAAGTGCAGGACACGACGTTGTTGGTGAAGCAACCAACGCAGAAGAAGCAGTCAACCAATACAAAAAGTTGCGTCCAGACATTGTACTGCTGGACATCGTTCTTAAGCAAAAAGACGCAGCTGACACTGGAATTGACGCGTTAAAAGAAATCTTAACTTTTGATTCTGACGCCAAAATAATTGTTCTCAGCGCCTTAAATCAAAAAAGCCTAATCAACAAATCGATACAGTTGGGCGCTAAAGGATTCATCGCCAAACCATTCGAACCCGAAAAACTCTTAGAAACCGTAACAGTGTGAACAGAAAACAAGTCTTAAGTTGCTTTTTTGTTCACTCTGCTTCGGAAAATCAAGATTTCAATAGCCTTCTTAGGGTCACGAATAGCGCGTAGTACACGGTCACGAGTCATCGTTGGATTCACCAAGTTAGCTTCTGCAGCAAGACACCGCAAATCGTCGGCTGTAAATTCGGGGGTCTCAATTAGGGGCTGCACAGCGGATAATGCGTCGTCGCTAAAATCACTTGTTAAATAGTTACCCTCTTTAGCCAACCGGTAAAGTTCTGTGCCGTACAAGGGCGTAGCGTAACTGAAGTAAAAGTATTCAGCGCCAAGATGACGCAGTTTATGAGCGAACTTTATGGTTTCTTTTATGTCTTCTTTGGTTTCCCCAATCATGCCTAAAATAAAGAAGCAACCAACTTTAATGCCAACCTTATGAGCAGCACTAACAGCCTCTTCCACACGCTGCAAACTCTGCTTCTTCTTAATCACATCATCTACAATGCGCTGCACTCCTGATTCTGGGGCAATCAAAATCTTTTGGCAACCAGCTTTACGCATCAACGCCAACAGTTCTGGGTCTAAAGCGTCAGCACGGACACCGTTGGGAGTGCACCATTCAACGTTAAGCCGCTTCTCAATCAACATATTACAGATTTTCACTAAACGTTCCCGGTTAAACGCGATGTTGTCATCAAGGAAGTCGATTTGGTGAACGCCGTAGGTTTTGACTATTTGTTCAATTTCAGCTACCACATTTTCGGCGCTGCGTGCCCGCCATTTGCGTCCCATGACGATGTGGTTTGAGCAGAAGATGCAGCCGTATGGGCAGCCGCGGGTTGTTAGCATGCGGATAGATGGTTTTTTGAGGTTGCCGCTGATGGGGATTTTTCGGGCTGCTTCAAAAAACTCTTTCATAGGCAACAGGTGACGCGCTGGAAAAGGCATGGAGTCTAAGTCGTCAATTACTGGTCTTGGTTCAGTGATTATGACTTTGCCGTTTTCAAGGAAACCTAAGCCTTTAACCTTTTTTAGGTCTTCAGTGGCGCCTTTTTCTAAAGTGTCTGCAAGTTCAAGCGTAGTCATTTCTTGCTCGCCAATCACCACAAAATCCACGTTAGGCTCCTTTAGGCACTCGTTGGGGCGCGAGGACGGGTGCAATCCAGTAAGTGCAATCTTGATGCGTCTGTCAACATCCTTGACGGTTTTGGCAACCGTAAAAGCTGAGCTAGCCCAACCCGAATACGGAATAGCCATAACCACCAGTTTAGGTTCAAACCGTTTGATTCGAGCGGCAATTTCGCTATTTGGCAAGCCTTGCCGGTATTTTCCGCCTTCAATCTCCTCCAGCAGTTCCCAACCCTCATTAGGCACATCAATAACTTGGATTTCGTGTTTCTGTTCGAGCACAGCTGCTATGTAGGCTAGGTCCATGGGTTGGTAAACGCTGGGTTTTCCCCAAGCTTTCGGTTGAATACGAGGCGGATTAATGAGGCAAACACGCATCTAACGGCATCTCTTAAGCCGAAGATAGGCTATTTGCGTCTGAAAAACTTTTGCCAAAACTGGAAAACTAAAAGGATTTTTGGTAAAGAGCAGACTGCAATTTAGCGGCCTTTTATGCGCCAAATCAGGTGGTTAATTGCTACACGGGACATTACGCGGCTGTAAAAGTTGCGTCTAAACATGTGGCGTAATGCGTATTTTGGTGAGTAGAAGCTGTCGTAGAACTGTTTACGTAGCTGCAGGGCTTCTTCGTCGGGTAGCAGGGGGTTTTCGAAGACTGGCGTTGTGGTGTCGTAGCGACTCCAGTCAGGGGACATCTTGTAGCCGAGACGTTCAACTTCTCTGCGCAGTTCAGTTCCCGGATAAGGCGTTGCAATGCACAAGTAAACGTCGTCAGGTTCAGCACGCCGCAGAAAATCGAAGGTTTCTTTACGCATCTCCGCTGTTTCACCCGGATAACCAAGGATAATTGAGATTGCAACAAATAAGCCGGCTTTCTTTGCCATTTTAATTGCGGCTTCGTTTTGCTCAACAGTGGTGCGTTTGTTTACAGCTTTAAGCACACTTTGGCAACCAGATTCTGCACCAAAGAAGACTTGTTGACAGTTGGTAGCTTCCATTTTGGCAAACATTTCTTCGCTGATTTGGTCTACACGGGTTTGGCAATCCCATGGAATGTTTAGTTTTCTGCTTTTTATTTCGTCACATATGTCGTATAGGCGTTTCTTGTCAAGAGTTAAGGTGTCATCGTAGAAGGTGAATGAGTCTGCGCCGTATTCGCGTTTGAGCAGTTCAAGTTCGTGACCAATGTTTTTGGGACTGCGTACACGGTACTGTTTGCCCAAGATGCGGCTGGTGGTGCAGAAGTTGCATTGGAATGGGCAGCCGCGGCTGGTGATTACTGGGAAGAAAAGTTTGCCGAATAGGCGATATTTTTCGAGCGGAAAGTGCTTGTAGGCTGGAAACGGCAGGTCGTCAAGGTTCTGAATAAATGACCTGTCAGGGTTTTGGACGATTTGTCCTTGGTGACGATAAGTTATGCCGTCAGCAGAGTTTAAGCCAACTCCGTTTACGATGCGTTGGGTCAATTCTGCAAGGGTTACTTCGCCTTCGCCGCGGACAACCACATCAACTGCTGGTTCATTGGCGAGGATTTCTTTGTCCATGAAAGTGGCGTGTGGACCGCCTAAGACGACGGTGGCGTTTGGGCAGGCTTCTTTTGCGCCTTTTGCAGCCATCATTGTTGAAAGCGCCATTGGAGTCATGGAACTTATGCCGACTACATCTGGATTAAATTCAGAAAGCTTGTGTTTTAGGTGGTCTTGGTCTATGCCTTCTGCGATGCAATCAAACACTGTTACTTGGTTGCCTTTCTCTTCAAGTACAGCTGCAAGGTACGCTAAACCCATTGGCAAGTAGGGATGATGATGAAAAACGCCTTGTAACGCGGGAGGATTAACCAATGCGACTTTTGCAGTTGTACCCATTATATTTTTACACCATTAAATAGGAAAAAGGAAAAAAGAGCCTATACGGCTGCCTTGATTTTTCTTCGCAGATGCGCCAGTGCGGTTCTTGTGGCTGATTTTCCGTAGACGCCGCCTTTTCGCCACATCTTCCAAATGTAGCTTGGTCGGAGGTAGAAGCTTTGGAAGGCTTTTTCACGCATCTCTACAAGCTGTTTGGAGCTGATGTAGGGTGTTTCAAATATTGGCTGTGCAGTGTCGTAATGGTTGAAGTCAGTGATTTTCAGCCAGCCTTTCTTTACGACGAGTTCATGCATTGGAGTTCCCGGGTAAGGCGTGGCAATGTAGTAGCCGACATCGTCGGGGTTAAGTTGTTCAATGAATTTAGTAGTTTCACGCAGTGTCTCTGGGGTTTCTTCGGGGAACCCGAGAACTACACTTGCGACAGTCATTAAGCCAAGGTCTTGTGCAAGTTTGAATGATTTTTTGATGGTTTCAAGCTTGTACCCTTTGCCCATAGCGTCAATAACCATTTGTGAACCAGCTTCCACGCCAAACCATACGGCGATGCAGCCTGCGTCCTTCATGGTTTGCAGCAGGTCACGGTCAACCATGTCAACACGGGTTTCGCAGTCCCATTTGATTTTTAATCCGCGTTCTTTTATGAGTCTGCAGATTTCGCGTACACGGTTCTGGTCAACACTGAAAGCGTCATCGTAGAATGTGAATTGTTGAGCTCCAAAGTCTTTCACTAAATGTTCAAGTTCGTCAACGACGTTTTTGGGGCTTCTCATGCGGTAGCCTCTGCCAAACATGCGGACGGCTGAGCAGAAGTTGCACCAGAAAGTGCAGCCTCGGCTGGTGTAGACTGGGAATATAATTACGCCGAACTTGTTTAGGTAATCCAGCGGGAACAGGTGGTGTGCTGGAAACGGTAGGGAGTCAAGGTCTTGGATGTAGGGGCGGTCTGGGTTTTTGACTATTTGGTCGCCGTTTCTGCAGGTAGTGCCTACTACGTCATAGTAGGGTTTGCCAGCTTCGATGCGTTCCATTAATTCTACAAGGGTGTTTTCGCCTTCCTTGCGTACGATAATGTCAAGTTCAGGGTACTCTTTTAATGCGTTTTCATCCCAGAAGGAAACATGGGAGCCGCCCATCATAGTGATACATTTTGGATTTACTTGTTTAGCGATTTTTGCACATTCAGCGCCTGACTTGTAAATAAGTGTGGTTGCAGATAGGCCTACAACGTCAGGGTTACGTTTGGCTAATTCTTCACGGAACTGGTCATATGTTAGTTTCATTGCTTGGCAATCAATAACGTCTACTTGATAGCCAGCTTTCTCTAAGACAGCAGCCAAATAACCGATGCCCAGCGGAATGAAAGGTGGATGCTGGTGCGCGTTTGGTGGATAAGGTGGATTAACGAATGTTACGTGAGACTTCAAATTTTTTTCCCCTATCTCTAGTTAGCTTGATAGATTGGATACTTTGATTAATATAGGTTTTTGAAATGAACGTTTCCATTTAAAAAACCGAAAAAAAGCAAGAATTCCAATTCTTCTGCTACTTCAGGGCGGTTTTTCTTGTTTCGTTATCGTGCTGTAATGCTTAAATTGCAGTGAACAGTCAATTAGAAGCCAATGTCAAGCGGCATCAAAAACCACCTCATGGGAATAGTGTGGCTACTTCGGAATCCAAAACAGATACAGCACCTTATCATACGGGAAACGCTGTACCGCAACCGCAACACTAGCCGTGAAGGCTGGATTGCATGGCAAAAATACGACACCTACACCGCCGCGTTCCAACACAGCACAGCCGTCTCCTACGCCAGACCACTAAATCAAGCAAGAATCCAAGTTTTCCTTGACATGATAAGCAGAGGCGGCAAAAACCTAAACGTACTTGATGTCGGCTGCGGCGACGGAGTATTAAGCGAACCCATCGCAAAACAAGGCAACACCGTCACCGGTTTCGATTTGCCAACCATCACGCCTATGGCTCACAAACGCCGAGTCTCAAACGTTTTCTCAGGAGACGCTGAAAACTTGGCTTTCAAACCAGAAACTTTCGACGTGGTTTTAGCTTCAGAAGTTGTTGAGCATCTTTGGAATCCTCAAAAATTCCTTGACGATGCCTACCGAGTCTTAAAACCCAAGGGTTTGCTGATTTTGGAGGCGCCCGAAGGCATCGAAGGATTACGTTATGATGCTCACAAGAACTGGTTTACCACGGAACGATTCCAGCACATGCTTGGCAAAAAATTCACGCTGCTTCAGTCAAAAACGTTCAGTCCAGAATGGGGCGCTCCAACAGCAACATTCATTTGCCTATTCCAAAAGAATTAGACAGTTAACTTTTCGTGCGCTTTACTAAGCAGGACTTCTATGGACAGGTTGTAGGGGCATTTTGGTTGGCATAACCCGCATCGGGTGCATTTGTCAGCTTTGACGTCTAAGCCGCCGTAAAGTTTGCGTGCCCAATTCTTCAACCCATAAACAGAATAGAAAGATTCGAACCGGAGGGTTGCGGGAATGTTTACTTTTTGGGGGCAAGGCATGCATAATCCGCAATCACGACAGTAGCTACCAAGCTGGAAACCGAAACGTTCCTGCTCCTCTCCAGTTAAGCCTTGAAATGTTTGGCCTGCTTGGGCTGCTGTTTCAACTTCCTCGATTGAACGCAAACCAGGAATTGTCACTGAAATATCCTTTGAAAGGTTGTATCTTAGTAAGCTGGAAACCATTTCACTGTTGGTGTGACCAAGAAGAGCCTTAAGTTCAGGTTCATCGGAAACCAGTGAAAGCGACGGTTGATAAAGGCAGGTGATGAGGTTTGAGGTTTTGGCTGATAGGGGCTTCATTGCTACAACGCCTACGTCAATGGCTTTAGCAGTTGGCAAAAGCTCCTCTTCAGCTTGACGAGTCACAACGTTAAGTGGGACAAGAACTGTATCAAATTCGCCCGTCTTGATTGCCTTGATTAAAATGTTGGGTTTGTGTCCTGTTATGCCGATAAAAGTGGCTAAACCTTCTTTTCTGGCGTCTTTGCAAGTTTGCAGTGCACCATCTGTACCCATCGCTTTCTCAAGGGTTTTCTCGTCGTCGATGCCGTGTAGTTGGATGATGTCGACGTGGTCAGTTTGGAGAAGTTTTAGGCTGTTTTTGAAGTCTTCAAGTGACTCTTTCTTGGTGCGTGAACCCGTTTTCGTTGCAATAACACATTGGTCGCGCACATCTTTTAGGGCGGTGCCGATTTTTTCTTCGCTGTCTCCGTCCCAGCGGGCAGTGTCAAAATAGTTAATGCCAGACTCAAACGCTTTTTGCACAACAGATACAGCGGTTGGCTTGTCTACTTCAGATATCCATGTTCCACCGAAGCCAACTATGGATACTTGAAGGTTTGTTTTGCCAAGCCTTCGTTTCTGCATAAGCGCCTTCCCTGTTTAAGCCATGCCTGCGTTGTCTATAGGGGTTGGGTGAAGTCGGCGTTTAGCAAAGTTTAGGACGCCTTCTCGTTGTATGCGTTTGAGGATGCGTTTTGGCGCTCTGTGATAGTCGCGGAAAAACTGTTTCTGAATGTGCATAAGTTCGTCATAGTCGAATTCGTCGGTTTTGTAGCTGTAGAGGAATTCGTCGAGTTGGGTGTATTTGCCTGTTTCAAGCATTTCACGCCAAAGTGGACTATCGGGGTAGGCGATGAAAACGTTGAATTGGCACCAGTCCGCGTCAAGCTTGTCTGCAAACTTGTAGGATGCCATTAGGTCTTCTTTGGTTTCGCTTGGCATGCCCAGCATGAAGGAGCAGGCTACTTGGATGCCGGCTTTGCGGCACATCTTGAATGCCTCTTCTGTCTGCTCTAAGGTTATGCCTCTGTTAATGTGGTTAAGGACTTTTTGGGAGCCTGATTCTACGCCGAACCAGATGGTTTTGCAGCCTGCGGAAGCCATTTTGTTGAGAATGTCTTGGTCTACAAGGTTGACTCTTGTGTCGCAGACCCATTCAAGGTCGATTTTGCTTTTTATCATTAAATCGCAAAGTTCAGCGGTTTGGTTTTTGCGCATGGTAAAGTTGTCGTTGATAAAATAGATGCCTTTTGTGCCGTATTTTGCGATTAGGTCGTTGACTTCTGCCATGACACGTTGGGGGCTGAATTGGCGGTTGATGTTTCCCCACAATTTTTTGGTTTCACAGAAACCGCAACTGAAGGTGCAGCCTCGGCTTATGCTCATTATGTCGGCGGGTTTGGCTTTTAAGAACTCGATGTTGCGGTCATACTTTTCCAGCGGTAGTAGGTGGCGTGCTGGGAAAGGCAGGTCGTCCATGTTCATGAATTTACATTCATTCTTGATGACGCCTGATGCACTTCGGGATACAACGCCTGCAACAGTTGAAGCGCCAACAAGGTCGCCTTTCAGTAGGAAAGCGGCAAGTTCGGTGATTGCCCGTTCACCTTCACCCATAACCGCATAGTCGATTTCGGGTGTTTCAAGGAGGCTTTCAGGCATGTAAGAAGCGTGCCATCCGCCAACAACGATTTTGCAGCTGGGAGCGACCTGTTTTATGGCTTTGGCGGTTTCAACGCACTTCTTGTATGTGGCGCTGCCACAGGTTATGCCGACTATGGCGGGTTGAATTTTAAGCACGAGTTGTTGGACTTCTTCTGTGCTTTGCTGCATTAGGTAATTGTCAAGCATCTGTACTTCGTGCCCAGCTTTCTCTAAGGATGCAGCAACGTACATTAATCCAAGGGGTGGAAGCCTTTTTCCATGAAACCATGGAGCATTAGAAGGCGGCGCAGTAGTCATTAACAAAATCAATTAACATTTTTCTCCTGAATAGGGGTTTACGTGTAAGCATAAGGGCACAAATTTTGCCTCTGTAGTCTGTCTGCTTAACACGTTTGATAGTTTTACAATTTAATAAGCTTTAACCGAACATGGCTTGTAAAGGACAAAAAAGTTAGGTTAGCAGAAAACGGGAAAACAGGTAAAATTAGGGTTTTTTGGGTGCTGTTTCAGCAGCGACTTGTTTAACAAACGCTTTAACGTCACCCGGCTGACCATACACTACGAGGCGCCCATCAGCTTGCTTATTAACAGCCAAATTGCGTTCCCCAGCCAGTTTAAGCACGTACTCTGCGGGAAGCTTGCTGTCTGTTTCAATGCGAATCCATTTTTGATTTCTCGGAACACCGACAACGAGTTTGTCTTCAGCTAATTCTTCTTCGGTTTCAACTTGCATGTTGGCTGCTTCGAGGCGTCTGAACCATTCATCAACTTCGGTTGGTTCTAAAACTTCTTGGGCTTGACCTATAAGGTAGGTTTCAACGTTGGCAGTGTATTGTTCAGCTTTTGTTACAGCTTCACCATGAGTGCCTTCACTGCATAACAATTCAATCATGGACCTTGCCGCCCGTAGGTCTTCCATGATGTTTGCTGGGATTTGGACATCTTTTTTGCGGAGCTCAATTAGGAGGTCTTCCAGAGTTTTCCAAGCCGCCATAGTGTGACCCATAAGCTTCAACTCAGTTAATTGATAGTCAGTTATGATACTATAAAGGTTTAATTAAAAAGCGGGTCAGCGGAAAGGATTAAATCCGTATGCTGCCTACTCTTTTTTTAAGTTTTAGGTGGCATTGTTTTGAAAATTCAAACTGTAAAGTCTGAAGGGCTAGCGCATAACAGCTATTTTATTTATGGCAACGTAGAAGCAATAGTTATTGATCCACGACGGGACTGCGAAATCTACACCGAGCTTGCAAGGGAAAAATGCGTAAAAATCCGTTACATACTGGAAACCCACAGAAACGAAGACTACGTAATTGGCTCATTGGAGCTGCAGAACAAGACTGAAGCGGAAATCGGTCACAGCAACGCTTTAGGCTTCAAGTACGGCGAACACAACCTAACCGACGGTGACACCCTTAACGTGGGCGACCTGAAAATCAAAACGGTCTACACGCCAGGCCACACTGACGAATCCATTTGTTATGCGGTTTATCCTTCAGGCAGCAGTAGTGAAGCATTGATGGTTTTCACAGGCGACACCCTTTTCGCTGGTTCGGTTGGTAGAACCGACATTTACGGTGCACAAGCGCGTCCAATTCAAGCAGAAAAACTCTACGACAGCTTACATGAGAAGGTGTTGCCGCTTGGTGACCACGTGCTTGTTTATCCAGCGCATGGTGAAGGCAGCGTTTGCGGTCACAGCATCAGCAACCAAGAACCCACCAGCATTGGGTATGAACGCAAAACAAACCCTTACCTACAATTGAGCAAAGAGGATTTTGTCAAAAAATCTGTGGCGACCAAACATGTTTTGCCAAGGTACTTCCGGAAAATGGAGGAGCTTAACCTTAACGGTCCACCCTTGCTAAGCAGTTTGGCTTATCCTAAAGCGTTGACGTTGGAGAAGTTTGAGAAGGAGCTACCTGAAGAAAACATGATAGTTATGGATACGCGGAAGCATTACGCTTTTGCAGGCGCCCACATTCCAGACTCGTTAAGTATATGGCTTGGAGGCACCAGCGTTTATCCCGGCTGGCTATTTGACCCTGACCAGTACATCATGTTTGTACTTGAACGCGCCTCAGACATTGAAACCGCTACAGTGCATCTTCGCAGGCTTGGGTTTGACAACTTGTGCGGTTACCTGTGTGGCGGCATGAGCACTTGGCTCGAAGCTGGCAAACCTTTTAGCAGAAACGGTACAATAACACCCACTGAAGTACAGGCGGATTTAGGTAAGGGCAAGTTTACGCTTGTTGACGTGCGTGAACCCAACGAGTGGGAAGACGACGGCGTCATTGATGGTGCTGAGTTAATGTTTTTCCCAGACATACCCAGCCAAGCCTCAAAGTTACCTAAGGGTAAGCCTATTGTTGTGAATTGCTCAGTTGGTAACCGCTCAAGCATCGCCGTGAGTTTGCTTCAAAAACAAGGCTTCACGGATGTTCGTAACATGCTTGGCGGCATAACGGCTTGGAAAAACTTAGGCTACCCAGTAAAAAGGGAAGCTTAGACTTCTTTTTCTTGGTCTTTAATCGCTTTTGCAAAACGTTTTGCGTTGTCTTTAGGTTCTAGAAGTTCCTTGACGAGGTTGTATTGGCGTTGGTAAATGTGGCAGTTTTTGCTGTGGAAAATCATTTTGCCCGTTTTCAAGTTAAGGTTACCTTTCTCATTAATTTCACTAACAAAAGCTTCATTAAAAAGTTGCAAACCAGCGATGTTTGCGGGTAAACCGCCGTAAGCGTCCCAACTGCGGAAGTAACAGGTTAAGTGTAGTTTGCCGTCGGAGATTTCGGTGTCAATTATGCTTAGGCAGGGGGGTTCGCTTTTTTTGTTGTTTTCATCAAACTTTTTAATATCTGAGGGCAAACGGATAACCATGGCGACTTGACGGTCTCTTTGCTCTTCAGCGTACCGTTTAACCGCTTCTTCAATTTGGTTTATTGGCTTGTTCAGTCGGCTGCCGTAAGTGTAAACTTCCGTTTCTGCACATTCGCCACTCCACAAATACTCCAAGGCGTAACCTTGCACGTATTTGAAGTCACATGGAGCTTTATCGCTGACAAGTGGCCTGTTTTCTGGATGCTCTATTTCGATTGTAAGATTCAGCTTTTTTGTTTCTGTTTCTTCAGAGCCAAAACCTACAGGAAAAATGTCGCCTTCATACCAGATACGGTTTAAAGTTTTATACCATGCATCAGGGCAGTCAAACGCTGAAATCTTTACGTGCTTCACATGTGCTCTCTCCAAAGAACCCTCGAAAGTAGTATGTACCTATTCTGTTCTTTCCTGAAATAATAAGTTTACAGTAAACGTCTCCTTACTTTAAGGAACTTTTAATGACGACTATTAACGTTATATGACGTGACCTGCAAACGTTACAGCCTTTAAATCAAAAAAGCATCCCAAAACAAACCTGTAAAAACAGGACAGAAAATTAAAACAAAAATTAAAAGAATAAAGTTTGGGGGTTTTAGTAGGGCATTCCGCCCATACCGCCCATGCCACCCATACCTCCCATTCCGCCCATTCCTCCTTGGGGCATTGGAGGCATCTTGCTGCCGCCTTTGATACTGATTAAATCATCAATTTTAAGTATCATGTTGGTGGCTTCTGTGGCTGACTTAACTACTTGCTGCTTAACGCGCAAGGGTTCAAGTATCATTTTTTCGCACATGCTTACGATTTTGCCTGTGTTAACGTCGATGCCCATGTATTTGCTGTCTTTCTTTTCATGTTCACTGCGTAATGCGACCATGATGTCGATTGGGTCTAAACCGGCGTTTTCTGCAAGGGTCAATGGGATTGCTTCTACTGCTTCAGCGAATGCTTCAATAGCGAGTTGTTCACGTCCGCCAACCTTGACTGCGTATGCACGTAAACCTTTTGCGAGTTCTGCTTCTGGTGCGCCGCCGCCTGCAACGATTTTGCCGTCCTCAATTACGTTGCGGACTACACATAAACCGTCGTGTAAGCTGCGTTCTGCCTCGTCAATTACGTGTTGTGAAGCGCCACGAATAACTAGGGTTACTGCTTTGGGGTTCTTGCAGTCACGGATGTAAAGCAGTTTGTCATCACCGATTTTTACTTCTTCCACACGTTTTGCTTTGCCAAGGGTGTCTGCTGTTAAGTCTTTTACGCTTGCAGCGATGCTGCCGCCTGTTGCACGGGCAAGTTTTTCGATGTCGCTGCTGCTTACGCTTTTAACTGCTAAGATGCCTGCTTTTCCTAGGAAGTGAAGTGCCATGTCGTCGATGCCTTTTTCGCAGAACAAGACGTTTGCACCTGATTTTTGAACGGTTGCCACCATTTCTTTGATCATGCGTTCTTCTTCATCTAAGAAACGTTGCATTTGGTCTGGGCTTTCAATGTTGATTTTTGCGTCGAACTCGGTTTTTTCGATTTCAAGTTTGGCGTTGAGTAATGCGATTTTGGCGTCGTCGATAATTTTTGGCATTTGTGAACTTGCAACTTCTTTGTCAAGAACCATGCCTTTGACAAGTTCTGATTCGTCAAGGCTTTTACCGTGTTTTTTGACGACTTTGATTAAATCAAGGTCTGCCTTGTATTTGCCGTCGACTTTTTCTGCAACTTGTTTGACTGAGTCAACAAGCAGTTTTGTGAAGTGGTCTTGAGCTACATTGATGCCTTTGCTGTTAAGTGAAGTCATAGCTATTTGCCTTAGGGTCTTGTCATCATCAAACGCGATTGGCATCGCAATGCTGTCAAGGATTTCTTGGGCTTTTTCGCCTGCTTTCTTGAATCCTTCAATTATTACAATTGGGTGTACGTTTCTGTCCAGTAAGCCTTCAGCTTTTGAAAGTAACTCGCCTGACAGGACAACTGCTGTTGTTGTGCCGTCTCCGACTTCGTTGTCTTGGGCTTTTGCTACTTCTACAAGCATTTTTGCTGCTGGATGCTGAACGTCGAGCTCTTTCATTATGGTTGCGCCGTCGTTCGTGATTGCGACGTCGCCCATGCCGGTTACGAGCATTTTGTCCATTCCGCAGGGGCCTAATGTGGTTTTAACGGTTTCAGCCACAATTTTTGCAGCCATAATGTTGCTTCTTTGTGCTTCGCGTCCAGTTGTTCTTCCGGTACCTTCTTTTAGTACTAGAACTGGAACTTGTCCACCTTGTGTTGACATAATATTCACCAAGTATGTTTAATCTAATTTGAGATTTAGTAAAAATGGAACAATGAAAAAGAACATATAAATTTTTCTCAGACTATCGGTGAACAACCTAAATGCTTACATGCCAAAAAACAGACCAGAAAAAAGTTTATGGTTTAACTGAACCCTTTTTTACCTATTTCTGGCTAAAAGTTTTTTCTTGCTCAAAAAGCAGACCCAGCTTAATTGCTTCAGCAGTAGAAAAGACATTTTTGGCTTTATCAAAAAGGTTATTCTCTTCTTCACGAAAATGAAGACCAACAGCTATGCTTAACAATTTTATTTTCGCAAGCAACCAATCATCAGAAAAGTTTTCTGACATGTCAATATCAATCATTATTTGTTTCCCTAAATCGTGCGCCTCGTAAGCCTCCAGAACAAGTTTCCGCATTTCCTTAATATTTTCCAGTTTCGAATACAGCAGTTTTTCTTCTCCAGCAAGATGCGTTTTAAGCATCCTTTTTATTTGGGCGTAAGATGAAACGTCAAACTTTGCAGAATCCACCATCTGCCTTAACAGGTTATTGACATCGTTGTGGTCTTGTTTTAGTAAATCGTAAATGTCAGTTCCTGTTGAATCATCTTTGTTTTTTATTCCAGCTTGTTCACTCAGAAAGTTCACCTCCAAAACTGCAGACAGGACTATCTAGCCATTTCTCTGCAGGATTCAGCACACCGTCGACAGACGCTAGCGCATTCCTTCATGAAATCGTCTTCGAACCTGTCACAGACGTCACCGCATTCGTCACAGATATCTGCAGTTAAACCGCAAGTTTGAGGATAATACAAGGAGTTTCTTAGCATGAAATCAGCGTTAGTGTTACAGATTCTGGCGCAGTCCATTATGAGGTTTGCATGTTCGACTTCAGCGTGTTTACCGCCCATGTTTAAACATCTAATCAATGTTTGGTTGCAGGTTCGGTAGCAGTCTACACAGTCTTGGATGCATTCTCGGACTTCTTCGCTCATAAGGAATTCGGCTTCTTGCATCCGTTCTAGGTCCTCCATGGTTCCAGTTAGTCTTCCAGCAACCTGAGAGTCTCCTCTGGACCAGTCTTCTTTGTCTACTTCTGTTCCTGTCATGATGTCTGGTTGATCGTGTTCTTTTGTTGTTTCTGCGTTGTTGGTTGTTTTTTGGGTTTCAAAATTTTTGTCAGGTTCACTGTAAGATTCCGGCAACTCCTTTCACCTCCCTTAAAAGACACCTAAACTTTAATGGTTAAGTCAAAGACAATAAGGAACAAAACTGCTGCGAGTAAAGTAATAAAAAACGTCATCAGTTTTGATGATTTCTTTAGGTGTACATTATTTTCTATGTGGTGCCTCATTTAAAAATATGTGGTTGCCCTTGAACGTCAACAAGAAAAAGGTGGTAAAACAAACAAAAAAAGGGTTACTTTGCTGGAAGTAACTCGTTAAGTTCATAGCTTGCAGCACACAAAACGCTGTCTGCTCCACCATAGTAAACTATTACTTGGTCATCAAGCAACACGTTTCCACAACTGAAAACAACGTTTGGCACTTGACCGACGCATTCGTATCCTTCGCAGGGCGTCAGTATCGGCTGTTCAGTTCGGTAAAGAACCTTTTCAGGGTCATTCTTATCAAGCAGTGCCGCACCGAGTGAGTAATTCTTTCGTTCGTCAACGCCGTGATAAATGAACAGGTAGCCTTCGTTGAGTTCGATTGGTGTTCCTGCGGCGCCAATTTTTTGGCTGTCCCAAAGTTTGTCCCGTGGCTCCATGATTGATTTGAAGCCGTGCCACTGTTTTAGGTCGTCTGAGTAAGCTACGCAGATGCTTGGTTCGATACGGTGGAACATGACGTATTTGCCGTTTACTTTGTTGGGCAGAATAACTGCGTCCTTGTTTCGCACGTTTGGAAATGGCAGGATTCTTTCTTTCCAGTTCCATTGCTGATTAAGCATTTCGTTTAAGCCTATTGTGGTTAACGCGATTTGGAAGATTGCTGGGTAATCGTGGTTTCTGTATGCGGTGTAAGCCATTAGGCATTGGTCGCCTATGACTGTTAAGCGTGGGTCTTCGCATCCAGAGCTTTCAGCGTGGATTTCGGGTAAAAAGATTGGTTTGTCAAGCCGTTGGGTGATTGTGAAGCCGTCGTTTGAGGTTGCATAACCTAGCCGGGAAATGTTGTCGGTGCCCATTGCACGGTAAACTATGTGTACTTGGCTGTTTCCGGTGATGGCGGCTGCGTTGAAGACTGCATAATTTTCCCAACTGTTTTGTTTGTTGGGTTCTAATATGGGATTGCCTTTGAAACGATTCATATCCCTCTCCCTTCGAGAAAAAAGCATGTTGCCACGGAAGCATATAAAGATGGTTGTATCGTATGTTAAATTTTGACCTTGTGACTGTCGTAATGCAATCACATGTGCTTAAAGAGAGCAAAAACTCTAATAAATTCGTGACTAATTGTTGGCAAAGCATGTCATAGGTAACCCCACAACGGCTAGCGTTAAAGAAATTGCCTATGTAAGCACTTATCCTCCACGCAAATGTGGCATAGCAACCTTCACCGCTGACCTAGTCAAGTCAACAAGCCAACTTGACAAACAGACGGGGCAAACAGTAATTCCGATTGATGGAAGACGAAAATATAAGTCACCCTATGGACAAATCCAACACAAAATCGGAAAAGAGTCACTTGAAGACTACGAGTTAATGGCTAGCCTACTAAACAAGTCAAACGTGGAAGTTGTTAACTTGCAACACGAATTCGGAATTTTTGGCGGAGAAAACGGCAGCTATATTTGCAGTTTTTTAGAAAAACTTGAAAAACCCGTTTCCACCACGCTGCACACGGTTCTTCCACGTTTTGAAGACGCTGCAAAACAGGTTTTTGACCGAATAATCGCCTGTAGCGACGCTATTGTGGTCATGAATCAAACAACAAAGAACCTGCTTAAACAGCACGGGGTTTCCGCTAAAAAGTTGAAGTTGATTCCGCATGGCTGCCCAGACATACCCTTAGTACCCAGTGACAGAGCAAAAAACTTGTTGGGGTTAAAGAACAAGGTTGTTTTGTCAACTTTTGGGTTGCTTAGCCGAGGAAAAGGCATAGAGTACGTGATTGACGCGTTACCTGAAATCATAAAGAAAGAGCCCCAAGTTGTTTATTACGTGTTGGGGGTTACTCATCCTCAAGTGCGAAGTGTTGAAGGCGAATCTTACCGCAACATGTTGATGCGTAAAGCTAAAAATTTAGGCGTCAACCTTCACGTCAGGTTTCTTAACCGTTTCTTAGCTAAACATGAACTGCTCAATTATCTGCAAGCAACAGACATTTACATTACACCATACATTTCACCTAACCAAGTTAGCAGTGGAACACTGTCATACGCACTGGGCGCTGGGAAAGCCATCGTTTCAACACCTTACCTTCACGCAAAAGAAGCGTTAGGCGAAGGCAGAGGCGTATTTTGTGACTTTCAAGATGCAGAATCCATTGCTGAAAAAACGTTGAAAATTATACAAAATAAGCATTTTAAGGAGCAACTGGAGCAGAACTCGTACTTGTATAGCCGCAGTTTTACTTGGCCGTTGGTTGCTGAAAAGTATCTTGCCCTGTATGATGAACTTACAAAGGAGTTAAAGGATGAGGTTCAATGCGGTTACCCGCTGTAAAAATGGATTATCTGCAGGCTTTTACGGATGACACGGGCGTTTTTCAGCATGGAAGACATTGCATCCCAAAAAGGGGAGAAGGCTACACAACCGACGACAACGCCCGAGCACTCGTAGCTTGTGCAATGTACAGCAACAACAAAAAGGACCCAAAAATAATCAAGTTAGCCAGAATTTACCTAGCATTTCTTAATCACATGCAAAAACCAGACGGCAACTTTCATAATTACCTCAGTTACGACCGACGCTACTTGGATGTTGACGGTTCTGATGACTGTTTGGGTAGAGCTCTTTGGGGTTGCGGATGCACGGTTAACTCGGGATTTTCTGCGGATTCAAAGTTGGTTGCTAAAGAAATTTTTGACAATGCACTACCTTGCCTGGAAAGGTCCATTTCTCTGCGAGCCTACTCGTCTGCACTTTTGGGGCTTTACAACTGTTACCAAGCTAAAATGGAAGACTTGTGTGGAGTTACTGAGAAACTTGCTGACCGTATGGTGGAGCAGTACCAAAATGAAGCTAAAAGTGAATGGCGCTGGTTTGAACCCTACTTAACCTACGACAACGCCCGACTGCCCCAAGCATTGTTTGACGCTTACATGGTTACAAAGAAAAAAGGTTACCTTGACGTTGCTAAAGAATCCTTCAGTTTCATTCTGGACACCATGGTTGTTGACGGCGTTTTTGTTCCGATAGGCAACAAATGTTGGTACACTCTTGGCGGTGAACGGGCAGTTTATGACCAGCAACCCCTTGAAGCAGCCGCCTTTGTTGACGCTGCAGTTGACGCCTACTATGCAACCAAAAACCACTATTACGTTGAAGCCGCTGTTTTAGGTTTTGAATGGTTTCTGGGAAGAAACACCCGCAATTATGTTATGTATAATCCTGAAACTGGAGGCTGTTTTGACGGTTTAACAGTTGATTCTGTGAATTGGAATCAGGGAGCGGAGTCTTCAATTTCGTATTTGATGGCGCGAATGAAAATTGATGAACTGCAAAGGTTTTTGGGCAAGAAAAAATCGGTGAAGACGCTGCTTTTAAATGTTTAAAATTATTTTTTGGAGGAAAAATGAATGTTAAAAGTTAAAGATATGATGTGTAAGAATGTGGTGACGGCTAAAGAGAACATATCTATTTTGGATGCTGTCAAACTGCTTGATGAACGACATGTTGGTTCCATGATTATTGTTAACGACGAAAACAAGTGTATCGGCATTTTTACTGAACGTGACGCTCTTCGAGTTGTTGCTCAAAAAATGAGCCTTGATGAACCAGTAAGCAAAGTAATGACTACCCACGTTGCCACCATCAGTTTTGAAGCCTCATTAAACGACGCAAAAGAACTGCTGCTTTCCCACAAAATAAGACACTTACCAGTAACAGACAAGGAAGGCAAACTAGTCGGGCTATTCTCGTTCAGGGCGTTTGTTGACGAAATATTTGGCATGGAAAAACCAGCGCAGCCAACATGAAGTGAATGCTTATGGAACGCTTCTCAGGCAACCCTATCCTTCACCCCATCGTTGAGCATCCATGGGAATCACGTGGAGTATTCAACGCAGGCATACTTTACTACAAAGGCAAAATCCACATTTTCTACCGGGCATTCGGCAACGATAACGTCTCAAGAATCGGTTACGCAACAAGCACGGACGGGTTCCACATTGACCAACGCCTGCCCAACCCAATCTTTGAACCAGCAAACGATACAGAGTTAAACGGTGTAGAAGACCCAAGAGTAGTGAAATGCGAAAAACAACTGTTAATGACCTACACAGCGGTAAAAGAATACGGTCACAGACAGGTTTTTCAGGTTTCCTTAACGTCCTTGGATTTGGAAGATTTTGATAAATGGCGTTGGAATTGGGGAGTTCGTAAGCTCCCGTTTCCGGGAATCCGCAACAAAGACGCCGTCATGTTTCCCAAAAAAGTCAAAGGCAGATACGTAATGCTTCACCGAATCGAACCTGACCTATGTATTGCTTATTCACAAGACCTTGACAGTTGGTGCGACATCCGCTGCATCATGAAGCCCAGAGTGGAAGGGTGGGATGACCAGAAAATTGGAGCCGCTGGCACACCATTTGAAGTCAGCGAGGGGTGGCTGTCGCTTTATCATGGGGTAGACATGAACAATGTTTACCACCTTGGCGTGATTTTGATGGACAAAAATAATCCTGAACAAATTCTCTATCGTTCCAAAAACCCGGTTTTGTCGCCTAAAGCAGATTACGAACGCTTCGGTAAAGTGCCCAATGTAGTGTTCAGTTGCGGCGATGCAGTAGTGGATGACAAGTTGTTTGTATATTATGGGGGCGCTGACAGTTCTCTTAACGTGGCAACAATTCCACTTGAAAAACTGCTTGCCACAATTATTCCTTAAGCTTTGATAATGTGATATCCTGAAGCTTTCCGTAGCCGATTCATAACGGCTAACCCCATGCCTTCCAAAGGAACACCTTCCGCCAAAATAACGTCCACAGCCTCATCATTAAATTCGCGAAGTTCCCTAAACAGGTTCTTTGCGATTGTGTCAAGATTAAAACGGCTTCCAACCGACTTAACCACGTCGGCAACATACTCTTTTTGGGTTTCATCTGTCGCCAGTATACCCACTCTTTTGCCTTCACACGTGTACTGTTCAGACAAAGCCTTGATTTTACTAATAACTGCTGGAACCGCACCTTCAACAAGCAGCACCTCAGCGTTAGGCGCATAATGCTTATGCATCATACCCGGAGACCGCGCTTGCCCAACAGTGACCTCTTTTTCGGAAGCAACAAACGGATGCAACGCAACGTTAGGCAGCACCTTCTGAATAGCCTCAAACGGGGTTCCACCAGGACGCAACAGCAATGGCGGGTCAACACTCAAATCCAAAACTGTCGATTCAACCCCAATGTTTGTAGCGCCTCCGTCAAGAATCGCGTCAATTCTGCCGTTCAAGTCGCCATATACGTGTTTGGCAGTGGTTGGGCTGGGTTTTCCTGAAAGATTCGCGCTGGGCGCCGCAATCGGAGTTTCACTTTGCTTGATTAATGCCAATGCAACGTTGTGTTTGGGCATTCGAATAGCCACGGTGTCTAAACCCGCAACTGTCTCCTTAGGCACTGTTTCTGAACGCTCAAAAATCAGGGTTAAAGGTCCTGGCCAAAACCTTTTCATTAAGGGTTCAGCGTTTTTAGGAATATGCCGTGCCAATGTGTAAACATTGTTTACGTGAGAAACGTGCAGGATTGGCGGGTTATCCAGCGGCCTGTTTTTAGCCTTAAACAAAGCCAAAACCGCAGCACCGTTCATTGCGTCTGCGCCTAAGCCGTAAACTGTTTCGGTTGGAAACGCCACTAAACCGCCTTTTTTGATGATTTCAGCTGCAACTTGAATTGTGGCAGCGTTTGGATGTTGGAAGTCAACTTTTAGGATTACAGTTTTCTTCATTGCGGGGGCCTTTCTGTTTTAAGCACTGTTGATGTTTCAACTTGACGTTCTGAAATACGCCAGTAAGTGTGAAGCAGATTATTCTTTTCTTCTTCAGGCACAGTTTTGAAGCCTTGTTTAATGTAAAAGTTTACTGCCCAATAGGCTGCTTTCCAAGTTCCCACCAAAACGGTAGGCGTTGCGGCTAACCCATTAAGGTACTTGAAGAGCTTATCTCCATAGCCTCTACGTTGCTGGCTTGTTAGCACATACGCGTGCCTGATTAACGTTACATCTTTAACGGGTTGAATACCCATAACTGCAACCAAGACGCCCTCTTCTTTTATTCCGTAGAATTGGACGCCACTGTCAAGTTCTTCACGGAGTTCCTTGGCAGGCATGTAGGGTTCTTTCCAGCAGTCAGACGGAATCACACCTCTATAAGCAACGGCTGCGTCGTTAATTACTTGATAAATATCGTCAAAATCGCCGTCTGCCAATTTAATAATCATCTTTTTTCGCCTACTACCTTGCTTAGGTACGAGTCACGGTTTCTATAAATGTTTATGTGACTGTAGGCTGCTTTTTATTTTCTACCTGCATGACTTTTTCAAGCAGTTTCATGAAAAACTTTTGCGCTTGCATTTCATCAGACCTTTCAAGATAAACTGAAACCATTGCAACCTTGTTCTTTTTGGATGCCACGTACTCGGCGAACATTCTGGCACTGATAACGTTTCGGTCGCCAACCAAAATTGACGAAGACGCTAAATTCATGGTTTGGTTTGCTTTAGGAACCGCAATAGCCATCGTACCCATCTTGTCTTCATTTTCACTAAGCAAGATTAGGCAACTGTTTTTTGCTTCAACATAAACCGCCAAAAACCGAGTTTCACTGTCGGTTAATTCTTCTTTAATTACGTTGGCGCGGTCGGCTCCTTCCATCATTTGCTTTCTCCCTCGACGCAGATAGGTTTGCATTGTCTGCTTAAAAACACTTCATTAAAAAACCGAAACTCCAACATACTTTTGATTCAACTGAAAAGTTTGAAGACAAACAACCATTTTCACCAACCTATTTGGCGCCTATTAGAAATAGTATGCAGAAACCTATAGGGGGGTAGGTGCTAATGGCTAAAAAAGCGCTCATTAGTATGTTGAAGGTCAATAGTTTAGCATGGTACACGCTTTTTGGACACATAAAAGCTTAACAACAACACAACCCAATATTTCACCAAAAGAAGCTTAATTGTTAGATTACACGAGGAATTAGAGTTGAGAAGTGACGAAGTTAAAACTGGAACACAACACGCACCACACCGCGCGTTGCTCAAATCTTTAGGATTAGACAATGAAGACATAGCTAAACCGTTTATTGGAATAGCCAACAGCTACAACAATATCGTTCCTGGACATATTCACCTAAGAATGTTAGGAGAAGCCGTAAAAGAAGGCATCCTCGCCGCCGGCGGAACCCCATTCGAATTCAACACAATAGGAGTCTGTGACGGAATCGCCATGGGACACGAAGGCATGCGTTACAGCCTTCCAAGCCGCGAAATCATCGCCGACTCAGTCGAAATCATGATCCAAGCACACAAACTCGACGGTTTAGTCATGGTTAGCAACTGCGACAAAATCACCCCCGGCATGCTAATGGCAGCCGCACGCGTCGACATACCCGCAATAATGTTAACAGGCGGACCAATGGCAGCTGGACACTACAAAGGCAAAAAAGTCAGCTACTCAAACGTTCCAGAAGCAGTCGGCCAAGTAGCCGCAGGAAAAATGAGCGAAGAAGAATTATTCGCACTCGAAGACGCAGCTTGTCCCGGATGTGGAAGCTGCAGCGGCATGTTCACCGCAAACACCATGGCTTGCCTAACTGAAGCTTTAGGAATGTCGCTTCCTTACTGTGGAACAACCATGGCAACCAGCGCCCAAAAAGTGAGAATCGCAAGACAAACAGGCAGAAGAATCCTAAAACTTGTAAAAGAAAACATTAAACCTTCTGACATCCTCACTCTGGAAGCTTTCAAAAACGCCATCGCGGTTGACATGGCTCTTGGCGGCTCAACCAACACAACCTTGCACCTGCCAGCAATCGCAAAAGAAGCAGGCGTAAAGTTGCCTCTTTCAATGTTTGACGAAATAGGCAGAAAAGTCCCACACATCTGCAGCATGATTCCAAGCGGCACCTACGCCATTGAAGACCTTGACGCGGCAGGCGGAGTTCCAGCTGTAATGAACCAAATCCAAAAACTACTCAACCTTGACTGCTTAACTGTTTCAGGTAAAGTCGCAGACAACATTAAAAACGCCAAAGTCCTTGATGAACAAGTAATTCGCCCATTAAGCAACCCTGTTCACGCAGAAGGCGGCATCGCAATTTTAACCGGCAACCTTGCACCAAAAGGTTCAGTAATCAAAACTGCAGCAGTGTCACCCAAAATGTTAACACACACTGGTCCAGCCAAAGTTTACGATTCAGAAAACGAAGCTTTAACTGCAATCCGCGGCAAACAAATTCAGCCTGGAGACGTAGTAGTAATCCGTTATGAAGGACCAAGAGGTGGACCAGGCATGCCTGAAATGCTTTTCCCAACAGCAACCATCGCGGGCATGGGCTTAGCTGAAAGCGTCGCTCTAATTACTGACGGCAGATTCAGCGGAGCCACACGCGGCGGAAGCATCGGACACGTTGCACCAGAAGCCTTTGAAGGTGGACCAATAGCAATCCTGCAGAACGGTGACTCAATAACAATTGACATTCCCAACAGGGTTTTGAAAGTTAATTTGAGTGATAAAGAAATTAAAGCTCGTTTGGCTGCTTGGACGCCCCGGAAACCCAAGTTTTCTAAGGGAATTCTTTCAAGATATTCCCCTGTTTCTCTTGAATAATTAATTTTTTCTTTTTTATTTTTTTAATTATTATTTGTAAATATAGCTCCAACTTACAACAGTTTTATAACAGCAAGCAAACAACCCCAACCTTATAAAAATTTAAAAGGAGAATAAAATGTCAAAAAAAGTTTTATCTTCAATATTAGCTATGCTCTTTATCGTTTCAATTGCAACATCAATCATTGCTTTGCCAAACCCCACTGCCGCAGCGACAGGCGCTAAAACGTACCCGTTTGTTGAAGCAGTACCAAACCCAGTCGGAGTAAACCAAAGAACACTCATCAACTTTGGCCTACTAAACTACCTAATGGTAGACGGCGACGGCTGGAACGTAACATTAACAATCACCGACCCAGACGGCAAAACAACCACAGTTGACCGTATGACATGGTCCACAGGCACAGTAGGATACAGCTTTGTTCCCGAAAAAACCGGTACATACATTCTGAAATGCAGCTTCAAAGAATCATGGTACAACTCAACATACATGGGCTACTTTGGACCAGCATCAATCAGTCAATACATGGCTTCAAGCGAAACAGAACCTTACGAACTAATTGTAACTGAAGATCCAAAACCAATCTACCCAGGTCATTCTATGCCAACTGAATACTGGAGTAGACCAATTGATTCTCAACTTCGTGAATGGTGGTCTGTTTCAGGCAGTTGGGTAGCAGCACCCGACAATCTGTATGCGCCATACAATGATGCTCCAGAAACAGCACACATTCTGTGGACAAAGCCAATCGGCGACACAATGGGCGGCCTAATTGGCGGCGACTCAGAAATGGGTTACCAAAACGGAGACGCATATGAAGGCAAATGGGCTGGATCAATAATTATCAGTGGAGTACTTTACTACAACAGGTACACAAGTTCATTCTATTCAACAGCTCCAAAACAGGAAGTAGTAGCAGTTGACTTACACACAGGCGAGGTACTATGGGAGAAAGTGTTAGACAGCAACGGCAGAATAGCCACTGGTCAAATACTCAAATGGGACTGCCTAAACAACCGAGGCGGATTCTCATACATATGGGTATCCAGTGGTTCAAACATGTACGCTTTTGAAGCATTAACAGGCGACTGGCTATACAACTTCACCAACGTTCCAGGCGCTGCCGCATACGGTGGAGCCACAACCTATTACGGTCCAAACGGTGAACTATTAAAATACTTCATCCAAGGCAACCGACTGCTAAGGTGGAATTCAAGCTACGTAGTTAATCAAGGCAAGACAGGCATGGCGGAAAGTTGGGGAAGCCAAATTCAAGGAATGTCGTTTAACGCGTCAAAATACGATTTGAACGTTTCAATTTCAGGCTCTATACCAAGCACAAGCATTCTGCAAGTGTATCCAGGTGACAGAATAATCGGCGGAAACTACACTGTAGGAGCACCAAGTGGTAACGGCATAACACTTTGGGGCATCGACCTTTCAGCAGGCCATGAAGGCACAGTTCTCTTTAGCAAAACCTGGAATGCACCAGCAGACTGGGCAAACCTCGCAGGCACGATGCAAAGCTACTTCACTGCTTACAGTCAAGAAGATTATGTGGGCGTCTTCTGGGCTAAAGAAGAGAGAATAAACTATGGTTTTAGCTTAAAAACAGGAGATTACTTGTGGAAAACAGAACCACAATATTATGCTGACGCATGGACAGACTCCCCTGCAGATGAACGAAACATTGCCTATGGCAAACTGTACTCAGCAAGCTGCGGAGGCATAGTCTACTGTTTCGATATAACCAATGGCAAAACTCTATGGACCTACAATGTCACCGACAAATACACAGAATCATACATTACCAACAATTGGTGGCTAATAACGACCTTCATTTCTGACGGCAAAATCTATCTTGGACACATGGAACACTCAGCCCTTGAACCCAAACCAAGAGGTGCACCATTCATATGCCTTAACGCAGAAACAGGCGAACTAATCTGGGAAATCGACGGTGCATTCCGTCAAACCCGTTGGGGTGGACGCGCCATCATCGGCGACAGCATAATCGTAACACAAGACACCTACGACCAACAAATCTATGCCATCGGTAAAGGACCAAGCGCAATGACCGTGACAGCCCCAGACGCAGGCGTAACAACTAGTTCAGCAGTAATGATTAGAGGCACCATAACTGATGTCTCACCAGGCACAACTGACTCATCAATTGCCATGAGGTTCCCCAATGGTGTTCCAGTGGTTTCAGATGAAAGCCAAAGCGACTGGATGCTATACGTCTACAAACAATTTGAGCAACCAGGAGCAGCTACAGGTGTCCCAATCTCAATTGACGCAATTGACCCTAACGGCAACTATGTACACCTCGGCGACGCAGTCAGTGATGCAAGCGGCAGATTCCACTTAAGCGTCTGTCCAGAAACACCAGGCGATTACGTGATTTACGCAACCTTTGGCGGTTCAGCAGCTTACTATTCATCATTTGCCCAAACCGAAATGACAGTAATGAACGCTTCAGAACCAACACCAGAACCATCACAGACAACACAAACACCATACGAACTATACACCATCGGATCAGCAATTGTGATTATCATTGCAATAGCCCTAGTAGCAGTATTGCTGCTTAGAAAAAGACCATAAAAAACCAAACAAACTTCCTTTTTCTTTTTTTGTAAAACCCGTTTTCAACTTTACATGAGAATAGCCTGACAAGCTTGTTTCTGATTAAAAAAAAGAAAATGCAGGGGTAGCTTAAGCTTGCCCTTGAGGGGTGCTTAAGGTTTGCCTGTTTTAATTTTTGGCGTCTTTGTCGTCGGTTTTTATTCTTTGTAGGCGTTTGATTGGGTTGTACCAGTTCCATTTTCCAAGCATCGACATTACTGCCGGCACAAGGTAAGTGCGGACGACTAATGCGTCGATGAGTATGGAGAATGAGAAGGCAAAGCCCATTTCGCATAGCAGAAGGTTGCTTGAGAGCATGAGGGCGCCAAGTGAACCTGCAAGGATGATGGCTGCGGCTGTGATGATTCCACCTGTTTGCTCGATTGAGTGTACTATTGCATTGTTGAGTTTTTCGCCTTTGGCTGCTTCTTCACGTATGCGGGTTAGGATGAAGATGTTGTAGTCCATGCCTAAGCCCAGCAAGAGTACGAAGAGGATTAGGGGTGTCATGAATAGTAAGCCGTAGTTGAAGGCTGACTGGAATACCAGTGCAGTGACTGCTAATGTCCAAACAATGCTCATCAAGACTGAGACGAGCGCAAACAGTGGCAGGATTAGTGAGCCGAGCACGAAGAAGAGTACGAGGCTTACGCCGACTGCTACAATTGGTAAGATGACGTTGAATTGGTCTACGAACACGTTTTTGGTGTCAAGGATTCCGCCTGTTGTTCCGCCAAGGTAGATGCCGGTTACGCCTTCTGTGTTGTCATATGTTTTGTGTAGGCTGGTTCGCATGTCTTCTGCAGCGTTCATTGCTGGTGTTGAGTATGGGTCAACGCTGAATCTTAATGTGATTAGGGCGGATTTGTTGTCTGAGCCAATGTTTGTCATTATTGAGTTGTAGGTGGTTTCGTCTGATGTTGAGTTGATGTATTGGTAGTCTATTGGCACGTCATAGGGCATTGTTGGGCTTGAAACTTCTTGCACGTCAGCATGGTTAGCGATTTGGCTGGAGATTGACTGTATTGTAGCCATTGCGTCTTGACTAAAGACCCCGTCTTGAACAATCGGCTGGTCAAAAGTAACTACTACGTATGACGGGAATAGTTTGCCTCCACCGAAAGAGTCAGTTAAAGTGTGAGATGCCTGTATAGATTCTAAACTGTCTGATGCGCCGCCTAGAAAGTCGTAAGTTGGCACTGTAGTTGCATAGACGTAGAATGTTGGCACGGTTATCAAGACTGCAATGAGCACTACTACTTTGGCGTGTTTTACTGAAAAGTTGCCGCTTTTTGCGAAGTAACCGTTTTTGTGTACAGATTTTTGTTTTACTGATTCAGCATATTTTTGGAAGCGTTCGCCAGTGTTTGGCCAAAAGATTCTGTCGCCAAGGATTGCGGTTAATGCTGGAGCAAAAGTTAAGGATACTGCCAGCATGACGATTACGCCTAAACCGACGACTATACCCATTGTTTGCATGAGCACGATTGATGTTATTGCCAGTGAAAGGAAAGATATAATGACTGTTGCTCCGCTTGTGGTGATGCTTTCTCCTGCCCAAGTGATTGATTTTACGATTGCTTGATGCAATGGTAAGCCGTTTACGCGTTCTTCCCGATGGCGAGCAATGATGAAAATGCTGTAGTCAGTGCCAACGCCGATTAGCACGGTTAAGAGGATTGTTGGAATCATGAAGTCAACGTGGTTGATGTAGGTGCCAACTAAGTAGAGGAATATTTGTGAAATTCCTAAACCGACGCCGATTGTGCCTAAAGTGATTATTGGGGTAACTATGGAACGGAAGAAGAGTCCAGTAGCGACCAGCAACAGAACAATGGTTACTGGCAGGATTAATTCTAGGTCAGCAGTGGTTGAGACGTTAAAGTCATAGTTTAAGGCGTCTGTTCCTGTTACAAGGGCTGATTTAATGTTTGAGTTTTGGTCTTGGTTTAATGCGGTGGCGATATGGTTTCTGATAGCAAGCAAGTTAGCGTCGTCGGAGTCGTTAAAGTCAACAGAGATGATTGTTACGTCTTTGTTAGGTGAAACAAATGATGAAACCAATGTATCGAATTCTTGACCGATATTGTAGGCGTCTGGGTTCCAAATGATGTTGCCTGCAAGTTCGCGCAGTTGTGCTTCAGTGGGGTTTTCGCCTAAATTGTAAATGGTCTCTATGAGTTCTTCTGGAAGGTTTGATTGGCATGAAAGGTAAGTTATTGTAAAGTTGTAAAGTTTGGCATTGTTTTCTGTTTCATTGTTGTTTAAGAAATCGTTGAGGCTGAAGGTTTGGGCAAGCGAAGTGGCGAAACCGTGGATTGTGCTGTTATCGTTTAGGTAAGTGTCTATAAATTGCTTGTTTGCTTGGTCTGTAATGGCTAAGGCGCGTTCTGTAGCAGTGTACTGGTTCATTGAGGAGTTGTGGAAGGTTTGTGCCCATGAAGCATCAAATATGTCAAGCAAATGTGAAGTGTACTGCTCGAAGGCTTCTTGGTCAGCATCTTTAAGGATTGATTTGCTTTGGTCGTAACAGATGTCGTTAAACATGGAAATGAAATCGTCCATGCCGTAATCGTGTGCACCCCATATTACGTCGAGAGTTAACTCGTTAATGGTGGATTGGCTTGGGTTTCTTCCCATGTTAAAAGCTGCGTTAACAAACTCTACAGGTTGACCTGACTGGTCAGCAATGTACTGGGTAGCGAAGGCTTGCAACGCGGCAGCGTTTTGTTCTTCCGTGTTAAACATGAAGTCTTCAAGCTTTAGGCTACTTGTTAATCCAGTTGCAAAGTCTATGGCTGTCTGGTTGCCAGCTAGGAAGTTGTTTATGTATAGTTGTACGGTTTGGTCGGTTGCTGCTGATGCACGCTGGATGGGACTTAACTGCTGTGCTGATGGGTCTTGGAAACTCATTACCCATGTAGCGTTGAAGGCGTTAAGCAATGGTCCAGTGTACATTGCATATGATTCTGGGTCAAGCTGCTGCATCATTGCGGCTGTTTGGTTGTAAGCAATTTCGTTAAACATTGGAATGAAAGTTTGTCCAATGTTGTAAGCGTCTGGGTTGTAAATTATTGCGTCCGCAGCTGCAGCAAGGGCTGTCGGGTTTGGGTTTGGCCCCAAATTGTAAGCGGCAGTAACAAACTCTACGGATGAGCCGGATTGGCTGACAACTGATTGGATTGCAAAGTTTGCCAGTGCAGCATTGTATTGTGTTTGGTTGCTTTGCAGGTAATTGTCAAAGGTGTAGGCGCTGGTTAATGCTGTTGTAAATGCTTGGGCAGTTGGGTCACTGGCTAGGAAGGTGTTGATGTATAGTTGTGTTGTTTGTGCCGTAACAGTTGATGCCCGTTGAACTGGCTCTAAGTTTTGTGTTGAGGGGTTCTGGAAGCTTGCGACCCATGCATTGTGGAAAGCGTCAAGGAAAGGTGAAACTTGAGTGTTAAATGCGGCGGGGTTTGCTTGGTAGAGTAATTGTGCAGTTTGGTTGTAGGCAATCTGGTTTGCCATGTCAACGTTTTGTGTTTGAGTGTAGGCTTGTGTCCACACGTTAAGGTATGCTGCTGGGACACCGTACAATAAGTTGCAGGTCATGTTGGCGTTATTAAACACCATGTAAACGCCCTGATTGGTCTGGTTAAGTCCAGAAACTAATTCGGCTTGGGTTTGACCATAAGCGGCTGACCAGACGTTTGTGTAAATGGTTGGAACGCCGTAAAGCAGGTTGTAAGTCATGTTGGCGTTGTCAAAAACCATGTAGACCGACGGGTTTAGCTGGGCAAGTCCATCTGATAATTGGGTTTGAGTTTGTTTATACGCTGTTTCCCAGATGGTCTTGTACATTACGGGGACTCCGTAAAGCATGTTGTAGGTCATGTTGGCGTTTGTGTAAACTGTGTAGGCGCCTTCGTTTGTTTGGTTAAGCGCCGGAATCAGTATCGTGTAAACGTTTGTTACGTTTTGTACGCCTGAAATGGTTGGGTCTGACTTTATTTGGTCAGATAATTGCTCAAGAAATCGTTGTGTTTCGATTGATGAAGCATTATTGGTTGATACAACTATGACTAAGGAATCGTTTGCTACTGACGAAGAGAAGTATTGGCTGATTAAATCGTTTGCTTTGACGGATTCAAGGCTGTTGTCATCAGCTGCACCCATCTGAAGCGAAATAACGCCGGTCGTGCTAAGCGCGAAAGGAACGATGATAACCAGTAGAAGAAGCCAAGCAAAGATAACAGTGAATTTGCGTTTTATTATTAGTTGTCCGATTTTTCCGAAGAAATTTACCTTTTCGGTTTTCATGGGGAATCACTCTTTTTTCGTGTTTTTGATGGAATTAGCTAGTTTTAGGTTTAGTATGCAAACAGTTGCCAGTCGGATATAGGTTCTACCGCATATATGCGGTTCATTGAAAAAACATATATGCAGAAAACTTCTTTTTCATGGTATGCGCCGTTTAATTCTTGAAGCTTCAGAAAAAGAAATAGATAAAATCGGCATAAAAATGCCGCCCTTTGACAAAATAAAATCACTTGAACTACTATACATTCTAAGACAAGACCAAACAGAATTCACGGCAATCTCACAGGTAGAATTCAAAGACCCAAACACGCAAGTAAGCGAACTTCGAAACAACGGTTCATTAGCCGAAGTACAAGTTTTGGAACACCAAAAAAACGGCGTCTACACAGTATTCATGCGTGGAGGCCCAAGTCTTTCTTCAGTTTTAGAATCCATCGGAGTAGAAAGCGGCTACCTGTTTCCTCCAATAGGCATTAGTGAAGGAAAAATCAAAATCACCTTTTTAGGCAACGAGGCACAGGTGCGAAAGTTTCTTGAAAAAGTTGACGCAGCACAAATCCACTACAAAGTTGTCATGCTAACAGACGCAAACTTTTCACCCACCTCACCCTTAAACGAGTTAACCGAAAAACAAAGAGAAGTGCTACTTGCCGCCTACAAACACGGCTACTACGACATCCCAAGACGCATAAACACCCAACAGTTATCCAAAAAACTCGGCATAGGCGACTCAACCTTAGCAGAGCACCTACGCAAAGCAGAAAGACACCTGCTGGTTAGCCTGCTAAGCCAAAACACCAACACCTAACTTAAGATGCCAACCTATTGCCGCATATTTAGAAGTTAGCATTGAGGTAAAGGAGTACTAATACTTGAAAATCAACGCATTAGTATGTTGAAAACTTGTGGTTTATGCGCTGATTTTTGGTGGTGGACGAACACGCCTACCCAACTTGATGCGCAACGCGACACGGTAAAGTTTACGCAGCGATTTTACCAGTTGCTCAACTGTTGGAGCTGAAGAGTAAATTAGCGGTATCTGGTCGTACTCTGCCAGTTTAGCGGCTTCCTCGTCCGGCACGGTTTTATGGAAAACCACGACGCGGGGTTTAAGGCTACTTACGCGGACAATCATCATTGGCAACGCACAAGCATCAACGTTAGTAAAAATTAGCGCCCGCTCCGTAGAAGCCCCAAAAAGCTGAGCGTACTCTGAACCCGACAAGGCTTCAACAGCGCGTTTACTATCAATAACTGTGTAGCCAGTAATTTCTCTGACAGATTTTTCTTTACAGACAACGACTTCTCCGTTAATGGCTTTGCACAAGTATTCTACGCGGACGGGAATTGGGAATTCACGGAGGTCAATAATTGCCATGCTGGGTGAACTTGTGAGTTTTGCGAATTCGCGTATGAAACGGCTGCCCTTTGATTCATCAATCTGCAAGAGTGCCAATACGAAGCGGCGGATGAATTTGGCGCCGGGGCTTTTTCGGCGTCCGCTTTCATAGTCGCTGATAACTGAAGAGGATAACTTCATTGTTTCTGAAAGGCTTAGTTGTGAAACTGCGAAGAGTTCACGCCATTTCCTCATGGTTGAGCCTGGTCTTCCTGAAAGAATAATTTCGCCGGCGATTCTTCTTGCCAAAACTTCGCGGGTACTAGGTGACACAGACATGAGGTTTTCTCGCTTCTTGGTTTTGACCTGTTTTATTCAAACAAGTATAAAGCCATAACGTTTTAGCGTATTGGGTAATTAAAATTTTTTGAAATTCAAACAAACAAGTTTTTTTTATCAAAAAACAAAAACTAGCGGCTGAGGGATTCATTTTGTGCTTATATAGCATTTCGATTTTTTGAATTGCGTTTATAAGTAAGTTCAAACATATTTGGCTGTAACGGGCTGTCTAAGAATACGACAGAACGATAACACCACAAAAGTGAAAAGAAATGGCAGAAAAACAACAAGACGTTATCTTCGTTGGAAATAAACCTCCAATGAGCTATGTTCTAGCTATCATCACGGCATTCTCTTCAGGAAACACAAAAGAAATCACCCTGAAAGCACGAGGCCAAGCAATCACCACCGCTGTTGACGTTGCAGAAATCACAAGAAGCCGCTTCATTAAAGAACTCAAAGTACAAAAAATCGCAATTGGAACAGCCGAGATGCCGCCAAGAGAAGGCGAGAACAAGTCTAGAATGGTTTCTACAATAGAGATAACTCTATTAAAGTAAACCAGAAAGACAAGAACCAGTTTTAAAATGAGAGTTAAAATAGACTCTCAACCCTTTTTACAACAAACCTGCCTGCAGGCTATGCCATACAAAAATATAATTCTTACAAAAAAAAGAAAAATTTAGTGAAAGTTATTTTTTGAGTTTAGCCTCAACTTTAGCTACAACTTGGTTAAAGATTTTGGAAGCCTCAGAGTCAGGGTAAGAAATCACAAAAGGCAACCCCTTATCCGCGTCAGCCCCAATTTTGGGGTCAATTGGAATGCTTCCAAGAAAATCAACATTCATAACTTTAGCCATTTGCACTCCACCGCCTGAATTGAAAATCTCAGTTTTCTTTCCACAATGTGGACAAATAAAACCACTCATGTTTTCCACAACACCTAAGACGGGCATGTTGAGGTTTTCGGCAAACGAGACAGCTTTCTTAACGATTTCACTGGAAAGAACTGAAGGCATGGTTACTATGATTACGCCGTCCATTTCAGGCAACAGTTGTGCTACGCTTAAGGGTTCGTCGCCTGTTCCGGGTGGCAAGTCAATAAGCAAATAATCCAGTTCACCCCATAGCACATCGGTGAGGAACTGCTTGATTGCTTTCATTTTTAGTGGTCCACGCCAAATGGCTGGGGTTTGTCCCGGCAAGAAAAAGTCGATAGACATAACCTTGATGCCCAATGGTCCTTCTACAGGGAAAGCGCCTGCAATGTTTGACCGGACTGTTTTTCCTTCAAGCCCGTACAGTCTTGGAATGCTTGGGCCGTGAATGTCTGCGTCTAATACGCCGACGCGAAAGCCCTCTTTAGCTAACGCGGCGCCCAAGTTGGCTGTTACGGTGCTTTTGCCGACACCGCCTTTGCCGCTGATAATTGCGATTTTGTGTTTAATTTGTTTCATGTTGTCTTGGAGCCGTTGTTGGTCTGCGGCTTCTTGTTGACGGTAAGCTTCAAGTTGTGCCCGATTTTGCTCTAAACGACTACTCATAAAAAATATTTTCTCCCAAGCTTTAGTGTTGGTTGTTTATTGAAGTAAACTAAAATAGTTTATGGTAAGTAGTATTCAAATATCAAGTCCTGTTTTGTGAGCGAAAAGTTATGGAAGTTACTCTAAGAGAAATTCAAGACGCCCAAAAAGCCATTGAACCATACGCTAAGCACACACCAATAGTCAAATCAGAAAACTTGAGCAAACTGACTGGTGCAAACGTGTATCTTAAACTAGAAAACAAGCAAGTCACGAACTCGTTTAAAATTCGAGGCGTCATGAACCTGCTCTTGCATTTGTCGCCAGAACAGAAAAAACAGGGCGTAATCACGGCTTCCGCGGGTAATCATGGACAAGCAGTAGCGTTTGGAGCACAAAAAATGGGTTTTTCAGCTAAAGTTGTGGTTCCCGCTAACACGCCCAAAGTTAAGGTTGACGGAATCAGGAAGTATGGGGCAGATTTGCTGTTGTTTGGGGACTCTTATGCTGAATCGGAAAAGAAAGCTAAAGAACTATCAAAAATGAAGGGTCGTTTGTATGTTTCGCCGTATAATCACCCATACATTGTGGCGGGGCATGGCACAGTAGGGCTTGAAATCCTTGCTGAGTTACCTGAGGTTGATGTGGTTTTGGTGCCTGTTGGCGGCGGCGGTTTAATCGCTGGCATAAGTACAGCCATAAAAAACCTCAAACCTAACGTTCGGGTAATCGGGGTTCAGTCGGAAGCTACACCCATAATGTATGAATCCTTAAAATTGGGACAAATCGTTCGAGCACACCACCATAAACCCAGCACCATCGCGGAAGGCTTAGCAGGCAGCATAGAAGAAAACTCAATCACCTTCGCTATAGCCCAAAAATTTGTTGACGAAGTAAGGCTGGTTAAAGAAGAAACAATTAGCAAAGCAGTTTACTTGCTATGCACAAAAGACCAGCAAAAAGTGGAGGGTTCAGGCGCCGCTGGTATCGCGTTGCTGCTTGAAAAACCCGAGGAGTTTAAAGGCTTAACAGTTGCCGTAGTGATTTCAGGCGGAAACATTGACGAACAACGGCTTGATAGCATTTTTGATGCGGAAGAAAAACAGGTTTAACCCTGTTTGTAACCGATTTTTCTTAGAAACTCCCGCCGCTCCGCAATATCCTTCTCTGTTTCTATGCCTTTGCTTTTGAAACCGTCAACTACCCCGATGATGCCTCTGCCCTGTTCGGTTTCAGCGATTAGTACTTGGAGGGGGTTGGCGGTTGCGGCGTAAATTGTGCAGACTTCGGGGACTTTTTTGATTTTATCAAGCACGTTTAAAGGGTAAGCGTTTTTGATGATGATTATGAAGCTGTGCCCGCATGCGATTTCAAAAGCTTTCTCGGAAGCCAATCGTCGGAGTTCTTGGTCGTTTCCTTCATGCCGTACAAGACAAGGTCCTGAAGCTTCACAGAAACCCAACCCAAACTTGATTTGGGGCACCGAGTTGACAAGTGCCTCGTAGAGGTCTTCAGGGGTTTTGATGAAGTGAGACATGCCTAAAATGACGTTGCAGTCTTCAGGGGGAGTTACGGTTACGGTTTTAAAATCCAATCTTGTTCGCCAAAATATTTTGGCGGTTTAGGCTTTAAAATTTAGTGGCTGTTTTCGAAAAACAGGTTCACGGTTGATGACGAAAAACGGGTTGGTTAGTTGTCGCTTGTCAGGTATGATAAATCTTATATGGCACAAACAACAGTCCAATAATGCGATGTGCAAACCTCACCGTTTTTGCATCATAAACGTTTAGAAGGAGTTGAAAGTAGTGTCCGAGAAAGAAATGCACAAGGCAACTTGCTCTGAATGCGGTCAAGAATGTGAAGTTCCATTTAAACCAGACCCAAACAGGCCAGTTTACTGCCGTGAATGCTGGTCCAAGAAACGCCCAGCAAGACCACGCAGATACTAAGCATACAGTTTAGTTTAGCCTTCCAAAATCCAATTTATTCTTTATTTTTTCATGTTCGAACCAAACAGTTTTTTTAGTAGATTAACATGTGTGGAGGATGCAAAAGCTAAATATTGCTGGAAACCAATGTTTTTCAGCACGCACAGGTCAAGGGCCGATAGTTCAGCTGGTATGAACGCTTGACTTGCACTCAAGAGGTCGGGGGTTCAAATCCCCCTCGGTCCACCAGTTTTATTTTGAATCGCCACAAATAATTTATTTCCCCAGAAATGTTTTATTTTTGGTGAAAAAATTGGAAGTGGAAGTCAAAGGCGTTGACGAGCAGGGTCGCATCATTCTGCCAAAAACTTGGCGAGAAAAATACCTGAAAAACAAGAAAGCCATCATCTCAACTAAAGGTGACACCATCGAAATCAAACCCATTTCTTCAATTGATTTAACCGAATACTTTGACAAAATCGATGCAGACGTCAAAGCGGAGCTCTCAGACTGGCACAAAGTACGCAAAGAATTAAGAGGCAAATAAATGCCGCAGACCTTTGTAGATGCAAACGTGTTTGTCTACGCGTTCTTAAAAACTAAAAGGATGCTGCAAACGAATGAACTTAAAATGAAGGAAGCAGCCAAAAAAATTGTTGCCAGAATCAGCGCTGGAGAAAAAGTGGTGATGTCGGTTGTTGTCTTCAGTGAAATCTGCAACATTTTAGAAGATTATCTTCCGTTTGAGCAAGCAGTCCTTTTGGAGAAGGGTCTGCTTTATCGAGAAAACGTGCACATCAGAGAAGTTACGCATGAAGATTACCTTAAAGCGTTATCCCTCACCGAAGACTACCACGTCGGGGTTAACGACACCTTAACCTATACATTAATGGAAAAAGAGAATATCAAATCAATATATTCCTTCGACAAAGATTTTGACGCTTTCACTGACATCCAACGCATCACTGAATAAATCCAATAACTCGTATAGAAACAA
Source organism: Bathyarchaeia archaeon (assembly GCA_050108135.1). Taxonomy (GTDB): domain Archaea; phylum Thermoproteota; class Bathyarchaeia; order Bathyarchaeales; family Bathycorpusculaceae; genus Bathycorpusculum. The sequence goes on along the minus strand of JBNIDQ010000019.1, from coordinate 42,496 downwards.
CAGTTAACTTGCACTCAGGAGGTCGGGAGGCAAGAATCTTCTCGGCTCATTCTAACAAACTTGCTGATTCTGGGAAATTTTGGGTCTTGAGGGTCAAAATTCATTTTTTGTAAGTGACTGCCTTACATGTGTGATTTCATGGGAGCGAGGCAGTACATAGCCCAACCCATATCTTGACTTTGATACTGTAAATAATCATCCTGGTCAGCACGGAAGAATTTGAATACCTGTTCATAATCAGGGTGACTGGGATTTTCTTGCATCCAACGAATCAAGCCATACCAATTATCTGAAACGTACCTGTCCCAGTCATCACGGCTGGAACGAATGACGTATTCGAGTTCAAAGCCTTCGTTTCGGGTAAACTGGGCAAGTTCTGGTTCCGTGTGGGTACTTGTCTGTTTTTGGGCGTATTCTGGATGTACCTGACTGGTAAGCCAGTGAGTTTCACCGATGCCTAGGCGCCCATTCTGATGAATTGCCCGCTTCATCGCTTGGATTGTCTGCTGGAAGCCGCCAAAAGCAAAGGTTGCGCCAATACATGTTGCGGCATCGAAAGCGCCCTCTTCAAACACGTAATCAGCCACTGGGGAGCATACAATTTCTATTTGACCCGATAACCCTTTCTTGTCCAGTTTATCCTTAGCGCGGTCGCAGAAATCCTTGCATATGTCTACGCCGATACCGGTGATGCCGAATTTTTCAGCCCACAAAGTGAGAGGTTCAGCGCAACCACAACCAAAATCGATAACTCGACTACCTTTTTTCAACTTGAGCATTTTGCCGAGTTGAATGATTTTTTCAGCCGTAGTAGGGTCAAGTATCTCCATGTAACGATGCGAGATACTCATAAGATCAAAAAAGTCCATGAGCCATCCAGCCGTCCTAACCATAAATGCACATATTAACATTATGGGGATGAAGGATCATGCGGTTGTTTCTGGCGATAAAGAAAAAATGAAGTGTCACGACTAATTTCTCCTTTGAATCAGGATGTCAATGCCCTTCTGCTTTACTTTTCATATCAACCTATAGGATCCAAATATCATATCATTGCAGAAACCTATAGGGGGCTACCTTTCCAGATAGGGGTAGACTTTACCTGCACCGTGCAAGCCGCAAAATTACTAAGGGGGGTAGGTGCTATTGGCTGAAAAACCTCTCAAAAGTATGTTAAAATTCAGTGTTAATCAGGTTTTACAGGTGCCACAGAGTCCGAGCAGTATGGGCGGCTTTTTCTATTAAATCCGTAACTGTTTGATGAGACAAACCAAGTTTGTGTTCGTAATAGTCGGCGTCGTGTTCAAGCACCTGCCGTATGAGCACAATTCCAGCGTCAACCAGCCGCAACCGCGTTCCCACGCTTACACCCCGCAAGCAACTCAATGGATACAGCTTGTGCTTCTCAACTGCATCCCGTAAGCCTGAGCCTTCGGGTGTTGTCCAGCCGATTTGCAGAATCCCGCGGCAGCCTCCGTAGTCTAGGGCGTGTTGGGAGTATTTTGTGTTGGTTACTATTACGGCTTTGTCGATTTTGGTTTTGGTTACGCCTGCCGTGTAGCCTTCGGTTACGTCTTCAAGTATTGCTCGGGCGATTCGGGTTTCGTCCAGTCCTGTTAAGGCGTGGTAATTCTCGTGATGTTTGGCTTCTACGAAGTAAGTTAAACCGTTTTTGGTTGCAATTGCGTCTGCCTCGTGCTCACCGCACAAGCCTTTGAGAATCATGTTATGTTTAACTTCAAAGCCCGTGTGTTCTAAGATTACTTGGATGAATAATTCAAATTCAGGTTTAGGCATCATCAAACTAATGCCCCGACGCAAATCAAAAAGGTGCCTAACCGCAGGTTTAGGTTTACGAAGCAAAATAAAAATCAACTGCAACACCTTGCGGGTTGGAATGCCCTCGTAAAGCCGACGTTCAACTTGCATGGCGACGCGTTCAGCAGTTTCCTGGTCTGCACCCATCCGAAGGCAAGTCTGCACAACCTTTTCCCGACTATACAATTGCGTGGAGCCGTCTGCTTTAGTAACATAGACCACCAAGCGCCTTTCACCCTGCAACTTGACATTAGAAGAGATGTTGTTTAAACTTTTACGTACTGCAAAAAGGCTTTTTACAGACAAAATCTGCAAAAGTGCAGTGCATTTAAATAGCAAGCTAGCAAACTAGCCTTGGTGATTTGCAATTGAAAAAATTGCTGACTATAAGCTTAGTTTTCTTAATAATCAGCATAACATTAACGGTTTTACCAACAAATTTTAGCAATGCACAAAGCCCTGAGATATACAAAATTTCAGGTTACGTTACAGATTCAAACGGTCAAGGACTCGAAGGGGCAGACGTCCTAATTCCTGGAGTTGACACCCAATTCACCAACGCTTCAGGCTACTACGAGCTTTATGCCCCCGAAGGCACCTACATTTTTGGTGTCTGGCCACCATACGATTCAAACTACATAAACCATGCCGAAACAGGTTTCAATTTAACATCAAACATAGACAAGAACATAACTTTGGAAACTGGCTGCAAAGTTTCCGGATACATAACAACAGAAGAGGGCGCGCCAGTTTTAGGAGCCTCAGTTCATTTCAGCAATAACGGCGGCTATTATGGTTCAGGCTGGTTCACTAACCAAGCAGGCTACTACTTCATAAATGTCCCCGCTGGAAATTACACGATAACAGTAGCGCCAAGAGAAGGCAACTATTCAAGCCCAACAACACAGTTTACACCCTACAGTGAAGGCAATTTTACAGTCAACGACGCAATGACTAAGAATATTACGGTGCAAATCCCTGACGCCCCAACACCTACACCAACGCCTACAGCCACACCCGCAGCTACCCCAGCACCCACTGGAGGAATACAAATTTTCAAAATCGAATCAAACAGCACTTGGACTAACCTATACTTCAACAGTACAAGTGTAACGTTAACCTTCACTGTCAGCGGAGAAAACGGAACCACAGGCTACACCAAAGCCTACATAGCAAAAACATTAGTCCCCAGCTTCAACGGAGCCAGCGTATCGTTAGATGGTAAAAGCACAAACTTTACCGTAATTGACACAGCTGACTACTGGGTTTTCGAATTTTCATACCACCACAGCACACACCAAGTAGCAATAGACTTAGCTAACCAAGGCAGTCCAGAAGTTGACACGAACCTGCTGCCAAGTCAAAGTCAGAATCCATCAGACGTAAGCACTATCCCTGAATTCACTCCTTTAGCGTTTGTTGGGGGACTGGTTTTGTTAAGCGTTGCATTAGCGTTAGCGAGAAAGAAATCCAGCCAACCCTTGACAAGACTGGTTTAACAGCCAAACACTAACTTTGGCTGGCATTCACCATTTTTTAGTTTTCAAGCCTGAAAAAGGTCCAACGGTATTGCAAATTCTTTTTAACAGCTTTAAAGTATCTCATCAAAGAGCGAAAAGAAAATGCCAAAGGTACAGTACAATCCAGCGAAGATTCAAAAACAGAAACGAATAATCGGAGCAGTTGCAGTTGTTCTCTTGTTAATTGTCACGGTTTTGGCCATCATGTACCAAATTAATTTTATTGTTTGGGTTATTATTGACTTGATTATTGCGGGTGTAGCTAATTTGCTGCTGCGACGAGTAGGAAGAGTGCCCCTTTAGCAAAAGTTTTAGAGTAAACAGTGTTAAATAGCAATTCAACGCTAATGCTACAGTAGTGACCAGTATGAGCAGCCAGTTTGTTTGGGTCATAAAAAGCAACGATTTAAAAGAAAACACTATCAAACAGGTTTCAGTTGTCGGCAGAAACATTTTACTGATTAAACGTCAAGACCAAGTTTATGCACTTGCAAGCTACTGCCCACATAAAGGCTGTGACCTGTCAAATGGAAGCCTCAAAGACAACATTTTAGTCTGTCCCTGCCATGGCTGGAGCTTTGACGTAACAAACGGCGAATACCAAACCAACAAAGCAATTAAACTGTTAACTTTCGAATGCAAAGTTGAAAACGACGACGTGTACGTTAAACCGTTTAACGACTTCTACTAAGCCAACTCTCGTTTAGGGAACACCAAAGCGGGTAGTCGACAAATAGTGTTAACAAAAACAGAACACGAAAACCAGCAGACAAAGATAGACGCCAAAGGCTCTGCTCTGTTTTCAGCTGACCTAATCCGCACTGTAGCCATATTTTTGATTATTCTCCTTCACGCCGCTGGTTTTCCGCCTGACATACCTGCCGAGATTACGCCTCAAGTAATGTATGGATGGTTTACAGCTGACGTTTATGCCGCGTTAGGGCATATGGGTGTGCCATTGTTTGTTATGTTAAGCGGTTTCTTGCTGCTTGAACCGTCTAAAGCTGACGAGCCGCTTGGAATGTTTTTCAGTAAACGGTTTAACCGTATTGGGTTGCCCTTGATTTTTTGGAGTATTATTTACTTTTTTTGGAATGTGCAGGTTCATGGAGCACATTTAACGTTAGATGGCGCTATTGATGCGGCAATGTCGGGTGCGTATGTGCATTTGTGGTTTTTGTATCTGCTTGTAGGCTTGTACCTTGTTACGCCCTTGCTACGAGTGTTTGTTAAGTATGTTGACTGGAAACGATTCAAGTACATTGTTGCTTTATGGTTTGTTGGCACAGTCACTGTACCGTTAATCATTATTTTAGGCGGATTCAACTTTAACCCAGTAATTTTCGTTTTCACCGGCTGGATGGGCTATTACCTGCTGGGAGTTTTCCTGCAAAAAATAAGGGTGCACAACTGGATTCTAGGGTTTGCCGCCGTTTTAGGAATTACTGGCGCAGTTTTAGGCGCGTATGTTTCGACAGCTTTAATCGGTGAGAGGATTACCACGTTTTTCCATGAATCTTTAAGCTTCAACTTAATAATCGCTTCAGCTGCAATGTACTTGTTGCTGACTAATGTTTCGCCGAGCAGCATAACAAGTCGCCATGCCAAAGTTCATGGACTGCTTCACTGGATTGGTCAGAACACGTTGCCCATTTACTTGCTGCATTACTTGATTTTGGAAAGCTTGATGTTTGGGTTTTTCGGATTCACCTTAAACCCGACAGTGCTTAACCCAATTATCGAAATCCCGTTGCTCACACTGGTAACGTTTGTTTTGACTGCTTTGATTGTTTACCCGTTAAAAAAGATACCCATCGTAAAAAGATTAATCGGTTAAACAGTTAATCTAAGCTGTGGGTGTTCGAAATGCTCAGCTACCTTAAATAAGAGCGCTACAGCTTTTTGGACAAACTAGATAACAATATTTGAGGGAACCCAGGTTTGGACGAAGTCCTAGAAATGTTAGATAGAACAACTAAAAGATTACAAAATCTACTTGAAGAAACAAAAACAACAGCAAACAAGCAAGCAACAGCTTACGCACAGATTTTGCAGTCACAAACAGCCACTTCGGAACAGAAAATCAAGATTTTCATTGCCAGAAACCTGGAGCTTGACCGAATTGACAGGTTATCCTCTCAGTTAAGTCTGCTTTATGCGCTTCAGATTTTCGCGTTCAAAGTTAAAGTGCTTGAAGTTTCCGTTGGCAATATTAACGAGCAATTAACCAAGTCTGGTGTAATGCAGAAAAGCGGCGAGTTAGAAGACATCAAAAAGAACATTGACGCACTCAAAATTCTGGTAGAAGCACAATATGAAGCTATGAAGCAAGTGCGGGAAGACCAGAATAAAACGTTAAACTACATCCATTAACATCAAAGTTTGGGCAACTTTTTTGCCCTTTAATGTTTTTTCACACATAAACAGCTAAAAAGCATGTTTAGGCTAACTAAAAATTTCAGCGATTAACTGCGCAAGCCTTTTTAAGCAAATTCAACCCTAATCGCAAGTTCAGAATTATAAAAAAATCGTGTTTAGCGGTGCTGCCCAAAACATGAGTAAATGGCATTCCAAACAAACACAAGAACTCATTGACACTTCAGAAGTGAATCCAGAAAAGGGTTTAACTGACCAAGAGGCAGCAAAAAGGCTAAACGAGTACGGCAAAAACAGTCTTGTTGAAGAGCATCAGATCAGGTTTTTAGAGATTTTCAAGGAAGAAGTTACGGAACCGATGATTCTGCTGCTTTTAGCTATAGGCGTACTTTACAGTGTGTTAGGGTTTGTTACAGGCGACGGCTTCATTGACGCCATAACAATAATTGTCATCATTGTTTTGCTTGTTTTAGCTGAAGTCTATAACGAGTACAGAGCCAAACGCTCCATATCCGCGTTAAGACAACTCGCGCCGCCTACGGCTCATGTGCTAAGGAATGGTCAAACCGTAACTGTGCAAACTGCTGATTTGGTGCCCGGGGACATTTTGATTTTAAAAGTTGGGCAGCGTGTTCCAGCAGATGCGCGGCTTTTGGAAGCTTACGGTTTAGAAGTTGATGAGTCCTCACTTACGGGGGAATCGTTCCCTGTTTCTAAAGATGCCGCGGCTGTTCTTTCAATTGATACACGCGTAACTGACCAAACAAACATGGTGTTCACTGGCACAGTCGTCACGAGAGGACGCGCAAGAGCACTCATTTCGGCTACGGGCGTTAAGACGGAGTTGGGTAGAGTTGCAGGCATAACCAAAGCGGAAAAGGAACCGAAAACAGCGCTTCAACTTTCAATGAAGCAGCTCTCGAAAACGCTTGTTTGGGTTGCTTTATTCTTCAGCATCCTAATCCCACTGCTCAGTTACCTCAGAGGATTACAGCCTAACCCAGCTGAAGCAGTCCTGTATGGCTTGTCGTTAGCGTTTGTGGTTATTCCAGAGGAACTCCCAATAATCATCACCATGGTGTTAGGCGTCGGCAGCTATGCATTGTCACGCAAAGGCGCCATAGTAAAACGTTTACGCGCTGCAGAAACCTTAGGAAACGTCACCGTAATTGCCACAGACAAAACCGGCACAATAACAGAAAACAGGATGCGCATTGACCATCTATACTTTGACGGAAAAATCAGCGGCACAGGCGCCTTCCACGAGAACGAGAAAGCTGCCCTGCGCACAGCACTTCTGGCAAGTGACGGCATAAAACCTGACAGTACCAGTTTGGGCAACCCGATGGCTCAAGCGGTTCTTGAACGCCTAAAACAGGACGGCATCGATGCCGCAACGGTAGCGAAGGGTTGGATTCTTAAAGACGAATACAGTTTTGACGTTAAACGCAAACTTGCCTCTTACATTTACCAGTATGGCAACTCCACTATTGCCCTGTCAAGCGGCGCCCCAGAATATTTACTTGTGAACTCGGCTAAAATTTTGTTAAGAGGCGAGGAAACACTTCTTACTGAAACTTTACGAGCAGAAGTTACTCATGCAATGACTCGGATGGCTCATGCTGGCGAGCGGCTTTTGGCGTTTGGTTACCGCCGTATCCACGCAGACCAAGCAGATAGTAAAACAGAGTTTGAACGAGACTTCGTTTTCGTAGGCATCATCGGCTTTATTGACCCTCCACGCAAAGAAGTACAAGGCGCAATCCGAACCTGCCAGCAAGCAGGTATAAAGGTAATGATGATTACGGGCGACCACCCAGAAACGGCAAAAGCAATCGCAAGCCAAGTCGGCATACAAAGCAGCAACGTTCTCACTGGCGCACAAATCGCTCAGATGTCTGATGAAAACTTGAAAGAAGCCTTGAAACGCACTTACGTGTTTGCACGGGTTACGCCTGAGGATAAACTGCGGCTTGTGAAGCTGCTTCGTGAAAACGGGGAAATCGTTGCAGTTACGGGCGACGGCATTAACGATGCACCGGCCCTTAAAGAGGCACACATCGGTGTTGCAATGGGCGTCCGCGGCACTGACGTTGCTAAAGAAGCTGCAAGCATGATTCTCACGGATGACAATTTTGCAACCATCGAAACCGCGGTAGACCAAGGACGCAAACTCTACAGCAACCTTCGAAAAGGCGTACGATACTACCTTGCCTGCAAAGTCGCGTTGGTCTCTATCTTCCTTGTCCCAGTCATGTTAGGCATCCCCTTACCGTTTGCCCCAATCCAAATCATAGTGCTTGAACTCTTCATGGACTTAGCAGCCTCAGCCACCTTCGTTGCTGAACCAACCGAAAAAGGTTCAATGAAGAAACCACCAACAGAAAAAGAAGACAAATTCATGAACCAGTCCATGACCCGAGGAATATTCATGGGTGCAGTTAGCCTGTTTGCAGCAGTCACAGCCACTTACCTGTTCACATGGTTCATGACACAGAATCTGCCTTACGCTCAGACGGTTGCGTTTGCTACTTGGATGTTTGGGCACATCTTTTTGGCGTTTAACTTCCGTTCAGAACAGACGCCGCTGATTAAGCAGGGTGTGTTGTCAAACAAGGTTATGCTACTTTGGGCGGTACTGGCTGTTGTTGTGCTGCTTGTAGGCACTAACCTTGTGTTTGTTCAGCAGGCACTGCAGATTACAAGTTTAAGCCTTAATGATTGGGCGCTGGTTATTGTGATTTCGTTTGTTGCCACGTTCTGGATGGAAATCAGAAAACTCTTCCACAGAAGCGACAACTTTTAAACCATTAACCGCCTAATTGAAACGCAATCAAGAGAGACTAAACTATGCCGATTAAGTATTTTGATGCTCCAGAAATCAAAAAGCAAGTAGACCAACTTGCAGTGGAATGCGAATTCTATCACGTTGTGCCCCAATTCGTCTTTTGCGTTCGCAGCAAAGGCTCCAAAGCACGACGCACAATAGCGCGCATTCATGGACTGGGCAAAATTTGGCAAGGCGTCCTGAACCAGCCTCCAACCTACACGATTGAGGTTATCTCTGAAATTTTTGACAGAATGTCCCCAGAAGACAAAGAACGCACGTTAATTCACGAATTAATGCACATTCCCGGAGGCTTCAGCGGCGGCTTCCGACCCCATAAAGGCTACGTTGAACGCAAAAACGTGGAACAAGTCTATAAGAAACTACAACAGTCAAGGGCTGCAAAAAAGCAAAAACACCTGTTTTCCCCGTAAACTTTGCCGATTTTTACAGTACATTTTTAAACCACGCAATAAATGGGTATAGAAAGCTGCATATTCAACAGCGAAAAATAAAAAACCAAGAACAGGCAAGTAATGGCAAGGTTCACATAAATGCTTGCCTGCCAAGATTTGAGGTATAAATTATGAAGCACGTTATGAAGAGTTTGAAGCATAACGGAATATTCGTTCCAACTTATGACCTTAAAGGGTTCAACATTAAAATTCAAGGTCAAACAGTCAAGCTCACAGAAAAATCTGAACCCATGGCAGTTGCGTGGGTACGCAGAACCTTATCAACCACAATACCGCCTCCAGACCAAGTTTACACTAAAAACTTTATGAAAGAATTCCTTGAACAAATCAAGAAAGAAAACCCCAACGCAAACTACTTAGACACTTTTACTCCAAAGTATCTTGAAAGCATTGAAAAGCCACAAAACAACGGTGGCGCGCAGGGACTCGAAATCGATTTTAGCGAAGTTAAAAACTTCATTCTTGACGAGAAAGCAAAGAAAGAAGCCATAACCAAAGAAGAAAAGAAAGCTCAAGCAGAAGAGCGCAAAAAAAAGCGTTTAGAAATGAAAGAAAAGTTTGGTTACGCAGAAGTTGACGGACAACGTCTTGAAGTAGCCAACTGGACTGCTGAACCTTCATGTCTTTTCGCAGGCAGAGGCGACCACCCACAACGTGGAAGATGGAAGGAAGGACCAAGTCAAGAAGACATCACATTAAACCTTTCACCAGACGCACCCAAACTGGAAGAGTGGAGGGGAAAGGTCACGTGGGAACCCAACAAAATGTACGTGGCTAAATGGGTGGATAAACTTACAGGCAAAGTTAAGTATGTCTGGTTTAGCGACACGGCTTTCTTGAAACAGAACCGTGAAAAAGAAAAGTTCCAGAAAGCCGAAAACCTCGGAAAACAAATTGGTCAAGTCGAAAAACACATTTTCAAAAATCTTGAAGCTAAAGAATTGGAACGAAGGAAAGTAGCGACGGTTGCTTGGCTGATTTTTGCTGTAAACATGAGGGTTGGCGATGAAAAGGACCCAGACGAAGCCGACACTGTAGGCGCTATTACCCTTAGAGATGAACACATTAGCATTGAAGGCGACAAAGTTACTTTTGACTTCTTAGGCAAAGACAGCGTTAGATGGATAAAAACCATTCAAGCACCCAAAGAGGTCATTAAGAACCTTCAAGAATTCAAGAAAGACAAGTCCGTACAGTACCTCTTTGAAGGCATCGACAGCAAAAAAGTCTCAAGGTTCCTATCAGAAAAAGTACCTAAACTCACCGCTAAAGTGTTCCGTACATGGAAATGCACAAAAACCCTAAAAGAAGAACTTGAAAAAAGCGGCGTCACCAAAGCTGACCCTGACTACAAAAAGAATTACGCGGCAAAAATGGCTAACCTCAAAGTTGCCGAAGTTGCAAACCACAAACGCAAGATTCCACCAACATTTGATGACCGCCTAAAGAAGAAAGAAGAAAACCTCAAAGCAATGAAGGCACAGCTTAAAGCAAAGAAGGCAGAAGGCAAAAAAACAGAGGCACTCGAAGCACGCATTGAGAAAGCTAAGTTGGATATTGAATTAACAGCACTTACCCGCGAATACAACTTGGGCACTTCGTTGAAGTCGTACATTGATCCACAAGCGTATGTTAAGTGGGCAAAGAAAGTAAAGTTTGACATAGTCAAATATTACCCCACGACGCTACGTAACAAGTTCAGTTGGGCATTGCAAGGCAAAACAAAAAAAGCTGTACCCGATGATGAAGTAACTGAGTGCACGTCAGCATGAGCATCAAAGAAACAGCTGACGGCGTCATCATCACTATTTTTGTTAAACCAAACAGCCCCAAATTCTCCATACAGCTTGACGGCGACGAAATCGTTGTTCACGCCACCGAAGAGCCAGAAAGGGGCAAAGTAAACAAAGAAATTCTAAAAGAATTAACACGGTTTTTTCATGCCAAAGTTGAATTGGTTTCTGGAGCAACATCACGGCAGAAGCAACTGGCAGTTTTGGGAGCTAAAAAAGAAGAAGTAGAACAAATCCTAAAGAAACTTTGAAAAATGTTGTGACTTACTGCATTTTGAACCGCAGAATCGCTGCTAAACCGCCAAACGCGTTTTTGAGCATTTGACCTTCCTCGGTCTCTGCTGAAATAACTTCAACGTCGGTGTTTGAGTATTCAGCTAACTGTGCCAAGTCATCGATTAAGTCAATTTTGTCAACAATTGTCAGAGACGGAGCGGTGCATTTGGGGCAGGGTTTTCCAGCGAGGCTCTGCTCGAAGGCAGGCATGTTTGTGGATTTAACGGTTTCTTGTTCCTGATAGTTGCATGCGCCACATTTAACGGTGACACGCTGCATATCAAGTGCTTCTGAAATCAAAAGCATTCTAACCTGGCCGGACTGCAGTGCTTGGCGTACTTCGGCTTCACCGTATGTAATTAAACCAGTGTCATGTCCAACTTCATAAAGGAACTTTTGCATTATCTGTTTTTCTTCAATGTAACGAACTTTTTTCATGATTTCTGGAGCTTTATCTACGACTTCTTTTACCCCTTGTTCTTCAACATATGCAGTGTCTAGAACGTCTAAGATTTTGTTTTTGAGTTGATAGTTGATATAATCGCCTTTTTGGAAGTCATATTTTGTTGGACCAGGACCACCAAGGATTATGCCTTTAAGATTTTCAATCGGTAAAAAGGTCTCGTCAACGTGTTTACCTACACGTCCAAAGTATTCGTTGAGATGCATTTCGCGGAGTCGCTCGTAACGTCTTGCTGATTGCCCGCCAGCACGAGTCTTGCCCTCGACACCTGAATGCATTTCACGTACAATGTTAAGGTGCTTACCGGTCAAGGTTGCTATTGTAGCGTTTGACGCGTCTATAAGCAGGATACCGTAGGTTTCTTTTTCACGAAGCATTTCCTGCAGATGTTCAGTGTGGAAGCGTGAATCACATCGGTAAAGGAAAATGCGGATTGGTTCAGGTGGAACAATAACCCAAGATTCCATTCGTTCAGTTCCTGGACCACCACCTTCCTGTGGAAGTGCACCACAGAAAATAACTAAGCCCTTTTCTCCAGGGTCTTTGAACAGTTTAAGTTTTTGTTGAGCCTTCACGATAGCGTCAAGCACGTTTTTACGTGTTACGTTTGATTTAATGTTGGTTGCTGTGCCGTATTCTTCCCGTAGCAGGTTAAGGGCGTCGCTGATTTGTTTGCCTGGCGGCACGTAAATTGTAATCAACTCTGTGTGGCTGCCTTCTTTTTTGGCTAGCGTGTTGATTGCTTTTCTTGTACGATATAGCTCTAAGCTGTCTTTTTTTGCGGTACTCACAATAATTCACGTAAATTCGAATTGACTCTTTAGTTAGGGTATAAGAACAAAATAAAAGTTCCTACAGAAAAAAGGAACTATGCTTTGGGTTTAGCTGCCGGTTCAGGGGCTGCTGGTGCAGGTGCACCGATTGCGTCTCTTAGGAACGACTTGAATGGACCAAGTTTGCCGCCGTAGTTGCCTGCCGAAATCTTTACTACACCAGGACAGTTAATTGAAGCTGCAACACCAACTTGCATGGCTTTGTTAACTGCTTCTAAGGTTAAACCGTTAAGGACAATTTCGAAGACGCTGTTTACACCTTCCGGAACAACAGTGTCAGGAACAACTGTTCGCAGTGTTGGGCAGTAGGCTTGGTTTGTTGAGGCTTTTAGTTTGTATTTCATTGAACCTGCTTTGCTTCCTGAACGACAGACACCGCCTGGGAAGGGCATGATTACATCTGGAACTTGAGCGCGGATTGCGTCAACTGCGGCTTCAGATGCTGCTAAGGCTTCTGGTTGGGTTTTAGCGAAAATCATATAGTTTCCGCCTGCAACTGCTTCCATAGCGCCGAAGCCGTCTTCTACGATAAAGTTGCCTTCCATTACTGGGATTTTCCAGCATTTTCTTCCGCCGACCATGGTTTTCTTTTGGAAGCCGTCACCAAAGTAGCGGAGGCTGCTGCCGATGTTAAGAACACGTTTGCCAAGCAGTCCGTTGAAAGCTGCGGTTGAGGGGCAAGTCATGACACATTGTCCGATACGCGCCATAAGTTGACCTTTAAGTTCAAAACGGTCACGGTTGTAAATTTGAATTAAAACACCTGGACGTTTATCTGGTGTTTCTTCTGCTGGAACAGCGCGTTCAATTGATGCTTCTGCTGAAGCGGCAATTACGCTTGTAGCAAAACCTGTGGTGATGCTTCCAGCGATTTGTGCCCATTTCTCGTTTTGTGCTGTGATTAGAACTCTTCCCACCCAAAGCGGGAACATTTCAGCGAAAGTATCACTTACCTGTACGGTTTGACCCGCGGCTGACTTTACAAGAAAAACTTTTTCTTTATCGTCATAACCGGTAATTTCAAGCTTTTTATTGTTTGATACCATGGAAGAGACCTTGGATTCACTTGTTATTTGTATAATTTAAGAGTTTTCTTAAATAAGGCTTTTTTTGGATTTAAAGTCACTCTGAGTTAGGGCAAAGTTATGACATTTCAAAATAATAAAAAATACTTTTTCTCCAGGTTGATAAAAAAAGAAAAAGGATTTGTTAATCGAAACGGTTTTTATTTGAATCGATGTTGTCAAAGCAAGCGGTGCAATAATCTCGGGTAGAAAAAGTATAAGCATAGCTCATGATGCAATAAATCAGCGGATTCCAATCGTGATCATAGGGTCCGAATAAGTGACTAGCTTCATGCTGGAAAAGATTAGCCGGCGCACCAACTGAAGGGGTCATCACAAAATGTCGCCCTAAACGCCAAGCCAATCCAGAAGGCTCAAATAGAGTATTTATTTGCGCGCTCATGAGCAAGAAAATATCGCAACCTACACCCGTTGGATCGATATCATCTATAGTGTATATCATATCGTATATGTCATAATCAGACGGAGTTTCCCAGTAGGTAAATACTTCTGCTTGGATATCTATTCCAAAATCTAATTCTAGATAATCGTCTCCACCTTCCAGAATATTGTATGCCCAAGCATAAACGTCTTCCCATGAAACTTGAGAATATGGCACACCTTGCATTGCTGCCAGTAGTGCTCGCATATCATCATCCACAGACACTATAGCTTTAACGGGTTGCGGATTTGTACGTAATACTGCAGATGCTGATTCTTGTAGAGGTTTAAAGTATCCCGGAAGCGCTTTTAGAGCATATATTTCCTCCTTAGTCATATTTGCTTTAACTTCTGGAGGTATTTCAAAAGCATCACTAGGTTCAACCATTAAGTCCTCTAGTTTGCCTGCAGGAGTCAGCTCTGAAGATTCGGGAGCAATTTTGTCGGATTGGGCCAATGCGGGAAATGCGGCCACCATCATAGACAAAATTATGAAAATACACATAATTTTTGTTTTCATTTTTTATCTCTGATTCCTTTATTTTTGCAAATATTTAAAATACTTGCTGGATTCAAAAATCGAATAAAAAAGAAAATAGTTTTTTATTTTTTCCGGTTTATATATTTACGCAAAGCAAGTATCACTAAAAGTGATATACAACCGGAAAGACCTACAACGGAAAGCCAATACAATGTCCAAAAAAAGAACGAGACAAAATGCACAAGTAACGAAATTGATAACAAAATTGCCGTAAATAGCACGGTTAAAATCACCAGCAGCATATAAGAAAATTTCATTTTTTGTCTACTCCTCCATTTTTACCAAGTATTTCGAATAAAAAAAACACCAGATCATCATTCTGAATACCAGCTATTGCGATTTTACCCAATTCAGTAATTGAATAGAGTCTATTCAACCTATTAGGCAGATGAATTAGATAGCCATGTTTTTCTAACCTGTCAAAAACTGGATAAAGCGTTCCAGGATTGACAAAAATAGAATATTTATTTGCCATGTATTTTATTAAAGCTGGCACAGTCAGCACCCTTTGACTCAGTTCTTTTAAAATCACCACATCCAAAACAGCTCTAAGTATTCTCGACTTCAACAAATCACCAGTTAGCTCAATATTTTTAAAATTTTTTTCTGAAACTGAGATATTTTGAAACATTTAATATCAATTCAAGTAAATACAACTACTTTTTAAACTTTACCAATATTTAAGGACTAAAACAAAATTACACATGCAAAAAGAGAGATTAAATGTTACAAAAAATATAACGAATTACTATTCTAAAAAGAAAGCTCTTGAAGGGTAATATCTGCCTTTGATTGGCAACTTGTTTCCACAGAATTTACAGTGCATGTCACTTGTTAAATCCCATTGAGTGATTTCAAAACCGTTGCGTCGAATGACTGCTTCTCTGCATGCTGGGCAATACGTGTTTTCTGCCACATGACCCGGCACGTTTCCTAAATAAGTAAACAGTAAACCTTCACCTTTGGCGACAAGGTAAGCATGCTCCAAGTCCTCTACAGGCGTGGCTGGAATGGTAGTCATTTTGTAGTCTGGATGGAACCGCAGCAAATGGAAAGGCGTGTTTGGACCTAAAAAGTCGTTAATCCATTTAGCTAAACGCTTAATTCGGTACATGGAGTCGCCCATTTTGGGAACAACAAGATTAGTGATTTCAATGTGGACGCCTGCAAGCTTGAATTCTTTTAGGGCTTCAAAAATGGGTTTAACTTCGGGCACGGCTGAAACGGTCTTGTAAAATTTGGGATCAGCGGCTGCTTTGAAATCAACCGTTACCGCATCAAGATACGGCGAAATTGTTTTGACTGCTTCAGGCGTCATGTACCCGTTAGTTACAAACGTGTTAAACAAGCCTGCCTCGTGGGCAAGCTTTGCCGTGTCGTAAGCGTACTCCATAAAGATAGTTGGTTCAGTGTAGGTGTAGCTGATTCCTTGACAATCCGCTTCTTTTGCTAACCTAACAATTTCTTCAGGCGGTAATGGGTTGCCGGCGACGTCTGTGTCTTGGCTTATCATCCAGTTATCACAGAATTGGCACCGGAAGTTGCAGCCTGCCGCAGCGACTGACGCCACCAACGCGCCCGGGTTGAAGTGTGAAAGGGGCTTTTTGCCTATTGGGTCAACAGCTAATGAAACTGCTTTACCATAATTTAGAGTGTAGAGTGTGCCGCCTTGATTTTTCCTGACAAGACAAAAACCCGTTGAGCCATCGCTGATTAAACAGCGCCTTGCGCACAGTGAACATTTTACTTTGTTGTCTTTTTGGCGAGTATAAAGCATTGCTTCATGAAGTGACATTTTTAGGCTTCACCAAATAAAAGAGACTAAACCAGTCCTCTTCATAGAAGTATGAAACTTTTTTCCTAATAACTATATGCTTAAACCTTTTCTGCATTAGATAAAGCATATACATAGTTAACGCTAACTGTTTGTATCCATCGGAGGCTCCTGTTTTGGCGAGAACGGGCAAAGAAGAGCTTGAAGGAATCACCCTAAAAGTGTACCTTTACGTAGTGAAAAAGAAGACGCCAGTGGGCACACGCGAAGTTACTCGAGGCTTAAACCTTAGCAGCCCCAGCGTCGCGTATAGGCACCTAGAAAAACTGGAAACAATGGATTTGCTATCAAAAAATGAGTACGGGGAATATACTGTTAAGGAGCGGGTGAATCTTCCAGGATACACTTGGGTTGGCAGGCGTCTTTTGCCGAAAATGCTGCTGTACTCAACCGTTTTTGCGGCGATATTGGTTGTTGAGTTGGTGGTGTTGGCGCTTCACTTTACCGTTGAAACTTACGAGTTCAAAGTTTTCTTTGCCCTGCTTATCCTAATAACTTGTTTAGCTTTGGTTGTTTTTGTTGTTGAAGATTTAAGGCAGCGTCGAAGAAAAACCGTTTAGTGCTGCTGAAAATTTTTGAACCAACAAATGGATGTATTTGGCAAAAAATTTCTATACTTCGATTTGTCTGATAGATGAAAAAGATACCTGCAACAAAATAGTCAGAGGGTAGAATCTGAAAAACAAAAAGTTCATTATCGTTTTAGCGGTTTTTCTGATTTCAGTAACGTTGGTGTACTCGATAGCAACGCTAGAAAACAACCCAAACCAAGACGGAAAACTCGCCCGTGTCGCGTGTATGGGTGACAGCATCACAGAAGTTTCCGGTTACCCTGAAGACCTGCAAGCATTGCTTGGTCACGATTCGGTTGTGGGCAACTTTGGAGTTAGAGGAGCTACAGTAAGTTTCGGTTCTGTTCACCCATACTATTTTACGGAGGAGTACCCTGACGCAGTTGATTTCCAGCCTACAACAGTAGTCTTAATGCTTGGAACCAACGATGCACGGGCAGACACATATACGCTCATAGACAATTTTGTCAAAAATTATGAAAGAATAATTGAGGGCATCCATGATTCAAACGACAGCAGTAAAGCACAAATCTACTTGGTGAAGCCGCCGCCGATTCTTGAAAATGACTTAAACCTTAGCAGCACCAATTTCGCTAACGGCGTACTTCCCAAAATAGAACAAGTCGCCAAAGAGTTAAACCTGCCAATAATTGACCTTTACACGCCGCTTTTGGACCATCAAGAATTTTACCTTGACGGGGTTCATTTAAACAGTGAAGGCGCCCAGTATATCGCAAACATAATTTACCAAGCCATCAAAAACCAGTAAGTTTAACCGATTAGTTTTCTTAAAACGGGCACCTTGCGCATTAACAAAATCAAGCCTACAGTTATGAAAAGCGTAATAACTGTGGCTAACGGAATTTCTAGTACAGGGTTCAAGGTATTAACGCTTAAGGTGAAACCGAAAAATCCCCGCTGCAAAGACTCTAAAATAATAACGTGTAACAGGAAAATGGGCAATGTGTTTTGACCGATGACGGTTATAATGCGGGTTGCAGTTGGGTGGGTTCTTCCAGGCCAGTTGAATGGACGAATCTTTATGAGAAGCATGAAAAGCGCGATTGAACCCAAGATTACGTTGGCGGTTAGGTAATCGAAAAAGAAGTTGTTTTTACCCATGTCTGCTAAAGGGTAATTCATTAGCCAAATGCCAAATATTGTCCAAACAAAGCTTAACCCTAACAAGCCGTAAAGGAAGATTGAGCGTACGTTTACTCTTTGCAGGTAAGCGCCTAAAGCGAAGTAGCCTATCCAACCGATAATTAAAAACACCAGATTGTAAAACGTGTAGATGCCCGCTAACTGTATTATGGGCACTACGGCAACTGCAAAGAACCATAGCATTATCAGGTACCGCATAACGTTCCATTTACCATTACATATTATTGCTCTTAGAATCGGCGTAACCAAATAGAGACCAATAATGAGGTACAGGAACCAAAAGTGGAAATATGAACCGCTAAAAACCGCGAAAAGCGTTGCTTCCCCAATATTGCCCCAAGTTAAAGGCTGCTGGCTAATGAAAAAGGCCCATGCCAAATAAACAACAGTCCAAAAACCAAACGCTAACCCGATACGGCTTAAACGTTTTTTCAAAAAGATTCGAATTGGCTCATTCAACTTGCTGGGTTGAAGCAGCAGTGAACCGCTTAACATAACAAATATGGGTACACACGACAGTGAGATTGTTTTGTAAATTACTGCGGTCCACCAGTAACCTTCTGGAACAGTGACCATTTGGAGGGTTTCGTTTGAAGCGTGAAGTAGTATGACTAAAACTATGGCTATAGTGCGGATAAGGTCAACTGGATAATCAACTTTCCCTGTATCCCCGTTTAACCCTCCAAACAGACCCCGGCACCTCAAAGCAGAAGTAGAATATCAAATTCAGCTTAGATTATATAAAACTGCTTGAGGAAAAACAAAAAGTAAAAAATAAGAGGCAAAGCGCTAAAAAGCTATCAAAAAACGCGCCAAAACAACGAGAGTTAAGCAGCATTGCACTGTTGCTTTATTTTTTATACCAACCTATTATGCGCCAAATAGCAGATCTATGCAAAAACCTATAGGGGTAGGTAAAAACCAGCCTCCAACCACAAAACACTAAGGGGGTAGGTCCTATTGGCGGAAAACCAATCCAAAAGTATGTTGAAATAGGATTTAAGAAAAGATAAGTGTTGGAAAAAAGGGTTATTTGAGCATGTTTTTCTCGCGTGGATTGTCCGCGAATTCCCATGCAATGTTGCCTTTCCAAATGTCGCCAAGCTTGGTAATTTTGATTTCTTTGTCATCAATGGTTAGCAAGCCTTTTTCGACAAGACGCTGCAGTTGTGGACCAAAGACGTCTTCGGGGTTTTTGCCGAATTTCTCTTTGAATTCAATTTTGTCGACTGGCAATCGGAGGTAAAGGCGTGTCATTACTTTGCGCATCATTTCTTCTGGTGTGGATTCGCTGATTCTGTTGATTGGTAGTCTGCCAGCGTTTACGGCGTCCATGTATTGGTTGATGTCTTCAATGTTGCTGTACGAGAATTTTTCGAAGTAACCCATGAAGCAGCCTGCGCCTGTTGTTAATTGGGCGGCGAATGGCCAACCGTTAAGGCAGGATTCTTTGAAGTGCCATGGTTCACGTGAGAACCGGTCGTGACCTACTGCTTTGTAGCCTGCATCGGTAAGCATCTTGTAAGCGGTTAGATACATTTCTGTCTCGTATTCAACGTTGCCTGCTTTAGGCATTTTGCCTGCTTTAATTTGCATGTCAAGAATAGTGCCGGGAACAACTTCTAAAGCGTAAACGTCAACTTCAACGTCTAAATCTATACATTTTTGAAGAGTATCCTTCCAGGATTCCATAGTTTGACCAGGCAGGTTATAAAGAATGTCGACGCAAACGCACATACCAAGTTTACGTGCCAACTTGATAGCTTCTATTACGTGTTCTGCCGGGTCGGGTAGGCAGAAGTCTTTCCGCAGTTTGTTATCAAAAGTTTGAGCGCCCATGTCCATTTGGAACGCGCCGTACTCAGCAAGTTTTACGATTTTGTGGCGGTCAAAACTTTTTGATGAACCTGTAACTTTGATGAAGTAATTATCACTTGTGGTGAAGCGTGCTTTGCAATAGTCGATTAAATCAATCATTTGCTCAGCAGACAACACACTTGGTGTTCCGCCGCCGAGAACGATTTCGTCAAAAACGCTTGTTTTTAGGTACTTGGTTTTAGCGTACATGTCCAGCTCTTTTTTGAGGGCTGCAAGGTATGGTTCAAGGTGTGCTTTGCTTGTGGCGGTTGTTGGGAA
The DNA here is from genome assembly GCA_050108135.1 of Bathyarchaeia archaeon. GTDB lineage: Archaea > Thermoproteota > Bathyarchaeia > Bathyarchaeales > Bathycorpusculaceae > Bathycorpusculum. Next base: position 22,362 of record JBNIDQ010000019.1, on the reverse strand, counting down.
ATAGCAGAATGAGCATTTAGAGTCACAGATGGATACCCATGGCTGTAGCTCCATTAGGCGGTTTGACGTGTTTTCTGTGTCTAAGAAATCCAGAAAAGCCTTGTAGGTTTCAGGCTTAATGTCTGGGTAATCTCTGTAAGTGTAAGGCGGCCAATTTGTCCTTAAATCATAGACGCCTGATTTGTTTTCAGTCGCCGAGTTTTTCATTTATTTCTCCTCAGATTTGTTTTTTAAAATGCCCTTGTTACCATAATAAAGTTTCTGTTAAACGCCCGTCTAAGGCTATAACCTACCCGAGAGCTGAAAACAACAAAGCAGAGGGTAAGGGTTGTGTTTGTATTGTGCCGTTCCAGCAGATGAGTTTGCTGTACTGCATAGTGTTAAAGTTTGGAGTGTCAGCGTAGATTATGTCGAACTTTTGCCCATACTGCTCAGCATAAGTGTTTACGTCATTCCAGATTTGGCTTGAAAGGGACCCGTCTTTCCATATGCCCCAAACCCAATCGTCACTGCTGCGAAAACCATAACCAAAGTCGGGTGGAAGGACATACGCCACACGTTCACTAACAGGAACAGTTTGCCTTGGGTGAGCTTTAACGTATTCCCAGAACTGCTGAAGCGCGTCTAAGTGTTCTTGTTGCAGTATGCCGTGTGCCATTCTGGTCTCGTTTTTCATGGCGTAATCAAAAAGCAGGATGTATTTGGCGCCGTTTTCGTAAGCGGTTACCATGTCTTGGTAGAGTTCGGGTCCAGAAGCAAGGTATGGTGGCTGCTCGTATGTGTATGTAAGCATGACGCCCCATTCTTTGCCCTGCATCGTGGCGGAACCCCTGCATAAGGCGGTATTTATGGGTCGACTGTGATTCCAAGCGTACTCTGCCAAGACAATGTTGTAGCCTGCACGGAAATCGTACTCGTAAAGGGCGTAGTCAGAAGTCATCAAAGTAGTGTTAAGGGCAAGGAACTCGGAAATGTAAGTGTGCAGGTTCCGAACGTAAGTGTTTGCTGCGTCGGTGTAATTGTCTGCTGTTGGAACTATCATGTATGGGTGGTCGCTGTCGATTTGGTGACCGCCAGGTTCATCGTAACTGTACAAGCCCAGAAACTCGTTACCCCAATGTTGCTTGGCGTAGGCTGTCCATGCGGATTGGTTAAAGTTGAAGGTTGAGTTTTCGGTTGTGTGAGTATAAGTCGCAAAGTAAAGCCCGCTTGCCGTAATGTACTCGCACATCTCGTTCAGTTTCGCTTCGTCGAGTGTGATGCCAGTACTGCCTAACACAAACAGGTTTGTGTAATCTTTGACTTGGTCGATACGGGCTTTCAAATCAGTCATGTTATCATACGCCGCATCCACACCAACGTAAACATCAATGTTCTGCGCTGCCCCGTTTCCGCCAAAAAGCGAATGCACACCTGCAAAAAGTACCACAATTAAAACTGCGCTAAGAAGGATTGCTACTGCCCATTTACGGTTCATGAAAATTCACCATCAGTACCCTGTTTTGGAATAAAATATTTTCCAAAAAACTTGTCTGCTCTACGCTTCCGCCAATAAAGAATACCAACCACAATCAACAGCACTATTAAAGCAGCTGATAAAATGACGATTAACATTGTGGGGTAACCAGTTGAGTCTTGGAGATTTTGAATTGCACCGATGGCGTACACGAAATGGTCATAAGACCCCACGTAAAGGACACCGCTAACAACGGCAGGAGAAGAAACCACCCAGCCGCCTGTAAGGTAACTCCAGACAAGACTGCCATCAGTGTTTAAGGCACATATTTTACCGTCATATGACCCAAAAAACACCATGTCCCCAATAACCGCTGGTGAAGAAGCAACTTCACCGCCTGTCTGATAACTCCACTTAAAATTGCCCAAAGATGCATCCAAAGCATACAGTTTGCCATCGTCTGAACCAACGTAAGCCACCCCGTTGGCAACTGCAACCGAGGAAGCTACACTGCCGGCTGTAGTGTATTTCCAGACTAAAGTGCCGTCTTGAACGTTTAGGGCGTAAATGTTGTGGTCATACGAGCCAACGTAAACAAGGCCGCCCGCGATTGCGGGTGTGGATGTTACGATGTCGCCTGTTGTGTAATTCCATACTTGTTCGCCAGTTTTGGCGTTGAAGGCATACACGTTGTGGTCCATTGAGCCCACGTACACGTTGCCGTTTGAAACTGCAGGCGAAGACGTGATTACCATGTCTGAGAAAGTGTGGTTCCAAACAAGCGCTCCAGTTTCAGCGTCTAAAGCGTAAAGGTGGTTGTCTTCTGAGCCCACGTAGACTATGCCTTCGTAGACCGCTGGTGAAGAAACCACGGCGTAACCCGTCAAGAAACTCCACAATTGCTGCCCAGTTGTTGCGTTTACAGCGTAAACGTTGCCATCATACGAACCAACATATACCACACCATCGTTAATTGCTGGTGCGGAAAACATGAACATGTCTTGAGCTTGAAAGCTCCAAATCACGTTGTTGTGCAATTCCCAATCATAACCAACCATGCCGGTAGAAGCGTTAAGAGCATACAGTTTACCGTTATGAGAACCCACATAAACGACGCCGGCGAAGACTGTTGGGGAAGAATCAACTTTGCCGCCGCTGCTAAAACTCCAGTCTAAGCTGCCGTTGCTGGCATTGAAAGCGTAAAGTTTGCCGTTCCATCCGCCGACAAACACTTTTCCTTCTGAAGCTGCAGGTTGAGAAATCACGATATCATCTGAAGCATAAAACCATTGTAAGCGTCCTGTTTGGAGGGTTAAAGCGTAGATTTTGCCGTCATTAGCGCCAAAGTAAACAAGCCCGTTTGCCACTGTTGGGGAAGAAGAAACAGCACCGCCTACAGTGTATTTCCAAGCAAGTGACCCGTCGGTGGCGTGTAGAGCGTAGAAGTTTCCATCGTTTGACCCAACAAAAACCAGTCCCTCTGAAACCGTAGGTGAAGAAAACACGTCATCGCCAGTGCTGAAATTCCACAGCAACCCGCCTGCCTGAGCGTTTAAGGCGTAAATGTTGTTATCCAGTGAACCAACGTAAACAGCTCCGTCTGAGACTGCAGGCGTTGAAACAACATTGTCATCAGTGGTGTAGGTCCATACGAGGCGCCCGTCCTGTGCATTTAACGCGTAAACTTTGTGGTCCAACGTGCCAATGTACAATAAACCGTCAACAACTGTGGGTGAAGAAAGCATTATTTGTCCGCCCGTGGTGTAGTTCCAGATTTTTTCTCCTGTCAATGCGTTTAAGGCGTAAACGTTTCTGTCCTCAGAAGCTACATACACGACTCCGTCGACGACTGTAGGGTCAGAATCCACGTAATAACCAGTTTCATACTTCCAGACTAAACCACCAGTTTGAGCATCTAACGCGTAGAAATTGTTGTCTTCTGAACCGATATAGACTAAGCCTTCTGCAACTGCAGGACGAGATACAATGATGCCGTCAGTTTTGTAACTCCATTTTTGGGTGCCTGTTTGGGCGTCAAAAGCGTAAACCTTGTGGTCATATCCGCCAACATATACTACGCTATCGTTGACTGCGGGTGAACCCATTTGTCCGCCCGTGTTAAACTTCCAAAGTGTCTGGTTGGTTAATGGTGAGGCAGTTTCAAGGTAGCCTGTGCGTTGTAGGTTTTGGTGAAACATCGGCCAAGACTCCGCTTGAAGTTGAGGCGTCGACACTAAGCTGGCGACAAGTATAGGCAGTGGAATAAGAAATATCATGATTATGAAGTATGCCGCTTTTCTTTTCTCCATGCCCAACGACCATTTATCCCTTTTTTAGTGCAGAAAAGTGATGCAATAAACACTTTATAATGGATAATTGATTTTGAATAAATAAAAAGCTATTTTTGAAAAAACAAAAAAAAGTAAAGAAAAATTATTGTTTTTCTTTAAGCAAGTCAGGGTTATCACGCAACGCTTTTGGCACATATGCACATGCGTCATCTTGACCGTAAATGTCGCCCGTTAAAGCGTATGCGCGGTTTCTGCATCCGCCGCAGAGGTCGCGGTACTCGCAGACACCACATTTACCTTTAAGATTACTTCTATCCCTAAAGCTACTGAAGTAGGGTGAAACTTTCATTTCTTCCCAAACTTGTGTTAGGCTTTTTGGGTCGCGGATGTTTCCTAACTTCATTGGTTCCATTGGGCGAAGGTCAGTATAGAAGCAGGGGATTAAGTTACCGTTTTCGGTAATGCTGATGTAGCCGCCAAACGCGAAGTATGTGCATTTTCCGTGGAATTCTTTTTCGTACCATTCGTCAAAGTTTGGTATGTTTCGTTGTTTTACGACGCGGGCGAAGTGTGGGCAGTGAACGTGGATGTCAAATTTGCCCTTGTATTTTACTGATAAGTCCCAAATGTGGTTAAGTGCCTCTTCTAGTTGTTCGGGGGTTGGGCTTAAATCGTCTGCTTGGTCTTTTGCGCGTCCGCTTGGAACTAAGTGATTAAACCAAACAAAGTTAGCATGGTACTTTTCAGCTAACTCGCAAACATGGTCAAGATGTTGATAGTTTACTGAAGTTATTGCTGCGGCTAAACCGTTGAGAATTTTTCCAGCTGACAACTTTTCTATTGCAGCTAAAGCTTTTTGGTAAGAGCCTTTTCCTCGAAGTTGGTCATTGATTTCTTCTGGACCATCTATGCTTACAGAGCCCCAAACGTTATGTTTGACAAGGTTATCATAGATTTCTCCATCAACAAAACAGCCGTTAGTTAAAAGACACACGTTTAGACCCTTGCCTTTTGCGTATGCAACTATTTCAAAAATGTCTTTACGAAGAAGCGGTTCTCCACCTTTAAGACCAAACCAGCTTACTCCGAAATCGTAAACTTTATCGACCAAGGCTAAAGCTTCTTGAGTGTTTAATTCCCTATCAGCCTTTTTACCTGTTGCGTCAACATTGCAGTACCTACAGCGTGCATTGCAGGCGCCTGTGGTTCTCCACGAAGTCATCATTAAAGGGCCCTTTTTTGCCATCCTAAAATCATCCTATGGGTGTATTTTATTGGTTTACCTAGAAGTCTGTTCCTAAAAAAGATTTTGCGGTAAAGCCTCATTTAGAAAAGTTAGGTTGATAAGCAATAAACAACCAGTAACAATACAAAAACATTGGAGACAAGCCATTGACTCACGCCGATTTAGTTTTGCTTGAAGGAAACATCTTAACCATGAACCCAAACATGCCGTCAGCACAAGCAATTGCAGTTAAAGACGGGCGAATAAGCCACGTAGGCACCAACCAAGAAGTCAAACAGTTAATCAACGAAAAAACCCAAGTAATCAAGCTTGACGGCAAAACCGTAATGCCCGGCTTCATAGACACACACGTTCACGTCGCCGATTACGGCAAAATGTTAACATGGCTAGACCTTGAAAAGGCGTCTTCAATCAAAGAAATCCAAACCCAACTAACTGAACGGGTAAAACGCTCAGGCAAGGGCAAATGGATTTTGGGCAGAGCATTAAACCCTGATGGACTCATGGAGAAACGTATGCCAACCCGTCAAGACTTGGATACGACGGCTCCAGACAACCCAGTAGTGTTCTATTGCCAGTCAGGTCAGGCATGCTCCGTTAGCAGTAAAGCGCTTGAAGCAGCAAAAATAAGCCAACAAAATAACCCGGGCATAGAAAGAACCCAAACTGGCGAGCCCACCGGAATTCTTCGTGACCAAGCAACAAACCTTGTCTGGAACGTCATTCCCGAGCCCACAGAGCAGGAACTTTGTGAAGCCACAGAGTTGGCGTTGAAAAAAATTGTTCAAGCAGGCATAACAAGCATCCACTGGATTGTACTTTCACACGCTGAACTGCCCATAATTCAAAAACTTATTGAAATAGGCTCCTTGCCTTTGAGAGTGTACTTGATTGTGCCAACGAACCTGCTGGATTTAGCTTTGCAAAATCTAAAGCCGCTCGAGAATGACCTTTTCAAGCTTGGTGGAGCCATGATTTTTTCTGACGGCTACTTAGCTTCAAGAACCGCAGCGTTACTTGAACCTTACAGTGACAGCCCAACTGAGCAGGGAAAAATGCTTTACCAACAAAACGAAATGCACAAACTCGCGGACAGGATTCAATTGGCAGGTTTGCAGCTGATTATTCACGCAGTCGGAGACAAAGCGGTTCAAGAAGCATTAAACGTTATACAAAAAGTCAAGAGAAACGCGATTGTTCCGTCCCCGCGCATTGAACAGGCTGCAGTTTTGAGCCAGAACTTGGTTGACCGAATAAAAGAGACCGATGCCTCTGTTTCGGTTCAGCCTTGTGTGATTACATCAGAGTTTTCTGTGTGGTCAGCTGCTGAGCGTTTGGGTGAAAAAAGGGTGCGTTGGCTGTTTCCAGTCAAAGAACTGCTTAGCAGCGGCGTTTTGGTTTCTGCAGGGTCAGATTGCCCAATGGAGCCTCTCAATCCGTTGCTTGGCGTTGAAGCGGCAGTTAAACGTGATGGAATGCAAAAAGTGACTATTTATGAGGCACTACAAATGTACACTGTTTTTGCTGCAAAAGCAGCTTCAGAAATGACTGAAAAAGGCTCTATCGAAAAAGGTAAGCTTGCAGATTTGACTATTATATCAAAAAACCCAATTTCTTTACCTGTTGATGAAATAAACAAAATTTCTGTTTGTTACACAATTATTGGCGGCATGGTTGTCTGTTCTAAAAGTTAGACAATTGCCGACCCAACACCTGTTTTTTATGTATATTTGGCTTCGCAATTCAGGCGAAGAGGATTAAATTTATTAGTACGCCTAAACGATAATAGTTTTAAAAATAACATTAAAGAAAGGGAAATGAACTTTGGAATCAGAAAAATTTAAACTATCAGACATTCTCTACGGCTTTATCGTACCTCTAATTCTAGCATTACTCATCTTCGTCATAGCAGTCTATGTTAACCCAGGCGGAACTTACCACTTACTTGGCGTTGATGGTTTAGGTGGCACAATCGCTATCATCTTTACACAAGGCTTTCCAAAAATGATTATTCTTGGTGTACCACTGATCCTTGGTCTTGTTTGGAACAAATGGGCCGGTGGCGCAGCAGGCTTCATCATGGGCGGAGCCTACTATCTAGCATACGCAGGCTATTCCAGCTTAGCATACGAAGCATACGCAGCAATGATGGGCGATGTTCACTATAACTTCTATGGAGACATAAGCATGCTCTTCTACCTTGTCAACGCAATCATCATCGGCTACATGGCAGGCGCATTAAACAATGGTTCAACAAACTTCAAACGAATGATTGGCGTAGGCTTAACAGCAGCAATCACAACTCAAATCATACAGACGTTCATGGACTACAACTTTTCACTTGAACCAGCACGAGCTATGTCACAAGGTGTTTGGAACAGTGATCCAGTGTATGCATTTGTCCTTGCATTCATACCAAGTATTCTCTTAGGCGTAATCATACCAATACTTGCAAAAGTAATGTCCTGGTATGGTTTAACCGCAAGAAAGCAATACTAAAAATCCAATATCTTTTCTTTTTTACTTTTTTAAGAAAAAAATCTATTTTAAACTCGTTTTTTGCTAAAAAATAAAGAAAAAACTACTTTCTCTTATTGATAGTAGATTTTTTGCGCTTATAGTAGAAGTAACGCATTGTCGCAGCGTAGCCTGAACTGAAACCTTTTTTCCACATGCGCAACACATAGCGGGGTCTTGTGTAGAAGCTTTTGAACGCATACTCGTAAAGCGCTTGCAAATCCTGCAGGCTTAATGTGGGGGTTTCAAAAATTGGTTGAGTAGCGTCGTAATCGTCAAAGTTCGTGTTACGCACCCAACCATTCTTCATTACTTCATCATACATTGGCGTTCCCGGGTACGGTGTAGCTATGTTATAGTACGCGATTTCGTCAGGGCTTACTTCTTGAGCAAACTTTATTGATTTCAAAGCAGACTCAACTGTTTCACCAGGGTACCCAAGCAGCACGTTAGGCGTTGGTTTTAATCCAAGCTCTCTTACCCATTTTAACGCCTGTCTTGTTTGATTAGTGGAGATACCCTTGTGCATGTCGTTAAGCACTTCTTGAGCACCTGATTCAAGACCGCACCACATTGAAATGCAGCCGGCATCCTTCATCTTCTGCAAAAGTTCTTTACTTACTCTGTCAACGCGGGTTCCCATGTTCCATTTAACCTTCAAGTTGCGCCTGTTAATTTCCTCGCAAAGCTCTTCAGTTCTTTTCATGTCCACCGTGAAAGCGTCGTCACAAAAAGTAAAGTTTTCAGCATTGTAGGTTTTATGCAGAAATTCGAGTTCATCAACAACGTTTTTGACGCTACGCATACGATATTTCCGTCCAAAAATGCGTACTGCCGCACAGAAATTGCACCATGCAGAGCAGCCTCGAGTTGTGATTAGGTAGAACATGTCTTCTTGTGCTCGGATTGCTTCAAGGTCCCAGAGGTGTCTTGCCGGGAAAGGTAACTCGTCAAGGTCTTCGATGTAGGGTCTGTCAGGGTTGAAAATGAATCCGTCGCCTTTTCGCTGTGTTGTTCCTGCCACGTCACTAATGTCCTTACCTGCCTCTAAACGTTGAGCAAGTTCAAGAAGTGTGTATTCCCCTTCCTTGCGAACCACGACGTCAAGTTGTGGACATTCTTGAAGGGCTTTTTCGTTCCAGAAAGTAACGTGTGAACCGCCAAGCAAAGTTAGTGCGTTAGGGTGGGTTTCTTTGCTGATTTTGAGTATTTCTTTTGCTGAATTGTAAAGTCTTGTTGGGGCTGTTACGCCGATGATGTCGGGTTTGCGTTTGGCTATTTCTCGTTTGTAATCGTCATAAGTGTATCTTGATGCTTGGCAGTCGATAACTTCTACTTTGAAGTTGTTTTTTTCCAAAACCGCAGCTAGGTACCCTATACCCAATGGTGGAAACGGTGGGTGCTGGTGAGGTCGGGTTCGATAAGGTGGATTTACAAGAGTAACGTGAAGCCCCATTTTTCTCTTCCTTGACTCTATGTCTCTGGCAAATACGTAGCGCCAAATGTTTAAAGCTTTCGAAAAACCCCGTTGAACAGGTCAAAAGCTGGTTTTTGCTAAAAGAATTTTTAAAGTCCCCAAAGCCATGGCCAATAAAGCCCTATTACAACGATAATAGGCACAACCATCAGCATACACAAAACGATGGATAAATCACGAACTTTTAGGGATTTAATTATTTTGTCAGGCGTAATTACTTCTATTGGGTCGCCAACAGTGTATCTTCCAGGCTTTTCCAGTTGAATGTGCAAAGCCCCTGCGATTGCCGCCATTTGCCAGCCATGGTTTCTGCTTTGTACACGTTTGTGGTCACGTTTCGCAATTCTCCATGCAGCCTTATAGTCATAGCCTAAGATTGCAGCAGAAATTATCATGAGCACTGTTGTGAAGCGTGACGGAATATAGTTAACTATGTTGTCAAGGTTTGCTGAAAACCAGCCAGTATTAATATGATCTTTATCTTTGAAGCCGACCATACCATCAAGCGTGTTAATTGCTCGAAAAGCAACTGCGCCTGGTAGTCCAAAGAAAGCGTAGTAAATAAAAGGTGATAGTTTGAAGTCGGTCAGGTTTTCTACCATTGACTCGATAACTGCGGAGCCTATTTGTGGACCAGTTAGGCTTGTTGGGTCTCGGCGGCTGAAGTGGGCATATTTTTTGGCTTCAACAAGGTCGTTGGCTTCAATTGCTTTGGCTACTGCGACTGCGCCGTCGGTTTCAAGTTTTATGCAGATTGTGAATTTGAAAAGGACTAATGCTACAATCAGGTATGCAGCTGCACCAAGGAAAATGTAGATGTAGTGTAGTCCAAAATATGTTGGAACTGTGATTACGCCGATGATTATGAGGGCAAGGATTACGCCGCCAAATTTTTCAAGTTTGTCGTTGCCTGTTTTGAAGTAGGGCTCCAATTTTTTAGTAAACAATCCCAGCCAGACGGTGGGGTGTAGGTTGTAGATGCGTTTCCAAGGCTTCCAAGGTGAAGGATCGCCGATGATTAAGTCCAAGATTACTGCTAATACAAGTACGGAAACACCCAGCAAGACAGCTTCTAGCATCCAATAGAGTCCTCAAAGAAGGGTTAATGCAGCCTTGGAAAATTTAATCCTATCGATAAAAAGTAAATTAAAGAATCTTGTTAGAAGCTTGCTCTTTCAAAGTTACGGCTTTTGTGTCAAAAATTTGTTTTGCTTCTTGCCATCTTTGGTTAAAATGGTCTTGAAGTATTGAAACCATTACAGGATTGTTTGACCATAAACTAGTTTCTTTAATATGCATAGAAGAGGTAGTGTTGATTAAAGCTTCTTTTTTGTCGCACAAAAGCAGCATAGTTGAAGGCGGCTTAGACGTGTATCTTATAGCTAAATGCTTGTTTCTAGGCAAACTTGAAAGGTCCTTGTACAGTTTTTCTCCTTCATTAAGATAAACAATAAAACGCATCTTCACGCCTCTTTTGAATAATTTTTTAAAATAAATTTTCATGTCATCAACTATCTCAAAAAATGCTCTTCCATAAAAAATCAAGTCATAGAATTCTTGGCAGTTCTCATTCATCTCGCGTATTTTTCTTAGAATTGCTTTATTTTCAGGGATCAAAGAAAATTGGCAATCTTCTACGGTTTTTTCTATGTTGATTTTTTTGTATTTTTCGATTATTTCTTTTGTTTTTAGCTCGATTTCTTGTTGTTCTTTTTTTCTGTTTTCTAAGAGCATTTGTATGCCTTCTTTTATGGGGAGGGCTTTGAAGTTGATGGGTTTGGTTAGCATTTTTTCGACTAAATTTAGTTTTTGGAGGTCTGACAGTACGCGGTACACGTTTGCTCGATCTAAATTGTCGATTGATGCAACGGTTTTTGCTGTTGCGTTTCCTAGTTTGGCAAGAGTTAGATAGACTTGTGCTTGAAATATTGTTAGTCCTAGTTGGGTGAGCACTTTTGCGTCGGCTTGTTGGATAGTTTTTGTTTTTTCTTTTACAGCAAGCAAGCTTAATCAACCTACAATTAAGTCTCATCAACTTTACTTTATTTATGTTGCTGTAACAAACATACACCACCCAATAAAAGCAACAAAAGCAGATATCAAAACCAGAGCGGGAGGGGCTGAATGGACTACATTTACACTTGCCAGGAAAATGTAGCTGGTTCCAATTTTCATCTCCTCATTAGCAAACCCAGCATACCCTACCCGTTCCCCCACCATATCCAACCAAAAACAAACTTGAGTGTAAATTCTAAGACACCCAAGCACTAATCTTACCAAAATAGGCTTATCTTGTTTCGGCTTGCCATGACAGAAACACCGTTTTCCGATATACTCTCTGCACCAAAAAAGGAAGACAAAATTGAGGAAATCATGCAAGCCTTCCAAATAATAGGAGAAGACATACAACAAATCGGCGAATTAACACAAGAAGAAACAACCCTAGCCAAAAAATTTTTTGAAACACTGCAAAAAAGTATGACGCCCCTAACACCTTCAATAGCAGTCACCGCATCCGCTCTCCCTTACGGTTTCTCAGGGGCAACTAAAGCTATAGTCTACTCTAATGGCCTTTTAGCGTTAACCTACAATGACGACAACATGGAAATCATAGATTTAACCCAACCCAAAAACCGCGACCTAATGGTCTCCGTATTCACCGATGTAATGCCAAAACTAATCAACTTTAAACCACAACCCAAACAACCCAAACAAATCGCTGCCCAAGAAATCACTAAGCCAGCGCCCATTAAACCTAAACACATAGAAGCCCAACCGAGCATCCCCGCTGTTACCGCTCAAACACCCATTGACTTGCCAAAACCCGCTCCTTCTCCCGCCGAAACTCCAGCACCAGAACACGTGGAAACGCCACCCGAACTAAACTCCATCTATTCTGCCGAACAAGTTGCAAGAATCGAAGCCATAAAGAATGAAACATTAGAGTTCATTGAGTTGCTTAGTAACGAAAAGTTTGAGTTTTCTCCAATCAGCCGGTTCTTTGACGACTGGATGGTTAACCTGCGGCAAGTGGTGACGTCTTTTGCTTCCAACGGCATTATTGAACCTGACGAGGAATTTAACAAGCAATTCTCAGACATTTTCAATGATATTGAAGAAGAATTGGCCAAACGTTTGATGAACGAAGCAGAACTTGAAGTTTCCACAAAAACATTAGAAGAAAACAAGCAGCTTCTAGGCGAAATGAATGCAGGATACGCGGCACAAACCAAGGACATAGTAACTAAAGGAACAAGTGCCATCGAGTTTTTAATCAAAAACGTGCGGCACCTCGAAGAAGAACTTGCAGACCTTGACAAAGTCAAAACCAGCTACCTACACCCACTTAAAAAGATGGCACAAGACCAAAAACGCGCCGAAATTAACCAGAAGCTTACCGCAGCAAAGAAACGTTTAGCCTTAACAGTTCAAAGCTCAACAATTGGACATGGGACAGTTGGGGACCTTGACGCTGAATATGCTACACAAGCTAAAGAGTTGGCGGCCCGAAGAAAACTAGCCATAAGCTTCCTTGTAAAAGAAGTACGAAGCCTAGAAAAAGAACTCAACAACCTGCTTATTGAAGCTGACTCCCGTAACCCAATCAAACGATTAACACGTGAAAACAAGATTATTGATGTTAACCTAAAACTGGATGCGGCAAGAAAACGCCTGCGGATAGCTGAGCAGGATTCTGGAGCTGAACAAAAGAAACTACATGAAGAATACCTGAAGAAGAAGCAAGCAATGGTCGGCAAAATGCAAACTCTCGAGAAAGACATCAAGACTAAAGAAGTTGACAATTCGATGGATGCCAGAAAAGCAGCCTGTAACTCTTTGGCTGACGCAGTGAAGGCCTTGATTGAGAGAAAACTAGCTCCGCCTGAAAAAACTGAAGAAGAAAAGATTCCCGAAAATGCTGAAGAGAAGTCAACGGGAAGCAGTACCCAATAGTTTTTGGGCTATCTCCACGTCTTTTAGTGTGTTAACGTTTAGTAGCACTTCAGTTTGTTCGGTGATGATTGCACTGGTTTCGATTTTGCCTTCGCCTTGAATCTTGGTGCCGTTAATCACGTTGATACCTGACACTGCATACCAAACACCCTTGTACTCGTCAGTACTGGAAATTGACAAACCCAAATCGAGGCGTTTCTGTATGGGAACAAAAACAGCCAAAAAGTCTTTCCCGCACCGTTCAAACTCGCAGACCACTTTGTCAAGGAATTCGCCTGTGATTGCAGGCACATCGGACGGCATAGTCAACACGGGACCAGTTAAGCCTGCTTTTCGTACAGCCTCTTTGAGGTCGTCGTGGTAGCCTTTGGCGTCCGTGTGAATAAATTTCCAACCCATACTCTGGCAGTGCTCTTCAGTTTTGGGTGTGTTGCTACTTGTTATAACGTAGAAGTCGGTTACGTTTTTTGCTCGGTCAATTGCTGCTGCAACGTAGTCAATCATGGGTTTACCGAGAAACGGGAGCATTGGTTTTTCAACTGGTAAGCCCATACGTGAACCTTTGCCGCCTGCCATAATTAAAGCGGTTATACCCATGAAATCACCGCCAACAAGGCAATCAGCGAAACAAGTCGGGCTAACTCGTTTGTTGCACCGAAAACGTCGCCTGTTACGCCGTTAAAGTTTCTGTGTGCAATTGCAACCATTACAAGGCTAGTAAGTATCCCTACAAGAATAACTACTGCACCTGCCCAACGAAGCAAAGGTAAAGCGATGGCAAGAGAAATCACTAACCCAGCTAGCAAGCGGGCAGTGCCTTTTGGTCCATGCATAAACGCTAGAAAAGAGGAGTTCATTCCTTGATGGACTGATTTGCCTGCCCAAGCCATAACAACCATTGAGAATTTGGCGGAAACTTCAACCACGATAATTGCGGGGATTATTATGCTGGCGTTGATTTGCCCAATTGATAGGGCAGTTATTAGCATGGTTAAGATACCAAGTGATAAGGCCCCTGCTCCTGTGAGTTGGTCATGCATAACCTCGACTTTACGTTCGGGAGTGCCGTGAACCATGACACCGTCGCCGAAATCCAGCAACCCATCAGTATGATGCAAACCTGTAAGCCACAGCAACGCCGCAGTGACCAATCCGCCGACAACAATTGCGGGCAAAAACTGATAAGCTACCCAGCCGAAAACGCCTGCGAGCAGTCCAATAAAGGCGCCGATTAAGGGGAAAGCGAACATGTATTTGGCGCAGTCAGTAAAGAGGTCATTGTCCATCTTTACTGGCAAGACGGTGAGAAAAGAAAGAAGGTTTCTAAATTCTTTAACTACCAAGCAAGGGTCACTTCATTGACATTAACACTGAATAGTTACGTTCAATAGCTTTAAGAAGCAAATCCTTGTTTACCGCTCCACCCATCTTTGCCATAGCCGCGATAGAGGCGCCACCTGCACCTACACCTTCTTTTACAAGGCCAGTCTCGTAGATTTGCAAGCCGGGAAATTTTGATTCGCCAAAGTTTAGGTCAGCTGCCAAAATAGGTACTTCGCTGAATTGGCTGACTATTCCTTTAATGTCGGAGGTTTTGTCGTTTGCTACCCAACGTGTTGTGCCGATTGCTACGTTGCAGAGAGCTTCAGGGTTAAGGGCGTTGATTAATGCTAATACTGCAGTCATTTGGGTTCCTCCAGCCATCAAAACGGGCACCTGCTTTGCAGCACCGACAACTAAACCGGCCAAGGCAGGCATCATTGGGTCACCCACTGCGGAAACTGCTTTTATTGGGTCTTTGTTTAGGCTGCCGAATTTTTCGCCTGCAGCTTTCAAACCTGCTTTGACAACTTCAGTTTTTAGACTGTGAGGGTTCAAAGGTAAAGTGCTGCTTACTTTTCCTTCAGCGTTTACACCTAATGCAGAAAGCACACCAAGCGCTGTTGTGGTTCCACCCGGAATGCTTTCGCCAATGACTAGGTAATCTGAAGTTTTTGCGAGTTGTTCGCCAGCTGTTTTGGCGCGTTCAATAACTTCATCAACATTATCGACAGAGTCACCTGTGCGAATGTCGCGTCCTGAGTTACCGCCTAATTCGATGAATGGAACTTGTGGCTTAACTTTGCAACCTGCGTTAGCGATTACTACAGGGATGTCTGCAAGTTTTAATGCTGACATTGTAATCAGAGCAGGAGTTGGGATGCCGTCTGGTGTGATGGGAACGCCTTGGATGGATTTGCATTTGCCTAAAAGCAACAATTCAGCATCTGCTGGAGGAGTAAAATCAGTGAAATCAGGGTTTTGTCCTGCGGCGGATAAACCGGGGATTTTACCTGTTTCGGTAGTTGCAATTGTTGCTATGAAAAGAGGTTTTTTCCCTTCAATTTCAGCAAGGAAGGCTTCTGCTTTTGGTTTATTATGGGCAATTATGACGTCAAGGCTGGTTTTCATGGTAAACTGTAACCCTTCACTTAAGTTTGACCGCGAAGTCTTTGACTTCTAAATAGCCAAAGCCGCTGTCAAGCTTATGTTTCTGGGCTTCTAGAATTTCAATCTTCTTCTTAAAATTAGGTCCATCCGTAATTACTGTGTGGTACTCGCCGCCTTCGCCGCAAACATCAATGTTGCCCAATTTAAGGATGTCATCATAAAATTGCAGGTTAAGTTCGCGTCCAAGCCATTCCATGCCGAGTTTGCTTAGGTTGGTGCGGACTACGGTTGCTTTGAAGCCTGCTTTGATGTAGTCAAGGTAAATCTGTTTGGTGTCGCCCATCCATAAGGGTTTGATTGGTGTTAATCCCATTTCGCGGCAGACACGGTTCAGCCAGCCTTCCTCGTGACCGGCAACCTCGTAAATGTCCCCTGTTACTAAACCTTCTACGCCTTTGGATTTTAGTTCAGCAAGAACAGCTTTGAAGTCGCGTTCATAGGTTTGGTTACTGGTTTGCCTTTTAATCAAGGGGACTCCCAACGCGTCTGCTTGAGCGTCTAAGATGTCTGAGCGTATCATGTGGAAGTTTGATTTGTCTTCGCTCATCATCATGGTTAAAATGTTGACGATTTCGTGACCTTGCTGGCTTGCTAAATACAGGGCGAAAGCGCTGTCTTTACCGCCACTCCATGAAGCTACAACTTTCATGTCTTTTCCCATCCCTAATCCGTTAACATTAATTATTTGAAATTTAAAGTTTAATGTTTTTTGAAATATAAAAAACAATCTAACCACAGACCAGACATACATCCAACAATAAAAGCCATAACTAGTCAAATATCCAAATTGCCCTTGAGAACAACTTTTTGGTGAAAAAATTTTCCACCTCTCAACGATACCCAATAACCAACCTATTTGGGATCCTAATAGTTAATCTATGCAAAAACCTATAGGGGTAGGTAAAAACCAGCCTCCAACCACAAAACACTAAGGGGGTAGGTCCGTATTGGTTGAAAACAAGCACAAAAGCATGTTGAAAACCAGTAACAAATTCAGAAAAACAATTTCCGTATACGAAAGCATCAACAAAACAAACAAAAATTAGGGTTTTTTGTTTAGGCTGCTGATAATGCTTTCAAAGATTAGTTTGCCATCGCCGTACTGTGTCATGTGCTGCTTGCTTGTCCAGTCAGGTTCTTGCCACCAGTACATAGCCCGTTCTGGGTGAGGCATTAAGCCAAAGATTGTGCCTTCTTTGTTGCAGATGCCTGCGATATCATAGAATGCACCATTGGGGTTAGTTGGGTAAACGCCGTTTGCTGTGTTGCCGTTTTCGTCGCAGTAACGGAAAACTACCATGTCATTGTCTACGAGTTTTTGCAGAAGCTGCTGTTCTTTTTCTACTGGCAACAGGAAGCGCCCTTCGCCATTTGCAATGGGGATTTTGATTACTTTGCCTTGGGGGATTTTGCTTGTGAAGAGGCATTTGCCGTTGTTTTCGTTTTTGAGGTAAACCCATTTGCAGTTAAAGCCTTGAGGTACATTTGTGGTTAAGGTTGCTTCAGGGTATTGGCTGGGACCTTCAAAACCTGGCAGTAATCCGTATTCAACGAGGATTTGGAAGCCGTTGCAGATGCCAAGGATTGGTCTACCTTCATCAACAAACTGCTCCATCTGCTTACCCAGTTTAGCGCTAAGTGAACGCGCAAAAATCACGCCTGAACGAACATAATCGCCAAAAGAAAAGCCGCCAGGGAAAACAAGCATGCTATAATCCAGCAGGTTACCACTTTTGACCAGTTCGTTTACGTGTTTTATTTCTGCTTGTACACCAAGTTCATGGAATGCCCGGGCTGTTTCAGCGTCACAGTTAGTTCCACCCGCGCGCAATACGCAAACTTTGATGTCTTCAGTTTTCATTTTTTAGACCTCCTCACTTAAGGTTTTCTTCCATGCCTTCCTCAGTTCCGAGAGTTCAGCGTCAACTGCTAACTTGCCGTTTAAACCATGAATCTGCAGCTTTGGAGCGTCAGTTACTTCGCCGACCATGGCACAACTTCTTTTCATCAAGTCTTCAAAGTCATAGCGGTCTTTTGGTGAAACTTCGATTAAGAAGCGGCTGTTAGATTCAGAGAACAACATAAAATCATTGCGTGTAACGCCTTTGTTGGGTACTGCTTTGAGGTCAAGTGTCATGCCGATGCCGGCTGCAAAAGCCATTTCTGCTGCCGCCACTACTAAGCCGCCTTCGGAGAGGTCGTGGCAGGATTTTACCATGCCGTAACCAATGGCTTTTGTGAGGTTGTAGTAGGCTTTACGTGCTTTAGACATTTGTAGTTTAGGAACGCTTGCTCCAAGATGACCGTTTAATTTGTAGTATTCTGAACCGCCAAGTTCAGGGTAAGTGTCGCCAAGGATGTAGAGCAGGTTTCCAGGCGTTTTTAGCTCCATTGAAACTGTTGAACGCAGGTCTGGAACGACACCGATTGCCGTAATCAGCAGAGTGGGGGTAACGGAACCCATGGGGGATTCGTTATAAAGGCTGTCTTTACCTGAAATGAACGGTGTCCTAAACGCTTTTGCCACATCATAGCAGGCTTGGCAGGCGCGCACAAGTGAGCCTAGGCGTTCAGTTTTTTCTGGGTTTCCCCAAGTAAAGTTGTCAAGCAACGCGATTCTGCGTCCGCCCACGGCAAGATTGTTTCGGATTGCTTCATCGATTGCTGAAGCTGCCATCCAGTAAGTGTCAATTTTGCCATAATTCGGGTTCATCCCGCACGAGATAGCAAGACCCTTCCAAGAATCATCCAGTGGCTTTAGGACTGCGGCGTCGTTGGGGCCGGCGTATTTGCCTTGGAACGGTTTTAGAGTGGTGTTGCCTTTGACTTCATGGTCATAAGTGCGCACGACGCTTTCTTTGCTGGCAATGTTTGGTGCGCCAAGCAACTGCATCAAAGTCTGTGTTAGGTTTTCTGGTTCTGCAAACGTGGGCTCAGACAAAGCAAAGGTTTCAAGTGTGGCGTTTTTTGTGGTTGTGCATGGATTAAACAGGAAAGCCATGTCCAAGTCAGCAACCATTACCCCCTGATAGTTAAGGCGTAGGCGGCGTTCTTTGGTTAATGTGCCGATTGCTGTTGCTGCAACTTCTTCCTGCTCAAAAACTGCCAAAACAGCATCCAAGTTCTCAGGAGGCACCGCGAACAGTTGGCGTTCTTGAGATTCTGAAATGTAAATTTCCCACGGTGCAAGTCCCTGATACTTCAAAGGAACCTTAGAAAGCTCCACGGTTACGCCGCATCCGTATCGTTCTGCGGTTTCGCCTACGCCTGAGGATAAGCCTCCGCCTCCAAGGTCAGTTGTTGCTGAAGCGAGTTGGCGGTCTCGGATGATTATTATTGCGCGTTTGAGTTTTTCTTCTTCTATTGGGTCAGCGATTTGTACGGCTGGGCGGCTGACTTCTTCAGATTTCTCTGTGAGTTCGGCTGAGGCGAAGGTGACGCCGTGGATGCCGTCTCGGCCTGTTTTTCCGCCTGCCATAACAATGTAGTCGCCTACTTTTGCGTTTTTAGTGTACTTGTCAAGTGGCAACAGTCCGATGCAGCCGCAGTAGACTATGACGTTGCCTGTGTAGGATTCGTCAAAGTAGATTGCGCCGTTAACGGTTGGTATGCCCATGTTGTTACCATACGCGCTGATGCCTGCAGTTACGCCTCTATAGACGTATTTGGGGTGCTTAACTCCCGCTGGCAACTTGTTATAATCAAAATTTAATGGTCCAAAACCTAAAACATCCGTGCAAGCGATTGGGTCAGCCCACACCCCGAGAATGTCTCGGATTACCCCGCCGACGCCTGTGGCTGCTCCGCCGAAAGGTTCCACTGCAGAGGGGTGATTGTGGGTTTCAACTTTTGCTGCAATGCCGTAGCCTTTGTCGAATTTGACTATGCCGGCGTTGTCTTCAAAAACGCTAAAGCACCATGGCGCATTGATTTCTTTGGTTGCTTTTGCAAGGTAGGTTTTGAAGAGGCTGTTGATTTCTTTGCCGTCGAACTGGATTTTGCCTTTGAAGGTTTTGTGGCAGCAGTGTTCTGACCATGATTGGCTGATTGTTTGAAGTTCCACATCCGTTGGGTTACGGTTTTCACTTTTGAAGTAGGTTTGTACTGCTTTCATTTCGTCAAGGCTTAAGCCAAGTGCAAGTTCGCTGCTAACTTCTATTAGCTCGTTGTCTGTGGCTTTGGCTAATGCTACTTCAACAACATTGTTTACCGTGGCGTTTCGGATGTAGAGGTTATCGTTCATTATTGTTCCACTACGCTTATTGTGTAGTTGTCTTTGGTTGGGTTCGTAAGGAGGCGTTTGCTCATTTCTTCAGCTTTCGCTTTCGCTTCGGCTGGTGATTGGGCCTCAAGGTAAACGGTGTAAACTTTGCTTACGTCCACTTTGCCGACTTGGTAGCCGAGTTCTTTTAAAAGGTGCGCAGTGGTTTCGCCTTCAGGGTTGCTATGTCCCGGTTTAAGGCTTACTTCAATTTTAGCAGCGTATTTCATGAACCTTTAATTGAGAAAGTAGTAGATTTAAACGCTTTCGTCAAAATAAAAGCAAAAGATTAGGTTAAAATCATCTGTTTACCGTCATGGATGACTTCAACTGTTTTTTGTTTGTCAGTGATTTCACCGATTATTTCGGTTTCTACACCGACACCAACATGCTCAAGCGCGGTTAAGGCTTTTTCAGTATCTGCCTCATCAACCACTACGCCGAAACCCCAACCCATGTTGAAGGTTTTGAACATTTCCTCATCAGAAATGCTGTATCCTAACTCAGCGGCGGTTTTCTGGATTAGAGCAAAAATCGGTTGAGGATGGAAATGGTTAAACTTGAAACCAATACCCGGCGAAGCGCGGGTTAGGTTGTTGAATTTTGTGAATGCGTCGCCTGTAATGTGGACTGCGGCTTTAATTTTTACTTCAGAAGCCAGTTTGAGGAGTGGTTTAACGTAGAGTTTGGTTGGTTCTAAGGCTTCTAAGCCGACTTCACGGTTTAAACCGTCTGGGATGTCTGTGGGTTCGAATTTTCCGCCCCACTCTTTGAAGAGGATTTTGCGGGCAAGGGTGATGCCGTTGCTGTGCAGACCGCTGCTGGCTAAACCGATGATTGGGTCTCCAGGTTTGATGTTTTCGCCCGTGATTATGTTTTGTTTGTCCACGGTGCCAACTGATGCGACTACCATGTCAAAGCCTGCGTTTAGGCTTATTCCTTTGATTATTTCTGCTACATCGCCGATTTCTCCGCCAGTAACGGGGCAGCCTGATTCGATTGCACCATATGCAACGCCCGTTAACCAATCTTTGACTAGGTCAGGGTTGCTTTCTTGTGCGTGAATATTGTCGGCGATGGCGAGGGGTTTTGCGCCTGAACGGATAACATCGTTTACTGCCATTGCAACGGCGTCGATGCCTATGGTGTCGTATTTTTTCATTAATTGTGCGATTAAGACTTTGGTGCCTACGCCTTCGACGACAAGGTCAAGGTATTGGTCTTGTCCAACTGGGAAAATGTTTCCGTAGGGCAGTTTTAGGACTTGCCCAAAGCTGCTTTGCTTGTAGGTTTCTTGTAGGATGCTAAGTTGTTTTTTTGATTCTACTCTTTGTTTACGGTTTACTCCTGCGTCGTCGTAAGTGTAATTTTGTGGCATAACCGCTCTTTTTCTCCAGTACCGTATTGAAGTGTGACTTTGTTAGAGATAACGATTTTGCTTGCTGCACGGCTTAAACACCGTTACAACGCATGCTGAGCTTGAAAACTGAGTTTTTCTTTTAGAACGGCAAGCAGTTTCTCAGGCGTCACCGGTTTAACAAGATAAACGTCCGCGGCGGTTTTGGGTGCCATCATCGGAAAACCCGTAATAATGATTTTGACCATTTTACCGTTCAATTGTTGGAGCTTGCTCGTTAGGTGGGCACCGTTTGAGTCGGGAAGACAAACATCAATGAGTACTGCAGCATAGGATTGCTTTGTTGCTTTATCTATTGCTTCTTTTCCAGTTCCCGCTGTTTCGGTTGCGTAACCGTTCTTTTGGAGTATACGCGAAAATGCTTTTGAAATGCCTGCGTCATCATCAATAATGAGAATTGTCTTTTTGGTGGAATCCAAGTTTTTTCTCCTTTCCCAGCCTCAATTGCAAGCGCAAACTTGCTAGTGTAAGCGTCAACACGTCAGTTTTTTGCGTATTAAGATTTTATGCATAAAACAGAATAGCCCAAGACTGGGCTTTCAAACGGCATAAAAACTGTTATATTGGGCTTGGCTTAACAGATTTTGGATTTAGCGGTTTGCGCGGTTGTAGTCTAGTTTGGTAGGACATCAGCTTCCCAAGCTGAATACTCGGGTTCAAATCCCGGCAACCGCACCAACATTTTTTGGATTGGTTTTCCGCCAATAGCACCTACCCCCCTATAGGTTTCTGCAATGATTAACTATTAGGATCCGAAGGGTGTGCACAATTAATTTTTTATTAGATTCCCAACTAAGTATTCTTTAAGCAGTCTGGGACTGGCTCGATTGAACTGACAATTCGGTGTCTAGTAGCGCCAATTCACAAGCTTAATTGTGCCTAATCCCAGTACTTGCTTACCTCTTTTAAGCCACAGTTACCCTCAAGCAAAGCCAAAACAGCATTAACATTAATGCTGATCAGAGCCGCCAGCACCATCGCAGTCTTCTTAACCAACCCTTTAGGCCTAACCCAGCAGCAACGCAGCACATTAACTTTGCAGTGACCATTAAACTGCTCCACAGGCCAACGCCGTCCCCCAAAAAACACAGCATTTGACACTTTACCCTCCTTACCCTGCCTGCGAGGATTAACAGCGATAACTGGAACAGCACCCATATTCTTGACAGCCTCAATGTTTTTCAGCGAATGATAGCCTGCGTCTGCAAGCACATAATCAGCTTCCAAGTCTTCAATTAGCTTAGGCAGAAATA
>JBNIDQ010000018.1:0-148755 GCA_050108135.1 Bathyarchaeia archaeon | reverse complement strand
TGTCTTTGATTAGGTCTGCGATTTTATTCATGACTTCTTGCAGGACACAAAGGTAGCGGGTCCACCAGCGTCCAATTGTTGTTCTGTCTGGTGTAGTGCCCAGTCCAAGGTTTTTTGCGTCTTTGGGGTGTCGTTTTAGGTGCCAAATTATTCTTGTGTCGTTTTCTAGTCCTTTGAGTCTTGCGTAGACGAGTACGCGGATGGCGGTTTTGACTCCGTAACCTGGGTTTCCAGCTCTTTTTGGCTCTGTTGGAACGATTACTTTGTTAAGGAGTAGCCTGACTAGCTCACAGGCTTCCATACAGCCAAATTAGCGCTAACTAGATTTAAAATTATGCACACCCCTCGGATCCTAATAGGCTGGTAGACAGCCTTTCTTCAGCAGATTTCTATGACAAGCAGTTTAAGTATGGTAAAGTTTTTGAACCAGCCTAGTTATATGGCACTGATTAAGTTTGTCGCTTCCCAAATATCACGTCTATATAGAATACGCTGAACCAGACAAGTCAGGGGTCCGCTTCAACATTGGTCAAGAGGAACTTAACCGTACCTTCGCAGAGCCCTTCAACGCGGGTCAACCTTTCTGGTTTATGGGCAGACTACTAAACCCCATAAAAGTCAACAAAGCGGTCGTGTTCTGGTCATATGAAACAGCGGACAAACTAAAACTCCCCAACAAAGAAAACCTTGTAGTAACCAAAGATAAACAATACTTGATTGATTGTGTTCAGAAATGCAAAGTTAAAGGCGCTTACATCTGTACTGAAAAATTTCTCACTCATATAATCAGCAAGGCACCAGCAAATAATGTGTACCGAGTTTTCGTTATCTCGGGTACGGATAAGGAAATGGAACAAGCTGTCAGTAAGGCTTTAACTAAACTTGGGCTTGCACCCATAGTTTCTTGTGAAGATCCAGGGCATTTCAGAAAAATAGTTGAACAATACAATGACTACGCAGACGTGAATTTTGCGGTGGTTATTTTGTCTCCTGACGAGTTTGCTTACGCAAAAACAGTTGAACCTACTAAACGCAGGCTTAAGCCGCAGGATGAAGTAGTTTTTGAGGTGGGGTTCATGTTAGGAAAACTGGGTAAGGATAAGGTGCTTGTTTTGTTTAGAGAATCAGCTAACTTTGAGGTGCCACCCCTTTTTGCAAATTTGAAAGTCACAGCGTTTGACGACCGCGACAGCTGGAAATTGGCACTAATAAGGGAACTAACAAGTAACGGCTACAACATTGACGCGACAAAATCCTGATATAACTTGCAGTGTTTAAGCGAAAGAAAAAAGAGACGCCGCCCAACTATTTTTGAAGAGAGTGGAATCTTGTTTTGTGCTTCAATTATGATTCCAGTTCCAACCTGTCCGAGCCCACAAAGCTATTACACTTGCCCAAACTGTGGAACCCAAATACCAGCCAACCACAACTACTGCTACAACTGCGGTACAGCCATACACCAACCTGTCGTGCTGAAAATTTGTCCAAAATGCAAAAACAAAATTGCCGTCACAGCCAAATTCTGCCCTGAATGCGGAACAAAACAAAAAACAGAGACAGGGGGTTAGAGTTCGTTTTCTTCTCCGGTTATGTGTTTTATTGCCCAACCTTTTGGTGTTAGGATTTGGATGCCTTTTTGGTGTTTGTAAACTGTTATTTGAGCGTAAATCTGTTCCAAGTTGTTAAGGCCTTTGCTGTCGTCTGATGCAACGAAAATTGTTTGCACGTCTTTGTCGGCGCTTTTGCTGCCCATATGGTAAACCTTCATTTTTTCACCAATCTCTATTTGATGCAGAAGGTTACTTGTTTAGTTTTCTGGCAAATAGAGCGGTAAATAAAACGGTTATCATTAGTAAGGCTAATAGTTCAGTGGCTGAAAACTCGGGGGTTATGCTTACTTGGCTTTCCAGATAAAGCGTGTGCAAAACATCAGCCACGCTGTTAACTGCAGCGTTAAGTGATTGAGCTGAACGCTCAACAAAAACAGGACTACTCCAGTTATAGTTTGTATCCATCCAACTACAGCCTAAGCCGCTGTTTCCGCCAAACGTGGTGTCAAATGCAAGGTTGATAGCCGCGTCAAAAGCCGTCACGTTGGCAAGTTCGCCGTCAAACTGCAAATACGCATCCAAACTGGAAGTGTAAGCGCCTGTTTGGCCGTTTACATGGTTCTCGTAGTCGCTGTGATGAATTTCGGTGCCCCAGGCAGTGTTGGCGCCCATCAGGTGACCGAAAACAGCCATGTCAGCAATATAATGAGTTAAAACACCAGCTTCCCGGGCAGCCTCTACATAGGAGCCGTTTTTGAGGTATGCAAGGGCTTTTTGATATTCTTCGCTTGCTCTTTTTGCTGAAGCGTCATCCTGTAGTGAACCGTTGCTGTAATAGTAGATGTGGTGTTTTGTGGTGTCGCCTATTCCGCCTTGGCTGGCTGGAAGGTCTGGAAGTTCAGTGCCGTAGAGGTAAACCGCGAGGTTTCTTGTGATGTATTGTTTTTCGTTGTCTGGCAAAAAATCAAGAGCATGCTGTGCAATCCAGTCATGAGTCCCATAATCAGGTTGCGCGGAGTCTGCTGAGTAGCCACCGTTACTCCAAGCAACCGCCTGTGGAATAGTTAAGGACAAGATTAGTATGCATACTATTGGCAGGGCTAGTTTAATCCGTTTCATTTGGGCTCACATGCTTGATTTGTCTTGGCGGGTTACCCTTTAAAAGGCTTCTTAAAAATTAATAAACATAAAGAGCAGATTAGGCTTTTCAGGCGAAGGTTATGGCGTCAACAGATGCAATAATTGGACTATCAATAATAATTGTTCCAATAGTGATACTTGCTGCTGGATTGGTGGCTCTGCGTTTTATGCCTTCAAAAAAACGTGTAATCAGCTTGTTGCTGGTTTTGGTTGGAGGAATAAGCACTGCTTTTTATGCAATAGGCTTTTTTGCGCTTTTGACAAGAGAATTTTCGGCAGGCTTAATTGGTTTAGGCTTAATGATTGCCATAGGACTTGCCACTTTAGTTGTGGGTCTTGTTAATTTACGTAAAAAACCCGCCGCCAAAAACGTGGCAGTTCAACAAACAGCATAATTTTGTTCCTTTTTGCAATCGGTTTTTTAATGCCGCCGCACTTTTTCTTAGTGGCGATTATATGACTATTTTTTTAATCAGGACTTACCGTGTTAAACCCGATAAACTCAAAGAACATAACGATTGGGGCAAAAAACTGGTTACCCTAATGAAGAAAAAACCCAGCCTTTTCAAGGGCGTAAAGTCGATGAAAGTTTTAAGCAACAAGAAAGGCGACTGCGTCGGCGAATTCACTGCCATGTGGGGTTTTGAAGACTTAGACAGCATTGCAGGTTGGGAAGCGGGGTTCACAGAAATTCCTGAACAAAAAGAGTTAAGGGCAGAATTTATGGATTTGATTGTGCCCGGGTCGTTTTCAGCGTGTATTTGGGAGCCCGTGAAAACTTTAAACCGCAAAATCAAAACCAAACGTGTCAAAAAATAGCTGAGCACCATTTTTGGTGGAATACAATGGCTATGTGAAAAGCAAGTTTTAAAATGCTGAAAATTTAAAGTAAGAAAAAGAAAAGAAAGCTTAGGCTTTCTTGGCTTCCTCAAGTGCTTTCTTGAGGATTGGAGCTTTGTCACATTTTTCCCATGGGAATTCAACGTCGTCTCTGCCAAAGTGGCCAAAGGTTGCGGTTTTCTTGTAGATTGGTCTTAGCAGGTTAAGGTGGTCAATGATTGCGCGTGGTCTCATGTCAAAGTTTTTCAGGACCAAATCTAGGATTTGTGCGTCTGGGATTTTGCCTGTTTCAAAAGTATTAACTAGTACTGAGATTGGCTGGGCGACACCGATTGCGTAGCTGATTTGGACTTCGCATTGGTCTGCTAATCCTGCTGCGACAACGTTTTTGGCGATGTAACGTGCCATGTAGCAGCCGCTTCTATCCACTTTGGATGGGTCTTTGCCGCTGAAGCATCCGCCGCCGTGGCTTCCGACTCCTCCGTAAGTGTCTACGATGATTTTTCTGCCTGTTAAACCAGAGTCTGCAAGGGTTCCACCAATAACGAATCTGCCTGTACCGTTGATGACGTATTTGATGTCTTCTGGAATTAGGTTTGCGGGGATGACGTGTTTGATTACTTTTTCAATTATTTGCTTCTTCAAAACAGCGTCTTCGACTGACCCATTGTTTTGTGCAGCAATAACAACGGTTTTAACGCATTTTGGTCTACCATTGTCATATTCGACTGTGACTTGTGATTTGCAGTCTGGACGCAGATAGGGCATTTCGCCGTTTTTGCGGACTTCAGCCAACCTTTTAACAAGCCTGTGTGATAACAGAATTGGGAGGGGCATAAGCTCTTTTGTTTCGTTTGAGGCGTAACCGAAAACCATGCCTTGGTCACCTGCGCCTTGCTCGTGACCGTTTGATTCGTCAACGCCCATGGCAATGTCTGGTGATTGTTCAGTTAATGAAACCAAAATACCGCAAGTTTCCCAATCAAGGCCATCTTTGGCGTTGTCAAAACCGATTTCTTTTAGGGTTTGACGGACAATAGTTGGGATGTTTATGTGTGCGTTAGTAGTGATTTGGCCTGTAATCATGACTGTACCTTGCATTACAAGTGTTTCACAGTCAACTCTTGCTTTAGGCTCTTTTGCCAGTATTGCGTCTAAGACGCTGTCGGAAATTTGGTCTGCGACTTTGTCTGGGTGACCTTCTCCGACAGATTCAGATGTGAATAAATATTTTCCGTTTATTTTCATCAGGAACCCTTCATCGCGTAGATTTAAGTTGATAGTTAATCGAGTGTTTTTCTTAAAAGCCTTTCTACAATTGTATCCCAAAAAAGATTCGCTACCAAAATCATGTTTTTAAGTAAAAACCAACTTTATGCCTACTATCAAGCATTAGTTTTGAAAGGGTAATCCAATGAAAGAAATAATTCAAACAGACAAGGCGCCTAAACCGGTTGGTCCATACAGTCAAGCAGTTAAGGCAGATGGTTTTCTTTTTGTTTCGGGACAGTTAGCCATTGACCCAGAACAAGGAAAAATTGTTGCCACAGAAATTGCGGGGCAAACAAGACAAGTGCTTGAAAACATCAAATCGGTGCTTCAAGCGGCAAGTTACACGTTAGAAGACATTGTTAAAACTGAAGTGTTTTTGGCATCAATGAAACTATTTAAAGAATTTAACGTGGAATACGCTAAATATTTCCCTTCAGACGCGCCTGCCCGTGTAACAGTAGCTGCCCAGTTACCACCAAATGCGCTTGTTGAAATTTCGGCTGTAGCGCATCGACCTGTTCTTGCCTGATTTTTCAATAATTATAAAAACTTGAATTAATGATTAATGGGTAATAGTGGAAGAATATGGCTTTAGCGCTAAAAAAATTCATAACTACAACTGCCGAAAAAAAGGCACCTGGACCATCAACAACTTTTACGCCATTCCACATTTACTGTGCTTTAGAGTTGCTTTCGCAAGAACCATTAGGAAGAAACAAGCTTGCGAGCAGACTTAACGTGGGAGACGGCGCAGTAAGAACTATTATCAACCGACTTAAAGATGCCGAGTTGATTTCGAACTCTAAAGAGGGCTGCGTGTTAACTCAAAAGGGACAAGATGTTTGGTTGCAGTTTGAACAGGTCTTCCCAAAAAGGTCAGAAATACCTAGAACTGAATTGACCACTTCAGAGTTCAATTACGGCTTTCTCGTTAAAGACCGCGTAGACAAAATCAAATCAGGCATTGACCAGCGTGACGCAGCAATAATTGCAGGCGCAAAAAGGGCTATCGTTCTTGTTTCTAACCAAGGAGGCCTACATGTTGCGTCGGTAGATCAATGTATAGAAGAAGAGTATCCAGCAGCTGCTGCTGAAATTATAAAAAAAGTTGGTCCCGAAAACAGCAAAGACGTGATTATCATTGCTGGGGCAGAAACGCCTTTGAAGGCTAAAATTGGAGCTTTCGCGGCGGCTTGGTCACTGCTTGAAAATTAAACCCTTAACGGGTTAGGTTGTGTATTTTTCTCCGCTCATGAAGATACGTTCAAGCACTGTGTTGACGTTTGTCATGCCCTCGTTGGTTTTGGAAGAAACTGGCATTAGCATAAACTTCATGCCTAACTGGTTTATGGCTTTCATCATGTTTCGGCTAAAGATTCGTTTTGTTCCTTCAAGTTTTGCTTCAATTGCGTCTTCAAGCGCCATGGGGCTTGCTGACCAGTCAGTTATTGCTTTTGCATCTTTAGGGGGAACTAGATCATATTTTGAAAGAACATGTAATTGTGGTTGGAAGAAGCGGTTGTAAACTGCAGCGGAAAGGAACATGTTTGAAACATAGTTTAATGGGTTAATAGAGAAGACTGCGTCGAAAAGGTAGATTAACGCTTTTGGGTCTCTTGTTAATTCGTTTACGATATATGGTCCGCTTGCACGGAAAGCAAACAACTCCATCTGACCTGGAGTGTCAACAAGGACAAGGTCAGCGTTTGTGGATTCTATGTCGCGGGTTAAGTTTTCAACCTCGTCAGCTATTAGGTCGGCAGCCATAATCAAGGCGCCGTTTGGTCCTAACCCGTATTTTTCCATTATATCACCAACGTCAACATAGTTACGCACGTCAACATCTGGCGAGTATGGAAGTTTTAATGCTCCAGGGTCAAGGTTAACCACTGCAACATCTTGTTTTGACATTTTTAGCCATTCACTAAAAGCTGCGGTGAAAAGGCTTTTTCCTGAACCTGCGGTTCCAATAATAAAGGCGAGAGGCATAAATTTTCACTACATCAAACGATTGGCTCAACAGGGCGTAATAATGTTTTGGTACCAGTTTAGATTTGAAAATCCTGTTGCCCCTCAGAACTGCCAGCTTGAGGCTCCGTTGGAATTACCTTCGAAACTTTTCTACTTCGACTCCTTTTAGCTGCAGCAAATCCGCCGAGACATGCAGCAAACGCTGATGTTACAAGTAACATAATCAGGTAAGTTGGCAGCATCAGAGTGCTTTTTGTGTAGCTTAAAGCGCCAGTGTAGTTATCAGTTCCAGACCAGCTTGCTTGAATACTATAAACTCCGCCTGTTTGAGATTGCCAGTTAAATTCGTAGCTTCCATCGGCTTTGGTTAAGGTTGAACCGATAACTTCCCATGAACCAAAGTTGATTTTGGCGTAAATTGTTACGTTTTGGTCTTTTAGTTGTGGGCTGATTTGGCCTTTAATTGTTAAATCGGAATTTTCAGTCATAAAGACTGGTGATACTTCTAAGGATAAAGTGCTTGATTGCATAATGCTAAAGCTTGCCGAAACTTGACCTGGGTCAACGCGGACTGCATTGTCAAGCGGCACTACCTGGGTTGAAATGCCTTTGTAATCGTCAGGACATTCGCCTACGCGCCAGCCTTGTTTCCAGTTTCCGCCAGTGCATTCAGCTATATAATAAGTCGCATTTGCGTATTCTACATAGTAGTCTTTGCCTCTGTTATCAGTAGGCGGATTGTCGAGTTGTACGCCTATGTTCATGTGTTCTTGGTCTTCATAGTAGAATAATACAACGTTTAATCCTCCTGCCTTCATTATTGAAGCTGCAATGTATGAGAAGAGGTCGCAGTCGCCTTTACCTGCAACCATGGTTTCTGTTGGGTAATAAGCAGGAGTGGTTTCTTCATAAGTGATTTGATGAACAAGCATTAAGACACCGTTAACAAAATCTTCGTCATTATCGTAAATTTGCCAGAGCCTGTCAGCTATTGGTTTAAGCGTGTAGGGTGTTATGTATTTTTCAAAGTCTTCAACGGAGGATAAACGGTGGCTTTCGCTTGCGTAATAATCGTTGAGTTGTTGTGGTATTACAACTTCAAGCTGGTACGTGATGTCACCGCCTGGCTTATTTAATAATTGATAGGATAATTTAGCATCTTGTGCAAGGCACACCGGAACTATTGAAATGAATATTGCAGCAATGGCTAAGGCAGTAACAGCTTTGACGCGTGCATGATTCATGGGTTCTATACACTTGACTAAATCGAGTTGATGTTTTTTGTGAAAACCGATTTAATACTTAAAAAACCTATCCCAAATTTACACCTAATCCACCCTGATTACCACACCGTTGAAACCTTCAATACAGGTTTTAATCAGTGCCACTGCTCCGTCGATCAGGCTTTTTGGATCATCCTTCTCGTTAGCGGTGATGGTTAAGTGCAACTCGATACGCGGCTTGTTATTGGCGTTGATTCCAAGTGGATGGGACTTAATGTAAACGCCCTTGTAATTCAGCATTGCTTGGTCAATGAAAGGCGCCAGTGTTGCTTCAGCAATACCTTCTAGAAACATGCTTTTTTCACAGAAAATTAAGTCGCCGGTAGCTTCTTTGAGTTTTGGCGCAATGGTCTCTTTAAAAATAGCTTCCATCTCCGACGGCACACCGGGCAGTACGAAAATTGTTGTGTTTGGCAAATCAATTTCCACGCCGGGCGCGCTTCCGATGGGGTTGTTTACGAATTTAGTGTTTTCCGGCAGAATCGCCATTTTAACTCGTGACTTAGTCATCTCTACTGGTGTTGGCAAACCGCGTTTTTCTGCGTAATAGTTGCAGCGTTGCTGTACCATTTCGAGGGCTTGAGGGTTGACGGCGAGTTTACGGTTTAAGCCTACAGCGATGCCTTCAAGGGTTTTGTCGTCAAAGGTTGGTCCAAGTCCGCCGGTGGTTATGAGGAACTGGGGTTTGCGGGCTAATGCTTCTTGAATGGCGGAGGCGATTTCAGGTATGAAGTCTTGGATTACTGTTATTCGTTTAACGTTAACTGCTAATCCTGTTGCTTCTTTGCCTATCCAATGTGAGTTTGTGTTTAGGACTTTGCCGATAAGTAACTCGTTGCCTACGCAGAGTATTTCTAAGTCAACTGTCAAACCAAACATCGCCTTAATAGAAGAGGCTTAAAGGAGTGTTTTATAGTGTTTGCTAAGAAAACGTTTAACACGCTATGGTTAAGCGTGACTTTTACTTTTTGCTTAAGTACCACTTAAGGTATTCTTTGCGGCGGTTCTCTTTTATTTCATCCTCGGTTTCGTCACTTGGCCTGTTTCTGTCTCTTAACTCTTCGAGTTCTTGACCGGTAACGGACAAACCGCAGCTTTTACAAACATAAAGTTTGGTTACAGGCATATACCGCATTTCTCCACCGCATTCAGGACAATACGTCATGTTTAGTGTTCACCGTGGAAATATTACCCTTTTAATCGACTGACCAGACATATTTAGTCTTCGCTAAAAAAAGTGTATTTGCGCCCTGAAAAACGCAATAAACCGCCAAGAAGCCTACCAAGACAGAAGTTAGAAAACAGGTTTTAACCTATTTACGCCGTGGTACAGTATTTTGGAGATTTGTCCACACATTTCACCTAATACAAAAGTAATGTTTAGTTATTTCTATGAATTATGAACATTTCATAACCAAATTTATATTCTAACAAGATAAACATTCAGAAGAAGGGAAAAAGAATGCAACAGTTAGAACAATACCTATCAAGCTACATATCCAAAAAAGCAGCCACACTTGAAAAATATGTACTTGAAGCATTCAACAACAAAAACCAACAAGTCTTATGCATGGAATCATTTCAAGGCACAATCATAGCATCACAAGACCTAAGAAACTGTGAATTCCTAAGGGACGCAAACATATTCACAGAAGAAGTAATGCTTCGCAATAGAGGACATAACAGTTACAGAGTTTTCCGTTTAACACCAATAGGAAGAGAAATAGCAGAAAACCTACAAGAAGGTCTCCCAAATAGGCAACTACTTACCACAAGCCTATAACGTACCTTCTTATTTTTTGAAGCAGATTCTATAAAAGAATCTTTTAAAGCATTACTTTTAAAATGAAAAAAATTGTTTGCATGGAAAAAACCATGCTATTTGAGAGTTTAGTGTTACGTCAGGTTTATCTTGACGCCATTATAGTGCTTGCTAAGGGTATGTGTGCTGGGCAAACGTATGAACAGGTTCCGCAGCCGATGCAGTCTTTGTTGTAGAGTTTCTCTGCTTTTTCCATGTCTGGCTTCATGATTGCGTTGTAGATTAGGATTGGGTGCAGTTTAACTGGGCAGGCGCTGATGCATTTTGAGCAGTGTATGCATGCGGTTTGCTTGGGGAACTTTTTGCCTTCTTTGAATGGAATAATGCTTGAAGTGCGTTTAGTTACTGGTGCTTCTGTTGTTGGAATAGCGTGACCCATCATTACTCCGCCAACGACAACTTGACTTATTCCAGCCATGTCGATTCCGTTTTGGCTAAAGATGTCGCTTATTGGAGTGCCAATTTTAACTAGCAAGTTTTTGGGTTGTGGGATTTCACCGTTGAAAGCTACTACTCTGCTAATGAGTGGTTCGCCTTCGAAGACAGCGTTAGCGATTGCGTTGATTGTTGCAACGTTCTGGACGATGCAGCCCATTTCGTATGAACGTTTGTTTGGTGGTGTTTCGTAGCCGAAAAGTGCTTTTTGAAGTACGCTTGCGTCACCTTGTTGATATTTGAAGTGGCCTGCAACTACGGTTGTGTCTGGCTCGTTGGCGAAGACTTCTTGTAGTTTTGGTACGGCTTCTGCTTTAGATACTTTGGTTGCAACTGTAACTTTTGGGTTTCCCAAAATCTTTCGGATAACTTTAACGCCTTTTAGCAGGTTCGCGGTTTTTTCTACGAGTAAACGTTCGTCGGCTGTGTCGTATGGTTCGCCTTCTGTGGCGTTTACGACTAAGTTTTTGATTGGGAATTCTGCGGGTGGTGATAGTTTGATGTGTGTTGGGAAGCCTGCGCCGCCTAAACCGATGATGCCTGCTTCATGAATTATTTTAAGCAGGTCAGCTGGCTTGGTTTTTTCTAGTTCTGCCTCAGAGATTGGTGAAAGTGATTTGTCTTTGGTTTTTTTGCCGTCGTTTTCAATGAAGATTGCGTCGACGAAAGCTTCTGCACATTGGCTGTAGATGTTGCCGATTTTGACAACTTTTCCTGAGATTGGGCTGTGTACTGGTGAGCTAATGCGTTCTTTTGAGTCAGCGATTTTTTGACCTATTGCTACTGAGTCACCAACAGCGACGAGGGGAGTGTTTGGCTTCCCTGTGTGCTGGTTTAGGATGACTATTGCAGTTTTGGGGTCTGGAAAGATTTCGATTGGTGCTACGCGTGCTTGTTCTTTGTGTTCTTTTATATGTTCATATGGCATTTTGTTCATCTCCCAAAGGGCTTATGGATTCTTATACGGTCTAACAGAGGTACGGTTAAGTTCATTATTAGCAATGCAAGCAGTGAACCTCCAAAGAAGTTCATGTATGTCTGAATAATCACTGTCAGTACACCTAAACCAATACCGAAAGCTATTTGCCCGGTTCCCGTGAACGGAGTTGTAGCCGGATCAGTAGCCATGAAGAATCCTAGGAATATTGAGCTTCCAATAAACAATTCGAATAGTAACCGCGTGATTGGGTCTCCACCGTAAATACCAGTCATGATAAGTGACATTGCGATAACGCTAGCAAAGTATGTGCCGGTGATCTTCCATTTGAAATAGTTGCGTGTAAGCAGAATGAATACTATGCCAACAATGATGACGGCGATGCTTGATGCTCCTCCTGGCCATCCGTGGAATTTTGTTAAAAGCATCAGGGACTCAGTACTTGGTTGAATCATCAGGTTAGGGTTACCATAGCATCCTTGCAGATAAGTACCAAAAGACATTTGACCGATACTGTCAACTGGTCCTGCAAGGTTGGGCATACTTAAACCGCCTTGTTCAAAAGGTGCCCAGTGTTCTTTTGTGAGGAAAACTGAGAATAAGAAAGGCAGCAGCACTAGGAATTTTGCGGCAGCAGCAGGGTTAAAGATTTTACTTCCTTTCATTCCTTGAAGTTTCTTAAAAACAACAAGACCAATGAATGAGATCAAAGCAACATAGACAAAGCATCCGGGAGCAATCAATGCGTCAACAGGAATCATATCCATACCTGAAGCCATACCAGGTAAACCGAGTGAGTAGCAGAGTGTTACAATTAAACCAAAAACTGCAGCTGACATTGTGTTTATTTCGCTGTCAGCAGCGGCTTTTCCGATTACAAAGTCACTCAACACAGCTACTCCAACAGCAATCAAAGCGTTTAGCAGAAGAATAGCACCGAGAGGCATAACCATAGCGTTAGCTAAGCCGGGGATGTATTGTATTTGTGAAGCTGCAGGTGTTTGGACGGGCCACCATAATGCAGCGGTGATGATTGTGATAGCCATCAATGCAGCAAAAGTGTAGGTCATCAATCGAGTTTTTGACATTGCACCAGTAATTTGTGGGGGTGAGGTAACAACCAAATCTTTAGGTTTTTCAACAGAGGATTGATTAGTCATTTAAGTAACCTCTTACAATAGAGTGACAATTTAACCTCACTAAATATTAAACTCTTTCGGAAAAACCAAAAAATAAAATTTTTTTGACAAAAATTTCATTTAAACCTCAAAAATCATTAAAAAACAGATATTTCGCGTTTTAAGGTTTTAATAAGGTTGAATTACCAATATAGATTCTGATTTCAGGTTCATTTTTTGGAAAACTTTGCATTAAAAAACTTTAATTGAAGTTTTTGGGTAAATACTGGTCAAAAGCTGAAAAACACGTGATTGCATCTTTTACAGGAAATTTTATATCGATAAAGCTGGATGTTAATACCTCGTGATTTAATTGGCTCAAAACAGACCACCCTTGTACATGGTAACTTGGCGTTGTACAAGGCGATGTGTAGGTAACTGTGTTTACTGCAGTTACGTATCCAAATATGCTAAAGACGGCGAAGTAAGCACCGAAGTAGGCAAAAAAATTGTTGACGAAATGTACAACTTTGGCGCTAAATGGTTCGGCATCAGCGGCGGAGAACCACTAGTCCGCGAAGACATTTTTGAAATTATCAAACATGCCAAAGAAACATACGGCATGGAAGTAAGTTTAATCACAAGCGGATTTGCTTTTGACCAAAAACGATTAGACCTCTTAACAAAGTATGAAGTTCACACTGCCGTAAGCATCGACGGCGACAAAGACGCAAACAACAAAATCCGAGGCCCAGGCGCATACGAAAAAGCAACCTACGCCATGAAGAAGCTTGGAGAAAGAGGCTTACTTGACTGCATTGTCACAACTATGACCAAGTATAACATTAACTGTCTTGAACACACTTGTCAACTTGCAGCTGAATACGGCGGCAAAATGGTTGTTTACCACAACATTGTACCAGTAGGCAGAGCAAGCGAGAACATGCTGGATTTAGCTCCAACAGCAGACCAGTATGAAGTAGCATTAAACCAACTTTACGATTACGAACTAAAATACAATCACAACAAGAAAAACAATAATTTCCGCGTTAACGTTTATTCACCATTTTATGCAAGAATAGTAAAGCAAAGAAACCCAGCAAGATTCTGGGACTGGTTCACCAACGAATTCTTAGGCAAATGCACTATCGGTGGCGATTACATCGGCGTAACCGAAAACGGGGACTACCGACCATGTGGCTTCCACGAAGGCTACCGTTTAGCTAACGTTAAAGACAAAAGCCTAAAAGACGCGTGGAATGAACTCCAATCCAACCCGTTACACCTTAACCTAAGAGATAAAAGCAAAATTAAGGGTAAATGTGGAATTTGTGAGTACCGAGAAATCTGTGGTGGATGCAGAACACGTGCTGAATTCTACACTGGCGACTTGTTTGAGT
Source organism: Bathyarchaeia archaeon (assembly GCA_050108135.1). Taxonomy (GTDB): domain Archaea; phylum Thermoproteota; class Bathyarchaeia; order Bathyarchaeales; family Bathycorpusculaceae; genus Bathycorpusculum. The sequence continues at coordinate 134,987 of JBNIDQ010000018.1, read as the reverse complement.
CAGACCCAGCATGCGCATACATACCAAAAGCGTTGCGCGACAACCCCAACCTGCTTAAAGAAATGAAGCAGTAAACCAACGCTTTTCCTTCTTTACTTTTATTTTAGTTTTTTGAAAAGAAGAAATTGTTTACGGATTGTTTACTCTAAAGATGGCATAGCGGCTGTTTGAGTAAATCAATTCCAGTATGCTGCTTCGGACAAGTTTAAAGTCTAACTCGTTCCTGTCATACACGAGAAAGCCAACATTGTTCTCTTTAATGTAATCAATGTAGTTTCTGCTAGCAACAGTGAAGTACCACGCGGGCTCGGCAGTGAACATTTCTTTAAGCTGGTCTGGTTGGACAGTATGGTAGTAGCTGCCTTCAGAGAAAGTCAAGGTTTGGAATGAGAATGATGCTGTGTCGCCGGGGTTTACTTGGTCGTATTTGTAGCTGAGTCGGATTGCGTCGATTTGCATGTTTGTTAAGGCGCCAATGTCTCCCCAATCGGGCAGGTCTTGGAATTTCATTGCGTAGTAAACTTGGTTGTTTTCGTCGTGCAGTGCTAGGTAGTTGTCGGTTATGTTGTTTTTAGAGAAGTCTGTTACTGCCCATTGTCCCGGGGTTATGGCTGTTGGGTTAGCCCATGGGTTTTCCCAGTTTAGTATGCCGGGCAGGTAAGCTTTGTCATAGGTGAAGTATAAGTCAAAAAATGTTGTCAGGTAAACTGTAACGTTGTTGATTTGACTTTTTGCAGGTGTGACATTCCAGGTAACTTGAGTAGGGTAAGAAGTGTTTTGGACCAGCTGCGTCTGGGTTACTGAGACATCATCATTTGTGTAGACGATTGTTAAGGTTTTTTGGGCTGCTTTGCTGCCGTCCAAGGTGTAGTGTCTGGTCATTTGGCTTAAATCTACCTTCTTGTTTACGTTGCCTATATTGTATGAAATGTAGTCTCCCGCCGTGGAACCATAAGTTTCACGTTGCCAAACATTATTAACAGAAACATAGTTCTCGCTTGAAATGTCCCCTTTAGCCTCGTAAGCCCGAATAAGAGTTAACGGCGTTTCTATCTCGTAGGATAATTCCAAGATTGACTCTGTAATCAGGTTGCGTTCAACTATCGGGTCAGTTGCAGCTATAACGGTTTTCTCGCAGAAAGCGCTAAACCAGAAGCCAGGCACGTAAGTGGCAAGTACAGTTGCTGGTTCAGGGTAATTGGTTTTTAGCCATTGACCAGCTTGTAGAGCCATTGGATCAGAAGTTGAATAATATGTTGCTGCTCCACTGATTCTGCCGTTAAGCACGTCACCACGCATAACCATCGCAACACAGAAGAGGGCAATCACGCCGACAACGACGGCTTTAAAGTAAACTCGTTTTATGGTTGCCTTGTGCATTTTGTAGTAGTTTAAGGATTTGTCTAAGGCAAAGAATAGGAAAACTGCTGCAAGAATAACCATTGGCGGCATAGCGTAGTAAACGAACCATTGGAAGGGCAAGTATAAGCCGAAGAAGTAGGATTCAGCCAAAATCAAGGGTATAATGAAGCTAAGTAGCAATGTCAGGTTGCTTACGTGTTTCTTTTCAAGCCACAACTTGTAAGCAGCTACAAAAAAGCCTGCAACGCCTAAAATTAAGACAAAACCAAAGTTTGACCAAAACGCAGGCAAGGTTGTTTGAGGAATCTGATACGCCATAGCTTTTTGGGCAAAAAACACGTGTTCCATTAAACCGCCAAGGTAAGGCAGCATTGCCCGAACGTAGTATAGGAAGAAGGCTATTCCGCCGCCTACTATTATGAAGATTAAGGCTTTGATACCTTTCCCCCTAGACTTGATTATTAGAAAAAGCATGACCGGCGCTAAAATCAAAACAGCCACAAAAGTGGTTAGTTGATGGGACAGCACTAACGCGAAAGCGGATACGCCAGCTACTATCATGTAGCTTTTATGTTCAACTGAGAGAGGCAAATACAAAAACAAAAGCAGCATAAACGCGATGCCCAAAACGCTTGTGTAACCACCCCACATGTTAATTTCAAACATTGGAAAGCACAGCAGCAGCAAACCTGCAGCGACTGCACCAGTTTTCTTGTTAAAGAACCGCGCACCGATAAGATATACGCTGAAAACTAGCAGCCAGTTAACTACTACAGCAGAAATTTTGACAAGCAAAATTAGTTGGTCAATGTTTGTGGCACCTGTAAACGTGATTAAGAACGCCAGCAGAATCTGGTAAAGCGGGGGGGTCCAGCCTAAGTTGCCTATGGAGATATGTCCTGTGTCTAGGAATTCTTGTGCACGTCCAAGATGTACTGAGCCGTCGTTTCCTAAAACGAGTCCGTTCATGGATATGAGGCTGTAGAATACTATTAGGATGAAGATGGAAAAACCTGTTAAAAACGCAACTTCTAGCAGTGTGTTTTTTGAAAGCTTTAGTATCAAGTTGGTGGCTTTCCGTTTTTAGGTTGTCACGGCTATTTTTTTACTTCAAATATGGCAACCTCATTGTTAATAAATACAAGGTTGAACATGGGGTCATTTGCGAATTTGAGTTTCATAGCAGCTTGGCAACTTGCTTCATAGTAAGCTGGAATAATGACGTAGTCTAAACCGTTGGTTTTTAGTGCAGTCTCGTAATTGAATGGTTCTGGAAGGGGCAAGTTGCTTCGTGTTTCGGGTTTTAGGTTATCTTCAATTATTAGGTTAAGAAAACCGCTGATTGTTTGGGTGTCACTGTAAAGGGTCGGGTCGTTTGATAGTGAGTAAGTGGTTGCAGCCATTGCTATTTCTGCTTGACTACTACCCTGCAAGTTATAGTACAAGTCTACAGTTGAGGAGCCAGTTGCCTCACTTGGATGACGAGAAATAATGTCTGGAAGGTCATTGTTGAAAATTATTTGACCAAAAGCTTTCACACCTTCCGCCAAAAACCCAATCGTGTCAAACCTTTCGGGACCAATTGGCAACGCGCTGGCTTCTATAGAGGTTTTTAGGTAATCCAGAGAAACATTTGAGGATAAAGTTTGGATTGTAGTTGTCATGTTAACGAATTTTGAGCCTTGAGTTACTGATGTTGATTGTACTAGATTGAAGTATTGGTTACCTCGGGTGATTGAAACAGTAACGTGCTGAGCATCATTGTCCATATGCATATCTTTGACAGGCAAAGTGTCCAAGGAAACAAAGTAAGGAACACCATTTAGTCTGTACATGATTAATGTTTGGTTGCTGTTAAAGTTGAAGAACGAATACGGAAAATAAGTCCAGTTAAGTTGGGTAAGGATTTCTGGGTTGTGCCTTGCCAAATAACCGCCGTCTTCACGAACCTGAATTGCGGCATATTCATTTGGCGATAGTGTGAAGTTGTTTTCAAACATGTAATCAGTGTCAAGAATGTAGGTGGCGTTCTGCGCTATTGGTAATTCTCTGTCGAGCGAGAGGTATTCGGGGCTAACTGCGCTCCATGTTGGTCTCTGTGCAAACCCTCCAAACCACCAGCCATAATATGCTTCAGTGACAAATGTTGCGTCAGTGGGCGTGTTGGCTTTAGCCCATTCCATTGCGTCATAAAGCGGTTTGCTCATGCGTTGATAGAACTCTTGAGGCACTATTCCACCTACTTTGAATTCGTATGTTCCATTGGGGTTCTGTTCAAGGGTTGGATTTAGAAATATTGGAACAAAAAGAAAACAGAACAGCAACAATGCAATTATGAATGTGGCGTACAAGTTTGGTCTTGTCATGCCATGGCTAATTTTATTTGAGAACCTGTTTAACCGTTTGTGGGTTACCTGTTTTACTTCTTTGGCACCAGTATTTAGTTGGCTTGTTAAAGTACGGTAAGTTACTATTATTCGAGCAAAGAAACCTGCGCCGATGTCAATAAAGAGACCCATTAAAATACAAACGGGCATAATTACGAAGTATAAGAAACGGTTGTAGTCGGTATATTGGTTAACAAGGTAGCCCTGCGTAAAAATAACTGGAACGAGCAGCCACATTGCCAGCAAAAATGTTGGAGTTGTAAAGTACCGTTTATGATATTTCTTTGACAGCAAAAAGAACAGCCCTACAATAGCGAAGAGCGGTACAACAATTTCTAAGGGCAAAATTCTCGAAGAAGCCGTTGCCTCATTAACAATGTCAGGTGTCGTGTTAGCAAGATAAGCTGGCACTATCTGCATCAAATAGGGTGAAACAATGACTGCGCCAAAAACTATTGGTAGCAGCCAACTTAATGCTTCAAGGCGTGTTGTGCCTATTTTTTTGCCAAAAATTAGACCAAGCAGTATTACAGGGAAAAGGATTGTGACAAGCATTACGCTGCTTAAGGAGTGGCTCAGAAATATTGAACCAACGAGCAGTGAGGCTGAAATGTAAAATGGAAACTTTGTGAAACGGTTTTTTTGAATATACAGGTAAAACGTTACAGGCATAAGAAGCAGGGTTATAACGTTCGGGTAGCCTCCCCAAAGAAGCATTTCAACATCAAACCTTGAAATCGCCACAAGAAACGCTACGATAAAAGCGGCTGATTCACTCCAAACAGCCCGTGTAATCAGGAAAGAAACAAGCACAATTACAGAAGAAAACAAAGACACAGTGACAGCATGCACCAAATATTCAGGCATGCCTGTTAGCAGCATTACTTGGGCAACAAAAATGTGGTAACCCGGAAAGGTAAGGGATAAACCGCCGCCCATCTGGTAAAAATTGTAGAGAAAATCAACGTTACCGCCTTGATTGATTATTGAATAAATTACGCTGTTATGCAAACCTATGTCGGCGCCTGAAGGGTAGGTTCCATGAGTCATCAATAACAAACGGTACAGAAAAGCGAAAACAAAGATTGCAAAGAGCAGTAGCAGATGCTTATTTGAACCTTTAACCATATGTTAGCCCCAGTTAAACATGCCTTTCCTTTTAAACATGTACTAAGATGGTAGAGTTAAAGTTTAAATATCAATCTCGAGTATAAAAAGCCCAGAGTATAAAACGGAAAAACAGGTGTTTATTATGTCCTGGCTTAAATCTATGATGGAAAAAGAACCTCCAGAACCAGAGAATCCAATCGGCACAGTAGTAATCGGAAACATTGAACCAGACATGCACGATACAGCAAAAGAAGCAGTCCGCCGATCACTAAAACGCGCAGGATTCAAAACAATTGACGTTGGAAAAAGCGTTGCACCACAAGTCTTTGTTGACAAAGCAAAAGAAAACAATGCAGACATCATTGCACTCTCAATCAACACAGTTCCAGCAAAGAACAACTTGGCAAAACTTGACGAAGCACTCAAAGCCGCAGGCCTAAGAGAAAAAATCGGCATTATCATGGGCGGCGCAGCAGTCAAGAAAGAAGACGCAGATGCATTTGGCGCACTCTTCGGCAAAAACAAAGAAGAAGCCCCAGAGTTAGCCAAGAAAGCACTCAAAAAATAAGCTCTGGCTGATGAGGCAACATGCAGAAATTCAATACCCCCCAAAAAATCTATGAAATAGGAAAAGTGAAGGTCGGTGGCCAACCCGGAGAGACTCCAACATGGCTTATTGGATCAATTTTCTGGCTTGGTCAAAAAATGGTTTCTGATGCAAACAAAGGCATTTTTGATGCCAAAGCTGCAGAAGACATTATTAACAGATGCCAAACACAAAGCGACATCACTGGTGTACCATTCGCCTTAGACATTGTCGGCACAACCGAAACTGCGTTTGAAAAATACTTTGATTTCGTCTCTAAACACACTAGCGACGTACCATTGATGCTTGACGCTATGAGTCCAAGGACCCGTATGGCAGCAGCAAATGTTGCAAAGAAAATGGGTCTTACAAAAAGATGCTTCTACAACTCAATATACAAAGGAGTAACTGATGCTGAGTTAGCAAACCTAAAAGAAAGCGGCATCACAATGTCAATCGTCCTCGCAGATGACCCACACGACACAACCCTCGACGGCAAAATGAAAGTTCTTGCAGAAGCCTTAGAACTTGCAGCTAAAGGCGGAATCACACAACCACTCGTCGACACAGCCGTTCCAGCTTTTGAACCAGACATGGGAACTTCAGTTAGGGCCATTCCAATCATGAAAGAAAAGTATGGTCACCCAGTCGGCTTAGGAAGCGGCAACCTTGTCACAACCATGGGTTGGGTAAAAGCAAACATTGCAAAAGACTACCGCAAAGGAACAGTCACAGCAACCAACGCAATCCTTCAAACAATGGGTGCTAACTGGTTAATGATTGGTCCAGCTGAACAAGCGGAATGGGTCTTCCCAGCAGCAGCAGTTGTTGACGCATACATTGCATCTGCAGGCGCAGACTTCGATACACGACCATTAGACGAAAACCACCCAATATTCAAGATGTTTGCATAAAACATCTCTTCCTTTTTATTTTTATATTGATTTTTATTTTAGTAAGTGCATTATAGTAACTATGAAACCTGTCCGTTGGCTCGAAATAATTCTCTTGATAACAGCAATGACGATGCTTTGCACCTATGTTATTCCAGCCGAGTCACCAGTTGCTTTCCTTCGTTACGCGTTAGGCATATTTTTTGTGTTTCTGGTTCCAGGCAACTGCTTAGTTAACATACTGTTTAGGAAAAGAAACAAGCTTGACCTCATTGAAGAAGCAGTGTTAAGCGTTGCGTTAAGCTTCGGAGTTGCAGGCATTGTGGGATTGTTCCTTGGACTTTCACCTATAGGATTAAACTTTACGTCAATTACTGTTTCCCTGACTGGCGTCACACTGGTTCTTGCAGCGTTAGCATACATCTTAACTACAAAAGATGCAAACCACCCAGAACAGCAAGCAACAAGCTTTGCTAAAACTGCAACTAACAATTTTTAAATAGAGTTTTGGAGAATAGAAATTGCTGCTTGTTTAGTGAAAGGCGGCAAATTAACTTCCGCAAAACTTAATGTTTCTTTTACGGGTTTATTGGTTGAAATTAAGGCACCAAAACCCCTGCTTAATTTGCCAACATCTCCAAGTTCATTTGGAATTAAACCTTTTTTGCAGTCATCATCCAACTTGGCAGCTGCCAGCAAAAACGCTGCAGAAACCGAATCTGACGCCAACGCCTGCTCTAACTTGTAAGCTACCGTTTTTTGGTCCCCGAATACTTGAGCTTTAGCAAGTTCAGTAGCCAAACGGTCTATTGACAGGTGACGTTCTGCAAGCCTTCGCGTCAAAATGCGCCCTTTGTGGGGGCCTTCCTGTTTATCTGCGGCTTCCTTAACCACTTGTCTTACCGCGCTTGCGACAAGTTGTCCAACCGTTGAGGCAGGTCCGCCGAGTTCAACTTTTGTGCCTTGTCCGGTTACTGCTACGGATAGGCTGTCGGTTATGGTTCCTGTTGCAGCGTCGCCAGTGTATCGACTACGTATATCGTAATCAAGCATTGCCGCGGTTTTTGCTTCAGTAGCGGTTAAGAAAAGGCTGACTAGGCAACTGTCTGTTGGGTTAGCATTTAGGAAAACAATTATGTTGATTGTTCCGTGTGTGTAGTGGCTGTTTTCTATGTCTTCTCCTGAGGATTCGCCGTGTCTCCAGCCTGCGGTTGCTACTGCGGTTATTGTTATGTCGCCGATTGTGCGGGTTGTCATAGAGAGGTTTTCTATTTTTGCTGCTGTTATCATTGCGATGTAGTCGCCGGTGATTTGGAGGTTTTTTTGGGCGTCGTAGACTATGTTTAATGGGTCGTCGTGGAGGTGTTTGTCGTTGTAGTTGTCTGGTACGGACACGTTTAGGATGGCGTTTACTTTTTTGTAGCCTCCGTTGTAGATGCCTGAGCTTAGGGTGACTAATGGTGTGTCGCTGATTATGGCTACTATGTTGTCTTTGATGGTTATTTTGGCGTTTGTGTTTGGTAGAGGGTTTTGTTTCACGAGAGCCACGCTTGTTGCTGTGTTAGGTTTTTAGGATTTTAAATGCTTTTTGGCGGCAAGTTTTGGGTTGAAACGTCAGTTTTCGAGCATTGTTTGATTAATTGTTCAGTAGTGACCGCTTTTTTGTTACACATGTGCAAGTTTTTTTCTAAAATGTATTCATACGGATAAACTTAAATAGGCGGTGAGAAACAGGAAGTGGTAATGTGAGGGAACAAGAATGACACTTGACCCAAAAGAATACGCTCACCTTATACCAGAAACCAAAACCATAGTCAACAAGGTCGTCCAAAACAATCTTGGTGACGGCATATTATTCTCCGCTGGAACAGACACTTCAATAATCGCCTACGAAGCAGTAAAATACACACCAAACCTACCAGCATTAACAATCGCTTTTAAAGAAGGCAACCCAAAAGACACACAGTACGTTAAAAAAATGGTTGAATTCCTAAAACTAAAAGACCACCAAACCCACATTTTCGACGTAGAAGAAGCCCTAGAAAACGTGCCCAAAGTTGTTAAAGCGCTAAAAACTTTTGACCCCATGGATGTACGCAACAGCATGCCCGTCTACATCGGCTTAACAATCCTAAAAGAGAAAGGCTTATCCAAAATCTTGACCGGCGACGGTTTAGACGAACTTTTTGGTTATCCATGGCAGTTCCACCTCTCAGAAGAAGAACTCTACAAGAAACAACTTGACATGTGGGCAGAAATGGGATTTAGCAGCATTCCACTATCCAGGTCATTAGGAATGGAAGTAAAACAGCCTTATCTTGACCCCCTGTTCATGGATTGGGCAAAGAAACTGCCGATAAAAGTTAAAATTAACATGCATAACGGCGAGAAATACAGCAAATGGATATTACGTAAAGCTTACGAAGACGTCATACCCACAGAAGTTGTCTGGAGACCAAAAGCGCCACTTGAAGCAGGCACAGGAGCAGCTGCACTAAACACTGTCCTCCAACAACAATTCACCGACGCTGAATTTGCAGAAAAGAAAAAGGCAATCCTTGAAGCTGACAACGTACAAATCCGCGACAAAGAACAACTACTTTACTACGAATCTTTTAGGAAAATCTTTGGCAAACCATCTGAAGTCTTCCCAGACCCAGGCGACGGCGCAAAAATGTGCCCACAATGCAAAGGCTACGTTAAGACAAGAATCCAGTTCTGCAAAATCTGCGGAGCTTACCCCATCTAAATTTTTTCCACGACTTTTTCTTATTTGAAATATTTAAGTCAAATTTTTCCATAAAATTTGCAATTAACCCAACTATTTAACCTGAATTGGTGCAATTAAAACTTAAATATTGAAAGAGTTAATACTTGCTATTCCCGAAACTGCGGGCAGAGGGAAAGGGTGTGGATCTAAATAAGAAAAGCATGCTTATCAAACTTGCCGCTGAACTTGAAGCGTGCGGGTTTAAAGTCGAAATAGACTACAAAAGAGAAAAAATCAGAATAATATGAAACAGCAAACAATTTCTCTTAACCCAAACACCATTTAAAAGGTAAAGCTAATTTTGGGAAAGACTTAATTCCTCAATCTGCAGTTTGTGAAACAATACAACGGAGGAAAACACACGTGGCAAATTTGTCACAGCTAAAGTTTGCAATGGCAACAGCCATCTTCCTTTCAGCCTTCATATTTGGACTTTTCATATTCGCCATAGTCTACTTCCTGCAGCTTGACGCAATAACAGGACTATTAGTAGCGCTTGGCGGTTCAGCCCTCTTTATCCTGTTTCAATACGCAATTGGACCAACCATTGTGACTCTAACAACAAGGTTGCAGTACGTTAAACCAGGCGAGTCACCGTGGCTTGAACAAACCGTCAAAGAACTCGCAGACAAAAGCGGGTTACCCATGCCTAAACTGGCAATTGTACCAAACAACACCCCCAACGCGTTCACGTTTGGAAGAAGCACAAGCGGCGCCACCTTAGCCGTACACGAAGGCTTACTACGGCAGCTTAACCAAGGCGAAATTCGCGGCGTAATAGCCCATGAACTTGGACACATAAAACACAAAGACTACATCGTGATGACTGTGCTTTCCGCTTTGCCGTTGATTGCGTACATGATTGCGCAGGTTACCTTCCGTGCAGGCATGTTTTCAGGCGGCAGAAGAAGCAAAGACAACAATGGCGGCGCAATCCTGATTGCCATAGGAGCAATATCTTTCCTAGTTTACATCATAACATTCCTAATCGTCATGCGGCTAAGCAGGTTACGAGAACATTTTGCAGATGCTTTTTCCGCGTACGTTACAGGTTCACCACGCGATTTAGGAAGCGCCTTAGCAAAAATCACCTATGGCTTATCAATTTCGCCAAAACCGCCTGAAGGGGCCAGAGCGTTTTACATTGAAGACCCAGCAACCGCAAAACAAGAAGTTAAACGCATAATGGAAAACAAGAACAAGTACGACTTGGACAATGACGGCGTGCTTGACGAACGCGAACTGCAATTGGCTATGGAGAGAGAAGCGCATAGCACATGGAACCAGCTAAACAGTCTCTTCGCAACACACCCGCCAACCTTCAAACGCATACTGCTGCTAAAAGAAATCGAAGCAGAAATGAACACAGGCAACTACGCAAACAACAAAATGTACAACCACGTCTAAACCCCACCTCTTCCATTTTTTAGAAGTATTTTGAAAGCCCTTCAATTTTGTAGCCGTTAACAGCGTCACACACAGTTTTTGGAGTGTAACCTGCAAAGCTTAACAGGTCAGCAGCTGAAGCATAAAGAAGCATCAAATACTTTTGTGTATCCGCGTTTAGGTTTTTGCCGACAAGTTGCTCCGCCACCACACGCCGACTATGCCTCCAGCTTTCTGCGTTAGTAAAAATGAAACGTACACTGTTGCCCGCTTGGACATCCACACCCTGCTCAAGCAACTGTTTTGCCGCAATTAGTTGACTTACGTGTTGCCGGTACTGCATAGGATTCTTTGATAAGTGGCGACTAATTAGCAAGTCAGCAAGAGGGATTTCACGGTCGATTAATTTTTGTCGGTAATTTCGAAGCACGTCTATGGCGTCAGGAACTTTTTGTATGAGTTCTTCTGCGTTGTCGGCACGTGCGAGGACGTTTATCATTTCGGTTTGGGCGTTGTAAATGAATCTGGGTGTATCTCTTCGGCGGATTTCTATGCCGCGAAGTTTGGTTTTGCCATTTTCTAATACGCCAAAGTAACGGTTAAGTACGCTAACCCGTGGATGAAGGCGGGATGGGAGAAATGTTATCCATTTGTATTGTCCTTCAAAATTGATTGGAACCCCAACTTCCCGAGTGATAAGCTGGCAGAGTTGGTCGTATTCTTGGTTGGTAGCATCTTGCTTTTTCAGCCATAACGAATCGACGATGCCGTGCAGAACCTCAAAACCAGAGTCTTCGGCAATGTGGGAGGCTTTAAGAAAAGTGTCTCTGGCATAAGCACACACGCCGATGTGCCCGTCAACGGTGCCGAATTTGGAGTTGCTAAAACCTAAATAACCAAAACAGGTGACCAGAATCCATTTCAAAGCAACTTGACGCCCCTCATACACCTGTTTAAGGCGCTGGTTTTGGGTTTGGTCTCTTAAGCGTTTGTAGTTTAAACGTTTAGTTAATGCTAAATCAACGGTTTTAGGCACCATGCCCACGCGTTTTGTGCAGATATGGTAGCCGAGTTCGGGAACGCGGACGGGCGAGTCAGGGCAGCATTTACAAAGCACGGTTTCAGCAGAAATATTGTACTTACGCATAAGCGAGGGATACATTGAAGAAAAATCCAATTCGCCCACTGCGTCATGAAGACCTAAGCGTGGCTCGTAAACGAAGCCGCCTCGGTCGCCAACAAGGAGGTCAAGGGCGGATTTGAAGGTTTCAGGAATCTTTTTGTTTCGAGGCAGCAGGATGTCGTCTTTTATTGCTTGATACGCCTGAATCGAGGACATGCTAGAGCCGATGGAGAAACGTGCGGCTGTATGCAGGGGCACTCTGCAGGTGCGGGCGATTTCAATTAAGCCATCAAGCCCTGACTCTTTTACGATAAACGTGTTGCTTTCGTCGATATGGATTCTGCCGTATAGACGCATGGTGCCAGCGCGGTAAAACGTGTGGCCATAGGAAAAGTAGGTTCTGCCACTTGAACCTCTACGGTTAAACGCTACAGGGTCTCTGCCCAGAGTTAGTGCGTCAAGGACGTCGTTTTGGGCGGCGCGGTGAATCAGGTAAGGAAAAAGGTACGAGTCGCCAGAACGTGTCAAGATAATGTCGGGGTCAAACTCTTTCACCGCATAAGTCATTTGTAGGAGTTTGGTTGCTTCATCCCCGTAATCAATCGCAACAGTGTCTTTGCCGGTTTCTTTTAGGCGTATGCAGCGGATTTCGTCTTCAAAATTGTTAACGAGACCTGTTTTTACTGCGTCAACGTCAAGCCGCATAACACGCAAGTCGGGGATGGCGTAGTTTGTGCTTTCAACTGAATCCAAAAGCGTGTAGGTTAACCCGTTTTTGGAAACTTTAATGTCAACAAACGCAAGCGGGAATACGTCGTGGCTGAAAAAGTAGGAGCGGTCATTATGGATGTCACAGTTGTGCAGTTCGTAACGCAAATAGTCGCCGAGGCGCAGGATTTCAAGGGTGAGTTGTGGGATACTTCTGCAGTCTTTTAGGGTTAGCTGGAGCACACGACTTTTTTCTGGGTCGGTTACTTGGGCGTACTTGTAGACAAAGTCGAGGTGGCTGATTTTTGGGTTGTCTTGCAGTCTATGGGCTAAGTCTTCGAGGTCACCTTGCAGAGCTGCGGAGACGTAAATGGAGGGTTGAAACTTGTCAGTCAACCGGACACGGTCGCCGCTCTGAGTTATCACCCAAACAGTTACTTCGCCGGGGTTTGAGGGGTAAGCATCAAGCAGCCACCCTTTAACTTGTCTTGGGCTGCTTAACTGCATCCAAAGCCTTCTCTAAACGCATAATCGTCTTCTGCTGTGAAACCAGAATCGAAATAACCATAGGCTCAAACAGTATAGGCTGGGTTGCGTTGCTTGCTGCTGAAGCGTAACTGCGGCAGGCATCCATCACTGCTTCAAAAGCTGCTCTATCCTCACTGCGCAGCGCCTTGGCAAAGCCGTTCCACCTTTGAATTTCGTTCTCCACGGCAATACGGTAGGATTCAACAGTTTTACCCACCTGCACTACCCCCATAAATTAGCATGTTTTGCACTTTTTTGCCCTCCACTTTGGGACAGCAAAACCGTTCTCAACCGATTTAAACCGTCACTAGAAACTACCCTCTGACACGGCGGAGTCTACAGTTAAAGTGAGCAAAAAATAATCAGAATTTAACAAAAGTATCAGTTATATTATAAGCATTGTTTTCGTCAAAACTAAAAGCATAGTAGCCTTTTTCTTGAAGAGGCCACCAACCCCAATTGGTATACACCGATGTATCATTTATGACAAGCTTATCTGGCGCATAACAGCTTGAATCCACTAAAATCCAAGTACCGTTTAGTTTAACTTGACAGAATTGATGTACTCCACTTAAAAAATCTGTTTTTACAACTGTCACAATTCTTGCTTGATAACCCACGGCAATGCATGCTGCTGTAAATAGAATGCTATATTCGCCGCATCTCCCAATGCCAGCGTTCATGATGGCTTTTGGGTCAGCAGAGGGTCGTCCTAATCCAAACCATGGAAATGAATCAACATACCGCAGATGTTTATTTTGCCATGTAAACAAATCTTGCAATGTCAAGTTTTTGGTACCTCCAAAATATTCTTCAAGACTATCTTTGACCAATCTTAATTGCTCTTCGTTTACAATATTTTTCATTGTATTCTGATTGCCTGTTACGAAAAAATAATGCGCCATGGGTTCTTGAAAAATAAAACTAGTTACTGCAAGTGCAATTGCAACTACCGCAATTACTAAGAGGGCTTTTATTTTTTTATTCAGACCAACCACTAAATTGTTTTATACTAACTTAGATAAAAATTAATTGCCAACCTATTTGGCGCCTATTAGAGGTTGTATGTTGAAACCTATAGGTGGTAGGTAGAATTACTAAGGGGGGTAGGTGCTATTGGTTGAAAAACAAGCCATTAGTATGTTGGTTTTCTGCATGTTACATTGGTATGGTTTCGAAGAGTCCGAACACGTTTCCTTCAGGGTCTTTAGCTACAGCAAACCAACCCATTTGTGGAATCTCTGTTTTGGGAATAAGAACTTGTCCACCTAAATCTGTTAGTTTTTTGCTGTATTCGTCTACTGATTCTACGTAGATGTAGTTTAGGGCTTGTTGTTGAGGTTGTTCTCGTTTGTATAAGCCACCGTTTACGCCTGGCCCTTTCAGGTTGCCTTTTTCGTCCATGGGCACGGTTTCTATGCTGTAGTATTCCATGCCGGGGAGTTTGGTTATTTTCCAGCCGAACAGGTCGGTGTAGAATTTTTTGATTTTTTCCACGTCGCTAGCTGGGATTTCAAAATGAATTATTGTGTGGTCCATTAAAAATCGCCAAATAAACTAGAAGCACTAAGACTATAAGAAAATTGTTAACAAATAAAAATCAAGATTAAGTCAAGAGTTTATTGCTGTAATGGCAGGGTTTTACACCAGTCAGCAATTTTCTTTTGAGTATCCTCCTTATTGGCTAATGGAGAAACCAACCATAAAGTGCTAACTATAGTGGCGTCTTGCAGTAATTCTTTGGTTTTCTGGTCAGCCTCCTTAATATCACCATCAGAAGTGTAAAACAACGCAACCTTCTTGCCTGACAAAATGTTTTGTTTAATGTACGTTCTGACGGCGGGTGTGGGACTCCAAGCCCAAATCGGCGTGCCAATGACGATTAAGTCATAGTCCTGAGGAAGCTTTGCGGTTGGAGAGATTTTTGTTAAGCTTTTTCTGGTTGCATCTTTACCAGCCAAAATCCACCCAAGCCTGCCTTGACGGTTTTTTAAATCAACAATTTCTTCAAGATCAGCACCCAACTCTGACGCGATGGTTTCTGCGACAAACCGTGTTTTGCCTGTCCGCGTGTAGAAAACAACTAAGCTTTTCATTTAAGGTCAAAACAGTTTTGAATTAGGCAATATAAGAAATTTTGCTATACAGAAAAATTCAAGCTTAAAAATAAAATTAAAAGGGAAGAAGAGGATGGCTTATGGTTGCCATTTATCAACGAGATATTTGGCTATCTCGCTGCTGTCTCTTGGGCCGACTTGTACTTTCCAGCCGCTGAGTTCTTCGATTTCGCCGCTGATGCGTGATGCTTTGCCGGGGATGATGATTTTGCGGTGTTTTACTTTCTTTTCAACGCCTGTCGCTTTGATTGCGTCTGCAACTTTTTCTGCTGTAAGTTTGCGTCCTGCGACACCACTGTCGATTGCTGAGCCTTCTGCGTCGACTACGATTAGGTAAGCGCTGGTTTTGCTGCTTTCAAGGTCTGCTGCTACAGTATAGTATGTTAATGCGAAGTTTGATGTGAAGAACACTGGCGAGTTCTCGTTTGGTGTGCCGAATTCTTTGAGGCCTGGTGCTACTGCTACTGGTTTGCGTGGGTCTGTGTAGATGTTTTGTCTTAGGATAACTTCGGGTAGTTGCATCCAGCCGTCTGTGCTGTGAAGTACGATGATGTCTGCGAATCTTGTGATAAGCATGCCTGCTGTGTATGCTTCACGCCACTTAACTAAGTCGTCTGCTAAATCGCCTTTGTTTGCCCAGATGGTTAATGGTAAACCAAGCAGTGGGAAACCGGCTAATTCGTCACCTGCTTTTGTTGCGGCGCGTCTGAGCATTGTAAAGTTGTTTAGTGTGTCTGCGATGCCCTCATTGAAGAAGGTGCCTGGGTCAAGGACTAAGTCTTGAACACCATAGTTTTGCAGGGTCTTTGCAAGTGTCATAAGATTGTTAAGGTCGTTTGGTGCTGAAGCAACTAAGGGGCAATTGTACATTAAAGCTAATTCCGCCATGTCTTTCCAGTTGGTCATTGTTGCAGCATAAAGTAGGGGTCGCGCTTTTGGAACTGCCATAACTCCTGCTTCAAGAACTAAAGGATTCAAAGCGCACAAGATAAGTGGCAAACTTGTTGTTTCTGAAACTTTCTTGACACAGTTCTTGAATTTGTCAGCATCGCCAGATGTTGACCGAACTGCAATCATGTCAAGTTTTAGGTTGTTGCCAATGTATTCGTAGCTGAAGCCTTCAGTGCTTTTTATGCGGTTGATTACTTCTGTTTCGGGCATTTCGTCTGTAACGTCAACTGCGATTGCGGTTGGGTTGAAGTATGTGAATTCATGTCGGTACATGACAAGTTTTCCGCCGACTTTGCGGGCTTTGTCACCGACGCCAATTGTTACTTCTTTAACTGGAGGCTTAAGCAGATCATGTAATGTTTTGAAGTTCTTTGCGTGTTCTGGTTTTGCAAGTGGCTTGCAGAGGTCAATGTTTACTTCGCGGGCAACAATTTTTGTTGCAAACGCCATACAGTTTTCGAAACCGCATTCTTTGCAGTTAGTTTTTGGGAGCAGTTTGTAAATGTCTATTGGGCTTAATTCTTTCTTTTCAGCTTTTTGACTCATACTCTTTTTCTCCAGTCTATATTTTGGCTGAAACCCAGTCTACATATTTGCTGGGATCAACTTTTTTGCCGCTGGACAGGTTATTAATGACGTCTTTAAGGGTTTTAACTGCAGCTGGGTGAATCATCATGAACATGTCTACACCGGCAAGCAGTAAGGTTAAGGCAGTGTTTACTTCCCACAGTGGACCTCGAAGTTCGCGTGGTTCCCATTTATCGTCCATCTTGAGCCAAGCTTCTCTTGCTGCCCAAGCGTTGGTTGTACCTGAGGACATTGGGTGTGCTAGTTCACCATCGCCAAGTAGGCCACCAAGTCTAGCACGCTCCATGTTGGTGAAAGCGTAATCTAAACCGTAACCTAAAGCGGCAGTGGATAAGTCCATAACGATGTCTTCTTTGCCGAGGTAATCGTAGAGTTTGCGGTTAAGTTCTCTTGCCATGTTTAAGTCCATTGGAGTGAATGATAGGACTGCGTGGTTGTTTTTCTTTGCAAGTTTTGCAATGTTCTCGATTTTCATGTCACGTGTGAATGAGCTAAGCAGGAATCTTTCTCCTGGGAAAGCTGTTGCGACTTCTTCAAAGAGTTTGGTGTCTTTTTCTGGGTCACCGCATCCACCGATTACGAGTGGAACGTCAACTGCTTGTAGTACGTTTTCGATTGTTTTTAGTGTTGATTTTGGTGTAGCGTCTTTGAGTAAGGGGTCAATGCTGATTAAGTGGATTGTAATCATGTCTGCGCCGAATTTTTCGACTGCAAGTTTTGCCCAAGCTGCTGGGTCGCCCATGACTTCTTTCACGTGCATCTTGACGGCTTTGGATAAGGGTACTTCCATGTCGAAAACGTCCATGGTGACGACAGGCTTGTTGATTACTGGACCTTCGAAAGTGTAGAATGCTGGAGTTTTTTCGCCGCCGATTGTTAAGCTTCTTCCACGAGTGCCACCTTCACTTTTTGTTGCGCCAAGTTTTACTGAGGCAATAGTGCCAGAGTATTTTTCGACTGGAGGAGTGAAAGTCTGTTGTAGCAAAACAGCTGGTTTTGTTGGAACAGTAACCTGTGGAAGTTTGACTTGTGGCATGAATGGTGCAGCTGCGCCAGCGTCAAATCTTAACTCTAGGTTTTTAGCTTCGAGTTGGAAATCGTGGAATTCGACCTGTTGAAACTTGGTTAAAAGTTTCATTAGTTCATTCAGGTCGATTCCGTTGCTTTTGTTTTCGTCTTTTTTGTTACTTTCTGACAAGGATACTCACCGTTTCTCTATTTTTTCTTCTTTCTTGATTACAACTTTGGAAGCATAAATTTTTGCGTCAGTCAGAATAATTCTGAGTCCACCTGCAGATATTGGCAATGTCGCGGCAGTCATTACTTGCACTTGACCTTCGCCTGGTTGCGCTTCAACTGTAGTTTCTTCAGCTGGTGCAGGTGCTTCTTCTGGCGCCCATCTTGCAACAACTGGGTGATTCTTTGCTTTAAGGAATGCTTGTAATTCTTCAATGTTCTTTGCGTCATCTTCAGTTGCAATCTTGTCGACGACATCTTTTGGAATGAAGTCTTTGACTTTTTCTTTAACTTCTTTTGGCACCCAAACGATTCGGTTCCAGCCGCCGTCTGCTGCGAAGAATTTGCTGCTACGCATATATTCAAGTGACATTCCGTGGAATCCGTCAATTTGGCGTCCGCCTGCTGTTGAGTCTGCAAGGGTGCTGAATGGTAAACCGTTGACTGCTGCGCCTTTGAAGCCTCTGTGAACTACTGCTAAGCCGTCGACTTCTGGGATATAGAAGGTTACTGCTTCGAAGCATCCGCATGAAGTGTGTGGATGGTCAAATGCTGTGTATAACCAGACTTTGCTGACTTCGCCCATGCTGCGTTTCTTTGCTGCTTCGTTGACACCGCTGAATTCGCCTTTTTCCTCGTTAATTATTTCGCCTCTTGGAATTGCGAAGATTGGGCCTTTCGGGTCAATGCTTGCTGATGCTTTGCCGTCAAACCAACTGATGGCGCCACAGTTGCTGTATCTTTGTGGTGTGATAACACAAACGTGGCTTGGAGCGAATGATTGGCAGAGGACACAACCGTAGAATGTATCTACTTCACTGTCTTTTAGCCCTCTTGCTTTTGCGTCTCGTGCTTCATATGATGCTAGTGCTTGTGGGTAGAGTTCGTCGATTTTTGCTGCATCAGTTACGAAGGTGATTTGCAGTTTTTCGATAATTGGCAGTTCACTCTTGAATAGGCGGTAGAGAACATTGCCCATAATGGTAAAACTGTTTAAGCCTTTTTGGAATGATTTTTTGCCAAGACGCATCCAAACATCGTATCTTTGGTTTAGGTGCATGAAGCCTTCGATGTAGTTTAGGTAGCCGTGAAGACGCCTTTCAATGACACCTTCAAGTCCAGGGTCAAGTTGTGCACCTGCAGCTTCGATTAGGATGCCTAATTGGTGTGCAGCGCCTTCTTTGAGGTCTTTTAAGTCTGGACCGATAACGGAGACTTTGCCATCTTCGATTTCTTCCATTGGTTTAACTTTTGCAATTTCAAATTTTTTGGCAACTGTTGGGCCGCCGAGTTCGACTTGCATGTCGTTTCGTCGGATACGTTCTCCTTCGTATATTACGCCAACTTCTACTGGTATATCTTTAAACATTGACATTTTCTTTAATTTCCTCCACTAAACTGGGTGGTCATTACTTTGAGATTTTCTGCCCATGTCTCTGCTCCGGCGTTTGGGAATGACCAGCTTGCGTGGACATGGAAAGTGTTGTCAAGGGTCATTGTTTTTAGGTCTGGTGCGAAATGCTTGAGGCCTGAAAGGATCAAGGCTTCCATGTAGTATGGTAAACCAACATACATGACAAGGTCTGGGTGGCCTTTGCCATCAAGTCCTTGCCAGGTTGGGTCAACTACGCGGTTGCTTATGTCCATTGCATTCATGAAAGCTGCTGGTTGGTATCCGCGTTTAACAAATTCACCAACTATGTGGGCTGTTGCGACTACTGGGACTTTGGATGCTTTTGCGAGGTCGATGATGAAGTCTATTACTGGTTTGCCTTCTAGTTGTCGGGTGACAACGTTGCTGCCCACAATAAGAAGGGGGCGAGCGGCTCTTTTGATCATTGCTACTGCTATCTCGGGTTTTTGGATTGGGTTTGCTTTTTTAGTTGATGCTATTTCTGCACATTGCCATGGTTCACACGACATTCATGATCACTCCTTAACCTTCCTGATCATTCTTGGAAGCAATGTTGGGTCAGGAATTATTGATTCCTTCCAGCCTTTTGCTTTCAGAATCTCAGTGATTTCATCTTTCATCGTAATTGGTATATCTGCTGGTGTTCGGATAAACTGGTCGATGTCTGAAGGCATCACGCCATAGTGACGTTTGTGTAAGTCAATGTAGTGGGTCAGTTTACCCATACGTCCCTTCCATGTATCGTTTGGTCTTAAGCATAGCTTTGCAATCATAACCATTGCTTCTTGTGGTGTTTCTACTGTTTGGAAGAGATGTTCTGGTGTTGGACCAACATTCACTTTGTCGCCTGTGCGTGCATCGTAGACTTCCCAGTTTTCTGGTTTGTCTGATCTGCCTAAGAGCATACGTCGATATTTAGTTCCGTGAGGACCGACAAGGACTGGAACACCTAAGCTCCAGAAGCCAGCGGCGATTGATGCTGCTTTCTGTGAGTATGCACCCCAAGCTAAACCGACTGCACCAACACGGTTGTGTATGTAGTCAGCGATTTCCTCATAGTTGCCTCTTAGGTTGCGTTTTGCGAAGATGTTTGCTACTTTGATTGCTGCACCTGCGATGTGTGGGTTGGAGACACATGAACCGACGTTTAGAACTCCTCCAGCTCCGAATCCACCGGGGAATTCTTCATAGAGGGTTTTACCTTCTTCGTTCTTGTAGGAGCCAGCGGACATTGCTGAGCAGCCTGAAGTTACGACGATGTATCTGCGTAAGGCGAATTCTCTTGCGATGTCGTAGACGTCTTTACCACCGTTTGGATAGTTAGCGCAACCTACTAGGGCGACAATTCCTGGAATTTCACCGAGTACGATTGGGCCACCAACGCTTCTGATTTCTGTATCTTGAACAGCGCCTCTGCCTGAACGACAATAGTTGGTTTCAGAGAGCATCTTCTTTTCGCCAACTTTGAGGATGTAGCTGTGAATTTCAAGTTTTACTGGACAAGCTTCTTCACATCTTCCGCAGCCTATGCATGCTTCGTATAGGTCTGCAAGTTTGGAATAATCTCCTTCAGCTGCCGCTTTTATTGCTGGTTCAATCTTGAGGTCTTGTGGGCAGCTTCGTTGGCATATATTGCAGTGGCGGCATTTCTTTGAGAGCTCTTTGATTTGATCTAGTTCTGGAAGTGACTTCATCTTTTTGCGGATTGGTGCTACTCTTTGGGCTACTCTGACAGCGACTTCGCCGACTTTTTCGGGGTCAAGAATTAGGACACCAGGAACTTTATAGGTGGCTAAATCTTCGACAATTTGGTCAACTGGGTCGTTTGTGCGGTTCTTGTAGCCGAGGCAGTTCTTCTCTGAGGCTGCGATAACTGGTGATTTGACACGTTCAGCTTCTATGTTACAGTCAGTTCGGACACATTGTTCATCTAATACGGTTACGTCTGCGAATCCGCCACGTATGAATCTAAGTTCCCAAGAGATTGGACCAACGATTTTTGCGCGGTCGTAATATCTTGTGTTGTCGATGGCAGTGCAGCATAAGCCGACTACTTCCATTTTGTCATCTAGTTTATGTTCTTTCATGTAATCAATAATTCCGACGGAAGGCACGACGTTGTGACCGATACACATAATGACTGGTTTTGATTGGTCAACTGTTCCAATACCCATCTTGATTAATGGAGCTTCTGGATCTGCTTTGGGGAAGCCAAGAGTTGAAATTTGTGCAAGATCAGCAATTTCCATGCCTATCTGGTCCATTCTGCCTGCGTGGAATGCTTTTGATTCAAAATCTAAGTTGTTGGATTCTTGACCAGTGTGTGCTGCAGAAAGACAGTGGGTAAGTTGTGATTCAGTATAACTTAAAATATCATCCAAATCGCCAAGAGTTTCGGGTTTTACACCGGTGATTAATCTAGTGACTGGCGCCTCAATCTTAACGTTTAAACCGCCTTGGTCTAGTGGGAATTTTCTACCATAGACTTCAATTAAGTGGTCGACAACGTGTCGAGCGTGTGCATTGTGGGTTGTGGCGCCAATACAACAAGCAATTAACACAATACGTGAAGATTGGTCTGCAATGTTGAGTCCACATGCACCGCGTTTTCCAGCTGTTAAGTCACATTTTCCGTATGTACATAGACAACATAAATCACAGTCGGGCATGTAGAAGGGCTTGTATTTGTTAAGTAACGTTAAGTCCCAATCGCGAAGTGTGCTGATGTGGGGCATGGGAGTAGGACCCATGGGTTCATCCCAATTGTCAGTAACAACTTTGCCAATAGATAACTCAAGGTTTTTTACAAGGCCACTACTAGTTTTCATTTCGTCAATTTTAACACGAACGTTTTTGGTGGTCAAATTCTAACCTCTGTAAAGGTTTTGATAGTTACCCAGCCTACAATGTTTTTAAACTTTTGGGGATTCTTTGTATAAAAGTCACGTTCGACAATAAGAAATAAAAAATAATAAAAAATGGTTCGAAACAAGTTTTCTAAAGATAATTAAGGCTTTCGAGTATTTTTTTAACTGAAATATATGCCGGATTATCGCTTGGCAAATCAATCAAAGACTTACCCTCAAGTACATAATCATCTAACTGTGAGTCCTGCGCGATTTTACCTAGATACTTAAACTTTAAATCAGCTTCAGCCTGTTTACCTATTTCGTCAGGAAAACGGTAGCCGCCAACCAAGTAAAAATTCTTGTACTGCATATCAACCTCATTCATTATCCTCACAGCCCTACGAACATGGTCCTGCGACTTCTTTGAATGATCTAAAATGTCAAAAATGTCATCAACTTTTGATGTAATACGCCTGTTTAAGTTTTCAAGACCAGCAGGAGAATCAATAAGCACGTACTCATAATTTTTTGTCAAAGATTCCAAAGCACCTTTTAAAGCAGTGTTTGGCATGCAGTAGCAACCTTCAATCCATTTTGTTCCAACACCAAGAAAATCAAAATGTTGACCTTCATATAATCCGCTTTCCCAAATTCGGCTTTCAATACGTTGAGCTGGTGGAACACCGACTGTAGTGCCACCGTGTTCAATAAAAGTGCTAACTACTAAGTCTGCAATAGTTGATTTTCCTGCTTCTTTAAGGTCAATCCCAATCATTTCGGCAAGATTTTGGTCAGGGTCAGCGTCAACAAGCAGTATAGGTGATTTGCCCGCTTCTATGAAGCATTTGGTCATCAAAGCTGTGAAGCTTGATTTTCCTGTGCCGCCGCGGCCAACTGTAACAAGAGTTTTCATTTGAATTATCTCCTTAAGATGATTGTTCAGTTTCCTTAATCAAAATCTCACATATATTATCTATTGCTTTAACGGAGGGAATTTCTTTATTTAGCAACGGGGTTTTGCCAAGCATATCAGATTCGGTTATTTTAGTGTCAAAAGGAATGAAATCAAGCACTTTCAAACCATTCTTGTCAGCAAAGCTTTGGATTGCCGCTTTTTGCTCGTTGTTCATTACTCGGTTGCCAACAAGATAAAGCTGTTTCATCCCTGCTTCAGAAGCTAAGTCGTGAATGTGTTTAGCAATTTCAAGAGATTTAAGGTTGGAATCTGCAACAATAAGCAGCACATCCACTTGTCTAGCTGTGCCTCTTCCAATGTGTTCTACTCCAGCTTCAAGATCAAGCACCACTGCTTCGTCAATTTCAACCACAAGATACCGAAGCAATGCACGAATTACCGCTGTTGGGGCGCACATGCACCCTGCACCCATTGAATGTACTGTTCCCATGACAATCAAATTTACACCTAAAGGTGTGGGAACAGAGTAATCTCTTACAATGTCGTCAACCTTGAAGTTTAGGTTGTAAACACCACTGTACCCCGTGCTTGTTTTGGAATCTACAAGCTCCTTGTTCTCAGAAATAGGCTTAATTTTCCGAGCTTCCTCCGCTGTTAAACCCAGAGTCAACCCCAAATTAGGAGAAGAATCAGCGTCAATAGCTATTGTTTTATATTTTCGTTCAGCAAAACCTCGGGCTAATCCGCCGGCAAGCAGGGTTTTGCCTACGCCGCCTTTACCAGAAACTGCTATTTTCATAAGTAGTCACTGCTTAAAAGATTGGTTTTGGCGAATTAATTTACGTTTCCTTAAATAAAATAGATTTAGAATGTTAAAGATGCAGAAAAAAGACACTTTTTGGCAAAAAACAGGGCGTTACCTACCCGATATCCTGCATGACGGCTGAAAGGATTGAAGCCAACAAATTTTGACCACCAGAAATGTTGGTTTCATGGAGGAAAATTCCTGTTCAGCCGTGTTGCAAGATCGAAAAAAGTGTTAACTGCAGCAATGTGTTGAAACGCAGTTTTGGGTACGGAAGTTTGGGGGACGCCAAAGAGAATAGGCATGTTATCTTTGAGGTTGGTTTTATTGTTTTGGGGTATGATGCCAAGCCACGTCACCACAGTAACACTTTTTTACAAAAAAGTAACACCTACACTCTTATTTAAGCATTATCAAACCAAACCCAACAAAACAACAAACAACCGACAACTTAATACCCAACAAAACAACACAAACAAAAGAGGAAAAAACAATGCTATCTAAAATACCAAACACAGATAAAATAACCAAAGAAACCCAAGACAAAGAAATCCTAAGAGCAGGCATAATCGCCGAACTAGACGCCATCAACCTCTACGAACAAATGGCAACCCTAGCAACAAATCCACTGATCAAAAAAATGCTGCTCGACATAGCGAAAGAAGAAAAAACCCATGTCGGCGAGTTCCAAACCTTACTGTTAGCCTTTGACCAAGAGCAAGCCAAAGAACTTGAAGAAGGCAAAAAAGAAGTTGAAGAATTAAAAGAAGAAGCCTAAACCCACACTTTTCCTATTTTTGTTTTAGGCAATTAGCATTCCTTTATTTGCTTAAGTAGTGTTTTCCGTGGATAAAACCCGTAACGGCTATAGAATCCGAGCGTTTGCTCGTTACCTACACTGATTTCAACAATCTTTGCGTTGACAGCTTTTTTGTCCATCCAAGCCAAAGCGCGTTTCATTAATGCGTCACCAATCCCAAAGCCTCGGTATGAGGGGCTTACAAAAATTGAGTCAATTTCTCCAGTTTTTTCTTTGTCAATACTGCTTACAAGGTAGCCTACATGCTGAGTTGTAGCTTTGTCTGTAGCAAAGTCAATGCGTAACTGGCTTTGGCTGGCTTTTTTCTGCAAATCAGCTTTACGTGCTTCAAAAGTGAAAGATTGAAAGTGCTGTTTGAAATATGGTGAAAGAAGCATTACGTGCTCATTGAGACCTTCCCATAATGGCTTAATCTCGTCGAGACGTGTTTGGTCCCCGTGAGCGTATTTGATTTTTGGCTTTCTGGCCGACGTATTTTGCATGCTACCTACAACCTTGCAAGTAACAGATTAAACATGATACCTTTAGGCTTTTAGGTGTTTGGATAATCCACCAACCATTTTTAGGTGTTTAAGCTTTTTAGAGCAAGAAACACCATAAAAGTAAGGTATTAAAATGGTTGAAACTGAGGTGCAAGAAGAAAAACTGTTTGAACAACAGAAAAACGTTTTTTCTGCTAAAACACCGATTCAAGGCCAAGACGGTGGAGTAGTCACTCAACTATTAATTAATGGACTTAAAGAAAACAGATTTGACGTTGCCATAGTTGTAAATCGTACCCAAGGATACAATGCTCAAGCCGTCGCAACCGAAAATCCAGAAGAAGTTCTTGCAGCCCGAGGAACAAAATATTTCAAAATCAACGTTTTAGCAAAACTTCGCGACCTGATTGAACAAGGAAAAAGAAAAATAGCCATTACCTGCACCCCATGTCAAGCCGCAGCAACTAGAAAAATCTTTCAAAGCCTAAAAAGACAGTTTCCTGACATAGAAATTTCGATTATTGGGCTGTTTTGTTTTGAGGCTTTTGACGTTACCAAGTTAAGAGAGGAAGTAAAACGGGTTTTAAATGTTGATTTGGATAAGGCGGAACGGACGCAAATTCGTAAAGGTAAATTTTATGTCCTTGTAGATGGCAGAGAGGTTAGTTGTAGAATCAGGGAGCTTGAAGAAGCGGTTGATACGGGTTGTCGTTTTTGTGAGGATTTTACGGCGCGGTTTGCTGACGTGTCAGTTGGTTCGGTTGGTAGTCCACAGGGTTTTTCTACGGTTATTGTTCGTTCGGTGAAAGGAGAAGAGTTAGTTAATGGATTGGATGCTGAAAGGGCTGAAGTTGACAAGCAAGAAATCGTAAAGCTCTCCAAATTTAAGGCGGAGAGAGCTCAAAAGAAGCAGTTTTGACAAGAAAAAGCCGAAATAACAACCGTTGACATAGCGGTTTTTTATAAAAAGCGTCAACTCTTCAGGTGAGGTAATATACGCAAAAGTTTTTTAACCCTAACCTCTCCCTACCTTACCAAAGAGGAATCTCCATGAAAATCCTAAATGAGTTTGTTCCCACACGCAAATTCCTAAAGCTTGCTGATGAACTGAAAGATTTAGTTGATGGATGGAACGTTACCGACAGCGCTGCTGGCTTCCCAGCTCCAAGCGGTGTTGTCGTAAGCTGCCTCCTCAAAAACAAGTACCCTGAAAAGTATGTCTGCCCAATCTTCATTCTACACTATAAAGGACCAGTTGAAGTTGGAGGATTAGCCTTAGCTTCAGACGTTATCGGTCTAGACGGTTTAGCAGTAACCATGGGCGACAAGCCACACTATGGTGAAGCAATCAAGGCACCACTTTCATCATCAGAGGTTGCACGTGACTTCATCCGCAATGATGTTAAAACAAAGAAGCTACCACTCGGCTGCCTTCTATCAGCAAGGCAATCAGTTGAGTCATCATTAGAACGTGTACGCCAACCATGGGACTTCGTTTACTTCATGAGATTAGACGACAACTCACTGGAACAACTAAAAGCAATCTCAGCAGAATGCAAGAAACTAAACAAGCCACTATTCGCATACTTCCTAGTAGGCACAGAAAAGAACAAAGAAATAGTCAAAGTAATCGGTTGGCCAGTAACAGCCACAATGGACCAAGTTGAAGAGAAAGCAGCAAAACTTGTCGGCTTAGTAGACGGCATCATCGCAACATGCGCGGGTGACGCTGAAGGCGACAAATTAATGCTACAGAAACTTCAAAAGTTCCGCACCCAATAAGCAAACTGAGACATTTTGTCTCTTTTCCTTTTTATGTTTTAGAGTTTTTGTTTTGTTACGAGATAAGCTTAAGTTTTGGTTATAATTTAGCAAAGTAAACAACTAGGTAAGTTTACTGATGAACACTGTCCAAGTAATTGCTATAGAAGGCTTGCCGTTAAGTAAAAAAGGAGACAACCTTGGCAAATTAATCGTTGAAGCCACCATAAAGCAGGGTACACCACTTCAAGAAAAAGACGTCATAGTTGTTACTCACGTGTTTGTTTCTAAAGCTGAAGGAAACGTCATCAACCTTGACACTGTAAAGCCTTCTGAACGGGCGCTTGAAATTGCCAAACAAACAAAAAAGGAGCCTGCATTGGTCGAAGTTATACTGCAAGAAACAAAAGAGGTTGTCAAAATAGGTCCTAACAGCATAATTACAGAAACAAAATGTGGAACCATAAGCGCTAATTCTGGAGTGGACCGTTCAAACGTTTCAGGAGAAAGAAACGTTGTTCCTTTACCTAAAGACCCTAACGCGTCTGCCAGAAACATTCGGGCAGAAATCAAACGTTTAACAGGCGTTAATGTAGCAGTTATTGTTTCAGACACTCATGGCAGACCTTTCAGGATGGGAGAAATAAACGTTGCAATTGGCGTTGCAGGAATAAAACCCATCCGAGACAGACGCGGAGAAAAAGACTTATTTGGTTACACGCTTCGAATCAAACAAACAGCTATTGCAGATGAACTTGCTTCAGCAGCAGAACTAGTTATTGGACAAGCCAATGAAGGCATACCAGCAGCAATCATCCGCGGCTACACAGTTTATCAGGCCGCTGAAAACGTGTCAGCAACCGAGTTAACTAGACCCAAAGAAAAAGACCTATTCCGATAAAATACAATACATTCAAAAACACCAAAAACAGAACAATACTCGAAATTATTTGAGGAAAACTTATGGAGTCAAAAACACCCCAAGAATTTTTTGAAACAACCCTTCCAGCCCGATTTAACCCAGAAAAAGCCAAAGGCATCAACATTACAGTTCAAATCAACCTGACAGGCAACAGCCCCAGCAATTGGACAGTAACTGTGAAGGACCAAAAAATCCAAGCCTTTCAAGGAACAATCGCGGAGCCAACTATGACTCTAAAGACCTCTGAAAATGATTTCCTTGATTTAGTTAACGGCAAAATAAGCGCAGAAAAAGCGTTCTTTAGCGGTAAAGTCAACTTCAAAGGCGACATTACGACAGCGTTGAAATTAAAAGAAACAGGCTTCCTTTAAAAACTGGAAGCTTAGTTAAGACCCAACTTTTTAATAACCGAAGCCGAAAGGTCTTCTTCACAAATTTTAAACGTGTCCGGCTCAGCAATCTTCACTATAACCCTTAATTCTTCTGCAGATAAATCTTCGACCAGCCGCCTGATTTCAATTTTAGCAGGGTCTAAATGTTCCGCGAGCATCGCGGGATTCTTGTACAAAACTCCGGCTAAGGGACAAATCTTTTCCAGTTTAAGATAATATTCGAGTTTTTTAGTGTTAAAGTTGATGTCCCAAGTTACAGGGCCTGCACGGCAGGTTTCAGGTTTCACGGGATGAACTGAGCAACGTCGAGTCTGCTTGTTGAAGAATTTACAAAGCATGTTTTCATCAACTGCCGGGTAAGAGTACGCTTCACACATGAACGGTTCTTCAACAGAGATTTTTTCTTTTTCAATGTATTCTTTTAGAATTTTTTTGCGGTTTTCAGATAAAGGCGGCTTTGCGTCTTGGCAGCAAATAAACTTGCATGTGCCACAAACATCAAAGCTGTATGTTTTTCCATTATTGTCTTCTGTCAAACTTTTTTCTGCCTGACCTATTTTAGAAGTAGGGTTCATTAGTGCTTAAGCACTTAATAAGTCTTGAATAAACCGTGCGGATTGCTTGATGGAAATCTGACTTTTCCGCTTCAACTTGGACGTTTTTGCGTATTACTTCTGAGAGGCTGCCTTCCTCGATACGGCGTTTCACCAGCCACAAATATTTCTTCTCCTCACGGTCAGCATATTTTTCTGCTAAACACATGTAACTTTGACAGACTTGCCGTGCGGTTTGACCACTTGAAACCCTCGCGTTTAACCCTTCATGAATTATTGCGTCAAAATCTTTCAGCAACACTTCTCGGGGAAGCAGTTCAGGATTCGATTCAAGTAGCCCTCTAAGTGTAGCGCGAATAAAGCATGCCAACGCCACGTCAGACTTTATGCATTCCTGCTCATCCATCACCCTTACTTCGAGGGCGGAACGGTCAAAACGGAAAATAACGCCACGCGAATTTACCCATTCACGGTGAAGAAGGGTTTTTGAGGCTCCAGCAGTCGCCAAATCCGCCGAGTAACGCTCGATAACTTCACGCTTGTACTGATTAAGGGAAGTTATGTATTCAGGGATAACGCCGCCTGTTATTGAGGGAACTTCACGCTGGTTAACTTTGTAGAAACTCAGTCGGTTATCCAAGTCTGCGCCTATTTTGCCTTCATAAATCGGTGATGAAGCAGCAACCGCTGGTAGGTACACGCACATGTTTGTTAGGTGATTGTGCATTTTTACGGCGTCATCTTCCTTTTGGAAGGGCAGGTTTAGGTGGAAGCTTTGAATGTTTAACCAGCCGTGCTGTTTGAGGTTGAAAATTTTACCGTATTCCTGGTAGATTTTGCGGTGATAATGCGGCCAAATGGCTGTTTGATCAAGTTGGAGCAGCGGATGCATTCCTGTACCTAAAAGACAGGTTCCATGGTTTTGAAGTATGCCGTTAAGGGTTGTGACGGCATTTTGCATGGTCTCCTCAAAAGCTGATGGTGACTGGAAGGGCGTGTTGGCTTTGATTTCCATTACGTGTAGTTGGAGTTCTTTTCCGAATGTGAACTGGGGCATTTCTATAAAATTGATGATTTTGCCGCAGTGCTGTTTTATGATTTTGTCGCTTATTGGAAGTGCTTGTAAGTCTGGGTTTACGATGGAGTATTCGTGTTCTGGTCCAAGGACTTCTAAGGGTTTGTACGTGAATATTCATCTCTAAAGCGGAACACTTTTGGTGTTAAAATATGGTGTAAAGTGTTTGTTTTAAGTTAATCTATACTGAAATAGCCTATTTCAGATGGTTTAGTTTTGAAAGCGAATTTAATCAGGTAGGGTGTAGTGAAGGAAGTTATGATTGTTGCTACACCGATTATTGGCAATAGGAAACTGCTGATTACTCCAAGGTCTTGACCTGCTTTGACCACGATGAAGGCGAATTCGCCGATTTGAGCCATCCCCAAACCTACACGCAAAGCAGTCCTATTATCATAACCGTACAGTCGAGTACCCAAACCACAAGTCACAAGTTTAGTAACGATAACAGCTACAGTAATTATCAACGCAGGAAGCCAATAAACACTAATTTGGGTAATATCCATCAACGCACCCATGGAAACGAAGAATATTGCTCCGAAAATGTATTGAAGCGGCTCCATTTCACGGTTGATTTGCGGTCGACAGTGTGCCCTTGCCACGACGACTCCGATTAGGAAGGCTCCAATGGCTGCTGAAAATTCAAGCTGGTTTGCCAAGACTGAAAAGGCGAAACAAATGCCAAGTAGCAGGATGTAGAGAAGTTCGTTGTTACCAACTTTTGCCATGCGGTCAATAACTTTGGGAACCAGCATGCTTCCAACCAGCAAGGTTCCGCCGATAAAAACTACGAGTTTTAGCACCAACATAAGAGATAGTGTTAAAGAGAAGGTTTGTGCGACTGCAAGGTTTTGGAGCATAGCAAGCATGACAACAACTGTTATGTCTTCAACTACAAGGATGCCAAGCATGATTATTGAGGGGGTTTCCTTGATTTTTCCCATGTCACTTAAAACTTTGGAGATTATGGTTGTACTACTGCTTGCAAGTGCTGCACCCAGAAAAAGTGCGTCATAAAATGACCAGCCAAGCCCCGTTGCTAAAACCCAACTAACAAGCAACATCATGGAAATTTCAAGTGCTGAAACACCGATTACGACGTGACCAATTGACTTTAGTTTTCGTATAGGAAACTCTAGCCCAATCGTGAACAGTAACAGTACAACACCGATTTCTGCAAACACGTTCAAGATGTCCACATGGGAAATCAAACGTACAGGCGAAGTGTGTGGACCAATTATTATGCCTGCAATAAGATAACCTATTACCATTGGTTGTTTTAGTTTGTAAAAAATTAGAGCTACCGCTGCTGAAATTACAAGAAGAACCGTTAGGTCGGTTATTATCTGCATTTCAAAGCTCATGTACAACCGAGCAATGGTTGAAGCACATAAAAGACTTTTTTTAGCATGAATCAGGAGTCAAAGTTAATATCACAAAAACTGTCAAGGGGCGAAAAACTCATTCAGCTACATGACAAAAAATGATTTTTTGTTGGGAGCTAAGCTACAATCCCTAAACGGTGCATAGTTAATTTTAAATAGGGCTGCAATACGCCTTTTCAGTATATACTGGTGTCCTATGGGTGTTGGTCGTCTCTAGCATCAACC
Organism: Bathyarchaeia archaeon; assembly: GCA_050108135.1. Lineage (GTDB taxonomy): Archaea > Thermoproteota > Bathyarchaeia > Bathyarchaeales > Bathycorpusculaceae > Bathycorpusculum. Next base: position 103,642 of record JBNIDQ010000018.1, on the reverse strand, counting down.
TGACAGACGGGTTGAAATCAGTGAGGCCCTCAGAGTTCCTTGATTCATCCTCTAAAGGTTTCATTGTCAACATCAACAACGATTATCGCTACCTTAAAACGGGTTATTACGTGTCTTTGCACGCGGAAGTTTTAGGAAATCAAGTTATTCCGTCAAGCAAAAACATTATCGACACAAGCAGAACACCAATTCTACTGCTTAGAGCAGCACGGGCAGGCATTAACACGTTGCCGTTCATTGTAACGGATTGCGTGAAAAAAATTATTTCTGAGGTTGGATTGCCCGTTGTTGTTTTCGCGGTTAACCCGTTCATTTATGACGGTTTTGAAGTGGCGAACAACAAAAGCGCCTTGTATCGTGCAATGAAAAGTTTAGGCATGAATTACAAGTTTGATGTTTGCGCTATGCCGCTTAAAGGCCAGATGGTTACGGTGAAGTCGTTGTTCGGGAAATGCCCAGACGGCGATTCTGAAGTACAAGCAATCGCAGAAAAAGTGTACGCGCTTTTCAAGATTCCCATATGTAAACTGCACATTCAAAAAGTGGATGGCAAAGCATACCTTAGCGGTTTACAGCCAGTTAAACAGAAAGAGTTAGCCAATAGTGATTTAGAATTGATCTCAAAGGAGATTATGCTGTTTTCACAGCAAGGTGAACACGTCGGTGTCTAGGATCGCATGTTTTGTTGAAAAATATAATTTCTCTGACCCAAGAGAACAAGGAGCCCTCGAGAACTTTAAAACTGCTGCAGAACAAACGGGAAATCAATTCAGTTTCCTTTTCCGGGAAGACATAGCTGAAATTCCCAAGTACAACGCAGTCTTCATCCGCGCAACCACAGACCCATTATTCACAGCGTACATTGTTTCAAAAACTGCTCAGGAACTAGGCTTAAAAGTCATTGATGACCCTGATTCAATCCAAATCTGCGCAAACAAAATCCACCAATACGAATTATTCGAAAAATACGATGTACCACGCATCCCAACAATGTTTCTAAACAAAGACGAACTGCATCACAAACGCATCAATGAAATCTTTGACAAACTAGGCAAACCCGTAGTCATCAAAGCACCCTACACAAGCTTTAGTCGTTACGTAGAAAAAGTTGCATGTGAAACCAGCTTCCGCGACGTAGCAAAACGTTTCTTCAAAAAATCTGACGTGTTGGCAATTCAAAAGTTTACCCCTACAGCGTTTGACTGGAGAGTCGGCGTACTGGGCAACGAGGTACTTTACGTGTGTAAATACATGATTCCAAAAGGCAAATGGAAGCATGGCGCAAAGCTGCGTGGAAAACCAACCGTTGTTTGGGGCAGAACTGAAGCCTTAGACAGACAAACCGCTCCGCCTAAACTGCTTGAAGTTGCTTTGAAAGCTTGCAGCGTGGTAGGCAAAGGTCTTTACGGTGTTGACTTAAAAGAGGTCAACGGCGACTACGTAGTTGTAGAGGTTAATGATAACCCAAGCATTTACGCGGGCTACGAAGACTCCTGTGACAAAGACATTTACAAGAAAATCATTAGCTACTTAGCGCAGTAGCCCCAACTTTCTTTCGACACCTATTTATTCTGATTTTAACCTAGCATGCAGTGTTAGGAGACGATTTAAGTGCCTAAAGTTGAACACAAGATTCCAGTGAAAGATTACGATTTCAGCAAGGATTTAACAGTTGACGAATTAGTTGGGCAAATGGATGCTGCGTGGGGGTTCACGGCAGGCAAACTTGCCACTGGCGTCAACATTATGGAAGACATGATTAACAGTAAAGGATGCGTCAAATTCCTCTCTTTCCCAGCAGACATTTGCGCCACTGGCACACGCGGCGTTATTAAAGAAATGGTAAAACGCAAAATGTGCGACATCATAATCACCACCTGCGGCACACTCGACCATGACGTTGCAAGATGCCACCGAGACTACTACAAAGGCAGCTTCATAATGAACGACTCTAAACTCCACCAGGAAGGAGTCAACCGACTCGGCAACGTGCTTGTACCAAACGACAGTTATGGCACGGTTATCGAAAAACAAATCATCGGAATGCTTGAAACGCTCTACAAAGAAGGCAAAAAAGAATTAAGCACAACCGAGCTGTGCCGCGAAATCGGCTTACGTTGCTGCGACGAAACCTCAATCTTGTACTGGGCAGCCAAAAACGACATACCCGTCTTCATACCAGGCATAACCGACGGTTCCGTAGGCTACCAACTATGGTTCTTTAGCCAAGACCACAAAGACTTCCGCGTCAACCTGCTAAAAGACGAAGGAGACCTAAGCAACATCGTGTTTGATGCTAAAAAATCAGGCGCCCTTATCGTTGGCGGAGGCATCAGCAAGCATCACACGATTTGGTGGAACCAATTCAAAGACGGCTTAGACTACGTAGTTTACATTAGTACAGCAGTTGAATGGGATGGAAGCTTAAGTGGTGCACGTCCACGCGAAGCAGTATCATGGGGAAAAATCAGCGAAAAAGCCAAACGCATAATGATTGAAGGCGACGCCACAATAGTTATGCCAATAATGATGAGTTCGCTGGTTACAAGGCTAAACAAGAAAACAAAAGCCTAACCCAAACACTTTTCTTGTTTTCAGTATAATCAAGCAGTAAACGGCTGTCTTTTAAAAATTGAAAATAACAAAAAGGGAAAAGTCTGTTTAGGCTTTTGGCATGTCTTTGAAGATCCAGCTCATATCTGGACCCTTGCGTTTTTCTGGAACACGTTCAGCAAGCGCGTGGCAAATCAGTGGCAAAGCAATGGTTGCATCACAGTAGCAGACCGCGCGTGTGCCAGATTGGCTGTTGATTTTACCCCAGCTGATAGCTTCCTCAAGTGTGCAGCCGCTTAAACCACCCCATTGTGGAGAGTCCGTTGTAATCTGGATAGCGTACTTGTGCGGGTAGTAGTATTCTTGCAGGCTCTTGCGTAAGCCGCCTTTTCTGCCTTGGACACCTTTGTCTTCAGTCATTGGGCTAACGCTGATAGCGATTAGTTGTGTTAGGTCTTTAGGAACGCCTCCGCCGATGTAGACTACGCCGACTTCTTTAGTTTTTGTGCCTATTTTGACGAATTGGTCAAATTCTTTTACGCTGTCAATGTGGACGTTGTGTCCTTGGTTCTTTGCGAGCAGGAAGGTTTCGCCATATGCGCTGTCAACCATTGCTGGGCTGAAGATTGGTACACCATGTTTTGCGGCTAATGCGGTGATTGCTGGGATGTTCTTTGCGTCAAGATATTTGCCTAAGCCGTAGAGGAATTCTGCTGAAGTGTAGTAGTAGTCTTCTTTGCAGGTCATGACGTAGTCGGTTACGACTTCTTCCATTTTGCGGTAGTCGGTTTCTTTTCCGTAAACGTCATAGTACCTGTTGACGTCGTCTTTTAGGAGTTGTTCGTCGTTTGCCATGTGGCTTCCTTGCCAGTAGCCAAAGCCCATTGCGTCCACGATGTCTTCAGAGACGTTTGCGCCTGTGGAGACAAGGACGTCGATGAAACGGTTTTCGATAAGCCAGTTGATGATTGTCCATTGACCAGCTGTGCTCATGGAGCCGGCAAAACCCATTGCAATTACGGTGTCTTTTTCTTTTATCATGTTTTCCCATACGTCAACAGCTTCGCCTAGTTTGCGGCCTTGGTAGGCTGTTCTGCCCATTTCTTTTAGAAGCTGTGAAATTGGCTTTTGTTTTGTTACTTTGATTGGTTCAAGTTTCTTTTGGAAGTATGAATCATTACTCAATTACTTTGCACCGATGTTTTACATTATACGCCTAATATTTGAAATTTGTTATTTGTATTTAGCAGTACACCATATTCCCGTCAATTAAAAATTAAGTTAGAAATCATTTCTTTGTTATCTTTTACTTGTTTTAATTAAAGCGTATGTTAGAGATGAAAGAAAAATTGCTACAATAATTACCGCTAACCAAATCAGTAAAGCAGGAAACTCTGTTGTTTGAGGGGGCTCTGTAGAATAGGAAGTTGAAGATGGTGTGGGGGTTTGTTCGGGAGTAATCGTAATCGTTGGAGCGATTGTTGGGTTTGGAGTTATTGTGGGTTCTGGAGTAAGTGTTGGCTGAATTGACATTTTGATTAGCCAGATATTGTCATTAACATTACCGAAGGCAACATAAGTGTTGTCTGAAGTCTTAAAAATGGAACGTACATCATTTAGCAACATTGTACCAGACTTTCCAAATGTTTGAGCCCATATTGCATTTCCAAAGGTATCAATGTTTAATATCCAAGCTTTTGTCTGGTTTCCCCCAACAATGAAACATTCAAAGTCGTCTGTTTGAAAAAGTGCTTTTGGAAAACTGGGGTAACCATCCTGGAACCACACCAAGTTGCCATTAGAATCAAGCTTTACAAGGAAGGTTGTATATTTTGCATTAATACCTGTACCGTTGTAGGCGCTTCCAACAGCCAGGTATCCTGTGGATGTTTTAATTATACTTTCAAAGCTGTTTACAACATCGTAGGGCAAGGCTAATGTTTTATCAAAGAGTACACTTCCGTATGGATCTGTTCTTTGGACCCAAGCTGTTGTGTTTTTAAGGCCAGCGATTACAAAGCCTCCATCATTGTTTTCTATAATTTTAAAGGCGCGTGTTGGGGCAGATACCCAGTTTTTTGCAAAACTAAGATTCCAAACAAGTTCCCCAGAATTTTTGAGTTTTATAGAGAAATCAGAGCCTGGATTGACTCTCTCATCGATACCTATTAGGATATAATCGCCATCAGTTGTTTGTATTCCACCTCTATAGCCTCCATCATGGAACAAAGGTTTACTCCAAACAATGTTGCCTTGATTGTCGATTTCAACTAGTCCGTTGTTTGTGATAATCATAAACCCTGAATCAACCTGCCAAATTGAAGAGGGAGTATCCATGTCTATACTTGAATAGCCCTTTTCCCATTGAACACTTCCATCTGGAGAAACCTTGAGAAGAACAGGACAATAACTACCAACGTTATCATTGGGGACTGTAAGGTATGAAGAATTACTCATTCCAGCAATCAAAAAGCCGCCATCAGTAGTTTGCAATATGCAAGTCGCTTCCGAAAGAACACCGTAATTTCTTTCCCATACAACAATGGGTGATTGACCTAAAACAGGGAAAGTAAACAGCAGACAACTAACTAACAGTAAAAATACTAAAGCAGACGCAGTTTTTTTCCAGACTTTTAGGGAGTTCATTTCATTCTCTCTGAACCGTGGTTGAAGGATTTTTGACAACAATATACCGCTGACAGGTATATTTGAAACTTATCAAAAACCCAGAAAAAATTAGAGATATTGAGTGAATGCTAAAATAGGTCAGTACATACCCAAAAAGTAGAGAGAGGGAAAAGCATGTTAAATCATGTAAAAGTTGAAGTTAGACCACTTCGTAGCTTTGTCCGTTATTTTGCTGTTCCTTTTTTGGCAGTTTTCGCTTTAGCTTTTGCCATAATTTCTGTTCCGTTGGCTGGACAAATCAGTTTAGCCACCTCAACCATGTTCAGCTTAGGCTACGCATGGTGCTTCTCCGCGCCACTGCTCCTTACTGGAACCCGCAACCTAAGACACCAACACCTACAAACCATAAAATCTTCAAGCGGTAAAACCAAAAAAGTTGGCTTAGCAGTTTCCGCGGTTGCAATGATAGCTTTTTCAGTTTGGGCAATCCAATCAGTTATGTCGCAGGTCAGCGGCGTCGCAACAGCGTACTTATCAGTAGTGTCAGTGTTCTTCGTCGGCGTCTTTGCAGTTCTCTTTTACTTTTCAAAACACCCTTAACTTCCACGATTTTATACACTCTGCGCTGTCTCTGTGCGATGTATAATTTTGGATGGTGGGCAACGGTGTTATTTCTGTTTACGTGAGTAAGTTATTGTTTTTTCAGATTCTTGTATTGCTCTCAACCGATAATATATGGGTGGGTGTGAGGAAAAAAGCCATAACCAGAATTTTTTCATAACGCCTTTTGGCGCCGTCAAACCCACAGCCTCTTTAAGCTCTTCCAATGGTTTAGGATTATTTAGTGTAAGGCCTTGCGCGTATAATCGGTAAGCAGCATTTTCCCCAACTGTAAGCAGCGCAGAAGAAAATACGGCTGGTTCAACTATTCTTGCAGCAAAAAGGTCGGCGTCCTTTTCAAAATATTTGGAAACAAGACTCATTATTAAAAGTGCCAATAGGAGAAAAATTAAAACAAGTGAAGTCGATTCGACCATAAACAGAAACACAACTATAAAAGAACCAAGCAACGTCAACTTTGAATGCCAATGCCTAATGTGCCCTAACTCGTGAGCAACAACGGCTTCGATTTCTTCTTGCGGTAAATTTTCAATACTTCCAGTTAATATCACAATTGACCTTGACGGTGATGAACCAGCAGCAAAAGCATTTAGTCCTTTAATCAATGAATCAGCTACCTCTATCTTTGGTAAGGGTCCAGCGATTTTGTTTTTAATCGAATTTAAGGCCGATTGAAACTTTAGGTTATCGCTTGAATGTGAACCTAATAGTTGGGAGCCAAGGCTGGCAGAAAAAAGGTAAATTACCACATTTAGACTAACAACAGAAATTACAATTAGCGGATATGCCAGCGATGAGTACCCAAAAAGAGATATCCCAAAAATAATTAATAAGCCTAAAAGCATCTGGCCAACAGGGAATTTAACAAATAAATGTAAAAAAAGGCTTTTTAGAGAATTGTAAGCAGCGTCTTGATAGACTTCTGGCTCGTAATGCTTATCATTGTTTGTCGTGCTTGCGTTTTTTGTATAGTTATCTAGTTCGAGCCTAAATTCATCAGGGTTTGAAGGGGACAAGCAGTATGTACAAAATGGTGTTTCAATCAAAAGGTATTTTTTGTTTTTTCTTGCAGTAAAATCCCTGAAACTGCCTAAACCTGTCATGGCTTTGCTAAGGTTCGGACTGTCTTGATTGAATGTGACCTCTTCAATAATTTGGTATGGGATAAACGCGATTATTCTTTTGTGAAATTGAATCTTAACGCCTTCATTATTTATTGCATAGGCAGTTGGATAACCGTGACGAAGAAATATGTAAAACATGAAAAAAGCTGTAATGTACAGGGCGGTAAACAAAAATGATAAGACGATTACATTACCAAAATCTGCAAATATACGTCTATCACTAAAAAGCAAATATGCAAAATAGGATGTGAAAGTAATTAATGCTATTGCACAAGGAGGATAAGCGTAATAGCTAACCTTTCGTTTAAGTTCAGCATTTACTAGGTCAAGGTAAATTTGCTAAACCTCCTAATAAATTATTAAATACTAATGTGTAAACAATGATTAAAAAAATAACCTGTGGAATTAAAAACACATATACTTGATGCATGTTTTCTAATTTGATGATTTATTGATACAGAAAAAATAGATAGCAGACTTTCCCATATTCTGCCAACTAAACTAGAGGAAAGCATGACAATTAGAAACATGGACGCAGAAAGGTTTCCTCTCAAAGTTATTGATAGACAAAGCATTATGAGACTTGTTAGTAATATTGGAGTTTTGGAAAAACCTGTCAGAATCATTAATCCTTTAAATCTACCATTACCTCCTAGCAATTTAGCCGAATAATGAAAAATACCGGTTATCACAAACCAGTATATGATTTCACTAAACACGGCAAAAAAGGTTAGTACAAAAATAACTATTGTGGTTGCTATGGAAAAAGTTGTTGATGCAATTATACTTGCTGAGATAAATGAAAATATCCCCTGTAATGCAACTATGATAAATGAGAAATTTAAATTGTTATAATTTAAATGTATATTTTGTAATGCCACATTCGTGAAGAGTACTAAATTTTTACTAACCGAAATTACCATCCAGTTCTCTTTTACTTTTCAAAACAGCCATAACACCCAACCTATTTGGCGCCTATTAGAAATAGTATGCAGAAACCTATAGGGGGGTAGGTGCTAATGGCTGAAAAACGCGCCATTAACATGTTAAAAAATAGTAGAAAAGAAAGTTACATGCGTTCGGGTGCAACAACCCCAATCAGCGCCAAACCGTTACTAAGCACCGTTCGGATAGCATCAGTCAACGCTAAACGTGCACTGCTAAGCGCAGGGGTTTCAGCCTTTATGACTGGCAACGCATTGTAGAAAGTGTTGAATTTGTCAGCAAGCGCGTTTGAGTAGTCGGCGATCATGCTGGGTTTTAGGTATTCGGTTGCTTCTATGAACATGTCTGGGAAACTGGCAAGTTGCAGTATGAGTTCGCGTTCAAGCTTTTCAGTAAGCAGTTCATAAGCTGGTGCGGCGGTGATTTCTGTGGCTTTACGCAGTATACTGCAGGCTCTTGCGTGAGTGTACTGTACGTAGGGGGCGCTGTTGGTTTCAAAGTTTAGCACTCGGTCCCAAGTGAACACCACCTGTTTGCCCGGGTCCACGTCAACAAGTGCGTAACGGACTGCACCGATTCCCACAAAGTTGGCGATACTGCGTTTCTCTTCTTCAGTAAACATGGGTGAACGTTTACAGACTTCTTGATATGCGCGTTCAACGGCTTCGTCAAGGACTTGGTCAAAAGTAATGTAGTGTCCACGGCGGCTGCTCATCTTGTAACCCGGCAACGACACCAAGTTGTATGCGAAGTGAACAAAGTTTTCAGCTTCTTTACTGTAGCCTAAAGCGTAAAGCGCCACTTTAAGCTGCAACTGCGCCAATGACTGCTCCATCCCGATGACGTTGATTACTTTATCTGCACGTTGAAACTTCCAAACACTATACGCCACATCACGTGTCGTGTACAATGTGGTTCCGTCAGCGCGCATGAGTGTTAAGGGTGGAATTTCGTGGTTTTCTTTCATGCCAAACTTTGGTTTAAGCTGCAAAACGTTGGCGACTTTGTCAGCGTCAAATTCCCAAACCCCATTTTCAAAGTAAAGAAACGGTGAAGCTTTCAATTTAGCCATAACTTGGTTAACTTGACCACTCCAAACAAAATCGCTTTCCCAATCCCAAGAATCATACGTTACAGAAACGCGGCTTTGAGTTTGACGAAAACCGTCAAGGCACAAGTCGCTGACTTCACGGATGAGTTGTTTTGCGTTGGGTTCGCCGTCTTCGTATCGGCGGTTGAGGCGGTTGATTTCTTCCTCAGGGTTTTCATCTTGGCTAATTCGGTCCAGCAATGCCTCGAAGAGGACTGGATACTTTTCGCTTAGTTCAGCAGCGATGGATGTCCATTCGTCAAGCTCCTTGTTTACCTTGACTAAATCGTCGGCTGATTTGGCATCAATTGCTGCCTCTTTTGCTTTCTTAAGCCGGTTGATTTCGACTATGCAGCATGTAACTGTATAGATTTTTCCGACAAACAAGTCAGATTTTTCGGTTGGTTTTGGTCGCCCAAGCTTCAGGTAACCGTATGCGACGACGCTGGATTGGCGTCCCACATCATCAATGTAATAGTGAGTTGAAACGTCGTGTCCGCGCAGTTTGAGAATACGGGCAAGTGTATCGCCAATCATTGGGTTTCGTGCTTGCCCAATATGAATAGGATGCAACGGGTTTACGCTAGTGTGTTCCACAATGATTTTTGTTGGGTTTTCAGTTTTTACGTAACCGTAACTTGTGCTTTGGGCTTTAATTGATTCAAGAGTTAGTTTGGAGAATTTGGAGAAATTCATGTAAAAATTGATGTAGCCTGCGCCTGCAGTGGTGACGTTTTCAATTAAATCAAACCCTGACTTGTCAATCGCCTCAACCAGCTTTTCTGCAACCGCAATAGGTTTCATGTTTAGCTTTTTTGCCATTTCAAAACTGATTGAAGAAGCAAGCTGACCCAACTCAATGTTTGGAGTCTTGTTTAGGTTGATGGCGGACGGCGCTGCGTCTGGATAGGTTTTGGCTGTGGCTTGCGCTAATGCTGCGCGGCATTCTTGACGGAACAAATCAAACGGGTTTTGGTTTGTCAAAGCTTTTTTCTCCATTAGTGGCAAGTGTGGAACGCTGTTTTATAGTTATATTTTAAATGTGAAACCGTTGCTTATCTGTATAATGGCAGAGAGCCATGAAAACAAGGATTGTCTACTCAGACAAATGCTTAGGCTACGGCACTTGGCACATTGAAGGTCCCCAACGCATCAAAGTCGCAAAAGACATTTTGTATGACAGAGGCTACGAAATTGTGGAGCCTGAACCCGCATCAGAAGAACAGATACTTTCAGTTCATGACCCAGAATATCTTTGGAACTTAAAGAAAGGGTTAGTTGAAGACGCTGACACGCCAGCTTATGACAAAATTTTTGAGTACGCAAGAATTTCAGTTGGGGGCGCAATTTTAGCATCCAAAATCAACGGGTTCTCCCTGACACGCCCGCCGGGGCATCATGTTGGCAGGTACGGGGCAGCTCTTGGAGTTTACACCCGCGGATTCTGCTACCTAAACAACATCGCAATCGCCGTTAAAGAACTAAATAAACCCACACTAATTTTAGACATTGACGGACATCACGGCAATGGTACACAAGAAATTTTTCAAGGCGACCCCAAAACCGGCTACATTTCAATTCATCAAACACCTAATTATCCTGGAACCGGCGTTTTAACCGAAGGTAACTGTATCAATTTTGGGTTACCAGGAGACTGCGGAGAAGACACCTACTTGAGCACTTTGGATGAAGCGTTAGGCATGGTGAATTTGGGCAAGTTTGAGGTGTTGGCTGTTTCTGTTGGCTGTGACACGCATTTAGGTGATTTGGCGTCGTTGGCACTTGATGAAAATAGTTTTTACAAAATTGGGCAGCGGATTGCCAAGTTGGGCAAGTCAACTTTTTTTGTGTTTGAAGGAGGCTACATGGGCGACAATAACGGAATAGACATCGACAATTTATTGAGAGGTTTTGAAGGAGAAAAACCGCTTGAAAAGCTACAAGTAAGAAAAAGTTGCTAAAGTTAAAAAAAGGTTATTTATGTTGTTTTTCGAGAGCCTTCTTGTTTAATTTTTGAAGCTTCTCGGTGATTCTTTGTGTACGTTGCTCTGAAGTTTCAAGCAGTGGCTTCCATTCTTTGTTCTTGATTTGTATTGCCAGTTTTTCTGCTACACCTGGCAGACTTTCAAGCGCATCATTAAAGCGTTTGTCAGCTTCTTCATCAGAACTTACAATTTGTAAAGCTTCTTCTGGACAGATTTCAACACATTTAGGTTCGCCTTCGCAGAGGTTACATGCGATAGCTTTTCCTGTGCCTGTGTTGATTGTGATTCCGCCGCGTGGGCAAGCTTGAACACACCAGTCACAGCCTTTGCATTTCTTTTCGTCAATAATCAGCAGATGGTTAGTTTCTGATTGTGTGATTGCTTTTTCTGGGCATGATTTTACGCATCTTGCGTCGTCGCATCCACGGCATGATAAAGCAAAATTGAACATTGGTGCCATGCGGACTACACGGATTCTTGAACGGATTGGGTTCCAAACCTGCTCACCCTTCTCTAGAGTGCAAGCAAATTCGCAAAGTCCACATCCGATACATTTGCTTGGGTCAACTGAAACGAATGCCCTTCCTGATTTAGCGGATTGCATTTCTCTAACCAAACCTTTACGGATTATAAATTATGCATAGTGCGACCTTAACATTTAACCCTTACCTAAAGAAACCATAAAATGCATGGAAAAGAATGTTAACAATAAATAAAAACCAAGTGCTGATTGAAAAGATTAGCAAATTTTCCATACCTAATTAAACAGGATAGCTGCTACAGGTTGCCTTTTAGCCAAACACGTACGGTTTCATAACAGAAAATCAATAAGAACACAAACGTTGCGGTTACGTAAAAGAAGAAGTAAGAACTGAACACTGTTGGCTTTAGAATTGTTAACTCTAGCAAAAGTATTACTGCGGAGAATACTAAGTAAAACAAATAACGTGGGATAAGAAAACGGTTGACTTTGATGAAGCTGTCTAGCAAGACACGGTTTACAACGTAGTTTCCTGTGTCTTTTTTTACCAGCCCGGCTTGTTCAAGTTTTGTTAAGTGGTATTGCGCCACTGAGGGGCTGCTTAACTTTAGGGCACGTTGGACTTCACGTATGCCTAGGGGTTTGTTTGTTTTTAGCATTAACCGGTAAATGTCAAGGGTTGTTCCCTTTAGAATGTCTGAACCTTCAGTTAAGTTACTTTACCCCCTCTAGCCTGAATGATTAATTTAATCAACAATTTAAGAACTACCCTATTTAGCGTTACCATTAAGGAATCAAACATGCAGCAGATAGAAAAAAAGTGTATAAAAATTAGTACAGTCACTTACTAAAATACGGTTAAATACTGCTGCAACCACTAAAAGCAAATTGAGAGAAACCTAAGTTGTTTGGTTTGAAAACAAAAATGGCAGCAGCAACAATCTCAGCCGTACTGTTAGCGTTGCTGCTCGCACAAGCAGCTTTCATGCTTTTTCCCTCAGACGATTCATCAATGCCGCTGCCCCTGCCAGAAGCCAACCGCACCAGCCAACTGATTTGGTCTCTTGAATGGTTAGGCCTAGCCACCGCAATTTCACTACTGATTGTTGGAGCATTCCTTATTGTAACCAGAAAACGTCAAAAACAGGATTATACGGGCGGCGGAGTCTCTGAATGCAATTTTCCACCTGTTGCCCAATTCTGCTGAGGAATTTCCAAAATAGCAACATGGATTGCTTGACTTGGAATACCTGTAGTCTCTAAAACTTTGGTTATTCCTTCAACAACTTTTTTCTTGTTTTCAGCACTCATTCCAGCCCAAATAGAAACTTGCACAAAAGGCACAAAAATCACCAATAAAGGAGACTTACAGAAACAAATTAATCTTTCTAAAAACTCACTTTTTAACATCTTAGTGGCACACTATTTCTATTTGGAACCTAACAGGGTTGATATTAAAAATAAATCAACAGATAATACTGAGTTTTAAAACAATTTTTGCTTGAAAAAGCGTTTTTTTTAAAAAAAAAAGAAAAAGAAAAAATAGTGTTTTTTATTGGTTTATTTCTTTCGTAAGATTAGTAAGCCCACTAGTATTACTGTAATGATGATGGCTACTACTCCAGCTATGATGGTGGTTGTCAAGTTGCTGTTGATCGAGTCAACGTTGATTTGTGATGGTGAAGGTGATGCTGCTGGGGCATTTACTACGGTTGCATGTGTTTCTGCCCAACTGCTGCCGTAAGAATCGTCGCCCATAAATGTGGCAGTTATTGTATAGTCGCCAGCGATTGTTGGAGTCCAAGTATAGCTAAAGGTGCCGCTTGCATCGCTTACTGCGTCGCCAATGTGTACATAGTTGCCGTTGGGGTCGACTGCGTCGATTGAGACTGGTACGCCTATTACGTTTGCCGGCATTTGGTGTTGCATGTGTATGTATTCCATCATTTCTGTCATTGATTCTTTGGAAACGCAAGGTGTTCCTGGTTGTCCTGGTGATTGATCCAAGACTGTTCCTGAAATTATGACCTTTGTTTCAGCGGTGATTTGAGTTTGTGGTGCTGATACTGTGGTTGCGCTTGGACCTTTACCGAAGACATACATGTAACCATCATATGCGTTTCCTGCGGTTAGGTATCCATCCGATATTGCGCCTGGCTGCATCGAGCCTGTAATGTTCCATATTCCTTCGCCTGTGTAAGCATTAACGCAGTGTAATCTCCAGCCTCTTGTGATTGGGAAGCTTTGCGAGTGTTCTGTGTTATAAACGTAGATTTTTCCGTCCGCGACTTGGGCTGCACCGTAGAATGCATATTGGCTAGAACCGTCTTCAGTTGTGTATGGTGTTTCAAATGCTGGTGCTGGGTATTGGTATTTCCATTGTTGTTTTCCTGTGCTTACATTGAAAGCCACTAGACCGTCGTATGTTTGCCAGAAGTATAATCCGTATGCTCCTTCAGCGTTGTATCCTCCGAATGCGCCCCATGGGTAATCAAATTCATCAGAGCTCCAGACAAGTTTTCCAGTAAGTAAGTCATAGCAGTTGAGAATTCCCATGTCCATCGGTATAATGATTTTTCCATCGACAAACGAGTTTGAGCCCGGATTGAATGATGTATCCTCAGTCGTAAAGTTGTACAGTACTTGTCCCGTTACTAAGCTGATTCCAACTATGCGTGTTCCGTAAGCTCCTGAGGCTAATCCAAAGTCTCCTCCAGTAACGGCAGCTCCGCCAGAGGCTGATCCATAGATGCCTGCAACGGTTCCAACGGCTACTCCCGTATTGAAGTCGGCCATTAAACCTTGTCCACCAGGTGCCATGTTGCTTGGCCAACTTACGTTGCTAAATATTCTTGTGGCAAAATTTGTGCTAGATCCAGCGGTGGTCCAATTTATAAGTCGATATTCACCACGTGATGCATTAATAGTCTGTGTGCTTAATACAAGGCCGTTGTTGTAAATAGTTCCCGATGATACTCCAGCAGGTAGTGACATGTTTAAAGTAACAGCGCCTGTATATGGGTCTATCTTGTATAAGCGAAGCGGTGCGGGGGGGCCATACATGCTTGCTCCACCAGCTAAGGTTATTAGTTCAACAGAGAAACTGCCTGAAGCAATACTTCCAATACCAGCAACTGCGGTTGGTGAAATGTAGGATATCGCTGTTGGTGTAACTCCACCTTTTGCAACAGGTATAGCGTAGTATTGTTTTCCTGTTCTTAGATCATAGCATACTGCACAGCTTGTTGGAACTCCATCGATTGGTATGGTTAAGGTTTGGTAGCATCTGCCTAGATAGATTACGCTTGGTGTGCCGGGTTGGGCAGCTATGCTGTATGTTCCTGCTTCACCGCCTATCATTCCAGCTAATGCTTCTTGCTGTTTCCAGACTATGTGGGATGTGTTTGGTGCTGTGATGAATGGACCATTATCGCGGCACACAGTGTTGTAGTATGCGTATGGGTAGTTGCCGCCGATATTTGCCCATTCTCTGTTTTCAGGCGATATGGGTCTTGTCCAGTAATCTGTCGGTAACGGTGAATACCAGGACATTACGGGGTCTTGTTGTACTACAAGGTTCATTACTGGTGTTTCAGCTGGTTTGTACCATGTTGATGGGTAATCGCGTTGGTCCATGAAGCTTGCTCCGGCTGGTGCTGAATTATTATAAACACCGTTTACGTACCTTCCTGCTGGGTAGTAGTCTCCTGGGTATGTGAATTGTACTGTCCAGTTTCCAACTTGGTCAGGGGTGTATGTGAACCAGTTGGTTCCGTCTGCTACAAACGAGTTGAATGGACCTATAACGTCTTTTGTTCCGTCTGGTTTTGTGAATGTTACTGTGTATCCCGTGTGGGCTCTGTTGGCTCCAGGTGCAGGGATGCTCCAAACGTTTACTAGTAATTCTTGGTTTACGCCGATTGGGTTGGGGCTGAAGCTGAGGAAGACTTTTCCCTCCATTATGACGTCTGGGGTTACGCCTGCGGGTAGGGCGCCACCTGCAGTGTCTGGGTTTTGCATTTGTTGAGCGTTGACTGGCATAATCGCAGCGATTGACGACAGCAGAAATAGCATCGTAATAGTGGTTTCCAGCAAAATTCTATTCTTTTTGCTAATTTTTTTAATTTGCATTTTTTATTTTTTCCTCCTTCTAGACAGCGTTGCCTTGTTTTTACCTTTTAAGTCTTTCCAAAAGTTGTCAAAATATTTTGCAAAAGTTACTTATTACCCCCATATTTTGAATATTTTGCAAACAAAAATATCTTGCATAAATTAATCAAAACCATTGTTTTTTGAATTTTTTGCAACCCTTTCCTGTGAAACAAAAGCAAGTTTTTTAAATTAAACGCTTAATAACGGTTATAGGCTGGGGTAAGGGGATTACGAAAGACGTTAAGATCGATAAAGTAGATGTTGAAATTTTAAGAATTCTTTTGGCTGACGCCCGAGAAAACCAGAAGAGCATCGCAAAAAAATGTGGCATAACCCCTGTTGCTGTCTTGCGGAGAATAAATAAACTTAAAAGCAGCGGAGTTATCGTCGGCACTTGTTTGCTTTTAAATAAAGAAATACTTGACAATCCCTATGAGGTCACTGTGCTTATCGATGTTTGCAATACATACGAGAATGAGGTAAAAGAGAAAATAAGACAAATTCAAAACGTGGTAATTTGTGCTGAAAGTATTGGAAGATATGATTTGTGTACGTTTATAGTTACACATGACATAAACGAGCTTAACGAGACAATTTCCAAAATACGTAACATTCAAGGCGTAAAAAGTGTTAACGTAAACATTTGGGCTGGTAACCGCTACAGAAATTTTGAAAGAGATCTAAAGGTCGTAGATACTTAATGGACGCAGTAGATACTCAAATATTAACTGAATTAATAAAAGACGCCCAAATGTCTTTCACCGAGATTAGCCAAAAAATAGGGGTATCCCGAGAAACAGTAAGAAAAAGATTCGAAAGGATGAAGAAAGAAGGCGTTATCCATAGAATCACTATTTTGATTGATGGTCACAAGATTGGGGAGCAAGGCACTGCTTTTTTGATGTTAACCTGTTTACGGGGTGCAGACAAAAAAGTCATCTTCCAAAAGCTCAAGGTTGTTCCTGATGTTTGTATGGTTACTGAATTGATGGGAACTTTTGACTTTTTTGTTTGGGCTAGAATAAGAGACATACAGCAAATAGCCCAAATTGTAAGTGAAATACGAAAATACGAAGGAATTGACCGTATCGAAACTATGCTGTTACCTCAAACTTACTTCAGTTTCTCTTTGATTCCAAAAATATCCATAAAATGCGATGGCATAGATCTCCCAAAAAAATAACCCTTTAGACCCTTCCTACAGGTTTATGCATTAGACCTCCTATCGGGTACTGAGATAATAGACACAAAAAAATAAAAATTGGTTTTAGTAGTCAAGTATTTTCTTGACTGCATCGTTTTCTACTTCATGTGCCAATGGAATGCCTGTAACCTGCGTTGCCAACGTACTTAGGCTCATTAAGTCGCTCCTGTCAAGCAAGCCAAGTTTCCATTTGCGATTGCCAGCCATCAACTGCTTCAATCCAACGCCCACCCGGTCGGTAAGGTAAGTGTAGACGCCTATGCTTTCGTACGGAATTTCGCTGAATCTGCTGCCGTACTGCGCTTTGAGGTCGGGTGTGGCGATGAAGAATTTGTCGGGTGTGGAGCCGAATTTTTCTGCGAAGTTTTTTGGTAGTTTGCCTTGTTCTGCGAGTTGTTTGAAGTAGCTTGCTTTCATAGCTGCCGTGATTGGTGAGCGTCCCATTAATACTGCTTTAACCAGTGGACCCTCACCGAAATTACTTAGAGCGATGGTTTTGAAGATGCTGGTTTCTTCGATAAATCCGCCTGCCATAACCAAGTCCGGCACGTATTTGCCTTTGGATTTAAGAATCTGTGCGCATTGGAGCACGAGGGCTTGTAGGTAAACGGTGGGTATGCTCATTTCATCCATCATCGGTACTGGACTCATGCCTGTTCCTCCGCCTGCACCGTCAAAGCTTAAAGCGTCAATTTTTGCTTCTGAAGCGAACTTCATGGTGTAGGCTACTGCTGATGGGCGGTATGCTCCTGTTTTTAGGAAGACTTTTTTTGCTCCTTGACTGCGTAGCCAATCGATGTCTTCAAGGAAACTTTGTTCTTTAGGTATGCCTACTCGGCTGTGGCGTTCAAACGTGTTAAACACGCCGTCTTTGAAAGCTTGCTGAACCACGGGATCTTCTGGGTCGGGAATAACAATGTAACCGCGTTTCTTTAACAAGATGGCTTTTTCTATGTTTTTGAGGCGTACTTCTCCGCCGATGGCTTTGGCGCCTTGACCCCACTTACGTTCAATAATGTTTACTTCAAGTTTAGAAAGAGCATACGCATCGATACCTAATCGTTGGTCTTCAACGTTAGTTTGAACGATAACGTCACCGTATTCTCCATCCCAAAACTTGCGGAAAGCATCAACTCGACGTTTAAGTTCCGGTGAATGAGAAATCTTTCCATCTGTTAACTGGGCTTGAACATCCATGCCCGCAATGTTTTCGCCAATAGTAACTGAAACGCCTGACAAGGCCGCACCAATGGCTAAAGCGTCCCAGTTTACCCTTGCAACCTCTGTTGAACCAAACGCACCTATCAGGATGGGTAATTTAAGGTGCATTCCGCCTACAGTTACTTTTGTATTAGCGTTTGGAAAAATTGCTGCTTCTGATGTTTCAGGGATTCCTTTTACTTCAAAGAGTCCCGCTTGAATGCTGAAATGTGACCAGTCAAGACCAAAATTTTTCAGAGCACCCGCCGTGCTTGTTCCAAATTGGACTGGTTCGGGGTAGAGTGCTTCTCTTCCGCGAAAGGCTGAAAGGCTGATTTCACAGAGTACCGGGCAGTCACGTATGCAGATGGGGCACATGCCGCTGATTGTGTTTGTGTCTTTTAGTCGGGTCATGGTTCCTGCGGTTGATTTTCCGTTAAGGTATGAACCGTTTTTATGTACTCTTTCACTCATTTTTCTGCGTCTCCTTGGGTGGTTCTTTGCGTTTGTTTAGTATTTAATATTATTCAATAGCAAACATACGAAAAAACTGTTAATCATGTGAAATAAATGAAACAAACGTTCAACTAGACATAATGTTTAGTTAACAAAAAATAGTGATTAATGATTTGGTTTTTTGTCTTTAAAAAACGTGTGCTCCGCGACATTTTTTCATAAAAAATGCGTTTATCTTCAAAATTTTTTCTTTTTTATAAAAAAATATGGACACTCATTAAATAGGTTTATATTGGAGTGAACGGACACTAAGCAGAAACATTTGCATGCAAAAGGTAGAAAAAAATGTTAGGCGTATTTGAGTTATCGCTGTTTATAACGTTATCAGGTGTACTATCACTCCTGTTCGTTGCATTTACAGTCTGGAAAATTTTAAAACAAGACGAAGGCACCGACAAAATGAAAGAAATCTCTGCATACATCAGAGAAGGTGCCTCCGCTTACCTCAAAAGACAATACACGGTCATAGCCATAATCGTGGCTGCCCTAACCATTGGCATAGCCATCTTTGTAACCCCTCTGATGGCAATATCCTACGTTATTGGCGCAGTCTGTTCAGCCGCAACCGGTTTTATCGGCTTAAACATTGCCGTACGTTCTAACTCAAGAACCGCAAACGCGGCAAGAACC
This sequence comes from Bathyarchaeia archaeon, assembly GCA_050108135.1. Lineage (GTDB taxonomy): Archaea > Thermoproteota > Bathyarchaeia > Bathyarchaeales > Bathycorpusculaceae > Bathycorpusculum. Next base: position 84,513 of record JBNIDQ010000018.1, on the reverse strand, counting down.
AAAGGCTTATCAAAAGCTTTAGACATCGCCTTCAAAGGCGGTAGTGTTCTCAGTTTTGGCATTGTCGGTATCGGTCTTTTGGGCGTAATGGGTGTTTTTGCATTATTCGGCGGCTTGGACGCAGTTACCGCCCCAACGGTTGTAAACGAAGTTATCGGCTTTAGCTTCGGTGCAAGCACTGTAGCCTTATTTGCCCGTGTCGGCGGCGGAATCTTTACTAAAGCAGCAGACATAGGCGCAGACCTTGTAGGCAAAGTTGAAGCGCACATTCCTGAAGATGACGCAAGAAACCCTGGTGTAATTGCAGACAATGTTGGAGATAACGTGGGCGACGTCGCAGGTATGGGTGCAGACCTTTTCGAATCTTATGTGGGCTCTATTATTGCAACTATGATTCTTGGTGCTGTGCTTCCAGAATTCCAGTCTGCACCAGGTATTCCAAACATGGAATGGGTATTGTTACCCTTAGTAATTGCAGGTGTGGGAATTATAACTTCAATATTCACTTCCTTCACCGTACGTGGTTCACCCGAGAAAGCCTTAACCCGCGCGACTGTCATAGCTACAATACTTACCGCGTTTGCAACCTTCTTTGTACTATCAGGCATTCTTGGTTTGGGCTTGTATGAAACATTAACGTCAGGTGTGTTCATTTCATTAGTAGCCGGTTTAGTTACAGGTGTAATCATTGGACAAACATCCAACTATTTCACTTCTGGCGACTATAAACCAACACAAATTACCGCTGCAGCCTCAGAACAAGGACCCGCTTTAACTATTCTTAAAGGCTATTCAATGGGCAACTACAGCGTAGTTATTCCAATAATAGTCATCGCAATCGCGGAACTGGTTGCCTTCCTCTTTGGTGGAGTTTATGGCGTAGCAATTTCAGCTGTGGGCATGCTCTCTATCGTCGGTATAGTTATAGCAGCAGACGCTTACGGTCCAATCACTGATAACGCAGCAGGCATCGCTGAACAGGCAAAACTTGACCCTAAAGTAAGAGAAATCACTGACAAACTTGATGCAGTCGGAAACACAATGAAATCAGTCTGCAAAGGCTTTGCAAACGGTTCAGCAGCATTAACCGCAATTGCTTTCTTCTTTACAATAATACAATTACCAGCTTTCACCCAATACGCTGCTATCACAGCAGGAGGTCAAGACGCAATATTAAGTCTCCTCAACACAAGAACATTTGCAGGCATACTAATCGGGTCAGCAATGCCGCCCTTCTTCACAGCAGTAGTGGTCTTAGGCGTAAGCAACGGCGCAGACAGAATGGTTAAAGAAATTCGTAGACAATTCCGCCAAATTCCTGGAATCATGGAAGGAACAGCTAAACCAGATTACTCACAATGCGTCAAGATAACTACAAACAATGCAATTAAACAGCTTATACTTCCAGGCACAGTAGCAATATTCGCACCTATAATCGTGGGCATAACTTTGGGTCCATCAGCAATGATTGGTATGGTTGCAGGCGCTATCATCACAGGCTTACTACTTGGCCTCTTCATGGGCAACGTAGGAAACACTTGGGACAACGCAAAGAAATACGTTGAAAGCGGACAATTCGGCGGCAAAGGCAGCCCAGCACACGCAGCCGCAGTCATAGGCGACACAGTCGGCGACCCAATGAAAGACGCAGCAGGTCCCGGACAAAACATCTTCATTAAACTAATGTCCGTAACAACAATAGTGTTCCTGCCAATCATCATCCAATTTTTCCTCTAAAACTGGATGATGTAAAAAAGTGGCTGTTGAAAAACAGCCCAACAAATTTTTATTTTTTTAGTTTTCCGATATTAACCTCTATAGAAACTGCTTGTAGCTACTTAAATTTGGCTTTCCTGTTTAAGGGTGAACTGCCAACAGGTCATCTTTCTTTAGGTCTTCTGCCAGTTTTACGCCTAAATCTGTTAAACAGAATATTTTGTATTCATTGCGTCCTGACCTTGAAAACTGGAGTTTTTCTTCAAAAATTTTTGCGTCACATAATAGCTCCAAGTTACGAATATCTTTAGAATCATTAATTACGCCCCCACTTGAACCCAAAACTGAAATACAGTGCCCCTTGTTCTCTAGCGCAGACAACAAGTATGTCTTGTAGTTTTTTGACTGTCTCTTTAAGTAGTCTGCAAGATAATCCGCAAACTCTATAGACATAATTCATTCTATGCCGGATTGTGGGTTTAAATTTTTCTATTAAAAAAAATTTTGCCGAAAAAAGTGGCAAAATAAATTAGAAAAGCACTTGTTGCTGTGTGTTCTTTTTGGGGCGTAGGCATTGAGGGCAGACGCAGGTAAACGGCAAATCTCTAGTTGGGCAGGATTCAGCGTACTTGCATGTGTTGCAGCCAAAATCTGTGCCGCAAACTACGCAGGTTTGGGTAAATGATACTTCTGATTTTAGTATGTCTTGTAGGGCGTCGCGTAGTTGGTTTATGTTGTTAAAGTTTTTTATGCTGTAGAGCATTTTATCGCGGTTATAATCCAGTCCTAAACGTATGAGCAGAATGAATTTTTCTCGGTCGACTCGGGGAAGCTTAAAGCCCTTCTTGTTTAAAACAACCATCCTTTTTGCTCCTAAAACATTTTCAAACCCGTCAAGAACGTCACTTCTTCCGGCGTAAGTTTTAGCCATTCGATTAGTGCGTTGGCTTTTTTCTTTTGTTGAAGCATCATTTTGATGTAAGGTACGAAAATCATTTTTGCTTCGTATTTGCTGACGTGGCATTGAGCGCCGATTTTTGTGCAGACGCTGGCTAACAGTGTGCGTTTGCCTTTAGTCCAGAACAGCGTGATAACTCTAATTGGTGGCGAGATGAACTCGAATGGTTTGTAGGATTCAGGGTTTACTGCTGCAGCTTGGGCGAGGTTGTTGTAGAAGTATTTGAGTAGGTGCCAGTTTTCTGTTCCGATTCTACCCCGGAAAACGTCTGCTTGTGAAAGAAAATCATAGGCTTTTGCGAGCTCGTCTATGTCGCTATAGCGGCGGGGCATGTTATCGCCTATAGCCATTAAGAGGTCGTCATATTCAACGTTTGAATAACTAAGAAGACTTGAAACTTCTGCAAGGCTTTTGGTGGCGAAGTAACCTTTTAAAGTGTCGTACATGCTCATGTCTTTGTTTCGCAGACCCAACGCCAAAGTATCCTGCAACGTTAAAGTTTTGCCTTCTTCGCTTAAGCCTTGTAAGTCATTAATTGCCGACCGAACATCGCCACGACTGTTTAAAGCAATCTTTTCGAGTGCTTCAAACTCGTACTTGATGTTTTCCTTTTCACAAATTCTCTTGAGCGCCATTATGATTAGTGGGACTCGGACTTGCTGGAACCTGATTAGTAAGCAGACTTTTTTTAGTGGACGCAGTTTGTCAAGGTCCGGATCATTGGCTGCCATTATGACTGGGTTGCGTGTATTTTCAACAATTTTTATGATTGCGTTAACTCCGCCGCGGTCTTCGTTTCCTGCGATGCCGTCAACTTCATCCATAAACAGCATGTTTCCTTTGACGTCGCTTGAAAACTTGTCTAAACCAACAAAAGAGGTGGCTGGAGCGGCAATGCGGTTAACTTCTTTTTCGCTGCGTGTATCGCTAGCGTTCATTTCAATAATTCTAAAGTGGTATTCGTTGGCGGCTGCGTTAACAAGAGTGGTTTTGCCTACGCCTGGAGGTCCGTAAAGCAGCACAGCTTTTTTTGTGTGATGCTTATTTTCCAGCCATTCAACAAATAGGGCTTTCGCTTCTTCGTTACCTATAACGTCTTTAATTGTTGTTGGCCGGTACTTCTCGACCCACAGGTCGTTTCTCAACTGATTTCCCCTTGAATTTTACCCACTTTTGCAAACTGTGCTAAAAGAGCGCTTAACTGGATGTCAGTGTTTGCGCCCTGTGTAAGGCGGTAATCGTATTCGCCAAGAATGTTGCTTAGGTCAGCTTTCTGTTCAGGGGTTATGTAGCTGATTTTGAAGAGTTCCCGTTGCATTTGGCGGATGATTTCTGCGCCTGTAAAGCCGTAGGTGCCAATTATGTCATACATAATTCTTCTGGCCTCCATGAAGTCCCCGTTAATTGCTTTGTTTAGCATTAGTTGGACTTGTTTGGGACTGGCTTCACCGATGACTTGGGAAACAACTTTTTCGTCTACTGCGCCGCCTTCCTTGTATGCCGCTGCTGTTTGCAAAGCGTTAATGGCGTGGCGTAGGTCGCCTTCAGCGTAGTCTACGATTCTTTCTGCTGCTTCAGGTGAAATGTCAACATTCTCTTTTTTGGCTATGCATTTTAGGTGCTCTACCATCGCTGTTTTGTCTAGGCGTGAGAACCGGAAAATTGCGCATCGGCTCTGTATTGGTTCAATGATTTTGCTTGATTGGTTGCAGATTAGGATGAATCTTGATGTGCGGCTGCTGGTTTCCATGATGCGTCTAAGCGCAGTCTGGGCTGGCCCAGTCATTTGGTCGCTTTCATCAAGAATAACTAGTGCGAAGGGTACATCGCCAAACGCGCCACGGCTGTAACGTGAAAAATCTTTGACGCGTTCCCTTATTGTGTCGATGCCTCTTTCGTCTGAAGCATTAAGCTCTAACGTAAAGTTTCTCCAGTTTTGTAATCCGAACAATTCATGTGCAATGCATAGGGCCGTTGTGGTTTTTCCTGTGCCTGGTATGCCTGCCAACATTAAGTGTGGCATGGTTTTTGGGTTTCTCATGAAGGCTTTTAGGCTCTCTACAATGTCGTGTTGGTCTACTACTTCGTCAAGGGTTTTTGGACGGTACTTTTCTACCCACATGAGTGCTTCTTCGTTAACTGCCATTAAATGTAACCTTCCACAATTAAGTAACTACAATTACGTTACTAGATAATTTATTTACTTTTCCCAAACCTAAAAATTGGAACAAGCTGAAAAAATGCTTGTTTTACCCGATTTTGCTGCCTTCAGCAACATCTTTTTCCGGTTGCAACACAGACACGACACCCGCGGCATCTTCAGCGGCAAGAATCATCGCCTGCGACTCAAGCCCAGCAATCAAGCGGCGCTGCAAGTTAAGAAGAAACACAAATTTTTTGCCTACCAAGTCTTCAGGCTTGTAATATTTTTGTAACCCGGCAATGCATTGACGTTGCTCGGTGCCAAAATCAACTTGGATTTTGATTAGTTTTTTAGATTCAGGAACAGGTGATACCTCTATTACTTTGCCGATTCTTAAGTCAAGTTTTTCAAAATCGCTAAACGTAATTTCCGCTACTTCAGCTTTTTCTGGTTCTGTCATTTTCTATTTCACTGCTTAAGCCTTAAGCCGCTTCAAGATATTACTTTTGCCCCACCAGGCTGTTGCGTTCCTTAGTTGCTAACTCATGGGCAAGTCGCACCGGTTCCGAAATTCTCCCTTTTGAGGTTTGCCGGACAATTTCAACAGCAGTCTTAAGCGAAACCATGTGCCCAATGCTAACGTACACAGGCTTAACTCCCTCTTTAGTCGTAACCACTGCACCGACGATTTCACCCTTATCCATCAAAACCGTTTCCGCCTCAACCTCAGATGGCAGTCCAACCAAACGGCTTTTCGCTACACCAATCGTCGGTATTCCAAGAACCAACCCAAGATGGCAGGCAAAACCAAAACGGTAAGGATGCGCCAACCCTTGAGCATCAACAAGGAAAACGTCTGGACAATTTTCCAGTTCGCGAATGGCAGCAATTGCAGGCGGAAGCTCTCTAAAAGAGAGTAACGTGGGAATATAAGGCATCTTTACTTGGCAGACCGCATTTTTGGCTTCCAGAAGTTTCAAAGAATCATAATCGACTACTGTGGCTGCGGCAACTCCCAAGTTACCCAGATACGCCACATCTACGCCGCCTATGGTTCGAATTTTATGTGGCAACTTGTCTTGTTTGATTACCTTTTGGGCTAAAAGAACTTGGGTGTGGTGTGCTTTTTGGATGGAAAAATTGTGTGGGATTTTCAAGTTTTCGCTTTTCTTGTTTGTTTTTTAGGTTTGGCTGTTGGCTCGAAACGTTTGAGGTAGTCTTCGAGTGATTTGCGTCTTACTTCTTGTGTGATGTCGCCTCGTGTGATTTCAATTATTTTTCTTGCAACATCAGACTTTCTGCGCAAGCCCGGTACAAGCATGTAGGCTTCGTCAAGTGCAAGTAGTTCGATAAAGATTTCATCCATCATCTGTAGGCATTCTTCTCCCTTTTTTGCGTCTCCCTCACGTAACGCGTCAAGGGCTAAGCGTCTGTATTCTCCAACGGCGTCAGCTAAACCGAGTGTGTAATCAATTGATGGCACATTGATTTCTTTTGGAGTTACAAATCTGCCTTCTTTGATTAGTGTTAAGAAAATGTTGGCTTCAGCGAATTCTTGAAGTGCAGCGCTAAACATGCCGCCGTAGATGATGTCGGGGTATTGTTTGGCGAGTACTTGTAGGTTGGCAATTTTTTGTGTTGCGTCTTTAATCATTTTTTCTGCTTCGGCTTGCTTTTTTTGATGAATTAGAAGGATTGCTTGTTTTGATTGGCTGGTTGCTTTTCGCATGTCTTCGTGTGTTTCCTCTCTGATTTTGTCTTTCTGCATTAAATCTTGTTTTACTTCTTCAAGAACCTCTTTTAGAGTAGCCAACATTTTTCGCCTTTGAGAATAGTTAAAGCGGCTTTGTATTTAATCGTTTTAAAAAATAAGAAAAACTGGGTGCAACAGTTTTTGGGGTTTACTCGTCAGGCTGCTCGGAACCTGACCATTCCTCGATGATGAGTTTATGGTCTCCTAAAGTGAAACTTACTTTCACAAATATCGAGTCAGCACCTTTAAACGGGAACATACTGTCCTCGGCGAGATCTTTAGGAATATAAATCAGATATTTTCCATCCTTTCTCCTAAACAAGCGTCCTCTTCCTTCGCTTACCACCCAGCGTCACCACCACTGAATTAAATGATTAGTTTAATTTAGGGGACAAAATTGCTATTTAAGTTTATCCTAAACCCCCTTTTAACAAAAATAAAAGCCAATAAAAAATAAATGAATTATTTGCGTTTTAAAGGCATACTTTCCTATTTCTTTATTCTTTTACTATCTACACCCTTACGGCTAAGCAAAACCACACGGCTATCCGCTGACTCATCAATCACACTGTACCCCGTTTTCTCCGCTAACGCTTCTGCAAACGCCCTAACTTCCGCAAGGTTAGGCATATCATCAAACTTGAGCCTCAAATTGGAGAAACCAATATGCATGTACGCTTTTGCTTCAATAAACATCGGGTTAGCTTTCTCAACCATTTTAGCGTACTCATCAATGTTACTCATGTTATGGTTTTTAACCAGAGTCATCCGTAACGCGGTTCGACATTTAAAGCTTTGAAGCAGCTCCAAAGACTCATTAAGAAAAACCCAAGCGTTAGGCATAAGCGGGCGGCAAACTTTCTTGAAGATCTGCTCGTTAGGTGCACAAACAGAAATGTAAAGTTGTGTTGGTTCCTCACTTAACTTTGACAGCCTACCCGGGAGGTTACCGTTACTTACAAGAAAAACCGTGAACCCCTTTTGACGGTATGTCCTGATTAGTTCGCCGATGCTGGGATAAAGCGTAGGTTCACCAGTTAAACTGATAGCCACGTTTCTAGGTTGGTATGCTTCCGTGAGTTTGCGCCAATCTGCCCTCGGGTGTCCTTTGTAGCCGCTTAATATTTTTTCTTGCGCTTTAATGCTTCCCGTAACGATTTCTTCAGGCTGATTCAGGGGGGGCAATTTCATTTCGTCCCATGTAACCTGTAAATCTCCGCTTTGAGCCCGCCAACAAAACAGGCACTGCTGAGTACAATAATACAGCGAAGGCGTCATTTGGAGGCATTGGTGGCTTTTTATGCCGTAAAATTTTTCTTTGTAGCAGACTCTGCCGTTCACTATTGACTCGTAGAGCCATTTGCAGCGTTTAACTGCGGAATGATTTCCTATGAGGTGATATTTTTGTTTCTTTAATGTCTGTATGAGTTGGTCTGGAATTGTTTGTTCCAATACGGCACATTCCACGGATGAATTGCCAATAGATACCTTTAACGTGTTTTTATAATGTTTCCTTTCCCGACCGATTTTGCTCAGGAAATATGATGTCTTGATCGTGATTGAATTACAATAAAGTTTATATTATTTCTAGAGGAAGGTAAAAGCTAAGGAATACAAAAATACTGACGCTTAGATTTTGAAAGCAACTTGAGGTGTATCTGTTGGCTCAATCAAAAGCTTGTTCACCATCCTGCCCATCTTTTAAGTGTGGAAAAAACGCTGCAATTTTCAGAAGAGACGGTGTCTGGTGTAAAGAAGGCGACGAATATTGTAATGTTGCAAAATGCACTTACGCAATGTGCTACAAACGTCGCCTATTACCACAAGGCATCTGTGGAGAAACCGTGAAACGAAAAACCGTTGATCGAGGACCTGAAGACATTTTTGACGAGGATCCTAAACCCCCAAATGTCCATCTTAAAGGAAAAGCACTTCGCAAACTCAGTCGCCGCGAAGACGATGATTTTTACTAAATTTGTTAATATCAAAAAATTGGTTAGCTCGCCCTTAAAGCGAGTTTCCATGTTTTTATCTTGATTGAACTCTTTTAACTACAGGTGGTTTAACTTTCTTTAAAATGCGGTAACCGCAAATGATGCATTTAGTTTCTCCACCACGAAGTTCTAACTCTTCAGATGGAACGCGTGCACCGCAACGCATACATTCATAAACAATTCCTGATTTTTCCATTGGAAACGCCTCTTCCTACAAGAGAAAAGCATTTTACTTTTAAACATTTCCAATAAACAAAGAAATACAAATGCGCCAAAGGCTAAAAGCGCGAGTCAACCAGACTGACCCAGCAAAAGTTTACAATTCATACGACATTGTAGGCGACATTGCAATAATTAAAGTGCCAAACGACGACAAAGAAAACGCACAAAAAGCTGCTGAAGCCATACTGAAGATTTACCCTCGCAAGATAAAAGCGGTTTTCATGCAAACCAGCGCTGTACAAGGTGACTTTCGGGTTAGGCAACTCAAGTTTTTAGCAGGAGAAAACCGAACAACCACCATTCATCGAGAGCACGGTTGCCTTTTCCAAGTGGACGTTGAGAAATGTTACATTTCACCACGGTTACTGCTTGAACACCAAAGAATACCTTGCCTTGTAAAGCGGGGCGAGGTAGTGGTAAACATGTTTTCGGGCGTTGGCTGCTTCTCAATATTAATCGCCAAAGCTTCTGGCTCCAAAGTTTACTCTATCGACGTTAACCCAACCGCTTATGCTTGTATGCAGGAAAACGTTCGGTTAAACCGAGTCTTTGACCAAGTTGTTCCCCTGTTGGGTGACGCAAAAGAAATCATTAGCATGCAACTGCAGGGTGTAGCTGACCGTGTTTTGATGCCGCTGCCCGAATTAGCGCTTGAATATTTACCGTACGCTTTAATGGCTCTAAAACCGTCGGGCGGTTGGATTCACTACTTTGATTTTCAACATGCTGCAAAAGGTGAGAACCCCGTCGAGAAAACTAGGCAAAAAGTCTCTGAGCGGCTAAACGCTTTGGGTGTAACCTACAATCTTGGTTTTTCACGTGTTATTCGTAGCACAGGACCTTACTGGTACCAAACAGTCATAGATATTCAAGTGTCGGGTTTGCCAAGCAAGTTTTTATAGTAAACAAGTTTTAACTATACATTGTGACGCTAACATGAAACGTAAATTGATGGAGATTCTCGCTTGCCCAATTGACAAGCATCACCCGCTTGATTTGCTGGTGTTCGAGGAAAAAGACGAAATCGTCGAAGGCGTAATCATTTGCCCAGAATGCCACCGTTGGTATCCTATTCGTGATGAAATCCCTGAAATGCTACCCGACGAGCTACGCAAGGAAGCAGAAGATCTGCCTTTTCTAAAAAAATGGAAAGAACAGGTTCCAGAAAATATTGTAAAAGAAGGTAAACCCTTCAACTTAAAGGGCTAACACCCTTCTTCAGTTTTATTTTAGTTTTATTACTGTGTTTTTAGCTGAAGACTCCATTGATGCTAAAGCGATTTGTAATGCTTTGTAACCGTCTTCACCTGTAATCATGGGCGTTTTCTTTTCTGTGACGCATTCAGCAAAATGCTTAAGCTCAGCTTTCAGTGGCTCCTCAAATGGAATCCTTGGCTGTAAAGACTCTTTGGCGTTTTCAATCCACAATTCTTGACTATTATAATCCAGCCGCATGATGGCTTCGCTGCCTGTCACGTTCAAGGCGCGAATCTTGTATGGTGTTAACCAGTTAGATTCAATAAATGCGGTTTTGCCGCTTTCATAAGTAAGCATGATTTGTGCGTAGTCTTCAAATTGGCGGTGACGCATGCTGCCCATTTTAGCGTAAACGCTCACCGGGTCTTCGCCTGAAATGAAACGCATAACGTCAATATCATGTATTGCAGTGTCTTTTACTACGCCGACGTCTCCGATTCTTTCAGGCCACTGAGTAACACGTTTTGCCGTTGCAGAGACAAGTTCACCAATCTTTTTGGTTTCAACAGCTTGCCTTATCTGTTGTAGCCCCGGAATGAACCGCATCAAAAACCCAACTGTTAAATGCAAACCGTTGGCTTTGGCCGCGTCTATCAACGCTTGAGCTTGCTTTGTGTCAGTAGCCATAGGTTTTTCTACCAGTACGTGTTTGCCTGCGTTTAAGCATTTAAGCGCTTCTTCTGCAAGCTTTATTGACCATGTACATACGCTGACAGCTTGGATTTCAGGGTCTTTGAGCATCTCTGCACTGTCAGTGTAAGCTTTTACTCCGTACTGGTTAGCTATCGCTTTGGCACGTTCAGGGTTAACATCACAAATTGCAACAAGGTTTGTGTTTTCTATTTCTCTATAATTGCGGGCGTGGTTTTTACCCCAGAACCCTGTTCCGATAACTGCTACACCTAGCTTGTTCACGGTTTATCAAATCCTCTTCCTATTCCACGATATATGAAGCCTTCTGTTTGTATCTTTTCCGGGTCAGCAATTCCTATCAAATCCACAAGTACAGCTGGACTCTTCATTACTGTTCTTAGTTTTTTTAAATTTAATCGTTTAAATTGTTCTTGTCCCGTTAAAATTACAAGGCAGTCTGCGCCTTCAACGGTTTCACTTAAACTTCTTTTCAAAACAGGCACAGAATCTAACGGTTCATTCTTCGCAAGCAGCGGATCGTAAAGTGTAATTTTTGCTCCTTTAGTGGTTGCTGACTTGATGTATTCTGAGGTTGCACTGTTCTGGTTTGCTGTTCCAAGCACAGCAACTTTTGCTCTTCTTAGGCTTTTGTCACAGCCACGAAGGGCTTCTTGTGTGAGGTTAATCGCGTGTTTAACCATTTCCTCATTAATTTGTCTGCTAAGCAACGGCAAACGTAATTTGACGTTGAGGTTTTCGGCGCTTTCAATCAGCAAATACGTCTCTTTACGGTTTTCTTCCTCAGCAATCGTGGGACAAAAACTTGAATCTTCAGTGCTAATTAACTTTTGAACGCTAAAGTAATCCACGCCCGCGCTTTCACAAAAAACAGCCAACTCATTAGCCAACGCCATGCAAGCATCATGCTGCGCCACCTTGAAGAGCACAGCAAGTTCTGCAAGTTTAACCTGACTTGTCTGCTTAACATTAGGGGTTAATGTTTTCAGAACCGCTACCGCTGTGTCTAAACTTTGTTGGTCTGCGGACGCGATTATTAATTCTGTATTTTCAAGGGATTTGATGGGCTGAGTTTTTGAAAAATGCAGTGGGTTATAGGCTAACAGGAAGTCTTTGCCTTCTTTTAACCCTGAAGTGTTTTCAAGGGTTTCTTTAAGCAAGGTTTCTGTGGAGCCAAACCCGCCGATGCCAACATAAATCAACAGTGCCCCCTGTTTTAGGGCGGCTCCAACCTGTTTGCATGCCATCTCCAGTTCAGAGGTGTCCGAATTCTTTTTGGCATCCATACGAACATTTACTGCTAAAACGATGATGTCGCTTTGAGAAACTGTGTTTTTGCGTACACTTGAAATGGTCAAATTGCCAGCGTCAATATGCTTTTTTAGGCGTGCTTCAACTTCGGGGTTTGCGCAGCAGTTTTTAGCTTTCGTTAACCGTTTTAGCAAGCTTGGGTTTTCGTCACTGCATGTGACTTTGTAGCCGGCTTTCGCAAAAGCGTCTGCGTAGAGTATCCCAATTTGCCCACAGCCAATAATGCTGACTGCATACTTGGCGCGTTTCTCTTTTGAGTCTAAATCTTGCGGTTGTATGTTTAACACTGAAGGCATACTGGGAATTTCCCCCCTCTTAGTTGTGGCCTAAAAAATGATTAGATAGTATGGAGTAGTTCTTTAAGCCTTGAACTGTACTCTTCAACTAGCTTTAATGCTTTTTCTTTACTTTTTGCTTCAGCATACAAACGGAACACTGGCTCGGTACCGCTTGCCCTAATCAAAATAGCGCTTTTATCGCTAAACCAAATTTTTACGCCATCAATCGTGCTAACGTTCTCGTTTTTGACTTGCTCGTAAATCTTTGCTTGCAAGGCAGGTTTCTTTTCGTCTGGGCATTCGATTTTGCCTTTTTCAATAAAGTACTGTGGCTGTTCAGCGACGAGTTCCGAGAGTTTTTTGCCTGTTTCAGCCATAATTTCCAGAAGTAGCGAAGTGGTCATGGCGCCGTCGCGGACTGCTTGGTGTGGTCCGTAAAAGATTCCGCCGTTTTCTTCACCGCCCAATTTGGCGTTAACTTCTTTCATGCGTTGAGAAACCGTTACGCTGCCAACTTTGGTCCACTCGATTTTGCCGCCAAACGCGTCAGCTGTGTCTTTGATTAAAGTTGATGAACTAACAGGAGTAACAATTGTGGCGCCCTTGTTCTTTTGAAGGAACTGTTTTATGACGATGGCAAAGGTTTTGTCGCCCATGTAGATTTCGCCGTTCTCGCCGACAAAAATGGATCTGTCAGCGTCGCCGTCAAAAGCTACGCCCATGTCTGCGCCGATTGCTTTTACGGTTGCAGCTAAATCGCCAAGGCTTTCTGGGCGTGGTTCTGGTAGTCTGCCAGGGAATGTGCCGTCGATGTTTGCGTTTATGCTGGTTACTTTGCAGCCAAGCTCCCTCATTAGGGGTGGCGCGGTTAATCCGCCGACACTATTAGCGGCGTCAATTACTACGTGATAATGTTTTTTGCCTATTTTTTCTGGGTCAACTTGTTTTTTGATGGCGGCGATGTATTCGTCGTTAACACCTGGAAGTTCGTGCAGTTGTCCAAGGTTGTCCCATGGTGCAAAATTGATTTTGTTTTCAAAATAGATGTTTTCTATCTCTTCTTCCTGCTCGTGGGATGTTTCTATGCCGTCGCTCCAGATGACTTTGATGCCGTTGTATTCAGGTGGATTATGTGAAGCGGTAATGATTACTCCGCCGTCCATTTTGTGGTTTTTTACGGCAAACTGGAGTGAAGGAGTGGGACCCATTCCTACAAAGTAAACGTTGCAGCCGGTTGCGGTTAAACCTGAAATTACTGCTCTAGCCAGCATTGGACCGCTGGTTCTTGCGTCGTAACCTAAAAGCAAGTTTTTTCTTCCGAAAAAGGTTCCAATAGCTAAACCAACTTTAACTGCCATGTCTGGAGTTAATTCAACGTTGGCGAGTCCTCGTACGCCGTTTGTTCCGAAAAGTTTTCTTGCACTCATCTAATATCGACCTTGCACGTTTTAACAGATAATGTTTCTTTTTAAAATAGTTTCAGATATCTCCTTAGCTGGGCAAACAGCAGAGTCCTTGGTTAAACTGATGTTGTCTTTGATTTTTACTTGGTCCGCAACGATGCAGCCGTTGTTGATTTGAGCGTTTTTGCCGATGATTGCGCCTTCGCCTACTATTGCGCCGTCAACTACCGTGTTATCGCAGATTTTTGCGTCAGGAAAAATCACTGAATTAGATATACGCACGTTGCTGCCTATGGTAACATTCTTTCCTAAAACTGCGTATGGACCAATAACAGTTTTTTCGCCGACGACAACACATTTGTCTATTGCTACGGGCATTTTAACTTCACATTTTTTAGGTGCTTTTAGCTTGTTGCCTAATGCCATGTTGTCAAGTATAATTTTGTTAGTTAACAAGTATTCTTCGGGTTTGCCTATATCCATCCATAACCCTTCAATCATGTGCCCAAAAAGCTTGTGCTCCTTTGCCAACGCCGGGAAAACTTCACGTTCCATCGAGCACTGCTTGCCTTTAGGAATATAATCAAAAACTTTGGGGCTTAAAACATAAACTCCAGCGTTAATTAGGTTAGATGGCGCTTGCCCTTTAGCTGGTTTTTCTATAAAGTTTTTGATACAACATCCATTTTCCAGTTCCGCAACCCCGTACCTACATGGGTCATCAACTTTGCACAAAGCAATAGTTGCCAAAGCACCCGTTTTATTGTGCACTTCAAGCAGTTGCTTGTAATTAATATCCGCAAAGATGTCTCCGTTCAAAACAACAAAAGACTCCTCATGCCCCACCAGTTTTTCAGCGTTCTTTACTGGTCCAGCAGTTCCCAGCGGCGTTTTAGGCGGGTCAATCACGTACCTGATTTTCAATCCACCCTTTGGAGGTTTTTGCTGTTTTATGTGAAACTGTGTTAAAGCGTTAACTGCTAAGACAGCTTCGTCTATTTCGTTGGCGGCGAGTCCTTCAAAAATCCATTGCAGCAACGGCTTGTTTACTATTGGGAATAGTGTTTTAGGTCTGCTGCAGCTTAATGGTCGTAGCCTTGTTGCGAATCCGCCTGCTAAGATCACTGCTTTCAGAGATGTCACCTATGGTGATTTACACTAGTGACGGGTTTTTATATAAACAGGTATGGAGAAACGCTACTATTCCAGAGGGCTAAAAAGTTTGAGCAAAACAAAAAAATTATGGGGAGTTTATTCCCATTCGATTGTTGCTGGCGGCTTATGCGTTATATCGTAAACTACGTGTGTAACTTCTGGAACCTCATTGGTTATTCTGGTGGAAATCTTTTCCAAGACCTCGTATGGGAGCTTGGCAAAGCTTGCAGTCATAGCTTCACGACTTTCCATAACTCTAACTGCAACAACGTAACCGTACGCTCTTGCATCGCCCTTAACGCCTGTAGCTTTAGTATCAGTAACCACCGCAAAATACTGCCAAAGAGTCTCAGCTAAACCAGCAGCCTCAATTTCGTCCCTGACAATCTTGTCCGAATGCTTAACAACCCTAACCTTCTCTTCAGTCAATGGACCGATAATGCGTACTGCTAAGCCTGGACCAGGGAACGGTTGCCGGTTCACAAGCTCGTTGGGTAAACCAAGCATTTTTGCCACTTTGCGCACTTCGTCTTTGTAGAGGTCACGGAGGGGTTCAAGGATTTTTTTGAACTCAATTTTTTCAGGCAAACCTGCAACATTGTGGTGGCTTTTGATTACGTCACTGTTTTTCCGGAAGCCCGATTCGATTCGGTCTGGATAAATGGTGCCTTGAATTAGGTATTGGGCGCCTGATTTTATGGCGTACTCTTCGAATACGCGGATGAATTCTTCACCGATAACTTTGCGTTTACGTTCAGGTTCTGTTATGCCTTCAAGTTTTTTGATGAATCTATCTTGGGCATCTGCAACTATGAAGTTAATTTTGAATTTGCTAAAGGTTTCACGTATGGCTTCGGTTTCGCCTTCCCGCATAAACCCGTGGTCAACGTACACTGCGGTCAGTTTCTCGTTTAATGCTTTGGCGGCTAAGGCTGTGGCTACGCTTGAATCAATTCCGCCGCTTAAACCGATAATGGCGCTTCCGTCGCCGACTTCAGTTTTTAGTTCCTGCACCATCTTTTCTATGAGGTCACCCATTTGCCAGTTAGGTTCACATTTGCAAACTTTGAAGATGAAGTTGTTTAGCATTTGAGCGCCTTTTTCGGTGTGGATAACTTCTGGATGCCACTGAAGCCCGTAGATTGGTTTTTGTTTGTGCCTGAAAGCTGCAACTGGACAGTTGTCTGTGTGAGCTAAAGATTCAAACTCGTCCGGCAAACTGCAGACGGTGTCACCGTGACTCATCCACACTTTCTCTTTACCGCTTAAGCCTTCAAGAACGCCAGCAGGCTTATCAACATTAACGTAGGCTATGCCGTATTCTTTACAAGTTGCCGGTTCAACTTTTCCTTTAGTTAACTGCGCTAAAATCTGGTGTCCATAACATAAACCCAAAATTGGCAGGTTAGTTTCCAAAATTTTTGGGTGCAGTTGAGGTGCGTTTGGTCCATAAACGCTTGATGGACCGCCAGATAGGATTAAGCCTTTGACGTTGAATTTTTCGTTTAAGGCTTTTACTTCTTCGGGTGAAATATCGTGGGGAACAATTTCGGAGTAGACGCTTTGTTCTCTGATTCTTCTACCGATTAAGTGGCAGTATTGCCCTCCGAAGTCAAGTACTAGTATAGTGTCAACTTTGGTTTGCATTTTCTCAATCTCCCTATTGGGACTTATGCGGGTAATTTAACGTTACTATCAATTTGGCAAACACAGTCCTGTTGCCGTGTGCCATATTTTTACCGTTCTATTTCATACTCTAAAACTAAACTTTTATAAATATAACCACGTGAATATCAAGAAGTATGTTTGGAAAACCTTGATTTGGCTGGAAGAACGTACAGGGAAGTCTTGGATTTGGACCTAAATGAAACAGATGTAAAAATTCTTAAAAGCCTCTTAGAGGACGCAAGGTTCTCAAGCAGACAAATAGCAAAAAACGTTGGAGTGTCCGTTGGCACAGTTTTGTCTAGAATAAAAAAGATGGAAGATGAAGGTCTGATTAAAGGTTACTCAGTTAATTTGGACCACGAAAAACTTGGGTACCAATTAACCGTTGTAACAGAAATTACTGTCTCCAAAGGAAGACTGCTTGAGATGGAGATGGAAATCGCAAAGATTCCAAGCGTTTGCGGAGTCTATGACGTAACAGGTTCAACCGACGCAGTTATAATCGCCAAATTCAAAAGCAGAGAAGACCTTGGCGCCTTCACAAAACGCTTACTCGCATTGCCCTACATTGAGCGAACAAACACTCATGTAGTATTAACAACCGTAAAAGAAAACTTTAGATTGCTCTAAAAAAGCAATCAACAATTTGGTTTCACTTTTAGTGATCGTGGTTCTTTTCTTTCTTGTAAGTTGATTCTTCAGGTCCACGCGTAATTTTAGTGCCTGACTCAACTGAAGTGGTTATCCACGTGTTTCCGCCAATTACCACGTTATCTCCAATAATTGTTTCTGCTCCAAGCAGAGTTGCACCGCTGTAAATTACAACGTTGTTGCCGATTGTGGGGTGACGTTTTTTACCTTTAATGATGTTCCCCTTCTCGTCCTTAGGAAAGCTTAATGCGCCTAATGTTACGCCTTGATAGATTTTGACGTTGTCACCGATTTCTGTTGTTTCACCGATAACTACACCGGTTCCGTGGTCAATGAAGAAGTTTTTGCCTATTTTTGCGCCTGGATGAATGTCAATTCCTGTTTGAGCGTGGATGTGTTCACTCATGATTCGCGGTATTAAGGGGACGCAACGTATCTGCAGTTCGTGGGCTATGCGGTAGGTTGTTATTGCAAGTATACATGGGTAACTGAGGATTACTTCGTCTGTGCTTACTGCGGCTGGGTCACCGATATATGCGGCTTCAACGTCACCCCTTAGTTTTGCGCGGATTTCCGGAAGAGTTTCAAGCAATTCTTTGACTACGATTTTTGCTCGTTTCTGGCATATGTCTTCTGGGCATTGGCTGATTTTTCTACATATATATTTGAGGCTTTTTTCTACTTCACTGGTTAAGCGTGTGTAGATTGAGGTTAGTTTGTTTCCTAAATGATATTTTATATTAGCTTTGGTTATTTCTGAATCGCCAAGATATCCTGGAAACAGGACTGTGAAAAGGTCTTCTAAGACTTCTATGACGACTTTTTTAGATGGCAAATCTCTGCCTTCTAAATGATCCATGCCGCCAAACGTGTGATAGTTTGCAACCATTTGGTCTACGAGTTTCGGTAAACCGTTTTCAACCCATTGCTCTTCAACGTGACTATGATCACTCATAAGTACATCAATCATTTTGTCGGGGTTCCAGCAATCGTATTCGCCGCTGTTTCTCTTTTTACATTCTTCACAGTTTAATGCGAATGGCTGGTTAGCTTTTGGTTCCATGTTTTCTGGTTCCCCTTTTTTCCTATTAAGTAGGTTAAAGGGTGAATATAAGAAAAGCGTAAACAATAAAAAAATATGATAAGGCGTTTTTGATTATTCTTGGAACAGTGGCGTACTTAGGTATCTTTCGCCGGTGTCTGGCAAGATGGCAACGATTATTTTTCCTTTGTTTTCCGGACGTTTAGCAATTTCTATTGCTGCAAACACTGCTGCCCCCGATGAAATGCCTACCAGCAAACCTTCCTTTTGAGCAAGTTGCCTTGCCGTCTCTAAAGCCTCATCATCCGGTACCTTGAATATTTCATCAACTAACTCACGATTGAACACCTCAGGAACAAAGCCTGCGCCGATGCCTTGAATTTTGTGTGACCCTTTTTGTCCTCCGCTAAGAACTGGTGAAGCTGCCGGCTCAACTGCCACTGCTTTAAACTCTGCTTTAAGCGGCTTAATGTATTGAGCTATGCCTGTTATGGTTCCGCCTGTGCCGACGCCTGCAACAACAATGTCTACTTTGCCGTCTGTGTCAGCCCAAATTTCTGGTCCAGTTGTTTCTTTGTGGACTTTTGGGTTAGCAAGGTTTTTGAATTGTTGAGGCATAAATGAGCCGGGCGTGGATGCGTGAAGTTCTTCTGCTTTTTTGATTGCTCCCCCCATTCCTTCAACGCCTGGTGTGAGTACAAGTCGTGCGCCGTAGGCTTTGAGTAGGTTGCGGCGTTCGATGCTCATTGTTTCTGGCATGGTTAGTATGAGTTTGTAGCCTTTTACTGCGGCAACCATGGCTAAACCGATGCCGGTGTTTCCGCTAGTGGGCTCGATTATGGTTGCGCCTGGTTTGATTTGACCTTGTTTTTCTGCTTCTTCTATCATGGCGTTGCATATGCGGTCTTTGATGCTTCCGCCTGGGTTTCTGGCTTCTAGTTTGCCGAGTACTGTGGCGTTTAGGTTTTTGGTTAAACGATTTATTTTTATGAGTGGTGTTTTGCCGATTGTTTCAAGGGTGTTGTTGTATGTTTTGGTCATTTTTTGCCAGACCCCCGTTATTATAACAGTGTTATAAACGGTGGGGGAATAAACTTTTGTTTATCCCACAAAACAAACAATCCCCAACTCAGTAATAAACAAATCCCACACAGAAACATCCGCAACAAAAGTAAAGCCTTTAAATGTAACAATTAATTTTATATCTTCGCACAACCTCAAAAGTGCAACACAATCAACGCGGAGGTCGCCCAGCATGGCCAAAGGCGTAGGACTGAGGCTCCTATCCCGCAGGGGTTCGTGGGTTCAAATCCCACCCTCCGCACCAAACATTTCTTCACCAACCTATTAGGATTCAAATATCATATCTATGCAGAAACCTATAGGGGGGGTAGGTGCTAATGGGTGAAAAACAAGTCATTAACATGTTAAAAACCAGTAACAAGTTTCTGTATACAAAAGCATCAACAAAACACACCAGTACAAGCCTATTTTCAATAGCACCCCGTGTAAATAGGTCTTTATTCCCATAAATTGTCTGGAGGCACAGATTCTATTTCTTCGTTAATTGAAATGAATTCTACCGCAATTTGTTTGTAGTCACCTGTGTATTTGGCTTTTATTCGTTCTACAAGCTTTTTTATGTCTTTGTCATGGTCTAAAATGGCTAAGTCCTTCACGGCTACCCATTCGTCTTTGAATTTGCTTGAAAGCGTGTCATAGTTGTCTATTATCCAGCGGTTGTTTTCTTTAAAAGTTGAATGCGTTTGTGTCACCTTACCCTACAGTTTGTGTAGTAAGTACCTTACGTGTTATACTTTAAATTACTTACCAAAATTGTAGCAAACATGCAAAAAAGAACCATCAAACATGAAAAAGAATAGGGGCATGCTTGTTTAAGTTTTAGTTATTTTGTTAGAAAACCCTTAAAGGCGTTCCTGTTATTATCTGTTGAATCCCTAAAGGGCAAAACAGTTTGAGAGGAAAAAAAGGGATGCCGGCCAACATTGGAATACTCGATTTTTGTTACGAGAACTCGTTAACTACTGTTGTTGCCAACCGTAATTTTGCTGAGATGAAACTTGCCGGTTTAAACGTTGGACCCTTTGACGAAGGCAACGAATACCAAGTTTACTACTGGATAGCCAAAGAGTTAAAAGAAGCAGGCATCGTGCACCTACGCGAAGAAGAAGTCCTCGACGCAGGCAAACTCTATAAGGTGCAATGGAAAGAAGGCGTCCAGATTCCAGGAATGATTTCAGAGTTACCACAGGATTTTTATCCCAAACTACGCAGGTACTTAGCGTTTGCTGAATCAGAAGCGGTTCAACCAGAAAAAATCCAAGAATACCATAAAGCCAAAGCCTTAGCAAAAGACATCATCAACTCAAGACTCAAAAAAATCATCGCTTTATCCTCAGCTTCAGCTCAAGGCGAACAAGTACTAAAAAAATTAACAAGTGAAGAGAAAATCATCTACGACCAATTGGGCAAGATTATTTCTGATTGGAAAGCGCAGATTCTTCAAAAACAAGAAAAACAATAGGCGAACCTTTGAATGGCTAAAGATGTTGAATTAATTGATCCACAGGAAAGATTCTTAGAGTTCTTTAAGAAAGAAAAGTATAGAACTCGAATTAGCCAGTTAGCCATTACAGGAAAAAGCAGCGTAACAATAGATTTTGATGAACTTTACAGTTTTGACCAAGCCTTAGCTGAGCAGTTGCTTAACAAGCCTGAAGAATACTTTGGGCATGCAAGCAAAGCAGCTTATGAACAGCTAAGGATTGAGGATGCCGAGTTTGCGGAAAAAATAGAAAAAATCATTATACGTGTCACAAAACTGTTGGGCAAAGAGGCACTGCGCAAGATTGGCTCCAAAAACATGGGCAAATTAATCCTTGTAGAAGGAATCGTTGTCCGCGCCACACCTGTTCGCCCCATGGTTCAGCAAGCAGCGTATAAATGTAAACGTTGCGGAACAGTAATGAAGATTGAGCAAACAGGACAGTTCCTTAAAGCCCCAGCAGTATGTTTAGCGCCTGACTGCGGCAAAGATGGACCATTCGAGTTTGTTCAAGAAGAATCAACCTTTATCGACTCTCAAGACCTGCGGTTGCAGGAAAAACCTGAAGACCTACCACCTGGACAACTACCAAGAGTTCTTGCGGTAAAGTTAGTCGGCGACGAAATAGTTGACCAAGCCCGCCCAGGAGACCACGTATCCATAGTCGGCATCGTCCGAGCCCACGCCCCATCACTGATTGGCATGGGAAAACTACGCACATTCACACTTCAACTTGAAGCCAACTCTGTAGAGCTTTTAGGCAAAGAACCCGAGACTTCGCCCCCGTCGCCAGAAGAAGAAGCAAAAATCCTTGAGCTTTCACGTGACCCATACGTTCACAAGAAAATCATGAGCGCTATTGCCCCCTCAATCTTCGGCAACGAACACCTAAAAGAAGCAGTCATGTACCTGCTTTTCGGCGGAGTTTCCAGAAGTCTACCAGACATGACTGTAAGAGGCGAAATGAACGCGCTCATCATCGGTGACCCAGGTACCGCCAAGTCACAGATGCTCCAGTACGTATCCCGCATTGCCCCCAGAGGCTTGTACACTTCAGGCAGAGGCACCACCGCCGCTGGTTTAACAGCAGCCGTAGTTCGCGAAAAAGGCGGCTCTATGAGTCTTGAAGCAGGCGCACTTGTTTTGGCAGATAAGGGTATTGCATGTATCGACGAAATGGACAAAATGCGTCCAGAAGACCGAGTTGCCATCCATGAAGCCATGGAACAACACACGGTTTCAGTAGCCAAAGGAGGTATTGTTGCAACGCTTAACGCGCGCACATCAGTTTTGGCGGCAGCTAACCCATCCTTGGGCAGGTATGAACCTAACCGCACAGTGGCTGAAAACATTTCCTTACCAGTTACTATCCTTTCAAGATTTGACCTAATCTTCGTTTTACGTGACGTACCCAACAAGGAATCAGACAGCAGAATGTCTGAACACATTTTGGAAATTCACCGACGCGGCATCAGTCCAGTTGAATCGCAAATCGACAGCGAACTTTTACGTAAATACGTCAGTTACGCAAAAGGTGTGCTGCCAGCGTTAAGTCCTGAAGCGTTAAAACGGCTTAAAGAATTCTATTTAGCCATGCGTAACGCCAGCGAGTCCGAAGGCTCCCCAGTTGCTATAACCGCTCGTCAACTAGAGTCTTTGGTCAGATGTGCCGAAGCGCGGGCACGTGTAGCTTTACGTAAAGAAGTCACAGCTGAGGATGCTGAAGCTGCAATTGCAATCATGAAGAAGTCACTTGAAGAAGTTGGGATTGACTTATCGAGCTTCAAAGTAGACATTGACATCATTATGACAGGTAGACCTAAAAGCATCAGAGACCGCTTGCATATTGTTCTCTCGGTACTCATGGATATGGAAAAGCAGACAGGCATTGTTGAAAGAGACGCCTTTGTCAGCGAATTGGAAACCAAGCACAAGATTCCAAAGGGCGAGATTGAACGTATGATTAGCCAGTTGCTCCGTGAAGGCACCATCTATGAGCCACGGGAAGGATGTCTAAAGAAAACCTAAAAGGGAAACAGCATGAAGCCAGTTATTGTCGTTACAGGTACAAGGCCTGAAATAATAAAGATGGCACCCGTAATTCGGGCGTTACAAACTGAAGGTTTGCCTTACGTGTTTGTTCATTGCGGGCAACACTACGATTATAACATGGCTCAACAGTTTATTGAAAATCTTGAACTGCCAGCACCAAACTTTAGCCTTAAAATTGATTCAGCTTCACCCGGAGCGCAGACAGCTGACATAATGAAACAGTTTGATAAGCTGATAGCTGAAGTTGACCCGTCAATTGTGTTAGCGGAGGGCGATACTAACACGGTTTTGGCCACATCACTTGCAGCAAACAAAAACGTAGTTAAAGTGGGGCATGTTGAGGCGGGTCTGAGAAGTTTTGATTTACGTATGCCGGAAGAGCATAACAGGCGTTTAACTGACCACATTTCAGATTATTTGTTTGCGCCAACGCCAAGAGCTAAAGCTAACTTGGAGAAAGAGAGTGTTTGGGGCAAAATATTTGTCACAGGCAACACAGTTATCGACGCTGTTAATCAGCATTTGCCTATGGCAGAAAAGAAAGCAACTATCCTCGAACAGGTCGCCTATGAAAACTTTGCAGTTGCTACAGCGCACAGGGCAGAAAATGTTGACGACCTTGCCGTGCTTAAAACGTTCATGGAAGTCTTCGCTGAGTCACCATTACCCATTGTTTACCCCATGCACCCAAGAACAAAAAAACGTCTACAAGAAAGCAATCTTTACGACAAAGTCTTGACAATGAAGAACGTTAAGGTTTTGCCGCCGTTGGGTTATCTTGATTTTCTTGTGCTCCTGCGTCGATGCTCAGTGATTATTACCGATTCAGGTGGCATTCAAGAAGAATCTACAGCACCCGGCATCCGCAAACCCGTACTTGTAATGCGTCTATCAACGGAGCGGCCAGAAGCAGTAGAGGCGGGTTTTGCCAAAGTTGTTGGCACAGATAAAAAACATATTCTCTCAGCTCTTAACGAGTTAGGCAGTTGGAGTAAGTTACCTACTGTTTCACCTTTTGGAGATGGAACAGCCGCCCAACAAATCGTAGACATAATCAAAAAAGAATTAACTTAATTGGAAAGAAGAAAAGTTTAGGATATGTAGGTTGTTTTCTTTTCGTCTTGCTTCTTTGTTTCTTCTGCTTGCAGTGCACGTTTTTCTTCGATTGCTTGTAAGCGTGTAACCATTGTTTCTGCGCGTGAGATTTCTTCGTTTAAACCAGTTAAGTCAATGTCGAAGTCGAAAGTGTTTTTTAGGATTTCAAGTACACTTTTTGCAGCTAATGGATCGGGAAGGTAGCCGCGTGTTTCACCTAGAAGGCAGAGAGCGTCAATTTTTTTGAATTTTGATAAACCTAAGATTAAGCCTGCTGTGCCAACAATTGGGCTGCCTGAAGTGCTCAAGGATGCGCCTGCCGCGACTGATTTATCAATTACGTTTTTGGAGGTTGCTGCTACGAAGACTTTTGGTTTGTCTTTTGCTTCCATGCGGTAACCGCCAATTGTAGCGATTGTTTGTACATGGTTTTTTTCTGCAAAGTCTAGCATGCGGTCGGCGATTTCGTATTGGCCTTCAATTGTTTGTGATTGGCTATCGCCAGTGAATAGGATGAGGTCGTGTCCGTCCTCTTTGGGGTTTTTCCAGTAATAAAAGGCGCCGCGCAGTAAACGTACGTTGCCTTTCTTGTTAACTAGAACAAAGTATGGAAAATGTGGTGAGTACAGGTAAGCGATTTTTTGGGCTTTTAGTTGTTTGATTAAGTAGCGCATGGCAATTTTGCCGACTAAACCTAAACCTGGAAGCCCTTCAATTAACACGGGATTGCTGGGTTGGATTTGTGTGAGTTCTTTAATGTAGGTTTCTTTCATTGTTCTTCGCTACCTCTTTTCATTGCCATACGGTATTTCAGGTATTTATCGTCTGGCGAAAATTTTGCTGGATGAGGAATCTTTACAGGGCCACTACAGTAAGGGCACGCTGTCTTGTTAAGTGTATAATGATTGCATTTAACGCATTTTCGCAGTTGCCAAACCAAACTATTTTTCCCTTCTAAAAGTGCCCTGTCCGCCTGCTTTAGTAATGTTGGTCACGACACTTTGAGCAGCTTTCTGGAATACTTCTTCAGCTTTCTTATAGTTTTCCGCTCGGGCTTCAATGCTGTATTTTGGTGCGGCTATAACGTAGAATTTTACTTCGGCTGCACGGAGTTTTTCTGCTTTAACTGCGGCAAATGCTTCTTTGATAACTTTAACGCCGTTTGGTTTCATGCACCTGATTTCAAGGACACCTTTTACCTTGACCATTTTAACGTGAATGCGGTCTTCACCGACTTCAGCAAAGGCGCGAGCAATGTTTTCGGGTACACCGATTTTGATTAATGCTTCGGGTCCTTCTTTTACTGCTTTTTCAAAGCCTTCGTATATGCCGAATTTTTCATCGATTTTTTCGCCGGCTTGTTTATAGAGTTCTTCAGCGTTTAAGCCAACTTTTGTGGCGACTTCACGGAGTAAGGCTTCGCCTTTGCGTTCCTTTTTCCATGACATGATTTTTTCGATGCGTTCACGTTTAGTTACTCGACGTAATGAAAGGTCAATGTGTCCTTTATCAGAATCTACACGTAAAACTTTGAGAACAACTTTTTGTCCTTCACGAACAAAATCGCGGATGTTGCGAATCCATGAAGAAGAAATTTCTGAAACGTGTAGTAATCCACGTTTGTCGAATTCGTCAAGTTTTGCGTAAGCACCGTAATCAGTAACGGACTCTATCGTAGCAATTACTAAGTCGCCATTTTCTGGCCATTCAGGCTTACGCTCCGCCATTTTATAATGTCACTCTTTATGTTTATTCTAATGCGGACAGGATTTCGCCGTTGATTTTTGCTTTTCCGCCTGAGGGTGCAGCTAATGTTTCGTTGCACACGTTGCATGTAACGGTGTTTGTTGCGTGGCTGAACACTAATTGTTCGTTGCCGCATTTTAAGCATTTAACACGTAGGAAACTGCTGCTTGGTTTTGGGATAAGCTTGTTCCATTCTGACATAATTTCTATCTCCATTTAAGTTTAAACAAGGGCTAGTTTTCTTAGCCTGATTCCGTCTTTGTGACGCATGTAACCGCATTTTTTACATTTCAAACGTAAAGTCTGTTTTTTGGTTGTTTTGGCGAATTCGTGTTGGAGGGCATATTTTTGTCCACCATAGCCACGTTTTTCACGTGCGTGGGCGCGTTCACCAACTGCTAGGGCTCTACGTTTTCCAGCCTTGTATAAGGTTACTGCGTGAGCTTCATGATCTTTACATTTTGGACAGTAAGTCTTGACTTCTTTAGGAACGTTCACTTTGTTCACTACCAGCTTTAGCTTTGCATAAAAGTAACGCACCCATTCTTATACCTTTTCGCTGACAAAATTAAAACATCACTGACAGACTACGCTTTGACACCTGTTTTTCTTGTTTAGAAGTTGTTGCCGCAGAGTCTCCTATATACAACAACAATCAAATGAGTGCATATAATGCTGTTTTTGGGGTTCTGCAGGTGCTGTTGTTTGCTTGCTTAATGTGCAAACTGCCACAATCAGGTCAAGATGCTACGGGTTAATTGGATCAGTATGGTAAGGGTCAAATCTTGGGTTGGTCGCCATTTGATTGTAAACTTGACTCATATTGCAGGGAGGAACCTGCGCGGGGTCAAAGGGCGGCATTGTAGGTTCAGCCTCAGATTCGAGTGCGCTAACAGGCGGAATTTTTAATGTGGACAAAGCTAATGATGAAGCATTATTTTGAAGTATTGAGCAAGAACACGTGTAGAAACAGCAACGAAGAATATAAAAACAAGAAAACCAACCCCCAGTTTTCTATTCATGTAATATCTGACCAGCCTTACAATAGAATACTCTGCTAAAAGTATTATTTAAAAACTAAACCCACACATAAGACAGGGGCATACCTAAAAGAAACAGCAGAACACAACCAGTGAACAGAACAGTTTAATCAATCAGCATAATGCATGCTGAATCATTCCAAAATGCTTTAGAGCAATCTTTAAGCACAACTTTTTCTGGAGGACACGGATTAGTCCTGTCCGCTCCTTGCCGGCTCCACGCTTTTTTTATTGTGATAATTGGCGTAGACCATGTTAGTTGCTCGACTTGCAAATATGAAAGACAGCTTAATACTTCAGTTGCCGTTCACTGAAATGGTGAGCAAAACTTATTTGTGCCTTTTCAAGTAAGCTAACAAACTTACACATACAATAGTGAGTATTGTTGCTAAAACAGTGATAAGGACTGGTTGGAAAGGCTCTTTTTTTGGTTCAACTAAACTTGTTGGGTCGGGTGGAGGAGTTGGTATTGTTATCGACTGATTTACAGGAATTTCTGGTGCATCTGTATTTGGCTCTGATAAAAAGGGAAAGAAAAACACTTGAGCAGAAGTACTGACTATTGTTTGACTAATAGATTGCATATCGGCTGTGCCCCACCAATTATTGGCAGCATCTATATCAAACGCCGGCATATTTTCCATATTTAATTCGCTGTTGTATTGAAGATTGTTTTGGCTAAATGCTGATATTTGAGAGACCCGCACACCAATTCTGTTTTGCGCTATTGTATTCTCTTTAACTGTCGCAGTATAATAAAGATGGAGACCTTCATCATTGTTAAAAATGACATTTCTTAAGATAGATACAGCCCCGGCGATACTTCCAGCACCTGACCATATGCCAATTGTGCAATTACTGATCTGATTATCCACAATTGAAACCGAAGTTATTACTAGCCAGACTTGAATTCCAATTTCATTATTGTTTCCAACAATCTTATTTCCAGTAATATCCGCATGAACCCCCTGAATATAAATTACAGTAAAACCGCTTTTTGAGGTTATTTCATTGTTTGATATAGTAACTGGTCCACCTTTAGCGTCAGCATGGATTCCATCCGAAATAATATTATTGGAAATAGTGGGTGAACCGTCTTTAACAAAAACTCTCGCGTCAATAATGTTGGCACTAATTATTGGTGATCCACCGTTGAGGGTTAAGTTGCCTTGGATGTAACTGTTGGATATTACAGGCTCCCCTGAATTGATTGTGATGTTGATTGAATCAAGCAAAACGGCGTTGTCAATTTTGGAGCTTTGGGAATCAAGTATTACTGAGCCGTTTTTGAAGAAAATTTTTTGATCTTGAGCACCTTTAGCGATAAGCGTTCCGTTTACTTTTAGAGTGTTACCGTTTAGATTAACGATTACTCCCGGTTCTATTGTCAGTTGTTCTTTGTAACCTATGAAAGTAATTGTTTCTAAGAGCATATATGGACTATTCTCTTTTGTCCATATTATATCGGAGGAAGTTAATGATTCAGCTCTAGTTACGACTGTTTCAGCTAAAATATTGTAATAATTAGGCAGACTACTGGCTAACAGCATAACCAATAAGGCAAAGGCGATTTTGTTCAATTTTTAAACCGAACTGGTTTCTGTATTACGGAAGCGATAAAAGGGTTTTCGTCAAACTTTCTTGACCATGTTATTTTGCATACGAAAAATGTTTTTATCGTTTGTTTGGGTGTTTGGTTTTTGTTTGAAGGGTAAACAGAACTGCTCCTTTGACGTTTTCAGTTCAAAACCATTGTTGCTCTGACAATTTTATTTCGAAAATAGCAACGATCTAGGCATAGCCAGATTTAAAAGTGCAAGATTACTATTAAGTAGTACGTGAGTGATGTATGGCGTCTGAAGTGGTAGTAACAAGAAAAGGTCAAACGACCATTCCTGCAAGACTTCGTAAAAAATTCAAAATAGAGGAAGGAACACGCCTAGAAGTCATCGAAACTGATGAAGGAATCCTCTTCAAACCCAAGAAAACAATCTGGGACTATATTGGATCAGGGGCACCATATGCTACAGTCGAAGAAGTAAAGAAAGAACTTGACAAACTCAGGGAAGAAGATGCCTAACCGAGTCTACGATACAAGATTCTTTGCAGAACTATTTTTCACCAGAGACCCAGACATGCACAAATGGATAGAAAGCGAAAAAAGAAAAAGAGAAAAACATATTTCAGCAGTAGTAATGCATGAACTTTACCGATTAACCCTTGCACGAGAGGGACGAGAAACCGCCAAGTTGAGAATGGCACTGGTAAAACAGAGTTTCAAGGTTATTCCAGTTGATGAGCAAATAGCAGTGTTGTCGGCTGAACTAAGGCAAAAGTATCAGCTTTCTATGGGTGACAGCATCATAGCAGCAACCGCGTCCATGTTAAACGCCGTATGCATTTCAGATGATCCTCACTTCAAACAAATCAAAGAAATACATACAACATGGCTGTAACTTTAACCCCGCGGAACAAACCCTAAGAAGGGTTCTGGCCCCATTTCTGCTGTCGCATAAACCGTTAATACAATGCCTCCCAAGACGTCATTGTGGAACCATCCAGTTTTGGAATGACAAGGGAGCTGCTGTTGGATAATTTTATATATCGTTGCATATTTATCCTACATTAAGGGTTCGATATGGCTAAAGTAAAACTCTCCCCCAAGTTTCAGATTGTAATTCCCGCGGAAATCAGAGAAAAAATGAATTTGAAAGCAGGTGAAGAAATAATAATGATAGAGACAGCTGGAGTAATTCACTTAGTGCCCCAAAAACCCATAAAACAAATGCGGGGATTCGTCAAAGGGGGAGACACTCAAAACATCCGTGAGGAAGAGGAACGCTTTTGATTTTAATCGATTCATACGGTTGGCTAGAATATTTTCTTGATGGTCCACTATCAGAAAAGTATGCAAAAGCCGTAGAACAGGTAAACGATAAAGACTATGTAACCCCGACAATCGTGGTATATGAAGTGTATAAACGAGTCAGAAGTATCCAAGGAGAAAAAAGCGCACTTGAAGCCTACGCTCAAATAGCACGAACAAAAATCGTTGAATTAACAGCCCAGACAGCGTTAGAAGCAGCAGAAATAAGCCTTAGCAAAAACTTGGGAATGGCAGATGCACTAATTCTTGCAACAGCACGAGCATTTAACGCAGAAATATTAACGAGCGATAAACATCTAAAAGACTTTGAAGAGACACGATTCATCGGAAATACAGAATAAAACATTATTCTCTTGATATGACTGCTAGAAACGGTTCTGGCCCCATTTCTGCGGTTGCATAAACAGCCAGCGCCATTGCCCAGAACACGTCGTCGTGTGTCCCTTGCGGGTGATGAAAGCCGATTGTGCCGTCTTTGTTTAGGCTGTAGCGTTCTACGTTTAGTTCTGTGCATATTTCTCCTCTGTATGGTCGTTCCCAGTGAAGTAGGGGATAAAAGAGTTGATGGTTTGCCATGCGTTGTTTGAGTAGGCTTGCCATTTCGCTTTTTCGTGGGACGCTAAAGTTTACGCCTTCTGCGTTGCGGATGCCTGCGTTTTCCATGTCGGCGATTATGCTTGGACCTTCACGGGTGAAGTCTACGCGAATTTTTTGGAATCCGTGCCAACGGTCTTGCAGGGCTTTAAGGTAGCCTAAAACGGTGGCGTATATGGTGGGTTGCTGGAAGATTTTTAGGTGCCGCAGAAACAGTCGCTCGTCAACTCTTTCTATTACGGCAAGGGCGGTGTAGTCGCGGGTTTGCGCCAAATCCAACCCAACAAAAAAGTCCCCTCGGCGCTCCGTTTCAGGGTTGTATTCCTGCAAATCTTCGCCGCATGTGGCTACGGTGCCGATGCATTGTGCGATTTGGCTTTGGGTTAACCAGACATCTTGGTCTTCTGCCCATTCTGCCTGCATCTCGCGTCGCCAACGGATTGGGTCATCGCCCATTTGGGTTTTGATTTTTTGTATTATGCCCTGTTTTAATGGTCCGTTGGGTTCCATGGCTTGTTCTACTGTTACGTGGGAGGTTTTGTAGTCGGCGAAGTCTTTGTGGTTAAATATTTTGAAGAAGACGCTGTCGGTGTGCCATGGTGTGCTGCTGCAGACGAATTTGCCGTCTGTTGTGCCGAGCGTGTAGAGGATGGCGTCGTAGAGTTCTTGGTCGTTGGCTACAAAATTGAATTCGTCAGCGTAGACTACGTGGAGGGTTGGTCCTCGTATGGTTTCGGGGTTGTTTGGGAAAGCTTCAATTGTGCTGCCGTTGGTGAAGTGAATCTGGGTACGTTGAGGCTTAAACGCGTAACCTGAAGGCAGTTTGTGGGTGAAGGCGGCGATGCGTGAGAGGATGCGTTTAGTTTGACGCCAAGAAGGGCCAACAATGCCAACGGCGCTGTCTGGATGCGTCACAGCATACCACAATAGCAGGGCTGCGACAATGAAGCTTTTTCCGCTTTGACGACTCCAACGTGCCGCAGTAAACTGGTTCTCAACAAAGAGGCGAATAAAATGTTCTTGATAACTAAACGGTGTAAAACCCAAGAGTTCCCTGCAGAAAACTATGGGGTCACTGCTGAGGTTTTCGGTTTTTTCTTGCGCCAACTCTTCGGCTAGCTGGTTATTCTGTTGGAGCTTGTGCCATCGGGGAAGGAACTGGTTGGGGCGCAGGGTTTTGGCTTTTGTTTTGCAGGAGCGCGGCATATTTTACCTCCATATCATTTAGTTTTGCTTCGATTTCGCGGTAATTGATGTAGTCAGCGAGGATTTCCTTGTAGGCGCGGGCAAGTGTAGCGACCACTTGGAGGCGTTGAACTTCAGTTTTGCTTAAGCCCGGTTCAGATGCGGCTTCTAATGCACCAGCTAGTTTCCTTAGTGTTTCTTCTACGCTTGGCAACTCCTCAGGCAATGGAAGCTCTCTTTCGGTTATTTGCCCACTGATTTGCAGTCCAAGGCGTTGGCTTTTAACAAGAACTGCGGTTGGCTGCCTGCCAAGGGCTGAAGCTATAACGTCAAGGGGTGTTTTGGCTTCTACGAGTTTTTTTAGTTGGGCTTCTTCCTGTGCCGTCCATGGTAATCCTCGAGTCACATTTTCACCTGTGTAACTGGAAGCAAAGGGTTGCTTTTTGACTTTTTTGCGCTTATAAAAAGCAGATAATTTAATTCTTAATAAAAAGGTGCAAAAAAGAAATTTCTGTGTTTAATGCTTTTTTAGAGACTTTTTCCTGTTGTGGGAAACTCTTTTTATGACTGTGACGCCCGTATAATGTTCAAGATGGATTGGTAACGTAATGCCTAACATTTTTGAGCAAATCAGAAATCAACCAAGCATGCTCTTGCCATTGTTACCACTAATAGCATTTATTATTCCACTTATCGGGTTATACGCATTCAACCCTTTAGAGCCCACTTTAGATCCTTCACGTCCACTGTATGCTCAAGCAACATTTGAATCCATGTGGAAAGGCAGAACGTTTGAATTGTTTTTTGTGTGGCTAATTGGGCTTGAACTTATTTTGGGATGGGAAAACTTTAAGGAAAAAAAGGTAACCAAACTGTTTTCCCCACGCACCATAGCGCTTATTGTAGCTTTAATCGTTCCCACGCTTTATGTTTGGGCATCCTACAGTTTAGGATTAAATGACGCCATATTAAATTGGGCTCTTGCAAATAACATTCAAGGAGGCTGGGCTACAACAATGCCTGTAGCGTTTGAATATTTGGCGTTTGCAGCCTTCTTCACTGCAATAGTCTTTTTGATGTTTGGCAAAAAAGGCTTAATCAACTACGCCATCCCCGCATTTTTCATGTTAATGGTTGGAGCAATATACATTATCGACAACGTTTACCCGTATGGCAACTTTACCTTGTTCCAGTTTTTTGTCCCCACAGCAGCCTACGCAGCCGCAGCAATCTTCAACCTCATGGGATACACTACTGTTCTTAATGAAATATCTGATTCAGTTCACGGAACCATGCCGCTCTTAAGCGTTTCAGGTCCAATGGGAAGCACCCAGTTTGGAATTGCATGGCCATGCGCAGGAATCGAAAGCTTCCTCATATACACCGTCGTAGTGTTGCTGTTTTTGAAGCGTATGCCGATTTCTTGGAAAGCAAAAATCGGATACTTCATTTTTGGTGCAGTAATCACGTATTTCATTAATATTGCCAGAATTATTCAGATTTTTTTGATAGGCATGCAGTATGGTGCGGCTTCATGGGAGGTTGATTTATTCCACAAATACTATGGACCTCTTTACTCGATAACATGGATTATCATGTATCCACTCTTGATATTTTTAGCCATAGGCTTATGGAACAGGCACAAAAACAGAAAACTGCTAAAAGCTTCCTTGCCCAAAAACGGTTTACCGTCAAAACAAGGTTAGGTTACGTCAACTACTACTGCTAAGCCTTGCTTAACAAATACTTTAGCGTTTTGAGTCGGCAAAGAAGCAATATCTTCAGCAGTAAATGGCCCGTAAGGTTTCATGTCAGAACCCATAATTTGCGGGATACTTTTGGCAAACCGCAACGTAATACGTTTATGAAGCTCTTGACTGGACTGGCTGGTTTGTCCTTGAAGCAGGCTTTTAGCAAATTTGTGGTAAGCTTCAGTGAAGGGCACAAAGCTTTCAAAGATTTCAGCTTCTTCAAACGCTAACAGTTCTGTGGACAATTTTTGGGTTTGGGTGGTAAATTTGATTAGTTTTTTGTATCTTGCCCACAACAGTTCGCCAAGCATGCGTTTAACGTTGGCGGCTTCTTTTTCAAGCAGGGTTGTTTTGAGGGTTTTATTGTCGGCTAGCTGGTTTTCTTCTTTTATTTTACGCAAATAACTGGTGATGCGTTCGTAGAAGTCGCGGGGCAAAGTACCAAGTGTAGACTCTGTTACTTCATGTTTCCATGCTTGGTATAGTTCATCGTACATCTAGTTTGCCACCTCAGCTCTGCCTTTCAGGATAAGCATTATCGCCGCAGCCGTGGGCAACTCGACCCGCACATTCTTGTATGGACCTAAAGTTTGCCCGCCTAACCTAAACTCAGGCGCGTCAGAGACCAACACTTTAGCTGTGCCCTTTTTAAAAGCTACTGCTTGCGTGAACGGGTCAAAATCGTCAAGCTGGTGTGCTGGAAACTCCATCTTTAACAATCCTGTTTTGCCGTGCAAGGTGCCGTTCATCCTGATTAACCGGTGAATATCTGTAGTTACAACCGTATCAATGTTTGCTGACTCCAAATCTTTAACGTGCTCAGCCAGTTTACGCCATGTAGCTTCACTAACGCCTGGAATACTTCCCCATCTGCCATCCTCAATAGCACGCCGTATAATTACATCCTTGTTTTTCAGCAAATTATTGTTCTTTAACCCAACATTTTTTAGGTCCTCAGCAGTGGCGTTTGAAAGAAACTTTTCCATGCCCACCTTCAAGCGCCTGTTCCACCCGTAATCGTGCAGGTTAAACTTTTTAGCGCCAGGACGCTTTTTGCCTGGTTTAGGTTTTTCTTTAGCTTCTTTATCAAGCACTGATAAGCCAAGCCCAGTAACGTAGTCAACGATTTCTTTCCGTGACAAGGCATCAAGCGACCGCACTGCTTCATCTTCAACATGAATATGGTAGCCTCGGTGACCTGAAAAAAAGACATGCAACTCGTTAGCCGCAAACCCAAAATCTTTCTCAAGCATGTCAATTAGTTTGGCTGTTTCTATCCGTGTTGATTCAAGGCATTGGTCGCAAGCCCAGATTTTAGTGGAAAACTTGTCGGCGCCGCAGATGGGGCATTCGTCGGGGGTTATGCCTTTTCCGCTGAACTCGCATTTTTGGCAGGTCCATTCGTCATGGATTTTGCCGCAGCTTGTGGGTATGTGGTCAGCGTCAATGTCAAATACGAGGTCGCTGCCGGTCCAGCCTTTTTTGTCCATGTCAAGGTCTGGGTTTTCGTAGTATGCGCAGGAGTGGTAAACGTCTGAGGGCACGTTTCTGGCAAGGACGGATTGGAAAACGTCTATGCTTTCGAAACGTCTGTGGCGAACCATGAAACGTTCCTTAAACATTAAGTAAGCAAATTCGCGTTGTTCAAGGTTGGATGGCGCCGGAACCGCGTGGGATGGGTCATTGTAGAATTCTGTGAATTTGGAGTAAACAAAATCTCTGGAAGACAACATGCGCCACCCTTAACACGGTATATGCTTTGTTTCCCTAATTTAACCGTTAACCATTCAGTGCTGCATTTGTATGTAAACGAGACATTATAGGTGAAGCATAGTTTTGAGGTTCTCAAAAATTATCAGCGGATTAAATGATGACCCACCAAAAGACAAAATTATGACCAAGAAGACCAGCCAAATCATGGTTGCGCCAAGTTCCTTCTTTTCTTGGGGAACCAGAATGTAAACGAAAAGGAAAGGCAAGTACCAGTTTTGGATGTAGGGCATCATGAAGCTTGGCAGCAGCATAAACATGGCTGAAAGCGACAGCAAGCTGTTTCTTTTGTACATGTAAGCAGCGTAAGCAAGCGTTACGGCTAAGGTTAGCACGACGGCGAAGGCTTGAAGCCACCATGGAATCTGTGAGTGCGGATTAAACGCGTTAATTCCATTCATTATTAGTTCAGGGCGCGTCTTCAGCAGGTAAGGTGCACTAAGAACTGCTGTGAACCCGCTGACAACGGCTAAAACTGCGCCGGCGAGCACATTTTTGTTTCGGGCAAGCCCCCTGAGGCGGTTTTCACGGTAAAGCTCGACAAGAGCGTAAATTATTAGGGGCAACAGGAAAATGCCTGCTTGATACTTAAAAATAATTGAAACGCCAACTAACAAAATAAAGTAGTCAAATCGTTTAGTTAAAAACATCAGTAACCCAAACAGGCTGAACAGAAACGCAACAGAGTCAAACATGCCGTTAGCCGCGAAAATCACAAGCGAAACATAAATTATGTAAACGCCAACAAGTTTCCAAGGCAAATCAAGAGGTTTTTTCCAGAAGTATTTTAAGAAAAAATACAGGCAAACATGCGCAACCGCAATGAACAGGGCAATTTCAAGTTTAAAAACCAACCCAGGGTCAACGCCGTTTTGAAGCAGGACACCAAAAGGCAAAAACAAGAAAAGGCTGCCTAACGGGTACAGGTGAGGCATTTCGGGCCAAGTGACGAACTTGTAGTATGAACCGTCAAAGCTTGATAGGACACCAAGTGGAGTGTCAAACACCGTTAAACCCTTGTCTAAGAATAGGGTTGCTGTGTAAGAGTGGCGTGCGTGGTCTGTGTACCAGCCTTCAAAATCGGCTAGCGGGTTAGTGTTTACAGCTAAGAGGCTAAACCAAACCATCAAAGAAACCAGAAGCAAAACAAGCAGGCGTTTACGTCCAGTCTGGCTAATTGACTGCAAAACAGTTGAGGATGGCTTTTTTGTGTTTTGGTCAATGGCAACTTTTAGAGAAACCAGAATGATTGCAGACAAGCTTAAACCAAAAAGCACTTTTGCCGGGTTTCCAAGTACGCTGCATGGGTATTCTACGGCGGGTTTGTTAACCGTCACTGTTAAATGCACTTCGCCAGAGGTTTGGGGTAAACAGTAAAAAACTGCTTCGTAATAGTCGGCGCCTGCAAGAAAATTAAACGTGATATCATCGACGGATTGTTCGGTGAAGTTGACTGCGCGGTAGGTTATGATTGAAACGTTCTTTGTAAAGTCAGGGTCACCTTGAACGTGAACAGTCAAGTTTTCGTCGCCGTGAAATGAGCCTAAGCCTTGACGGCGTGTCTCCAAAGATGTTAAATAGAAACTTTCGTCAAGCAGCACAGAAGTTTGCGTTTGCCCAGTCTGCACAGGGTAAATGCTAATTACAGCAAATGAGACACTTAAAACCAGTAAGGCAACCAAAACAACCAGTAACGCCTTTAATGAAACTACATGCCCTAACAGGTTTGCCCTCAACCTTCCAAGCCCACACAAGATAAAGTAGGAATACAAAAACTGGTTTAAAAAAGATAAACCTATCGTGGCTTGGAACGTTTAGGTATTGTAGCTTTAAAAGTGTAAGTTAAGTAACTCTTGATTTCTGTGAAGGTAAGTTTGGATTTGCCACGTTTACGGTTGACAAACAAAATCGGTGTCTCTTTAACCAAAAAATCCTTCGAAACCGCCTGCCTTATAGTTTCAATCTGGATTTCGTAAGTCTGACTGTGAAGACTGCTGATGGCTTCTTTAAGAAAATCAGTGGAGTAGCAGCGAAAACCATTGGTGCAGTCATGCAGGTTTAGTCCAAGACTGTTTTGGGCTATAAAATTGGCGACACGGCTAATGATTTTTCGGGTTAAAGGCCACCCCGCTGTTTTGCCACCTTTACAATATCGGCTTCCAATGACTAAGCCGCAGTTTTTTTCCATGCTTGAAAGCAGTTGCGGTATAGCTTTTGGGTCGTGAGAATAATCTGCATCCATGGTTACCACGTACTGTGGAGTGTTAGGGATTGAAAGAAAAAGCCTAAAGCCATCCGTAATAGCAGTGCCCAAACCAGTTTTTTTGGGTCGAACACACAGGATGATGTTGCTGAATTTTTCCTGCATTTTCTGCACAATTTCCGCAGTATGGTCTGGACTTGAATCATCAATTACTAAAATCGAGACGTTAAGATTCAAGTTTTCAATGTCATTTATCAGTTTTGCAATGTTGTCTGCTTCCCCATAAGTAGGCAAAATCACGCCAATTTTTGAAGAAACATGCATATCCCCTGATAACTGGTAAGTCATCAAAAAATTCACTTCAGAAACACTTCAAAAGTACACTTTAAACTAGTGTAGTGTGACCTAATAAACTTTTGATATTAAGACGGCTGGTATGCTACTTTTTCGGTGCCTGCTGTTCCTGCGAAGTTTCAGGCGGTTTCTGAGCAATCTGTTCAGATTTAATCTTGTAATACTTGAGCGGGTGATAGATGCGTTTACAAAGGTCATCACGGTTTTTGCAGACGTTGTGGGTTTGAAGAATGGAGCATTGGGGACAAGTGTATTTTGTGCCTGACCCACGTTCGCCAGCAATATGTTCGACCTGATAACGTGTAAGTCGTTCATTATAGTCTGAAAACGATTTGAAAAGCTCGGTAACGGATTCGGGGCTCATACCTATGTTAACCAAGAAAGCCGTTAAAGCGAAACGTCCCATGTGGGGCAAATGATGATTCTTCGAAGCCCCATCGTAGAGGGCGTTAATGCAAGGAGGGAAAGCTTCTTGCACAACAACTTTTGGGAACTCTGTTTCATTTTGCCCGATGTGCTCAGCGGCAATAATTTTGAGTTTTTCAGCTAATTCCGAGATTTCATCTGGATACCT
The DNA here is from genome assembly GCA_050108135.1 of Bathyarchaeia archaeon. Lineage (GTDB taxonomy): Archaea > Thermoproteota > Bathyarchaeia > Bathyarchaeales > Bathycorpusculaceae > Bathycorpusculum. Next base: position 46,494 of record JBNIDQ010000018.1, on the reverse strand, counting down.
GTCTAAGGTGGCAGTGTTGAGACGTTTCTCTATGCGCCGTTTTATTTCTTCCTGCAGCAAACGCACAACATCATGCTTGTTAATGTACACGTTGCCTTCAGAAAGAATAGTGTTTACTAGTTTCCATTTGGCGTCGTGTAAGTGGCTGGCGTTTTGTAGATAATCGCTAAAGTATAAGACAAAATCGAACGCGGAGTCGCTGTCAGGTGGAGTTAAGGCTATTTTCCAGCCGAAGTCAAGAGCTACTTTAAGGATTGTCTCTTTGGGTTCAGAAGATAATTCGCTTGTTGCTTGTTTAGCTTCGGCCAGCGCGTAACGTTTTTTGATTAAAGAGTTGTCGGTTGCGGAAACAAGCATTATCGCAACAGGAAAAGAGATGATTTCTTTGTCCAAGTCTTTGATTATGTACTTGAGACCCTGCTCGTCAATTAAAGGTCTAACAGTCAGGTCAATTATTGCAGAAGTTACACGTTCAACGGCGCGGTCTAAAATTTGATGCATACCTGGACTAATTAGGTCTTCAATCTGTAAATCTAAAGGAGAAAGATAACGAGCGGTTTCTTTCAAAAAGGGATATTTAGCTAAATCGCTTTTTGTAAAGCCCGCTGATTCCATTGGCAAATTTACTCTGTTTCTATTCTTGGCGCCAAGAAGAACGTTAATTTGCCCTCTTTGGTCTGCTGGAAGTCGATGCGTACAGGCATGTCACTTGAGAATTCAAGTGTTGCAATGTCTGAGGTTGCTGAAGCAGCTTTAATAATTTCAGACAAGTAGCTTAGGCTAAAGGTTGCTTTGGCGTTTTCTTTAACTTCCAAGTCAAGTAGGGCGTCGCTGCCTTTTTGCAGGGTGATTGTTGCACCCATCAAGTCGCCGGTGGCGCTTAGCACCATTTTTTCTGGGTCAGCCTCGATTCGCACGTGGTCGCTGACTAGTTGTGCGTCTTCGATTGCTTGGCTTAATCCGGCGGTGGTGCTTTTTGCTTTAACGTTGAAACTGATTTTTGGAGTAGGAACCTCTTCTTCTGATGCTTCAAGAGTTGGCATCGTGAAGTTTCGGGCGTATTTGCCCATGATTTTGACTTGCAGGCGTCCGGTTTTGTCGTCAAGGGATAACTCTACGGATTCGTCGCGGCCTGCGCGTTTGAGTAGTTTGAGGAGTTCACTTATGTTGATGCACATTTTTGTTGGTTCAGTGCAAAGATATTCTTCAAAAATGGTTTTTGGCCATTCGAAGTCAATCATTGCTACGCGTGATGGATCCATTGCGCGTAGTTTTAATCCTTCAGTGTCAATTTTGAAGGTTGCTTCATCAACTAGTATTGAGATTGCAGTAGCCATATCTCTTAAGAGTTTAGCGTCAGATACTTTGAGCTTAAACACGGTTCCTCTTCCTCGCTTTATGGATATGTTGTATAGTTATATAAGTTATGCTTTATCGCTGACCTTATAGATAAACTTGTTCTAAAACCCCAACTAAACCCTAAAACTCTGTTAACTTTTTAGAAAAACCAAAAAATGATAAAAAACATGAAAAAAGAGAAGACAGTTTAACTGTATTCTCTGTAAGTGTAGTTGCATTTTGTGCAACGCAGAAACTGTGTTGAAGACTCGTCTGCTCCACGTGTTTGCACTTGCCACACGTAAGCTTGATTATTTCCGCACCTTGGACATTCTACCCTGACAGTTGGCAGTGTACTAAGTTTCTGTTCTTCCTTGCCTATGACAGCTACAAACTGAGACGGATTATGCTGAATCACTTTTGCAAGTTTAGGTTCAAGTGGTGCTCCGACTTCAGGTTTTTTGTATCCACATTTAGGGCAAGCAAGGACCAAAGAGGCTTCTTTACCTGTTTTTGATTTCTTCGGTTCAAGACGACTACCGCATTTAGGACAGAATTCCATTTAGGTTCCCTCATCCGTTTTTGATTCCCTTATCTTTATTGCTTTTAAACTTTTTCCAAATATTCGATTACAAAAAGCTGATTCCTGAGGCAACTAAATGAGCTACCCGCAACGGTTCAGGAATACTGCTTCTTGTGGATGTTAAAGCAATAATTTTCTGGGCATCCTCGCAGTATAATCCAGAGGTTTGAATAAAAATTTTTTTGCCTTTATTTTGTAAAGGTACAATCTCACCGGCTTTGAGCAGTGTGCTATAACGTTCTTCTGCATGGTCAAGGTTGCTTAAAGCGGAACGGATGCTTTCCAAGTCAGGTTTATCTTTCGAAATCGTGATGACAGGCAGCTTGGTGACTTTGTTGAGTTCAATTATGTCTATAACGTTGAAGCCTGCAAATGTTACCCCATTAAGCATTATGGCACGCAGTTGCCTAAAATGCGGTGAAGCCTTAACCATTTCAGCAACCTTTTCGGTAACGTCAAACCCGTCAACCCAAATCTTATTGGACATTACGCCTTCAAACCAATAACCGCCTTTGTAGACAACGCCAACTATGGGCACTTGGGTTTTGGAACGAAAAACATGTTTACCATCATCAACGCCTACAACGCGAATCTCAGGCTTAATGGTCCTGAAATGTTTAAGATACAAAATACAGCCTCACAAAGACAATAGTGAAGCAAAATCAATTTAACATTTTATGAAAAACAAAACTGAATTTTAAAAAGAAAAAATGTTTAAGCTTTTAGAGCTTTTTCGAGTTGCTTGCTAAACTCTTCGTTATCTGCTATTGCCTTTTTCGCGGCAGCAAGCAATGTGTCTTGAGGGTTCAAGTCGCCTTTCATTCTGACATAAATGATTGGGCTTGAAGCTAATGGGTGCGGAACATCGTAACCTGCTAAGTCAACGTTTTCGTCTTGCAAGATTTTTTTCTGAAGCAGATTGCATAAGCCGTGGTCTGCACCTTGAATTTCAATTTTAAGTTCATGCTCGCTTTTCTTTAATACATTAATTTTCATTTTCCTGTTACCTCTAAAGTGGTTCAGTGCCATAATCAATGGCTGTCTTTCTTTTCTCGATGTTACCGCATTTGGGGCAACGCATTTCGTAACGGTCAAGATTCATAAGGGTACTGCATCGTGAACAGAAACCGTACAGCACACCCAAGTTTTTGTCTTGAGTTGCTAAATGGTAAATTTGGTTCTTTTCGCTGATTACTTTGGCGCGGATAATGTCGCCTGGCTTGCAAACTTCATTCATCGAGTTAATGTAACGGTCGGAAACGTCGGAGATGTGAAGTATGCCCCCGAAGGTTCCACTGATTTTTTTGTCGCCAACTTTGAAAATTTTTACCAACACGTTATCTGATTGGGCGTTTCCAACTTGACCAATAATGGTTGTTCCAGCTTTCGGAGTAACTGCACCATTAATTACTGGATAAACTGAGACACGCTTGTTAAGAAGATCCATTAATGCGCGTCCAACAATTTTTGAGTAGATTACACCATCTTTTACGTAGGTTCCTGAATCAGGAATGAACTCTTCAATAACACCTAAGCGTTCGCCCGGTAGGACTAAGTGACCGCTTTTTTGTTCCGGTGGTTTTAGACTCATGACAGTTCTCTCTTTAAACTTTAATAAGCGAAATATTAAATCGCGTCTTGCTAAATAGCATATGCTAAGATTCTACGCTATGCAATAAACCTTTTGATTTAATAGAAAAAAACATTCCTGTAGCAAAAAACTCCCCCTATGGACTCTTACGCTCTATAACGTAAAGGTCAATAACAAAGTCATGGTGCTCTTTGGTGTGGAAATCAAACATTTTAGGAATAGTCATAAGCAACGCGTAAACCGCCCTTACAACTCCGCCATGCTGCTCAATAAACCGTTTAAGAAAAACTGAAGGTTGAACCTCAACCATATTTGACCCAGACGATTTTAAAATGCCAATAAGCCGCTTGTCAAACTCCGGGTGATTATGCAAAGAATAAACCATTTTGGCAGACGACAAAGCTTTAACCAGAAAAGCACGGTCAGCGTTACGGGTTTGAACCCCAAAAGGCGGATTCTGCAGCACCGTATCAAAGCAACCGTTAACGGCGGAAATGTCCCCGTTGACCCATTGAGTAATAGCGGTTAACCCAGTTGTCTGAGCGTTTTCAACGGCAACCCTGAGCGCGGATTTGTCGATGTCTACGCCTAAAACGTTTTGTGCTCCAAGAAAAGCGGCGCCTAAAGCAAGTCTTCCTGTACCGCACCCTAAATCCAGCACTTGTTTGCCTATGATGTCATTGTTCGTGTAGGCGGCAATGTAAAGCATGGTTGCTGCAATGTTTTCTGAAGTGGTGTACTGCTCAAGCTCGACTTTAGGGGCTGGATTGACTTTGACGGTTGATAGGAACCGTTCAAGGTCTAGTTTTCGAATAAGCCTTTTTTGAGCATACTCTCCCATGAAGCTTCGCCGGATGCAACCATAAACTCGTTAACTGTTAATATGGGCTTCGCGAATTTTCCCGGCGCATCAAGAGAGATTCTTGGGCATGCCGTGTTCACGTAGGCTTCAATGGTTGGGAACTCCATAAGCGATTCAGGCGAAACCTCGCGGATTGCCAACAGGTAAGCAGTTTTTCCTTGCTTTTCAATTAACTCTTTGACTTTAAGGGCTTCTTCAACACGTTTCTGACCAGGCTTTAACCCAATGATTATCCCGATATTCTTAGCGTTTTTTGCCTGTTCAATGCATGCCCAATGCTGCTTGAGAAGCTTCTGAGCTTCCTCACTAAGCGAAAAAGCCCTGTTATCGTAAGGGTCAGCAACTATAGTTGGTTTAGAAGTGCTCAAAGCTATGCCCAACGCATGAAAGATTCCGCCACCAACAAACAGAAACGCTTCAACATCATCAGCAATTGATTTCACGTTACTATAATCACAACCGATAACTTGCCCAGCGTAACCAACATGACCAGCTTCGCCGATAATCACGGTTTTTCCATTTCGTACCAGAAACTCGCGGGTTTCGTTAAGAGTTTGCAGATGCTGAACAGAAGTTGCCAACCCAATCTTTGAATAACCACTAAGCAATGGCAAAGCTTTCTCGATGGCTTCGTTAACGTTTGCTGAGGCTCTTGCTTCAACATAAATTGTTGGAATTGCCTCGTGTTTCACAAATTTTGAGTGCCCAAAATGAATCACCATGTCTGCACCTAAACTTGCTGCTTCGTTAGTGGCTATGTCACATGCACCGTAGCATGGGTCAGCGGAAATCATGGCAAGTGCACCAGTCTTTTCCACTATTTTTGCGATTCGGGTGGCTTCAGGTTTTAGGCCTTGGGGCAGCTGGATTAAAACTTTTTTAGCGCCAAGATTTTGTATTTCCTGTTTGATTCTTTCTTCTTCAAAATCAAAATTTTTCATGATCTCAAGCCCTTAAGAATATAAAGTTGTCAAAAATTAAAAAGAATTAGGTTAAATTAGGGGTGGTTACCATTCCCAGTCAGGAACGGGCCTCTTTAACGGTTTGCCAGCTTGAATGGCTGCTGTCTCTGCTAAGCGTTCAAGAACAATCTTTTGCTCGATACCTGCAACGTTTCTTCTTGTTGCTGCAACTGCGTCATTGTTTACTGAAATGCTGTCGATACCGGCACGAACTAGGAATTCGCAGAAGTCTGGCAGGTTACTTGGTCCTTCACCGCAGATGCTTACTGTGCAACCGTTTTCGTGTGCTACTTGGATTAAGTGTGCAATGATGCGTTTTACTGCTGGGTCGCGTTCGTCGAAGTAGCCCATTTGTCCGAGGCGTTCTGAGTCGCGGTCAATCATTAAGACTCCCTGCGTCATGTCATTGCTGCCAATGCTGAATCCGTCGACGAGTTTGCTAAATTCATCTGCCATTATTGCGATGCTTGGAGTTTCTGCCATGAACCAAATCTTGAAGTCGCGGCTGCGTTCAAGACCTTCTTGACGCATTATTTCTAGAACCTGTTTTGCCTCCCACAGTGTTCTAACCATTGGAAGCATAACGTAAACATTCTTTAAACCCCATTCGCTACGGCACTTCTTTATTGCTCGGCATTCAAGACGGAATGCTTTTTCGTACCATTTGCTGATGTAACGGCTGCAACCTCGCCAACCCAGCATTGGGTTTTCTTCGACAATTTCGTATTTGTCGCCGCCTTTAAGGTCACGGTACTCGTTAGTCTTGAAATCGCTGAATCTTACAACTACTATGCGCGGTTGGATAGCGCGTGCAACTGTTGCGACGCCTTCGGCGAATTTGTCGATGAGTTTTTGGTCTTGACCTGTTTCTACAAGATGTAATGGGTGTTCTTTAACGTAGTCTGCAAAGATAAATTCTGTACGCATTAAACCGATGCCTTGGAATGGCAGGTTCTTGTATTCCTCAATTTTGTCAGGAATGGCTAGGTTCATGTAAATTTTTGTTGCTGTTACTGGAGCGGGAGCATCCACAGTGTGAAGTACTGTACTAGTGGCTTCTGGGTCTTGTTTCATTAGGCCTTCGTAGATTATTCCGTTTCTTGAGTCAACGGTGTATTCTTTGCCCGTTTTCATAACTTCGGTTGCGGTTTCTGTTCCGACAACACAGGGAATGTTTAGTTCTCTGCTTACGATTGCTGCGTGTGAGGTGATTCCGCCTTTGTCTGTTACAATCGCAGAAGCGATTTTCATGTATGGGACAAAGTCGGGGTTTGTCATGTCTGTAACTAGAATGTCTCCTTTCTTCATCATTGATGATGCTTCGTCAGTGGTTAGGGCAACTTTAGCTACCCCAAAGCCGTACCCGCGTTTACCGGCGCTGATGCCTTTAACTGCAACTTTAAGTTGTTCGTTATTTTTTTCTTTTGAGTCATCTGTTGGGGTTTCCATAGTTTTTGACCACACTGTTTCTGGGCGTGCTTGAACCAAGAAAATGTTACCTGGGTAAGGCAAGTCTTGGTCGATTGCCCATTCAATATCCATTGGTTTGCCGTAATGTTTCTCGATTTTACGAGCAAGTTCTGCTAGCGCCATAATTTCCTGGTCACTTACGCAGACTTCTTTTTGCTGTTCAGCTGGAACATCTAAGTGTACAGTTTTTCCTGTTTCTGGGTCACGTATGTACTTGATGGTTTTTCTTGCGATTCGACGTTCCTTGATTTCCATGGCGATCTTGTCAATGACGAAGTCGTCTGGGTTGACAGCGCCTGAAACCACTGATTCACCGAGACCGTAGTTGCCTTCAATTACAATCTCGTTTCGGTTTCCAGTTACAGGGTTAATTGTGAACATTACACCTGCAGCGCGAGAGTTAACCATCTTTTGCACGCCGACACTGATGAAGACTTTTTCGTGTGCAAAATTTTTCTCCGTTCGGTAAAATATTGCTCGTGGAGTAAAAAGGCTTGACCAACATTTTACAACTTTGTCAAGTAGGTCTTCTGGACCTTTTACGTTAAGATAAGTTTCCTGTTGTCCAGCAAATGAAGCGTCTGGCAGGTCTTCTGCTGTTGCGCTTGAACGGACAGCAACAAACGTGTCTTTAAGGTTGAAGCGTTTGTTTAATTGTTTGTAAGCTTCACGAATTGCTTCTTCGATATCTTTCGGAATCGGAGTTTTTTCAATTAATTCTCGGATACGTTTTGAAGCTACTTCATACTGTTTAGGGTCGTTAGGGTCTGTGACTGTTTCTTTAATTACAGCATAAATTTGTTTAGAGATTTGTTTCTCTTCAATAAATTTCTCGTATGAAAAAGCTGTAACGGCAAAACCGTTGGGAACCGGTAACCCGGCATGGATCATTTCACCAAGGCTGGCGTTTTTGCCGCCAACAATGGGAACATCATTATTTCTTACATCATCAAACCATAAGACCAAAGCTTTGCTTGCTTCACTCAAGCGGTTTCAGTCTCCGTCGGGGCCTTATCGGCGGCAGCTGGAGCTGGAGATTTGGTCACTACGATTTTGCAGTGAATTGGGAGTTTTGCGCTACCGCGTTTAAGTGATAGTTTTGCGGTTTCTGCAGCTGCTGCTTTTACTCTTACGGTGATGATTGGTTGGTCTACCTCAACTTTTGCTGCTGTGCCTACTGCTGTTCCGAATGAGCGTCTCATTCCTTGCTGAAGACGGTCAGCGTGGGCACCGAAGATCATTTTGTTTTCCCGCAGGATAATGTGTGGGTATGGATGAACAACCATGAGGTAATCGTTAACTAGTTTTTCCATTAAAACACGGTTTGTGGCTACACGCGCCGCTTCGAGTGCGCTATGGCGTACTTGAACTCTTTTGGTTGATAAGAGTTGGACTTCGTAGTCAAATGTGGCTTTTGTGTCGCCCATAGTGAACTTTACGATTTTTGGTGGTGGAAAGCCTCGAGCGTATTCTTTTCTTGTGTAAGCCCGATTTTTAACGTGCCTGAAATTTCTTGCGTGCATCTAGCGTCCCTTTTTAACGTAACACTTTCAGCGGTATTTAAACGATTTGCAATTTTATGTCAACATTTACATGAATTTTCCGCTTATCCCCTAATTGAGGGCTTTACGCATCATTAATGGTGTTTTATGTAATGAGCTTAAATAGTTTAGTTGACTTGTAGGTTTTTAATGTTTACTTTACTATTCATTTCAGGGAAGAATTGGCAACTTTCCCTAGCAGAGCTTACAGCCTACCTAAATGCAAGGCAAATAAGCTTTGAAATACAGCATTTCACAAAAGAATTCTTCGCCATCCAAACGCAGCAAGCCCTCGACCCAGCAGTGATTGATGATTTAGGTGGCACCATCAAAATCGGTCAATCCATGCTAACGCTTCCAACCCAACAGGTAAAAGACGCCTACATAAAACACAACAAGGAAGCCGAAAAAGAAGTCGCAGAAGCTTTAGAGAAAAGCGGCATAGTTGACCAAATGGCCAAACAAGTAGAGGGCAGAGTATTCTTTGGAGTTAGCGTTTACCTTGAAGAAGACCACCTAAAATCACGAGCAGGCGAAATCCAGCGACTACTTGGAAGCGCAGTAAAAGACGAGTTAGCTGGTTACGGAAAAAAAGCCCGTTTCATGGGGTTTGCTGACAAGTCCCAAGGGCAACTTAGTCACGTTGAAGTTCTAAAAAAGCAGCTTGTGGAAACCAAATCAGAAGTGCTTCTTTGCATCGGTAAAGAAACAAGTTGGATAGCCACAACCATAGCGGTTCATAACCCTTTTGAATTCCAGAAACGTGACATTTACAAGCCAAGACAAAGAAAAATCTTTGGCATGCCGCCACGTCTGGCAAAAATCATGGTTAACCTTTCAGGCTGCATTGAAGGAAAAACGTTGCTTGACTCTTTCTGTGGGGTTGGCACAGTTTTGCAGGAAGCATTGCTGCTAAAAGCCCACGTGCTTGGCACAGACATTAATCAGTGGTGCATTAAAGCGGCAGAAGACAACTTGGAATGGCTAAAGAATGAATACGAACTTCGAAACGTAGATTACAGAGTTGTCCAAAGCGACGTGGGTTTTCTGTCAAGAAAAATGGGCAGAGAAACCGTTGACTGTATCGTATCAGAACCAGATTTAGGACCCGCATTGCGCCAAGTGCCCACAACACCATACGCACAAAAAGTCATTGAAAAGCTTACTCCGCTGTTTTTCGGGTTTGTTGAAGAAGCCTACAAAGTTCTCAAACCAAACGGCACACTCGTGGTAGTTACGCCATACATTGTCGCACGATCTAAACAAGTAGTGACGATGCCTATCAACGAAAAAGCCGCAGAAGTCGGGTTCAGCAAAGTAAAACCGTTCACACAGGACATGTTCGCAAAAACCGCCGCCAACATTGAAGTCTTGACGGGTCTGGAGTCGCTTGTAGAAGTGGACCAAAGGCATTTGATTGGCAGAGAAATTCATGTGTTCCGCAAATAATCGCTAACGTTATTAGTTTGTTTTTGCGTTTGTTTCTAAAGCAAAACTGGGCAGTGTAAACTATTGAGCAGTGAAAAAGTTAACACAAGACCTGATTGGGACCGTTACTTCCTTGACCTTTGTGAAGCAGTTTCTAAACGTGCAACATGCGACCGCGGAAAATGCGGCGCCGTAATTGTGAAAGATAAACGCATCATGACAACAGGCTACGTTGGCGCACCCGCAGGCCTGCCACATTGCGACGAAGCAGGGCATGACATGCGCAAAGTCTTCAACGGAGACGGAACCATAACACAACACTGCGTACGCACCCTACACGCTGAACAAAACGCGATTATCCAAGCGGCACGATTCGGAATCCCACTGGAAGGCGCAACATTGTACTGCAAAATGACGCCATGCCGAGTTTGTGCAATGATGATAATTAACGCTGGAATCAAACGTGTTGTATGTGAGAAACGTTATCATGCTGACGCTGACACGATTGAATACTTCAAACAAGCAGGCATCGAACTCACAATAATTAATAACGAGTTTGAGAAATACAAAAACCAATAACCACCATTTTTTAACATACTAATGGCTTGAAAAACAGCCAATAGCACCTACCCCCCTTAGTGATTTGCACCTTAAGGCTGCTTTTACCCTAACCCCCTAATAGGTTTCAACATAGAACCACTAATAGCATCCAAATAGGAGCCAAATAGGTTGGTAAGCATTTTTAAAAAGAAAGCGGTTAACGTGGAGGCACTGTTGCTATCCACTTCACATTATCAAACCCATATTTGGTTATCAAGGGGTCGATAAAGTTCGGTGCTAAACCGTCATCAATCTCAGCGAAAACCACGGTATCGCCGATGCGGTAAACAATCCCAACAACGGTTAGGTCTTTTAGGGGCGCGTATTTGGCTTTGATTTCCCAGTAATCTGGCTCGTCACGGCCTGCCTCAATAATCCAAGAGTACTTGTCTTCGGGGTGTTCGCCTTGTGTAAAATTAAAAGCGCAAACGATTTCGCCTACAGCTTTAGGGTCATCTTGAGTTTTAACATAAAACCACAACGTCATAAAAACCACTATTAAGTAACTACCAACCACTCACTTTTAACACTTGTTTAATGCACTGTTTTTGCTTCGATTAAATGGATTGTTTCAAAGAAGGGCAATTTACTTTCAGCTTTAACAGACGCCTCTAAACCCGCTTTATGGAATTTTTGAATTGTCAACTCTAACCCTGTCAAACTGGATTGGAGCAAAAGAATTCTTCCCGACGGTTTCAGGTGAGCAGTTGCTTGGGGAATAAATCGGTCAACCACTTCACGACCCGTTGCGCCGCCTGCCCATGCACGACCAAGCCAAGTTTCAACCTCAAAAGGCTCGGAAGGCAAATACGGCGCATTAAACAGTATCAAGTCAAAGAGGGCATCAGTGTTTAATGCAGAGAACAAGTCGCCCCGCAAAAAACCCATTTTTGCCTGCACGCCATTTAAAACGGCGTTTTGTTTGGCACACCTTATCGCGTACGGGTTAATGTCGACGGCTAGCACGCTTTTTGCCTTTTGAGCCGCCAGCACGCCGAGGATTCCGCTGCCTGTGCCCAAATCCAGCACTTCATCGCCAACGTGGACGTCAAGGTTTTCTGCAAACAAAAAAGAATCCTCTGAAGGCTCAAACACTTCTTCGGTTATGTCAAATTTGAGGTTTTGGAACCAGACGCGTTTAATTGGCAAATACATTGGCGAGGGCTCCAAAGTTTTCAGGGGTTAATTCTCGGGGGCGCATTTCACGGTATGGAGATTGTTGAATGATTTTTTGGAAGTCCTGTTTACCCATTTTCAGGGTTGTTTTGATGAAGGGTTCAAGTGCGTTGGATAGTTTTTTGTTGCGTTCAGTGAATAACCATTTGACCATTTTCCCAAAAATCACTTCATCCTTGACAGTGAAGGGCGGCTTGTTCCAAGGTTTTATGCGTAGAATGACGGAATCGACTTCTGGTTGAGGATAAAAATTGTCTTTAGACACAATGTCCAGCAGTTCAACTTGGGCTTTTTGATAAACCGTAACTGTGAGCCAACTGTAGTCTTCAGTGCCAACTTTGGCGGCAAGACGGTCAGCAAACTCTTTTTGAACAATCAGCACGGCACAGTCAACATGGTGCTCTAACAAGTAAAGGACAAGTTTTGAGGATAAATAGTATGGTGGAGCAGCGATTGCCTTATTGAATTTTGGCAAATCTACTTTGAGCACGTCACCCTCAACAACGTTAACATTAGCATAACCAGTTGTTTGTTGACGTAACACCTGAGCGATTTGCGGGTCCTTTTCCACCGCCAAAACGCCGCTGCATTTGTCCGAAAGAAAACGTGCCAAAAAACCAAAACCAGCACCTGCATCCAACACCACGTCAGACTTGGCGAGTTCAGCATATTCTGCCAGTTTAGGGTAAAAAGTGGGCTCAACCATAAAGTTTTGCCCGAGAAGCTTGTTTGGCGTAATCTCGAATTTCTGTAGCAACTGCCGTGTTTGTTCAATGCTCATCGTGGTTACTGTGCCCGAGTGAATAGGCGGTATTTGCTGTCGCCTTCAAGCTCCTCCATAACCCGTTTAGTTATGAGTTTGGCAGGGCTTGGCAGTTCAGTACGTTTCTGCAAATCGTCAAAGCTTTCGAATGGTTTGCGTGTGCGTTCGTTGATTACTTGCCACATGTATTTTTTGCCGATTCCCGGAACCAGTTCAAGAGCATGCATACGAGGCGTAATTGCTCGTGCAGTGTTAAAGAAGTTGACGAACCATTGTTCACGGTTAGCAACTACTTTGCTGATAACAATGGGCAATTCAGCTTTGGCTGAAGCGGTTAATTCTTCATAGCCTATTCTGCCTATAATGTATGTTACTTCTTCGCGTGAGTCTTTTCCAACGTAAACTCGGTCGCCTGGTTTCAGCATTAAGCCTTCTTTAACTAAGGCTTCAAGTACAGTGAAGAATTCTTCGCCTACGCATTGAATCAGAGCGCCCGCTCTATAACCAGCTCTGCCGGTTGGACGAAAACCAGGCTTACCGTGTGGCAGATAGTCTAACACGTAAGCGTACTCCTCGTATCGCTTCTCCATAATAGTCACTAGACCCTCATCTGTAATTACATTCAATACTTAAAAATACTTACTCGCTTGAACTACTTGAGGGTTCTGCTTTCATTTAGAATTGAAACGATTTTTTCAAGCTTTTGGGTTTCAATAATTTTGCGTCCGCCAGCAAGAAATACACGTAATTCATCAACAGTTTCAGGCATGCAGTTTATGATTTGAACAGCTTCAACCTCGTCAAGCTCGTACTCTTTAACAAGCATCGCCACTAGTTCTTCAGCTTTTGCTGGTTCAACTTTGGTGAATTTGCTAACGTAGTCGAGTGTGCGGCGTTGGAATTGGTCGAGGTTTTCCTCGCCGAGGGATTCCAGTACCTTTTTGACTTGCGGCAAAGTAAGCCGGGTTTCGCTTAGTTCTCTCTGTGCCATGTTAACTCAGTTCCCAGTATATGGCTCTAAGTGTTCACAGCGTACAATAATGGTTTTGATTGCCTCGCCTTGTGGAACGTTGACAACGTATCCTCGTCCACGCTTTTCTTGGATTACTCCGATTTTGCCGTGGAAACGTTTGTGAGGCATGCTTTTCTGTACACTGGAATTCATTTTTATGATTACTTCTGAGCCTAGCTCGTACTCGTGGAGTAGTTTGCTGATGTGGGGTTTTCCGCGTTCGCGTAGTGGTTTACGTAGCAAACTGCGAGTTCCAGAGTAGTATCCTTTTGAACCTCTCATTCTATTTTCACCTTTTCGTTATCGTCCATTATGACGTTAAGCACGTCAAGCTTAAGCGTTTTCGCCCTGAATCCAAGCAAACCTGTGACGCTTGGAATTGTTCGACCTTCATCTCCAGAGACCAACTCTTTTACGTAAAGGCCGCCTTGGCAACGAATTTCCATCAGAGCCGTCTTAAGCGACACCTTCTTAACTTTAACCTTATATATGTACCTTTCTCGAATAAGATCGGCCCTTCGATGCAAAACACGCAAAGGCGTTTGCTGTTTAACCGTAATTCCAGTGAGTTTTTCTTCAATTAAGCGCAAAGCCTCATCAGTAAATTCGTTTTCAAATTCAGCAAGCAACCGGTACTCTTTGACTGCACGTTCACCCTTCTTTAGCCTACGCACTTTATCTTTAGTTGTGAAATGAAGTTCTGAAACCTGAACTTTATCCACGGCGCCAGCGTTAATTGCTTCTTCGGCAGCTTTCAGGTCTATGAAACGTTTTTTGGGTTTAGAAATTTCAACAATAAACGGTCTTCCAGTGCCAAGCATGCGTGCGTCAATGTCTTCGCGTCCGGAAGCATGGAAAAACGAGTCCACGCCCTGTGCAGCTTCAAGGATTGGTTGGGAGGCAAGTTCCTCGACAGATTCAGGGTAAAGTTTGCCTGTTCCACCGCATTTTTCGCAGCCTTTGCCGCGGCAGCTTGAACAGAACCATTTTGACTGCGGAATTGTGCGGACGAGTTTGCGGTATCTGCCACCGACAAACAAGGGGTTAACTTGAAGGCGAATTTTTTCTTGGAACGGGTTAAGCACTACGGTGATGTCAGGAATCAAGTATTCTGGTTCTTTGCCCGTACGGGTGGCTAAACCTTTGCCGAAGAGTCTACCAAATTCGTGTTTCATGCTTTCAGCAGTGCCAATGTTGAAGGCTGCTTTAAATTCGTCTTCGCGTTCCTCAATTTTAGCGGGCAACTCTATGCCTACAAGGAAAGTTGTAAATTCGTAACCTTCAAGAGTGGAGAGGGCTTTTTTGAGCAATTCTTCTATTTGACTAAATTTACCTTCACAAAGGAAGCATTTCTCAGGCTGCGGGTTTGGTTCCTGTTTTAAGTGTTTTAGGGTTTCCTGCGCTGTTTTGCTGAAACCGTTAGAAGCTAAAACCTGTAGCTTAGCGACGCCTTCGTCAGGGTTTTCTTTTGCCAAATCATTGGCTTGCATGGTTAAAGCCACCTTTAACGAGGAGCCTCGAATGTTGTTTTCCATGCTGTAACCTAAAGCTGCAAATTGCCTACCAAGACAATGGTCACATAGGGGATATTTGCTAAGAAGTTCAAACGCTTTTTGCTGTACGTCCATGAGTTATTTGCCTACTTGAAGTTTGGTGGAATGCCGCCCATTCCCATACCGCCTTTTCCGCCGAGACCGAAGGGCAGCTTCTTTTTACGCTTAAACATCTTTAGCATCTTACGCATCATGAAATACTGTTTAATGAGTTCTTTAACGTCTTTTTCAGTTGTTCCAGAGCCTCGGGCGATGCGTCGTGCACGTGAAGAGTTAAGCAGTTTGGGATTTTCTTTTTCGTCGGGAGTCATTGACTGAATGATTACGCGCCACTTGTCAAGGCGACCTTCTGCCTGATTTAACATGTCGTCTGGTACGTCGTAGGACATGCCAGGGAGCATTTTTAGGACTTTACCGAATGGTCCCATGTTTTTAACGGCGCTAAACTGTTCATACATGTCAGTCAGAGTGAATTTGCCGCTGAGAATTTCTTTGGCTTTCTTTTGCGGAACCTTTACTTCAGCGTCATGTACTTTTTCCAGCAAAGTTTCCAAGTCACCCATACCCAGCAGGCGACCGACAAAGCGGGATGGCACGAAGGATTCGATGTCTTCGATTTTTTCGCCTGTACCGATGAACACTATTGGGGCACCGGTTGCGGCTACTGCGGAAAGGGCGCCGCCTCCACGTGAGGAACCATCAAGTTTAGTGACGATGATGGCGCCGATTGGTGTTGCTTCATGGAAAGTTTTTGCTTGAATAAGCGCTTGTTGACCTATGGTTCCGTCTATAACCATTATGACGTCGTCTGGGTGAATGTTCTTTTCAAGGTCTTTCATTTCTTTGATTAAGTCTTTTTCTTCCTTGTGGCGACCTGCAGTGTCAACGATGATTAAGTCTTTGTCTGTATACGCTTTGAGACCTTCCCGGACGACTTTGACGGGGTCTTTGGCTTTCACGTCGCCGAAGACTGGAATGTTTATTCTGCTACCCAACTGCATAAGTTGCGCAACTGCACCTGGACGGAAAGTGTCGGCTGCAATTAAACCTGGTTTGAAGCCTCGTTTCTGGTAGTAACGGGCTAGCTTGGCTGCGTGCGTGGTTTTGCCTGAACCTTGGATACCAACCAGCATGATAATTTTTCGTTTGCCCGGCTCAACCTTAAGTGGGACTGGCTTGTCGCCGACGAATCTTGTTAATTCTTCGTACACGACTTTTATGACGTGTTCACGTCGTGAGATTCCGGGTGGCACGTTTTCTTTTAATGCTCGTTCTTCGATGCGTTTAGATATTTCCAGCACTAACTGTACGTTAACGTCTGACTGAAGCAACGCACGCTGTATGTCACGTACTAGTTCTTTTACTGCTGCCTCGTCGACTACGCCTGCTTTAAACAGTTTTTTTATAGCGTTAGTTAGTGATGAACCTAAACGGTCAAGTGCCATCCTTACTTCACTTCTGCGTTAATCATTCACATTCGCCTTTAAATAAATATTACAGCATAAAAACCTACACAACACAGGAAAAAGAGTTTTTTTATGACTTTTGCGGATTAACAAAGTTAGCTCACTGGTTTAACAGAGAAGGTCCAACCTTCAAAGTAGCTTTCTGCAAATTCAAGCATCGCTTGCTCAGTTTTTGCCAAGTCTGCTTCAGTAGCTCCCGCATCATCAAAAACCCATTCGTAAGTAGTAGTCATACTCCCAATAACTACCCCATGTAAGCCTTCTTTGGTCCAGTTAAGGTTATTATCGTATATTCCCACGTAGTGACTGGGGTCGGGGTAATTTATGGCGCCTGACCCTAAAAAGTAAATTTCGTTTTCAACCCAGTTAGATTTTTCTAAAGAAGCCCAAGATTTAAGCCCCCATTCTCTAAATTCAGCTGTACCACCCCACAGGTTTTGAGTTGGCTTAGTATTCCCGTTGAAATGGGGAGTTATTTCATAGTATCTCACGTAGGGTGCTTGGTTTTTGTCCCAAGTTATTTGAACATTGACGTGAAATGTGGTTTCATATAATTTGCCAGAGTCATTCCAATAAGATTCGTAACTTGTTATTGTTGGTGTTACTGTGAATGTGTAGATTGCAGAATTGTTTTGAGTTGGCGAAGGTGAAGGGTTTGATGAAACAGTTGTACTTGGACTACTGCTTGGTTGTGGTGTTGACAAATTAGGGTCAACTGGAGAAGTTAACGCCAAATTTGCCACATATACAGAGGCAATTACAGCAGCGGCTAATGTTGCGATTACTGCTAACTTGGCTGAATTACTTAGCATTTACTATCCCTAAAATGGGGATTAAGTGTTTAAGTATAAAAGTTTTGAGGAAGTAGCTGCCGCAAGTTTGAAGCCTCAGTTCCCCAATATAATATTCTTCACAATTCAGACGGCTCTTCATGCATCATTGGCTTCAACTCACAAAAGGCTGTAAGCCTACAAATAAACCTATACCGAAAAAAACCGTGACAACTACAAGTATTGATATTAAAACAAAAAATCAGGCTAAAGATAGGTTGAAAAATAGTTTGACAGGGGCAGAATTATTTGACTCTGTTAATTTTGATTTTGCCCAAAATTTTAGAGTATTCAATTTCTGCGCCAGCAACTAATTTTGCTTTCAAGTCTTCTTCATCAGGAAATGGAGCATCAACATACTCGTATGTTTCCAAATCCATGATTTGTACGCCATTAGGATTTACTGAGAAAACTTGGCCTGCACGTTTGTCAATAATTGGTATTTCAGCAGTTGCATCTACTGGTTTAACATACTGCCTTTTTTGGTTATCAAAAACGCCTATAGCGACAATTCTCGCTTTTGCTGCACCGTGTTTTCCAGGTTTAGATTTGGCTATGTCAACAATTTTACAGGGTTCTCCATCGATCATCATATAGCCGCCGACACGTAATTCTCCTACATCAACTGGTCTGCTCATTCTCTCACCACAATTTCTTTTCTATTAATGCAAAAAGTTGAACAACACCCATATATAGATTAAGGTGACGGTTATAAACCTGAACGGTGACAAATTGTTCAAAAGC
The DNA here is from genome assembly GCA_050108135.1 of Bathyarchaeia archaeon. GTDB lineage: Archaea > Thermoproteota > Bathyarchaeia > Bathyarchaeales > Bathycorpusculaceae > Bathycorpusculum. The sequence continues at coordinate 28,575 of JBNIDQ010000018.1, read as the reverse complement.
GCAGGATTAGTCGCTCGCTATGATAAAGAAAAAGCTTTACAGCTTGCACAAGAGTTAGCAGAGCACTTAAACAGCAAAGGCATCAAAGTTTTCATTGAAGACAGCTTAGAGGATAAAATAAAAAACATAGCAGAAGCTGTTCCTCTTAACAAAATGAGAACTGACTTCATAATCACAATTGGCGGCGACGGCACCATCCTACGAACCTGCCTAAACAGTCCAAAACCAGAACCACCCATCTTAAGCATAAACATGGGTGCCCGAGGGTTTTTAACGGAAGTTGAACCTGAAGACGCCTGCAAAGCAGTTGACAGAATCCTCAAAGGCGACTTTAGAATAGAAAAATGCAGCAAACTTTCCGCCAAAATAGGCAACATAACCCTGCCAGACGCATTAAATGACGTTGTGATTTCGGCTGGGGAACCTTCAAAAATTCTTTACACGGAAATATGTAAAGATGGAAAACCAATCCTGAAGTGCCAAGCTGACGGCTTAATTGTAGCAACTCAAACGGGTTCTACAGGTTACTCGCTTTCTGCTGGCGGTCCAGTGCTTGATAAGGGGTTGGATGGAATTTTAATTACGCCCATATGTGCACTTACAGTGTTTAGGTCGCTTGTTTTTCCAGCCGACGCCGAAATAACATTAAACGTCATTAGACCAAAACAGATGCTTGTCATGATTGACGGAAACTATCATCACATGGAAAACGGAAAAGAACTTACGATTAAAGTTACAAAATCAAAGAATGTTTCAAGCTTTATTAGGTTTGAAAACGACTTCTATGACCGATTAAGCTGCAGATTACTATTCCAAGGTTCGAGATGATAAAAATTCAGGCACCTAACAACTCTCAAAAAAAAATTGTTGTACTGGATACTTCTGCGTTTTTAGCAGGGTTTGACCCGTTCTCTCTTGGAGAAAACCAAGTTACTGTTCCAAAAGTCCGCGATGAAATAAAAACCAATTCGATGAATTGGGTACGTTTTAACATTGCAGTTGAAAGCGGCAGAGTGAAAATCAAAGTACCGCAGGAAGAATTCTCAAACAAAATAAAAGCCTCAGCAAGCAAAGTAGGGGACTCTTATCTTTTGTCAGAAACCGACATGCAACTTCTCGCGTTAGCTTTAGAACTAAAAACGCAAGGTGAAAACCCAGAAGTTGTAACAGACGATTACTCAATTCAAAACGTTGCCAAACAGAACGGCATCGCATTTTATGCTCTTGCAACGTCGGGCATTAAACGTCTCCTAGAATGGATACGTTACTGCCCCGCCTGCCACCGAGAATACCCAATAAACAGTTCCCTTAACGAATGCCAAGTCTGCGGAACTGAACTCAAAAGAAAACCCAAAAGAACCGCACCCAACAAAAACAAGGCAACAGAAAAGTAATCTTTTGCTTTCCCAGTTTGGTCGCTTTTTTTAGAAGAGGGTTAAGAGCAAAATCAACAGTAAACCCTCAAGAAGGAAAACGGGAGCAACAATATGTTTTGCTTTAACAAGCGCCTTGTCTACAAGCAACGAAAGAGAACTAATACGTTGACCACCAATAACACGAACCTGTGGAACAACTAAATTTTTGCAGCCAGCTTTGGCAGGTTCCAAGTTTTCCACAGCAGTTTTTGCAACGTCTGTAATGTAACGGATAAGTTTGTCTTGATCCATGATTTCGCCCACTGGATGATAACCACGGCTACCTGTGACGAGGGCGCTTACGGCGTGGGTGTCGGTTGTGAAAACTTCGCTTGCTTCAAACCCTGAGGCATTGATGGCTGGCAAGATTTTTTCTCGCAACCCAGAAATCATGTTGTTTCCGTCAATGACCACGTAAGCAGTTTTCTGTTCTTCAACTTGGACGATAATTGCTGTGATGCCGCCTGTTCCCATGCCTTCTTTAAGTGTGAAGTCTTTGGGGTAAACTGTGGAGGAACCAACCTTGAATGGCTTCTTTGGCAATTCAGAGGCTTTTTGGAGACACTTGAACGCTGCAGCCTCAAACTCGGCTAGGTGCTCAACGGTGTCGATTACATCGTTAAGGCTGTTGTGGCAGTTTACGACGATTGTGCATTTTAACCCGTATTTTTGGGCTTCTTTCTGAACTGCTTGACCTAGCTCTTGAGGCAGGTCCTCCGTTGTTTTAGGTGAAAGTGTGAATGAGAGGAAAGCTGTGTTTCCAAAGATTTGGCATGAAGCTGTAGCGTAACCTTCCGAAACTTGAACAAACGGTGACGCCAAAGACTCTTCAGCGTCATACTTGGCAGCGTCAATAATTTGATTGATAACTTTGAAGTTTTGAGCTTGTGACGCTAAGTCGAGTTCGTGACCTAAAATGCCCAATGGCGTGCAAGTTTGGCAACCGTAAGCTTCTTCAAAATGTTGCTTAAGCAGCGAAGGCAAAAGGCTGCTACCAATGTTTTTAAAAGGTCCCGGATGAACAAGTGGAACGATTATGGCGGCTTTGGGTTTTGAACAGTCAAACCGCAGCATTGTAACGTCGATGTCTTCGTTTTCACCCATCTTCTCCAAGTATGCTTCGAGGGGCGCGTTTGCGGCGACAACCCAGTTAAGCATGAAAGCCCTAAACAGTGGCAACGCTGGCATACCATTTAGCTGTTTGCCAATTTTGTCTAACGCGTTTAGAAAAATAAAGACTGCTACGTAAGCAATAATGGGTGTGAGTATTAGGTAGGGTAAAGTTTGGGTTACGGGGTTACCTGTTATGCTTGACCAGAAACCAATGAATGCGCCTACGCAAAGGTAAGGCCAAAGCAGTGCAGATAAAAGTCGTCGTGCAGAATCTGCCGAGGATGTTGCAAGCAACACGATTATGCGCAGAGTTAAAACGGCGCCAAAACCCAGCAGGGACAGCTTGAACCACCATGAAACGTCAAACACTATCCCGAAGGCTACGCCTAAAATGAGAAAGAATACCCAAAGTATCCAGCAGAAAAGCGACATTGCCACAGTTCGGCGCAAAATGAAGATTGGGTCTTTTAAGATAACTTTACTCATTACGGCGTCGACAAAAATCGTTATTGCAAATAGGGTTACGCCGAGTGCTATGCTGTTGATTAGTCCCTGAGTTGTGGGAAACAACGCATAAGTTGACAGCCCAATTATGCCGATGCATATCGCAGCTACGGTTAGTACTGCACGTCGGTAGGGTGGCAGAAAGAACATGGATGAGTAATGTTTCAATGCACCATCCATTGAATCGCTCAAGTTGTTGCCAGAATTGCTATTCGCCATGTTAAAGCATCTCAGGTTTGGTTTTCTATTGAAACTTGTTGGAGTTATTAAAATGTAGCTTAAGTTAAGGGGTTAATTATTTGACAATAAATACAAAATTTCACACTTTCAAATAAACAGGCAACCCCTGTTTAGACATAAAAAACGCAAAACCCATGGGCTCCCAAGACCCCAAAACAGCCCATACATCATGCCTAAACGCCCTTTTCAGCGGGAGAACTGTTTTATCCCTAAAACGACAATTATGTAAATTCTGCAAAGCCTATGCCAGCGCAAGATTTGCCACCATCCATCTTCCAAATGTTGGAAAGGAATGTTGGCAAGAAAGTCAGAGTAATATTGGATCCAGCCTACGGTTTTGAGGGCACGTTGGAAGCGGTCACTCAAGAAATCGCAGGTATATGGTTATCAGGCGTAGACGCTATTGTTTTGCGTTCAACCCTTGCCCAGCCGATTCCCCAAGTGGCAAGCAGAGAAGAAACAGGCGACTTGTATCTGCACTTAAACTCGATTCAAAGAATTGAAGTGCTACATGAAACGCCAAGCAGACGATAAATTTAAAAATTGACTAATTTTTTAGGAAAAGAAAATTGTTGTTGATTAGGCTGGGAAGAAGTAGTTTGCCAGTACTGAAACAACAATCAAAACTACTGAGATAACCACTAAGAGTTCAGGTCTAACTTTGATGCCTTCGGTTTCTTCCTCAAAGAACCTAAGTAAGCCTGCGCTTGCAGCGGGCATTGGACCTGTGTCTTTTCGTTTTCGACTCATTAACATTCCCTACTATTATGATTAAGTAGGTATCCTATAATTTCTTGTACATTATTAATGTTGCGTAGTAAACACTGCTACCTTATGGTTTTAAAACATGCAACGCAATACGATAGCTGGGAACTTTACATGCAGATAAGCGAATTTCAGGAAATGATGAACCGGCTATACATCCAAAGCGACAAGCAACGCGGAGTAGATGCAACCTTCAAATGGCTCAACGACGAAGTGCAGGAACTTAAAGAAGCCTTAAACGGTAACGACAAAGAGGCACTAGAAAAAGAATTCGCCGACGTAATAGCTTGGCTTGCATCCTTAGCCAACATCACAGGTGTAGACCTTGAAAAAGCAGCATTAGAGAAATATAATCACAAATGCCCAAAATGCCAACAAGCACCCTGCACATGCAAATTCATTAAAATCAAGCCAGACGCGTCTGCCCAACACCCGTAGGCAACCAAACGTATCTTCTGCCACCCTTACGGTCAACAATACCTTCACGGCAAAGCAACCGCAGATGATGCATCACAACATTGTAAGACATGCCGGTTTTGTTAGCTAATTCGCAGGCGCTGCTGTATTGAGAATCGAGGAGCACTAAAATTTTTGTTCTAGCTTTAAGTCCGCATCGTACGTTCCGAACGTTTTTTAAGTAAGCATTTGGATGAAACGCGCCAGTGATTACCCTTTCCCTCCTCAACAGTATTGTGCAGGTTTGTTTGTAAAGCTTTAGCTACCAAAATCAAAAAGCGTCGCCTGCTTAGCCTTCTTGTTATCAAACATCAAAGAAATCTCTTCATTAATCAAAATCAACCTTTGCGTGTAATACTTAGGCAACCCATACTTGTCCACCAAATGCTGAGCAACCTTCAAATATTTTTCAATGTTCCCACGATATACAGTTAACGTGAGGCTTCCACCACAGAAAGAACATTTTCCAGTCAACGGCAACCGACGGAATTTCTTGTTACAACTCTTACAACGAAAAGACTGCGTTGAAAACGCACGCAAGTTCCCAGCAATATCACGCATAAAGTGAGTGTTAATTACTTTAAGTGCGACACGTTTGGCGTCAACAGCTTCAATTTGTTCACCTAAAGCTAGTTGCATGTTGAGTTTGTCAATCATTGATTTGAATTCTTTATATGAGCTTTGCGCGTTGCCCAAGTTAATGTTTGATGTTGGAACGGTGAACATGAAGCCTTCAAACTGTGCTTCAGTACCCAGCCGATGGCTGATGGTATCCATAATGGAGCTTATCGGTCTAGCTTCCATTTTATGCCAAGACTGCTCATAAAACTCCAAAGGATAAGTTGCGCTGACATCAAAATCGTGAGCTTGCCGCTGCACCTCTTTAGTGTTAACAAAAGGAATCATCAAGATGGGGGCATCCATAATTCCGCCAATCTGTGCAGGCAAATACCGCCTTGAAAAATTAATCAAAGTATCAAGTGCCAGCATGATAGCGTCTTCATCACCATCACAGTCTCGACGCTTAGCTGAATGCCAAACTGGGTGCGCATAAATCAAGTTACGGTCAGTATAACCAATTACCCGTCCAAGAATGCAAGCACAAGTGTGAGGAGCTAAACCGAAAATCAGTTGCCCCACAAGATCCTCAGTCGTCTTAATGTTATAGAAACGAGGCATCTTGTATACTCGTTCAAGCAAGTCATCAATGAACCCGGCTATTTGGATAAAATATTCACCGGCTTTCCAAGGAATAACGACATCTTGAATTTTTAACTCCAAAACCTGATTGGGGTCAGTTAACTCTTTTCCATAAACATCATAACCGTAACCTAACGCACGGAGCTTTTCAACTGAAACGCCAACCTCTATAGGCGTAATGTGTGTTAAGGGCGCGTTGGTGCCATCAAAACGAATTGTACCATCCTTGTAAGTGGAAACGCCGTACTTTGCCCGCAAAATTCCTTTTTCAAGGATTTCAGGCATTTTATCCTCATTAGTTAAACCCTTGACGCCACGAAGCATTTTCGGAGGAGAAACGCCTAAAGAAGAGCACGCTGAATCCATCATTTCTTTAAAATTAACAGGCTGCCTCGAATATAGCACAGATTTAGTTTTACATGAACCACAATAATTGTCTTTTAATGCTCTACCACATCGGGGACAAGTATTCTCTGCAACTGTGGCACAACCACAAGTTGGGCATTGAACCTTTAACGTGTAAGTTTTACATTGAGGACACTTGCGTTTTGCTATTTCAACAAACTGTGGACCTTTCTTTCCAGCTTCAACAAAGTCCCTATGCACTCCACCAGCTAACCCCACAGGATACAACACGTGAACTAAAGGTCTCATTTCACGGTGCTTAGCCTTTTCAGGCCTACCCATGCGTCCACCAACATAACTAGGCGCTTTATCCTTAATCTGCACACCACTAAGCAAATTTAACAAATCCAAAACCGACGCAGCCTCAAAAGACCCTGTTAATCGAGGCGTACCGTAACCAAGCGTAAAAGCAAAAGCAGCTGCATCCTCACCCTCAATCGTCACTTTGCCCTCAACGTTCTTGTGAGGTAACAAAATTTTTCTCAACAACTTTACAACTTCATCGCTAGCCGTTCCCGTGATACTAGAAGCAAAACCGTCAACCAAGGCTACTTCACATGTTGACAGCCAGTTTCTTAAACAATCAACCTCTTGAACCATGGAAAGGCTAGTCCAAAAGAGCAGACAGTTAGGCGCTAACGGGACACCCAAATTCACACATATCCCTATGGCTTCCTTAATTGTTGGCTTGTTTTTAAATGGGTCAAACAGAAAAGCCTCAAACTGCTGAAGTGAAAAACCACAGGCTTCAGCTGCTTTCTTGTTGTCTCCACCGAATTTAGTGGCAACGGCTTTCTTTAGGTCTTTAACCCACCATTCCTCAACATAGCCTGATGGCAGAAGCGCCTTGTTACAGTAAAGGAAGTCGCCAAAATCAATCAGCATATCACCGAGGAAGAGGATTTTTTGGATCTTACCTTTGACTTCTGGAAAAGTCTCAAGTGATACACGCACAACAGAATTGTCTTTGAGCAAAACCACCGGTTTTTCAAGGCTATCCACGGGCATTGTGACGCCGCCTTTGCCAGGCAGTTCCAAACGCATCTGTGTACCAGCCGCCAAGAACCCTTCAACCACAAGCATCGTAGCCGGATTAATACCAACCGCTGAAAGTCCAGTGTTACGTGACCTACCATACCTAAGCCGGAAACCACCACGAGTGGAAGGAAAAGCAAAGATGGGTCTACCAGCAATAACGTCATCCATAAAGCCGCCAGATTTTTTCTCTGACTTTTTCTTGAAATTTTTCAGCCAGTCCCAACCCTGGAAACCGAGTTTGTCGATGATTACGAAAACCTTTTGTGCACGACCCACAATGCCGTCGTTAATGACTCTGAGGGCGCCGCCTCGGACACGGTTGGTTTCGACACGTTCCAAATTGCGGTATGAGGAAACCTCGACGGGGTCTGATTCGGTGCCGGTGCATTCAACAGGAACGAGGTTAAGCGCTTTAACCAGTTCTGCATCGGGAATGTGATACTGGAAGCGACCTACGGAGCGTTCGTAAAGCCGCAGTTCTTCTACGAACCGGGAAACCTCTTCTTCAGTAGGCTTATAGGTGTCTAAGCCTAGTTCACGACGCACATAGTCACCTACGACCAAAGTTAAAGCTTGATCAGTGCCACCTGCTGAACGAATTGGGCCAGCAAAATAAACAGCCAGATAGCGGGACTGGTCAGCGTTCTTTTTAATTTTAACTTGGGCAATGCCCTGAATGGGAGCTGCAGTTAAGCCTTCGGTGAAAATTGCAAGCGCAGTTCGAATAGCCTGCTCAGCTAACTGTTCCTGTGTTTGTTCTTCACCGGCTGGAGTGAATTTGCCTTGGGCAATTTCTTGCGCTACTTTGAAGGCTACCTCTTCACGGGGCATTTGACTGCTAAGTCGACGGATGCTTAAGGCAACGTTTTTTGGCCCTACGAGACCTTCAACGAGGTCGGCAATGTCTTGGGCTTCAATGCATTCTGTTTTTAGTGCCGGGTCTAAGCCTTTGGCTCTGGCACTATCACTAATCGCGTACAACTCTTTTAATTGGCGCCTCATCTCGTCAATGTAGTCTTGGTAGCTGCGACTTAGTTTGCTGCTCAAGGAATCCCTTCTAAGAATAGTTATGGTTAACAGGAGGGTATTTTGGCTTTTCTAAAAGAATAATTAAAACTTGAGCTTAAAAGAAAAGCTAGTTATTGCTTTTTCTGTTTAATGCCTTCGACAACTTCAGCGATGCGTTTCTTGTTATCAGCAGTTTCTATGAGGTTTCCAGTAACGATGATGTCTGCGCCTGCTTGAGCCGCTGCTGCTGCCTGTTCACGGGTTCGAATGCCTCCGCCGACAATCAAGGGTACATCAAGGTACTTCTTTACAGTTTTAATCATTTCCGGCGGGACAGGGTTTGCTACTCCAGAACCACCTTCAAGATAAATAAAACGCATACCAAAGTATTGTCCAGCTAAAGCATGTGCAGCTGCCAATTCAGGTTTATCGTAAGGAATAGCAATTGCTTTACCAACAACGCCCGCGGTTCCGCCTTGCCCAACAATAATATAACCCATTGAGATTGGTTCAATGTTAAATTTTTTGATTAAGGGTGCACCTAAGATTTGAGCGCCGACTAAAAAGTAGGGGTCTACAGAGTTTAACAGTGACATGAACCATATCGCGTCGGAGTGCCTGCTGATGCCGCTGACATTGTTTGGGAAAAGTATTGTTGGTAAATCAACAGCGTTTTTGATTGCCTGAACAACTTGGTCTAGATGTTCTTGTGAAGAAAACGTTGAGCCCCCAATCATTATGGCGCTGGTTCCGCTTTCTTTTGAGTTTTGTGCCACTGTGGCGGCTTGAGCAGGCGTGATTTTTTCTGGGTCAATAAGAGTCATGTGGATTGTTTTTTCGGCTGCAATTTTTTCAAGGAGGTATTTTTCTACTCGCCCAAGCATCAGCTATCTCTCAACTTACTCTTTTGGTTTGGTTATTGGTGTACGTTTTAATGTGCTGTACACACGGTCAGTTAGCATGCAGTAAACGTCAACTTCGCCTTGTGCTTGCCTTACTTGGAATTCTTCTTTAAGACCACAACTGCTGCATTGTGCAACTGCGTGACCGCCTTCATCACGATTTATATCAACGAGTACCGTTTCTTTTCCGCATCTGGGGCACGAGAAGAATTTAGGTAAACGTTTTTTTGGAATATGAACAACTTTTTTCCTTCTTCGTCCCATGAAACAACCTTCACTATCGATGTTATGTTCCCTTAATATTTATGCTTGTCCTTAAATACTTGCCTACCAACCATGAAAATAGAGACGTGGACAAACCGTGAAGTTGACACCTTCCGTATTAGACATGAATTTTTCCGAAGTAGAAACAAGAATCAGTCGCTTCATCAAAGAATATGTTTCTAACAGTCAAGCCAAAGGCGTTGTTCTTGGGCTATCGGGCGGAATCGACAGCGCAACCATAGCCGCATTATGCAGCAAAGCCTTAGGAAGCGAAAACGTCTTAGCGCTACTTTTGCCGGAAGGAGAAACAAGAAACCAAAAAGACATTGACGACGCAAAAGCCATTGCAGAACAATTTAACATTGAAACCCAAATGGTTGACATGACACCCATCGTCAACAACTTTTACGAGGCAATACCAATCTTTGACCAAAGCGACAGGGTGTGCAAAGGAAACATCAAAGCAAGAACCCGAATGATCATTCTTTATTATTACGCAAACAAGCTTAACAAAATCGTTTGCGGAAGCTCAGACAAGTCAGAAACTCTAATGGGATACTTTACCAAGTGGGGAGACGGCGCAGCAGACATGGCGCCAATAATGGACCTCTACAAAACTCAAGTCCGCAAACTTGCAATCCACCTTGGAATCCCCAAATCAATCGCAATGAAACCATCCACACCAGCACTGTGGCCCAACCAGTCCGCTGAGGGCGAGCTTGGAATAAAATACGACACCTTAGACCTTATCCTGTACGGTCTTGAAAGATTTATGCCGACAGAAGAAATCGCTAGCCAAATTGACATTCATCAGGACCTCGTTGAGAAAGTTAAAAGTCGTTGGCTGGACAATGAGCATAAACGACGAATGCCAATAACACCCAAACTGGGCTTTAGAACAGTGGGAAACGATTTTAGGCTTCCGAGACAAGATTACTAAAAAGGCGAAAACAGGATGAAAGATAACATCAAGATAGCTCTTGCCCAAATCAGCAGCAAACGCGAGGATAAACAAGCAAACCTGCAGCAATACGAGGAACTAACGCTTAAGGCAAAAGAGCAAGGCGCAGACTTAGTCATCTTTCCTGAAATGTCCCTTACAGGCTACGTTGTCAAAGACCAAATTTACGAGTTAGCCGAACCCATACCTGGACCTTCCGTAGAAAAAGTTGAAAGATTAGCCAAAAAAACAGGCATGCATATCATTTTTGGGATGCCAGAGGTAAGCGAAAAAACAAAAGCCACACTCTACAACAGCGCAGTTCTTGTTGGTCCCGACGGCTACATTGGCAAATATCACAAAATGTACTTGCCTACACACAGCGTCTTTGAAGAGAAACGCTATTTTCGCCCAGGATACCAAACAGCCGTATTTGAAACACCCATTGGAAAAATCGGGTTAACAATTTGCTATGATGTGTTCTTTCCAGAAGTGTTTAGGCTTGCCCGATTAGGTGGCGCTCAGCTAATTGTTTGTATTTCAGCGTCTCCAGCGGTACGTAGGAGTTATTTTGAAATCTTGACAGCTGCAAGAGCAATAGAAAACACGGCTTATCTTGCCTACGTTAACCTTTCCGGATTGCAGGAAGGTTTGCAATTCTGGGGTGGAAGCCGCCTTGTAAGCCCAACAGGGGATGTTTTGGCTAAAGCAAAGTATGATGAGCCAGATTTTGTATGCTGTGAAGCGGATTTTCATGATTTGCGGACAGCAGAAACCTTCATTCCAACGCTTAGAGATTTAAGACCAGAGCTTTTTGACAAGCTAAAGAGCCTATCCGAAAACCTCTAAGAAGCCTAAACTAAGTTTTTGGGTCTGTGACGGTGATAATCACAAATCACGACGAGTCACAGTTGCGTCACAAGCTCATCACAAGCTTGTGATATCATGCTTTTTCCATGGAAAAATCACGTGATTTTTGCGTGATTTGGGTGTGATTAGCGTGATTAAGTGACATCACGATGTTAATTTATGGTTATTCATACATGGAATATCAAGGAAAAGATGCATTGATTATGAGAAAGAAACTGTGTTTTGGGGTGTAAAAATAAACGTCAATTAAGCAAATTATGGGTTGAGGAACAAAATGCATTTAGCATGAAAGTTTAAAAAATGTCAAAAAGTGACTATAGTAACTTAAATCAATAAGGATAAAATGAAGCTTATTACCATTTTTAAGCGAAATTTTAAGGTTATTTTATATGATTGACTATAAAAATTGTTAAAATTAAATATTAGGTCAATATTGTGGCATTTTAGTGCTCAATTTTTAGTAATTTTAGGGGTAACAAGCTATATTTAGGGCGATAGTATACAAAGTTGTATCCATTCAGTATAACGAGGAGAGCACGAGTTTTGAAGCTAAAAGACGGTGTAACAGCGTGGTTAAATGGGGCATTAAATGACCCCATTGTCAAAATACTAGCTAAAAACAGTCAATTAACAAAAACACAGCTTGAAACATTACTAATTGACATTTTATCCGAAAATATAGTCGGTAAACAGCTAAAATACGATGAAAAAGCCAAATTACGGCTAACAAAGGCTAAAATAAGTCGCGGTTCGTTTAATAGGACATTAGCGCAGTCTAAAGAAAACGTAATAAAATCCATTTACACGGTACTACTTTTAGGATATTTAGGTGTTTTTGAGAGCTCAACTCTTGACCCATATCTCGAAATAGCAAATAAACTGAGAGATTATGTGGAGGCCCACCAGGACATACCCGGCAAGCAGGAAGAGCTAGAAGACCACGTAAAACTGATAGAAATCATCAGAGAAGAGCTAGAAACGAGCCTAAAACGGCTTTCTAGTCCATCAGGAGAGCCCTTGTGACGTCACAAATCACATAAAATAAGGATGATTTGGGCTTCTTTTAGGAAGTCCTGCAACATCATTTTTTACCCTATAAATCAACCATTATTTTTAAAATAAGGCAAAATTTAAGCTCTTTTTAAGAAGACTTGAAGCATGATATTGTGACTTGTGATGGTGTGATTTTGTGATGTGTGATGTCATGTGGTTGGTTTCCATGGAAGTTACCGTAAGGCTTAAAAGAAATATGGGAAACTGTGATGTGTGATGCAACACGTTAAATCACGGGTCAAATCACGCCTACATCACATTGAGGTGGAAACTTGAGTGAAATTATAGTACCAGCATTGATAGGTGTCTTGTTAGTAGCTACAGTTGTTGCATCTACCGGTTATTATAAAAGGATTCGTCAAGCTCAGCAAGAATATGAGAAAGCCAGAGATGCAGTTGAGGATATTGTGCTAAGTTTTAACCGTGAACTTAAGCGTGAATCTGAAAAGCTTGAGCAAATCGCGTTTAAAGTTGAGGGAAGTCTAGCAAAATCTGATACTGGACTTCGAAGAATAGACAATATTGAGAAAAGAATTTTCCCTGTTGAGAGTCAACTTGGCAATCTTGAAGACCAAAAAAGAAACTTTGAGGATCAAAGAAGTATTATTGAAAATCAGAAGAACCTCCTTGAAACACAAATCAGCCAACTCAACAGTTTAACGCAAAACAACAGTAAACTATCTGAGGCATTGTCAGGTTTAGATGTAAAAATACGTGATATTGAAGTTGCTCAAGAATCTTTGAAGAATAGAATCAGTGGGTTTGAGGAACAAATACAGAAAATTTCAGTTACACCTCCTGAGACAAAAATGGTTGAGCAGGTAATGCCTGTTGTTCCGATTAAGCGTGATAAAGCCTTAGCTTCATTAACCAACACGGAAGTTGCAGTCCTAGAAATGTTGTCAACAGAAGGGTCAAAAACTGCTCCTGAAATTAAAGAACAAGTTGGCCTTAGCAGGGAACATACTGCACGTTTAATGAAGAAGCTCTATGAGGAAGGCTATCTTGAACGGGAAATGGGTAAAATTCCTTTCAGGTATAGCGTGAAGAAGGAAATGGAAAAGTTCCTAAAGAAAGAAGACCCCAGCACACCCCAAACATAAACATGTCACAGAAGCATCACAACCAGTTCACAACTTGTGAATTTGTGAAGTAAAATGTGTTCACAGTTCACACTTTTGTGAAGTCTTAGTAGTTGTTTTTGATTTGTTGTTTGATTGTTGACTGTGGCAGGTTTGGTGCTGCTTTGTATTTGAGACTATTTCCTGTGCCAGTCCTCAATAGCAATCCTTTGCTAGCCATTCTTGAAAGGTATGTTGAGACAGTGCTTAAACTGATAGGTTCCTTAAGCTCCTGCTCATAAACAGATTGAATATCTTTTGATGCGAACCAGATTAATGGAAAACTTTTCTGGATAACCATTTGGACTTTATCAAAACGTGATGTTGCAGTTGGAAGAGCACGGGTTGAGTTACTGGTCGATTGACCTTCATTTGGCATGCCACCTAGCAATTCGACAAGATCCAAGAGGCGTAGAGCTTTATCGCGGGTTATTTGACCCTCGAACGCGACGGTATATCGGTTTCCATCGTTATCGAATAGCTCCACACGCATTTTACGTGCTGGCATTCTTGTATTACCTAGGTGTCTGTTCACAAATCTACTACTTCACAGCTTATAGCTGTTATGGTGAACTAGAGCAATGTGAAAAGCTTAAAACAAGCTTTAAATCTGTTTTTAGACTTAAATTTCATTGTTTTTAGGTTTACAAGCTTCACAGAAAAACAGAACGTTAAAAAAATTTTATTCCTTGCCCAGTTTGCATTCTCCAGTAGAAGCGTAGGGGTGTGTCATTCACAGCGAAGAAACATAAATAATGACAATTTGAGCAAAAAGGAGCCTAAAATAAAGACTTTACAAAGCAATTTCACACATCCTTCACAGTATTGTGAAGCTTAACAGGGGCAAATTCCATGCTTTGGAATCAGTTTAATGGTGACAAGTTGGAGAAGAAAAAGCAATAGGTGTGTCATGGGAATTTGATGGAGTTTTTCATGGACTTTTTGGAGATTTTAGGAGTTTACAGGCACACCCCTTGGTTTCCGCTCGAGAGTTTGCTGAATAAACTTGATTTTGGGAGATCAAAAAATTTGCTGAGAATCCGTCTAAATTCTTGGATAGTAATGATTAATATACTTAAAGTCAACTTAATTCCCAGAGTATATAATTATAATTAATATATAATATAGTTTTAGTTAATTTTTTTAAGTCTTGTCCAGTGGAAATTTTGGGGTGTGTGTCTTCAACCGTTTAGTTGGTTACTATCCAAGTTAATCCTTGATTTGTAAGATTATTGTGTTCTAAAACCATTTTTTTGTACCTCAGTCTTTATCTGTTCCAATCGAAATAACGGTGTAACCGCTGAAGAATTGAGGGGATAACAAATGGGAAACTCACATGTACTTGACGACGTATTCGACAGTTTTGTTAACAGAGTTAACCTCTTCAAAGACAGAGAAGTACTCAGACACGACTACATACCAGACAAATTACCTCACAGAGAAGACCAAATCCGACTACTAGGCGAAAGAGTCGCCCCCGTCCTAAAAGATGCCAGATGCTCAAACATCTTTATTTACGGCAAAACCGGAACAGGAAAAACAGCCGTAACAAAATATGTCCTAAGCCACTTAGAAGCAAAAGCAAAACAATATGGTGCACAAGTAAAATTCTGTTACCTAAACTGTCGCATGACAGGTTCAGAATACCGTGTTTTTGCAAGCTTAAGCCAAAGCGTAGGTATGTCTATCCCTTTCACTGGGCTGTCCGTAGGAGAAGTTTTTGACCGTTTCCGTGCAGGTTTAGATACTTCAAGAATTCTTTTCATAATCGTACTTGACGAAGTAGATGCTTTAATCAAAGAGCAAGGAGACGCTTTCATGTACGAGTTAACAAGAATCAACGAAACTCTCAACAAAAGCAAAGTCTCCATTATCGGAATCTCTAACGATCTACGACTAAAAGAGTTTCTTGACCCAAGAGTCTTCAGTTCCCTAAGTGAAGAAGAACTAGTCTTCCGCCCATATGATGCAGGAGAATTAAGAAACATTCTTCTCGAACGCTCAAAACTTTCATTCCAAGATGGTGTTTTAACTGATTCAGCTTTAAGCATCTGTTCAGCTCTTGCAGCTGCAGAACATGGAGATGCTCGCCGAGCGCTGGACTTATTGCGTGTCGCTGGAGAAGTAGCTGAACGTCAAGGTGCAAAAAACATTACTGAAGAACACGTGCGCCAAGCAGAAAAACACATCGAACACAACCGTGTCGTTGAAGCCCTCAAAAACTTAACATTACATTCAAAACTGGTACTGCTAAGCGTTTACCATCTTAACAAGTCAAGCGCAACCACAGGCGAAATTTATGACGTGTACAATGAGCTTTGCGGCGAATTCGGTGCAGGCCTCTTAACTCAACGACGTTTAGGCAGTTTAGTTAACGAGTTAGATTCGATGGGTCTTGTTAACGCCAAGGTTGTAAGTATGGGACGTTATGGAAGAACTAAAAAGATTCGTCTTGAAATTTCTCGAAGCCTAATCCGTGACGTTTTTGGTTCCGATGCACGTTTTGGACGTATAATAGAATACAAACCGCATGTTTCTCCAAAAAATACTCTTGACAGCAACAGCTAAGGGTTTTGGGTTTCGTCTTTGAAGTCTAGAACAGTTACTTCAAGAGTCATCAAATTAATTACTGGCACTTTTCCAGGTGTAGGAACCAAACCTAACTTTTCCATGTAGTCTGTTTGTTCCTGCCAACCTCCAGAATTAACAACTAACACTCCTCTATAGTTACAGTAACCCAGCACGTGAACATGTCCAGCATGCAGAATGTCGGGAACTTTGTCTATGACTAGGTAGTCACGGTTTTCTGGGGAAAGCATTGTTTTTCCACCGTAGACTGGTGCAAGGTGGCGTCCTTGTAAAAGTAGCCTCATGGATTTTTCAGGGTGGTCATGACTCATTCCTGGAATGACCGCTATGATGTCATCTAAACTTCTACCATGGTCCATGAGTACGTCGACACCGTGAATTCTAACTAAACTTGGGCTTCCGACTGAGTGAATGTTAGGTTTATCCTCGATAGCGGTTAAGTAGTCTTTTGGGATTGCTGGTTGGGGAAGGGCTTTTCTTGACGCATCATGATTTCCAGGCGCCAAAACAATTTCAATATACTTGGGAATTTTTTCTAAGTATTTTATCGCAAAATCATATTGTTTATGAACGTCACGAATTGTTAACTCGAACTGTTGTCCAGGGTAAACGCCAACGCCATCAACAATGTCGCCTGCTACAAGCATGTATTTTACTCGTCCCGCGATTTCTCTCATTGTTGGCGTGCCGTATTTGCCTTTTAGCCAAAGGATAAATTTTTTGAAGGCTTCACGATTGAATTTTGTGCTGCCTACATGTATGTCTGAAGTAAGCACGGCGTAGACGGGTTCTTGTGCTCTTTGTGGAGCTTTTCGGCCTACGTCAGGGAAAATTATGTCTTCTGCTAGGAACAGGTTTGTTCTGGTTTTGATTACTGCTAGGCAGATTACTTGGTCGGGTAGAATTTGTAGTGCTTTCTTTTTTACTTCGTCAGGCGCTTTGTTGGGTACAAGCACGGTCGCGCTACTGTCAAGGTCTTCTACTGAGAGGATAGTTTGTTGTTTGGCGTCTCTTTTTTCGGTTAGCATGCAGATGATTTTTAGTTTAGTTTTAGGTTGAGATTTTAATGCTTCACGGATTGGTGTTGCTGCCCTAACATCTATTCTTTGTCGCAAGATTTTTTCTAGACGTTTGTATCTATCTTGAAAAAGTGTTGCATATTCGTCAAGGGTTCCGTTTGAAGTTAGTTTGCCGGTTGCGTCCTCAAGAATCTCTAACTCTGAGGGCATGTATTTTGCGTAGGGGTAAAATGTGCCTTCATCAACAAAAACTTGTGGTCTTGGTGGTGGCGACTGCTCAACCTTAACTTGAGTTTGTTCTTTTGACTCTTCAGCTTTTACTTGTATAACCTGTGTGATGGTTTGAGTGGTTGCTTGAATTTTACCGTTTTTGACTGCTTGGGCTGCTTGCCTTGTTTGGGTTAATTGGTTAACCATGTTTTCCAAGAAAATTTTTTCTATAAAGAACGGTTTTTCTTTTAAGCCCTTCATTTCATGTAGAACCATGTTCATGATCGCTAGCGGGTCGGTTCCTTCGCAACTGTGGCATAAATATTCAAAAGCTTCACTGCTAAGTTGGTAACCCGCAATAATTGTTGCCTCGATGGCTTTTTGAAGTCTTTCATTTCCGCTCATACTTGCGATTTCTCGCCTCAAACCACAACAATAATGTTGATTTTACGTTTAGCCACTTATGGCATTGGCGTATTTACTGTTATTGCTTGGCGATTTTAAATTTTTTAGATACATTTTTTAGCGATATTTTACCCTAAAAAAGACTGTTTGTTTTATTATTTACTAAGTGCTGCCAAATTTATATAAGCTGTAAATGTTTAGATATGTTACAATGGATTTGTAAGAGGAACAATAGTTGAGTGATTTACGTAAGGTTCAGCAAACGCCAACCGGTACGTTTTTTGTTTGTGTGCCAAGGACTTGGGCTCAACAGAATGGTCTACGGAAAGGCACTATGGTTAATTTGGAAGTTACTGGTGACGGTAAACTTGTTGTTGACGCTAAGTATGATTCTGAGCAACAGCAAAAAGTTGCCACTTTGACGGTTGGACCATTTTTGAACCGAGAGATTATTGGTCGTTACCTGCTGGGTTTTGATGTCATACGAGTAGAAGCCAAAGACCGTATAGACCTTGAAGTCAGAAACACCGTAAAATCTACAGTGAGTTCTCTTGTAGGTTTAGAGATTGTTGAAGAAAACTATTCTCAAGTAGTGCTTCAGTGCCTGCTTGATCCTTCAGGTTCACAGCCCGAAAAAATCTTGCGCCGCAACTGTGCCATAGTTTCAGGGATGGCACGTGATGTTACAACTTCCTTTATCAATGGCGATTTGCAGTTGGCTAAAGCTGTGGTTGCTCGAGACGTTGAAAGCAACCGCCTGTATTTTCTTTTAGTGCGAATTCTTAGAACTATTATTCAGAATCCACGTCTTAGTGAAAAGTTGGGAATAACTCCAATTGATTGCTTGGATTATCGTCTTGCTGCAAGCTTAATTGAATCCATGGGCGACGCTTGTGTGCAGATTGCTACAAAAACCATTGAACTAAACGGGTTTAAGCCGTCAGGTGAATTGCAAAAACTGTTGATTGATTTGCAAACTGTTTGCCTTGAAGCGTATGAGCAGGCGCTAAAATCTTTTGTTAACAAAGACATGGCGCTAGCGGAAAACGTTCGGAACGTTAAGACGAAGATTCGTGATATATCTTCAAACATTGAGAAAGTGGCTAAAAACCAGCCTGTTGATGTTATGCCTCAGCTTTTAGCGGCTATCTCTTTTGTGCGGCAGATTTATGAGCACAGCCTCGACATCGCTGATTTAGTCGCTTAACCAATTTCTTATTTTCAACATGTTTTTGGCTTGAAAAACAGCCAATAGCACCTACCCCCCTTAGTGCTGTTTAATCAGACTACTTTTTTTAGCTTTGATGAGTTGAGCTGGGAATCTACTTTAGAAACAAATGGCAATGACCAATCAGGGCAAACTTTAACTCATCAAGGCTAACAAAAGACTGTTGTTAAACCCTTTAACAGCAAATATTTATGTTTTTTAGGAAAGAGTTTTGCAAATAAAATATTTAGTTAACATACTTTTTTCTTTTTTTCTATGCAAAAAATTATTAGCTTTACCGTTTTTTCTAGCATGATACAGAAATGAGTGTTATCATCAGCCCAGACATCTTGTTAATACAAAGCAAACAAGAATATGCCAAATTTCTGAAAAGCAAAGATCTTGATGTTTTCGCTGAAGCAGGAGAGTTGCTCTGGGAATCCTTAAAAGCGTACCTAATGCAGGCAACAAAGCAAAAATTAGACGGTGTTAGAGCAATGGAAAATATTGCCGGTCAAATGGGCGAAGTGTACAACGAACTTTTCTTTCATTGCCAACATTTCCATTCGTGGTACCTTGGTGTGGGCGTTCCAAACGATTTTGCCGCAGAAAAGAAACTCTATACTCAGTCATTGCAAATTCTTGAAAAAATAATTAATCAATAAGCCATAACCAGCAAAATTAATCTTCAAGAACTGAAAAGATAGAATTACGGCTCACAGTTTAAGATTTAACCATTACAGCCTTTGCTACCCACTTTTTAGTTAAGTTTACTATTGGCTTGTTTGTGAAACTTTTTAGTCTCATTTCAAGAGCTTTTTTTGCTTGAACGTCATGTTCCCGCAGAATTGCTTCTTTTAACAATCGAACCGCAATGTCTGTACTTTCATCTCCGAACTTTCTGGAAAACACACTTAACGGCTTGCCTTTGTCAAAGATTTTTTGCGGTAACATACACACATAGTTTGCTGGGTACCCTCTACGATCGTTTGGGTTAATCACCATAAAACGGTATATTCCTTTCCAATCACCATTTTCAAAGGGTTTGCAAACTTGTAATTTGTAGTCACTCATGATAGAACACTTGAATGCAAAAAGCCCAATTTCGCTAATAATTGTTATTAACACATTTTCTATAGACTATTGTGTTTGTTTTTTGACTGGAAACTCTTTTAGAGTGGCATGCAGAATCTATCTGTTGCTGCCGGGGTGGCGGAGTGGTTATCGCGCCAGCCTCGAGATCTTAAAGAAAAGTGGGCTTGGCCAATTTGGCAAGATAGCTGGTGGGCTTCGTGCTCGCAGGGGTTCGAATCCCTTCCCCGGCGCCATCAACATACTTTTGGACAAACACCCGGCTAGCCGATTACTTGGGCTTTCGAAAGATTTTGCCCTTTTCATAATCACAAACGTATTGGAAACCTGCCTCTAGTAGCTTGACAGATTCTTCAAGGGTCCAAGCAACTTTAACGACGTAGTCTTGGTCTCCAAAATCGACGAGCTGAGTGTATCGCAATGTATTTTTTATGTTCTTGTGGCCGAGCGTTTTCATGACGTGTAGAATGTCTTTGGTTTTATGGTATTCCATTGTTGCTTTCCAGTGACGCAGTGTATGGAAGGTTATCTTTAGCAATCTTGGGTTCTTGCTCTTGTTAGACGCTATTTTTCTGCTGCGTTCAAAGAGTCTGGCTGTCGTTTCCAAGTTTGTTCCACCAAAAACGTACTTGTTGTTCTTTAGTAGGTCTTGTAGGCGGTCCAGTAGTCTTTGGGAAATCTTTAGCATTCTCGGATTACTGTACTTCTCCGGTGTTATCCTGACTGTCCTGTTTTCGGCGTCGATGTCTGTCCATTCTAGTCTCCTTTAGCTTCGGGTGGCGCCATAGATTCGATATACTCGTTTGCTGCGTCAGCCATCAACATGCAAACATCTCGCAGTTTCACCAAAAACTCAACCTGCCTATCCATTGATAGCCTCCCCCTCCAACACTTGCCGACACAACTCCGGAGCATCCCGCTGCAACTTCTCCCGCAACGCATCCCTAAGCAAATCAGCACAGTTAATGTAAGCGTCCTTGCGGGCAAACTCCTCTAAAACCTGCGCATAACGCTCAGTTACCCTTGTCGCTATGACTTTTGTTTTCTGTTTAACCAACTTTGTTATCCCTCGTTGACCGCTTAAGGCAAGATAATAAAAATAGCTTGAGAGCCCAAACATGATATTATCGTAAACGTGATAACGTAGATTTTCACCCGAAAACCGTAGCGCAATCTTTAGATCATGTCTCTTTAGGAAAAAGAAGAAGACAACGACAACTGTGTGCGGAGCGTTATTGTCTTCTTCTTTCAACCTAAGCCCAACTCTAAAAAGCACTCGTTGTCTGATAGAAGAAAAAACACCTGTTGCAGCAGCGATTTTTTCTTCTTCTCATGAACAATCAAGGTTTGAAGAACAACAACAAACCAATTTTCCAACTGTTGTTGTTCTACCCATTTGAAAAAAAAAGATATGCGAAGATAGTTACTTTGTTTTTGTCTGCTGTTAAAACATTCAGAAGTTTATAGTTATCTTGCTTTTTGCGCTGCTCAGCTCTTCAAGCGCTTTTTCTATTATCATTTGCAGATTGCTTTTTTCCTTCATGGAACGTGCAAGCTCATTCTGGAAAGCATCTTTAACAGGAATACCGCCGATTTCATTCTGCATAGCAATCTGTGATTTGCTGATTATATAGCACTTCTCGGCTTCCTTGATTGCCCTCTTTAGAGTTTTCTCTGCCTCCACTAACTCATCACGAATACTCATCAAAGCCTGTTTTTGTTCGTCTGAAAAGGAATTATCCGAATCTATTTTGACCATTGAATGTTTTCTCCAGTGGCTTTTTAGTTAGCGATTTTTTTCTTTATTTGCTTTGCGATTAGTCAGGAGGTATAAACAGTGGCTGACTAGTCCGTCCTGGCCTTAATGTTAGTGGCTATTAATAAAACATAAGCAAAATAATTTTTACTTATCTAATAAGCGTAATATTTATAGGTTAAGAAGCTGTAGCTTGCTTGGTTGAAATTCACATGAAAAGTGACATGGCAGAATGGATAGACCGCCGCTACAGCCTCCTCTGGGAAGCCTTCAGCGACAAACCGTTTAGATTCGAAGACGCAGCCAAACTCCTAATGGAAAAAAACAAAGACGCCTGGGAACAAGTACCCGTTTTCCTCTCACAACTGCGCAAAGCTGGCTTTTTGTCGGCTGAATCCGATGCACGAGATGCACGGCAGAAACTTTACCGCCTGCACAGCCGAGAAGCCAAAATAGCCGAAAAACTTGGACGCGGGGATATTGATGCTTTGCTTAAGCGGGCTGCTGACCTTATCCGCACCCGCGTGGACTACAAGTTCATACTCATTCTGCTCTTCATGAAGCGCATAAGCGACAAATGGGAGCTAGAGTACGAAACAGCCTACAAAGAAGCGCTAGATGATGGGTTAAGCTCAGAAGACGCCAAAGCCGAAGCAAAACGTGACGAGTACCACCTCTTCAACCTACCCGAAGAATACCTCTGGGAAAACCTCCGCCGAAACGTCAGCGGCCTAACCGAACAATTCAGCAAAGCTCTTAAGGCCATTGCTGAACGCAACCCAGAACTCAAAGATGTCGTGGATAGCGTGGATTTTGTCCAGTTTGCCAGCAGCCGAGAAAACGCCGAAACCCTTCGCCAGCTTGTGGAGCTGTTTAGCGAGAAGAAACTCAACCACGTCAGCGCCGACGTGCTGGGTGATGCTTACGAGTGGATTTTGCGCTACTTTGCCCCAACCAAAGCCAAAGAAGGCGAAATCTACACCCCCCGAGAAGTCATTAAACTCCTTGTCGAAATCCTCGACCCTAAACCCATGGAAAGCGTCTACGACCCCGCGTGCGGCAGCGGCGGCATGCTAATTGAAGCCTTCAAACACGTCGAAGCCAAATGCGGCTTTGAGGAGGCGCAGAAGCTGTTTTTGTTTGGGCAAGAAGTTAACCAGCGCACAATCGCCCTCGCCAAGATGAACATGTACATCCACGACATCCGCGACGCCCATCTGGAGTTTGGGGACACTTTCCTTTATCCAAAGTTCAAAGAGGGCGACACCATCAAGCCCTTCGACGTGGTCTTAGCTAACCCGCCGTGGAACCAAGACGGCTACGACGAAGAAGTCCTTAAAAAAGCCGAATTCTACAAAAAACGCTTCAGCTTCGGCTTCACCCCCCGCCAAAGCGCCGACTGGGCATGGATAGAACACATGCTCGCATCCGCCAAAGACAACGGCAGCAGAGTCGGCATAGTCATAGACAACGGCTGCCTCTTCCGAGGAGGCAAAGAAAAAACCATACGCGCCGCCGTCCTAAGCGCCCAGCATGACCTTGTCGAATGCGTCATACTATTGCCCGAGAAGCTCTTTTACAATACAGGCGCGCCAGGAGCCATCATAATCTTCAACCACCACAAGCCAGCAGAACGCAAGGGCAAAGTGCTCTTCATAAACGCCTCCAAAGAAGCCGAACAACACCCCGAAGTACGCAAACTCAACCGCCTCAGCGAAGCCAACATCCAAAAAATCGCCGACGCCTACAAGAACTTCAGCGAGGAAAAAGGTTTCTCCCGCATAGTCACATTAGAAGAGATAATGCAAAACGACAGCAACCTAAACGTCACACTCTATGTGATGCAGGATGAGGAAAACGAAGGAATCAACATAGCCAAAGAATACATCGAACTCAAAGAACTAGAAAGGCAGAGACAAGAAGTTGCTGGTAAGCTGGAACAGTACATTTCTGAAATCAGCAAGGCACTTGGTGAAACTGGATGAATTTCTACAAAGAAACTGATTTCCAAGAGTCAATAATCGGAAAGTATCCAAAGGATTGGACTATTGCAAGGATTGACGAAAAATTTGACACTTCAAGCGGAGGCACACCTGACAGGCAAAGGAAAGAATACTATAAAGGAACCATTCCATGGGTTAAATCAGGAGAGCTAAAAGATAAGGTAATTATTGGAACAGAAGAAAAAATTACTGAGGAAGGCTTCAAAAATTCTGCTGCCAAGCTCTTTCCAAAGGGAACTTTACTTGTCGCAATGTACGGAGCAACTGTTGGAAAAACAGGAATTTTAGGAATAGATGCTACCACGAATCAAGCTGTTTGTGCCCTTTTGCCCAAAGAGAAAGACGTCGACATTAACTATTTCCAACACTCCCTTGTGTCAATTAGAAATCGCTGGATTTTCCAAAGTGCAGGTGGCGCTCAACCTAACATAAGTCAAGACATTATCAGGTCCTCACGAATACCTTTTCCGCCTTTCAAGGAACAGCAACAAATCGCTAGGGTTTTGGGTGTTGTTGACTGCGCCATCGAGCTTGCTGACCGCGTGATTGCCCAGACGGAGCGGCTTAAGCGGGGGTTGATGCAGCAGCTCCTAACACGCGGCATAGGACACACAGAAACCAAACAAACACCAATAGGACAAATCCCTGAGAATTGGGCGATTGTTGCACTTGGTGATGTGTCAGATGATTTCATAGGTGGTGGTACCCCTTCTACCACCAATCCCGAGTATTGGAATGGAGATATAGCTTGGATGACAAGTGCCCATATCAATGGAAAACAAATAACTCGCGGTCAAAAATACATTACCAAGGAAGGGCTTGAAAATAGTGCAACACATCTCATTCCCAAAGACAATCTACTTGTCGCAACAAGAGTTGGGATAGGAAAAGTCGCTGTAAATACAATTGACATAGCGATAAGCCAAGACTTAACAGGCGTTATAATAAACAGAAAAAAAGCATTACCCGAATTTCTTTATTGGGTTCTAATAAACAATGGAAACAGATTGAAAGCCCTCGCTCAAGGAAGCACAATAAAGGGGTTACTTAAAGAAGACCTTAGCAAATTCCAGATACCGCTTCCCACTCTAGAAGAACAACAGAGAATTGACGAAATCCTTTCGACTGCCGACAAGAAGCTTGAACTTGAAAGAGGCGAAAAAGTAAGATTAGAGCGAATTAAGCGGGGTTTGATGGATTTGCTTCTTACTGGTAAAGTTAGGATTAAGGTGGATTAAAGTGGGCTATTGGATATTTTCCTCTAATACTGTTCAAAATATCGAGATAGCCAAAGAGCGATTGCTTTGGGGCTTCTGGGATAGAGAAGCAGGCGAAAAACAACGCAAAAACTGGAGACCTTTCATTAGACTTTACAACAGAATAAAACCCTTTGACGCTGTCTTCTTCCAAATAGCAAAAACTGGAGAAATACATGCAGTTGGAATAGTAAAAGAAGTCTACTATGACGACCAAACACCAATATGGCCTCAAGAGCAAAACCAAGTACTTTTCCCGTGGCGAGTGGGCTTCTGCAACATCCTCTTTTCAGACAAGCCGTTTGCCTCCCATTTCACAAGCATAGCAAACTACATTGACGGCTATGGAATCGGCGAACTCTCAGAACATGAATTCCGCAGAATACTAACTGAGCTGCAGAGAAAGCTCAATGCAAACTACAATTTAGGATAAACAGGAGAAACAAGTCATGCCTCTTTTTAATGAGAAGTCTTTGGTTGAGGATTATTTTGTTGAGCATCTGCAGGTGCGGAGCGGGCGGCGTTGGCGTTTTGTGTCGGCTGATGAGTTGGAGCGGGAAAGCCAAGAGGAGCCGCTTTTGACTGCGGCGTTTATCCGTGCCCTAAAACGCCTGAACAAAGACATTGGGATTGGCGATGACGAGGTAAAGCAGGTCCTAAACGAGCTTAAGCTGCGGGGCAGCGGCAGCGAGGACGCAAAGAAAATCCTCAACTGCTTCAAAGATGGCGTCCCCGTCAAGTTCGAGAAGGAACGCGTCGTCAAATACGTCAAGCTCTTCGACTATGACACAGTCGGCAACAACGATTTTGTGGTCAGCCGCCAAATCACCCACCAAGCCGGCGACAAACAAATCCGCAACGACATAATCCTCTACGTCAACGGCATCCCCTTAGTGAACATTGAATGCAAAAACCCCGCCAGCTTAACCGAAACATGGTACAACGCCTTCACGCAGATACTGGGTTATGAACGGGATATTCCCGAACTATACAAATACATTCAGATTGGCGTAGCGTCGGATAACAAAGCCAAATACTTCACCACTCAGCCGTGGCAGCAAGACGGCGAACCCCGATACTACGAATGGCGAGACGACAGCAAAGACCCGATAGATTCAACCATCCAGATGCTCATGCCAGAAACGCTCCTAAATATTATTCGCAACTACCTCTTCATCCGTATCGAACGGGGAGCCACAACCAAAGTCGTCACACGCTACATGCAGTACCGCGCCGCCGAACAAATCAGCAACCGCGTCTTGGGCAACATCGAGGGCAAAACCGACAAAACCAAAGGACTCATTTGGCATTGGCAGGGCAGCGGCAAAACCTTAACCATGATTTTCGCCGCCAACAAACTCTACCGCCACCCCACACTGGCGAACCCGACGGCGTTTTTTGTGGTGGACCGCGAAGAACTCGAAGGGCAACTCAGCGACGAATTCAACGCGCTAGACATAACCAAACCCGAAGTTGTAGACTCCATCCATGCGTTGCGGCGGATTATTCAGCATGACGAGTACCGCGGCAAAAGAGGCATATTCATCACCCTCATTCACAAGTTCCGCCCCGAAGAACTAGCCGAGCTCCAGAAAGAACTCGACAACCTTAGCAAGACACGCGAAACCATCCAGACACGCAAAAACGTTATCCTCTTCATAGACGAAGCCCACCGCACCCAATACGGCACCCTAGCCGCACAGATGAAGGAAATCCTCAAAAACGCTCAACCATACGCCTTCACAGGAACCCCAGTCGCCAAACAGGGACATGACACCTACGGCGAATTCAGCTACCCACCCGACGAGAAATACCTCGACAAGTACTTCATGACCGACAGCATAGAGGACGGCTTCACCCTAAAAATCGCCTACCAACCCCGCCTCGAAGAGGATGTGCACCTCAAAAAGGACATGCTCGAAGCCTTCTTAGAAGTCAACATTGAGGAAATCCCTGAGAACTTGCAGGATGTGGTTGAGGAGAAGACTAAGCAGAAACTCAACATCGCCAAAGTCTACCTCGAAAACCCCGACCGCATCAAAAAAGTCGCCCAAGACCTAGCCGAGCACTTCAAAGAGAACGTGGATGGCAGATTCAAAGCCATAGTCGTCGCCGTCAACAGGCTATCATGTGTCCGCTATAAACGGGAACTTGACAGGCTTCTGCCTAAGGAATACAGCGAAGTTGTAATGACCTACAACCCGCTTAAGGACCAGAAAGAAATCCAAGATTACCTTAAAGAAGAAATCAGCCGCAACCACGGCAAAGACATAGAAGACATCCGCAAAGAAACCATAACCAAATTCAAAGAAGAACAAAACCCCAAAATCCTCATCGTAACCGACATGCTCCTAACAGGCTTCGACGCACCTATCCTCCAAACCATGTACCTCGACAAACCCCTCAAGGAACACCGACTCCTGCAAGCCATCGCACGCACCAACCGCCCCTTCAAAGACCTCAAAGAAGCAGGCCTAATCATCGACTACGTCGGCATCCTAAAAGAATTCACCCGCGCATTCGAAAACTACACCAAAGAAGACATCAGCGGCATACTAATCAACACCGACGACCTCGTCAAAGAATTCACCCAAAAACTCGACGAAACCACCCAACTATTCGCCGAAGTACCCAAAGACCGCTACGACCGCGAAACAATGAACCAAGCCTTCCAAACCATAACCAGCAACGAAGACAACCCCAAAAAATTCCAAGCCAACTACAAACGCCTAAGAAAACTCTTCGAACTCTTAGGTCCTCACCCTATTAAGCTGGAAAAACTCAAAGACTACACCTGGCTAACGCAAGTCTACCACTACTACTTGCATGAAACCAGACAGGAAGAGGGCAAAGAAAACGCGTTGGCCTACAAGTACTTCCAGAAAACCCTCAAATACGTTTACAAATCAACCGACGTCAAAGGCATCGATGAGCAGTACCCAAAAATCGAGTTCGACGCCGACTACCTCAAAAACTTGCAGGAGAAGCTGAAGACTAAGGAGGAGAAAGCAGCCAACATCCTCTTCACGCTTAACCGCTTCGTCATCATAGACAAACAACGCAACCCAATCTACGAAGGATTAGCCGCCAAAGTGGAACGCCTCCTAAACCTCTGGAAAGAGAAAACCAAGAAATTCGACAAAATCTACAACGAAGGCGCCGAAATCTTCCAGCAAATCCAAGCACGCCAAGCAAGACAAAAACAACTCCAATTCACAAACCTACAATACGCCATCCTTCTTGATATGGAAAAAGCCATCCCCAACCCCGGCGACCTAACCCAAGACACCCAAGAACTCGCCACCCTACTGCAACCGTACCTGTTCAAGGGCTGGCAGTACCAGCAGACCGCCAAGAAATCAGTTGAAAGCACAACCCGCCGATACCTGAGAAAATACATAAGACAAAATAACCTCTCCCTCGCTGACTTAGAGTCGCTGTATCAAAAGATAATCGACAGCGTGAAGAGCTATGCCTGAAACCCCACAATACACCTTCGAATACCGCAACGTCAAGCCTCCAAGATGCGAATTTAAAACGGGGTCGCTGCTGATTGTACTGCCAAAGAAGGGCTGGACGCCCCAGCAGGTGCTGGAGAAGTACGGGGAATGGATTAAGCGCAAACAAGCAACGATTAACACGGCGGTACAGCAGACCAACGGAACCGCCCTCATCAAAGACAGAACCGACAAGGAACTAAGACTTCTGGTTCAGCGCTATGCGGAAGCTGCCCAAAAAGACCTC
>JBNIDQ010000017.1:0-75216 GCA_050108135.1 Bathyarchaeia archaeon | reverse complement strand
TCATTCGCTGAAAAACATTGAGGCTGTCAAGAATATGGGTGCTGTTCCAGTTATCGCTGTTAATCCTCGCAGGCAGGGTAAGGAGGGTAAAGTGTCAAATGCTGTGTTTTTTGGGGGACGGCGTTGGCCTGTGGAGCAGTTTAATGGTCACTGCAAAGTTAATGTGCTGCGTTGCTGCTGGGTTAGGCCTAAAGGGTTGGTTAAGAAGACTGCGATGGTGCTGGCGGCTCTGATCAGCATTAATGTTAATGCTGTTTTGGCTTTGCTTGAGGGTAACTGTGGCTTAAAAGAGGTAAGCAAGTACTGGGATTAGGCACAATTAAGCTTGTGAATTGGCGCTACTAGACACCGAATTGTCAGTTCAATCGAGCCAGTCCCAGACTGCTTAAAGAATACTTAGTTGGGAATCTAATAAAAAATTAATTGTGCACACCCTTCGTCTCCAAATAGGATATCTATGCAGAAACCTGTAGGGGGTAGGTCTTTTTGATAGGGGTAGGCTCATCCTGCACCGTGCAAGCCGCAAAATTACTAAGGGGGGTAGGTGCTATTGGTTGAAAACCTGTGCATTAGTATGTTGTTTTTTTTATGTTTGCGGTTGTGGTTGTGTCTGTTTTTGTACTTATTGCGGTTGTTGATACGTTGTGGTTTCTTAAGATTCCTTTAAATACCGACTTGGCGGATATTTGATCTAACGATTTAGAGTTAACTATAGTTTAAAGAGGGAAAAGGAGAAAAACAAAATGAGAAATATTACACGGATTAAACGTTCAGTTCGAGCTATTTCACCGGTTATTTCGGTGTTGCTTATGATAGCCATAGCTGTAATCGCTGCGCTTGTCGCGTACGCGTGGGTTATGGGTTACATGGGCAACCAAACAAGCAAAGCAGGCAACGGCATACAACTCCAAAGTTTCACCACAAAGGGCAACTTGGTCTTGTACGTGCAAAACACTGGCCAAGGAACAGTGCATCTCAAGTATGATGGCGCAGTTTACGTTAACGATGTTCTTAAAAACATCCTTTTGGCAGACGACCAGAATGCAAAAGAACTCGACGTTATACCCATTGCTGAAGGACAAACAGTAACACTTGTAATCGACTACATACCAGTGCCAAACGAGCAGTTACGAATCAAAATCGTAACAATGGAAGGCTCCTTCATTGAAGGCGCAGGCAACGCTGGACAACAAACAAGCCAAGTGGCTGTCGCAATTAACAAAGTCGGCGGCTCCGCTGCATCATCGGTCAGCCCCGCATCAGGCAACTATTACGTTGGCCAAGTTATCCAGTTGCAAGCAACAGTCGGTGCAGGCGACATTTTCACTTCATGGACAAGCTCAAGCAATATCCACCTTTACGGTGACGACAGCGCAACCTCAATTGTTGCAAAAGTCAACGGTGCAGGCACCATAACAGGAGCATTTACAACTGCAACTTCACCAAGACTTGACTTCACAACCGGCACAGGTCAAAACATTGAAGTTAACAAGCTATCAGATCCAATAACTGTTAAACGTCAACAAGACGGTGCAGGATCAATCACCGTTACATTGGCGACTCTTTCAGCAACAGGCGTCTTCTGCGACGTAAACGGTAACCCATTAGCCAACAATGAACTCGTTATCGATGCTCAAGGTGGTTCAGCACAATTCCGCTATAAAGATTCTACAGTTGGCACTTACACATTAACCGCTTCAGCTTCAGGCTACACGCCAGATAATACTCAAATCACAATAAAAGCCGCACCGGCACCAACACCCACACCAACCCCAACAACATCAACCAACCCAACACCAACCACTTCAACCGAACCAACCCCGACACCTACAACATCCACCGAACCTACACCAACCCCCACTACATCAACAGAACCCACACCAACTCCAACAACATCAACCGAGCCAACTCCAACACCAACAACAACTACAACACCAAACGTCCAAGTAACCTTTGCAGTGAGCCCAGCAGGCGCTGGAACAGTTAATCCAACAGGAACACAGTCATACGCGCCAGGCACAACAGTTCCAATCCAAGCTCAAGCAAACAGTGGCTACACATTCTCTTCATGGACATACACTGGTAACATTGAGATAACAAGTTCAACATCAAGCTCAACAAACGCAAAAGTCAACTCTGAAGGTACAATAACAGCAAACTTCATTCAATCAAACAGTTACAAACTTGTCTTTAACAACGGAGCAAGTCAAACATTAATCACTGGACAAGCATCAAGTGCTATAACAGTTCAAAGACAAAGCTCATCAGGCTCACCAAGAACGTCTGGTGGAGCTATAACTGTAGCATTAACCGCAACAAATGGCGCATTTTATTCAGATCAAGCATGCATAAACCAAATTTCAAACATAACCATAAGTAACAATAAACACACAAGCAGCAGCTTCTACTTCAAAGCTTCAACCACAGGAACATCAACACTAACTGCAGCAGCAACCGGCTATCAACCAGTAAGCACAACATTCACAATCAATGCAGTAACACAAACAATAGAATTACGTAACTCAGGCTTTGAAGGAAGCGGCAGCAGTTGGGATGATAACTGGGACTTCTGGAGCAACCCACCTTGGGGTGTAGGAACAGACAACTACCACACTGGAACACAATCCGCTAAATCAACACAAAGCAACCAAGGAGCATTCTCCTGCAACAAGCTGGATGCTTCAAACGCAAAATACGTTACTGTAACATTCTGGTATTCAACATACAACACTCAGTCAAGCAACTTACAGATACGCTACAGCGGCGTTCAAACTGACACGTACAGTGAAGGCATGTGGACAAACTTAGGTGTAAACTTAGGCAGCCCAACAAACGGTTGGCAACAATACTCAGTGACAATCAGCGACCCATCTGCAATGACGAGCTACTTCAGATTCCAGTTCCTTAGTCAAGGAATGTCCAGTTCACGTGCAGCAATATGGATTGACGATGTTGTTATCACCATGTACGCGTGATAACAAAAATCCACTCTTTTCTTTTTTTTGATAATTAAACAAAACTTAAAACCAAAACAAACAAATTAAGCCTAAAAAAAATTAAAAGTGACAAAACCCTATGAAATCCAAAACATTTTTGGCAACACTATTGTTAGTAACTTTTGCATTATCTTTTGCTAATTCAGCTTTTGCTAAAACTACTGTATCTCCTGGCGTAGTTGCAGGCGATGTTTTTGAGTATTCCTACAAAGTTACATGGAGCTCAACAGACGGTTCACTGCCTGTACCTAGCGATATCGTTCAGTTAAACCAGATTCAAGGCTTTCAAATAAAAATTACAAGTGTAATTGGAACAACAGTAAACGCAGAAGTTACAAAAACATTCAAAAACGGTTCAACAACCACTGAAACAGGCTTCGTAGATGTTGAATCAGGTTCTATAAGGTTACCTTATGGTTTTCTCATTGTACCATCAAACCTTAACGTTAATGAAAAAATCTATTCTTCAGGTGACGCAATCATTAACCGAACAGTAACAAGAAGCTACACTACTGGTGATAGGCAAACAAATGAACGCATAGTTGAAAATACTGCAGAAAATCATTACGATAAAACTGACGTGTATTACGATAAAATCAAAGGCATTGGTGTTTCATCCTTTTACGAGAGCATAGACACGTACGGTTCGGAAACAGAAAACTACACCGAAACCATAACTAATACTAATTCTGATGTTTGGGCTGTTGCGCAAGCTTCTAATTCTCTGGCTTCTCCAACTCCGACAGTGCCAGAGTTTCCATTGTTGGCTGTTCCTTTGCTGTTTGCTGCTGTTTCTGCAGTGTTGTTGGTTGGGAAAAACGTAAAGAAGTTGCCGTTGAAACTTTAGCTTTTTCTTTTTTTGTTTAATTCTTTTTTGTTTGTTGTTTTTGTTTGCCAAAATTGTTTATATGACCTGTTTTGGCTGTTGCTCTGTTGGGCGGCGTTTTGTCGTGTTTATTGGGGTCATGCGAGTGCCCAAATTGCATTATGCCATTTATTGCTTTCAGTGCTCTGCTTTACTTTTCATGTAAACCTGTTAGGCATCAAAAATACCGATCTATGCAGAAACCTACAGAGGGGGTAAGTGCTAATGGCTAAAAAACACGCCAAAACCACGTTAAAAACCGTTAAACCTTCAATTCAGCACATTAAAAACAGTTAGCCTGCCGCTTTAGCATTTATTCTTAACCCGCCAAATCGTTTAATCCCAAGAATCACCCTTTACTTTTTTGGTCAATATTTCTAATCAGTAGCCTAATTTCATAACATACTTTATTAACAAACGCAAATGAGGTCAGCAAAGGATGAAACGCCACATGAAAGCAATGCATCAAAATTGGGGCGAACTTGCCAACGACTGCGTCCAAGTAGCACTTGTTTGCGGTACAATCGGAATAGCGTTAAAGTTTGTAACCTTCTTCAACCATTGGGTTTACTTCCCAACATTCCCAAACGTGATAGACTCAGCCTTCCTCATAACATCAATACTTTACCTCGCAGCTGCAGCAAGACGACGCAACAACAAAATGAAACAGTTCTACAAAAACTACCGTGCAGAAAGCATCCATTTTCAAGCTAACCTGCCACTTCCAGAAGAAGAGGAAAAAGTCACGGCACAATAAACACTCCGCGGTTTCTTTATTAATTAGCCCTTAAACTATGGCATTGTTTTTTGGACGGAACAGGGCAACATATATAATCGCATTTAGCCATTCTGCCACTTTAGTAAGGCGTTAAGGATGGAAAAACCGCAAACCAAAATTACATGGAAAACCGTGCTTTTGCCCGCGATTGGTATTGCAGCTTTTTTCATCTACATTTACATGTTTCAAGTTGACATAGCAGGCATCATAACCACCCTACAAACTGTCAATCCCGTGCTGTACGCATTAGCCGCGGCGCTTAGTGTTCTTGAAATCTTGTTTTTTTCCATTTCTTGGCGTGTACTGGCTAATTTTCTTTGTATCAAATTGTCTGTTTTGCGTTCTTACTTGTTTGTTTGGTACAGTATATTTGTCGATACAATTGTTCCTGCTGAATCTGTTAGCGGCGAACTCTTGAGGGTTTACCTTGTCACGAAAGAGCAGGGTAACGAGAAGTGTGGACCGACGATGGCGTCGCTTGTTACGCACCGTTTTTTGGGAATGGGCATGAATGTTGCTGTTCTCTTGATTGGCATAGTTTTGTTGGTTACGGGTAGTCAAACTCAGCTTAGCAGTTTAATTTTTAATTCTATTCTTTTGGTGGCAATTGGGATTTCAGCTACATTGATAGCATTAATTGTTTTGTCTTTCAAGGAAAAATGGACTGCTAAACTTGTTAATTGGGCAATAAAAGCTGGCAAGTTTGTCAGCATGGGCCATTGGAATTTGACACAGCTTAAAGAGAGTGCACATCAGATTACGCAGGGGTTCCATGTTTCAATGAAGGAATTCAAAAATAAGCCTAAGCCAGTGTTGGTTTCACTGTTTTATCTGATTGTTACTTGGATTTTCAGTTTGGGCATTCAGTATTTGGTGTTCTTGTCTCTTGGTGTGCCTGTTTCTTGGAGCATGATTACAATTACTGCCGCGATTGTTTTAGCGGTAAAATCAATTCCAGTTGGTGTTCCATTTGAAGTTGGTATCCCCGAGGCAACCATGACAACCTTGTACATGGCTTTTAGTATTGACCCTGCCATCGCAGCAACAGCTACCATTTTATCAAGACTGCTTACGCTTTGGCTTAGATTCTTTATTGGGTTCGCAGCGCAGCAATGGTTAACATTAAAACCTTTGGTGGGCTCAAATTCGAGCAGGCTGGAAATTATCTGTAAAACTTAAAAACAAAGTGGGTTTAATTCACAAAATAAGGAATCGAATCTATGGACATAAGGATTGAGGATGCTTCGCTTAAGTATTTGGGGGAAATGGTGGAGATTGAAAACCAGTGTTTTACTTCTGAAGCTTTTAGCAGACAACAGATTTCTTATTTGTTAACTGATTATAACTCGATTAGTTTAATTGCGAAAGTTAACAGTGAGCTTGCAGGTTTTGTTATTTTACAACTTGAAAACGAGGATGACTTTGTTTTTGGGCATGTTATTACGCTTAATGTGGCTGTGAATTTTCGTAGGATGGGTGTGGCTCAGAAGTTGCTTTTTGAGTGTGAGAGTATTTTGAGGTCTCGGGGTGTGACTGAGTGTCGTTTGGAGGTTCGACAGGATAATCATGCTGCGATCAAGTTGTATCGGCATTTGGGTTATGTGGAGATTGGTTTGCTTGAGGGGTATTATGGAAAAAAACACGGGTTGTATCTAAAAAAGAACTTGTAATTTAACTTCAAATTTTACTCTGCGTTTTTGAAACAAACGTTTAAAAACGTAGACGCCGATTGGTTATAGTAGGTGGGGAGAAATGGGGGATTCCCGAGGAAGGAAAGCCAACGAACAGACACTTGTCCAAACAATTGTCGTTCTAATAAGAAACACCACTTGGCGTTGCGGTAAACTTGAGAAATCTATTGTGCGGCACCTCTACAAGCGTCACGAAAATTTTGGAAACCAAGCAGTGTCAGTCAAAGAAATCATGGTTAACTTAAACATTACTGGCGAAAAGAAAGACGAATGCCTTGACGCGCTCAAAAGATTAGAAAAAAGAAACATTGTGAAAATTATGCCGCTTGAAGCCCACGCAACCTGTGTACATACTTTTCCATAACATTTTTTTATTGTTGTTTCGCAGCTTCAACCCATTTAGCAACAATTTTCGGTGAAACTTTCAAGCTTTTTGCAAGCTCTTCAACTGACGCATTAGCTAATTCTTCAACAGTTTTTATTCCTAACGCGTTAAGTTGTGACGCTCGTTTTTCGCCTATACCCTTAACATTTGTTAATGCAGCTTCTGGAGTGGATGCAGTTTCATTCTGTGCTGTTTTTGCAGGGCTTTCTTCTGGAGGTGCGGGTGTTTCAATTACTGGGGCTATTGTTTCTACTGTTGTCTCTATTACTGGGGTTGTTATAAGTGGGGTGGCTTCGGTGACGGTTGCTTGCTCAATTGGGGTTTCTGCTTCGACTGTTGCGGGTTGTACAATTGATTCGGTAGGTGCTGGTTCAACTGTTGGGGTTTGCATTTTTTGGATGCTGCTCTTTGTTTTTGGTCGTTGGTAATAGCCTAAGCCGACTGAAAGTATGCCGAGAACAGCGGTGGATACTATCCATAAGCTTCTTTCTGCTTCTTGAAATATGACAGCTGAAGTGACTGTTAGTGCAAAAAAGAATGCTGCCACAACATACAGTGTAACGTCTGAACGCATTTTTGTTCCCTGAGAAAGCTATTTCTCAATTGTCGGCTTAAATAACTTTCCCCGAAAAAAAGGGTTTTCAAAAAATTGGGGTTATTTTAAAAGTTCAGCGTCAGAAGGCGCTTGTTTTATCAAACCGTGCTTCATCAGCAACTCGGTTGATTGTCGAGCGTTTTTGATTATGGCTGAAGCGTGTTCGTAAAGTTCTTGTCGGCTTGGTTTTACTCTTGCAACGCCTTGCTCGATTGATTTTAACGCGCATGCAACGGCTTCTCTTGGGAAAACTTCCCATTCACTCATTGTTGGCAAGAGGTTCTTCTCATCCATTCCTCGTTCTTCAGCGTAGCTTGCAAGTTCGCTTGCTGCAGCTATGCACATGTCGTCTGTGATTGTTTTTGCTTTAACGTCAAGTACGCCTCGGAAGATTGCTGGGAAGCCCATGCTGTTGTTAACTTGGTTGGGGAAGTCACTGCGTCCTGTGGCTACTACTCGTGCGCCTGCTTCTTCTGCTTCCCAGGGCCAGATTTCTGGAATCGGGTTAGCACAAGCGAAAACTATGGCGTTGGTTGCCATGCTTTTTACCCATTCAGGCTTTATTGTGCCTGGACCGGGTTTTGAGGCTGCGACAACTGCGTCTACACCTTTGAAGGCTTCTTCTATGCCGCCTGTTCTACCTTCAGCGTTTGTTTTTTGTGTAACGTCATACTTCCAAGGGTCTTCTTGCTGGTCTATGTCTGGTCTCCCCTTGTAGATAACTCCTTTCGTGTCTGCCAGAATAATATTGCCGGGTTTTACGCCCCAACGCATAAGCACGTAAGCGGTTCTAATGTTTGCAGCACCTGAACCAACAAGCGTTATGAGACTATCGTGCGGTTTCTTCCCTACAAGTTTGAAAGCATTCATGAGTCCAGCTAAGATTACAGTTGCCGTTCCCTGCTGGTCATCATGCCAAACCGGGATGTTCATTTCTGCTCGGGCGTTTTCAAGAACTTGGAAGCATTTAGGTTTCTCGATGTCTTCAAGGTTTATGCCTCCGAATGTAGGTTCGAGAGCTTTGCAGATTTTTATGATTTCGTTTGGGTCTTTTGTTCGCAGGCAAATTGGGAAAGCATCTACGCCGCCTAAGTATTTGAAAAGGAGGGCTTTGCCTTCCATAACGGGCAGTGCAGCTTCTGGTCCAATATCGCCCAATCCTAAAACGCGTGTGCCGTCGCTTACTATTGCAACGTAGTTCCACCTGTTTGTTAACTCAAAGGATTTGTCCGGGTCTGCATTGATCTCTTTGCAGGCAGCGGCTACACCTGGAGTGTACCAGATTGCGAAGTCATCTACACTCCGGATAGTGCATTTGGGTATGACTTGCATTTTTCCTTCGTAAAACCTGTGCATTGGAGGTGATAATTGTGCAGGCTTTTTTGCTTTAGCAAGTAACTCATCAATAGTTGGTTTTGATTGAGTTTTTTCAGCGACCATTCAATTTACTCCTGAACTATACTGAGAAGGCGTTATTGGGGATTTTAAAGGTTTCACACTAAAACAAGCAAGCCAACTGTAACACCTAACAAATAGTGCTGAATTTCGATCTGCAATTATAATGGCTATCTGTGTTCAGAGAGGTTATGAGAAAATAAAAAGCAAAAAAAGGAAAAATTTTCTTCTCTTAACTTAGTATTGAGGAAAGGGAAGGTTTAGTATCTTGGCCTGTAACCGCCGCCACCGCGTCGGTCGCCTCTATCTCTGTTACCGCCGTATCCTCCACCGCCGCGTCTGTCTCGTCCGCCGTAGCCTCCGCCTCCGCCGAATCCGCGTCCGCCGCCTCTACCGCCGCCACCTCTGTATGGTCTGCGTTGCTGCTCGTATGTCTTGCTGGAAACATTGTTTTCTTGGTTAACTTCTACTGCGAGTGGTTCCGCTGCTGGTTCGAGTTTGCCATATTTGCCGATGTTTAAGCGTATGTTGCCTTTGAAGAGTGTCACATATCCGTTTTCAATGCGGATGCTGTCGCCGTCGTTTACTTTTTCAATGTTGTCATCCCAAAGTGTCAGGTAAACAACACCTGTTTCGTCACCGACTAATGCGTCGCTAACTTTGTGTGCTGCTCCATCTCTGCCCATGGGGATTTCGCGTATTTCAGTTTTGGATACTACTTTGGCCGTAATGTTAACCGCGCGTGATTGTGGGGTTAACTCTCCGACTTTTGCTTCTACTGGTTCTTTTTTGTTTTCGAAAAAACCTTCAACAGCCAATTGGTTCTACATCCTATTTTGGTATAAAGACAGAGTACATTTTTTGTGCACTTAAGTGTTTCGCTATTCTGTTTAGACAGTTTTTGCGGTTACCATATAAACCTGAGATTGTATTGTTTAAA
Source organism: Bathyarchaeia archaeon (assembly GCA_050108135.1). Lineage (GTDB taxonomy): Archaea > Thermoproteota > Bathyarchaeia > Bathyarchaeales > Bathycorpusculaceae > Bathycorpusculum. Next base: position 65,571 of record JBNIDQ010000017.1, on the reverse strand, counting down.
TTTATGAGAAAGGCGTATGGCATAATTGCTGTTTTGATCGCAATAGCCCTAATTATCGGCGTGGCCGCAATTAATTTGTTAAATAACAACCCGCCAGATGCACCTCAAACATCTACGACGCCGACTCAACCACCCAATCAAACGCCAACAGAATCCACCTTAACCCCTACATCAATCGCCACACTGAACCCTCCTCAAACAACATACCACGGAGTACCCTTGTACAGTTACAATATTGTTAACACATACCCTCATGACCCGTCCGCTTTTACTGAAGGCTTAGTCGCAGAAGAGAATGGCGTACTGCTAGAAAGTACAGGTCTAAACGGTGAATCCTCTCTGCGGCGTGTAAACTTAACTGACGGATCAATTTTGCAGAAATATGATTTGCCAACCGAATATTTTGGTGAAGGAATCACAGTTGTCGGTGATAAGATTGTACAGTTAACTTACATAAGCCAGATAGGGTTTGTTTATGACAAAACAACTTTTGAATTGCTGGGCAATTTCAGCCTTAACACTGAAGGGTGGGGCTTAACTTTTGACGGAACACACTTAATTATGAGCGATGGCTCATCAAACCTGTATTTTCTAAACCCCAACACGTACCAAACAGTCAGCAGCATTGCCGTACATGACGCTAACGGTCCAGTTGACAACCTTAACGAGTTAGAATTCATTAACGGTACAATATACGCTAACATGTGGTTCAGCTCAAAAATTGCTGCAATAAACCCTACAACTGGACAAATTTTGTTCTATATTGATTTATCTGAACTGGCAAAACACAGCTTAACACAAAACAGTGAAGCAGTGTTAAATGGAATTGCTTACAACAAACAGACGAACCAGTTTTTTGTAACGGGAAAAAATTGGTCTAGCCTTTACGAGATAGAACTGCAATAAACCACAAAAAGTCTGCAATGCAAGCGAGTAAACCTGCGAATTATTGTTTAGTTAACGATTATTCATTAATGGCTTGCAAATGATTCAGATAAACCTTTAATTTTAAGAAACAACAAAATTTAAGTGGAACTTTTAATGGCGGATTTTTTCAGCTCCATCATTCTAAACATCGTAATCATATTAGTTGCTTTTGCTGTTTTGGATTGGGCAAGCAACTTAGCCATTAACAACGCCGTTAAAGTTTCAACTATAACGCGGTTGGGTAAAACTGCTGTCGGCTTTACCCTGATAGCTTTTTCCACGTCGCTACCTGAGTTAACGGTAGCAGTTATTGCCGCTTTTTCTGGTGGCGCTGCACTTTCAATAGGTAACGTATTAGGTTCAAACATTGCTAATATAAGCATCATTATTGGCGTAGCCTCAGTACTGGTGTATCTAAAAACAAGACGAGAAGCCAAAAAAAATAATGATAACATTGTTGGAAAAAATATCGTCAAATCTTTGGCTCAAGCAGATTTAGGTAGTTTATACTTTGGACTATTCATTTCTTCGGTTATTCCAGTTGTTTTGATTTTTATTTCTACTGCCGCTTGGCTTGTAGGTTTAGTTTTAATTGGAATCTTTGTTGGTTACATGTATCAGCTTTCAAAAGTGAGACTGCCCGAAGAAGAGACGGAACCCATAACTATCGAAAAACAAAGGAACCTTAAAAAATATGTTGTCTACACTATTGCAGGAGCCATAGGAGTAGTTTTAAGTGCTTTTTTTCTTGTAGAATCTGCCGTTACCATCGCTGAGACAGCGGGTTTATCTCAACAGGTAATTGGAGCAACAATAATAGCGATTGGCACAAGCCTGCCAGAGTTAACTCTTGATTTAAAAGCTATTCTTAGAGGACACGCAGGACTGGCTTTTGGCGACATCATCGGAAGCTGTTTTGTTAACATAACTTTGATTTTAGGGATAGGTCTTTTTGTTCCTGCCCTTTTAGGAACTCCAGTAGAATTAACAATTAGTGTGTTTCAAAATTTGGTTTTGTTTTCTATAGTAACTAACCTGCTTTTATGGTACTTCCTTTCCAGAGGGCATATAGGTCACAAAGAAGGCTTAGTTTTCCTGTTTATTTATGTTCTTTTTGTAGTTACAACCATAGGTGTCATGTAGCATTAAATTGTTCTAATAATGCTGTTAATTGTTTAGAGTGGCAAGTTTTAAAAATCCGCAAACACACTAGCTTTCCTGATATCCCTTGGCAGTTTCAGTCTCTATAGCCCTTGTCATCGCGGCAATCATCATACTAATCGGGTTTTTAGCTAATTACCTTTTCAAAAAAACAGGCTTACCCGACATGCTGATACTAATATTTCTGGGTGCACTTTTCGGTCCAATGCTAGGCGTTTTTGACATTGACGTCATCAAAAGTTTTGCACCCTACATTGCAGCTTTAGCGTTAGCTTACATACTGTTCGACGGCGGTATGGGTTTGAACCTGCGTCAAGTATTCAAAAACAGCCCCAAAGCCTTTCTGCTTGCCGCTTTAAGCTTTACTTTCAGTGTTCTAGGCGTAGCAGCTTTCATGATTGCCGTTTTTAATGTGCCGTTAACTTACGGTTTACTCTTCGGAACCATAGTTGGCGGAAGCAGTTCAGTCGTCGTTATTTCACTTGCAAACCGAATAAAAATAAGTGACAAAGGTTCAACCATCCTTATTTTGGAGTCAGCGTTAACTGACATTTTATGTATCGTCATCAGCTTAGCCTTAATCGAAGTTATCGTTACAGGTCAAGCAAACGTTGCAAGCATCGGTTTTGGCGTTGCAACAAAATTCCTCATCGGCATACTAATCGGCGTCACAACAGGTTTTGCATGGCTATTTGCACTTAGACGATTAGCCGACTTAGATTTCTCGTACATACTGACCCTTGGAATTATACTTCTCGGTTATGCACTCTCTGAAAGCATCGGCGGCAGCGGCGCGTTGAGCGCACTCATATTTGGTTTAATCCTTGGAAACGAAAAAGACATATTGCATTCACTGACAAACGTTTTCAAGTTTAACATTGGTGGTAGCATTGATGGAAAAATCGAGCTTTCAGTTAGCAAAGGCCTTAAACGGTTTGAATCAGAAATTGCTTTTCTTATCAGAACATTCTTTTTCGTTTTCTTAGGAATAATCGCTTCGATATCAAGCGTAACGCTACTGTTTGCTGGCATAATAGTTGCTCTGATTCTGTTCGTCACACGATACGGTGCAGTATTCATCGCAACCGCGAATAGTCCAATGAAAAAAGAACGCCAAATAATGACTTACATATTAACACGGGGCTTAGCAGCAGCCGTATTAGCCACGTTGCCCGCACAGTACAGTCTGTTATATGCAGACTTATTCATCAACATTGCAGTAGTAGTCATCGTAACAACCGCCATCATCGCAACTGTTGGCTCAATAGTTGTATCGCATCCTGACAAAATACAGAATATCTTTCACTTGAAACTTAAACAAAAACCAGAAGAGGAACCACTCAAACCAATCGCTCAATAACTCTTTCTATTTTAACATACTTTTGAGCCATTTTTCAACCATTAGCACCTACCCCCTATAGGTTCCAACATATAACAACTATTAGGAGCCGAGCCTAATAGGTGGCAAATAGGTGCTGGCTAAACCCAACAAACAAGTTCACCGTGTGGTAACGTATTTATCAGTAAAAGATATCTTGAAGGGTACTAACCTATTTTGCGGCTGTGCGCAGGGGTCGCCGAGCATGGTCAAAGGCGTAGGCTTCAGGAGCCTATCCTCTAGAGGTTCGTGGGTTCAAATCCCACCCCCTGCACCTTTATATACAAAATAGCAGGGGTTTTTCTTGGCGATGTTTCTTACATTTTTAGCTTTTAAGTTTTTAGAGCTAATTATATTGACAGTTTTGCCTTATTTTGTTGCGGTAAAACAAAAATAGGTAGTTTGCTTATAATTTCATAGTTGCTTTGTGTTGGTTTGTTGTATGATTTCCAAAATTCTTGTTCCGCTTGATGGTTCTGAGCCTGCAAGTAGGGCTTTGGATTTTTCGTGTTATTTGGCTGATAAGTGTTCTGCCGAGATTTTAGTGTTAGGTGTTATTGAACCCATGATTGCGCCTGTATTTTCGCGGGCGTATGGTCAACCTATGACGCAACCAATGGAAACGCCTCCAATACCACCAGTTTCACCTGCTGAAGTGAGGTCAATTATGAACAGTCAGAAAGTGCATTATGAAAATCTCCTCTTTGATGCTCTTGAAAAGGCAAGAAAAAATTATCCAAACTTGAAAATATCGACGCAGCTTAAAGAGGGGCAGCCATCTGACGAGATAATTGAAACGGCAAAAGAAGGATGCTTCGATATTATTGTTATTGGTAGTAGAGGTCTTGGTGGCATTAAAGGGTTCTTTTTGGGGAGCGTTAGCAAAAAAGTAACTAATGAAGCTGTTTGTCCCGTTTTGATTGTTAAATAAACGGCGTTTTGGGCTGCAGTTTTTTTACTAATGAATGGTTTGGTGACTTGACTGGTGAAAGAGTGTTGCTGTTTAATAGTTCGGGTGGTTGCCGTTAACTTGTTATTCTTCATTCGACAAACAAAAATTTGCATTTACTCAATACTTATATCACAACGTTTCGTTAAGAAAACATCAAGTAGCCTGTTGTCCTGAGGAATGTTGCGTTGCCTTATGTTGTGAATCGAGAATTCTGTAAACAATGGAAATCTAACGCTGACTATGCTGACCGTCAGTTTTGCCGCAAATGCCCCAGCAAGCCTTGCCAAGAATTGTGGCTTAAAGTTAAAAAGTTGGCTTCTTCAAGCAGCGCGGGCATCATCGCGTACACGTTAGCTCAACAAAAAACCTTCCGACTGTTCACTACGCCCCGTCAAGGACCTAATCATTGCTTCTTCCAAGTTTTATCCAACGATCGAGTTGGCGTAGTATGGGGTTTGCCTAAAGAAGACTTTTTGTACGTGTTAAAAGCAGGCAATGACCATACTCCATCGCATACACGGCAAAAGTCTCATGTAGAATCCATAGTTGCGCTTCTGAAAACACAACCAGGTTGTCAAGCGTTGATTAACCGAATACTTGACTTTTAATTTTCTAAACTTTTTGTTCTGTTTTGTTGCCACAAATTCTTATAAGTCTGTGAAAGAACAACCAAACATGGTTTTTTAACTATTTTTTGAAGTATTGGAGTGCGATTTTGTTGGACAATTGGATGTTGCTGGAACCTTTTAATCTTAAACATTTGAATCTTAGAAACCGGTTTGTGATGGCTCCCATGTGTACCCGTCTTGCCCGCCCTGACGGTTCAGTAACTAAAAAAATGATAGAATATTACGTTGAAAGAGCCAAAGGCGGCGTTGGCTTGATAGTTTTGGAGTACAGTTACATTGATGAAGCAGAAAGCAAAGCTGCCATAAGTCAGCTTGGAGTCCAAAACGACCACATGATAACAGGGTTAAGTGACCTTGCCGAAGCCATCCATGCTGAAGGCGCTTCTGTTGTTTTGCAGGTTTGTCACGCAGGTAATCAGACTACACCGTTTACTATGGGGTTGCAGCCGGTTGCGCCTTCACCTGTTCCCAGCCATTTTATCGGAGTTGTTCCACGTGAACTTGACTTGGACGAAATCGAGTTGATTCAAGATTCTTTTGCTGAAGCCGCTCGTCGGGCGAAACAGGCAGGACTTGACGGGGTTGAACTTCATGGCGCCCACGGTTACCTGATGAATCAGTTTCTTTCTCCAATAACTAATAGGCGTAATGACATGTATGGTGGGTCACTGGAAAACCGTGCTTTGTTCGCTCTTGAAACGCTGCAAAAAGTTAAGGATAAAGTTGGTGAAGATTTTGTTGTTGGTTACCGAATGTCTGCAGACGAGTTCATGCCTAACGGTTTACGCATAGAAGAAACAGTCAAGTTTGCACAGATGCTTTCAAGCGCAGGCATTGATTACATTCACGTTTCAGGCGGTATTTATGATTCAATTCCAGCGCTTATTCAACCTGTTTATGTTCCAAGGGCGTATCTTGTTTCTTATGCGGAAATGGTCAAAAAAGAAGTTGACGTGCCTGTGTTAACGGTTGGTTCCCTTAACGTGGATGAAGGGGAACAAGCGTTAAAAGAAGGAAAAGCAGACTTAATCGCGTTTGGACGCCCCTTAATAGCTGACCCACAAATTCCCAAAAAACTTTCTGAAGGCAAAAAAGACGACATTCGACCATGTATAAGAGGCAACGAAGGCTGCGTATCTAGATTCTTTACTGGACAAACAATACGTTGCGAAGTTAACCCTCAATGTGGCAGAGAAAAAGACTTCAAAATTGTGCCTGCAGCCGCTAAAAAAACTGTAGTGGTCATCGGTGGTGGTCCAGCGGGTTTGGAAGCTGCTCGTGTTGCGGCGTTGCGTGGTCATAAGGTTACTTTGTTTGAGAAGAATCAGGCTTTAGGGGGTCACATGCTTGAAAGTACAATGCCATCTTTTAAGTGGGATGTTAAACGGCTTTTTGATTGGCTTCTGCGGCAGGTTAACCAGTTAGGTATTGAAGTAAAGCTGGGCGTAGAAGCAACCCCTGACCAAGTAAAAGCCCTGAAACCTGATGCAGTTATAGTTGCCACTGGTTCTGAACCAGTTATTTGCAATGTGCCAATGGAAAACAAAGTTATAAACGCGGTGGATGTGCTGCTGGGTAAACAGGCGGTAGGCGACAAAATCGTCGTTATAGGGGGCGGCTTAGTGGGCGCTGAAACAGCACTTTACATTTCTGAACACTTTAAAAAGCAGCCGGTCATCGTTGAGATGCTTGACAAAATTCTTCTTGACATGGAACCGATTAGCCAAATAGCGTTGACTGCGAAACTTGCAGAGGCGTGTATTGAGGTGTATACTGGTTGGCATTTGGACGAAATAAAAGCGGGCAAGATTATCTGCTCTGATTCTGCTTGGTGTAAGCATGAAATTGAAGCGGACACCGTGGTTTCTGCGGTGGGGTTCAAACCGAAAAATGATGTCGTAAAAGAGTATGTAGATGTTGCGCCGATGGTTTGTGCTGTTGGTGACTGTGTGGAGCCCAGAAAAATCTATAACGCGTTTGAAGAGGCATGGCGGGCTGTCTTACAAATCTAAAATGCTTTTAAACGTCTATGACTTCGTCCTGTTGAGGTATACAGACGTCTGTCATTTCACCGATTTTCTCAGCCAACAACTCTGCCTGTTCCAAGTCACCATGAACAAGAACCGTCCGCAACGGCTTTAGTTTATTTACGATTTCGACGAGTTCATTTTGGTCTGCGTGACCTGAAAGTTCAATTTGCTTTACTAACGCGTTAACGGTTATTGTGTCTTCTTCTGTTTTGAAGAATCCTTCTTCTTTGGCTGTTTTTAGTGGGCTGTCTGGTGGTAGGTAACCGCTGGTTAAGATTACTGAGTTGCGTTCGTCGCCTGCCCAATCTTTTAGGAGGCGTAGGCTTGCGCCTGCATGACCGAAGCCGGAAGTGCAGATTACGATTGCGGGTTCATCGATTTGGGCGGTTCGGTAAAGGTGTTTGACGTGTCGGTAGTTGAAGGGTGCTTTTTGTCGTCGGATATCTTTGGTGAATAATGGTTTATGATGGTTGAAGTACCCGTTTATGCGGTGTGCAAGATTTGAAATTGTGTAAACATTGTAACGTGGTAGGATTCCGTTTTCGATTGCTGTGTCGATTCTTTTAGCCATTTCTTGGCTTCGGTGAAACGCAAAAGTGGGAATCAAAACGTTTCCTTTGCGGTCTATGGTTTTTAGTAGTTCCTCCATAAAGTCATCAATCATTTGGCGTCTTGGAGGTCTTACTTTGCCGCCGTAAGTTGATTCACAAATTAGAACGTCTGGTCTTTTCGGAAGTGTTTGAAGTTTACAGCCGTGCAATATTTCAGTGTCATGAGTGCAGATGTCGCCTGTGTAAACGATTCTTTTTCCTTCAGCTTCAATGCTTGTTACTTTTGCGCCTGCAACGTGGCCTGCTGATTGAAGGTTTATTTTCATTCCGGGTAGGGCGACTGCGTCGCGGCTCCACCAGCATTGAGCGATTCTTTCTGCGTGTTGGTCTTGGTAGTCAAAGTTGCCTTTTTCGTTTTGAATGTTAACCATGTCGTGTAGTAGGTCAACGGTTACGTCTCGTGTTATTTCGGAGCCGACGATTGTTGGGTTATGTTTGGCTAAACTGAGTAAGCTGCCTGTGTGGTCAAGGTGTGCGTGACTTATGATTACTGCATCAAAATCTGTGGGGAACTTTTTGGGTTCGCCTTCCAGTTTTGTCCCGTAATCTAAGGCAACCTTGCATGAGTCAGTTTCAACGGATATGCATGAGCCACCAACTTCTCTGGCTCCACCGAGGATTTTAATTTCCAATGTTGTATTACTCCAAATAAATGCCTGCTTTGTTCTTCAAAAAATTGGTTCAATATCCAATTCAAAGCTTGGCAGGTTAGTTTGATTTGTTTTTATCCGAAAAAGGTCGGTGCGCAATATTAACTTATTGACATCTTAAGTGAAGTTGTTTCATGCAATCATGGTTTTCTGGGTGTAAGTGAAGGTTTCAGTTTAATTCGTTTTTAGAACTAAAAATATAAATAGCCTGATTGGCTACTGAGGGATGTAGAAGCAGGCGGTTTTTTACAGTCTAAGCGTTTTTGCCTGACTTTTTTCGATAAATAAAGCATTAAAGAGGAAGAAATGTTTATGATGAAACCTTTTTTTCAGAAAAAAATCTGTGAATTAAATAGTCTTAACATTCCTGTGGAGGTGTAATTTTTGTATAAAAACCATTTTTTTAAACTTATGGCTGTAGCTTTCATTTCTATGGCCCTTTTGAGTTGTGTAAGTCTTTTTCCAGTTCAGGCTCAAAGCAGTTCAAACATTAGTTACCCTAAAAACGGCGAAATCGCTTATGCAACCTATAACAGCTCATTCATGCCTTGGACACGCAAAGAAGCCATAATTCCTGTCTGGATTGATTTTGCAAACAAAAACGGCGGCACCTATGAAAGCATCGGCAAATCAAGTGCACCTCAACAATGGGACATAGTTGCCTTCAAGTTTGGTAATCCCGTTAAGCCTGCGCTCATGTTAACCTCGTATCTTCATGGTAACGAGCAGTACGGTTATGAAGTGTTATATGCCTTGGCTCAATGGCTTGTCAGCAACGACACAACTGCCAAACGCATACTTGAAAACAATTATGTAATTCTAGTCCCCGTGATTGATTACCGTTGGGCACGAACCAACTTTAACTATCAAACCGTAGCCAACCCCTCGATAGATGTTGACGATAATCAGGTGAGTGGTGTTGACTTAAACCGCAACTTTGCTCCTTCATGGAGCGACGATTTAATTGACCAAGAATATAGCGGCACCGCCCCCGATAGTGAACCTGAATCGAAAGCGTTAATCAACGCGTGGACAAAATATCAGCCACGATTCTTCTGGTCTCTACATCATGGCAGCACCCGTATCTACACAGAAGCAATTGCAACAACCAGCCAACAACAAAAAGACCTTGACAACCTGCAAGACCTTTTGCCAGGCGTAGCTGAAGAAGTAGGAATATCTGGTTCAATGTTCAAAATTTACGTTCAAACAAAATTCGGAGACTGCTATGGCGGTTCAGGGAAAGGTTTTGTTGTTGACGGCGCATCTAACCATGGAGCAGTAGGTGTTTTCACTGAACTTAAAACAAGCTGGATATCAACAATAGATGTACAAGCTGACTTAAACAGCGGCTCAACTTTCAAGCAGGCAAAAGCCATGTTAATCGCAATGGCAGAAACAATTCAGTCTTCAAGTGACGGGTCACCACAGCAAAGTGATTCACCTTCCTCTTCGACTTCTCCATCTGCAACCCAAAAACCCGGAACATCCCCTTCTTCCCCGTCGACAACTGACGAGTTACCATCTGGTTCAACAAACCCTGACGCAACTCCAGAGGCATCTACAGAAGCATCCCGCTTTACACCAGCCAACATTGCAGTGATTGCCCTTGTTATAGTCGTCATAGTTGCAGGTTCAGGCTTGGCGGTGTATTTCAGAAAACGTAAAACCTAATTTTAATTTTGGTTTTGTTTTGCGTTTTCTTTCTCTTCTTTTTTGTTGATTTTTTCTTTAGTTTTTTGGTGTGGTATCTGTATTGGAATTTTCGGTGGTAAAGGTGTAAAAAGTGTGGTGGATTTTTCCTGTATGATTATCTTGGTTTGAAGTGATGCTGAAGATTCTTTCAGTAATTAATCTTTTAACTTTTCTTCGCCAAACCACCTGGTATAATGCGGCTTGTGTGGTTGTAGATGAGCAGTCACAAACAGTTTAGAGCCTCCACCCATTGACTTACATTTAAGGAACACTTCGCCAGCCTACTCTTAGGCTTGACGCTAAGCTGGCCCTTTTTGCCTAATTTTTGGAGATTGTACCTTTGGCATCATTAAAAGATGTTTTCAAACAAATTCTCAACGAAGCTAAAGCCGCTTTAAAAGAATATTTTGAAGAAACAGAAACGGAACTAAAACAGCGGCTTAAAAAACTCTTAATCTTTGGCATCGCAACGGGCATCTTGACGGCTGTGGTAATCTCCTTAGTCGGTTCTGCCTCACTTTTCTTTCTTATCGGGTCGCTTAGGTATCTTGAAACTTTTCTTCCCGCATGGCAAGCATGGTTAATCATCGGCGCAACTGCAGCAGTGGTTGCCGCGGCGCTCTTGATAGCTTTGGCATTGATTATTTGGCGTCAATTCCGTTCAGCAAAAACAAAAACTGAAACCGTTGAAACACCGAAGAATCAGGCAAGCGTTGAGGTAACCAAAAATTAAATAATCTTACTGGTTATGCAGTGATTGAAAAGGTGTGACAAAATAATGGCGTTACAGGGTAAACTTGAAGATTTAATAAAAGAGAAACGAGCGTTTTTACGTGCTTCAGTTAAAGAGTATGCTGCAGGCGGCAACGACATGATTGATGATTTAGAAGCCAGCCTAAACGAGGCTAAAGCAGAACTTCTTAACCATTTAGAGCTTGCCAGTTGCATCCGTGAAGAGTCAGGAGAAGCAGCGTACCGAAACGAATGCCTTGAAATGTTTAACAGTTGGTTCGATAAATGGTTCGGAAAACCCTAAACCGGACTTTTTTTTTATAAAAATAAAAAGTGTTTGATTGCCGCCTTTATTGGCGTTTTATCGGCGCGAAAGTGATTTCGATTTCGCCCCACTCTTCTTTCGGGGTTTCTGTAGTTTTTGTTGTCGTTGTTGCTGTTCTTGTTGTGGTTGCAGTTGGGATTTCTTCAGGTTTGAATGCTACTTTGACTTTGCTAGAGATGTTTAGGTTGCGGGTTAAGTCTCTTTCAACTACTAAACCTGTCCTTTTTGTCAAGGCTGCACGTACATCAGTTGGAGTGAGTGTGCGTGTTGGTGTAGTTTCAGGTTTGGTTTTTTCGGTTTCGATATTGAATTTTAACGGAACCTTGACGCGAAGGTTTTCGATGCTTAAAAGGGCGGTGCTTTTTCCAAGTTCAGTGCCTTCTTCTGCAGAGACTGTACTGATGTAGTCTAAGGCGCTTTGAACCTCATTGTGTATTGACAGTATGGCTTCTGTTAGGAAGAACGCGTTTTTTTCGTTTGCTGATGTGCTCATGGAACCACCGTTTTGAATGTTATTTCAACTTCACTTAAAACGTCTGCTTTAAGCGTTAAATATTCGGGTTTGGTTGCGTTGACTGGTTGCGCAATGAGTTTGGGGAGGCTTAAACTTGCAATTCGGGACCCCGTTGTTGCTGCCTTTGTGGTTGCCGGTGATTGGTTTTCAAGTCTTAGCATTAGTTTTGACTTAATGTGGCCATTGTCAACGTATACTCTTGGGATGCCCCTTGCAATAACCTGCCTAAGCAACGCAAGATGCTGAGCAGCCAACGTTAGCCTTACTGCAGAGTAAATGTTGTTGTAGCCTGTTTGGTTAATGTACAACATGTTTTGGGTAGATGGAGTCACGTCTGTTTTCGCTATTTTGTAACCAGTTTTCTCGTTTATTGCAGGTGACTCGCCAGTTTCTTTGCTTACTGTATATGGTTCGCCAACATCCACGGCGCTTTTTTCCTCTTTACCTGTGCTGGAAGGGAAAAGACGCATTATTTCTGCCCTAACTATTTCGTCAGTCAAGTTTTCTTTCGCGTACTCTTCGGGGGAAAGCAGTGTTTGTTTTTCTAGTTCTGCAGCTTGTTTTTCCTGTGTTAGTATTGATGTGACGACGGCGTTGAGGGTTTCAGAAATAAGGGTGGAGGCGAACTCAGCAAAGCCTAATTCTGTTGCTTTAGCGATGCTGGTTGCCATGTTTCTTGTCGACCTTTTAGGAGGTGTTTAATGATTGATAGTCTGTTTTGAAGTTGATTTGAACGTGACCGTAGATTTGTACTCTGCTGCCTGAAATGTCGCGGTTTGTTTCTTTTGCTGTAGAGACATTCATTGATGTGAAGCTTGTTGACGCTGAAGCTTTTACCCAAAGGCTGACTAATCCGCCGGTTTTTGCTTTAGCTTTGACTGCAAATGAGCTGGAGTTGTAGTTGTTTTTAGTTGACTGGTAGAATGTTGAACCGTAAGTTGTGAAGGTTAACTTGGTTTCAATTACACCTTGCTCAACGACTAACCGTAAAACACCCATCTTGACCATTTCTTTAAGCAAACTGTACTTGTCTGCTGCAATGCGGGTTGCAACTGCTGAAATAATTTGGTCTAACGCTGATTGGTCGCTGATTGCTGTTGCAGCTATACCGGGTGATTCTTGTACCCCGGGCACAACGAGTGCTTTGTTTAGGGTTTCAGCGTCAGTTTGGGATAAGGTTGCGCCGATTCTTACTTTGGTTCCTGCTTCGCTTGTTGGGTCAGGAAGTACTTTTGCAAGCAACTGCAGTACCATTTCGCCGCTGATGTCGTCTTTGGTGTCGTTGATGTATTCTGAAAGCGATTTTGATACTGCTTTTAAGAGTTCAACGTAGGCTTCTGTTTGTCTTATGTTTGCGGCGATTAAGGCGTCAAAGACGTCGGTGATTAATTTTGATGTGAATTCTGGGAACTGGATTTCGCCCAGCCTTGTTGCTTCGCTTACTGCTACAGATGTTCCTGACATGTTAGTCCACCTCCAAACGTGCTGAAGCTCTCAATTCGTAGTGTTGGTTGATTGTTGCTTTTATGATGCTAATTGGGGTTGGCATGTTTCATCAACAAAGGGGCAACTAGCAGTGTTCACTAATAAGACTTACGAAATAATTGTTGTTCTGCAGTCTTATACAACAAAAATACAGAAAAAACAAAAAATAAAGAAAAAGAGCTTAACTTAGCCCTATTCTTTCTGCATAACGTAAAAAACGTAACCGTAATGCTTCGAGTACTTGCGGAACATTTCAATCTCCTGCTCCTCAGCCGCAATAACCGCTAAAGCCTCACTGTTACCCTCATATTTGGTTTTCATTGCGGGCAGTTTGGCAAGAATTGGCAGGTAATAGTTTTCCCACCAACTGGACTCAGGCAAAACAAAATAGCCCACTACGTTATATCCGCAATCTTTGATTAACTGCAAGCTCTCCTTAACAGTTTTAATCGGTGGATAAACTTGTGTTATGTAATCCTTAACCTGCTTCGGCGGGTTGGGGTCTATCCAACACATTTCCGTAAGTGCAAGGTAACCTTTTTCTACTATGAACTTGCGCCATTCACGCAGTCCCTTCTCGAATCCGATAATGAAAATGGCTCCTTCACACCACAAGACGTCAAAACTGTTTTCTTCAAAACCTAAACAGTACATGTCACCCTTGACAATCTTGATTTTGTCACTGACACCTTCCGCCTTTGCATGCTGAGCAAGCTCGTCAAGAAGGGTTTGATTGTTATCCATAGCCGTTATTTGGGCATTGGAGATTTTGGCTAACTCGATTGTTTGCATGCCTGGACCGCAACCGATATCTAGAAGACGCGGTTTTTCAGGTAAGCCTGTGATCATGCGGTAGGCTCGTCTTGTTGACCTGTTATCGCCTGGGCCTTCACGTGGCAGGTTGCTGTGAACTTCAAAGAAGTACTTATTCAAAACTGGGCCGACGCTGCATTCAGAACTCGCATTTTCAGTTGGCGGATTTGTTTCATTGAATTTTTTTATTAACTCATTGATTTCTTGCGCGTTTGCAGCTTTTAGAGTGTTATTTCCTTTAGTGGCAACAAATATTCCGTCTGAGGTAACCGTGATTTTGAAGCCACCCGTGTATGATGTGGTGTCGCATGACTCTTTTTTAGACATTTTCTTAACCGACTTAGTAAATAGGTTTTCTTGCTTCTATAATTAACGCATAATTTTTACTTGTCAATAGGCGCCTTTGTTATGGGGGCGGATAAAGTCTTATTTACTGCCTTTGCTGCTATCAATTGGGCGATAAGCATGTCGGAAGGAACTGAAGCAAAAATCAAACAAGACCTCTCAGCCGAAATAGTTCACCTAATAGAAACTTACAAACAAATAAGAAATAATCTCGCTGCACCCAACTACGATGGGTTGGCACTTGCCTCTGCCATTAGAGCATTTAAGGACAGTTTAAGCCGTGCAAGTGCATACACTCTAACCTTGTACAATTTAAGAGGGCAAAGGGTCAATATTCCGTGGGAACAATTATTCACAAACCTTGATTACGCGTTAGCAACAATCACTGTTTCGTCATCGCCTAAGCAGAGAGATGCAGTGCAAACAATCCTTTCCATGTCAAAAGCTGAGTTTGAGCAGGTTTTAAACTATTTTGCAGCTTTAAATGAATCCCTAAAATAAGCCCTTTTCTCTTTTTCCGCCTTTTTGTTGAAGTTCCGTTTTCTCCCTAAACTTTAAACCATTGAAACGTCAAATACTCCTTTAAGCATTCAACAGTTTTCTGTTGTCTCAAGCAGTAGTTAGCCCATAAAAGCTATAGTTGTTCTATGCATTTACTCCTACTCTACCTTGACATTGACGTATTTTTTTCAGAAAACACTCCCTTATTCTAGATAAAACATGATTTAATCGTACTTACGGTTTAAATACCGCTTTAAAGTTCCATATTTGACTGAGGATTAGCCTCACGCTTGTTTTTGTCAATTAAAAAACCGTTTTTTCTTATCCACTTCTGTCAGGAAGGGATTATTCAGACATGGCTGCAAGTCAAAAAGAGTTGGTTGAAGAGTTAAAGCTTGAATGGAGAAAGCTGTGGCGTGAACGACGCGATGATAAAGTGCGCGCCGAAGGAATTGCAGTCACCGATTACTCCCAACTTTTTGTGGACAAAGGCACAATCATTCATGCAACAAGAGCCTATAAAGCCCTAAATTTTAAAGAAATCCTTGAACAACACCAAGTGATAAATGCTGAACGCTACGTTCCCCCTGACCGTTACGTTGGCGGTTGGAACAAGTTTGTCAAAACCAACATGGTAAACAAGCCTTCAACCGTGAGAAGACACGGATACGTAGCGGACGAAAAAAGGGTTCACCAGCACCCAAAAAAGGGTGGCAGGGGCTGGCTGCATGTAAACTGATTTTTCTTACTGTTTTTTCGTTTTTGTGAGGGCGTAAGTTTTGGTTAATTATCGTGACCGACTAGACATTATCGCAGATATTCTTCAGGCTGCTAGCCGTGAAGCTAAAAAAACGCAGATTATGTATCAAGCAAACCTAAGCTACAAGGTCCTTCAAAGATACCTAAATGAGGTTACAGACGCATCGCTTGTACAGTTCCAAGATGAAACCCAAAGTTACCTTATAACCACTAAAGGTCAAGACTACCTCTCTGCCTACAAAGAATACTCCCGAACAAACAAAAGCATAGAAAAACGGCTTAACGATTTCTCCAACAAAAAACGTGTGCTTGAAGATTTATGTCCTTACAGAGAAAGCCTGACAGCAGCAACGTAACAAAATTCTGAGGCAAAAACATGAACAGTTGTAAACAGACCCTGATTGGAGGCGGCTTTTATTGAGTTTTCTCCAAAAATATCGTGCATTAATTTTGGTTGTTGTAGCAGTTTTAGCTTTGGTTATTGCGTCACCGCTGATTGAGCAGTACGTTTCAGCACCGAAAACTGAACCGTTAACTGAACTTGCAGTGCTTGGACCATATCATAACGCTACTTACCCGTACAATTTAACTTCAGGCGACGTTTACCCTCTATACTTCATTA
The DNA here is from genome assembly GCA_050108135.1 of Bathyarchaeia archaeon. Lineage (GTDB taxonomy): Archaea > Thermoproteota > Bathyarchaeia > Bathyarchaeales > Bathycorpusculaceae > Bathycorpusculum. The sequence continues at coordinate 49,442 of JBNIDQ010000017.1, read as the reverse complement.
TTAGCAACCATTTAGGCGCCCCAGCAGATTACAAGTTGGAAGTAAAATTCCGTACCCCCGACCAGCCGGGACCAGACAGTTTTAACCACACCGCAAGCAGTTTGCCGCCGCTAACAGACTTTACTTTTAAAGTTGAAGACGGCGACTCTTTGGAGTTGCGGGTGGATTTCGTTTTTGATTACGTTGTGAATTCGCGTGCGGCTGTTTTAGACAAGCTTGTGGTTAATGGGTCATCGGTTGACATGGACAATTTGTCTGTGGCTTGGGCTTCTAAAGAGAACGCCTATTTAGGTAACTTGTTTTTTGAGTTGTACCTTAAGGATGATTCTTCGGGCGGTTTTTTGTATAATCAACGTTACGTCAGTTTATGGGTTAACCTTGGCTGACTAAACAATTTGTGTTTATTTTTTGGAGGCAATTATTTTTTGGTTTTAAAGTCAGAAGTAATTTTAGCTATTGGAGCCCACCCAGACGATATCGAATTGGGGTGTGGTGGAACAATTAGTGCAGCTTCAAAACTTGGCAAACGAGTCATTGCAGTTTTCCTTTCAAAAGGCGAACACAGCGGCAACCCCGAAGTCAGACCAAAAGAAAGCATCGAAGCCCTCTCACTATTGGGTGTAAAAGAAGTGTATTTCGGCGATTTTCCAGACAGTGAAATCCCATGTTCACGGCAAGCAATCGATTTTTTGGAAGCCTTTTTTGTTGCAAACAAACCCGACACGGTATTAACACACACTGTTAATGACATCCATCAGGATCACCGGCAGGTCGGTTGGCTTTCAGTTTCAGCCTTCCGAAACGCGCCACGACTGCTCGCTTACGAGACTCCAAGAGTAACCCAAGCATTTTCTCCAACATACTTTGTTGACATAACAAACTGTGTTAACGACAAATGGATGGCGTTGAAATGTCATTTTTCCCAGAAAACGAAACGTTACATCACGTACGAGTCAATGGTAAATCTGGCGTCTTTCAGAGGCAGCCAAGTTAGTTTGCCAGCTGCTGAAGCTTTTGAAGTTGTACGTTACGTTGAAAAAACTGAAAAGGGTTCCTAAATGACTGTTACTGTTTGTGACTCGGCCTTGATTGTTTCAGGTCACCAACCTAACTATTTGCCGTGGCTTGGCTTTTTTGACAAAATGCAAACCAGCGACCTATTCATTATCGAAGATGACATCCAGTTTGAACGACAAGGATTCACCAGCAGAAACAAAATCAAAACTGTTGACGGCGTACGATGGCTCACTGTACCAATTAAACACGCTAAAATGCAAATGAAAATTAAAGAAGTTGAAATCTCCAATGAAGGCGAACCAGCTTGGGCTTCAAGACACTGGTTAACACTTAAACACAGTTACTGCAAAGCACCTTTTTGGAGTGACTACAGCGGGTTTTTTGAAGAAACGTACTCTCAAAAATGGGATAAACTCATTGACTTAAACATGCATATTATTCGTGGGATAATGCAGTTTTTAGGCATCAAAACACCGCTTGTTATGGGTTCTAATTTAGGGGTTTCTGGACGAAAAAGCGAGTTAATTATTGCTCAATGTAAAGCAGTAGGCGGAGACACACAACTGGCAGGAATAGGTGGAAAATGCTACATTAACCCTGAAAGGTTTGAAGAAGAAGGCATAAAATTATGCTTCCAAAATTTTCAGCACCCCTGCTATCCGCAGTTACACGGCAAATTTGAGTCCAACCTTTCCGTTGTAGACTTCCTTTTTTGTTCAGGTGCTAACGAATGGAAAAAAATGTATTCAAAATGGAGCCAAAAATAATGAATCAGCTTTTATCTTCCAGACCATACTTCCCAGAAGATAATCTTCAAGTAATCCTGCGGGACGTTGAAACCTGCTTACGCAGTGGCGTCCTAACAGGAGGCCCACATCTTGAAAGTTTTGAACAGGCCTTTGCAGAATACAATCATGTAAAATACGCGGTGGGCGTTAACTCTGGAACGGCATCGCTTGAAATTTCGCTTCGACATTTCGGAGTAAAGGATAAAGAAGTTATAGTGCCCACAAACACATTCATTTCTACGCCTAACTCAGTTTTTTTTGCAGGCGGAAAACCTGTGTTTGCTGACATGCGTGAAGACACACTATGCATAGACCCTGAAGACGTAAAACGTAAACTTACATCCAACACAGCAGCAGTAATAGTTGTGCATATTGCTGGGCTTGTCTGTCCACAAATTAATGAACTTAAAGAGTTCTGTGACGTTAATGGCCTGCTTTTGTTGGAGGACGCTTCTCACGCGCATGGAGCCATGATTGACGGTAAAATGGCTGGCACCTTAGGTGATGTTGGATGCTTCTCTCTTTACCCAACCAAGGTTATGACGAGTTGTGAAGGCGGCATGATAATCTCCAACAACAACGCTTTAGCTGAAGCGGCACGTTGCATGCGTAACTGTGGACAAAACCTAAAAAAAGACGTCATAATGCTTGGGCATAATTGGCGGTTAAGCGAAATCGCTGCAATTATAGGTAAAACTCAGCTATCCAGCCTTGAAGAGTTTATTGCACGCAGAAACGCTATTGCCCAGTTCTATGAAAAAGCTTTAGGAAAGGTTAACGGTGTTTCACTTTTCCAGGTGCCGCCAAATATTCGGCATAGTTACTACAAGTACCCCGTTAAACTGAGTGAAGAAATTGACAGAGACAAGTTAGCTTTGAAACTGAAAGAGAAAGGTGTGGAAACCGGCAGCGTTTACAATCCGCCCTGTCACTTACAACCATACTATTTGGAAAACTATTCGCACAAAGGCGAGTTTCCTGTTGCGGAACGTGTGCTCCCCAGAATTCTTTGCCTGCCAATGCATGTCAATTTAACACTAGACGACCTCAATTACATCTCCGACGCTTTTGTTTCATCATTAAACGAATTGTAGACGACAATTATGAAGCCATTAAACCAAAAAAGGCAATTTGTTGACACTACACTTCAACGTTTTCCAATACGAAAATCAGAGCTTGACCGCTTTAAATTCGGCAAACGCAGTTACATCCAAGTAGCTAACTCCACAAACGGGCACACGCCGTTCTGTCTGGATGTCGCATGCGGAGCAAAACCGTTCCCAAAAGCCGACGTAGTGTGCGATCTTAACCTTTTGCCTGTAAAAGACAGAAGCATGAAACGTTTAGAAACTGCTGGAAAACCATTTGTTTTATGTAGTTGCTACAATTTGCCTTTCAAAGATGGCGCGTTTGATTTTGCCACAAGTTATTACCTGCTTGAGCATATCGATTATCCAGGCTTGTTTTATTTAGAGCTGAAACGTGTGGCTAAGCACGGTTTTATTCAGTGTCCCACTTGGTTTAACGAATTATTGTATGGAGAAGAAGTGCACAGTTGGGTCGTAGTTAAGCAGGATAACCGTCTTTTTGTCAAGCCAACAGGGAATAGTAGAAAAAATTTTGTTTTAAGTTTCGTTTTTCACAGACTGTACCGTTTTCCCACTTGGCAATTATTACATGCAATGATCGACGAAATCGTTCATGCTTTCACTTTGACTTTCAGCTTTTAAAAACGGTTTTTTCAAGTTAAACGCTTAAAACGCGGTTTTTTAGTTGCTTGCTAAAGGAGTTTTTTGTTTGCCTGCTTTAAATGTAACATTCAAAGACTGTTCTAGATGTTGCACTCGTTTTTCGGGTTGTATCCTCCGTACATCTTTAAATGAATGTTTCTTCGCATTGTTTTTAAGTGATCCCGAGAAGTTTTGTAGGAGACGCATATGGACAAGATTCGCTCATTCGTTTCAGTCGTTATTGCAACACTTAACGAAGAGGAAGGAATAGGTCCAACCCTGCAGGAAATGCAAAGTGTACTCCATGATACAAATTTTGTAGTTATTGATGGTAACAGCGTTGATAAAACAATCGAGATAGCCAAAAATTTGGGTGCAGACGTGTTTTTGCAGGAAGGCAAAGGCAAAGGAAATGCAATGTCTCAAGGTTTGCGTCTGTACGGTTCAAGGTCTGAGTTTGTTGTTTTTACAGACGCCGATTACACTTACCCCGCTGAATATGTTCCTAAAATGCTTGAAATTTTAGAGCAGGACCAAAAAGTAGGCATGGTCATTGGAAACCGTTTCAGCAGTGTAGGCGTTAACAAGTCTTACAAAAACCCGTTTTATTTCGGAAACAGACTGCTTGCGTTTGCCCAGCAAGTTATGAATGGCGTTAAGCTTGCTGATCCATTGTCGGGTTTACGTGTTGTACGAAGTGAAGTTTTGGACGGTTTGAAACTGAAAAGCGAAGGCTTTGACATTGAAGCGGAATTGAATGCGGTTATAGGGCGTAGCGGTTATAAGATTGTTGAAATCCCAATTGAGTACCGTACAAGGTTGGGCGAGAAAAAGCTTCGGATGCGTGACGGTTGGGGTATCATGAAACGAATAGTCAGCGAAAGCTTCACGTTCTAATTTTTTCTCAATTTTTACTTTTTTTAAATTTTTAGTTTTTTAAGGGGTGTTTTTTTGACCATAAAAGTTGGTATGGTCGGTTTAGGCCACATGGGTCAACTACACATGCTTAACGCTATGCGTGTTGACGGCGTAAAAGTAGTGGCTGCCGCCGATAAAGACAAGAAAAGCCGTGCCTTCGCAGAACGTTTTCACGTAAAAACATACGATGACTACACAAAATTGATTGACTCTGAAAAGCTTGACGCAGTAATTGTTTCTCTGCCAAACTTCCTTAAGAAAGAGGGCGTTTTTTATGCTGCTGAACGTGGGCTTGACGTTTTTTTGGATAAACCGTTTTCACGAGGTTACGCTGAAGCAGAAGCTATAGTGCAGAAAGCCCAACACAACGGCACACGTTTAATGGTGGGCGTTAATTACCGCTATTTCCCATGTGTCCAAAAACTTAAAGCAAAACTTGACAGTGGGCAACTCGGAGACACAGTAATTGCAACTTCAGAATTGGTGCTTAACGGTCCAATTTCGCATGGTGCGGTTCCTCATCCTGTTCCTGAATGGTGGTTAAACAAGGATTTAGCCGGCGGAGGAGCCCTGCTGGATTTAGGCTACCACTTGGTAGATTTGGTGACTTGGATGCTGGGCGATTTTGACGTTTCTTTTTCCCAGTTGGGCCATAAACTAAATTTGCCCGTTGAAGACGCCGGCACTGTAGTGTTGCATTCGAGGGCTAATGATTTGGACTGTATTGTAAATGTCGGATGGTTCTCAAAATCGATTTTTCCAGACTTCAATTTCCGACTTAACCTGCATGGAACTGTCGGTTTTGACTCAACAGACCGTTACATTCCAGCTGACGCAAAAATGAATGCCTTTAAAGAAGGTGTAAAAAACATTGCCCGTCGACTCGCTCTCCAAAAACCTACGTATCTGTCATACACTTACTATTATGAGTCATTCTACACGATAATGAAACTCTTTTTTGATTCCCTCAAGAACAATGCAGAATTCCCAGTTTCTTTAGACCAACAATTAGGTGTGATACGAATAATCGAATCCGCCTATAAACTAAATGGAGCACAAAAAAATGACCAAAGTAACGGTTACCTCTGTTAAACAACCCTTCATGTGTGAAGACATAAACGCGGCAGTGGCTCGCTCCATTGACAAACTTAACCCTGACTTCAGCAAAGTCAAAACAGTCTACATTAAACCTAACCTTTGCTATTACTGGAACGCATCCACAGGCGAAACCACCGACGGCAGAATCGTAGGCGCAGTAATCGAATACCTAAAACACAAAATAAACGGCGTCTCAATAACTGTCGCTGAAGCTGACGCTTCCGCAATGAAAACCAAGTTTGCGTTTGGCATCCTTGGCTACAGAGACCTTTGCGAAAAATACAGTGTACCCTTAAAGAACCTAAGCGAAGGCAACATTGTAGAACACACCGTAACGGTCGGCAGCCAGAACCTAACATTGCCCTTCAACGAGGACTTTCTAAACGCTGACTTGATCGTCAACGTGCCCAAACTAAAAACGCACAATTTTGTCGGGGCAACTGTCGGAATGAAAAACATTTTTGGTGCCATCGCAAAGCCAAGAAAGTATTCTTACCACAAAAACATTCACAATGTGATAGTCGCAGCGAACAAGATAGCAAAATCGCATATTACAGTTGTTGACGGTTTAATTGTTAGGGGTTCATGCCCAAAAAAACTTGGCGTTATAATGGCTGGCGATAATGTACTGTCTACTGATTATGTTGCTTCAAAGGTTATGGGTTTTAACCCAATGAGGGTTCCGTACATGCATTTGGCTGCAAAAGAACAGCTTGGGGAAGTCTCAAGAATCGGTGTAATTGAAGATGGCATAACGCTTGCTCAGGTTAAACATGATTTTCCGCATTACAGTCACCGTATGCATTCGTTGTCGTGGGATCTGCAACTTAGGATGCTTCGGGCTTACACGTCTGTTTCAGGTGATGTTTTGCCGCCGTTTCTGGAAAAATAACCAACCTCAACCTATTAGGCTCAAATATCATATGTATGCAGAAACCTATAGGGGGGCTACTTTTCAGAGTAGGGTAGGCTCTACTAGCGCTTTTTTGGTGCCAGAATGCAGAACCCTAAGGGGGGTAGGTGCTATTGGCTGAAAAACTATCCAAAAGCATGTTAAAAAACAGTTAAAAGGCGAACATATGCCCCTTTTGCTTGTATTTTTTTGGCTGCTTTTCGGGCTTTTAGCTTTTGCTCCACCAGCCTTCATTTACCTTTACATGAAACACAAATCCAAAGCAGCTTGGCCCACCAAAATCGACGGTAACTATGCCCCGAAAGTTTCAATCATTATCCCCACATACAATGAAGCCGAAATAATCAAATACAAACTATCAAACACAAGCCACCTCACTTATCCACAAAACTTGACGGAAATAATCGTTGTCGATAGCAACTCTAGCGATGGCACAGCCCAAATCGTCAGCGACTATGTAAAACAAAACCCTCACCTGAACGTTAAACTCGTTTTGGAACAACAAAGAAAAGGCAAATCTCACGCACTAAACACCGCTCTCACTCAATGCAGCGGAGACATTATTGCGATTTCCGACGCAGACTGCTTCTGGCCCAAAGATATCCTTACAAAAGCCATTCCTTACCTTGCAGACCCAAATGTTGGTGCAATCGGCGGACCAAAAATCCTTTTCAACAAAGACCAAACATGGATAACCCGCATGGAACAAGGTTACCTGAAATCCGCAAACATGCTACGGCTGGGCGAATCCAAAGCTGGGTCAACACTGTTTTTTGAAGGCGGCTTTAGCGCTTTTAGGCGTGAAGCATTGGAACGTTTTGATCCTTACGAAACTGGCTCAGACGACTGCGGAACAGTTCTTAGCGTGATTGAACATGATTTTAGGGCTATGCTTGTTGTGGACGCAAAATTTTACAGCAGTTTTCCCGCGACTTTTCGGGGCAAAATCAGCATCAAACTCCGCCGAACAATCCAGCTTGTTCACGTGTTCTCACAGTACCTGCGTCTGCTTGTGGCTGGAAAAGCTGAAAAAACCCGAAAAACAGTTGTTCCTAACACAATGCTTTACCTTTTTTCGCCCATAGCCTTTATCGTCTTTGCTTTCTTTACCACCTTTCTATTGTTGTCTTACCCTTTGCTGTTTGCATTATTTGTGCTACTTTTAATTCCACAAATTCGATTTTACACTTACCAGATTGTAGAGAACAATTTTTTACTTTTCATCTCTATCTTAGCAGTGTTGTTTGGAAAGAAATTCAGCATCTGGTCAAAACCTGACGATCGTATATGGCTTAACGAGGCAAATTTGGCGTTTTACGGCTTAATTTAGGCGTGCATCACAATGTCTCAAGCTTCAGGCGTAAAAGTCACCGTTGGTTTATGTGTAAAAAATTCTCAAACAACCGTTAAAGCCGCCGTAAACAGCATCCTCACTCAAGACTACCCCGCCAACCAAATGGAACTCTTAGTTGTTGACGGCTCAAGCAGGGACCAAACCGTAGAAACAATCAAAAACTGCTTAACCAGCACCGAGTTGCAGACACGCTTCTTTTCAGAAAACCATGGCTTAGGGCAAGCCCGCCAAACTGTAATCGAAAACGCTTCTGGCACATACGTTGTCTGGGTTGACGGCGACATGGAGTTACCCCCAGATTTTGTACGCAAACAAGTCTGCTTCATGGATGCAAACCCTCATGTGGGCATTGGAAAAGCCCGATACGGCATGGACAAAAACGCTAAACTCGTCGCCGCACTGGAAAACATGGAGTTCCTAATCAATTACCGTCTTGAAGGAGAAACCAGCCTCAAATACCTTGGTACATCAGGATGCATCTACCGACTTGAAGCCATACGGCAAGCAGGCGGCTTTGACACTAACTTTCGAGGCGTAGGCGAAGACATGGACGCCGAATACCGAGTGCACAGCAACGGTTGGAAGCTTTACGTTACGGACGCCATGTTTGTTGAACGCCGCAGGGATTCTTGGCGGTCGCTTTGGGATGAATATTTTTGGCACGGCTACGGTTTTCGTTCGCTGCTTAACAAGAACCGTGACATGGTAAACATCTGCAAAATGCTTCCCCCCATAGCGGTGTTGGCTGAGCTTAAACGGGTGCCTGAAGCTTACAGGTTAACCCGACAGAAAACCGCAGTGTTGCTGCCTTTTCATTATGTTTTTAAACGGGTTGCATGGTTTTTAGGGTTTTTAGAAAGCCGCAGACAAACCTAAACGGAGCCTGATTTAGTTGAGTTATGCTGTAACCGTTGGTATCTGCGTAAAAAACGGCGTCCAAACCATCGGACGCACGCTCAAAAGTGTGATGGCACAAGACTTCCCCCACAACCAAATTGAAGTCATCATAGTTGACGACGGCAGCAATGACGGAACCCTTGAAGTAGTTCGGGGTCTAGCGCTTGGAATGGATATGAATGTGCGGATTCTTCATCACCGTTGGCAAGGCATTGCGGAAGCAAGAAACACTGTTGCCCGTAACGCTGAAGGAAAATACATTGTATGGGTCGACTGCGACATGGTTCTCACAGACAGTTTCATTCAGGAACAATACTTTTTTATGGAGAATAACCATAAGGTCGGAATCGCCAAAGGCATCTACGGCATAATCCAAGACGCAAACCTGGTAGCTTCACTTGAAAACATGTCTTTTGTCAGCGAAAACTACCGTTACGAATGCGGAACAGGCGGCTCCATCTACCGTACCCAAGCCCTGCGAGGCGTCGGCTACTTTGACCACAGACTTCGATTCGCCGGCGAAGACCACGATGCTGCTTTCAAAATTAGCGCGGCAGGCTGGGAACTTGAACGTAGTCTAGCAATTTTTTACGAATACCCAAGAACGAGTTGGCGGAAACTGTGGACTAAATATTACAACTGGGGCTTCGGGTTGCATGAAGCTTGCAGGGCAAACCCAAACTTGGTAACGCTTTATGAAATGACTCCTTTTGCTGGTTTTGCGGCTGGGTTAAAACGTGCCTTAATCGCTTACCGCTTAACTTACGAGAAAAAACATTTCTTGTTACCCTTTCAGTTTGTTTTCAAGCTGAGTGCTTGGTGTCTTGGTTACCTAAAAGGCGTTTTTCATTAAAGGTCCTGATGTTTATGGTTCAAAAAACAGTTACAGCAACTGACGAAAAATTTCAAGCGTGGTTTGACCAAAAAATCAACCTGACTGACCCATGGTATCAGTTGCTTCTAAAAATGATAAAACCCATAACCAGCTTCCAAGACAAACGTGTGCTCGAAGTTGGCTGCGGACTTGGCGTCTTCTGCATGCATGTTGCGAGGAACGGCGGCGAAGCAATCGGCTTAGACATTTCAAGAAGCGCAATTCTTGAAGCCAAAACATTAACCAAAAAATACGCTGCCCAAAAAAATATTGAGTTCGTGGTTAGTGACGCAAGGTTTCTGCCTTTTGTTGATTGCTGTCAAGACATGATTGTGTCCTCTGAAGTGCTGGAACACATTGAAGGACATGAGAAAGCGTTTCACGAGTTTGCCCGACTTATTGACCAGTCCGGCTACATATGCATAACAGTGCCAAACCTGCTTAGCAGCCTGTTTTTTGAAGTCGTATTTTTCAAGGTTATGGGACAACCAAAATATGTGCAACGTTTCCTTAACGTTGAAAAAGAGTACGTTTTCCATTACCCCAAAGTTAAACGGCTCGTAAACTCTGAACATTTAACAATTTTGGACATTAAAGGAACAGACTATGTTCACCTGCACCCAAAAATCGCCCGCTTGTTTCACCTTGGCAAAATAATCCCGCTGATCTCATCTTCATTGGAGAATAAGAAGTCTTGGCGCTTTTTTGGTGCTAACATTGGCGTTATAGCCCAAAAGTCGGCTGCATAAGGGCTTAGTCATGACAAAAAATGTCGGCGTCTTCTGCCCAACTCTGCACAATTACGGCGGAGGCGAATTTGTCGCAGTAGCCATCGCCAACACCCTTGCCCAAAACAGCTATGACGTAACGCTTTTCACAACAAAACCTGTTGATCCAAAAGCAGTCAAAGGCTTTTTTGGCGAAACCCTGCATCCAAAAATTGAGTCAGTAACACAACCCACCAGTCTAAACATTAAAGGCGTAATAGGTTTCTACCAAAACATTTTCCGTTCATACATCGTTAAATCCAGGAACGCTACTTTTGTTGACCCATACTCAAACTGTGTTTTCCCCTGGTCAAACGTGTGTTACATACATTTTCCAATACTGAACCATTATGCTTACAGTACACGATTCCCTTACCTTTTAAGTCCACACTACACAGAAGTTGGTGCCCTGCCACAAGTTATTCTTGAAAAAAACCTCGCTAACTATGATGACAAACTGATTTTAGCCAACAGTCACTATACAGCAAAAGAAATCGAATCATTTTCAGGAAAAAAGGTTGAGGTGCTTTATCCACCTTATACTTCATGCATCCAAAACATCCCTGCTAAAGTAAAACAGAACCTTGTGGTTACAACATCGCGTTTTGAGCAAAACAAAAAACTCGAAAATATCCCAAAAATCGCCGCCAAAACAAGCAACAATATCCAGTACGCAATAATCGGGCGCCTATACGACAAAGCCACCCTTGAAAGCCTGCAAGCTCAAGTAAAAAAGCTCGGTTTAACTGGGCGCGTCAAATTTTATCCGGACCTTCCAGCGGAACAGAAACTTGCCCTGTTGGCTTCCGCGAAAGTCTATTTGCACACGATGGTGGGGGAGCATTTTGGAATTTCGATTGTTGAAGCAATGGCGTCAGGCTGCATTCCTATCAGTCATAACTCGGGCGGCATGGTGGAGTTTGTTCCAACACAAAATCGTTATGAAACCATAGAGCAGGCTGCAGAAAAAATTGATTCGGCAATAGCCAATTGGTCAGAAGACAAAACTGTGCAGCCAAAACAAATCGCGGAACAGTTTTCTATATTCAATTTTTCTCAAAGATTCATGAAATTGTTTTCTAAGTATCAAGTTTGTTGAGGTTTTTATGTTTGCATGTTTGTCATGTTTGGGAACGTTTTTGGCCAATAGAAATCGGCGGCTTAGAAAGATACATCATGGGGTTATCCAGCTATTTAGCTAAACGTCAACAAATCGATTTCTCCTTAATCACTGGTAGAACCAAAATATTGCTTCTTACAAAAAACATCAAAAAAATTGAGGACGCTGGCTACATCAAAGTTTATCGTCTTGGACCACGACCAATAGATTTAGTCAACGGTTTCTTCATGTACGCCGCAAAACGTCAACCAAAGTATCTTGATAAACTTAAACTTGCAAGCCTCTATAATGAAGCCACACAATGGAAAACAGCACAAACCGCTGACCTTTTTCATATTCACGGCATCTGGTCAGACCTTGAATACATCAAACTTGGCATTTACCTAAGCCAACACTTTCATAAGCCACTTGTGCTGTCTCTGCACGGCAGTTTTGTTGGTGACCCTTTGCATGGTGGAATGCCTCTAAAATCAGCACCTGTGAAGGATATTCTCTTCAACGACGCTGCTGCAATAACCACTTACTCAAAAGAAGTTCTTGGAACTCTTCAGGACATGGGTTTAGGCGAAAAAAGTCATCTAATAAGAAATTTTGTTGATACTCCTCATTTCAAAAACCCTAGTGGTTCCAACGGCACAAATGGAACTGTTGCTATTTATGTGGGTCGGCTTGAACCTGTAACTAATCCTGACTTGACGATTCGCGCTTTTGAACGTGTGCATAGAGAGGTTCCTGACGCTAAATTGCACATTATTGGTTATGGTAGTATATTTGAGAAACTAAAACAATTAGTGCACGACTTAAAACTTGACGGCACCGTAATTTTGATGGGAAAACAAACTGATGTTCCCAAGTTTTTGTGGAACAGCGACATTTTTATTGCTACAAATTTTGGTTACATTGCAACTTTGGAGGCTTGGTCAGCCGGTTTAGCTGTTATAGCGCCAGATTTTGGTATAATGACTGAAACCATAACGCACGGCGAAAACGGTTTATTGGTAAAACCCCAAAACGTGGAAGCCCTCTCTTCAGCAATCATTAGCCTACTAAAAGATAAGCAGCTTAGGGAAAAACTAGCTTTCAACGGCGCCCAAACAGTACAAGAATACGACATCCGCACGGTTGCACCCAAAATGGCTCAGGTTTACCGTTCAGTCCTATAAAACAGGTTGGAGACACGTTTTGGAGTTTTTCGAGCTTTACCAACGCAAGTTTTCCCAGCATTTCTTAGCCGTCGTTTTTGTGTTACAGTTTATCATGTATTTTGCTTTGTTTACTGATTTGCCGCTTGTAAGAATAATTGTTGGAATCGGTTACCTAACTTTTGTTCCAGGATTTGTTGCCATTAAACTGCTCAGGCTTGACCGGCTTGGTATTGTTGAGTCTGTCTTGTTTGCTGTTGGTTTTAGCCTCGCGTTTTTGATGATTGCAGGCTTAATAATCAACAGTTTCGGCGCCAGCTTTGGACTAAACATGCCTCTGTCTACTTTGCCTATTTCACTGTTCGTGAATACGCTAATTCTCGTCGGAGCTGCAATCGCACAATTCCAACAACAACCAACTATACCACCACAAAACGCTGCTAACCCAAGCTCTTTTTCGCCTTGGGCGTTGATTCTTGTTTTTTTGCCTATTCTAAGCATAATCGGCACTTACTTTGTTAACCTGAACGGCAACAGCAGCATCCTTATGCTAATGATAACAATTATAAGCCTACTCTTTATCGCCTTAACGTTTCTTAACCGTCGTGGTCTTGGCAAAATCTACCCTGTAGCCATCTTCATGATTGCGTTGGCATTGCTTTTCCATTTCTCGCTTATCTCAGGTTACATTGTGCCTTACGGCGGCGATTCACCTGTTGAACTGTTTGTTTTCCGAAACGCCCAAATGAATTCTTACTGGTATCCAGTGCTGCCATTTGCCGTAGGTGACCAACCGTTGGGCAGAATGAACGCGATGCTAAGCGTCACAATCCTGCCAACCGTTTACTCAAACATGCTTGGTTTAGACCCAACATGGGTTTACAAAATTATTTACCCAATCATCTTCGCTTTTTTGCCTGTAGCCTTGTACATGCTATGGAAACCATACATCGGCAAAAAATACGCGTTTCTCGCTGCTTTTCTGTTTATGGCGCAATCCACCTTTTACACGGAAATGATGGCGTTAAGTCGGCAGCTGGTCGCTGAACTCTTTTTTGTTCTGCTTTTCATGGTGCTGCTTAACAAGCAAATCCGTATGCAAACCAAATACTTCGCTTTCATCATTTTTAGTTTTGGTTTGATTTTTTCTCATTATGCGCTTTCGGAAATTTTTTTGGTGCTGATTTTTACTGCTTGGGCAGCTTCTATGTGGCTTTTTCGGCGTCCCAGCGTTAACCTGCAACTTGGCATGGTCGTCTTCTTTTTCGTTGCCATGTTTGGCTGGTACATTTTTACTTCAGGTTCAATCGTTTTCGATAGCTTCGTGACATTCACAAATTATGTTTACAGCCAATTGGGCGACTTTTTTAACCCGCTGTCTCGAGGTTCCGCAGTTCTTACTGGGCTAGGCTTAGCAGAATCACCCTCTTTACTTAACACTATCAGCCGCGGTTTTGCTTACCTGACTGAACTTTTCATACTAATCGGCATCGTTGGTTTAATCACTCGGAAAACCAGATTCCGCTTTGACAGAGACTACGCAATATTTGCTTTAATCGCGATGGCAATACTGGCGGCACTCACAATTGTACCTGGCTTGGCAAACACGCTTAACATGACCCGGTTCTACCACATCTTGCTAATGCTACTTGCGCCTTTCTGTATCGTCGGTATTTGGATGTTTGTCAAGTTTTTATCCAAAAAAGAGCGTCCATTGCTGGTTTCTTTGCTTGTAGTGGCTATTTTAGTGCCGTATTTCTTGTTCCAAACCAATTACATGTATGAAGCAGCAAAAACCGATAGTTGGTCAATACCGTTGAGCGGATACCGAATGAATCCGCTACGGTTGTACGGTGACTTCGGCTTTATAGATGATTACAGTGTGACGGGGGCGGTTTGGCTTCACTCAAACATTCCCTACCAGAACAATATTACGGCTGATAACGCGTTGTTTACGTCTTTAACAGGATATGGTCTAGTGTACCGTGGGTACGTTACTGAACTAAGAAACGACACAATACTGCACCCTGACGAATATATTTACTTAAGCTACATCAGTATAAACTACGAGAAACTAGGCTGGAACGGAACCCTAAACACATTACTAAACCAAACCAACGTTATCTACTCAAACGGCGGCAGCGAAGTTCGCCAAGCACTCAGCTGAAAAAATTTTAAGCGGCTGCAGTTTTGATGACAACAGTAACAGTTGTTATTCCTACATACAAAAGAGCTAAAATCCTGCCAATCATGCTTTCAGCGCTAAAAAGCCAAACCTTCAAAGATTTTGACGTAATCATGGTTGTAAAACCCTCAGGAGACGGCACAGAAGAACTCCTAAAACAAGCATCAAACAGCCTAAAAATAACAGTTATACCCCAACAAAGCGGACACATAGTTGACGCATACTTTCTGGGCGCCAAAAACTCCACAGGCGACATAGTTGCTTTCCTTGACGACGACGCTATTCCCGCCCAAGACTGGCTGATGGAAACCGTGAAAATCTTCCAAAACTCAAATGTTGTAGGCGTTACCGGCGACCAGTTTCCAGTAGTCATCAACGGCGGTAAACTTCACGTTCTTGAAGAACCCGAAATTTCCTCTGTTTTGTCCCATTACGAGTTCGCTTTATGGGGGCGCCCACTTACGGGGCTTGAAAACTACAAAAACTCCATCGGCACCTCAGGCATCGTTTACGAGAGAGGCAACAACGCTTACTCACGCAAACACGGTGAAGCAAAAGCTCTGCTACGGGGACCATCCATGGCAGTTAAAGGCGAAGTGCTTCGCGGTTTCAGTTTGCCGCCTGACTGGATTTTGGGTTGCGCTTGGGAAATGATGCTGGGTTGGCAAATCTGGAAACAAGGCTACGTCACTGTTTACAGTCCAAAAGTGAAAGTGTACCATATTGTGCATGGACGCACTTCAAGCCGCGACTTCTTAAATCCGCGCACTGACTTGTTGTGGGCTGTTGAGGCTGAAATGCTCTTTTATCGCCTGTACGGGGCGGAACCAGAGTTTTCTTTGTTGAGAAAACTGGTTTCGGATGTGGTTCGTGTTGTTCATGGTCTTAAGCATTTGAAAGAAAACTCCAGGTATTACCTTCGAAAGATTGAGGGCATATTTTTCGGCAATGTCATCGGGGCAAAATGGGTAATCTGCAAAACCTTTAACGTGTCATATTCACCGCTTGTTGACTTGAAAAGGTTCCAAAAAGCCTCTAAAGTTAACGCAAGTAAATAGAGCAAGCGATTTTTAACATTCTTTTGGCGTGATTTTGAGCCAATAGCACCTACCCCCCTATAGGTTTCTGCATACTATTTCTAATATGATCCAAATAGGTTGGTAAAAAAAGACAAGGTGAAACAATAACGCTCGAAGCAACACCACTTGTCTCCGTCATAATTCTCAATTACAACGGCGAAAGCTACCTTGACAACTGCATATCTTCAGTTCTAAAGAACAGTTACCCTAACTTCGAAGTTCTGCTTGTAGATAATGCCTCCACGGATTTGAGCGTAAAGAACGCTATGGAAAACTTCAGGGGCGACTCTCGACTTCGACTGATTCAAAGTGCTACAAACTTGGGTTTCAGTGGCGGCAACAATCTTGGCTTTACCTACGCAAAAGGTGACTACATAGTTTTTCTCAACAACGACACCATAGTTGACTCAGAATGGCTAACCCACCTTGTTAACGCCCTGCAAACTGACAGTTCAATTGGGTTAGCTCAAAGCACGATTTTAATGATTGACGGACAAAAAATCCAAACCGCCGGGTGGCTATACAGCAACTATTTGGTGCAGAAGCATGGACTTGCAGAAAATAAGGCCAGCGGCTTGAGGCTGCACCCTGTTTTTGAGGTTTCTGTCGCTTCGGGGGCTTCAATGATTACACGTCGAAGTCTAATTGAAGAAATCGGTTTGTTTGACTCGACTATACCGTTTTTTTACGATGACACCTTATTGTCTTTTAAGGTTTGGTTGGCGAACAAACGGGTCGTAACCGTCTCCGGCAGCAAAATCCGACATATTCAAGGTGCAACAAACGCTTGGAACCTCAAACGCACAACCTACAACCTGCTTAAAGCCAAAATCTGCCTAATGTTCGACGTTTACTACCCTCTTAGCGACTTAGTTAAAGGCTTATTTGTTAACGTGTTCTCGATTGGTGTTAACTCGTTGTTTTTTCTAAAAAAACGAAACCTGCCAGTCATTTCCGCGAATCTTTACGCTTTAAGTTGGGGGTTGAAGAATTTTCGGTACCTGTGGCGTAACAGGTTGATTCATTGGTCAAAAAAGAAAATTGGCCCAAGGCAATTGCAGGAACGGTTTGTCAGGATTCAACTTCCGTTGCCCCTGTATTTGGTTCCTTCTAAATTGAGCATTAACAGGTTTGCGTTTGAAACACAAAAGTACGAGTCAAACCTGCTCGAAAAATAACTTTATTAAATTTTGGTTGGTGAATTTTTTGGTTTTAGACGATTGTAAACTGATTTATTTTCCAAAAATCACCGATTTCCGTGGCAACCTCTCCTTTATTGAAGAAAACAGCCAAATCCCTTTTCAAATAAAAAGAGTCTACTACCTTTATGATGTGCCAAGCGGCGCTACACGTGGTGGACATGCTCACAAAGCCTTGCAGCAAATCATTATTGCTTTAAGCGGCAGCTTCGATGTCTTGCTGGACGACGGAGTGACTAAGCGTACTTTCTTTTTGAACAGACCTCATTATGGTTTGTATATTCCGCCGGGTGTTTGGCGAGAACTCGAAAATTTTTCTTCCAATTCTGTTGCTTTATCGCTTGTTTCTGAAGTCTATGATGAGGCTGATTACATTAGGGATTACGAGGTTTTCAAGAAGGGCATCTTTAACAATGGCGGCAAATAAAACTCCTCTGATAATTATTGGTGACGGCGAAACAGCGGAAATAGCTTACGAATACTTCACCCAAGACACCAACTTTGAAGTAGTAGCTTTCAGTGCCGAAAGACACTTCATGAAAAACAAGACTCTTTACGGTTTACCTGTTGTTCCCTTTGAGGAGTTGGAGAAGGCTTTTAATCCTGATGATTTTCAGGTTTTTGTTGCTGTATCCTTTACGGAACTAAACCATGTCCGCGCTAGACTGCTGGAAACGGCTCGCCTAAAAGGTTACCGACCCTGCTCTTACATAAGCCCCAAAGCATTTATCGGCAAAAACGTAAAAATCGGCGAAAACTGTTTCATATTTGAAAACGTTGTAATTCAAAGAGCAGCAAAAATATGTGATAACGTCACCATTTGGACTGGCAGCTCTATTGCGCATCATTCAGTTGTTGGCGCCAACTGCTTTATTGCTTCACAAGTCGCGGTATCGGGTTTCTGTTGCATTGGCGAAAACTGTTTTCTTGGAGTAAACAGCTGTGTAATTGACCGGGTTCATATCGGAAAAAACACGGTTATTGGGGCTGGAACAGTAGTTGTTGCTGACACGGAACCTGGAAAAATTTATGTAGGAAACCCAGCGAGACCCTTGCCTAACAAAAACACTGAATCTCTCATTTTAAACAAGGTTTGAACCTGCTTGGTGTTTAAATGGTTTCAAACAATTCTGAAACAGTCACTGTTATTGAATACTCGCCCGAGCATCAGCAAGAATGGAACAATTATGTTGAACAATCCAGAAACGGCGTCTTCCTTTTTCACCGAAACTACATGGAATACCATTCTGACCGCTTCAAAGACCACTCATTAATGTTTTACCGAAAAGGACAGCTTGCAGGACTTTTTCCAGCAAACCTTAAGGACGGCACTTTGCAGAGTCATGGCGGTTTAACCTTTGGCGGCGTAATCGTCGGATACAAAACAAAAACTGTTGCGATGCTGCAAATCTTTGATGCCCTAACAAGTTACTGCCGCACAAGGGGTTTTAAATCCATTTTTTACAAAGCGGTTCCATACATTTACCATTCGGTTCCAACAAGCGAGGACCTTTACGCCCTTTTCCGCTTTAACGCCAAACTCGTCGCCAGAAACGCTTCCTCCTGCATTTACCTTCCAAACAGCCACCCGTTCAGCGACGGCAGAAAATACAACATCAACAAAGCCCAAAAACACGGTCTCACCGTTAAGCAAACTAACGATGTAGATTCTTTCATGCAACTGCTTAAAGAAACCTTGAGTGAACGCCACAACGTTAAACCTGTGCATACTTCTGAGGAGATTAAGCTTTTAGCTAGCAGGTTTCCAGAAAACATTAAACTGTTCGGGTCCTACATGGGTGAACAGATGCTTTCTGGTTTGCTGATTTATGAAAGCAAAAACGTCGCCCATGTGCAGTATGCGGCTAACTCGAAGGAAGGCATGAGCCTTGGCGCGCAAGACCTAATCGAAGACTACCTAATCAACACTTACTACAAAAACAAGCCGTACTATGATTTTGGGATTTCAACCGAAAACTTTGGACAAGTGCTTAACGAGGGTTTAATTGCGAGAAAAGAAACTTTTGGCGCAAATTCCGTAATGTATGACCAGTACGAAATACCACTGTAAAGGTGATTTTTGAAGGGCTATCTAATGGTTATAGTCAGCGTAATAATGGGTGCCTACAACCATGAACGTTACATTGCAGAAGCCATCGAAAGCGTACTTGGTCAAACAATGCCTGACCTTGAACTAATAATTGTTGATGACGCCTCAACCGACAGAACACCCGAAATAATAAAAAATTATCAACAAAAAGACTCACGCATCAAAGCATTCTTTCATCAAAACAATCAAGGCATAGCAGCAACAGCAAACCAGTGCCTAAACAACGCAAACGGACAATACCTTACATTCATAGGCTCAGACGACCTATGGATGAGCAATAAACTTGAGCAGCAACTGCGAATCCTTCAAGTGCACCCTGACTTGCTGGTTTGGTCAGAAGGTGAAATCATCGACAGTAACGGAAATCCAACAGGAACATCATTCACAGAAATGCATTCAGCCTCTAATAAAAGAAAAACAGGTAACATCTTCCGTGAAATAGTTGACGACAACTACATTTTTGGACAAAGCTTAATGTTCAAAAGAGCGTACCTGAAAAACCAGTTTTCAACCGACCTGAAGTACCTGTGTGATTACCGTTTTATGGTTGATTTAGCGTTTGAGCATGACTTCTTCTTTATCCAAGCGTCCTTGGCTAAGTACCGAATTCACGGCAGCAACAGCATCAACAAAGACCCGGCTGGATGGAACAAAGACCGAGTTAATCTTGGAAAATATTTTTTACAGAAATACGGCGGTTACCTGTCAAGAAGCCTCAAAGGCAACCTATATCTGAAAATTGGTACAGCTTACTCGGGCTTGGGTGAAACAGATTTGGCTAAACACTTCTACCTTAAAGCTTTGAAAACCAATTTTTTAAACAAAGAAGCAATCCTGTATTTAGCGTATGTTTTAGGTGGTGCAAAAGGGTTTGTCGGCGGTAGCCTTATGCGTTTGTACTTAAAGGTGAGTTCGTTTTTTGATTTTGGAGCCTACAAGTAACCATTTTTAAAGATTTTAGGTGTCTGTTTATGAGTTCAGTTGGTTTAACTAAAATCCAAAATTGTGATTTCAAGAAGGCAATAGGTGAAGTCCTAAACCTTATCGACTACAAGTTTGACAAGTCAACCCGAAGAATCGTCATAAAACCCAACCTTTGCTACTATTGGGACAGCACAACTGGACAAACATCTGACCCTCGATTCGTAGGCGAATTAATCGACTTTTTGCGTGAACAAATATCCTATGATGTTGAAATCGCTGTTATAGAGTCAGATGCTTCAGCAATGCGTTGCAAGTACGCATTTCGCATGTTGGGCTTTGAAAGAATGGCTTCAGAAAAAAATGTGCCCCTAATCAACCTTTCAGAAGAACCAAGCGACGAAAACGAAGTGTTCTGCAACGGTAAATCTTACAAGTTTCAGGTTCCAAAAATCATTAAAGAAGCCGACTTACGCATCAATCTCCCAAAAATCAAGTACACTGTTGACCCAATCAAGATTACCTGTGCACTCAAAAATCTTTACGGCTGCAACCCTTACACTAAAAAGTATAAACTCCATAATGACTTGGGCAACGTAATAGTCGCGCTAAACAAAGCTATGCCGTTTGACCTTGTCCTAATTGACAGCAACATTGCTTCAGGTATTCAACCACGGCGCATTGGGTTGATGATGGCAAGCACTGACCCTGTAGCGATTGATGTAGCAGCTGCCAAAATTGCTTGGTTAAACCCTGAAAGTATACCTTATCTGCGTTTAGCTGAAACAGAAGGGATAGGTAACAGGTGGTTTATTGAACGTGGTGCCCCGTTGGTAGAGTTTAAAGCGTTATATCCCAAGAAAACTGTCAGACGTAAAGTGATGGGGCGAGCTTACAAAATGGTGTTACAGGTTGGGCTTGGACGAAGACTTGGCTTAGCATAACTTTTTGGAGATGATTTTTTGAAGAATGTTAAACTTGGCATTATCGGTTTAGGCTACATTGGAATGGTTCATTTAAGGCACAGTTTAAAGTTGACTAATGCGGAAGTTGTTGCAGCGGCTGATGTTTCTCCAAAAGCGTTAGAGAACGCAAAAAGTTACGGCGTTAAAAAAACCTTCAACAACTATGTTGAACTGCTAAAAGACCCTGAAGTGGACGCTGTTATAATTTCTCTGCCGACGCATCTGCACTTAAAATGCACGCAAGAAGCTGCAGAAGGAGGCAAGGACGTTTTCCTTGAAAAACCCATAGCCACTAACATCAGTGAAGCTGAAGAAATCATTGGTTTAGCAGAAAAAAACAGTGTTAAGCTAATGATGGGTTACCCCCTGCGTTTTAACAAAACCTTCGAGAGTTTAAAGGCAGATTATGATAACGGTTTAATCGGTGACGTTGAGAACGCGCATGCAACATACATTAGTTCAGGCCCATTTTTTCACCGTGCAGAAGGCTACTCCCCAGTTCCCGTCCCAGAATGGTGGTTTAACTCTCAAAGCACAGGTGGAGGCGTCCTGATTGACTTAGGCTGCCACGTAATCAACCTTTTAAGATGGTTCTTCGGAGAAATAGTTGACATAAAATCTCATTTTGGACACCGCTTCAACATGAGTTTCGAAGACTCCGCAATGTGCCTCGCAAAATTCAGTTCTGGCACAACATCTTTAATTAATGTAGGCTGGTTTTCACAAGAATACCTGTTAAGAGTTGACTTGCTTGGAAGCGTCAGAAACGTTTCAGCAACCCATATGCCGCCCAGCCAAATCAACACTGCCTACCAGATGCTAACAAAAGGCATATCTAACTTTTTTGTGCCTCACCTTGCGGAGCTTCAACACTTTGTTGACTGCATAGTTGACGACAAAGTTCCCGTTTCTTCCGGATTGGACGGTTTGCGTGATTTGGAGGCGATTTCCAAAGCCTATAAAAACACCATCAATCTAGAGTAGGCAATTAAGGTTGCTGCTGGAATGGACGATAAAGCTTTACAGATGGGTAAATCTTCAACTGCTGGAAGCTTTTTCCTTTTAATCGGTATCGTAGGTTCCACCGTCGTAATGGCGTTAGGTACCCTGCTGTTGGCTGGCATGTTAAGTGACGCAGAACTCGGCTTGTACGGTATCGTTTTGATTCCTGCAACAACCATTGCGTTCTTCAGGGATTTAGGCGTAAACTCCGCAATGACCCAGCGAATCGCCAACCTAAGAGCCGCTAACAAAAACAACGAAATACACGACGTGATGCTTTCAGGAATAATCTTTGAAATAATAAGCGGCATAATTCTTTCTCTGGCTTGTTTTGCCATCGCTACACCCTTGGCGGTAGCTCTCAACCGTCCCGACGCATCCTCACTAATCGCTTTAATGTCGATTTCCATTTTTGCAAGCGCAATAATTTCTGCTTCATCATCCATATTTGTCGGCTTCGAAAAAATGAAGCTTAACAGTTTCGTACAAATACTTCAATCCATAATCAAAACATTGCTTGGTCCATTGCTGGTCTTCTTAGGCTTTAGCGTTTTAGGTGCAGTCTTAGGTGCTATCGTATCTGTTGCTGTAGGCGGCTTAACAGGCATACTGCTTGTTTACTTTGTACTGTTTAGACCGCTGCGAAAAACAAAAGTTGACAAATTAAACGTCAAACGCACTTTAACCCCGATGCTAAAATACGGGATACCTTTAACCTTGTCAAATGTTGTTGTTGGTGTTTTGCCCCAGGTTTTCGCGTTTTTCGTAGCAATGTACGCCAGCGACAGTATAATGGGCAACTATTACGCGGCAACATACTTTTCAGTAATCGTCACTTTCATCAGTTTTCCCATCTCAACAGCGTTGTTCCCTGCATTTTCAAAGCTTAACCCAGAAAGCGAACCTGACCTTGTAAAAACAGTCTTCGCTTCATCAGTAAAATACACAGCAATTTTTCTAGTGCCTACAACAATGCTTCTAATAACCCTTGCAACACCATTGGTTAACACGCTTTTCCCCAAAGATGGCATACTGCAAGCCTTGTTTGTTGCTGGATCTGAACCTAAATTCCCATATGCACCACTATTTCTGGCTGCCTCTTCAATAGTTAACTTGTTTGTGCTTTTCGGCAACGTTAGCCTAGCAACTTTCCAAACTGGTATTGGCAAAACAAAACAGATAATGTATCAAAGCCTGCTTTCTCTTGTAATAAGCTTGCCTGCTGCGATATTAATAATCACTTACTTGGGTTCTATTGCTCCCGTAATGGGTGAGTGGGTTGTAGTAATCGGCGGCATAGCAGCTGTTATGATTTCAACAATTCCGGGAATGGTTTGGGGCTTAATTTGGCTGTGGAAAAACTATCACGTGAAAGCTGACTTTAAGAATTCGGGCAAAATCTTTGCCGCTTCCCTGACTGCTTCGGTTGCCGCTTACGCGTTTTTAGCCGTTTTTAATGCTCCTTACTGGATATTGTTAGCTGCTGGTGCACTAATTTTCTTGTTTGTTTATCTTGTTAGTGCTCCACTTATCGGCGCAGTAAACCGCATAGATATTGAAAACCTGAAAATTATGACTTCAGGTCTGGGCGTGATTTCGAAAATCTTAGATATTCCATTATTGTTTATGCGCAGAATCTGCAAGGAACCCCCGCCGAAAGAAATGTTTGCTGGAAACATTGAGCATTCAAACTAAAGAAGCAATAGTTGCTTCAAATTTAATCATTTTTTAGGGAGTGTTTTTTCTTGAAAAGTGTTCGGAAAAATAAACGTTCGTCAGTAGGTTTTGCTGTTGGTTTTTTTGTGGTTGGTGTTTTGCTTCTTGCTTTTTCAGTGCTGTTCAATTGGCAAGTTGTGGCTTTTATTGGGTTAGGTTTTGTTTTATGGGGCGCTATTTTTTCTTTAGCGCAACCCGGTAAATACGTAGACGGCACTCTTCTAGATAGCACGGCAAACACGTTTTACTCAACTTTAGACCGGATGATTAATGATTTAAAATTCAATGGTTACGGCTACTATATTCCTTCATACCCGCAAAGCGCCTACTTGCCTGAATATTACAAGAACCTTAAAGACTCAATAGTGTTCATTGCCGATGAAAACTTCAAAGGCTTACCAGCACTTGAAGAGTTAGCCGCAGGCAAATTCATTTCTGAACAAAACCGTGGCGTATTCATAACATCCCCCGGAAGCGGCGTACTGCACCAAATAGAAAATCAACTAAACATCGACTTCTCAACAGTTCCTCCAACTGAATTGTGTAACATTCTGCCTCGAAGCATGACTGAATATTTCAGTTTAGCTAAAGACATGGATTTACAAGTTATCGACGAGTCAACTGTGCATCTTAGCATGGCTGGCGTGTTGTATCCGAGTTTGTATAACCCAGTTGATATGCCGAAAAGCGTTAGTTTGCTCGGTTGCCCCGTGACTAGTGCAGTTGCATGTGCATTAGCAAAATCTTCCGGTAAAACAGTGATAATTAGAGAACAAAAATTTTGGCCTGACAGTGCTGGTGTTGAAGTAGTTTTCAATTTTGTTAGAGGCAATGTTTGATGGTTTTTCCTTTGTCTTTGTATGACCTAAGTTTGTGGCTTGCGGCAATGTCAATTATTTTATTGGCTACAGCTGAATTGTTAGCTTACGCGCCTGAGTATGACAAAAAATTTAATATTAACAAAAACGTTCTTCGCTGGGTTGCTGTAGGTTGCGGTTTAGCTTTTGCAGTAACGGTTGTTATGCATGTAGCTCAAGTTTTCTAACAATAAAGAAGAAAATAAAATGGTTGTTTATGTTTCTGTTCCTGTAATTATTATGTTAACATCATAGCTTGTGATGCCACTAATTGATGAAGACACGCTGAGTGTTAATGTTGCATTGATGCTTTGTCCTGCTGTTAATGTTTGTCCTTCTCTGTTCCAAGTTACTGTTATGTAATCATCAGCGTTGCTTGGGCTCCAGTTTGAAGTTGCCATTTGAAGCGTTACAGTTTGTGAGCCTTCGTTTCGTATGTATACAGTTTGAGTTGTGCTGCCGCCTGGTGAAACTGCGGTCCAGGTTATGCCGTTTTCACTGGTGTATTCACTCGTAAATGCTGCGTCAGAGTACACGCCTATTTCGACTGTTCCTTGAGAGGGTGTTGGTGTAGGTGGTGGAGGTATTACTGTGCTTGTTGTTGGTGTTGGGGTGGGTGTTACTGTGCCTGATGTTGGTATTGTTCGGTTGATTGTTAAAAGTGCTGTTGTTGCGCTTGTTAGTATGATTCCTACTACAATCATTGCGATTACTGTTGCAGACACTTTTGGTGTTTTGATTTTGTTATCCCCCTTGTTGTATCAAAAAGCAAGTCTTAAGAATTAATAAACGTTATTGAAAATACATGTTCAGCGCATACCCGAACAACACATGTACAATTAAAAATTTAGAAAAACGCACTACTGCCACTAATAACATTCATTTATCAAAAATTTACGCCGAACTTTGTATCGTCAGTTAAACCCAGATAAACAAGCCTGGAACTGGCAGATACCCAGCGTAGCTTCTAAACGATTATACTTAATAGTCGCAGACGCTTGTCATTAAAAGTTGACTCGTTATGTTTGCAGTTGGCCACATGTCCTTAGCATACCTGCTAGGCAAAGCATCATCCAAACCCTTAAAGGTCAACCCAAACATCCCAGTGATACTAGTTTTATCAATACTGCCCGACATAGACATAGCCATAGAAACATTAACAGGAACAGGTTTACACCGTGGACCAACGCATTCCTTGATTCTTGCCTTACTCATTTTTGTGCCATTTTTTGTTTGTTACGGTAAACGTGCAGTGCCCTACTTTTTGGCTTTCATTTCCCATTTCTTAATCGGCGATTTCTTTATAGGCGGACAATTACAGCTGTTTTGGCCTCTACTTAACACAAATTTTGGTTTTCATGAAGCTGGCTTCCTTTTTATAGATATTTACAGCACCCTCAACATAGTCATAGAACTAACCTTGTTTACCGCTGCAATGGCCGTTATGGCAAAAACTCGTGATTACAGAGTATTCTTTAGAAACGATAAAACCAACCTTGTACTAATTATCCCCATTATCACGGTCTTGTTACCCACTTTTATTGGATACCCGTTTAGTGCTCCCTTGTTTTTGACTTTACCTTTGATGGGTTTAGCGCACTTATTTTTCCTTGTGATTTTTGGGTTATCTGTTTTAATTGTGCTGTTTTCAGCTGCCAAAAAAGTCTTTACTTAACGAGTTGAGTTTTTCTTGACTTTGGAGTTTATATAAATACGAGTTAAGCATAGTTTAAACTTCGCATTAGACTTATAGGGTAAGGCATCAATAACAAGGCTGAGGGATAAAACGGCATGGTTACTCTTCCACACCGCGCACGAGGCGTTAAAGTTCTAAAAGCAGTTTCATCACCCCTCAGACTGCAAATCCTAAACCTGCTGTTTGACAAAGGTGCACTCTCCTACACCGAATTAATCAATAGCCTAAAAATGAACCCTAGCCGAGACGCAGGACGCTTCGCATATCACCTAAAATTTCTACTAAAAGCCGATTTAGTCGAAGCAGATGTTGAAGCAAAAAAATATTTTTTAACAGACCTCGGCAAAATGGTTCTTGACATTGCTGACCGAGTAGAGAAAAAAGCTTTCACTCCAAAAGGTATGCTTGTTCGCACCTCACATTTTACTTTGGAAGAGTTTGATGCAAACAAAATCGCTAATTCCTTAATTAAAGAGGCTAAAGTGCCTCCTGAACTTGCCCAGAAAGCAGCCAAAGAAGCTGAAAAACGTCTACTCAAATCAAAAACAAAGTATCTTACGGCAGCTTTGATTCGTGAAGTAGTTAACGGCATTTTAGTTGAGAAAGGTTTTGAAGATTACCGCCACAAATTAACCCGTGTAGGTATGCCAATTCATGAAGTAACCGCTTGTATTGAAGCCAAAGACCGTAGTTTAGACGCTTCAGAGTTAATTTCAAAAGCTGGGCAAAGTGTTTTGGGGGAATATACTCTTCTAAACATTTTTCCTAGAGACATCACTGATGCACACCTTTCAGGTATCATGCACATTGATGATTTGGGCACATGGATACTTAAGCCTGCGGAAGTTGTTCATGATTTAAGGTTTTTTTTCTTAAACGGTCTCAAACTGGATAATATCTCTCAAGTTTCTATCGATTCACCCATAAGTTTTGAATCAGCATTAGCAGTCGCTTTAAACGTGCTTTTGCATTCTGACCGGGAAAGTAGTCATCAGCAAGTCTTAAGCTACTTCAACGTTTTCCTTGCCCCTTACGCGGCTGAAATTGAAGACACGCTAATTAAAGAAGCCTTACGCCTGTTTATTTTAAACATCAATCAGCATGTACAAGTCACGTTGGGGCTTGAGTTTTCAGTTCCAAAGTTGCTTGCAGAAAAAACTGCCGTGGGACCAAAAGGGCAATCCAACAGCAACTATGGCGATTATGCTGGCGAAGCTCGGCGACTTGCTGATTTAATTCTTCAAGTTTACCGTGAAGTAACCACAGCCAAACCGTTAATGAATCCACGTGTTGTAATAAGAATCAACCCTGAAGTCCTAACTGACCCAGCAGCAAAAGACTTGCTCCTAAAAGCACACACTTTAGCTGCTCAACAAGGCATGCTGTACTTTGCCAACCTAACAGAAAAAGAAAACATGTCTGCAATTTTTTCTTCTTCAGGAACCAAGCTTGCACCCGACTTAACTGGAGACTGGGAAACCGACACTTTACGCACTGGCTGTTTAGGCTACGTAACCATTAACTTGCCTAGGATTGTTCAAGACTCTGAAGGCGACAAAAACAAGTTCTTCGACCTGCTAAAAGAACGCTTTGAATTGGCAGCCCGCGCATTAGGCATAAAATACAGCACGATTAAACAGTTTGGAAAGAATTCTTTGCCGTTTCTGCTTAAAAGCGTCTACGGTGACGCATATTTTAGGTTGGAGAACTGTTCAAGAATAATCAATTTTGCAGGTCTTACAGAAGCTGTTGAAGCATTCACACAAAAAAGCGTCAACGACCCCGAGAGCCAAGTCTTTGTTGACGAAATAATTCAGAACATTTCTGTTTTTAGACATAAAATTGGCCGTAAACACGGCAAACGCCTTTACCCCGCAGTTCTCTGCCGGACTGAAGCTTCCGAACGCCTTGCTCAGCTTGACATTGAAAAGTATGGAATCGCAAAAGTCAAATTTTCAGGCACACGTGACAAGCCGTTTTATTCTACTTCTAAACGGTTAAAACTTAAACTTGACCCATTAAGTGTCAGAACTGAAGCCTTAGAGTATGCTCAGAAACTCTCTGCGTTAGCTGCGGGTGGCTCTTTGGGCATTATCGAGTTGGATGCTTTAGATGTTGCGCCTGAGAAACTTTTAGATTTGACCCGGCGTCTGGTTGAGTCTCATCAGCCTTTGGAGTTTTTCACTTACAACCGTGTAGTAACATATTGTCGTAACTGTAAGAAAAGCTGGTTTGGAAGCCTGCACAAATGCCCCAACTGTGGTTCAATGAGTACTCTGGGAACATTTGACCGGTTCAGTTCAACTTAAACTGTTATTTTGTTGCTCCAAGTACCAGTGAGAGGATTGCCATTCTTACGAATAAACCGTTTCCGACTTGCTGGAAGTAACGTGCGTGTGGTGTTTGGTCTACTTCTGGCGCGATTTCATCTACTCTTGGTAAGGGGTGCAGGATTATCATGTCTTTTTTGGCTGTTTTGAGTGTTTTTTGGTCTACTCTGTAGGCGCCTTTTAGTTTGGCGTATTCTGCTGGGTCAGGGAAACGTTCTCTTTGGATGCGTGTCACATATAAAACGTCGATTTTAGGAATTATTTCGTCAAGGTTCGCGTATTCTGTTACTGGGATTTTGGCTTTCACTTCTTTTAGGATGTTGTCTTGCATCCTAAGTGTTTCGGGTGAAACCAAGAAGAGCTCAACATTGTAGTTTGTTAGTCCTCTTGCAAGTGAATGTACAGTTCTCCCGTATCGTAAGTCGCCAATTACAGCAATTTTGAGGTTATCTATCGATTTTTTCTCTTTTTGGATAGTGTACAAGTCGATTAGGGCTTGTGTGGGATGTTCTTGTGCTCCTGTGCCGCTGTTGATTATTGGCACTTTAGAGTATTCTGCTGCAACTACTGCTGCTCCTTCCAAACGGTGCCGAAGTGCAATCGCGTCAGCATAGTTTTCTACTGTACGGATTGTGTCGACGAGGTTTTCGCCTTTCTTTATAGAGGCTGTTTCAGTGTCGCTGAAACCAATTGTTGTTCCTCCGAGTTTTTGCATTGCAGCTTCAAAACTTAACCTTGTACGGGTGGATGGTTCAAAGAAGAGTGTAGCGAGGATTTTGCCTTTTAGGATGTCGGTGCCTGTTTTGGCGATTGGCTCCATGGTTTGGCTTGTTTTTAGTATGTGGTTGATTTCTTCTTTGGTGAAGTCTTGTATTGAGATTACGTCTCTGTTATTGAACTGCATTTGCCTTTTGCCCTCGTTTTGTTGCTATGTTAGTGTTTGTTGTGGATATTAGATTTTCCGCTTACGTTCCGCTGCAGGTTCTGGGCTTGCCTGTGCTTATATGCCTTTGTTGTCGTTTAGGGTTTGTAACAAGTTTATATTAACCTGTTTTTGTTATGGTTTTACAAATTCAGAAAGAGTTTTTTGAGGTGTTTTTTGTTTTGGGTACTATTTTAGATGAGCTCAGTCCGCAGAACCGTAACATTGTTTTATCGCGTGAATCTCTGCGTAGAGTCTACGAAGTCCGTGCACCCTGCCAATGGCTAAACCACTGTGACGGGGGAAAATGCCCCGCTTTTGTGAAACTAAACGGCAACTATTACTGTTCTAAACGCAAACTCTAACTAGAAGTCAAAGACGCTAACGCTGCTTTCACGTTACTGGCTGACAAAGATAGACGCTCTTTTGCTTCGTCTGACAAGTCGAGTTCGATAATTTTTTCGATGCCGTTCTTGCCAAGGATTACAGGTACGCCGATTGATAAGTCTGATAGTCCGTATTCGCCTTGTAAGGGTGTTGTGACGCTTAAGACGCGGTTTCTGCCTGTTATTATGGCGTCTGCCATTAATGCGATGACTGTTGAAGGCGCAAATGTTGTGGCTCCTTTTAGGGCGATTACTTCTTGCCCAGATGTCACGGTTTGGCAAACTGCTGTGGAAATTTGATCTTCAGTCATTAGGTTGGTTATTGGGATGCCTGAAACGGAAGCGTACTCAACCAGCGGCACCATTGTTTCGCCGTGTTCGCCAATAACGAGGGCGCGTGTGTCTTCTCTTGAAACGCCACATTGCTGAGCCAGATAAGTGCGGAATCTCATGGCATCCAAAATGTTGCCCATTCCGAAAACGTGGTGTCGTGGAAAGCCCGTGGTTTTGTATGCAACGTAGGTTAAGGCGTCAACGGGGTTTGTTACCATCATTAGCTTGGCGTTGGGCGCGTATTTAGCTACTTGTTTGGTGATGTCTGCAATGATTTTTGCGTTAATGTTTAGCAGGTCGGTTCGCGTCATGCCTGGTTTTCTGCCTTGCCCCGCTGTGACGATGACAAGGTCGCTGCCTTTCATGTCTTCAAAATTGTTTGAGCCAACGATTTTGCCTTCAAACTTAATTTCTGGCGCTGCCTGCATCAAATCCATGGCTTCGCCTTTGGCTAAATTTTCGAATACGTCAATTAGTGTGACGTCGCTGATGTTGGAACGTAAAATTGCAAATGCCGCTGATGAACCTACTTTACCCGCACCAATAATTGTAATCATGCAAATCCCAAAAACAAATCCGTTATGAAGTAGATAATGGTTTTCGACAACATAATGGCTAAAAGGTGCTAAACTGCGTTATTCAACATGTTTTTGGAGTGTTTTTTAGCCATTAGCACCTACCCCCCTTAGGGTTCTGCATAGATATGATATTTGGAGCCTAATAGGTTGGTTTAAAAAGTAAATCAGCAACGAATTTATTTGAAGCAGTTAACTGCTTATTCTGTTGGTTGCTTGGTTGCGACTGGCTTACGAAAACGCCTATAAGGTTAACGCGCCTGATTCTGGTTCATGGGCACCTTGAGTAAACTGCTTCAGCAGTCCCTGACTATGCAAAAGCGTACCTTGAGTAAAATTGCTGCTGTTTTTTTAATTGTCTTCTTTGCTGTTGCGCTTCTAAATGTCTCTCAGGTTTTAGGGCAGACTTCAACGAACACTTGGTACAAAACTTATGGAGGCGATTATGGTGGTCGAGTTGTTTCGGTAATTCAAACCTCCGATGGAGGATACACGCTTGTTGGTTTATACAAGTATGCTTTTGGTTATCCAATCCCTGAAGCTCAGGATACGTGGTTAATTAAAGTAAGTGCCTCTGGCCAAACAGTTTTGGACAAAAAATTTAACCTTGGCTTGAATGACGCGCCAGTTGGTGGTATTCAGACAAGCAATGGCGATTGCATTATCGCTGGTGATACTCCGGGCGGTTTTACAGGGATAGATGGTTCCACGGTTCTTAAAACGTGTTATTTGGTAAAAATTGATAGTTCAGGAAACCGTGTTTGGAATGAAACTTTTGTTGGTGAACAAGGCTGGAAAATCGTGCAAGCCAGCAACGGCGACTATGCAGTACTCACTCTTAATCAAAACTCTCGTGATGGTTTTTACTTACACAAGTTTAGTGATTCAAGTCAGCAATCGCCCGTTTGGACTAAATCATTTAACGTGCCTGCTGACGCGTCATGGATGAACCATTTGATAAGTACGAGTGATGGCGGTTTTGTAGTAGCTGGTAAGCTTTGGGGCAAGGAAGATTATCCAAATAGTGGATGGATGATCAAGTTTGATTCCCAGGGAAATGTTCAATTGAACAAAACATTTGTCGATATTAGCTCAATTGATGCGATTGTTCAGACTGCGGATGGAGGCTACCTGCTTGCATCAAACGGGCTGCTTTTAAAAATTGATTCAAATGCGAATCTGCAATGGAGAAAAAATATTGCTATAGGTGATGCGCAATCAATCACTAAAACCTCTGATGGTGGATATGCCATAGGCGTTCGAAACTATATGGGTGATGAAGGCTCTATAGTAGGAATCGCAAAAGTCGATAATTTCGGCAATTGCCTGTGGACCAAATGGTATAATGGAACAAATGTATTCCAAATAATCCAGACCACAGGAGGCGGTTACGCCTTAGTGGGTGAAATGACTTTTCAACCATTAGGGTACCCTTACGGTTTATTTATCAAGACCGACGCCAACGGTGACGCTGAAGGACAAATAACTCCTTCCATACTAACACCCACTCCGACCCCTGCCCTTACACCTATGCTTTTGCCCTCAAACTCTCCAACACCGCCCTCGTCTAATCAAGGTGTCTTTGATATCTACTCAAACAGTACAATCTCAGCCTTCACAGTTAACAACACAATGCCCTCCATAAACTTCGTTGTTAGCGGACCAACAGGAACCATAGGCTACGTAAAAATCACAATCGCCAAATCTTTCATTACTAACTCGAACATCAAAGTGTACTTGGATGACAAAGAAACAAGTTACCAGTTAGAAGAAAAAGGTGACTCATGGGTAATAACTTTCACTTACCAGCACAGTCAACACCAAGTAACAATATGCCAAATTCTGAGTAATATTGAAAATTCAAATATTCCAGAATGGATTTGGCAGGTTACACTGATAGCGGTTGTTAGTGGTTTAGTGGTGGCAGGTTGCATTGTTTTCTGGGTGGCTAAAAAGAAAACATAAGTGATGAGGTAATGAATAGTTTTACATATTTTTTTGCTTTGTTTTATGGATAAGTATAATATTTGCTTGTTTTGTTAACTTATGTAGATTGACACATGTCATATAATTATAAACGAATTTTAATTTATGTCATATCCATTGCTTTAGTTGGCTTAGTCCTGATGGGCTTTGTAGTGCTAATCCTTTCGACAAACGAACCCCGAAAACTGTACCCGTCAGAAGTCAGAGAATACCAAGGACAAGACCTCTCTTCAATCAGCGACTTCCGAGAAAACTCCATAAAAGGACCCCAATACGTTGACAACCAAACCTACCGACTAAATGTCACTGGACTCGTAAACAATAACCTCCTGCTATCCTACGATGATGTTCTCGCCGATTTTCAACCTTACACCAAAGTTGTAACCCTACATTGCGTTGAAGGCTGGTCAGTCAAAATCCTCTGGGAAGGCTTCTTAGTGCAGGATTTGCTTGAAAAAGCTGGTGCTGACCCTAACGCGACAACAGTAATTTTCCGTGCATACGATGGCTACTCAACTGCGCTACCAATGTCTTACATAAAAGACAACCAAATCATGATAGCCTATAAAATGAATGACTTAACGCTGCCACCTGAACGCGGTTTCCCGTTCCAGTTAGTTGCTGAAAGCCAGATTGGTTACAAGTGGATAAAGTGGTTGACCAGCATTGAGGTTTCTAATGATGCGGGCTACTTGGGCACTTGGGAAAGCCGGGGATTTAGCAACAACGGAACTATTTCAGGTAGATAAAAACCTGTGAAAGCTTAAAAGCGTACTCGTCCATGTCTGTTTAGGTTTGCAGGCACGCGATGAATCCACAGAACAACCCTTTGCGGGTTAACAAAATCTTTTTCCTTTTGGTTTTCGGCTTGGTTGCCTTCATAGTATACTTTGTCTTATTTGTTGACCCAGCAAGTTTTATTGAAACCATTTCGCAGATTAACCTTGTAATTTACGGTTTTGCTTTCGTGGCGTATGTAATTGGCATTTTTTTCTCTTCAATGGTCTGGCATAGCCTGCTAAATTCTTTAACAGTAAAAATGACTGTAAAAAACGCGTACCTGTTCACTTGGGTAGGGCTATTCTTTGATGCCACTGTTCCACAGTTAGGTTTGTCTGGGGATTTGGCAAAAACCTACTTGTTTAGCAAATCCTCAAGCGAAGATGCAGGAAAAATAGGTGCTTCTGTTATTGGCCAAAAGATTATGGTCATGACAATTACGGTGGTTACGTTTAGTGTAGGATTAATTTTGGTGCTTTTAAATACTGCCTTAGACTTTTCTGCGGCAGCTTTAATTGTTGTCTTTTTGGTGCTTTCAGCCGCTTCCCTGTTTATAATTTACTATTTCAGCAGTAAACCTAAAGCCACAAATTCTCTACTAAATTTTGGCATCCGAGTTATCCTGTTTTTCCGCAAAAGCTGGAACCCTGAAGGATTAAAGCAGCAAGCTTCAGAAGTGCTGGGCAATTTTCACGATGGAATACAGCAGCTAAAAGCTAAGCCTAAATCGCTTATTATGCCGTCAATTTACTCAGTTTTAAGCTGGGTTTTTGACATTGGCGTCATGTTTTTGGTGTTTACTGCTTTGGGTTATCCTATTCCAGTCGAAACGGTGCTTATTGTTTACACCCTTTCGGGCGCTTTACAGGCTGTGGGTGTTGGTTATTTTACGGATGTTTTTATGATGGCTAGTTTTTCAGCTCTTGGTCTTCCTCCTGAACTTAGTGTTTCTGTGACATTGCTATCGCGGGCAGTAACGCTTTGGTTTAGGTTAGTGGTGTCTTACAGCGCGTTCCAATGGACAGGTGTAAAGTTAGCTAGGAAAAAAGAAACCAATCTATTGATAAGCCAGCCTTGAATGGCCTTTATTGTGAGATTGCTCTGGTGGTTTTTATGAAAAAGCTTTAATGTAAACTCACACTTATTTTAACTGGAGAAACTGAGGGAAATGAGTATGCCCACAGCTTTTGTGTTGATTAATACTGAAATTGGTTCTGAATCTGACGTTTTGAAGGACCTAAAAACAGTTGAAGGCGTAGAAGAAGCATCTGCTGTTTACGGCGTCTACGACATTGTAGCAAGAGTAAAAGCAGAAACAATGGACAAACTCAAAGAAATTGTAACCTGGCGAATCCGAAGACTAGACAAAGTACGGTCAACGCTGACAATGATAGTAGTTCAGGACCGCTAAAACAACAAAAACAACTTTCTTATTTTTTAAAAAACACAATATTTTGTTAATAATTTTTCACATGCACATAACGTTAACTCTTAAAATCAACAGGTTGTATCTTATGGAATCAGACTATAAGTGTCCATGGTGTGGAAACAGTTACCAAAACGGAAAAGACCTGCATCTGCACGCAAAACGGCACTACCCCAAGTAAACCGTATCAAAAACAAGCGGTATTTCTTTAAGCGGCGACTATTTAAACGGTTACTTGTGACTGTGCCTATACAACAACATAATTTTAAATTTTTTAGAACTGATTAAGCCGTGTACATCAACGGTGAAAAAGCATGGAGAACACGTTAGGTTTTCCCGGTGGGATGCTAGCAGCGGTGGATAGTAGCAGCGCCGTTGAAGGTACCAGGTTTTTAGCAGCAGCAGGCGAGCGGCAGAGGTATGGAACCCCATCAACGATTTTTACTTCCCCTTGAACACGAGAGAGCATCCAGACCTCTAAAGCCGCCAACCCAAACCAAAAAAATAATAAAACAATAAGGAAAGGAAAAGAGATGCCAACCGCAATCGTACTCTTAACAACTGAAATAGGCGCTGAGAGAAATGTTTTGGCGTCATTAAAAAAAATAAGCGGTGTCCAAGAAGCCCACTCTTTGTGGGGCGTTTATGACATTATAGCTAACGTACAAGCCCCAGACATGGATGCATTAAAAACCATAATTACCCAACGTATTGACAAAATCGGCAAAGTAAACTCTAAACTAACAATGATTATAGAAGACAAAATGCCCAAGATTGACCCTGACCTGTTTATTGAAGAACCACTGTACGCTTAACCCGTTTTTTAGGCTGCCAAACATTTTCTGGTTTAGCAAAAACAACCTTTTTTATTACATAACCCACATTCCATACCCTATACTGTAACGTGGAGTTTGGGCGTTTGACTGACACTTCCCTTTTGCACATTGGCATAGACGATACCGACTCAACCAAAGGCGGATGCACAACCTATCTCGCCGCGGTTTTAGCCGAAAAACTGGTCCAAATGCACGTAAAATTCACCGATTACCCCAGCCTAATCCGGCTTAACCCAAATGTGCCATGGAAAACCCGGGGAAACGGCGCCTTATGCCTACGCTTCCAATACCCGACAGAACAGGAAGACGACATTAAACAGTTGGCTTTGGACCTTTGGGAACAGCAAGCCCAAGTAAACAACAAAGGAACCGACCCTGGAATCGTATTTTACAAAAGCCCAACCATACCCGAAGAACTTACCGCTTTTTCTAAGCGGGCAGAAACCAGTATTGTCACCTTAAAAGAAGCCGTAGCCATAATTCGCCATGTAGGCGCTGAAGCCTTAGGCTACAACACTTGCCGAGGAATCATCGGTGCACTCTCAGCAATCGGGGAAACCCTAAACGCCGACTACACCTACGAACTAATCGCCTACCGCACACCAGAAAATTGGGGCACAAAACGCCGAGTCGACGAAGAATCCATCTTCAACATGGACAAGGCGTTAGAGCCAACAGTTTTCAACAACGTAGACTACGAAAAACGCCGCGTCATCATCACTCCACGCGGTCCTGACCCTATCCTGCTCGGTATCCGCGGGGAATCCGCCGACGTTGTAAAGCGGGCTTTTGAACTTGTTAGACCGTTGGAGCCGGTGGAGCGTTGGGTGATTTTCCGTTCAAACCAAGGCACAGATGCACATTTAACACGGGTCAACTTGATAGCACAACTGACGCCCTACAGTTCCGTCATCGTTAAAGGCGTGGTTTCCCAGAACCCACGGATTGTTCCAGTCAGGCACGTGATTTTTAGCATTAAAGACGCTTCAGGCGAAGTTGACTGTGCAGCCTACGAACCCACGGGCGACCTGCGCAAAATTGCCCGAGAACTCGTAGTAGGCGACAGTGTAGAGGTTGTTGGTGCAGTGCATAAAGCCACAAAAGACAAGCCCCTAACCATTAACCTTGAAAAAATCAATGTTTTAAACCTAACACAGCAAGTTGTGCAGCAAAACCCGCTTTGCCCCGCCTGCAACAAACGCCTAAAATCCATGGGTAAAAACCAAGGTCTCCGATGCGAAAAATGTGGTGCAAAATTCGAGAAACTCAAACAAGAATCAACACTGCCCCGTACGCTTAAGCCGGGTTTATACGTGACTTCTACGCGGTCTCAGCGCCATTTAACTAAGCCATTACGGCGGCTTGGGCAAGAAAAAAGCGGTGAACCCGTCGTCTTCATTGAAAATTGGTGTTCTTCTAGTGTGTTTGGGTGTTCTAAAGTTTAGATATAATAACTTGGTCGTTAGTTTACTGTCTAATAGGGAAAGCTTGCCCGTTTGAGGAGTGGAGAGATTGGATAAAAACGTAACAAAAAACATTGCAATCATTGTTTTGGTAATTTTTCTTGGTTTTTCAATCGTTTTAAACGTTTTCTTTGTATTTAGAAATCAAGCTTTACTGCATCAAGATAATGGTTTGGTTTATTTTGGTGGTTTTCATAGAAACCAAACGATACCTGATTTCCAGTTTAAACCTTTTAATGATGTGACGAAAAATCCTCTTGTCAGTGGCGTTCTTGTTGGTGTCCCAGTTGAGGGTTTTTTCAACCCTTGATGCACTTTTATTAGGGCAACCTATAGAGTTCAAGTTTTTAGTGTTTTTGGGTTTTTTCCAACTCACATTTTACTTCATGATTAAGAAGAATCAAACCTAAAACCGTAACAACTATGCCGATTACCAGCATGATTTCCAAGTGTGCATAACCAAAGTACTGGTCAAGCATTGTCCAAAGGCTTCTAAAAACAAGCACTGAAGCCGCAAGAACTACAAGTTCACCAACAATAATTTTAATCAACCGCATACAAGCATTTTATCGCCTGTCAATAAAAGATTTACTCATTGCATGATTAATCCGTTTAACTAAATGGAAAAGTTCATGCATCAATGCCCTTCCTGTTGGAACAATTATTTAAATTCGTGGAAATCATACACCTTTTTCTAAATACCTTTAATTTACGGTGCAAAGAGGCGTCCTTATGGTCGAGAAAAGCTTTCCAGCAGAAGCATACGAACTGCCCTTCTTCAAACAGGAAGGGTTCATTCGCAAACGCTGTCCAAAATGCGGCGAATACTTCTGGACACAAAACCCCAACATGGAAACCTGTGGGGAATCAAGCAGTGATGAATGCGGATACTACACATTCATCGGAGAACCAGCAACAAATAAAAAATTCACTTTACCCGAAATGCGTGAAGCATTCTTATCCTTTTTTGAACAAAACGGTCACACGCGCATTAAACCCTACCCCGTTGTTGCCCGTTGGAGAAGCGACATTTACCTAACACACGCAAGCATCATTGACTTCCAACCCTACGTAACCGAAGGCATATCTCCACCACCAGCAAACCCCTTGGTTATTTCCCAGCCAAGCATCAGGTTAACCGACATTCCAAACACAGGACCAACCTTTGGCAGGCACCTAACCATTTTCGAAATGGGCGGCGCCCACGCTTTTAACCTTCCAGACAAAGACGTTTACTGGAAAGATGATACAGTCCGCTATCATCACCGTTTCGTAACCGAAGTTTTAGGCATGAAAAGCGAAGAAGTCGTCTACAAAGAAGGTGTATGGGTTGGCGGAGGAAACGCAGGTCCAGACGTTGAATGCATAGTGCGTGGCTTAGAAGTTGGAACCCTCGTGTTCATGCAGTACAAGGTAGTCGGCGACGAATTTGTCCAGCTGCCCATCCGCACAGTAGATACTGGTTACGGTCTTGACCGTTTCGCATGGATAAGCCAAGGCGTGCCAAGCTGCTTCCAAGCAATCTACGGCAGCATGCTAAACAAAATCTACGACATGGCAAACATAACAGACGTTGACAACGACTTCCTTTCACAAGTCGCAAAATACAGCGGCTTAGTCAACGTGGACAAAACCGCAAACCGCATGGTCCTACGCAAACGCGTCTCCCAACTAACAGGCATCGACCTTGAAACCTTAGAGAAACGCCTCATTCCAATCGAAAATGCTTGGGCAATAACAGACCACACTAAAACCCTGAGCTTCATGCTCAGCGAAGGCGTAGTACCCTCTAACATTCAAGAAGGTTACTTGGCGCGATTGCTCTTCCGCAGAGTATATCGTCTCATGCTTAACTTGAACATGAAACCAGACAACCTCTACGACATTATCGAGTTGCAAGCTAACTATTGGTCAAAAGACTTCCCACAAATTAAAGCAATGCAAACTGAAATTGTTGAAATGCTCAAGAACGAGGAAGAAAAGTTCCAAGATACCCTCAAACGTGGCGAAGGCATGGTTAAACGCATCGCAGACGACTTAAAAGCCAAAAAAACTGGCAAACTTCCTGAAACAACCCTCACGGAACTTTACGATTCTCACGGGTTACCACCTGAAATCGTGAAGCAGGCAGCAGAAAAAGAAGGTATACAAGTTGAAGTGCCCGAAAACTTCTACTCACTTATCGCTAACCGTCACATGAACGCTCACAAGCCAACTGAAGAGGAAGAAGCACAAGCAGAAAAAGTCCTAAAAGAAGAAGCCGCAAAACTGCCCCCAACAGAACCACTCTACTATGCTGACGCTTACATGAAGGAGTTCGAAGCAAAAGTCCTCAAAATCGTCAACGAAAAATACGTTATCCTCGACAAAACTTGCCTCTATCCTGAAGGCGGAGGTCAACCAGCAGATGAAGGCTGGCTAAACTACAATGGCGTCATGGTCGCAGTAGTTGATACACAGAAAATCGGCAAAGTCATCGTTCACAAAATCAACGCAAACGCCCCATTCAAAGAAGGCGCAACAGTCCAAGGCTCCCTAAACTGGGACAAACGTTACAGCCTCATGAAAGCCCACACTGTAACCCACCTTGTAAACGGTGCAGCACGCCGCGTACTAGGCAATCACGTTTGGCAGTCAGGCACACAGAAAGGCCTTGAAACTTCACGCCTCGACATTTCACATTACAGACGCTTAACACCAGAAGAAATCCACCAAATCGAAACCCTTGCAAACCAAGCAATCATGGCAAACATGAAAATCGACATCAAATGGTACCCACGCAACGAAGCAGAAGCACTCTACGGTTTCCGTCTATATCAAGGAGGCGCAGTGCCCGGCAAAGACATCCGTGTCGTCAAAACAGGCGACTGGGACGTTGAAGCATGCGCAGGAACCCACCTCAAAAGCACCATCGAAGTCGGCATGATAAAAATCGTCTACACTGAACGCGTCCAAGACGGCGTTGAACGTTTAGGTTACGCAGTAGGCTTACAAGCACTAAAAG
The DNA here is from genome assembly GCA_050108135.1 of Bathyarchaeia archaeon. Classification (GTDB taxonomy): domain Archaea; phylum Thermoproteota; class Bathyarchaeia; order Bathyarchaeales; family Bathycorpusculaceae; genus Bathycorpusculum. Next base: position 9,053 of record JBNIDQ010000017.1, on the reverse strand, counting down.
AGATTCAAAAACAAGAAAATCTGCTCTGGAACGTCGCAGCCACACTTAACGCGCCAGTTGAAAAGCTTGACAAGACCGCAGAAAAAATTATGAAAGACTTCAAAGAAACCCAGCAAGACAAACGCCGTTTAATCAAGGAACTTGCAGAAAAAGAGAGTCAAACAGCCAAAACTGCAGAAGCCGCAGAAGAAATCAACGGCGTCGCTATCGTTAAACGCGACTTCGGCGAAGTCATCGACGTCAACCGCATGGTGACCACAGGCAGCGAAATCATCAAACAAAACCCAGCCGCAACCGTGGTCTTTTATGGTTCAGACGGCAAAACCGCCCGCATCATGGTTATGGCAGGCGACAACGCAGTAGCAAAAGGTATCAACGCAGGTCAAATCATTAAACAAGTCGCGCCAATCATTGGTGGAGGCGGCGGAGGAAGACCAAACTTTGCACAAGGCGGCGGAACGATACCTGACAAATTAGCAGAGGCCATAAAAGCAACAGAAGAAGCAATTAAACAACAAATTAAAGTCTAAGCCAATTTTTTGGCTCTACCTATTTATTTTTAAAACAAAAAGAAAATTGATTTTTTAGGTTACTAATTGTGTGGTTAATTGGTTCACGAAGTCTCCTGCTCTTGCCGTGAGGTCTTCGTTTTGGCCGATTTTTACAACGATAGCGTTTGACAATGCACTCCGTCGCTTCCAAGTGCTGGTACGCCATTTATGATTTGTTGGATGTCTTCGGGCGAGGTTGCTCCTGAACCGCTGCCGTAAACGCCTACCATGACGCTTGTGTCTGGGTTAAGGTTGTTTAGGGCTTCTTTCACTGAAGCTGTGGGTACACCTGCATAGATGGGTCCGCCAACTACGATTATGTCGTAGCCGTCGGTGTTTTGGGCGTCACCGCTTTTTATGCCTGCTAAGGTTACGGTGTAGCCTTTGGTTTGAAGGTCAGCAGCGACTTGTTCAGCCACACGGGTTGCCGCGCCGGAATAGCCGGGGTCATAAAGAACCAAAGCGGTTCCAATTGAGGTGCCCTCTGGAGTTAGGGTTTGTGAACCAGTTGCAGTGTAAGCGGAAAGGTCTAAGACGAACATGGCTGCAAAAACAGCGAAAATAATTACCAAAATTGCGATTATTGCTATGATTATTTTTAAGATTTTCTTCAATTCACTCTCTCCTCATACTGACGTTGAGTTGAAGAGTTTATAAAATTTTCAGGTTGCCAAAACAGGTAACCAGCCTATTTGGATCCAATAGCTATTTTATGCAGAAAACTATAGAGGGGGTAGGTTTTATTGGATGAAAAACACGCCAAAAGTATGTTAAAAATGTTTTACGTGCCTGCTTTTGTTTTGAGTGTTTCCAAATAGTTAGGCAATGATTCGATGCATTGGATGTCTCGGCTGACTAAGCCTTCAAGTTCCCGCCAAAACCGCACGTTAGCCTTGACATGCAGCCTTTCTAACTCAGAAACGAGCCGTTTGGTTCCTTCTTTGCCGCGCCTGTCAAAATCCAAAAAAAGAATAACGCCGCGAGTGCCAGACTCTTCAATTTCAGAAACAACATCAACGAAGCTTTTGCCGCCAGTCTTAACGGTCACAATTTTGCCTCCTACGCCGAGAAGGCGGAGGTTGTCGGCGTCTCTTTTGCCTTCAACCACAACCGGTGTTCCTTTGCCTGATTCTTCAACCAGTTTGGCTATTATTTGCAGGATTTTTTCCAGTCTGTCTTTGAGTTTGGTTGACATTTTAACGTGTAATTTTGGCTGCACGAACCGTTTCAAGGCATTCTTTAGCTTCTTTGTTGTTTTCAAAGTAGCGTCTTACTGGTTCAAGAATGTTGCCCAGTTCTGTTGCGACGCCGTTTTTAAGGTCCATTGGGTGCAGTTTGCCTTCGGCGTATGTGTTTTCAAGTTCTTGGTAGCTTTGGAAATCAATGTTGCCGCCGAATTTGGCTGGGCGTTCAATGGTGAAGACTGGTTTTTCGCGGAAAATGATGTATTTGCAAACGTCCAAGACTGGGTTATGTTTGACTGTTCGTTCTGGGCAGAATGCTTTGCTCATTTTTTGTTTGATTTCCGCTGGGTGGTCGTAAATGAATATGCATGTGTCTGGTTTGCTTTTTGACATTTTTGCGCTGGCGATGGCTTCTCTTTCTTGTCCTTCTGGAATAGGCCAAATTGCCGGTTTAGCCAAGCCCTGAAGCAGGTGATGGTGGACGCAGACGGGTTTCCAGTAACCGATTTTTTCGCCAATTTCTCTGCCGACCATGTTGGCTTTGCGTTGGTCCATGCCGAGTTGGCACATTTTTACTTTCATTTCAAAAATGTCTGCTACCTGCATAGGAGTGTAAAGATAGTCTGAAACGTAGTGTGCTTCGCCTTCTTTTCTTCCCGCAATTTCAAGGGTGCGGGTTGTTCGGGCGATTGTTAATTCTTTGGAGATTTTAACCGTTTTTGCCCAGTAATCAATATCCTTGTACAACTCATCGCTGTAGATGAATTCTACTTTGTCCGCTGGAACACCAAGGGCAATCCATGAATGCCTAAACAAGTCAGCAGCTTTACGGATTAGAGCCAAGTCGCCGCCGAGTTTGTTGTTTAACCATGCATGCCATGTTGCCAGGAATGCTTTGAAATGCACGCCGGCTTCAGCGAAGTCTTTCATTTTGTACGCGCAAATGACGCCTGTTCCTAAATGTGCAAGTCCGGAGGGTTCCCAACCGTTGTAGGCGACGGGGTGTTCTTCGGTTTCAAGCAGGTGTCTTAAATCTTCTATTGTTACGACTTCTTCTGTTGGCGGTCTGCAGATAAGCTCAATTTTTCTTTCAATATCCATGCATAGTTCACGGCTTAATGTTTGTTGCCTTCATATGTTGTTTAATTTGCTTAAAAATAAATAGGTAAACAAGAACCTAAAAGGCAAGTTAAAAAAGAAAAAAGGAAGTGTTTAGATTTGAGTTTTTGTGTTTTTGAAGTTACTTGCCTTTTTTCCCACACCTATGCGCACTACTGCCACAAAAACAGTTAACAGCGCCATTAAACCCAAAATCGCAAACAAGCTATACTCTGGAATAATATCTTCAGGATCAGTGGTTGATGTTGGGCTTGTTGATGCTGATGGTGAACTGGTTGGGGCAGGTGATTCTGAAGGTGAAGCTGAGGGTGAAGGTGTAGCTGTTAGAGGTGTAGCTGAATAATCAACCTTGATTGCAGTGTCGCTTAATACTGAAGCCAAAACTTCGCCGGTGATGGTATTTGGCGCCGTGTATTGTTGGTTGGCTGCTTTTAACCATGTATAGCCGTTCCAGTATGAGATTGAGCATGAAGCGTTAAAGCTTGAATCAGTTAAGCTAACTTGTGTTGTAACTGGGTTTAGCCTAGAGCCGTCAGTCTGCAAGATTCTAACTTCAAAGTAGGTTGCATCTTCTGTCGGCGGGTCAGAAACGCTGATTGGTTGTGTTGAACCATAATTGACTGTTGTAATGTTAAATGCAGTGCCGGTTGGCAAGTTTGCTCCGTTAATTGTGATTTTTGCGCCTGTCACTGTGGTGTGGTCAACAATGATTGTGTTGTTGTCTGAGATTATTTTGGTGGTGCATGCGCTTGGACAGTAATCTATGGAGCGTTCGAAAATGTCTGCTGGAATTAACTCGATATTGTTACTTTCTGAAAATCCAGGGTAATCACCCATAGACCATATGCAAACTGCTATTGGGTATTCATTTTCGTCCATAATTATGACTTCTACTATGCTAATGGTTTCAGTAGAGTTTTCTGATGGAACTTCAAGGCAGTATATTTCAAAATTGCCCTGTATATTGTATGTTCCAGTGGCGTTTTGTCTTGTACCTGTAAACAGTAGATTTCCATTGTTTTGGTAAGCGTTTCCAATCATGTACAGGCTTCTTCCTTCAATATTGTAGAACATTGCACGTGTGCCTGAACCATTAGTGTAAATGTTACCTCTTATCGATTGGTTGTCTTGCATGTTCAGGATAATCGAACCAAAACCGTAGACTCCATTATCAAATTCATAGTATTCTTCAGCAAGGGCTGCAACAGTTGCTTCACTTATGGTTATAGCGTTGAAACTAAGGCTGCCGTTGCCGTGTTGTAACTGGGGCATTTCAGAATACTCATCAAATCCTTCAGGAAACACTGAATAAACACAGCTGCCTGACGCATTTGTTACAACCTTAAGGCTTGGGGCAATAGTGTAAAAGTCTACTGAATTCTGGAAAACGTCTGCAGCGCTTAAAGTTAATCCATAAGGTACTTCAGTGTCTTCATGTAACCAGATAATGCTTGCAAGAACCGTGTTGTTCGCATCATAAATTATTGCGCCAATAGCATGGTTTGAGTAACCAAATGTTTCTTCAACATCCGCATAGAATAAGATTGTTCCAGAGAATGCTTCTGTTCCCAAACTGTTTGTCTTGTTCCCAGTGGCTAAGAGGTGTGTCTCTTTAGGTGTTATTTCTTTACTGAAATCGCAACCTACGCTGAAGTTGTCTCTATCATCTACTGGGTAATTGTCACTTAAGAAATAAGCCAATGTTTCATTGTTTGATTGCAGTGTGAGGTCGAATGCTTGGTCACTGAATTCGATGTGAAGGTTGCCGTTAGCGTGAACTGTTCCATTTGCGATTGTACCGTCATAGTTTGTTGTTCCATTTGCACTGCCTGTTAATGAGGTGTTGCCTTGCCCAAAATAGTATTCAGTTGGTGTTTCGCTTGGAGTTGTTCCTATTTCAACAAAGCATTGACCTTGTGCTTGAGCTGAGAACTCTATGTATGCTGGTCCGGTGGATGTTACTGTTATTGGTCCTGCTAGGCCAGCTATTGGCAGGGTTAAACATGTTAATATTAAAAGGGTGAGGATTGCTGTTTTGGTTCTGTAATTCATGCTTGTCACGTCTGAAAAGGTTTCACGACACTATTATAAAGTTTATTGAGACACAATATATCATAGTTGTTGCTGTCGACAAAAAGCCGCTATGTACCCTTTGAATTTTTAATGCGCTGAGCCTTCTCAATATAACTTTCAAGCTCCCGCTTCCTTAAAATTTGAAACGGCAAAGTCTCAGGCGCATAAGCCAACGGCAAAACAGCAATAAAAAGGAACAAACTAGTAAACGAAAAAATCGCAGACGAATTAATAGTCGACGAAATAGTAGTGCCCATGGACAACTGTGTAAGTATAGAAAAAAGAAACGGCAAATACCCAATTGCATAAAATTTTTCACTATTTGAGTTACCTGCTATGTCTCCCCAAATTGTCATAAGAAAAATGGTGTAAAAAATCCCCCAAGCAACACCATCCGTTATGGTATAAAACCACCAACCAACAATATTTTCTGAAAACAAACCAAGGCTCGCATAACCCACTCCTAAAAGAATGAATCCTGCAAGAACCAAGCGTCTTCTTCCAACATAGTCAGCTACGAACCCGCTGACAACCGCGAAAACTCCTGCAAGAATGTTTTCAGTCATCATGAAACTCTCAAATAGGCTGGGCTGAAAAATTTGGCTAACTATGGGGGCAGCAATATAGTTGGCTGTAGAAAACATCATCCATGGAACAAAATACAGCAGAAACGTCTTGTTCTTAAAAACCTCTTTGTAGGTAACATCTTTTTGGGTGTTGACGTTTTCAAGTGGTTTAATGTTCAGAATTGCTGCAAGTCCAATGATTTTGACTACCGCAAGGACTATTGCATTAAGTTGCGGATCTTTTATTCCCAAGGCTCCAAGAATAAGGACGCCTATGAATATTGCTAGGAAAGTTAATCCGCCGAGTTTTGACCGGTTGTTTTCTTTTGTAAGCGAAGCAAAATAGGCTAACGAAACAGGCATGCCTAATCCAAAATAGATGCCGGCAAAAGAAAAGAAAAACATCGAGTTAAAAATTGGCGTAATGTCTTTTACTGCAGGTATCAAAGATAACGGTATTCCCGCAAGCACCCAATAACGAATAAAGTCGCTTTTTTTAACGTTATTTGAAATTAAAAATCCGAAAACTGACGCTAATGCTGTTCCAAGAATAGTCATGCTCCAAACTATTAATGCTTGAAAACTCGAAAATTCACCATTTAGTGTTACTTCTGACAATAAACGACAACTGTAAAGGTACCACACAAATGTGTTGGCAACCAGAAATATTCCTGCAAAAGAGCTTCGAATTTCATCAGATGGTTTGTCCTTCTGCATGAATTTTAGTTGCATTTAAGAGGTCATCTCGAAAGAGTTTTGTTAACCCGAAATGTTGGATTCAAATGAAAACGTGAAAAAAAATTGTGGGTGATTGAGATTTTACCACCACATGCCAACTGAAGTAGGGTTTGGTTTGGCTCGAATGTTTTGCTTCTTAGTCAAACTGGCTCACCTCCGCTATCCAATCTAAAACTTGTGGCAAGTCGAGTCTGGCATGATATGATACGCCTGCACAGTTAGCGTTGACTGTGTATGAATTCAATGCAATAACCACGTTAGTGTTACCCAGAAGTACCGGTCCACCTGAATCACCATTGTTTATTCCTCCCCTACCGTTTCCCTTGGAAGCTTGGCATCGAATGAATTCATCGCTCCAAGCAAAATTGCCTGAAAGCATTCTTGAATATGCATAGTTTCTCATAATTACGCCTGTGTTTGAATCAAAACCATAGCCCACAAGAGTAACATCAGTTCTGGTTGATAGCGTGTCAACTGCTCCTAGGGTTGGAAGTTGAGCATAAGTATCAACAACACTTGAAGGAACTGGTTCTTCTAAGATTATTATGGCTAAATCATTGTGAATAAATTCTGGCAAACTGTTGCTTTGACCTATTTGAAATTCAGGGTTTATGTATGCTGTTCCTTTGTAGGTTGATGTTACACCGTTAATTTGGAGCTGGTCGCCGTTTAGACTCCATGTGATTGGGCCTTCATCAAAACAGACTATGGCATTGTTTGTTACGCAACTGTGTGCGGTTGTTAGCATTGTTGTGGGTGAGAGGAGAATGCCGCTGCTTACTGAAACTGGGCTTTGGTTGCCGTTTGCGTCAAGGCTGTAGAAGACGACTAATCCGACAAATGAGTGGGTGTTGTCTGGGTGGCTGTTGCCTGTTATTGCGTTTGCGGGGATTGTTGAGAGAGTTATTGCGATTATTATTGTTAGGGTGGCTGATATTTTGAGTTTGTTGAAGTGCATGCTATTCACTTGAGTGTATTTACTCTTAAGATATAAGTATTGCGAATGTCTATATAAGTATTGATAATTTACAGTTAACAAAATAGTTCCCATTTTAGAGATAAAAAAATATGATAACCGACAAACAACAAATCCAAACACTACTCACGAACTATGGCACACCTGGATTAGAAATCGCAAAGAAAACCCTAAACAACCCTCAAATACCGCCACAACTCAGGAATTTAGCAAGCTATTTCATAGAAGAAACCTGGCCAAACACTCACCACCCAGCCCTTATGGCATTAACATGTGAAGCCGTAAACGGAAATATCAAAAAAACATATCCAATAAGTGCAGCCGTAGTATTGCTCACCGGAGCAGCAGACATACACGATGACATAATAGACAAATCTAAAAGAAAAGGCAATAAACAGACGGCTTATGGCAAATTTAACAAAGATTTGGTTTTACTTGCTGGTGATATGCTGCTTTTTCAAGGGCTTATTTCTTTTCACAATGCTGCAGAAAACTTGCCGAAAAAAATGCGACAAGCAATATTTGACGTGCTTGAGCAATCTTTCTTCAAAATAGGCTACTCTATAACAAGTGAAAGATGTCTTAGAAAAAAACCTGCAAACATCCTTGAATACCGGAACATAATCGAAAACAAAGGTTGCATAGCTCAAGCTTGTGCTGAAATCGGCGCCATAATAGGTCAAGGCAAACCAAAAGATGTTGAAGTTTTGAGCCATTACGGAAAAACTTTGGGATTTTTAATGACGTTAAAAAACGAATTTACTGACATGCAAGACATCCGTGAAATGAAAGGTAGGTTAAAAAACGAAATCTTGCCCCTGCCAATGTTATACGCGTTTAAGGATGCAGCGGCAAAAGCACAAATCACTGCATTGCTCCAAGATAAATTGACTAAACAAAACGTGCTAAAGATAAATAAAATTGCCACAGCCACAGAAGAAGTTCAACAGTTAAAACAAGAAATGATCAACCTGCAGTTAACTGAAGAAAACGCTTTAGATACGTTAAAAATAAGGCAAGACTCTTTAAAGTTGTTGCTAAAATCTTCTACACAAGGTTTTTAAAAAATTGCCTTTTTACGGGCTACTTTGTCTCCCAACGTAACCTAACACTTAACCTCACAGCTGAGCGTCGCTTTAAGCTTGGCTAAGCTCTCTCGGCGCGGGAATTTGTTTTCGCCCGTTGCCTCGCCTGTCCCATAATTGGGTAGAACTTAAGCGGTCATAGGTGCAAGCTTTGTAGTTCTTGCGTTCCTCTGTTAAGTCCGTCGTTATGGGTGCTCATCTACGGCAAGACAAGAAAATATGATGTTATTGATTTGTTAAAGGTTGCGTTTTCCTGGAATTTTTTTATGCTTGTTTTCCTTGTTTTCTTCCCTTATATTGTCAATGTTTTTCGTTTTCAAAGTCTTGGCCTTGTCAGTGTGGCTGTAATAAATACTTAAAACATAGGCAAAATGCAGCTAAATCGTCTCTCAAAAGGTCGACTTAACGCTTGATTTGATGTGGGAGGGCCGGGGCAGGGATTTGAACCCTGGCGAAAGGCTCCACAGGCCTCTAGGCTACCAAGCTACCTCACCCCGGCCACATATTATTGATGGTGCTGTGACTTGTTTGGTAGCTGTTTGCTACGCATTCGTACCTTATATGTTTCTCCATACCTTTTGTTTACTATTAAATATTCCTTTACCTTCAAAATAATCTGTTTTCTGCTAAAAACTAGTTAGTGTAGGCGTCGTAATTGGTTGTAAATTGTTAACATTTTTGGTTCTTTTTTAGTGACTTTTTCTAGAGTGTAGTTTTTTTGGGGGCGTTGTGGTTTTATGAAAGATTTCTGTTTTTGGTGA
>JBNIDQ010000016.1:0-52335 GCA_050108135.1 Bathyarchaeia archaeon | reverse complement strand
AGCGGCGGTTTAATCGGTGGCGACGACCTTAGGGACCATGGTTACCAAAACGGTGATGCTTATGAAGGTAAATTCGCAGGCTCAGTCATTATTAACGGTGTTCTATACTACAACAAATATGTCAGCGGTGCACCAACACAAACCATCGTAGCAATCGATCTACACACAGGTCAAAAGAAATGGGAAAACACCTACAGCTTCGGTGGCGGTAGAATTTCTACTGGACAAATCCTATACTGGGATAGTCTTAACAACCGTGGCGGCTTCTCATACATATGGCTAGCAAGCGGAACAACAATGTACGCTGTTGACGCCGAAAGCGGTATTTTAAGATACAACATGACCAACGTACCAAGCGGAACCATCTACATGGGTCCAAGCGGTGAAATGCTAAAATATTCGATTGTTAACTACGGTAACTCTTCAAATCCAAACTACCGATTATTGCAATGGAACTCGAGCAGTATTCCTAAGAAATATGGTTCTGGTTATTCAGCAGAAAGTTGGGGTAGCCAAACACAAGGAAAACAATTCGATGCCACAAGAGGCTATGACATGAACGTTTCACTCGCAGCATACAACTCTGCAGCGGTTGGAACATTCCCCGCAAGCACAGCCAACACAACAATCCAAAAAGCATTCGTTAACAACATGGTAATTCTTTCCAGCGTTTCATATGACACTGTTCAGCTTTGGGCATTCAGCCTGCAAGAGGGTCATGAAGGAGCATTACTATTCAACAAAGTCAACGCAGCTCCATCAGAATGGAAAGCCGGTTTTATCACCATTAGCAGCATTGGTCAAGCAGGTTGGTGTGCATGGAGTCTACCTGACAAGGTTGCTGTGTTCTTCTCTAAAGAGAACAGAGTTCACTATGCATACAGCTTAGAAACTGGTGCTTTCCTTTGGGAAACAGAGCCACAAGTCTATTCAGACGCATGGAGTGACACAGTTTTGGCCGGTTTTGGTCCTGACCGTGTTATTGCATACAACAAGCTTTACTCTGCAACAGTCGGTGGTATAGTCTACTGTTATGACATTTGCGACGGCAGCTTACTATGGGAGTATGACGTGAAAGACAAGTACGGTGAATCTTACCTCACAAACAACTGGTGGATGATCCCACTGTTCGTGTCACAAGACAAAATCTACCTCGGCACACTCGAACACTCAGCTCTTGATCCAAAGCCAAGAGGCGGACCGTTCCTATGCTTAAATGCACAAGATGGTTCCGTTGTCTTTGAGGCAGATGGTTTATTCCGTCAGACTCGTTGGGGTGGACGCGCAATCATGGGCGACAGCATCATCGTCACACAAGACACCTATGACCAACAAATCTATGCAATCGGCAAAGGCCCAAGTGCAATGACCGTTACAGCACCAGACGTTGCAGTAGCAGCAAACACGCCAGTCCTGATCAAAGGTACAATCACAGACATCTCACCAGGCACAGCTAGTGCAGCATTAAAACTTAGATTCCCCAATGGTGTTCCAGTCGTATCTGATGAAAGCATGAGTGAATGGATGCTTTACGTCTATAAGCAATTCTCACAGCCAATGGACACAACAGGTGTTGCAATCTCAATTGATGCAGTTGATCCAAACGGCAACTACATACACCTAGGCGACACAACAAGCGATGCAAGCGGTAGATTCAGCCTTCAATATGTCCCAGAAAATGCAGGTCAATACACCATCTATGCAACATTCGSCGGTTCAGCAGCATACTACTCATCATACGCTCAAACAGCAATGGTGGTAGCAGGTGCAGCAGCAACACCAACACCAACAACCCAGTCAACAGTTGAGCAAATGTTTGTTCCAGCAGTTGGTGCAATCATTGCTGTTGTTGTCATAATGGGCATCCTGTTGGCGCTATTGTTGCTCAGAAAGCACTAAAAAACCAATCTTCTTTTTTCTTTTTTTGTTTTAAAGAAAACTTGCCTTTTCGCTTTTAATCGTTAATAATGTATGATAAAAAAGTTTTTTACCGTTAAGAAACTTGTAGAACATTTGAGTCTATCAGGTTCCAATCAACGGTTAAAATGATTTGAGGGTCAGTGTAGACTTGGCGGTCTCTAAACTGTACAAGCATTCCTGTTTGGCTGTCAACGTAGATGTACTTGTAGTCATAGTACATTTTGGTGTATGTTAAATCAGTGGAGTCGTAATAAACTGCTTGTTGTCTAATGATGTTTGTTTGTCTATCTCCATTAAGGTATGTGCTTGTTTGAGTTTCGTTTACTGTTGGTCCGTCTGTTAATTCTGGACGAACTGGGCTTGATAGAGCTAAGTTGGCTGGGTAAATGTAGTTAAAGTCTTGGGTGTTAGCTCCGTTTGCAACGTTTAATTTGCCATTGTAGTTGTATTGTGTTCCGTTTTTAAATTGCCAGATTATGTTATATGAAACGATTGGGCTCTCAACATCTGTTATGGTTACTTTGTAGTATTCAGTCATGTTTACGGCTAAGAAGTTTTCAGGTATGGTTGTGTTTTCGTTATATGCTTCGGTTGTTCCCGTCATGTTGTAAGTGAATGTGTCGCCTGCTTTTACTCCAATAGCAAGTGATGGTGTCTGGTTTCCTTGTGGTTGCTGAAGAATGTAAATTGCTGCTACTGATGCGACCACCAAAATTGCGAGTACAATTATTGCAATGTATGCTTTCTTTGGCATTGGCTATGAAGGGTTACATGTGATATATAGTTTTTTTGCCAAATCTGATTAAAATAAGCGAGAAATATTGGGTGAAAAATGTATCGAATTTACCGTTTAATCCGATTTTTATTTGAGACTGCAACGATTATTGTAGCAACTATTGCTATTATGGCGATGCTTGCTCCTATGATTATCCACTGGCTTGTTGGTTGTTCTTGGTTCGGGGCTTGATCGTTGCTCAAATCCATAATGATGTTGTGTGTGCTGTGGGCGTACTCTATTGTGATTGTCCAAGAGTCTGTTTCTTCTGAACTGCTAAATGTAACCTCTGTTCCGTCAAGGTAAACTTTCAGGTTAGAAATGTCGCTAATCAAAGTTTTAGGAATGTTAACGTTGACGTATCCTTGCGTGTTTGTTTCTCCTGAAGCGACAAAGCTCAGTTCACTTGTTTCTGAATTAAAGTATAGTTGCGAAATAGTTGAGTTTGAAGTCATAGTGAAAACGTTTTGGTTTGAATCTGAAACCGATTCAATGGCAAAGGTGACAATTGTTGTTGCTTGATTGTATCCACTGCTGGATGCGAGTTCAGCTTTAAGCATAAAAACTCCTGAAGTTGACGAAATCCATATAACATTAAACTTGCCGTCATAGTCTGTGCTTGCCATGGTTAGGCTTTCCCATTCGTTGCCGCCATCTTTACTCAGGTAAAGTTGTATATTTTTTCCTGATAATCCTGTGTTGTTTAATGATGCTTCGCCGTTGATTTCTACTTTAAACCCGTTTGAGGCTGTGGTGCTTTTGCATGAAACTGTGATTGTTGGTGTCGGTTTGGGCGATGGTTTCGGGGTGGGTTTGGGGGTTTGTGTTGGTGTAGGTGTGGCTATAGGTGTTGGGGTTGGTGCTGGTGTGGGTTCAGCGGTTTGGGTTGGTGTGGGTTGTGGCGTAACGGTTGGAATTGGAGTTATTGTGGGCGATGCAGTTGCTGTTGGTGACGGAGTTATCGTTGAGGTAGCAGTAGGTGTTGGAGTTGGTGGCGGTGGAGGAGGCGGTGGCGGTGGAGCAACTGTTGTGGATGGGGTTGGTGAAGGTGTGGGTGTTGGGGTTGGTTGAGGTGCTTCTATTGTCTCTACAATAATTATTTGTCTTGTCTGAGAGTCCTCCACTGAAATATAATGTAGCCCTGCATCAGCCGTTGGAATGGTGACAGTTGCATCAAAATATCCTGAGGCGTTGGCGATTGCTGTTCCAATTGGTGTTGTTTGATCCCATTTGTTGGCTGTTACTGTTCCAACGACAGCTTCTCCATCCCAACGGATGTAAACAACTCCTGGATGGAAAAATAAGCCCGCAAGATTCAAGGTATCTCCTGTTCTAACTTGAACTGTTGAGCCAAAAGTGGTGCCGTTTCCGTAGAAACCATTGGCTACCTGATTTCCAACTTTTACTAATCCTCTATAATATTGATTGTAATTGATTCGACCATAGATGGCTTCATCGACTAAAACTCTGTAGGCGAGAGTAGAGTATTGTTCAATAAACGTGCCGTTGCCAAACATGTTTTTTAAGTCAGGGACTTCAACAGTGAAGCGTGCGTTTCCTATTGAGTCAGTAGTGTTGGACATCCAGTAATTCCACTCTCCAGTTGTCGGGTTGAAATATTCAAGCGTGACCTGAGAGCCTATTGGAAAATCGAAGCCTAAAATTCGTACAACGGCTCCTCCTGGCCCTGAATTTGGCGTAATTTGCAGGGTGGCTGGAGAAAGAAGCACTTTGATTATTACTTTGGCTTGTGAATCTTCGATTGCTATGTAGTGGTCTCCTACTGCTGCTGTTGGAATTGTGATTTGCAAACTAAAGTTTCCTGTTGAATCGGCGATTGCTGTTTCAAGTATTTCGGCTTCTGACCATTCATCGCCTGTAACTGTTCCAACGACATCCGTTCCGTCCCAACGAACATAAATTACGTCTCTGGGGTGGAACCATTGTCCAGTTATTGTGATACTTTCTCCAGATTCGACTCTAACAATACTTGTCAAGTCTGTGCCATTTCCAAACAATCCGTCGACAGTATAATCTCCCACTGTTTTGAGTCCTCTCAGGTACTGGCTGTAATATGCCTTTGAATATACAATTTCATCTATCTGAGCTCTAAAGTCAATGCTGCTAGTAGAAGTTTCGCTCCATATACTGTTTCCAACAGATTTTCCCAAATCGGGCATCGTGAAGTTATATTCTATTTGACCGCTCTGATTGGCTGTTACAGAACTTAGAAGTTCCCATGAGTCAACTGACGTGTCTAAATACATTAAGTCAACAGTGGAATCTGCGGGAAAATCATGTCCTGTTATTTGAACTGATATTCCACCTGTGCCAATTGAAGGCGATATGTTTAGGGTGGTTGAGTTTGTTACGTTTATTCTGACAATAATTTTTGATTCTGAATCTTCAACTGCTATGTAGTGTGGGCCAATGCTGCATAGAGGTACATTAAACTCAGTGCTAAAACCTCCCGTTGAATTTACAATGGATGAACTGGCAATAACTGCGCTACTCCATTCTATGTCTGTGACGGTTCCAACTTCATAGTGGCCATCCCATAAGACGTAAACTGTATCGCTTGGCTGGAAGTATTTTCCTGAGATTTCAAAGCTGTCACCTACCTTAACATTAACTAGCAAAGTTAAATCTGAACCATTGCCGAAAAGACCCAGTGCTGCTTGTCCTCCTACAGTTTTAAGTCCTCTTAAATATTGATTATAATCTGCATAGGCGAGGACGCCGTCTCCATATGCTTTGAAAGACAACGGTTTTGTTGTTTCCTGAACATATATTCCGTTAACTGACAACCCTAAGTCAGGAATTTTTTTAGTGAACTGGAATACCCCTGAATCGTTGGTTATTTGATTTTCCCAAAAATTCCATTCTTTGCTATAAGTGTCATAATATGAAATTGCTACTTCCGAATTAGGTGTGAAGCCCGAACCAGTAAACTGCACATCAACTCCACCCAGTCCTGAATCAGGTGATACTTCTAAGAAACCTAAAACTACAACTGTAATGTACGTGTCTGATACTGCTACTATTTCAGATGTGTCCATGTTTACAAGTTTTATGTAGTAGTTACCTGTTTGAATTTCTCTCGGGGTGCTTCCGTTGACCCAGCTGTTTTGGATTTCCCAGAAACCGTAGCTTGCATTAGACACTGTCGTGAGGTAAGTTAGGTTTGTAATGTTTGAACCAGGGAAAGTTGCTGAATAAATAAAGTCTTGTCCAGTTAGTTCTGATAAGGAATTTTGACTAATGGCAAGTGCAATGTTGGATAAGGGCATTTCTACTTCTCCAAAGTAAAGGCTAACGTTGCCTCCAAGTTGAACCTGCTGACCAGGTGTACTTGGTTCTGTACTATTGATGCGTATGTATCCTTCTGCTTGAGATGATACAAGTGTTAACTGTGTTGGAACAATGATTGAAATTGCAAGTATCAGTGTGACAAAAAGTAGTTTCAAATTCCGCTTATTCATCTAATTTTCCCTCTCCCTGCTTTAAGTTAAGGGCTTGCTTGGTTTTTAAGCTTATATGCAAAATTGCGGAATACGTGCCATTTTTTTTAAAAACATTTTCCTATTAATTGCCCATCTAAGTATAAACAGCAAAAATGCTGAAGTTCAAATTGAAATTTTTAACAATCAAAAACAAACGTAAACAAGAAACTCTTAACTTGTCTCTCTACAATAAAGTAAACCAATAAAGGGTCTTTAATGAAAAAAATGTACATTACCGCAATCGCGTTAGTAATTATCATAACGCTATCAGGCATCTTAATAGTAACTTCTGGTCCTCAAAACAATAAAACCCCCGTTTATGTAGGTGTAACTTATTGTGGAAACTCTGAAGCTGAAGCAAAACAGTTGATTGACCGAGTGAAAGGTTACACTAACCTTTTTGTGCTTCAATCTGGCGAACTGCAAAGAGATTTTGATGTAGTCAACGAAATTGGCGATTACGTAGTTGACTGCGGCCTGTATTTTCTTCCATACTTTGGAAACTTTGTTCAGGCAACTTTTTCTTCATGGCTTGATTCTGCAACTCAAAGATGGGGCAACCACTTAATCGGCGTTTACTACAGTGACGAGTTAGGGGGCAAAATGCTTGATGATTACACCGAATTCACAGACCCTTCAGGCGATGTAATAACAAAAACCCGTTACAGCGACATAGTAGTCAAAAAAGTCAGCGGAGAAACAATACATTACGAAATTAACGGAAACATCAACGTGCTACAACCCGGAGTTAACGGGCAATCCGATGTTTACTTAACCTATTTCCCTAATGGCACAGTAACAGTCAAAGACTTCCCAAACACTTCAGGGTCAACAACTTATCAACAATTGTTAAACGAACGTCCATTCCAAAATTATGCTGAAGCCGCCCAAAGATTTGAAGCCAAAAACCAAAACGAAATCACTTTCGTAAAAAACCAAACAACAGTATTCACTTCTGATTATGTGCTTTACTGGTACGATTACCAAGCAGGATACGATGTTTTGCTTACGCAGCTTGGATGGAACATTTCTTTAAGCCAGCAAATTGCACTTTGCCGTGGAGCTGCAACAGCACAGGAAAAAGATTGGGGTGCAATAGTGACTTGGAAGTACAATAAGGCGCCTTACATTGCCAGCGCCCAAGAAATCTCCTCTCAACTAAAGACTGCATATGAGTGTGGCGCAAAATATTTGATTCTATTTAATTATTATGAAGAAGGAAAATCGAACCCTTACGGAACCCTTACCGATGAGCATTTTGATGCGTTGGAAAAGTTTTGGAATGAGGTTGTCAAAAATCCTTCGGTGATTTCTGGGTCTGTTAAGGCTGATTCTGTGCTTGTGTTGCCTAAAAATTTTGGTGGAGGTCTACGTTGGCGGGCAGACATTGTTTGGGGAGTGTTTAGAGGGGACGAAGCCAGTGGACAACTTTACGATTTAACTCAATCCGCCCTTACAAGTCACGGTTACAATTTGGATATCGTTTATGATAACTCTGCTTACCCCTTATCTGCTCAATACAAGAACATTATCAAGCCGCAAGATTAGCCATTTTTTCTCTATCGCCTATTTTTTGAATAATTTTATATCATTCTGCCTTCTATTTTTGGGGTGATGTGCATGCGACGCTCCGTCTGTGTACCTTTAACGTTACTGCTGCTTATCCTCTTAAGCTGCATAACAATGGTTTGTTTCACAAACGCTTACACAACGGTTAACAACACAATAAGCTCCGATATAACATGGACAAAAGCTGGCAGCCCCTACAATCTTGTCGCAAGCATTGTTATACCTTCAGGAGTGACTTTAACTATTGAACCCGGTGTAGTTGTGAATTTTGGCAACTATCACATTACGGTCGACGGTGTTTTAAACGCTCGCGGCACAGATGCCGAAAAAATTATTCTTCAAAAAAATTCCAGCAGCCCAAGTAAGTATTCTACCAGTCAAATCAGGTTTACCTCGATTAGTCAGGGCTGGAACGAGCAAACCCAACAAGGCTGCATAATCGAAAACGCAGTTATAGATTCAGTTACGTTTTCTATTTTTTCATCTGTTAAACTTTCAAAAATTGAGACAAACACTGGATTAACCATTTATGATGGTTCGCCAGTAATCAGCAACAGTAACTTTAACATTTTTGATAGCATAAAAATCATAGCAGGCTCACCCGCATTCACCAACAACGTACTTTATGGGCACGGTGACAGCATAGGCATTCACGGTTCTGGCAACGTGACACTTTCGGGCAACACAATCGCCTTTTTCACTACCGACATCTCTGTTTACTCTGGCAACTGGTTAATCAGCAATAACGATATAAGCCATTGTAACACTGGCATCGAATTAGCTAACAGCGCGAATGTTGTCATCCAAAAAAACAGTTTACATGACGTTAACGTGAATGGGATTTCTGGCGGTAACGCGCTTATCGAAAACAACACGATAGTGACCTCCAATATTGGTATCAATAATCCTTTCGCGGACACGATTATTCGAGGCAACAACATTATCGGACACTTTGTTAACAGCATCACTGCAACAATAACGGATGTTGCCGCCTCAAACAATTATTGGGGCACAACAAATCTTACCTTGATTAATCAGACGATTTATGACCGTTACGATGACCCCCGCTTGGGCATTGTCGTTTTCACGCCGATTTTAGATGCTCCAAACCCTGAAGCGCCAGCAACTTTTCCTACTAATTTCGATCCAATAGGTATTGAAATCCCTGTTGGAACACCTGAACCTACACCAAATTACACGCCCATGCCAACCGTCGACCACAACATAATAAAAAACAACGACAACCAAGACAGGTCACTATTAAACCTGAACGCACTGATGCTTGCCGCGGCGATTCCGCTTGCCATCGTTTGGGCTGTTGTGCTTCTGGGTTACCGTGTAAAGGCTAAAATCAGGGAACTTAGAGAAAGTTAGAAGAATTCGTCTTTGAAGCTTTCATCATCTTCTAATGGTGGTTCTTCGTCTCCGTCTGCTGTCTTTTCTTGTTTGGGCTGTGTTTTTTGTGGTTCTGGTTCAAGTTTTTGTGGTTCGGCTTTAGCAGTTTTGGGTAATTGTGGGTGTTCTGTTTCTGCAAAATCGCTTAATGGCTTGTGACATTTGCTACATTGAAAGATTTTGTTACCACATTCTGGACAGAACAGGTCCTGCGCAATTAGGCTTTTTACTAGAACTGCAAAAGCTTCCCTGTTTCGCAGGGTTTTAAGGTCAAACGCTGGCTGTTCAGGTTCAGGGTCTGGTTCTGGTTTGGGTTTTGGCGGTGTTATTTCGCGGTAGACTTTGCTGATGCTTGTTTTGCCTTCCCGTAATGCTTGTTTGTCTTCTTCTGTGGCTTTTTCAATAATTTTTTTGCCTCTTTCAAGTGTGCGTGTGGAGAGTCCAGCTTTTTTTGCTACAACCTCTGTTGCTTTGGCTTTAATTGCTGGTTCCAGGGGCTGTGCGTCATCTGGCTCTATGCCTAACTGGCTGTTTCTGCCGTTTTTTCCGCCGAGGCTTTGACGCTGTTTCGCGAGCGCTTTTTCGATTTCAAGTAGAGGTACGGCGAGTTCTACAAGCTGGAAATTGTTTAGGTGTCTTCTGCGTAGGTTGGCTTCGATTACGAATTTTTTTTCGATGAGTTTGTCGTCGAATTTGCGGATTTCAAAATCTGGTTCGATGCCGAGTTCTGTGCAGGCGCGAAAACGGTGGTGTCCGTCGAGAACTTCTAGGTTTTCGTTGGCAATAATTGGATAATGCTGGCCTTCGGTTCGGATGGATTCTTTGAGTTGTTCAAACTCTTCCTGTGTCATGGTTGGCAGCATTTTTTCATATTGTGGGTTTAAACGTAAACTCATCCTTTATCACCCGCAAACTCTAGCAACAATGTTTGTATTGTTATTTAAATTCAAACATAAAACCGCTTGTGTTCCCGCATCAGTGTGGTTGTGTTTTGGTAGTCACATATTTTTTTATTATCTCTTTCCAAAGAGTAATGTTGCGTGAGCCCGCGCTTGGTTTGGCGGGTCGACAGTTAGCAACTGCGAATCCGATTAATTCCCCCTTTCCCCTCTCTCTCTTCCTGAATATTTTTTCCGAGCGTTCGCAGAAAGCTAACTTAGGTTGACCCTACCAAACTCTACTTTTTGGGTGTCACTAAACTTTCAACATGTTAATGCGCTTGTTTTCCGCCATTAGCACCTACCCCCCTAAGGAATTCCGAAAAAAGGCTGTTTTTGACCTACCCCCTATAGGTTTTTGCATAGATATGATATTTGGAGCCTAAGAGGTTTATATGAAAAGTAAAGCAACGAAACAGTATCCGTCGTTTGTTGCTTCACTGTGTTATCACACATTCTTTTTAGTTATCGTAGGGCTTTTTTTGTTCATTCAAACTTTAACTGAGAGGTAACGATTGAGCTTGAACAATTTAAAATCCCAAATCCTGCCCATCTTGTTGATATTTACCCTTGCAACTGCATCTGCCTTCACTTTGGGCATTCCAACAGTCAAAGCAGCGTCCGTCCTTGAGGTGCCCTCTGCAAGTTACCCAACAATACAAAGTGCCCTAAACGCAGCAGAAGACGGCGACACAATCAAAATAGCCGCCGGAACCTACAACGAAAACATCAACTACGACGGCTACGCCCAAACCGTTGCAAACGGTGCTGCTCAGCCTAAATCGGGAATAACTTTGCAGGGTTCAAACGGCACCATAATTAACGGTGCTGTAAGCCTCTTTTATCTTAAAAACTTAAAGATTGCCAGTTTAACTGTGACTGGTGACTTGGCGCTTGGAGATGGCAAGGCTTACGGGTACGTGTCGGGCAGCGTCGTAAGTAACGTTCAGGTTGGCTTAGTACTGTCAGTCGGTGGACCCGGCAACACGGTTGTTGACAGTTCAGTTAAACTGTTGATTCTTAAGGGTGGGAACACTAAAACAGAGTTTCCAGCCTACAACACCAAAATAGAAAACAATTACATTCAAGGTGTTACCATTCAGGCTGGTTCACACAGCAACACGATAAAGGGCAACGTAATCTCTAATGGCCAAACAGGCATCTATGAAGAACCCTCAAAAACCTACTACACGACAGGAAACAACCAAATCATCAATAACACCATCACAAACAATGAAGTTGGCATCTTCTTGTTTTGCTCCACTGGTGATAATGGCGCAACTTCCCACAATGCCGACACGATCATACAAAACATGATAAAAGAAAACGCTGTGGGTTTAGAGTTTTCAGCCTCAACTCAATACGTTTACGGCAACACAATCTACAACAACGATTTCGTTGGCAATGATGTCCAAACTAAAATCAACAATCTCGTAACCAACACGTGGGATGACGGCTTAGGAAAAGGCAACTACTGGAGCGACTACACTGGCAAGGATGCTAACGGCGACGGGGTAGGCGATTCACCTTATAAAATTAACGCCCAAAACCAAGACAACTATCCTCTGATAAAGCCGTGGTCTGTACTTACATCAACAACTCCAACAACTTTACCTTCACCCGCTTCACAAGTGCCAACACTATCTGATACAACTCCGCTTGCCACCGCACCAGAATCCACGCCATTTTTCACTGTAGCTGGCTTAATGGTGGTTTCAGTTTTGGCGTTAATTTTTCTTAAACGTAAACTGGCAGCTCTTTAACCTATTTCTTTGGCGTTTTTTGCCCTTTTTTTCTCGATAGCTGACTTGTTTTACGGTTTTATCGTTGAATGTTTGTTTTTGTCGTACACCAAAACTGTTATAACGTAGCCGCACTACTAAATTGCTATTAGTAATAATAATTGAGTAATAATCTAACCTGGCGAGAAAACTCGCTTTGATATACTCAGCAAATAAAACTTACAATATTTAAAGAAGGTGCACATTTACGGGAACATCCCAAACATTTACGATTAAGTACGTTATACACGCTAGATTTGAAATCGACGGTGTCGTCGAAAAACCTGATGTGATTGGCGCAGTTTTTGGACAAACAGAAGGACTTTTCGGTCCAGAACTTGATTTGCGAGAACTGCAAAAAACTGGACGCATCGGTAGAATCGAAATAGACTTACACAGCAAAAACGACCGTACAAACGGTCAAATCACCATACCAACCAGCCTCGACCGCGTTTCTACAGCACTCATTGCAGCAAGCGTTGAAAGCATAAACCGCGTTGGACCATGCAGTGCAAAAGTCCTGCTTGACAAAATAGAAGACATCAGAGAGGCAAGACGAAAAGTTATCATCGACAGAGCCAAAGAAATCCTCCACAGATGGAACATTGAATCAATGCCAAGCGTAGACGAAGTCTACAAAGAAATCAGCGACACAATGAAAGTTGGCAAGGTCGAAAAGTACGGTCCAGAAGACTTACCAGCTGGCCCAACACTTGAATCCTCACGCGAAATCATTGTAGTAGAAGGACGCGCAGACATCATAAACCTGATGCGTTGCGGCTTAACCAACACAGTCGCACTAGAAGGCGCAAAAGTCCCAGACTCAATCAAACGCTTAACCAAAGAACGCGAAGCAACAGCACTACTCGACGGCGACAGAGGCGGAGACCTAATCCAAAAAGAACTCCTCCAAGTAACCAACGTCAAATATATTGGACGCGCTCCAAGAGGCAAAGAAATCGAAGAATGCAACTGCAAAGAAATCCAAGAAGCCTTCGACAACCGTGTTCCAGTTTCAGAACTTCACAAACAGCAAGCACCACAACAGCAGCAGCCTGAAAGAGAACGTGAACGTCCACCTCAACCACCACAGCAGCCACAAAGAAAACCACAACCACCACAACCTCAACCAGAACGTGCTCCACAACGTCCACCAAAACCCCCAGTACCAGAACAAATCAAAGAAAATGTCAAAACACTACAAGGCACACTCGAAGCAGTCCTACTAAACGATAAACTTGAACAAATCGAACGCTTACCGGTTAGCCAATTAGCAGAAAAACTACAACAAATCACTGGTGTTGAATCAGTCGTCTTTGACGGTATCATTACACAACGCATAGTCGACATTGCAGCCAACCAACAAATCAAACGAATCGTTGCATCCCGTGTTTCAGAAGCAGTAAAACCAGCAGCAAACGTTGAACTGGTAACCTTCCAAGAAGCCCTACGCTAAGCACTTTTTCAAGCTTAGCTAAAAAATGTTTATTATTTTTTTATGAATTCCATTAAGCTTGTTTTTTCTTCAGTTTTTGCTTCTCCAGATAGCAGCTGCTGTTCTGTTACGCCGAAGAACTCCAAAATTCGCTCTGCTGCAGGCACAACTTGATTGGTCACGTAATATTCAGTGTCTATTTCTTCGTATTCCGCGAACTGGTAAGGTTTTACGCGAGTGTATAAACGTCCTTTGCCTTTGAGGATGACGTAGCCGACTTTGTCACCGGTGGTTAAACGCCAACCCTTCGATGCAAGCATTTTCGCGGCTTCAACATGCGACGCCTTAACTGCATAGCCGTCAACGGGTTTAGTCAGTGTTTTCCAGATTACCAAATCCCTAAACGCGACTTTACGCGCATGTAAATTAGAAATAACCAAATGTACATGCTTAACGGCTTTACTTGCTGGCTCTCCTTTTAGAATAATTTCAAGCACTTGTTCCTGAACATTTTTGGCAACATCCGCCCAGTCACCCCGAATGACCTCTAGTCCCACAATGTCCAAGCTGCCGTCACGCCGAAGCCCTGCATAACGTTTCTTAGCTTCAGTGAAAAATAAACGCGTATACACTTCGCCGACTTCAACTTCCAAACCCCACCGTTGCCCAATCTCTTTCTGGAGTTCAAGAATCACAGTTTGGTTGTTTTTTAGGAAGAGGCTGTCTGTGTCACCGTAAATCACCGTTAACCCTTTTTCTTGTGCCCTTTTGGATGCTGACAGGATGATGTGTCTGCCCCACGCGGATGCTGCTTCAGCTACCTGTTTGATGTACCATCTTGCTCCAATCCACCCAGCGTAACCGTAAGCAGCGTTTGTAACGATTTTGGTGGCTTTCTGACGAGCATCCAAAACCTGAAATGCCGCCGATTTCGGGTCGAGCTGTTTCATTTGTTTGCGGATTTTGCTTCGTTCACTAATTAAGTGTTCAAGGGCTTCTTTGTAGAAACCCGGGGGTGTTTTGCGGAACTTGTAATTTACTTCGGGAGCCACGTTTACGCCTGCTTCGGGTTCTGGCGTGCCAGGCGCGATGTAGGTGTCTGGGGACAAGTTGTAAGTTATCATGATGTTTGGGTACATTGATTTGAAGTCCAACACTGCAATGTCTTCATGTAGTCCTGGTTTGGGTGCCAAAACAAGCCCTCCAGTATAGGTGACATAGGGTTGTTGGAGGCGTTTGGGAGTTAATTCACCGATTTTTTGCACCTGCCGAATTAGAAAGCTTTCAACACGGAATCCGGTTGCTGCAGTCATTACATGGTCCAGTGGTAGCACGGTTAAGCTGGAAAATTCTTCAGCGAAATCCAACAGCAAACCCGCACAAGCCAACACTCGGCGAGCGTTGTTGAGGCTAAACTGTTTGAGTTCGATCTGTTTTTTTGGGTCATCCCAGTAAACGGCAAACTCAACATCTTCAATCGGCTGCTCCCTGTCGGCTTTAACGCCTAAATACTGTGCCAAATTCCAAAGAGTTTGAACTTTGACGTCAGGAAACACATTCATGAAATCGGCTAAATCCACGTTAGCCCGCCCCGTAAAAGAAACGTGCCCATAAACGCTGGTGTGCGGTTCATTGCCTGCCCTATCAACAGCAAAAGTTCGCCCAAGCTGTCGACTGCGTTTTACGAGGTAATTCCAGTCTGTGCTGTTGCCGCCGTAACTAAAGATAACGTCTGGGTCAAACTTGTGCATGTACTCAATAAACTGCTGAATCACGTCTCGGTCGTTTGTGTCCAGTGAGGTAAATTGGTGTTCTTCTCCATTGTTGGCTGCAACGGAGATGATTATGACGGGGTTGCGGTCTGGTTTAGGTGAACCTTCACGGCTGTAACTTATCATTGAAAAACTTAAAACACGCAGTTGAGGTTTAACTATGATTTCAAGCTGTTTCGGCGGCGACTCTGCAACATACACCTTGTCTGCCCTGACTTTGCTGTTGGGTTCTTCTTCTTGAACTTCGGTTTCCATCCAACTGCATGGAACAAGGTTATTATCGTACAGGTAACGCATTGGCACTCGTATGTCATCTTCAAGGCAATCCTGCACACCCTCAAACTTCCTAGCAGCCTTAGCAACTGTTGTCATCTGTTTGGTGCTGCTGCAGTAAACCTTAACAGCCTTAACAGGTTTGCCAAAATATCTGCGCATAACAACTTCAACCTTTTGAACTGCTGCACCGAAACTGCTACTGATTTTTTCTGCAACCTCCGCTGCATCAACGCCTTCTACGAGTACCGCGTAAAAGTAAGCTACAAAACCTCTATCAATAACAAGGACTCGGTTGCCATTTTCATCTATGCCCCAAAGTTGCACTTCAGTTTTGGTGTCGTCAATTTTAGGGTTTAAATCTAAAAGCCAAAATTTCAGTTTCAAAGGGCAACTCGCCTACAAATAAAGAGGCTTTTTTGCCTTTAAACTTTCAATTTCTATTACTGTGTTGGTGTGTTTTGGTTGATTGGAATAACGGTTGTTATGGTTGTTCCTTCATCTTGAATGCTGTCAACGTAGATTTTTCCCCCATGGGCTTCTATTATCCGTTTGCAGATTGGCAAGCCAAAACCCATGCCTTTAGCTTTTGTAGTGAAAAGGGGTTTCCAAAGTTTATCCATTGTTTCTTTAGACATTCCTGTACCGGTGTCTGTGAAGCTAAATGCAATGTTATTGCCTTCTTTACGGTTTTTGATAGTCAAAGTTCCACCGTTAGGCATGGCGTCAAAAGCATTTTTAATGATGTTAACGAAAACCCTGTTTAGCTTTGATTTGTCGGCATTGATTTTGGGGGTATCCAAACTGAAGTCTTGAATTTCAACTTCTTGAGGTTTAGTGACAAGTGCTAACGATGACGCTAACAGTTCTTTTGGTGTTGTGTTTTCAAGGTCTAACCTGACTTCTCTAGAGTAATCCAGCAGATCGTTTATGATTTTGTTAGAGTAATCAATGCTCTTGTCTATAGCTCTAAGCATATCTTTTGCTTTATCGTCTAATTTGTCGGCATACCTTGTTTTTAGGTAGTAAGTTGCTCCACTGATGCTACTTAAGGGGTTACGCAGGTCATGTCCAACCATTCCTGCTAACTCGCCGATTGAAGCAAACCTTTCCGCAGTAACCAACTTCTTTTCCATTTCTTTGTGTTCAGTTATATCATGCACTGTGCAGGTGAAACCAATGATTTGATCTTTCTTTTTCACAAGTGAACCTGAAAAAAGCACAGTTTTTTGCCCCGTTCGAGTTTTAAGTTGTGTTTCAAAATTTTTTACTTCTCCTTTCACCCAGATTTGGGAAACAACATCTTCACCTGTTTTTTGTTCTAAAAACAATTCTGAAATCCTTTTTTCTATTACTTCTTTCTTTGTAAATCCTGAAATTTTTGTTAGAGCGTCATTAACTTGTACTATTTTTTCATCTACTCTCGCAAGTATCAACGAGTCTGGTATTATGGTGAATATGTTTTCAGCTGCTACTTCTGGGTTTAAATGAAAAAGGTCATATCGCCACATTGCGTAGCCCACGAATGCTGAAAAAATGCAGCACGCAATGTTTTCAAGGCTTGGAAAAGTGATGCTTGCCATTGGCAAGATTGAATCTGTAATTATGGATACTGTGATTGGAAAGGTTAAACCCATTGCTATGAATTTGGCTTGGTGTTTTTTTGTCAAGTTTGAAGTGCGACGGTAATATATTATACAGAAAATTACCGAAAGAGTAGCTAATGTTAAAGCCCAAAGCGTGTCGATGGTTGCTAATGTCATGTTTTCAGGTACGGCAAACTCGTATCCCCATGGCTGTTTTGTTGGCAAAGCCGATATCCAATCAGTTGTTAAATCAATAACTGCAAAAACACTGGCTGGCAAGTACATTATGCCGTATATTTTTTTGTTATTAAGTAAGCTGCTTTCAGTAAATACAAGAGTAAAATGTAGCATCAACGCTGAAAAGAAAGGCCATACAACCATGGTTTTTACCCAAAAATAGGCGGTTTGAGCGTTGTCTGCTTGATACATCATAAAATTTGAAAAAGCCCAGTAAGCGTTGAAAATCAGGATTGCCAAAAACAGTTTGTTTAGCTTTGCCTTTTTGTCTAAAAAGTAGACCGCGATACCTAACGCGAGGCAAACTATGCTTATGAGAAGTGAGAACCATGCTAAAAAATTCATTTCTTAGTGCCTCGTGCCTAGTGTCTTCTGTTTTGTTGAATTGCCATTTTGAGAGACCACGGTTTAATCGTTAGGTAGCTGATATAAAGTTACTCATGTTCCGATACAGATTCGCATGATATGAATATAAGCAACAAAAAGTTCTAAAAAATTTTAAATCAATGATTAAATACAAAAAAACCGAAGTTAGGTTTAACGGATTTGCCCGTTACCCAGAATAACATATTTGGTGGTTGTTAAGTGCTGTATGCTCATTGGTCCTCTTGCGTGAAGCTTCTGAGTGCTAATGCCGATTTCTGCACCTAAACCAAACTGGTTACCATCCGTAAACCGTGTGCTGGCATTCCAGTAAACAGCAGCGGAATCAACTTCCTGCAGAAAACGCGTAGCTTTCGCGAAGTCTCGGGTTATGATGGATTCACTGTGTTTTGTGCCATACTTGTTAATGTGAGCGATGGCTTCTGAGAGGTCTTCAACCACTTTAACACCGATGATTAAGTCAAGGTATTCAGTGTACCAGTCTTGCTCTGTCGCGGCTTTAACATCAGGCACGATTTCACACGTTTTCTTGTCACCCCTAACTTCCACGCCATTCTTGCGCAATTCCCCGATTATTATGGGCAGGTAAGCTTTGGCGATTTTACTGTTAACCAGCAGTTTTTCGGCTGCGTTGCATACGCCGGGACGTTGGACTTTGGAGTTGATAACGATGGGCGTTGCCATTTCTAAATCAGCGTCTTCTTCAACGTAAATGTGGCAGTTGCCTGTGCCTGTTTCGATAACTGGAATCTTGGATTTTTCAATCACTGTTTTTATTAGGTCAGCGCCGCCTCGGGGAACAAGCACGTCAATGTAATCCCGCATACTCATTAGTTCCTCGGCAACTTTACGGTCAGGAGAATTAACCACTTGAATAGCGTCAACTGGAACCTTCGTGCCTGACAATGCATCCCGTAAAACTTCACCGATAGCAAGGTTGGAATTCAATGCGTCAGAACCGCCTCGAAGAATAACGGCGTTGCCCGATTTTATACAGATGCCCGCAGAATCTGAGGTTACGTTGGGTCTTGACTCGTAAATTACCCCAACCACTCCCATGGGAACGCGGATTTGGCTAATGATTAAGCCGTTGGGGCGTGTCCAACTGGATAGGATTGTGCCGATTGGGTCAGCCAACGCGGAGACTTCTCGGAGTTCTTTCGCCATGTTTTGAATCTTTTTCTGGTCTAAAGCTAAACGGTCACGAAGTGACGCTTTTAGGCCTTTGGCTTTGGCGGCTTCAACGTCAATTTTGTTAGAGGCAATAATCTTTTCAACGTTAACTTCCAACGCGTTAGCCATTCGGCATAACGCCGCGTTTTTTTGCTCCGCTGAAAGTTTTGCCATTTCAACAGAAGCAGCTTTAGCTTTCCGGCAGATTTCCTGAATCATCCCTTATTCCTCAATAAGATGGATATTTCTATGCTCGATAACCTCTTTAGGTTTATCGGCTCCCAACCTCTCGAGCACTTCAGAGACTTGTAAGCCTTTAATTTGGTTAAGTTGGTTACTGTTAAAGTTCGGGTTGCCTCTGGCGAATTCATGCTGTTTTTCGTCTTCAATGCTAACGACGTCGCCAACATCGAAAACGCCTACTACTTTAGTTACGCCCACAGCAAGTAGGCTTGAACCCTGAAGTATCGCGTTTTTAGCGCCTTCATTCACCTGTATTGAACCTTTAACGGCGGCACCGTAAGCAATCCAACGTTTCACTGCAGGCATACGACTTTGCGGTTTAAAGTAAGTGCCTACTTCTTTGCCTGCTAAAACGTCTGCTATCACGTTTTTTCTTCTGCTGTTTGATATTACCAAGGGGATTCCACAGCTTGTGGCTATTTCAGCGGCTTTAATTTTGCTTTGGATTCCGCCTCTGCCCCTTTTGCTTTTGCCTTTAAGCGTGTTTTTTAGTTCAGGCGTGATACTTTCAACTGTTTTTATGAGTTCTGCGCCGGGTTCTGAAGGGTCAGCAGTGTACAAGCCTTCAACATCAGAGAGAATAATTACCAAGTCTGCACAGATGGCTCCAGCAACCAACACAGAAAGAATGTCATTATCGCTAAAGTTTACCTTGTAACCTTTTGTTTGCTTAAGTTCGGCGACGCTGGTTACGTCATTTTCGTTGATTATTGGTACAACGCCGATTTTAAGTAGTTGAGCCAGCACGTCGCAAGTGTGAACGTAAGATTTCCGGTTGGAAAGGTCTTCTGCGGTGAGAAGTATTTGTGCCACTTTAAGGTTATACTCTGCGAAGAGTTTGCGGTATTTTGCCATAAGTACGCTTTGTCCAGTGGCTGCTGCGACTTGCTGAAACGCGACATCTTTGGGTTTTGGGGTGATTCCTAACTCTGCGATTCCCGCTGCTACCGCGCCCGAAGTTACAAGCACGATTTTGTCGCCTTGTTTTGTTGCCTGCGCAATTTGGCAGGTAAGGTTTTTCATTTCTTTTTCGTCAAGTTCGCCTTTACTGGTGGTTATGCCGTTAGTGCCGACTTTGACAACTATTAATCTTGAAGGCATGTGTTTTCACTTAACTTCAAAGTTTTTGGAGCTTATTAGGAAGTTATGTATGTCTTGCTTAAAAAGCAATCAATAACTCAATATCTTACAGGTTACTAAAAAATTGTTAAGCCTTTATATGTAGACTTGTATAGCTTGCTTAAAAGCACAACCAACAAATACAAACAGTGCCTTATTAAAATTCATGCATTTAACCGATTAAACCTTCTATTTTATGCCTAAGTTTAGAAAAATATATAAGCCCTCATAACATCGGGATGAGGCTTATAGGCTAATTCATATGATCATCCCGTTTCAAATATTAACTTCCCTGTCAACTAGTCAATTAACTCAACTTGCATTTCTTTTAGCCCCCATTGCTGGCATCATTGCTATTCTCGTATCTCTTATACTAATGAGAAAAATTGGCAAAATGGATGCTGGATCCCAGAAAGCTCAAGAAGTAGCGCAAGCAATTCGTATAGGCGCTTACGCCTTCTTGAAAAGGCAGTACAAGACAATCTCAATGATTACAGCTGTAATCTTTGTGCTAATCGCAGTAGCGCTTGGCATAGGCACTGCAGTGGCTTTCCTAATTGGTGCAGTTGCATCATTAGCAGCCGGCTACATCGCTATGGATAACGCGACAAAAGCAAACGTTCGCTCCGTGGCTGCAGCTAAACAAAGCGCTGATAAAGCTTTAAGAACTGCATTTTATGGTGGAGCAACAATGGGTTTTGCCGTTGTTGGTCTCTCACTGTTAGGTGTAACATTACTCTTCTTGATTTACGGCGGTTACGGCGCAATTTTTAACAACACTCTTGATGCCCAAGCAGCTGCTGAATTAGGCAGAAACGCTGCAAGCGGCATAGTCGGCATGGGTTTTGGTGCATCCCTAATTGCATTGTTTGCACAGCTTGGAGGCGGAATCTTTACCAAAGCAGCTGATATTGGTGCAGACATTGTAGGTAAAGTTGAAGCAGGCATACCTGAAGATGACCCAAGAAACCCAGCATGCATCGCTGATAACGTCGGAGACAACGTAGGTGACTCAGCAGGCAGAGGCGCAGACCTCTTTGAATCAGCAGTCGGCGAAAACATCGGTGGCATGGTCATAGGTGGCATACTTAGTTTCACAACCGGAAACTTGCTATTCCTGATTTTCCCATTAATCGTTCGTGCATTGGGCATCTTCGCGACCTTAATTGGTATGCCTTTTGTTAAACTAAAGCCATCTGAAATGAAGAATCCAATGAAAGCCCTCCGCAAAGGAGTAACAGTAACAACTATTGCATGTGCAGTAATGTTTTTGGTTGTTTCAATCCTATTCTTCTATGACGGCTGGTACTTCATCTTCGGCGCTCTAATGACTGGCTTAATCGCAAGCGTTCTAATTGATTACATTACAGACTACTACACTGGACGCGACAGAACTCCAGTAAAGAAGATTGCACAAGCAAGCCAAACAGGCAGCGCAACAAACATCATCACAGGCATCGCAGTCGGCTTAGAAACAACAGCGCTCCCAATCATCACACTAGTCATCGCTCTAATCGTTTCATACGTGTTTGGCCAACAATACGCAACACTAAACGGCATTCCACTGTTTGAAGGCGGAATCTACGGTACAACCCTTGCAACCATGGGTATGCTCGCAGTAATGGGCATAGTCTTAGCACTCGACGGCTTTGGCCCAATCGCTGACAACGCAGCAGGCATCGCAGAAATGTCAGGCGAACGCGGCTCAGCAGAAACAATGGAAGCCCTAGACGCAGTTGGCAACACAACAAAAGCCCTAACCAAAGGCTTCGCACTTGGCTCAGCACTGCTTGCAGCACAATTACTATTCCACACATACATTGAAGAAGTAGCACTTCAAACAGGTCAAATAATCACTATCGACATCTCCAATCCAGTAGTGCTAATCGCAGGTTTCATCGGTGCAATGCTTCCATTCCTGTTCTCAGCCCAAGCAATCGCAGCAGTAGGCACAGCAGCAACAAAGATGGTCGCTGAAGTACGCAGACAATTCAAAGAAATCCCCGGCATCTTCGACGGAACAGCAAAACCCGAATACGACAAAGCAGTAGACATCAGCACTAAAGCAGCACTCGCAGGCATGGTCATCCCCGGCATAATCGTAGTCGTCGTGCCAATCATCATCGGTGTCCTGATGGGTCCAATCGCGGTCGGTGCACTCGTTATCGGATGTACCTTAACAGCTGTTCCATTAGCCTTATTCATGAACACTGGCGGTGGAGCATGGGACAACGCAAAGAAACACGTTGAAGCAGGCAACCTTGGCGGCAAAAACAGTCCAGCTCACCAAGCAGCAGTCGTCGGTGACACAGTCGGTGACCCACTCAAAGACACAGCTGGACCAAGCCTACACGTGCTCATCAAACTGCTCAGCACGCTGTCAATAGTGTTTATCCCGCTGTTCCTCAACCTGCTCGGCTTAATCTAAACCGGGCAACCCCAAAACAATCTGCCCTACTTTTTTTGGGCAAACAATTTTATTTTTTAAAAATTTGAAACTTACAAAAAAGGAAAAAGAAGTTTTTATCTTGCGAGATAAGTTATTGGGTTAAGCAGTTTATCGTCTTCGCTTATGATGCTTTCTGCTTCGATTTCTTCAGCAATTTTTTTACCGTTTTCTGTCAGATAGAAGAATTTGTATGTATTTCTGCCGTTTCTAGTTATTCTTGTTTCTTCCCGAAAAATTCCTGCGTCTCTTAGAACTTCACAATTTTTAAGGTCCGCGTTTGGCAAAATCATGCCTTCGCTGGCTTCTAGGTACCAAAGGTAGCCGTCTTTGTTTCCTAATGCTGCAAGCATGTATTTTTTGAAAACCCCTATACGTGTTTTAATGTAATCACACATGTAGTTTTCAAATTTTATTGACATACTATATAATTTGATGTTGAATAAATTTAAGTTTTGTCAGAATACCAAGTGGCTATTTGCTTTGAAACTTTTTTTGCATGTTTTGTGCCACATTGTATTTTTATTACTTCAACTAATCAGTATAACCCTGTTTAAGAGATGAAATTTAACGTTGAAAATAGTAGAGAAAAACCTGCATCAGGGTTTTGTTAAAGTTGTGCCAGACACGCCTGATGACCTTTGGCACCTGTACAATGTCATCTACAAAGGTGACGAAGTTTACGCTTACACTTCACGCGCAATAAAATCAGATTCAGAAGCTTCACGCCCCAAAAGTGCTGAACGTGTCTCAGCTTTTATGGGTGTAACTGTTGAATCAGTCGGTTGGGACAGGTTTCTGGGAAAACTGCGTGTTCACGGTTTAATCTGTCATGCACCAGACATTATTCCAACCGGAGCGCATCATACGCTTGCTTTAGGCTTAAATCAGCAATTTACCATAGTTAAGAAGCAGTGGCCAAAACATTTGCTTGACAGGTTAACCTTGGCAAGTGAAAGCGAAAAACCCTTACTTATCGTTTCAATAGATGATGAGGGCTACGCGATTGCTGAAACCAAACAGTATGGTGTAGAAATGAAAGTTGAAGAACGCATTCGTCTCCCCGGTAAAAACGAAGCTGACAAACGCGTCGAAGGCACAAAGGCTTACTTCCGAAAAGTCCTAAACACCCTTAACCAGTTCTGGACACAAAACCACAACCCAATCGTAATCATCGGCACAGGCTTTGTCAAAAACGACTTCGCCAAATACCTTGCTGAAGAAGCAAGAGACATGAACAAATCCTTAGCTGACATCAAAAGCGTCAACAACGGTGGAACAGCAGGAATCTACGAAGCCCTCCGTTCAGGTGTGCTTCTTAAAGCTACAAATCAGCTGCGGGTTGTCGAAGAAACTGAGGCAATGGAAGAAGTAATGAAACGTCTCGGTAAAGGGGAAGGTACAATTACTTACGGGTTAACGGGCGTTGAAGAAGCCGTGCAGATGGGTGCAGTTGAAAAGTTGATTGTTGCAGATACGGCGCTTCGTGATGCTGAAGAGGAACAAAGGCTTAAACTTGAAACCCTTATGCGGGACGTTGAAAGACAAAACGCTAAGGTTACCGTTATCAGCACTGAGCATGAGGCAGGCTCAAAACTTTTATCTCTAGGCGGCTTAGCGGCGTTGCTAAGATTTCCTATTTATCGGGCTCCCGCGAACCAATAAGCCTCTTCTATTTTTTTGATTTTAAAGCAAAAGCAGCCAAGCTACGTAACTTAAAGCCGCAATAATGAATAATGCTGCCCATAACGCTTTGCTGTGGTCAAAGACTGATTTGCCGTTCATAGGCGTCATCGGAAAAGTGTCGATTAAAGCTATTATTATGCACATTGCTAGTCCAGTGCTGCCAACTAACGCAAACCCTGCTAATGTTATGCCAAAGAAGACTCCTGCAAACGCCAAAGTGATAAGAATTGAGGCAGTCCCTATCATTCCGCTTAAACGTTTATCTAATTTTTCTGAACGGTAAACATTGCGGCTTGGCGAAGAAAAAGGTACTCCAAACGCAAAAGTCGTAACAAGGAACAGCACCAATCCAAAGTACCAAAGCTTATGTTCCGTCCACACGCCGCGTCTTCTGGCATAGACTTCTAAAAGATATGTTTTTAAGACTTCAACAATTACGGCAGTCAGCAAAATCAAAGGTAAAACCTGCCAAATCAACGCGAAATCAAGCACCTTAGCGTATGAAAATGAAATGCTCAAAACCACCAGCGAAACCCCATAGGCCACAGCTTCCATTTTAGTTGGCAAAAACGGCGATCGCGTCGATTTTTCAGCCTTGGTACATGTTCCATCGGGTTTTTTTGAACACATTAACTCTTCAAGCCATTTCTTTACGCTATCAGAAGCGAGGCTTTGTGCTTTTTCAGCAGCTTTTCCCGCAGTTGCGCCAGCAGACCGTGTTCCAGCGGCAATAGCAACAGCAACTACTCCTATTGCAGCCGTGGAAACAACAGTTGATTCAACTACATTTTGGGGTGGAGGTGTCCAAGCGGTGTTGACGTATGGGGGAAAAACGAATTCTTCAGTTCCAATATCCAAGCCTGTAGAGTATTCGTAGATGTATGATGATGCAATTAAAGTGTAGTTGGCTGTTTGCGGCAGATTTTGGTCATAATAGACTCCCCGAATCTCAAAACTTGCTTTTTGTCCTGGCGGTATTGTCGTTGGGTTTGCTAAGTCCCAATCTGCGCAAATGAAATTGCCGTTCGCGTCATAGCAGGTAACCAAAACAGTTGTCACATTTGCAGTGTCTGTACCTGCATTTTCTACTTCACCTGTGAAACGAATGTTCTCTGGATCATCAATGTCTGCTGTGCTTGAAACTATTCTTAGGTCTAATGGTTTAAGTGTGGTGGGTTTGCATGACATTTCTAATGAATAATGGTCAATTGCTGCACTTAGGTTCTCTACTTCAGGGGATGTTAATAGTATGCTAAACGGCGACTTTTGATTCGGAAGAATAATGTCTAGAAATGAAGACGAATAATTTTGAATCGTAAGAACGTTGTTATTTTTGTCATAATATGTGATGGTGAAGTGATCGCACATTATTGGTGTATTTTCTTGATTTTGAAATTCTCCCTGTATTCTGTAAGCACCGCTAATAGTCGTAAAGCCATTGCTGTGTAGCAGCGTTACTGAAGCGGCTTTGGCAGGGTTAACAAAGTAACTGCAGCAGGCAAGCAATAGTAGTGATATTGTTGCAGCTATAGTTGCGGCTTTGAAAATCTTGTTTTTGCTTTTGCCTGAGAATCGCTTAAAATGATTAATCAGGCGAAACCCATCCTTTCAAAATTTTGATAGAAAACGCATGTATCAAATACAAAAATAAATATTAAAAAGTATGGCAGACAAAAACAGTTGCTGCAGAAAAATTTACTTTCATGGGCGTTTTGTTTTTGGTTGTTGATTAAATTGGTGTTTACTGTATTGGTGATAGCACCATTTTAGTAACGGCGCTCTCAAGTAATGGACATGCTCTTAGTAAAAAGTCTAAAGTAACTTTTTCTTTGAAACCTATAGAAAAATGTCAGAATGCCCTGTTCTAATAATTGGTCTTATATGTATAAGCGTCTGTACCTTATGCTTACAAGACATTTAGCTGATAGATATGGAGACTGATACAACCGAGTTAGAGTATGCCCTGCGTGGCAAAGCCTGGAAAGTTTACTGGTTTCTACTAAAAAACGGTGAACCCGTTAGCGTACGCGAAGTACAGCGTGCACTGCATTTTAGCAGCCCCAGCATAGCCAACCACCACCTCGAACAGCTTCGTGAACTTGGCTTAGTGGCTAAACAGGAAGTAGGTGGACACTACATTTTGGTCAGCGAAGTCAAAATTGGTGTACTCAAACATTACGTGAAACTTGGCAAATTGCTGTTTCCAAGGTTCTTCTTTTACGCCTTATTTTCAACAGTGTTTTACTTGGCGTATGTAATGCTCTTGGTAACCGCGTTTAACCGGGATAACCTGTTCATTATACTGTTTGGGGCTATTGTTTGTGGAATTTTTTGGTATGAAGCTTACCGAGTTTGGGGTATGCGTCCATTCTAACAGTTAGTACAACATGTCCAAGGCTTAGGATAAAATAAAAACATGCAATTAACCCATCACAAGGAGAAAACAAACAAATGGTTCAAAAAGAAGTAAAAAGCAAGACTAAACTTTACGCTTTCGCAGCAGTGCTCTCAGCCATAGTACTAGTAGGAGCCATCTACACCGCTACCTCGCCAACAGTAATGTACACTTTAACAGGCGGCATTTCACCAATGAAAAACTTTGCATCAACAGAAGAACTTAGGAATTACTTGACCGCAAACACACAAGGCGATGGAACTACTTACTATACTGGTGGACCTTTAGATGCTCAACGAGCAAATGGTGAGTTTACATTAGGCATTAAGACTCCTCAACCAGCCGACTCCTTAGGACCCCAAGGACCCGCAGGCGTAATCGCTACATCTGGCACTCCTGAACACTCAACAACTAACGTTCAAGTCACAGGTGTCGACGAAGCAGATACCGTGAAAACAGACGGCAAATACATCTACACATTAAACGTAAATTACACAACTGAACCCTCAAACATTATCCAAATCGTCAAAGCTGACCAATCAAACCCTCAAGCAGTCGGACAAATCGCTTTTAACAGTTCAGCATCCATCGCAGGAATGTACCTTAGTGAAAACGGCAATAAATTAGCTGTTTTAGGCAGTAACTACAACTACTATTACTATTTTCCAGTGACCATTGAAAGCGGCAGAGTGGGATTAGCCTACGATTACTTCGCAAACAATGTTAATAGTTTCATCTACGTTTACGATGTTTCTAACAAAGCATCACCAGTACTTACTCGTAACTTGACTTTAAGTGGCAGCTACTTCAACAGCCGCATGATAGGTAACTACATCTACACAGTAGTTAGCCAACCAGCATACGCAAACAACGACACTGTAATACTCCCACAAATCGCTACCGACACAGTAACCAAAGACATCGCCCCCACAGCCATTTACTACACAGACATTCAAGACTCATACTTCACTTACAACACGTTTGCAGGCTTAAACATCAACAACGACAACGAGCAGCCAACAGACATGACAATCCTAATGGGCGGTTCAAGCTGCATGTACGTTTCAACCGAAAACATGTACGTTACCTTCCCAGATAACACAGGTGAAAGCACAGAAATTTACCGTGTAGCAATCAACGGAGCAAACCTGACATTTGAAGCAAAAGGCATCGTACCCGGTTACGTGCTAAACCAGTACAGCATGGATGAATACAATAATTACTTCCGTGTTGCAACCACTGTATCCACTGGCAGCTGGGTTAACAGAGACCAACACAACAACCTCTACGTTCTCAACATGGATCTAAACGTTGTTGGGCAAATTGAAAACCTCGCACAAGGTGAACGAATCTATTCTACACGTTTTGCAGGCGACAAAGCTTACCTTGTCACTTTCAAACAGGTAGACCCATTCTTTGTGTTAGACCTTAAAAACCCGACAGCACCCAAAGTTGCAGGCGAACTTAAAATCCCCGGCTACTCCAGCTACCTACACCCCTACAACGAAAACTACGTAATAGGCATCGGCAAAGAGAACAACACCGTCAAACTGTCACTCTTCGACGTTACCGACATGAGTAACCCAACTGAAGTCGCCAAATACATTATCGGCGAAAACGCTGACTACGCTGAATCAACCGCGTTGTATGAACCTAAAGCTTTCCTGTTTGACTTGCAAAAACAAATCTTAGTCATCCCAGTATCAATCACCAACTACGGCATCACAGAACCAGAAAAACCATTGCCTGAGACAATAACACGCAACGGCACAGACAGCCAAAACAGTAAGACAGACGTTATTACTCCCGAAAATTCAACAACTTCCTTGGCTCCTCAAGAAAGCAGTTTCTGGCAAGGCGCATACGTCTTCAAGCTTTCACCAGCAAACGGTTTCACATTACAAGGACAAGTTTCACACCAAACCACTGACAGCAACCAGTACTGGTGGTACAACGATGACGCAATCAACCGTTCACTATACATCGGCAATACACTTTACACTATTTCAAACGGCATAGTGCAACTCAACAGTTTAGATGACCTTGGCTTTATTGCCCAAGTCACTTTCTAAACTTCCTACCTTTTTATTTTTGAAAACCGTACTATTTGTGTAACAGACAACTGTTTAAAAATGATATCTATCCGTTTTTTGTGCATTGCGCCTAATGGTGGAATGGCAAAAACAGAATATCCCTTAAAATACTCTATAACACAAAAACAGTTGCTCAAAGGGGAACACTAGGTATGTCCAAACGTTTAAGCGGTGGCTCATACAGTTTAGCTACCGGTTACAGGATGAAGCTTTCGTCAATAGCTTTAATCGTTTTCATAGTAGTCGCAGGCGCCTTTTTTTACTTAAACTTAACCGGCGTCATAAGCGACATAGTGTACTACATTGTATTAGTAGGCTTACTTGTCGGGGCAATAGTGTTAACTTTCTTGTTTGGCAGAATATCAAAAAAACGGCACGATTCAACCATACATTAAAAAGAAAAATGGTTATTTTGCTTTGTTTGCTTTTTTAGCGCAGGCGTCACTGCAATACTTCTTTTTAGCGTCAAAAGTCATAAACTTCTGCTTGCAAATTGGGCACTTCTTATCCAAACATTACACCTCACCCTTTACTAATTGAATTGATTACAAAAAGTTTTTCCAAAAAAAGGCAGGAATAACCGTTTAATACATGTAGATTTCAATTACTCTTGGGAGAAGGCGGTTGCTTGCATGCTGAAAATGTATTGTTAACTGGGAGCTCAGGGTTCTTAGGTGCCCAAATCGCAAGACGCCTCATCACACAAACAAACTCCCAAATCACCGTGTTAATTCGCGCATCAAACCATGAAAACGCTGTTTTAAGACTAAAACGTTCATGGTGGGATTGGCCAGAACTTTACCAAAACATAGGCGACCGCATCCAAGTCTTAAACGGTGACCTGACCAAAACCAGACTAAACTTGACAGACTCCCAATACCGGGAACTTGCCCAGCGTGTAACTTACATTATCCATTCTGCAGCAGACACAACACCCAACCTTTCAATCGACAAGCTCCGCGACATTAACGTCACCGGCACAGGCAACATAATCCAACTTGCCCGCGACGCCAACGCTGACCACGGTTTAAACAGGCTCTCGCATGTTTCAACTGCTTACGTGGCAGGAAAACGCGGCGGCAACATAGCTGAAACCG
Organism: Bathyarchaeia archaeon; assembly: GCA_050108135.1. Lineage (GTDB taxonomy): Archaea > Thermoproteota > Bathyarchaeia > Bathyarchaeales > Bathycorpusculaceae > Bathycorpusculum. Next base: position 22,515 of record JBNIDQ010000016.1, on the reverse strand, counting down.
ACCTGTCTGGTGCTTCAGGTTTTTCCAGTCTTTATGAACAAACAAAATACGAAAGCGAATCGCTCCTTGCCGACGCTAAACGTGAATTACCCGTAACCGTTTTTAGGCCAAGCCTAATTGTCGGCGACTCCAAAACAGGTGCAGTAAAAACTTTCAACACTGTTTACTACATGCTCAAACAGTACCTAACAGGGCACTTACGGTTTGTTCCAGCTTCAGCAGGGCTTAAACTTAACATTGTACCCGTAGATTACGTCGCAGATGCCGTAACCAGCTTAACTTTTAACCCAGCGGCAAAAGGCTTAACTTTCCATTTAACAGCGCCAGATGATAAGGCGCCCACGGCAAAAGAGCTTGTACAGTACGTGCAGCTTTGGGCAAACCGGGAAATGCACCTAAAACTTCCAAACCCCACTTTCATGCCAGTCTCGCCTAGGGCAATCCGTGCTTTCATGCAACTGCAAAGCCGCTTAACCCCTTCAGCTAAAAGCAGCGCCCACGCCTACAGCACGCTCGCACCATATTTTAACCAAAACCAAACGTTTAGCCGAGAAAACACTGACCGGCTACTGGGTAAATACACCCTAAACTGGCAAGATTATCTTTCTCGCCTGCTTAGTTACGCGGTTTATTACTGCTTTTTCCACCGTTCAGAACGAACAGTGCACGAACAAATCCTGTATCGGCTGGAAAGCAAAACCAAACCCATCCGTTACCACGAAATCATCGACGGCAAAGTAATCGACCTCAACACGGAAATGGTTAAGCGCGAAATGCTGCAAGCCGCCGCTGCCCTAAAAGCAATGGGCATCAAAAAGGGCGACGTGGTTGCGCTTATCGGTAACAATTCCGTGCGTTACTTAACTATTGATGTCGCTGTAGGTTTAGCGGGTGCGGTTTCATGTCCACTTTACCCAACAAGTCCCCCTTCGGAAATCAACCAAATTCTCTCTGACGCTAACGCTAAACTGTTCTTTGTAGGTAACCCAAAAATCCTCGCCCAAATCGGAAACATAAAAACCGGCGTGCCAATAATCAACTTCAGCCGACAACCTCATGACGCCGCAAACGTGGTTTCTTGGGAACATTTCCTTTCCAAGGCTAACCCTGAAGATGCTTCCTCTATGGCGCCTGTTGAGTTTGCTGATTTAGCTACCATCCGCTTCACTTACGGTTCAACGGGGCAACCTAAAGGTGCCTGCTTAGCACACAGTAACCTGCGTTACATTGCAGAAGCTTTGGCATCAAATTTTCCTTGGAAAACCCGCAACACCAAAGCGCATTACCTGTCGTTTTTGCCGATGAATCATGTAGCTGAAGGAATAACTGCAACATACTCACCCTACTATATTTCAACAGCTATGGACTTCTACTATCTTGAAGATTACCACAACCTGCCAAAGGCGCTTAAACTGGCTAAACCGACGGTTTTGTTTGCAATTCCACGTTTCTACGAGAAACTGTGGGGAGCCATGACAAGCACAAACGCGGGGCAGCAATACCTCAACGCCAAAAATCCAGCTAAAAAAGCGTTTCTCCGTCGGCTGGTAAGGTTCGGTTTGCTTCGAAAAGCAGGTTTAGACAAGTCAACCCAACTAATCGTCGGCGCCGCCTGTTCAAGCGGAACTTTACTGCAGGATTTCCAAAAGTTAGGCATAGAAGTTTACAATGCTTATGGGCTTTCAGAGGCGCCGCTGGTAACCATTAACCGTATTGGCGCGAACAATCCTGACACAGTAGGGCAACCCCTGCTTAACACTCAACTCAAAATCGCAAATGACGGAGAAATCCTCCTTAAAGGTCCACAGGTTATGCGTGACTACCTTCACAGTCGTGCGGGACAGGTTTTTAGGGATGGCTGGTTCCCAACTGGCGACGTTGGTGAGGTCACCGTGCAGGGCAGCTTGAAGATTTTGGGCAGAAAAAAGAACATAATTGTTACCTCTTACGGCAAAAAAGTGCCTGTTGAACACATTGAAGCATCCTTAAAACAGGCTCCCCACGTAAAGGACGCCATAGTCGTAGGCGATAACCAACCCTTCTGCTGTGCAGTGTTTTGGGTTGACTGCCAAAAAAGCGACTGTGAAACCAGCCTTGATAAAGCCGTTGAAAACCTTAACTTGACACTTGAGCCTCCAGCCCAAATAAAACGGTACGCCGTTCTAAGTAGCCCGCCTGATGCGGCGAATGCTGACGCTTTAAAGGTGAAACGGCAAGATCTGCTTAAGGCGGCGGAAACTGTTATTGAAGAGTTGTATCGGCAAAAATAAAATAGACCTTATGATTGCCCTGTTTTTGGATAGTTTTTGGGTCAATACGACCTACCCCCCTATAGRTTTCTGCATACTATTTCTAATAGGAACAAAATAGGTTGGTAAAAAAGAAAAAGCTGGTTTACGCTGGTGGACAAATTGTTGCTTGGGGCTCTGTTTTGGGTTTAACAGTCAAATTCAACTTAACCGTTACGTCATACATGTCTGGCGTTCGGCTAATTGAAAAATTAAAACCGTCCAACCGCACCGCCATAGGTTTCCCGTTGCCTGATAACTCCTTTAGGCGGCTTGCAAAATCTCCAATCTTGTTAATAATTTCGTTAACGTCCAAATCCGTCTTTTTTACTTCGCCTTCTTCGGCTTTACGTACTTCAATCTCAACCAATCGTTTTCACCTCCAAAAATAAGCCGTTAACCTGAAAAGTCCCTACCAAAAAAGGGGGCAAACGGGCATCATAAAGATGTGTGACTGCACCAACACAAACACAATGTCAGTTTTTGATTTTTCTACGGCATGCTAAGGCAACCATCAAGACTCCAATTGTGATGCAGGATACGCCAAAAGCAAGAATGTTCTTGTTTTCTAAAAAGAATGATGCGCTTGTTTGCGTAATTTTTTCTGATTGTGTTGGTATTTCTATGGGTTCTGAAGTAACGTTAGCGTTTTCGGGGGTTGTATGTGTTGGAGTTGGCGTGTTTGTTGGGTTAGGCAATGGCGTTTGAGTTACCCCTGAAACGGTTATTGTTTGGGTAGCACTCCATTCTCCATAGACGTAGCTGTAATCAAGTGACGCAAAAAGGGCATGCTGAATGACGGAAGGTGAACTGTAACCATAGAGTGCTTTTACTTGAAAATCGACTTGGTCGCCTTCATTGTATTTTAGCGATATTATGGTGTATTTACTTTTTGAAGCTGGGCAACTGCCTTTAGTTGGTCCTTGTTTTATTTCATTTGGATTCGTAGTTTGATATGTAAATGATGAGTAATCGTAAATTTCATGCCAATCGGCACCAAAGTGACCCTTTTCTCGGATGTTATAAAATAAAGTGTAAGTTGTGTTTGATGCTGGAATTGGCTGGTTTTCAATTTTGATGTCAACTGTCTTATATTCTACGTGGTAACCTTGAATGGTAGTGTTTGTTACTTCTCCCGTGTAAGGATTCATTATTGAAGATGTTGTAGTTGGCACATCATAAGAGCGGTCAACATATTGTACGGTGAATTTGGGAACAAACGGTTCAGGAAAGCCGATTGTGTTTTCACTCGCTAATGCTGATGGCACAAAAAGCAACGCTACACCAGCCAATAACAGTAACGTTGTAACCTTTCCTGTTTTTCCCATACCAGTTTCCCTTACAAAAATCAAGATTTGAAACAGATTAAAGCGTTCTCGTAAAGGTTTCTTTACTAACTTTAGTCAGGATTTTTGTACTAACTTCGTATTTCGAGTTTAAAGCGTTTGGTTCAATACCGCTTTGTTATAGTTAGTGGGCGGTTAGACCTGAGAAGTCATAAATTTTTGCGTATTCCTAGTTTATTGTGGGGTGGCGTGAAAAATGTCTGATAAACATGTTGAAGCATTAAGACGCCAGCAACTGCTCCAAAATCAATTGGAACAACAGATGAGTCATCAGGAAACCCAACGGCATCGGGAAGAACACATTAAAAACCAGATGGATTGGCTAATAAAAGTCGAACAGTAAGCTAAAGACTGATTTCAATTGAACAACCCTTGGATACGCAAGGTTACATTTTAATTTACATTATTTGGTAACTGTTCTGTGGAATGGTTATTTCGAATTTAGCGTTTTTGCTCGGTATCCCATTTTCAGTAATTTGCCAACCGTATACTTCCAAAGTTTTTTTGACTAGGTAAAGCCCAAGCCCACTACCTTGACCGTACCCTTTAGTGAACAAGTTCGCTTTCATCTCGGCAGGTATGCCTACGCCGTCATCTTCATAAGTTAACTTAAGCTGCTTGTCTTGTTGACTAAAATATAGTTTTACTTTCTTTGCTGTTTTACCGTATTTTAACGTGTCATCCAGCAAATTGTAAAATGTTTCTTTAAGCAGAGAATCAGCTAAAACCATTACGCCCTTGCATTGGTTGATTACTTCTAAATCGAATTCTGGAAACAAGTCCACTGCTTCCTTGAAAACCTCGCCGACATTCAAAAATTTTAGTTGTTCCTGTCCCAACAATTCGTAGTCCCGAGAAAACTCGAGTGTCCTGTTTATTTGCAGGTACGTCGCTGCGACTGCGTCTAAAAGGAGTTCCATGCTTCCTCTTTTACGAGCTAAATACGCGTTAGCATTGAGTGCGCTTATTTTGTTGCCGATGTCATGCCTTACTAAGCCGCCGACAACAAGCAGTTTCTCGTTTGCCAATTCAAGTTTGTGCCTTGCCTCTTCGAGTTTATCTTCAGTCTTTACGCGGTCACTAATGTCCCTGATTATGTCTATGAATGCGATTTGTTCGCCTTTTTCGTTTTTTATTGGTGTGGCTGTTAATTCGATTGGCAAAAGTTCCCCATTCTTTTTTATAACCGTAAATTGGCCTTTCCATCCTTGATTAGTTCTATCACATTCACGTCCTAATTGCATTGCTCTTTCGCGGTCAAAGTCGGCTACAAAATCTAAAATGAATCTGCCGATTGCATCCTTTTGGTCGGTGTAACCCAACATTTGCAAGATAGCTTGGTTAACATAGGTGATTAGGCCTGTTTTGGCGTCTCCAATAACTATGCCGTCTTGCGACATTTCTACGGCAAGCTTGAACAGTTTCGATTCTTCCTTTAACGCCAAACTATTTTTGCTCCTTTTGTTGGGTCGATTTCTGCTTTTATGCTAATATGCACTTAAGCCCTTAAACAAAGTTTTTTCTCCTTTAATTTTAATAATCCTTCTGCACATATAATCAATATTCAACAGGACCACAAGATGAGTTGCCAACCGCTGAATTGTAAATTAAACGCAAAAAGACTCCTGAAACTGTATCAGAATACCATCGAAATAGTAAATGTTCTGCGTATTTTTTTCGTTTAATTTATATAGTGGTGTTTGAACTATGCTTGTGCATTAAAGAGGAATATCTTAAGTATGGGTTCCAAGTCTCCAAGAGGCGAATTCGCCGCAAGGCAATTAGCAAAAAAACGGAAGAACTTCCGTTGGCACGATCGTTACTTTAACAGACGCATGCTTATGCTAGACGAAAAAGTAGACCCAATGCAGGGCGCTCCCCAATCACGGGGCATCGTTCTAGAAAAAGTAGGTGTCGAATCAAAACAGCCCAACAGCGCCATTAGAAAATGTGTCCGCACACAACTCATCAAAAACGGCAGAACCATCACGGCCTTCCTGCCCGGTGACGGTGCACTTAACGTTGTCGACGAACACGATGAAGTCGTCGTTGAGGGTATCGGCGGTACAAGAGGCGGCGCTATGGGAGACATTCCAGGTGTCCGCTGGAAGGTAGTAATGGTAAACGGCGTATCATTAAACGAACTAGTTTACGGACGAAAACAAAAACCATCAAGGTAATAGTTTATGAGCACACAAACAACCGTAGCACAACCACAAGAAATCTTACTCTTCCAAAAATGGAGCTTTAAAGACATTTCAGTAGTCGACATTGGCCTGCAACGCTACCTGAACTTGACTCCAATGGTTGCCCCACACAGCATGGGTCGCCATGAACATCAAAGATTCCGCAAAGCAAAAGTAAACATTGTCGAACGCTTAATTAACGGTCTAATGCGTAGCGGCAAAAACAGCGGCAAAAAAGCAAAAGCAACAAACATCGTCAAAGAAGCATTCGAAATCATCAACGTAAAAACAGGCAAAAACCCCATCGAAGTCCTCGTTAAAGCAGTCGAGAACGCTTCACCCTGTGAAGACACAACAAGAATCAGCTACGGTGGTGTCGTCTACCACTTATCAGTTGACGTTGCACCACAACGCAGAATCGACCTTGCAATCCGCCACATAACTGACGGCGCAAGAAATTCATCACTAAACAACCCACGCAGCATACAAGAAACACTCGCAGACGAATTAGTCTTAGCAGCTAACAACGACATCAAGAGCGTCGCAGTAGCCAAACGCAACGAAATCGAACGCGTTGCTCAAAGCAGCAGATAAAACTGCAACACTTTTTCCTTTATATTTAAAATCAGTTTTTTATTTTTGCTTAATTGCCTAATAGTGCTGTTAATATTAGTCTTGCTTGCTCACGTTTTTACTTGGCTTTTCTGGGCATTTCGGAATAAATTTGGAAATAACTTAATAAAACCTTAATGAAGCCTCTTTCATCAAAAGATGAAAAAAATGAAAAAGCAACTATTAACATTGATTCTTCTATGCGCTTTAACATTAACCTGCTTTACCGCGTTATCATCAGTACAGGTAAAAGCTGACTCATCAGACGTGAAAATCCTTAGTTACAGTTGGTACGCCGCTCCCACCAATGACATGGCAACAAATGCAGGCGACTTAGTAGTTGTTGGTGAAGTTCAAAACGTGGGCACAAAGAATATACTTGCTATACACCTGAATGCAATTGCATACGTAAACGGCACACAAGTCGATACTACTTCATTTCAACCTTACGGGAACAATCTGAAACCAGGTCAGAAAGCTCCATTCTATTTGGACTTCCTGCCTGAATACAGCGTTACAGGTGACTTAAGTTGGGTAGGAAACGTTACTGACGTAATCGTCTATGTTGGCTACATTGAATATTCTGATTTAGAGATGTATCAAGGCTTAACTGTATCCTCTGAAAACTCTACAGCTTCCGGAGTATACAGTGTAGTAGGTTCAGTTCAAAACACTGGCTCAGAAACCATTGGCGACGTAAGAGTCGTAACAACATTCTATGATGCTTCAGGCACAGTTGTAAGCTTAAACTACACCGAAGTTCTGTCAGATTCCCTTGCTCCCGGTTCATCAGTATCTTTTGTTGCAAACCCCGTTGACAATTACCCTGCAAGTAACATAACAAGCTATTCAACACTTGTTCAAAGTACAATACAACTCCCAGAGACTACAACAACACCTACTTCAACGCCGTCAGCTACACCCACACCGTCATCGACAGGCACAGCAACACCAACACAAACAACCGGCCAAGCCAGTCAAGACTACACTCTGATTATCGTAGCCGTCATAGCTATTGTAGTAATAGTTGGGGCAGTAATCGCTATATTGATGCGGAGCCGCAGCAAATCCCCAGAAGCACAGTAAACTGAATTAGATTCCTAAAATCAGCCTTTTCCTTTTTTATCTATTTTTTATGTTATGAAGTTGCCAAACTGTTTTTCTCTGTGCAGCCTTTCTTTGACCATGCTTAACTCCTTTGCATAATCCATAAAGGCCATACGTAACATTTCGCTTTCACTGGTTCCTAAACGTCTTGATAATTCAGACAAAATCTCCCTCTGCTCCTTGCTTAAAACTACTTTTACTACACATTTTTTAGCCATGCGTTCCCCAATTCCTCAACGCCAAAGCCTACTCATGATTAGCCAACGGTTTTTGCCGACTTGCACGAGAAAGCAAATCGTGTTTATTGATGCTTACTATATTTAACACTTATTCCGTAATGAATAAAGACTCTGAACTGTTCAACAAAAATGCAGTTAGCCTGACCGTGTATGGAGCTCAACTATGTCGCCGTCATCCAAAACAAAGGTTGAACCAACCTTTTTAGGGCTAAAAGGCAAACGTTTCGCCCAAACCATTGCAAACAAGAAGTTGTACAAAAAATCCTTGTGAATGTTCTTGGCTAAATCGTTAATTGTTGCTCCACGTTTAAGTGCAAATGGTCTGCCTGTCTCTGCTTTTGAACCGGGTTCTTTAGTGTAAATGCGGATTATTCCTAAACTTTCAAAAATTGCTTTTCCTAACTCGTTAAGGCCCTTTTTTTGTTCACAAGACATTGCAACAATAGGCAACTTGCCGTTGACGTATTTGTTTAGTATCTTTAAGTTTAACTCAGCGCCTTTCAGGTCTAGCTTGTTTGCAACTATGACTGCTGGCTTGTAAATAGTGGTTTCAAAAATGGCGTTCTCTACATCCTCCAGCCTGACATCACCGCTTATTCGTACGATGGCGTCATGAATTTTGTATTCCCGCAGTAAATCTTCTACGTCACGCATACTACAATCAAGTAGGCGCCCAACAAGGGTGATTCTTAATGCCAAACCTGCATGGCGCCTGTCAATAATTACTCGTCCTTTGGGCTTGTTTACCAAAACGCGGCTTTTTTCTAACTCAGCCAAAATTAAATCTAACTGTTCAATAGGGTTACGCGATAAATCAAGCATTAACAATATACCGTCAGCGTTCCGGGCTAAACCGAGCGTAACGTTTCCTGTTCCGCGTCCATCTGAGGCTCCCTCCATTACTGCTGGAGCTTCGATTAGTTGGAATTGAACATCGTTATAATCCATTATGCCTGGTACTGGTTCATGTGTGCTATACGGCGTGGGTGTTACAATTACTTTGGAATTTGTTGTGGCACTCATCAGGCAACTTTTGCCGACGTTTGTCATGCCTATGACTGCTATTTGTGCTGAACCTTCTTTTTCAATGAAAAGTTTAGGTCCACCGCTACTTTTGCCTGTGCCTTTGCGTTTTTTTTCTTCAAGGTCTTCTCGGATGATTGCGATTTTTCTTTTTATTTCGCCGCGGAGTTTTAGTGTGCCTTTGTGTTGCGGAACGTACTTTAAGAATTCGATCATTTTCTCCATTTTTTCTTTTGGAGTGCGGGCGGCTTCAACCTCTTCCCATTTGTCCATTGCTTCAGGCGGCAAGTTTGTCGGCATGTAAACTTCAGCAGAATATACTTCAAGTCGACTTTAAGTCTATTTCGAATTTTGTTTTGTTTTTTCCTTGGTTTAAGTGTTTTTGGCGGTTTCTTGGTTGTTTGGGAGCAACGTTTATTAGTCATCCCTAATAAAGATAGATTTATCTAACTTTAATAGAGTGGACTAACTTGCGTTTAAGTGAACTAAAACCCGGAAAAAAAGCAACAATAACACAAATACAAGAAACCGGCCCAGCACGAAAACGTCTACTAGACATGGGTCTAGTAAAAGGCTCAAAACTCCAAATCATCTGCAGCGCACCCCTAGGCGACCCCATAGAAATCGAAGTACGCGACTACAAACTAACCCTACGAAAACGCGAAGCAGAAAACATAATCGTCATGGAGGAAAACACCTAATGGACATGCCCCTAAGCACCCTATCTTTTGGAAAAGAAGCAAAAATCACCAAAATCATCGGCGGCTGCAACCTAACAAAGCGGCTCTCAGAAATGGGCTTAACCTATGGCACAAAAATCAAAGTAGTAAGCGAATTCTGTGGCGGGCCAGTCTTAATCGAGGTACGGGACACACGGCTTGCACTTGGACGCGGTGTAGCCACAAAAATTTACGTGGAAGAATAAACAATGAAAACATCCTACACTATCGCTTTAATCGGTAACCCTAACGTTGGAAAAAGCGTTATCTTTAACAACCTCGTTCCTGGGGCTCGGCAGCACGTTGGTAACTGGCCCGGTAAAACTGTCGAGAAAAAAGAAGGCTCCTTTACACACAAAGGTGTCACCTTAAAACTCGTTGACTTGCCCGGTACATACAGCTTAACTGCTGCGGCTGAAGATGAATTGGTTTCACGCAACTTCATTATTGAAGAAAAACCTGACTTGGTGGTTGATGTTGTTGACGCTTCAAATCTTGAACGCAATCTTTACCTAACAATGCTGCTGCTTGAACTGGAAGCAAAAGTCATGCTTGTACTAAACATGACTGACATTGCAGAGGAGAAAGGCTACAAAATCTACGTTGACATGTTATCAGAGAAACTCGGTGTACCCGTAATCACTACTGTTGCCACTAAAGGAAAAGGAATTACTGAACTAAAAGATTCAATACTCAAAGAAGCACAAAAACCCATCCTGAAAACCCGCGGTATAATCTACGATAAAAAAATAGAAAACGTAATCGAGTGTCTTGTTCAAATTTTACGAAAAGATGAGTCATTAGCTAAAAAATATCCTCTGCGTTGGCTAGCGATAAAGCTTATCGAAAAAGATGAACAAGCACTCACTCTCGTAAAACTCAGTTGCTTATCCAGTGAACTTTTGGAGGTTATCGCATGAAAGCCAACAAAATCATCGGAGAAGACGCAGACATAGCACTCGCTGACGCGCGGTATGAACAAATCAGCAAAATCCTTGAGGCTTCCCTGAAAAAAGGCGAACGTAAATGGACAATTACTGACCTCTTAGACAAAGTCTTCCTAAACAAGTACATCGGAATACCCGCATTCTTTGCATTACTATGGGCAGTATTCCAGTTCACTTTTGAAGCCTCCGCACCATTCATGGGACTAATCGAAATGCTTTTCGCTTGGCTCTCAGAAATGGCTGCACAGATACCTAACCCAGTCGTTGCTTCACTGTTAGCTGACGGTGTCTTTAGCGGTTTAGGCTTCATACTGACGTTTACGGCGCCGATATTCTTCCTGTTCTTTGCGTTATCTCTGCTTGAAGACAGCGGCTACTTAGCACGCGTAGCTTTCGTGTTTGACAAACTAATGTTCAAACTTGGCTTGCACGGTCGATCATTCATTCCGATGCTGCTTGGTTTCGGCTGCAACCTGCCCGCAATCATGGCTGCCCGCAGCGTAGAAGGCAAAAAAGACCGCCTAATCACCATCCTTACAGTGCCATTCATGTCATGCGCTGCCCGCTTACCCGTCTACGTACTCATTGCAGGCGCGTTTTTCGCCGCCAACGCCGCAACCGCAGTCTGGTCCATGTACATCATCGGCATATTCGTAGCCATACTCTTTGCTCTACTGCTCCGCAAAACCATTCTCAAAGGCGAACCAGCACCATTCATCATCGAATTGCCCACCTACAAGATGCCAACCCTGCGCGGTTCAGTACTGCACATGTGGGAACGTGGTGTGTCTTTCCTGAAAAAGGCTGGAACCTACCTGCTATTGGGAGCAATCATTATTTGGGCGCTTTCAGTGTTGCCGTGGGGTGTTGAACCCGGTAGCGGTGAATCACTGATAGGCTTAGTTGGCCAAACATTGCAGCCTGTCTTTGCTCCGTTGGGCTTTAGCTGGCAAATAGTGTCCTCGCTGGTCTTTGCGTTCCTTGCCAAAGAATTGGTCGTGGAATCCTTAGGTGTAATTTACGGTGTAGCTGGAGAAGCCAGCATCCAAGGTGCACTCATAGCGTCAATAACTCCAGTAAGCGCGTTTGCTTTGATGGTGTTCACTCTGCTATACGTGCCCTGCTTAGCTACAGTCGGTGTCATAAAGAAAGAAACTGGCTCCTGGAAATGGACCCTGTTTGCAGTAGTATCTGAAATAGTCATCGCCTACGTTGCAGCTTTGGCAATCGTTGGAATCGGATGACTATTCGTTTAGAAGGTGAAAACTATGACTTCAAACATTAAAACAACAAAAAAACTTGCAATATACTCGCTGTTCATCGGCGTAATCTACCTATCCTTGGGTTTGCTTGAACTAGCACGGGGACTCAGCGAATCTTTCATGGTTGAATGGGAAATCAGCACAATGCTAGTGTACCCTGACATGTTCAGCGGCATAACACTTGCCATTATCGGTGTAGTCTTCCTGTTTGGCGTGAAAGCACAATGGAACAGCGGCAAAGACGCAGCATCCTTCCTAATGGTGGGAACCCTAATCGCGACAGTATTCCTTGCTGTTTACTTAGCCATCATGGGCGCACACGCCTTAGGCTCAACAATCTACCTCATCAGCAGCGAACCACACGCCGACATCTTTGCAGACTGGGCCGAATGGAATTGGACTGACGATATGCGTTCAGGAATCTGGCTATACATCTTTGCATTGCCCGGGTTGTACTTTACCCTGAAAACTTGGCTGTTACGGAAGCGAACAAAATGATAAAAGACGTCCTAAAACAAATCCACGCTGCAGGTGTGGTCAACGTTTCCGAGATTGCTCAAAACGTTGGCGTTAGCCCACAAATGGTCGATCAAGCGATTGCAGTGTTACAATCAAAAGGTTACCTCCAAGAAGTCACATGCACCTCTTCATCTGGTGACTCCTGTCTAAATTGTTCAGGATGCCCCGGAGCATGCAAAGCTAAGTGCCAATCAACCCCAACTTTTTTTGTTACAGAAAAAGGCAAACAATACCTAAACAACGGGTGAAACATAAACTTGCAACGGTTAAACATGGCTAAAGAGACATACGTTGAAACAATTTATGAACTTGTAAAGCTTAAAGGGGCTGCTACCGTGACGGATATAGCTAAAACTCTTGAGGTTAAACCTTCAAGTGTGACTGAAATGCTGCATAAACTTGATGACATGGATTATGTCGAATTTGTGCCATACCGCAATGTTGCTCTAACTGTTAAAGGGGTAGAATTAGCTGTTTTCCTTAAGAAAGCAAAACTTTCTTTGAAGGTTTTCTTTGAACTTTTAAACATGCCTGAACATGTTGCAGAAGTGGATGCCTGCAAGGTTGAGCATATGCTTCACATGTCTACTTTGAAGAATCTTTCAGTTTTTGTAGAAACAGTACAGAACACGCAACAAGGTAAATCGTTACTGCAAGTTTTTCACCAGATAGTCAAAGGTTAACAGTTAAACAAGCATGTCAAGGTCTGTTAGGCATGGAACAATTCTGGTTTGGTTTATTGGTATGTACCCTTGTTGGTTTTTCAACTGGCTTGGGTGCAGTACCGATATTGTTTACCAAAAAGATTTCTGATAAAATGCTTGATGTGCTGCTTGGTTTTTCTGCGGGCGTGATGCTTGCAGCTACCTGTTTTAGTTTAATTGTGCCTGCCTTAGATTTAGGAGGACCCTTCATCGTGGTTATAGGTATTGCTTTAGGCGCGTTGGTACTGCATTTGATTGACCGGTTTGTGCCACATTTCCATCCTGCATTTGGACCCGAAGGGCCATCTTCCAAGTTGTCAAAAGTATGGCTGTTTGTAATTGCCATGACAATTCACAATTTTCCCGAAGGTTTAGCGGTTGGTATAGGTTTTGGCAGCGGTGACTTTGCAGCTGGACTTGTGGTTGCTGTAGCAATTGCTTTGCAGAATATGCCTGAAGGTTTAGCCGTAGCTTTACCTTTGGTGCGTGAGGGTTATAGTCGTCGCAAATCATTAGGGTATGCAACGTTAACTGGTCTTGTTGAACCCTTAGGAGGTTTGCTAGGGTTGGTTTTAATTTCAGTTTTTCTGCCCTTTCAATCGTTTGGGTTAGCTTTTGCAGCGGGTGCTATGCTTTTTGTGGTGAGTGATGAAATGATTCCTGAAAGTCACCGTAAAGGGTTCGAACGGCAAGCCACTTTTGGTTTGATTGCTGGTTTTGTGTTGATGCTGTTTATGGATTGCTTGTTTGTTTAATAATCTGCTGCATTTTTGGGCGCATATTTTATTAATAGTAAAGGATGTAAAGATGTTTGGAGTTAAAAAGTGAACGAGAAAGAGCAAGTGTCTAGGCTCAACAGTACAGAAGAAACATATATCGAAACTATAGATGCCCTTATCAGAAAACTTGGTTACGCCGCCGTTACTGACATCGCCAAAGAGTTAGATGTTAAATCTCCCAGCGTAACAAGCATGCTCAAAAAGCTTGACTCCGTCGGTTTCGTAAAATATACGCCTTACCGAAACGTCACTTTAACGCAGACAGGCAAAGATTTGGCATCTTACTTGCGAAAAAGGCAACGTCCATTGCAGGCATTCTTAACTATGCTTGGCGTGTCAGCGGAAGTTGCTGAAGCTGACGCCTGTGAAATCGAACATATTCTGCATTCTTCCACTCTTGATGCGCTTTCTAAATTTGTAGACTTTATCCAGTCAGATGAGGGCAACAAATGCATTGAAAATTTCAAGAGTTACGAGCGCCCAAAGAAATCTTAAAAATGTTTGAGGTAATGCAACAAGAGCTATCGTTGCTGTACTTGCCAAAGTAGCAATGCGGTTCGAGGTGGCAATGAAAAGAACAGGTGCCGTTAACCCGCATGTTTAAATAAAAAGCTCATCGGTTTTCTTTTTTTCTTTGTGCCAACCAATTTTTAGCGAGCTCTTGACCCTTCTTTGAGTAAATCAAGGCAACAATTTTGTTCCAGTCAAAACCTTCCCGAGAATCATAATACGGAAACTCTTCAGGTGTGAACATGACCAGTTTGTCTGCGTCGTAAAGCGTCTGGAAGGAATCTGATGGGTTGTCTGGGTGGTCATGATGGGTTGCGATTATTAGGCACACTTGTCGTATGAAACTGTCTTTGCAGCCAAGTTCTTTGAGGAGCTGAGTTGCGATTGCGGGGCCCTTTTCGTATTGGTCCTTGATGGTGCATCCGCCGATGTCGTGAAGGATGATTGAGGCGTAAGTTAAATCCTCAAGTGGGGGTGCTACTGGGAAATGCTCTTTAGCAATGTTATAGACGCGTCTGGTGTGTGAGACGCCGAAATCGTTCTTTTCAAGGATTGGTGTTGCAAGTTGGAAAAGTTTGTCAGTATCCATAGCTTAGACCTCTGCTGATTTTTTTGGGGTTTGGCGGGATAAAGCTGTTTCGATGCCCGGGCTCCAGTGTTTTGGGGGTCAAACGTTTTATCATTAAACATAAAAACTCCAATGTAAGAAATGTATTGCATGGGCAAGTTTCGTTTAGCAGTGTTTAACACGCAGCCGCCTCACTTGTACAGGGGAGGGGTGGAAAGGCGCATAAACGAAACCACACGCCGACTCACAAGCCACGCAGACATCACAGTTTACAGCGGGACAAAAGCTGGATTCAAAAACCCTGTTGTAATTGATGGTGTAAATCGTGAGCCCATTAACTCAACCGACCGAATCTACCCTCTTGATAACTGGACTTTCAACCGCACAATCGCCAAAACCAAAATCGACGCAGACGTTTACGAAGCCCACAACGACAACGGCTACGGACTGCTTAAGGCGTTTCAGTTGCAAGGCATCAAAAAACCGTTGGTGCACACAATTCATGGTGTTTTGGCTGATGAGTTTGAGCAGGCAAAACAGAACGGTTATGCTTCTTTTCGCGGTAGGGTTGCCAACCGTTTCATGGCGCGGCTCGCACGATTGGAATGTGAGACAGCGCAAAAAGCCGACGTAATCGTAACAATCAGCCGTTACTCATTGGAGAAAATGCAGAAACATTACGGTGTTGACCCATCGAAGGTGCGTATTGTGCCTAACGGTGTTGACCCCGAAAAGTACGTGCCCACGGAAAACCCTGCTGAACTTAAGCAGCTTTTTGGTTTAAGGGCCTCGTCTGTTGTTCTTTTCGTGGGCAGCTTAATCCCTCGTAAAGGTTTGTCTTTCTTGGTCGAAGCCGCCAAACAAGTTACTAAAACCCAGCCAGACACGCAATTTGTGCTCGTTGGAGATGGACCAATGAAGACTCAGTTAACAAACGATTTATCCCAAGCAAACCTAACTGGCAACTTTGTTTTCAAAAGCAACTTAAACGAACAAGAACTAACCAAAATCTACGCCTGCTCCGACGTGTTAATTTTGCCATCAATCCAAGAAGGGCAGGGAATCGTACTGCTGGAAGCATCAGCGTCAGGTAAACCTGTAGTAGCTTTTGACATCGGCGGCGTCAACGAATCAGTCATAAACGGCAAAACTGGCTTGTTGGCAAGTCGTGGAAGCAGCGGCGAGTTAGCTGAATCTTTGCTGAAACTTTTAGGTGACGCTGAGCTGCGGCAAAGGATGGGTTTGGCTGGTCGCAAGTTTGTGGTAGAAAACTTTACTTGGGATATTTGTGCCCAAAAAATGCTTGAAGTTTACCGTGAAGCTTTAGAATTTATGACATGAACAGTCAACTTCAACTGATTTTGCTAATCGTTTAAAGTCTGCTTCGCTCATCCATTCTGTTTTAAGGTAATGGCAAATTCGGTTTTCAGGCATTCCGATGCGTCGGGCTTCTTGCACCGTGTAACGGTATGCTTCTATTTCTGTTGGGCGGTCGACATAGGCGTAGTTTGGGTCGAAGAGTTCTTTTCCTTCCATGAATTGTTTCACATGGCAAAGTTCATGGATTAAGTCAAGGTAAATGTCGGTTCTGTCGCCGTTTTGCAGGTAGCTTTTGCTGATTACTATGTGTCCATCGTCGTCGTCAACGTACATGTAGCCGCTGAGTAAGCTGAATTCAACTTTTAGGTGGCTTAAAACTTCAGAGGTTTTTTCCCCAAAAATGCCGCGAACAGCCTCTACCTTGTCGAATCCTTTGAAGTATTCCAGAAACAGCCCGCGGGTGTTTCCGACAGACAGCGGGTTTACTGGAAGTTTGCTTAACATCCGCATAATTTTAAGCATCATATGTTCGACTGAATTCAACTGTCCATTTCACTCCTACTTAAATTCTGAAAGATGCTCCAGCCACATACCCATTCCCACTAAATCGTTAACGTTAATTGTGCCGATGCTGGCGTCAATGTTTTGGCGGGCAGGATTTCTCCACATGCCATCAGGTACCAAATTAAACTGCAAAGGAATCTTGCAGCGTAAACCAAACTTTTCAGCCAATCCCGGAATTAACGCGCCACNTTAAACTGCAAAGGAATCTTGCAGCGTAAACCAAACTTTTCAGCCAATCCCGGAATTAACGCGCCACTGTTGCAGGCTTTGTGCGCTGTAATGTAGGTTTGAAGAAGCTGAGGCGCCGCAAACTTGCCTACGCCATGCCATACTGCTGCATCTTCTGGTGAAGCCAAAGCGTACAGGAAAAACTGTGGTGAAGAAGGCGTTTCAACGTAACTGTAATCTGCCAACTTTTCACCCAATACTGAAATTTCGTCTTCGCATTTAGACTGGGCTATGTCTTTTGGGTCTATGCCGTTTGGGTAGAGTTCTGTGGTTTTGTATTTAACTGTGACGTTTTCGAGTATGCTGCCGTCAAAATGAAGTTTGCCGTGGGCTGCACGTTTTGACCCATACCCCTTTGCTGAATGTGGAACCGTGAGCAGGGTGGTGCGTTTAGTCATGCTTCTTCCCATGCAGTTGTAGGCTTGCTCAATTGACTGGTAACTCTGATGTGCCTGACTGATAATGTAATGTAGAATATCGCCTTTCTTTTCTGTCTGCAACGGGGACAGCGGCATACGTAAAGCGTAAAGTGAAAGGTTCATGCCAAAAACTTTAGATAATTCTTCAAGCTGCCGAAACTTGACGGCGTCCACAAAATCCATGTAATTATCAGTGCGTTGGAGTTCTTCAGTGATTAGTTCGGCTTCGTCTTTAGTGATTAATGTGCCCTCATACTTTTCAACAAATGCCCTGTCAACTTTAAGCTGGTCTGTTTTAATGTTGGCAGCTGGGAACGCGCTTTGTCCGCTATCAATTATTGATTGTCTCAAAGGATTAATCGAGTACCTATCAGCCTCCACGTCGTCAGTGTTAAGCATAAACGGAACAACGTAGCCTTGAGGCGGCTTTTGTAGCTCTTCAAATAGTGCACTGTAATCATCGTTTGTTGGTTCATGCATTCCTGTTTCAAGACAATAATTTGCGCACGTTTGAAGCAGGCGTATACCGATGATGCCTTGAACTTCCTCTGCTGTTAACTGCGGATTAGTATACTCGACTGAACCACGCAAATAAAAGTGGGCATCTTCAAAATGGACGCAGGTTTTTTTTCCGTCAACAAAACGGAAAAGGGAGACTTTTGGACTGGTACTTTCCTCTTTACGGTTTAATGCTCCTTCAGCTAACGCTTTAGCGGCAGACATAGACTTAGCTAAAAAACTCTTGACTAGGCTGTAACAAATATCTGGCATAAACTTGTCTTATCCTCGTTCCAATGATTCGGCAAGGTGTATACTGTTTTGAATCTTGGGCACACCTAAAAACATTCTTGACAAAGAAAAATCTTTTTTGAATCCTGCATCCACTAAAAACTGTTGAAGCTCATTTTGGTTTTGAGGCAAATAAAGCGCGGCACGCCTGCTTTCCAACTTGGTGAATGTGGCTTTTAGAAGTTCAGCTGCTACTTCTGACTTGTCTGGGTTGCAGACTAACGGTCCAACTTCAGCCATGCTTTCAGATACTTTAGCCAAAACGTAACCATCTACGTCTTTGCCGTCAATTGAAGCATAGCACAGGTTTGTTTTTTCTTGAATTATGGCTTTTAGAAGTCTTGAGCGGTCTGCGCCGAAGAATTGGGTGTCAAAACGGTTTAGCGCTGAAAAATCTGGTTCTGTTTCAAAATTAGGTTGGTTCCAATCTGCGGGTTGAATTTTGTTGTTATGCATGACGGTTAAGTCTATGTCTGCTTTGAAGCCGCTTTTGGCGTAGAATTTTTTAAGATGCTGGTAAGCGTACAACCCGATGGTTTCGACGCCTTTGCCTTTTAGGTGGTTGATGGCGTGTTCAAGAAGAAGGCGTCCCGCTCCCTGTTTACGGTATTCTGGCTTGACGATTAAGTTCCCAAACCAACCCTTATTCCCGAAGCTTATGCACGTGGCAATCCCCACCCGCTCAGAGCCATTAAAAAGTGTAAGGCAGCCTTCTGGTTCAAGACTCTGGTTAAACCTAAAATCTGCCGTTTCCATGCCCCAATCCAAGGTGTTGGCTAAATCAACCGCGAAACCGTAATCGTTTGCAGTCATAACCTTTACTTGAAACATACCCTGTTAATGCGTTTTTGAGCAATTAAGCTTATAGAAACGGCTTTATGTTTGGATTTTACTAGTTTCATAGTTTTTAGGGTTTGTTTTTTGAAGGTTTTGTTATGGGTGCTTTTTTTAGGAGCGTTAAGGTACGCGCTATTTTTCTTAGTTTAGTTTGGTTGCTACTGTTTGCAGTTTCCATGTCATTGCTTCCTATGCTTTTACATTCGTATGTAGGTAACGAGCAGGTTCAAAGCGTGGTGAGTTTAACATGGTCTGGTTACGTGGTTGCTTCCGATTTTTCTTCTCCAGAACCTACAATTGTTGGAGTTAATGCTTCATGGATTGTGCCTTCAATTAGCGTCTCTTTAGGTAACACGTACTCGTCAGCTTGGATTGGCATAGGCGGACAATTTGATGATTCATTGATTCAAATTGGAACAGAACATGATTCGGTTAATGGACGCGAAAGGTACAGTGCATGGTACGAATTGTTACCTGACTACGCCATCAACATTCCCATAACAATTTCAGAAGGCGACTTAATTTGTGCCTCGATTAACTTGATAAACCCAGAAACTGACTTGTGGCTTGTACAGTTAACCGACTTAACAACTGGGCAAAGTTTCAACAAAAACCTAAACTACAACTCAACATGCCTCTCCGCAGAATGGATTGTCGAACGACCCACTTTGAACGGTCAAATCAGTTACCTTTCCAATTTTGGTGATTTAACCTTCACAGACGCCTACGTCAACGTCAATGGTACAATAATTCCTTTAGGTGAGGCATCCTTTTCTCAAATACACTTAACCGACCATCAAAATACCCAGTTGACCACGGTTTCCAAAATCAGTCCAGACGGCACAAGCTTCACTGTACAATACATTGTCAGTAGTTAACGGTTCTTAGCTTCCTCATACAAGCTGCTTATACATTCACTTGTAATAACGCCTACAACTTTAGAAAGCTCATTTCGGTTGACAACCGGGATTAAACTGATTTTTTCTCGATTCATAATTTTATTAGCTTCTAAAATTGGGTCATTAGGCGAAACAAGTATGCTTTTCATCGGCATATTTTCCACGCGCAAAACGGTTCGTTGATCAGGATCGACTTTCATTAACTCGTTCCATGTGATAATTCCTTGGAAAGCGCCGTCTTTTTCAACCAAGGCATCATGGTAACGATTTTTAAACATGATTTCTAATGCTTCGACGATGTTTTGTTGAGGGTTTACGGAACCTATGTCGGTTCGCATGACGTCTTTAACACGTATGCCTGCAAGCTTTGTGGATATGATGGTTTGTTCGCCTTCTTCGCTGGCTCCTATGTAAACAAAAATTCCCACCAAGATAAGCAAGAAATATGGTGGAAAAATAAAGCCTGCAATTACCATTACGATTCCCAAGATTCTGCCCAAATAGACAGCGTACCTTGTTGCGTCCGAGTATTTTAGGTATTCAGCCAGCAGTGCCCTGAAGACTCTGCCGCCGTCCATTGGGAAAGCTGGAATGAGGTTGAATGCTCCAAGAATTATGTTAAGCATTGCTAAGTCGATTATGAAGTTTCCAGTGATTGTTGAAGCTGATAAGCTGCCGATTTGCTCTGGCGAAATCAGCAAGCCAACGCCCAGCAGTGCTGTACCTAAAAGCAGGCTTGTTAGTGGTCCAGCGACTGCCATTCGCCATTCTTGTGAGGGTTTATCGGGGATTTCTTCAATTTCAGATACGCCGCCGATTGGGTAAAGAATAATTTTTTTGACTTTGAACCCGTAATGTCTCGCTACTACGGAGTGGGCAAGTTCATGAAAAACTACAAAAACAAACAAGAAAAGGACCAAAAAGAACGGGTAAAAGAATGGGTACGCAAGAATGAAAACTGCTGCTATAAGAAGTATAAATGTAAGGTGTAGCTCAATTGGTATGCCCCAAGCTGAACCAATCTTAAAAGAATACTTCATACGCTAAAATGACGATGGATTGTTATTATAATTTCCGATTTAACCTTAAATTGCCTGTTATGTGGCTGCTTCTGTTCCGCGTACTTCAAAATGTTTCACGTACGCGCTGCGGTCAAATGTGAAGTAAACAGAGTTGTGAGTGCCATTGAAGGATTGAACGTATTTGTGTGGGCTTACTTCGTAGTATTTGTCAATAAGCTTGATTTCTCCTCCCGTTAGGGCAGTCGGGATGGTTACGTTAAAGAACGCATTTTCTTGTTTTCCACTGAAATCAAGGTTAACTGCTTTGCCTTCTTGGCTGTAACTTACTTTGGGCTCAGAAGAATAATTGGTTAAAACGCTTACGACGTAAGTTTTTTCTCCAACTACAATTGGAAAAGAATACACTTCCGTCTTTGGGCTTGGATGTTGCCAAAAAACAATTGCAAAAACTTCAACCAGTATTGAAAGCATAACCGCAACAGTGAATGCTACTCTACGTTTACTGCCCAAAGGTTTCATCAAAACGGTTTCTCTCAGAATGCTATTTCAGTTTTTCCAAAAAAACCAACCGTCACCGCTTTTGCCAGTTGAAGCAACTTTTTCAGTATGTTAAAATAATCTTTTTCACTTTGATATTTTTGAGATGACACCTTTGTCGGAACATACTTACAATAAACCGGTAGTGTGCATCTTCAAAGAACGCGACGTTCACCATGAAGTAGACCCGTTCGTGGTGGTTAAAGCCAAAAAAATCACGCTTAGCCCAACACAAGACGCAAAAAAATACGATTGCAACATGCAAGACTTCTTTACACTTATGGGCGACGCAGATTACCTTTCATCCAAAGAAGGAGAAAACGACCATTACGTGATGTGCTGGTTTGACGACACCCAACCCGACATGAACCACGATTTGCGGCGTTTAAGAGGCGTCACACTAAAGGAAAAAGCGAAACTGTCGTACACTGAAAGTGGCAAAAGAACATACAACGCCAATTTTGAGGCTAAACAAGCTCACCTCTAAAACTGTCTTTTGCGTGTTCTTGGGAATGTTATTATTCGCCGGTGTCGATTTATTTTTGAGGTAACTTGCTTGACGCAGCATGTTTGGAATAAACCGGTTATTTCGATTTTTAAAGAGCGTAATGTTACCCCTGAAGTTGAGCCTTTTGTTGTTGTTAAGGCACGTAAACTTGTGGTTAATCAAACTGAAAATTCAATTTCTGGGTCAATTCACGACTTCTTCAGGTTAATGGGTGATGTTGACTATCTCTCTTCAACCGAGGGTGTAAGTGACCATTACGTGCTATGCTGGTTTGACGACACCATTCCTGAAATGACAGGTGACTTCAGAAAATTAGCAGGCGTACGTTTCGACGGCAACGTTAAACTCGAAATAGGTCAAAACGGCAAAAGGACATACAATGCAACATTCACAGCTAAAGCTGCCAAACTCAAATAAACAATTTAACCCAACCGAAACGTGCAGGCGCTCTTAAGCCCATTTATGTTGGGCAAACAACCAGTTTTTTGCTTCTTTAGACAGTCTCTAATGAAAATGTAACGTTTTATTGATGATTTTTGCGTTTTTTATGAACTTACTCTTAAATATAACTGAACAAATTCCA
>JBNIDQ010000015.1:0-232581 GCA_050108135.1 Bathyarchaeia archaeon | reverse complement strand
TCAAGCCAGTTCATTATGTCTGGGTGGTCTGTATAGTCATCCATAATTATCCTGTCTATCCTTTTTAGTCATGTTTGTTTTTAAACGTTTCGTGAATATGTTCATAATTTTCATGCTCTACATGCTAATACTCTTAAATATAACTGAACAAATTCCATATGGTAATGGTTGGAGGAGACCATGGTAGAGCAAAAGTTACGTGTAACTCTAATTACCGGTAGAACCATCGATCAGGGCGTAGGCAAAGAATTGGGTAAAGGGTCACAAGAATACTTTGATAGTTGTGCTGTCTGTTTTCTAGATCCTGTTGACATTAAAAAGCTTGGCTTAAAAAGCGGTATGAACGTTCAAGTAACATCTCAATACGGTTCAGTTGTCGTGAAAGCGAAAAAGTATACTCATGGCGCTATGCCTGGCATGATTTTTATGCCCTGTGGCCTTTGGGTGAACGCTATTTGCGGCGCCGATACCTACGGCATGGGCATGCCTATCTTCAAAGGTTTTGAAGTTGAGGTCGAACCAGCCCCAAATAAGCCCGTCTTAACCCTAGATGAGCTTCTAAAACAGGAATTCGGAAAGTAATCATTATGACAGAAATAATCAAATCAGTTGTTTGTCCAATATGCGGTTGCTTATGTGACGATCTTGAAGTTACAGTGGAAAACAACGAGATTGTCAAAATGAAAAATGGGTGTGCAGTCTGTGAAGCCAAAATGGTTCACGGCTACAAAAGCGAAGAACGCATCCTTGAACCACACATACGAAAAGACGGAAAACTCGTACCTGTTTCTATGGATGAAGCCATTCACAAAGCCGCACAAATTCTTACTGACGCAAAATATCCTCTATTATTCGGTTGGACAAGCTCTACAAGCGAAACCCAACATGTCGGTGTCGAATTAGCTGAAGAACTCGGTTCAGCATTAGACAACTGCTGCAGCGTTTGCCACGGTCCCTCAGTCATGGCTACCCAAGAAGTCGGTATCCCAACTGCAACTTTAGGCCAAATCCGGCACCGTGCAGACTTAATTGTGTACTGGGCATGTAACCCTTGGAGTTCACACCCAAGACACGTTGAAAGATACACAGCCTTTACTGAAGGACGCTTCGAAAAAAGCGAATTCAAAGATTACGTTCAAAAACTAAAAGCAAGAGCAAGCCAGAAAAAAGTAGCCGCAACCATACGGCGAACACAAGTCCACTATCAACCACCGCCACGTCCACAAACATGCGTCGTCGATGCACCACCACAAACCCTTGCAAAAATGGGACGCAAAATGATAGTTTTCGACGTACGAAAAACCATGACAGCGGAAGTAGCTGACTACTTTGTTCAGGTTGAACCAAACAGGGACTACGAAATCTTCGACGCCATGAGATGCTTAGTTAACGATCAAGAATTAGACGTTGACAAAGTCGGTGGAATCCCAGTTGACTACCTAAAAGAAATTGTAGACGCAATGGTCAACGCCGAATTTGGTGCAATTTTCTTCGGTTTAGGTTTAACTCAAAGTGCTGGCAGATTCCGAAACATCGAAATCGCAATCGCATTAACACGTGACCTTAACAGAAAAACTAAATTCGTAATTTCACCAATGCGTGGTCACTTTAACGTTACAGGCGCAAACACTGTTTTCGCTTGGCAAACAGGTTACCCCTACGCGTTGGACTTCTCACAAGGTTACCCACAGTATAACCCTGGCGAATTCACAGCAACCGACCTGCTAAGACGCGGCGACAACGACGCAACATTAGTTATCTCTGCAGATCCAGGCGCTCACTTCCCTAAGGGTGCTATTCAAAACATGATGAAGCATCCATTAATCACTATCAACCCTGACTGGAACGCAATTTCCCGTCTTGGCGACGTGGTGTTTCCAACACAATGGTGCGGAATAGAACAAGCTGGCACAGCTTACCGTATGGACTCTGTTCCTATCACTTTAAAGAAAGTGGTTGACGCTCCAAAGGGCGTGCCAAGTGACGAGGAGATAGTTAGACGGATTCTTGAAGAAGTTAGAGTAATCAAAGCTAAGAAAGCTGGAAAAGAAGTTAAAGAACCAGCAAAAGAATCCAAAGCAGCAGCTCCTAAAAAAACCGTCCGTAAAACCAAAAAACCTGTTAAGGAGGAAGCTTAAATGACTGAAATCCTAATCAAAAACGGTTTTGTCATTGACCCAATCCAAAAGATTGACGGTCAAAAAATGGATATAGCCATTAAAGACGGCAAAATAGTTGAAAAAGTCAACGAAAAGAAAGCTCAAATCATTGACGCTTCCGGATTGCTCGTTATGGCTGGCGGTGTTGATATTCACAGTCACATTGCAGGCTCTGAAGTTAACATTGGCAGAATGATTCGTCCAGACGACCACGTTAAAGACGTTGTCAAAAAAACCGATTTAACCCGCGCTGGCACTGGCTACTCCATTCCTTCAACATACGTTACTGGTTATCGTTACTCAAAAATGGGTTACACAACCGTCATGAATCCTTCAATGGCGGCTATGAAAGCAAAACACGCCCACGAAGAACTAAACGACATCCCATTAATCGACAAAGCATCATTCACCCTGCTGGGCGACTGGTGGTTCTCACTTGAAAACCTGGCAAAAGGCGACATAGAAGAATGCGCTAGACACATCGCTTGGATGCTTACTAACACCCGCAGTTACGCCATTAAAATCGTCAACCCTGGCGGCTTAGAATCTTGGGGCTTCGGACGCAACGTTCACAGCCTCGATGACGAAGTCCCAAACTTCTGCCTAACACCCCGAGACATCATCACTGGCTTAGCAAAAGTTAACGCCATGCTCAATTTACCGCACACTATCCACTTACACACCAACAACCTAGGTGTACCAGGCAACTACAAGACAACTCTTGACACAATGAGAGCGCTTGAAGGTTTATACAAAGGCGACAAACCAGTCGGACACATAACTCACATTCAATTCAGCAGTTTTGCAGGCGATAGTTGGGCGCATTTCAAATCAGGCGCTGAAGAAATCGCCAATTACCTTAACGCTCACAACCACATGACCGTCGACATTGGTCAAGTCACATTTGCAGACACAACAACCATGACTGCCGATGGTCCATTTGAGTTTTCACTCTATGAACTTGGTGGTCACAATAAGTGGGTAAATAGCGACATTGAAACTGAATCCAGCGGCGGCATAATACCTTTCCATTACAAGAGGAAAAACGCAGTTAACGCGATTCAATGGTCAATCGGTCTTGAATTATCTTTACTAATTAAAGACCCATGGAAACTACACATGACTACCGACCATCCTAATGCTGGGCCATTCTATCATTACCCTCGTGTTTTCGCTTGGCTCTTTAGCCGCAAAGCACGCGAAGCAACACTAAAGAAATGCAACAAACGTGCTCAGAAAAAGAGTCTGCTGCCAACAATTGACCGTGAATACAGCCTTTACGAATTAGCAATTATCACACGTGCAGGAACCGCCAAAGCTTTAGGCCTTAAAAACAAGGGTCATCTCGGTGTAGGCGCTGACGCAGACGTTTCAATCTACAACATTAACCCAGAAACACAAGACATTGCTCAAAACTACAAGCCAGTGCGTAGAGCCTTCAGCAACGCAGTCTACACAATTAAGGACGGCGAAATAGTTGTTAAAGACGCTGAAATCGTTGCTACACCTCCAGGCAGAACAATTTGGCTTGACGTTCAAACAAAGGAACCCTGCAGAATCGACGAAGAAATGAAACGCAAATTCAAAGATTACTGGACAATCGAATTTGACAATTACCCAGTAACCGATCACTACATAAAAGTTCCAGAAAAACGAACAATTAAGGCAAGTGTGTAAATAATGATAACAATCACACCTAAACGAGTATTTGACGTGCCAATCCAAGCAGCATGCATTAGCGTTGACGTGCTTGCTGGAAAAACAGTTAAAGAAATCGCAGCCATGTCAATCACCGAAGGCAAAGAAACCATAACTATGGGCGACGCTTTCGACATCAAAGAAGACAAAAAAGTAGAAACACCCGCCATCACTCTAAACGGTGACTTCTCAAGAGTCAAACGCATCGGACAAGGTATGAAAACCGGCGAAATAGTCATCAACGGCGACGCAGGCATGCACACAGGCGAAAAACTTTCCGGCGGCAAAATTGTTGTTAACGGCAATGTAGGCGGCTGGTCAGGCAGCGAAATGAAAAAGGGTCTGCTTGAAGTTCACGGCGACGCAGGCGATTACTTAGCTTCACCATACAGAGGCACAAGCACAGGCATGAAAGGCGGCTTAATCACTGTTGACGGAAACGTTGGAACCGACGTAGCTACATGGATGCAGGGCGGAACCATCAAAATCAAAGGTTCAGCTGGAAGATTCCTCGGTTACCACATGAGCGATGGAACAATTTATGTTGAAAAAGGCTGCGACATACGTGCAGGCGCATGCATGACTGGCGGAAAAATCATCATAAACGGCACAATGGAACTAATGATGCCGACATTCACAATTGACAGTGTCAAACCAAAAGTCAAAGTTGACGCAGAACAAACCGCTCAGGGGCCATTTTACGTTTTCCTCGGAGACATGGCAGAACATGGCACAGGCAAAATCTTTGCATCTAAAGCTGCAAACCTCTCAATGAAATTCTACGAAAAATATCTTTAAACCCTTTTTCATTTAGCTAACTATGAAGCGTTTCTATGTGTTTGCCAATTTTTTTGTTTTCAGTTTAACTGTAATCTGTTGTTTTTTTGTTGTTTTTTAGCCGAATGACTTATCAGACTCGCTCGACTCAAAAAGCCATTACTGAGGTTATTGGCTTATGCGTCAAGTAGACATGACAAGGCTTGACTTATCAACAGGTACAGCAACCAAAATGCAAGACACTGTCGCAGAAGAAGTTCCCCTCAAAATAACAATAAACAACGATTACGCCTTTGTCATTTGGAGTTCTCCATCTCAATTCAAAGAACTCGCCGTAGGCCACCTGTTCGCCGAAGAAATCCTTTATTCGATAGATGACATTGAACGCATCATTTCAAACGAATCCGAAAACATTTGCCACGTAAAATTCAAAGACACAATAAACCTTGAGGAACGCATGAAAACTCGGCGAAGAGGCGCAAGAATCGTGCCCCTAATAAAAAACAGCACCTCAGCCTACCAACACGACGACAAAATCGCCAATGTACACTCAGAACTAAAAGTAAAAGCCCAAACAATTTTTGACGCAATATGTCAAATGAACGAAAAAGCAACGGGCTTCACCAAAACAGGCGGCTTGCATGATAGTGGCATCTTCAAAGCTGACGGAACAATGGTTGCCTTCTCCGAAGACGTTGGCAGGCACAACACGGTCGACAAAGTCATCGGCGAAGGACTCCTTAACCGGCTAAATTTTGCTGAATGCTTCATGATTATCACTGGACGCGTGCCCGGCGACATGATTTACAAAGCCGCTAAAGTTGGGTTACCTATAGTAGCGTCCGTGGCTGCTGTTCTTAACTCGGGGGTTTCTTCAGCCCAAAAAGCCAACGTAACCTTAGTTGGGTTTGTGCGTGGAAAACGTATGAATGTCTACACAAGCCCCGAACGCATAACCCTATAAAACAGCGCTGGGTTAAGCAGTTTTTAGTTTATACCTGTGTGGCTGCCCCGTTTTGCTCATAAACCACGATTCACACCAGGCCTTATCCGTCAAAGCCCTCTCCAAAAGCAGTAGGCAACTGTTTTTCTCGTAAACCTCCGATTCATTACGGTAATAGTTTGCGGCATCAAAAAAGGCTTCTTTACCCTCAAAATCAAGCTCCACTGATAACTTGGAGTCACTAACTTTAAGCCGCTTAGCCTCTTCCAGCAAGGCTTCTCCTTTACCTTCCCCTGCTACCCCCGCCCAGAAAAAACTGCTGCCAAACTCAAAACGGCTTTTGCACAAATCAAAAGTTTTCTGTGCCATTCCCAAATTGCCTTTTTTGAGCATCCCTGCGGCGTCACGCATAAGTTGCAAGTCAGAAACTGAAATGACACCCCGATTAAGTATAATATTGTCTTTTACGGGTCCGTTGAGGCGGCGGGTTTGCAGTTTTTTTAGGTCTTCTTGTGCGTTGATGTTGATGAAGCTTTTAAGTTCAGGGTCAAGGGTTTTAATGGTTTTCATTGGTGATGTCAGCAGGGTTTTTGAGGCTGCCCTGTGTATATCGTCGGAACGGGGTCGCTTAAGCTGGCATAGGGTTTCAACAATTTCCAGCCCAATGTCACGTTGGAGTACCATGATGAGTGTTTCAAGCCTGCCGTTAGGCCACATGGG
This sequence comes from Bathyarchaeia archaeon, assembly GCA_050108135.1. Classification (GTDB taxonomy): domain Archaea; phylum Thermoproteota; class Bathyarchaeia; order Bathyarchaeales; family Bathycorpusculaceae; genus Bathycorpusculum. The sequence goes on along the minus strand of JBNIDQ010000015.1, from coordinate 226,284 downwards.
TACAACATCTTCAAAACCATCCGATACGGTGAACAGGTAATCTGCCACTTCGGGTTTAACAAACGGCATATCACAAGGCACAATGAGGCACTTTTCCGCTTGAGTGGCTTTTAGACCCGTAAATATTGCCACGTTAGGACCGCTAATATCTGTTTTTTCATCAACCACGATATGCGCTTTTAAACCCTGTATTCTCAAAAGCTCTGTGTATCTTACTTTTCTTTCTTCATTATTGACGCAGACAACAACCTCGTCTACTACGTCCCTCACGTTTTGTATTGCGTGAACCAGCAAAGGTTTGCCTTCAAACTCTGCCAAAGCTTTATCCTGCCATTGCTGTTGCTGGGTTTGGAACCTTCGGGCTTTCCCTCCTGAAAGTATTAATGCAGCCCGTCGCGTCATAATGTTGTCTCCTTAAGCCTGTTTTTGAGTTCTGGTTAACTGCTTCGTCACAAGTTCAACAAGCCGCTCGCCATCTTCAGGAATACGGATAACTGGCATGCCTTGGATTGATGCGGCGTCTGTGTTTTTGCTGATGACCCCTGAGATTGCAATAATGGGTTCAACGGTTCCTTGCAGCGTCTCTTTGAGGCTTTGCTGGTCTTTTGCCGTGATGATTTTTGAAACATCTGGTCTTTTAGCGATTAAGCTATGAAACCCTTCAACAAAAATTATGTCTAAGGGTTCTTGTTCGATTACTTTGAGCACATTGTCAAGATTGTTTAGTTCCAGTTCAGTTTTTTTGATGATGGATACTTCTTCTGGTGAAATAGCGGCTACAACTTTTGCCCCTGCTTGGGCATAACGCCAAGTGTTTGTGCCTTTAGTGTCAATTGTGAAGCCAAAGTGGTGTATGTGTTTAATTGCTCCGATTTTGTATCCTTGTTTGGAAAGCTGTGTTGTTAGGTATTCGAGGGTGACTGTTTTTCCTGAACCGCTTCTCCCTACCGCTGCAACGATTAAAACCATATCTTGTTTGTTCGCTCCTGCTGAACTTTCAGCCTTTTTTCTTTATAAGTCAATTCCTCTTTATAGCATGTCGTTACGTTTTAGAAAGTTGACCACCTGATAGAATGCGACAATACTGCCGAAACTGGGTACCAACCCTGATCTCCTCCAACTACCCGAATTCCCTGCGAGTCATCGTTGCTTATGTCAATACCCTTTCTTCTTTTTATTTTATGCTCCTAATAGTGGTTCTATGCTGGAGCCTACAGGGGACAGGTGCTTCAAGGCAGCTTTTCTAAAAACCGCTTCACCTCAGCCTGAGCATTACGGTACTGCTTAGCCAAATCCCTGCCATAAGGCGTCACTTCCGAGGAGCCACCACCTTTTGCGCCTCCACGAATCCGAGTGATTAAAGTTTTTCCTAAACGTTTTTCTGCAAGTGTGATTCTGTGCAGAGCGTACCTGTATGACATGTTAAGGTTTTTTGTTGCCTCCAGTATGGAGTGGTATTTGTCGATGTTTTCTATTAATTCTGCAATGCCGTCTCCGAATACTGATTCCCCTTTCTCGTTAACCATCCAAAGTTTAGTTTGGTAGCTTAAAGCAGTCATTCGCTATTACACCTTGCAATAACTAATATGTTATTATGGACTTAAGCTTAGTGTGTTTACGGCTTAAGTGTTGTGTTTTAGCGGTTTTTTAATTGTTTATTTTTAATACATGTAACATTTAGGTTTGATGTTTTTGCCAGTAACGCTTTTATAGATTTAACAAACCCGTATAAACAAACTTTACTTGTTCCTGTCAACTGTTTGTGGAGAATGGAAAACGAATGCCCGAAAAGAAACAAAATCCTCCAATGGAACTATTCACTATCGTCCAAAAAGAGGAATTAAACCCCGTAACAAAAAAACTTGTAATTTACGCCCCTGACATCGCAGCAAAAGCAAAAGCAGGCCAATTTTTAATAATCAAAGTCCGCGAGGAAAGCGAAAGAATCCCATTAACCTTTACAGACTGGGATCGAGCAAATGGCACAATAACCGTGATTTTCCAAGAAGTCGGTTTCTCATCAATCGAACTTGGTTCCCTTAAAGTCGGAGATAAAATCCAAAACCTCGCTGGCCCATTAGGCAACCCAAGCGAAATCGAAAACTACGGCACAGCAGTAATTGCTTGCGGTGGTTTAGGTACAGCCGTAGCTTATCCAGTTGCTAAGGCATTAAAAGCAACTGGCAACAAAGTAATCACTCTTGTCGGTGCAAGAAACAAGGACTTATTCATTCTTGAAAAAGAAATTCAAGAAGTTTCAGATGAAGTTGTATACTCAACTGACGATGGCTCAAAAGGCATTAAAGGCTTCGTAAGCGATTTACTCAAAGCCCAAATTGCTAAAGGTCTAAAAATCGGCATCGTTTTCGTTATTGGTCCGCCCATCATGATGATGGTAACCTCTGAAGTCACGCGTCCATACGGCATCAAAACAATTGCCAGCTTAAACCCCATCATGGTTGACGGCATGGGCATGTGCGGCGCCTGTAGAGTAACCGTTGGCGGCGAAATCAAATTCGCTTGTGTTGACGGTCCAGAATTTGACGCCCACAAAGTGGACTTCAAAGAGTTAATGCAGCGTCTGAAGTGTTATTGCGCTGAAGAAAAACAAGCACAACATGGAGAGGGACACTGTAAATGTCACAACCATTAAATAAAGAAAAAAGGGCTCAAGACCGTTTCAAAGCGGTTGAAGTTCCAAAACAAGAACCCCAAGAACGTATTAAAAACTTCAAAGAAGTAGTGCTAGGCTATACTGAGGAACAAGCACGAGCTGAAGCCTCAAGATGTTTAAACTGCAAAAATGCGCAATGCATTACGGGCTGCCCAGTCGGCATCGACATCCCAACCTTCATCAAATGCATAACCGAAAAAGACTACGAAGGCGCAATCATAAAAATCAAAGAGAAAAACAGTCTTCCAGCTATTTGTGGACGTGTTTGCCCACAAGAAGAACAATGCCAAGCCAAATGTATTCTCGGCAAGAAAGGCGAACCAGTATCCATCGGACGCCTCGAACGCTACGTAGCAGACCTTGAACGTGAAAAAGGCATAAAGGTTCCAGAAATCGCAGCACCAAACGGCAAAAAAGTTGCAGTAGTCGGCGCAGGTCCAGCAGGCTTAACCGTTGCAGCTGACCTTGCAAAACTCGGCTATCACGTTGAGATTTTCGAAGCATTACACACTGAAGGCGGTGTCCTTGTTTACGGTATTCCAGAATTCCGTTTACCAAAAAGTATAGTTAAAGCCGAAGTAGATTACATCGAAAAACTTGGCGTAAAACTAACCCCCGACGCATTAATCGGCAGACTATTCACAATCGACGAACTATTCAAGAAAGGCTTTGGCGCAGTCTTCGTTGGCACAGGCGCAGGTTTACCTAAATTCATGAACATCCCAGGCGAAAACCTCAACGGCGTCTACAGCGCAAACGAATTTTTAATCCGTGTTAACCTAATGAAAGCCTACAGGTTCCCAGAATATAAGACGCCTTTGGGTATAGGCAAAAAAGTGGCAGTCATTGGCGGCGGTAACGTAGCCTTAGACTCAGCACGTAGCGCCATACGTTTAAACGCAGAAAAAGTTTACATCGTCTACCGCAGAAGCAAAGATGAAATGCCTGCCCGCGAAGAAGAAATCCTTAACGCTGAAGAAGAAGGCATCGAATTCAAATTCTTAACAGCCCCAACAAAAATCATCGGCGACGAACAAGGAAAAGTAAAAGCCATGGAATACATCACCATGGAATTATCCGAGCCTGACGCTTCAGGCAGACGCAAACCAATCCCAATCAAAGGCTCAGAAACAATCATGGACGTAGACACAGTCATCATCGCAATTGGACGCACACCAAACCCAATTATTCAATGCACCACAAAAGGCTTAGAAGTAATCCAAGGCGGCATCATTAAAATCGACCGCGAAACAGGCAAAACAAGCCTTGAAGGAGTCTACGCAGGCGGCGACATCGCAACAGGCGAAGCAACAGTTATCAGCGCCATGGAATCAGGCAAAAAAGCAGCAAAAAGCATCCACGAATACTTAAGCAAAAAACAATAAAACCAAGTTACTGGGCATTTAGCCCTTTAACACCACTTTTTTAGATTTTAATCAGACTTTTATCTAAGTTACTTCGATATTAAACCTGTAAAGGTTGCTCTGTTTAAAACATCATTTTCATCCAGTTCTATTTGGGGTCTATTAGAATGCTATTAGCAGTTGTATGCAGAAACCTATAGGGAGTATGTGCTATTATTTTGGTTTTAGGCCAAAAACAGGCGCTAAGTCTGAAGATGTTGCTAAAGTGTGTTTTTAAGAAAAGTGTTATTAGTTTAAGTGTTAACGTTTCTCCTGTTTAGGATGGAAACTGTGTGTTAGTTGCAGGTGTTGACGAGGCAGGTCGCGGATGTATCATTGGTCCTTTAGTTGTTGCCGGCATTGCAGTTGAAGAAGAACAGTTACCCGCATTGATGGCTATAGGCGTTAAAGATTCTAAATTGTTGACACCAAAAAAACGCGAAGCTATCTACCAAGAAATCACAAAGATAACCTCGAATTTTAAAACAATCAAAGTTCCACCATGTGAAATTGACAAAGCTGTTGAATGCCAAATAAAACTACACAAACTTAACCGCCTAGAAGCCAAAACAATGGCAGAAATCATCGAAACGCTTTCTCCACATGAAGCTTATGTTGACGCCGCTGACATAAAGGAAGAACGCTTCGGAATTCACATAAGCGAATGCCTAACTGTTAAAACAAAAATTGTTGCAAGGCACAAAGCAGACTTGATTTACCCAATTGTTTCGGCGGCATCCATTATTGCCAAGGTGGAGCGTGACCGTGAAATTGAAATGTTACGGGCTGAATTTGGCGATTTCGGCAGCGGGTACTTGCATGACGAAAAAACCAAGACTTTCATTACAGGTTGGCTTAAAAATAACAAGGATTACCCTGTTTGTGTTCGTAAATCTTGGAAACCAGCTAAAAAAGCCTTAAGTGAACGTGACTCTGCGCAGCAAAAACTGTTTTAAAGTCTTTAGGCGCTGGCGATTAATTCTTCAGGAGACCGCAAAACCCGCAGGTCTTCAACAGTGAAGCATGACAAGTCCATGTTGGTGTTTTTCTTGTTTTCCGTAATCAACACTGGATACGCGTATATTGTTCGGCAGATGCTTAAAATTTCCTCAATTCTGTTGTTTAATTCTGGCTCCTCTGAGGAAGCCACTCCGCCAATTATAAGGTAATTTTCGTTTGGCACACTCATAACGAAATCAAATGGTGCTTTGTGTATTGGCAAAATGTTGCAGGTGCTGAATTTTTTGAAAACCTGTTTTAGCAAGAGTTTAGTCATTAAGTCCTGTTCAGTACTGGGCAGCAAGGTTTGGCGTGGACGTCGTGTTTTTGCCAGAATATTAATTGGTTTAGCAACGGGAACGCCTAATGTTTCAGCCAATTTGTAGGCTGATGCCACTGACGCTTTTGCCATGCCACGTTCATAACCATAAAGGGTTCTGCGTGAAACCCCAATCTTAGCGGCTAATTGACCAATTGATAACCCCATTTCTTTTCGTCGACGTTCAACCAGTGAACCGTCAACTTGAACAGTATATCCACCCGGGGTTGCATAAATAAGTGGGTTTCCTGTTTGCATGGCAATACCCTTAATTGTTTTTTCGTTAACCACATAAACATTGTTTCTTGAATAAACGGTATCGTCTTCAAGCGGTTTACCATGTGATAATTGGCTAACTATCAAGGCAGCGGCTGGAATTCTGCTGGCAATCACTTTTAATTCACGCAAATCCCTAGCTGAAAAGGCGTCTATTTCTGAAGCAACTTTCAGTAGAACAGTGATGTCTCGTTTTTTTGCTGCAAAATCAAAACAGCTTGCTCTTGAACAGCATATCTGGGAAACTTCAAAACCCGCCTCTTTTAACGCGACACCAAGGTGAATCACGTTCTCCATTTCCCAATGGTTCATTTTACCGCTCACAAGCGTATAAACCATATAATTGAAAAATATAAACCATGCTTGCCAAAACAAATGTTTAGAATAAAAAAGTGGTTCATTTAATTCAAAGTGTTGCCACGCGTATGGAATAGTTGAAGTTGTTTACTCTCTTGGGCATGCAACTGCAGCATTTTTGTAAGTGAATTCTTTGCAGAAACTCCAAAACACTTCACAGCCTTTAACAAGAGGTTTTTTTGGTTTTGCCATGTACAATTTGCGATTGTTTTTTGCTTCAGCGATTGTAATGATTTTTACTAATCCTGCAGCTTGAGCTTTGGCTGCTGCAATCGAAGAGACAATGCTAATTCCTCGTCCTTCTGAAACAGCAGTAATTACTGATTCAGTGCTACCTAATTCTAAGGCAACCTCCAGCTCAGAAACTGGAACATTGTTAACTTCAAGCAAGTGGTCAATTTCTTGTTTGGTGCCCGACGTCTCTTCACGACCAATAAATGGGTACATCAAAATATCTGTTAACTTTACACTATTGGCTTTTGCTAACTTGTGGTTACACGGCGTAATTAGAACAAGTTGTTCTTCGCCAACTTGCAAGAAATCAAATTTATCCTCAAAACCCAAAATCGTTCCCACAGCCGCAAAATCTGCTACACCTGTCTGCAAACTATTAAGGCTCGTTAGGCTGTCTTGAGCGGTAATTTTGAACTTCATTTTTGGGTGGCGCTTTTGAAATTCTGAAATCAGGCTGGGCATTATATGTTCTTCAGGGATTGTGCTTGCAACGATACGTATTGTTCCTGAAAGAACTTGTTTTGATGCAGAAACTTTAGCTTTTGCGTCTTCGGCTTCTTGCAGTATGCGTTGAGCTGTGGCCTTCACTATTGCTCCTTCTTCGGTCACGTCAACTCCTGTGGCAGTGCGTTTGAATAGGTCTGCGCCAAAGTATTCTTCTAGTGCCGCTATTTGGTGGCTTACGGTGCCTTGGCTGGTTTTTAGTTCTTTTGCTGCCAAAGAAAAACTGTGTGTTCTAGCGACTGTTAAAAACGTTGTTAAGTAGTCAAACCTCATTATTTGGGCACCTGTTGATTAAGGGCTATTAGTTGTTGATTAATTGTATACTACGTGGTGTTTTGTTATTTAAGCCCCACTTCTTTTTTAAGTGTTTTTTACGGTTTTTGGGTTGTTTGCTATTCGGTAACTTGTTTACTTAATAAAAAATTTTATATATTAAAAATATTAATCGAAGCTATTAAAAAAATTCAAAATTGATTAGGTTGATCAAATGAAACACGAAATTATAATAGCCGGAATTGTTGCTGGCGCTTTAGCTGCAATAAACCAAATCGTTTTCAGTGTAGCACCACCTTACGCTTACGGGTTATGTGTAGCATGCCACGCAAGAGACCTGATAAACTGGATATTAAACGTCAGTTTAGGCCTAAACCTTTCAGTAGCACCTGTTTCAGTAACAGTACCAGTCCTGACCGTAATCGGTTTAGTGATAGGTGCTTTTGTTGCTTCAAAACAGAACAAAGAATTTAAATTTAAAACAACCAAAAACCCTGCAATATCATTTGTTTTGGGTTTTCTTGTAATGGTTTTCGCTTTAATTCTTGGTGCTTGTCCCCTTAGAACCCTGTTACGTGTTGCTTACGGCGACATCATCGCAGTTGTCGGTTTCATTGCCATAGCAGCCGGTGTAATAATAAGTGCACAGCTAATCAAAGTCAACACTAAACGGCAAATACAAAAACAAATCGCCAAGGAGGCCATCTAAATGGTGCAATACGCAATGTTGATTGGTACCCTTGCTGCAGGCATAATAATCGGTTATTTAGCCCAACGCTCACGTATGTGCTTTGTAGGAGGAATAAGAGATTACGTACTAGTCAAAGATACGCACCTACTAAAAGCGCCAGCTGCATTCTTGATAGGTGCAGTTGCAATCTTTGGTATCTCATACCTTTTTGCAAGTGTACCAAAATGGCCCTGGTTTGTCACAGGAGGATTACTGCCAATAGCTGGTGCACCATTGTCAACAGTTGCAGCAACACCAATCTGGGTACACGTACTCATCGCAGTAATTGGCGGTTTAGGCATAGGTTTGTTCTCAGTGTTTGCTGGCGGCTGCCCTCTTAGACAACACGTTATGGCTTCAGAAGGAGACAAAAGTTCAATGGCTTACCTTGCAGGATTCTACATTGGTGCTGTCGTATTCACCGTAGTTGTTCTTCCTTGGATAGTACAAGTGTTAGGGTAGGTGAAAAAGGATGAACCGCTTAAACCTTGACTGTAGGGGCAAAACTTGCCCTTGGCCTGCTTTTTTGACCAAAGAGCATCTTAAAAAAATGCAGACTGGAGACGTTTTAGAGGTACTTGTTGATTATGCACCTGCCCGAGAAAACGTTGAAAGAATCGCCAAATCTGATGGTAACAAGATTCTAGAGGTTAAAGTTGAGTCAGCCCTGATTAGGATTCTAATCGAAAAAGCCTAATCATAACTAACCCTTTTTTGTGATTTAATTTGGTGAAGACTGAAAAAACTGAAAAAGCCCTGATTTTGCTGGGCAATGTTCAAGAAGCGATGAAGGCTGAACAGGTCTTAAAAATTGAAAGTTATGACGCTAAAATGGTTGCGCCGCCTCCTGAAGTTAGAGTAGGCTGCGACTTAGCAATCGAGATTAATGTCGTCGACGCTTACGGAGCAGCCAACGCTTTAAAAAAACGTAACGTTAAGCTAATTGACGTTTTACCGTTAAAAAATACTCAGCTAAAACCATTGGACATTGTTAAGACAATCAGTCTTGGCGATTATTTAATGGTTAAAGGCGGGCACATGAAACTAACGTTTAACATAAAAACAGGCGAAATTGTTAATATTTCAGGTGGAGGTTGCCCAGACATTCCTTTTTTGGCGTTAAACATGGTTGGCAAACGGTTAGACCAAAGCTTTAGACCCAAAGAGTTAGGGCAAACATTATGTGCGTTTATGCTTGAGAAAGCCTACGAAAAAGCTTTACAAATCTACACGGAAGTGAGCCAATGCTGATTATTGTAGGCACAGTTCCCATCAAAGATTTTCCGTTAAAAGAAGGTTTCTGCAGCTTCGAAAACGGCGAACTGCGTATTGAAGGTGATTCTTTACCGTTAATTAACGGAACAAGCGTAGTAATTGCAACTGCATCCACAATATGCAGCAACTTGAAACTAGAAAAACCCTATGCGTTAATTGCAGGTGACATCGGAAACGGCGCTGGAAGCAACAGAATCTACAAGTTTCTACGTGACGACAACCTAAAAGTCAATACAAATAACGGTAAAACCGTAATTGGAATGTCGTACATAAAACCGAATATTTTGTACGCTATAGATGCAATAAAATCCCTAAAACGCCTAAATGCAGCCCTGATTGCCGATGCAGGTGCCATGTATGTCGCAAAAGCCTCAGGGCTTGCCAAAGAATTCGCCTTATTCACGCCAGATCTTGGAGAGATGGCTTTTCTTGCAGACCCCGAAGCAATGCATCCAGCTTATGTGCGTAACTTTATTTTTGATTCAACAAATAATGTGCCCCTGCTTGTTAAGCAGGCTTATGATTTTTCCAATGCAGCTAGTTACCTTCTGGTAAAGGGCAATGTTGACTATGTCTTTAAGGGTAATCAAATAATTGCTGAAGTTTGTGAGCCTTGTGTGCCTGCTTTAGAACCAATAGGTGGAACGGGTGATTCATTGATAGGCGCTGTTTGTGGTTTTATCGAGTCAGGGTGTACTGTTGAGGAAGCATCTATAATGGCTGCAAAAGTAAACAGGTTAATGGGGAAAGTTTCTAACCCGAATCCTTCAACCAAGATTTGGGAAATGATAACCCACATTCCAGAAGCATATAACCTGTTAAAAAGCACTTAACTGTCTTTTTCCTTCATTGTCCTTTTTTGGTGATAAAGGAAAATGTTAAATTAACAAAATTGATTTAGACTATTAAATAATTTCAAGAGGTTCTAAAAAAATGACAACATTCACCCTCATAATTTATGACGCACCAATCGCAAAAGAACGCCCCCTATCCGCTTTAAGATTCGCATGGACAGCAGACCTTGAAGGATACAAAGTTCAGATTTGGCTATTCGAGAACGGCGTGTATATTGCAAAGAAAAACCAGAAACCTGCACAAGGCCTAACAAACTATGGTCAAATGCTTGAAGAACTCGTAAAAGGCGGCGTCGAAGTAAAAGCCTGCGTAGTGTGCGCAGAAGCAAGAGGAGTAGCCCCAACAGAACTTATCGACGGCGTAAAGCTAGCAACCATTCATGAACTAGTTGAGTGGACAGCTAATAGTGACAAAGTAATAACTTTCTAGAGGGTTCTACTTTGAGTGCTGAAAAATTGGATGTTAAAGGCAAAATGTGTCCAATGCCGGTAGCGTTAACTAAACGCAAGCTTGCAGAAATGCAGTCGGGGCAAATGCTGGAAGTTGTTGGCGAAGGCGGATTGGAGTTTGACAACATTCAACGTTGGCTAAAAAACAACGGGCAAGAAATTGTTGAAGCAACAAAAACTGACGGCGAATTTAGAATACTTGTAAGGAAACCGTGACTGGGCCCTTTTTGCTTTTGGTGTTTAGATTCTTCTTTTTCTACTTTTCCTCTATTAGTTTTTTTAATTAAATAAATTAAATATTTAAATAACTTGCTCTGATTTTACCCTTAACAATTTTTGCGAGAGTGGGGAAACCATGTCAGAAAAATATGGTGAAATGTACAAAAAACTTGAAATGGACATACCAAAACACGATCAACTTCTCAACATTTTAGGTCAATACTACACTGCAGTTTATTTAAACCAGAAAAACAGGCCTAAAAAAATGGATTACTTCGACTTCGTAGTCTCAGAAGTACACGGACTACGAATCAAAGAATTAAACGACCTCCGGGCTCAAGGCAAAAAAGTGGTCGGCGCCTTCTGCGTTTACGCACCAGAAGAAATCGCATATGCAGCCGACGCAAGCATGGTTGGCCTATGTGGAGGCGCAGACTTTTCAGTTCCAGACGCAGAAGCAATTATCCCAAGAAACCTCTGCCCATTAATCAAATCATTCTACGGTTTCAGACTCAACAGAACCTGCCCGTACTTCCAATCTAGTGACCTTGTTGTCGGCGAAACCACCTGCGACGGCAAAAAGAAAGTCTACGAACTCCTAAACGACTTAATCCCAACATACGTAATCGAAATTCCACATAAACCAGACTCACAAAGAGGCAAAGAATTCTGGCTAAAAGAAGTTGAAGACTTCAAAGCAGAAATAGAAAAACTAACAAGCAACAAAATCACAGAAGAAAAACTCAAAGCAGCAATCGAACTCATAAACAACAAACGCAAAGCCCTCCAACGCCTAAACGCTCTACGCCAAAAAAGACCCGCCCCAATCAGCGGCTTAGATGCATTGTTGATAAGCCAAATCAGCTTCAATGATGACCCAGTCCGTTTCACAGCCAAAGTCAATGAACTTTGCGATGAACTTGAAGAACGAGTTCGCAATGGTGTTGGCGTAGAAAGCCCTGATGCTCCGCGCGTAATGGTTTCTGGTTGTCCTATGGCTATTCCAAACTGGAAGCTTCACAGCATTGTTCAAGGTTTAGGTGCTTCGGTTGTGGTTGAGGAAAGCTGTGTTGGTACACGTTATTTTGCTGATTTGGTTGAGCCTAAAAGCGACAAGATGGAGGACCTGCTTTGGGCTATTGTTGAAAAGTACAGCAAGATTCCCTGTGCATGCTTCACACCAAACGACAGAAGAATCGAGAACGTCAAACAACTAGCAAAAGATTACAGTGTTGACGGCGTAATTTATTACACATTGCAGAATTGTCACGACTATAACGTGGAAGCAGTTAAAGTTGAACGCGCAATGAAAACCGCAGATTTGCCAATGCTAAAAATCGAAACAGACTACACAATGGGCGATTCTGAACAAATAAAGACGCGCGTAGAAGCATTTCTTGAAATAATTCAAGGCAAAAAACAATAACTTCCCATTTAGGGTTTAAATTTTTATTACCCTTTTTTAAATACCAGTTTAGGAGGAAAACAAAGTTGAGTTACAGGTTAACCAAAGTTGTACCCATTCACGGATGCAGCTGCAAACTTCCACAGTACCAACTCGGCGGATTACTTGAAAAGGCAGGCTTAGCCGGCGGTTACAGCGAAGACGTGTTGGCTGGCGCTTGGGAAAATAGTAGTGTAGTCAAAATCACCGACAAACTTGCAGTTTTAAACACTCTTGACTTCTTCACACCCATGGTTGATGAGCCAGAAACACAAGGCCGAATCGCAGGAAGCAACGTTACAAGCGACATATACACTTTAGGAGTAACCAACATTCCAAGCTTACTAACCATAATGGCTTACCCAGAAAACATGCCTGACGAACTCGCCGTTGGAATGCTCAAAGGCTTAGGTGACTTCTGCCGAGAAATGGACATACCCCTCGTCGGTGGACACACCATCCGTAACCCGTGGCCAATAATCGGCGGCGCAGCAACAGGCTTAGGCGAAATCGACAAAATCGTCTACACACGCGGCGCAAAAGTAGGCGACCGTTTATTCCTGACAAAACCATTAGGCATAGCTCCAGCAATGGCCGCTTACCGACTTCGAAAGGAAGAGGAAGGCAAAGAATTGCTTGCCGACGTCCCAGAGGACCTTGTTGGAAAAGCAGTAAACAAAGCAATCGAAGGCATGATTGCATCTAACAAGCCTGTGGCTGAAGTAATGCAGAAAGTGCCAGTCAACGCAGCAACCGACGTCACCGGTTTTGGACTTAAAGGGCACTCTGCAAACATGGCAATGCTCGGCAAAGTCAACATAGTAATCAACAACCTCTACGTAATCCCCGGCACGCCAGTGCTTTCTGAACTTTTCGGTTACCCCTTATTGACAGGTGAAGCTAAGGAAACTGCAGGCGGCATCCTGATGGCAGTCTCTAACGAAAACGCTGACGACCTGCAAAGTGAACTGGATAAACATAAAGTGCGGTACTGCGAAGTAGGCTACGTGGCGGCAGGCGAAGGCGTGGTTAACGTGCTTAAAGACGCCAAAGTAACTGAAGCCGAACCTTAAGGCAACCTTTTTCATATTTTTTAGAAGTAAAAATTGGCATTAGCACCTACCCCCTATAGGTTTATGCATAGATATGATATTTGGAGCCTAATAGGTTGATATAAAAAATAAAGCGCCCGTGCCTTTTAGCAAAATAATCCATAGCACGCTAGTTGCCATAGTTTTTAAAAATTCTTATATCCTCCACACGGCTAACTTGCTATTAGGAGAACTGGTTTTATGCAACCTAATTTTGTTAAAGTAGCCCAAAAAAGCGAAATTCCCCCTGGAACAACCAAACCCGTAAAAATAGAAGACAAAGAAGTTTTAATCGCCAACGTAAACGGCAACTTTTACGCTGTAAGCCAAAAATGCACCCACATGGGCGGAGACCTATCAAAAAGCAAACTTGAAGGCAACACCGTAACCTGCCCAAGACACCACGCACAATATGACGTAACCAACGGCAAAGTAATCACTCACCCAAAAGTGCCATTGATGCACCCCAAAGCAAAAGACTTGCAAACTTTTGAAGTTAAAATCGAAAACAATGACATAATGGTAAAACCCTAAACAAAGGAACCACTTTTTTTTCTTTTAGGCATCTGTAAAGGTGACTAATTCAAAACCAGCAATCAAATGTGAATGTGGCGTCGAAATCCATTCACCCCCGACAAGCCAGCCATGCTCAAAGACATAGAAGCGCACGCAGAAACCCACAGACACATTGTAAAAAACTGCGAAAAAATGGTTTATAATAGGGATTGGTAAATTTTGGCTGTCTGCTCAGCCACTTTTTGCCATGTGAAGTAGTCAAGGACATGTTTTCTGGCGTTTTCTCCCCAGTTTTTGGCTTTGTTTGGGTCTCGCAGTGTTGCTCTGATGCCCCATGCTATGTCTGCGGGGTCTTCGCCGTTGATGTGGACGCCGTTTTGTTCTGCCCCGCTGCTGACGATTTGCTCTTTAAAGCCCACGACTCCGCGTGCTCCTACTACGCAGGGTTTTTCCATGCTCATTGCTTCAAGGCTAACGATACCGAATGGTTCATAGACGGATGGGAAAACGCAGACGTCTGAGGCGGCGTAGTGGAGGATTCTTTCGTGTTCTGGAACGAATTCGAAGCGGCCAACGATGTGGTCTTTGATGTTTAGGCGTTCGGAGAGTTGGATGATGTCGTTTTCTTCTTCGCCTTTTCCTAAAATTACCAGTTTAGTGTTAGGAAACTCGCTGAGTACCATCGGCATTGCTTGTACAAGGTTTTTGACGCCTTTTACCCATGTGAGCCTGCCGACGAAAAGCAGCATGTTCCAGTCTGTGGGTACGCCGTAGCGGGCGCGTAGGGCGTCTGTTTCGGCTTTTTGGAAGTTTTGTGGGTTGTAAACGTCGGGGTCTATGCCGTTCCATACAGCGTTGATTTTGCTGCTGGGCCAACCGTGTCGAGTGAGGTCTTCCCGCATGGCGTTGCTTACGGTGATTATGCGGTCACTTTTCTCTGCCGTAGCACGCTCCAAATAGGAAACGGTTTCGGAGCCTGTTCCGCCGCTTCTACCCCACTCTGTGCTGTGTACGTGGAAAACGACGGGGATGTTTGTTTGGTTCTTGATTATTAGGCCTGCAATCGCGCTTAGCCAGTCATGGCAGCACACTACGTCGAATTTGTAGCCTTCTTTTTTGATTAAGCCGTTAATGAATTTGGTGGCGCTTAGTATGTTGTAGATGAAGATGTCGTTGAAGAATTTGATGTTGGTGCCCCACCGTTTAAGGTCGTCCGCGACAAAATATGGCAGAATGTTGCTGGCATCAGCGATTTGTGGCCTGTGAACTTCGACACCTTTCATGATTTCCCGTGTTTTCAAGCTGCCGCCTGCATTGTTTAGGGTGAAAACGGAAACGTCATGTCCAAGGTCTACGAATTGGTGGGTGATGTATTGGGCGTATGTTCCTAAACCGCCGACCATTTGTGGTGGATATTCGTAAACGAAGAAGCCTATTCGCATAAAACTGCACCTTAAAACTTGATTAGAACCTAGGCGTCGCTGGTATTTATGGCTATGCCGCATTTGGGGTTGCCGGTTCTTCGCAAGTGCTATGTTGCCTATATGGTTAATAAAAACGTGGGGTTCTAGTTTAGATGCTGCAAACTTTTTTCGGTTTGAAAATGAATGGTTGAACCTGCAACTTATACAGTGAAGACTGAAGTTCCCAGCAGTTATATTGCAAAATTTTTTGATTTTATCCACAGCCAATACCTGCTGCCTCAAAAGGAACGATTCAGCAACTTTTTAAGACAAACAACCAGCGAAGCAGACACATTATCATACATCGTTTCAAACATTCAGGGCAAAGAGATTCTGCAGGTTGAAGCAAAAAGCGGCAACCCAATCGAAGTAAAAGTAACCCCTATCGACACAGCAGTAACAGCGACGGAGCAGGAAGAAGCAAAACAGGATATCGTTATTGCACTACAAATGTTTGAGGAAAACGCGCGGAAAGCAACCATGTTTTTTGCTTGGCGGGAAGGCGAAGACATCGTGCCTGAAGCGTACACTAAACCCGAAAAATCCTTTAACCGCCTGTTTTTGGAGACCCAAGTTATTTTTTTCGTGGTCTTTATCGTTTTCGGGACAACCATTTTTATTACTTTAGCGTCGATTTATCCTGACTCGTTTTGGATTGCTCCTTTGATTTTGATTGTGGTACAATTTGTTTTCGTGTTTTATTCTAACAGTTTTATCAGCCGATCCGCCGACTGGCACATAACCCCCGCTAACCCAACGATTCATTTGTTGCAGTTTTTTTTGCCCATAGAAGAAAAAAATTTCACCGAAAAACTTACACGCGAAAAACTAGTTGCCATAAAAAAAGAAATTTACCAAGACATAACCGCCAAACACGGACAAATCGACCCAATCTTTGCCCAAAGCATATTCGAAAAACATGACATACACGTAAAACTCGAAAACTTAACCACCAAAAAAATCAACGTTTACCAAATCGTCAAAGACATCGCCGACCGTTTCCGTTTTCCAATGCCAAAAATTGTGGTTTCAAACACTATGGTTCCAAACGCGGCAGCTTCAGGACCAAGCCCTAAACGCGGACTCGTACTTATCACCACTGGACTGCTTGTACAGCTTGAAGAACCCGAAATAGTCAGCGTTTTGGGACACGAGTTTGGTCACCTTCGGGGACGCGACCCCCTAATTCTGTACGGGTTAACTGCCGCAGAGTTCCTGTTCAGGTTTTATGTGCTGTTTCCGTTGCTGCCTATCCTGTTTTCGACCTTCTTGTTTTTCGTGTACTTCTGGGGCGTTATGGTTGTAATCTTTTTTATCGCCAAATTCTTCGAGGCGCGTGCAGATTTGGTGTCGGCAATGATGATTGGGCAACCGACGGTGCTTGCGGATTCACTGGAAAAGATTGGGTTCCAACGGCTGCTTTATGAACGTACTCCATCGTTTAGGGTTCAGGAATGGATTGGTTTAGACCCTCATCCACCAATTTACTTCCGCGTCAACCGTCTTGAACAGCTGGAACCAGCAACAATCAAGCATCCGCTGCTTCAATCTATAAGGGATGTTACTTCAGGGTTTATTGCCAGCCTGTGAAGTCGCCGTTTTTGTGTTGTTGTGTACGACAGATTTGGGATAAAGTTTTTTATGGGCAGAACGGGTATTTTGGGGTTAAAGGTGGAACGCTTTTCTTCCTGAACAGAAAAAATCCAATTATAACACTAAAGTCTATGCTGCCCTCTGCATAATACTGATTGCCGGTAGCCTTGTCGGGTTTACTTTCCTAAACATGCTTCTTGTAAATTTTGACGCTTCCAACCAAAACGAGTTAGTCACCGCACGAGTACCTCAGTGGTCAGGCTACATTGTCAACCTCGACTTACAAAACAAATCAGACGGCGTAAGCAGCATAAGCGCCTCATGGATTGTACCACAAATCACCTATTCAGTGAATGACACTTACTCGTCAGCGTGGGTTGGCATAGGCGGCTACGGCGAATCATCACTCATTCAAGCAGGCACAGAACAACACTGCGAAAACGGAAAAATCGAATATTTCGCTTGGTATGAGCTGTTGCCACGTACGATCATCAGAATTTCCAATCTGGATATCCAGCCGGGCGACAAAGTCACTACAACAATCACTCTGGTTGATGATGCCGCAGATTCCTGGTTAATCCATGTGGTGGACGAGACAGAAGGTAGAAGTTTCCAAAAAACAGTTACGTATGATTCAACTAGGAAATCTGCTGAATGGATTGTTGAACGCCCCTTAGTTAACGGTCAAATCAGCACTTTAGCAAATTTCAACCAGGCAACACTGACAGATTGTACTGCAACAATTAAAGGCGAGACAGGGTCAATTAAGACCTTCACTTACACTCCAGCTGTTATGGTTAATGATAATGACACGGAACTGGTTGAAGTTTCGCCTTTAAGTGATGACGGTTTAAGCTTCACTGTTAGTTACCTGAAACTTAACGAAACCATAGTAACCGCGGCGCCGTAAGTTTAAGAAAGAACGAACTTTATCCGTCGGTAATCCTTTTTTATTTAGTGAATATTTTCTTTTGAAGCAGCCCTTTTTGTTGTCTTGAACAGATGGGTATGCGTTAAGAATAAAAGTAATAAAGGTAATAGGCAAGCATTCAAGTAACCAACAGGCACTTTGAAGGAGACAGGTTAATTTGAAACTAATTTATGTTGCAATAGACGGCATGGGAGACATTCCAAGCAAAAAGTTAGGCAATAAAACGCCCTTGGAAACGGCAGAAACTCCAAACATGAACGCGTTAGCCCAAAACGGCAAAACCGGTTTAATGTACACCGTCGGCAAAGGAGTCGCACCTGAAAGCGACGTAGCAGTTATTTCACTTCTCGGTTATGACCCATTAAAATACAGCACAGGAAGAGGCGTAATTGAAGCCGTCGGCGCCGGAATGGACATGAAAGACGGCGACGTAGCGCTTCGATGTAATTTTGCTACTTTAGGCGAAGGCAAAACATTGCTTGACCGCCGAGCTGGAAGAAGCCTCACCACTGCTGAAGCAGTAGAGTTAGCCGAAGCTGCAAACAGGCAAATCAAACTTGAATCTTACCCTGCAACCTTCGAATTGAAAGCTACCCTTGGTCACCGAGCCGTAGCGGTTATCAAAAGCAAAGACAAACCATTATCAGGCAAAATTTCCAACAGCGACCCAGCATACGCAATCATAAACGGTCTAGGTGTAGCTCAAGAAAAAGTGGACATGGTACTAAAAACCGTTGAACCACTCGAAGAAACAGAAGCCGCAAAAAACGCTGCAAACCTCACAAACGAACTAATAACTAAAACCCATGAACTCTGGGAAAACCACCCCGTCAACCTGAAACGGGCAGCTGAAGGCAAACTAAAAGCAAACGCGCTCCTTTCACGAGACGCATCAAGCTTACTGCCAAAATTCTTCAATATCAACGAGCGGTACGGCGTGAATTTTGCAGCTTTAGCCGACATGATTACCGAGCGGGGTATTGCTAAGCTTGCAGGCATGGATGCTACACTTTTGCCGCCACCATCAGGCGACCTCCAAAAAGATTATGAGGTGCGTGTCAAAGCCTTGTTGGATGTTTTGCCAAAGCATGACTGCTTCTATATTCACCTAAAAGGTCCTGACGAACCCGGACATGACGGCAACTGCCAACTAAAAACAGACATAATCAGTGCGGTTGACAAGTACTTCTTTGGTCCGCTGCTAAAACAGATTTCACTTAAAGACAATCTTATCTGCATAACGTCCGACCACGCTACACCATGCGACCTGAAAGTGCATAGTGATACTCCAGTGCCGTTATTGATTTCAGGGGATAGTTTAGGCAACGGAAGCTCCGTAAAGTTTGGTGAGGCTGAATGCGCTAAAGGAAGCTTAGGCTGTCTTGACCACGCCTACTATTTAATGCCTAAACTAATGGAAATGCGTCGCAAAAAATAAGTCCCTCTTTAGGGAATTTTTTCTTTTTTAATATTTAAATTTTAACGTGCCCTATTTTTCTTGGTAGTTTATGCCGCTTTTTTCGTTACTGCTACTCTGCACAGGGTTGATTATCGTGATTTTCACAGCAGACATCGCAATTAAGCGGCTGCTCAACCTATCAAGGCATTTTCGGCTTTCAGAATTCACAACAAGCTTCATCATCGCAGGCATAATTGCGGTGCTTCCGGAACTTTCCATCGGCATCATTGCAGCCCTTAACGGGTCATCCTCACTGGGATTCGGCGTGATATTAGGCGCAAACGTTGCAGACCTTACTTTGGTGTTGGGACTGGTTTTGGTGCTTTCAAACCACTTGAGCCTTGACAAGTCAACGGTTAAGCATATTCGCGTTTCAATTTTAGCCTTGGTGCTGCCTGTCGTGCTGTTTTTTGACGGAGCAATCGGTAGGGTAGATGGCGCCATCTTAGTGGGCGTTTTTTTGGCTTACATCTTTTACGTGCTAAAAACTAAATCACCTGAAGAAGCCTCCAAAATGAAGAGTGGTAAACTCAAATTTGCCGTTGACTTCGCAGTCCTCATGGTGGCTTTAGTCCTGCTTTTTGTTGGCGGAAATATAATTACCAACAGTTCCGAAGAGCTAAGCATCATGTTGGGACTGCCCCTTTTCGTGATTGGGCTAGTCGTCGCAATTGGAACTTGCTTGCCTGAAATGGCTTTTGCCGTACGTTCTTCAAGAATTAAGCATGCACAGTTAGGGTTAGGCAACATTTTCGGAAACGTCCTCGCAGACTCAATGCTAACCATAGGCGTCATAGCACTTATCCAACCAATCCACCCTGCAACACCCACTATTGCGTTGGCTACTGGACTTTTCATGGTGTTTTTTGGCGGGCTGGTGGTTTTGTTGTCACGTAAATATGAGTTAACCCGCAATCACGGTTTACTTCTTACCGCTTGTTATGTGGGTTTTATCTTTTTGCAGTATGCGTTAGAGGAATCTGCTGTTTTGCTGCTTACCCTGTGATTTTAGTTTTTGCCTATAGCTTAAAAAGGAAAACGCTTGTAAGTAGCCTTAGGGAGAGAAATGAGATTACGCCTAAAATCTTCAGTCTTGTTAACATTTTTAATTCTAAGTTTATTCGCCGCAGTAATTGTGCCATCCGCTAAAGCCACGGATTTGCCTACAAGGATAGACGCAAACACTACATGGACCAAAACAGGCAGCCCATACACATTAACAGCAAACCTGCTAATAGCAAAAGGCGTAACCTTAACCATTGAACCCGGAGTCACCGTCAACCTGAACAATTACTCTATTTACGTTAACGGAACACTTAGGGCAATAGGTTCAAGCCAAGACAAAATCCAATTCAACACTGGAATAATCACCTTCACCAAATCAGCCGAAAACTGGAACGAAAACGCAGGCATCGGCAGCATAATACAAAACGCCAAACTTACAACAGGAGTATACCTTGCTTCAAGCCAAAAAATTGACAATTGCGAGCTTACATCGGCAACCGCCTGCAGTTCGTCGATTGTTTCAAACTGCAAAATCAACGACGGACTAACAGTTGCCGACACACCAACAATCAAACAAAACAATATTGTTGGAGATATACAGGTTTCATCTGACTCCTCAGCGATAATAACGGGCAACCAAATTTCCGGCGACATTTTTGTTCCTTACATGACACGACACACCAAAATAACGTATAACACCATAAACGGGGGGATATATGCTAACGCCCAAGTTGACAATACAGAAATTTCTTACAACACAATCGTTGGCGACGTCCAAGTTTCAGGAAACACTTCAACCATTTCATTCAACACCATTTCTGGAGGAATAACCGCATCAGCAGCAGACATTACTATTCACAATAACACAATCAAAGACTGCTCCATCGGCATAGGCTTTGCTGCTTCTTCATATGCAACAAGCATCAAAGCTTCAATTACAAACAACAAAATAACAGCAAGCAACAAGGGTATCGATGTACCTGCTTCGTTTATTGACCTATTTTATGTAATGCACACAACCGCCAGCATTTCTGGAAACACTATTTCTAACTGTGCAGACACAGCCATTTTCGTTGGTGGAGCAAATCACGCGGCAGACGAAAGCCCACTATACAATGCAGTTAAAATCGAAGATAACCTGCTTTACAACAATAACTATGCGATAAACGTTGCAGGACCTTACAAAATTGAAGGTAACACAATCATCAATAACCAAATCGGGATAAACGGCGGAAACACAGTACGCGACAACATCATCGCTAACAATGAAGTTGGCATTCAAAACGGCGTTCTTGTTGAAAATAACCTAATTACGAAAAATAGAGGTGGACTCTCTGGTTGCACCACAATCAAAGCTAACACCATAACCCAAAACATTCAAGCAATAACAGGCCAATTCGCCACAGCAAACAACAATAACCTCTTAGGCAACCAACAAAACATCAACTACACAGGAACAAGCGATGCTGACGCAACAAGCAACTGGTGGGGAACAACCGAAACCGCCGTAATTAACCAGACAATTTACGATTACAAAAACGATTTCTTGCTGGGTAGAGTAAACTTTTTGCCAGTTTTAACAGCGGCTAATCCTTCAGCGCCAGCCGCGGACACGCCTATCCCAGAGACACCACAAACCAGCACTGAACCAACTGAGACGGCACAACCAACCGAAACCGCAGTGCTAACAGACCAGCAGCCTACACCGACAGTTCCAGAAGTGGGCAGTCCACTTATCACCGCATTAGCAATGAGTTTAGTGGCTTTGATACTATTGACCGTTAAACTAAAAAAACAAAACAACAAATTTTCTTTTTAAAAAATAAAATAGAAAGGAAAGCGGTTTAGGCTTTTCCTGAGCTGCCGAATAGGCGCATTTTGCCTTTGGCAACTTCTTTCATTGCATCCTTAGCGGGACCAAGAATCTTGCGTGGGTCAAACTCTTTTGTTGAATTGGTCAAGACTTCACGGACTGATGCGGTGAATGCTAAGCGTAGGTCGGTGTCGATGTTAATTTTTGCGATGCCCAACTTGATTGCTGCTTGCAGTTGATCTTCTGCGACGCCTTTTGCGCCTTCAAGTGTTGCACCGTACTTGGTTGCTTTTTCAACAATCCATTGTGGAACGCTGGATGCACCGTGCAAGACCAGTGGAACGCTGACTTTTTCGTTGATGATTCTTAGGCGTTCAAGGTCAAGTTTTGCTGCGCTTTTGAATTTGTAGGCTCCATGTGAAGTGCCAATGGCTATTGCTAAGGTGTCGACGCCTGTTTTTTCTACGAAATCAACCGCGTTGTTTGGGTCTGTTAGGATGGCGTCTTTTTCTTCTACGCTTCTTTCTTCTACGCCTGCGAGTTTTCCGAGTTCAGCTTCTACGGAAGCTCCTTTGGCGTGGGCGTAGTCGACGACACGTTTGGTTACTGCAATGTTTTCTTCGTATTTGAGAAATGACCCGTCAATCATGACTGAGGTGAAGCCGGCGTCAACGCATTTGATTGCGGTTTCGTAGTCTTCTCCGTGGTCAAGGTGCATTGTTAAAGGTACAGAGGCTTCTTTGCCAGCGTTCTTTACGATGCTGGTGATGTAGCCCATGCCGGCGTATTTGATGACGCTGGGGGTGATTTGAAGTATCGCTGGAGATTTTTCCTCCATTGCTGCTTCAACAATAGCTTTAACACTTTCAAGGTTTTGGACGTTAAATGCGCCAATGGCGTATCCGCCTTTTCTTGCGGCAACCATCAATTCTTTGTTTGTAACAAGCATTTTTACAATTTCACGCTCCAATATTCACGTATAACATGAGGCGACCGATAATACGTTTAGTCTTACTATTTAATTTTATCTAAAACAACAAACTTATTCTTTACGGGACAACAAACCTTACAAGCCTAAACCGCCAAATAAATTTGAGGCTAAAAGTTTTGACTTGCTATTTTCGTCACTTAAATATTGTGTTTGCTGATGCAGGAATCAGTGTTTCCTCAGAAAACCGTAAAGAACTTGACCGCGTTATCCACCAACTGGTCGGTGTAGAATACAAGGATTGCTCGAAAACTTGGCGGCAAGTAAAACAACGATTAGCCGACGACCCTGAAGGCTTCGTAGCGGAACTTAAAAAGGCTTGGCAAAACCGCACTTAACCGGGCTTTAAGGGTCTACGTTGTCCACGAGACTGTTTAGGCGAATAAAAAGGTCTACAAATTCGTGTCCTTTTTCTGTAATCAGGTACCTGTTGCTTTTTTTAGATAATAGTTTCTGTGTTGTTAACACGCTCATGTGCCGTTTTAGTTGGGCATAGTTTAGGTTTGTGTTGTACATGATGCTTGTTTTTGTTTTTGGTTGTTCGCAGAAAAGTAGTATTTCTGCTGTGATATCTAAGCGTCCTCTGCGTGTGCCCTTGGTGGCGTGCAGGTCTTTGTCGTGTCTTAAAAGGGCCGTTTGAAAACGTTGAGGGTTGATTCGCGGGTTTATATTGTTGGTCAACGGGGTGCATCTCTTTTGTCGAGTTTCCAGTTAGGATTGCAAGCTCATAAACCAATGTGACTGTGCAGGGTCAATAACAAGACAGGGTAGCCGTTGATTGTAACATTTAAAAGATAATCCCTTATTCAATGACCTGTTGATTGACCTATGCCTAAACGATTAGTACTTTACTCTGACGGCGGCGCAAGAGGCAACCCGGGGCCAGCCGCTGCAGCTTACGTGGCTTTGGAAAACGCTGAAATAATACAGGCGGATTCGCGTTTCTTAGGGGTACGTACCAATAATCAAGCTGAATACGAAGCGTTAACGATGGGTTTAGAATACGCTTTAAACGTTGGCGCTGAAGAAGTAATCTGCTACCTTGATAGTGAACTTGTTGGCAGGCAAATGAAGGGTGAATACAGCGTAAAAAACCTTGAACTGCGTAGGCTATACCTTAAGGCGCATGCTTTGCGTGTGAAATTTAAAAAAGCCGAATTCTACAATGTTGCCAGAACCAACGTTTTCATCCAGAAAGCCGACGCGCTCGTGAATAAAACTTTAGACGAGCAATAATTGTTTACTCGTAGAATCTTGGGCGTGCACGTTTAGCGTATTCTTCTATTTCTTTGGCGCGTTCTTCCTCTTCTTTTGCTTTCTCTTCTGCTTCACGTTCTGCTGGTTGCGAAACGGTTTTTTCGAAGTCGGCGTCCATGTTCTTGTAGGAGCCTTCAAGGGCGGTTATGTAAATTTTGAAGTCACCCATAGCTGATTCGGCTTGCCGATGTGAAGTATGAACCTGCTGGGAAATCAGAATAATCAAATCCAGCATGCTCCTTAGCGTCTGTTTGTCTTCTTCAGGCGCGCTGTCATAGTAACGTTGGAAAACTCCCATTAAATCCATAAACATGTCGTCAACCTCTTTGGTGGATTGCTTGTAAAGGTTCTCCGACGTCAACGATTTAGTTTTAAGGTAGAGCATAAGATTCTTCAAAACAGCCTTGTCATAAGAAGCCAAAAATAAGACCCATGAAAAAGTAAGCATGGTGGTTCAGTTATATTTTTTGGTTACACGGAAAAATTGTCCAAAAACGTTGGTTTTCAACATGTTAATGCGCTTGTTTTCAGCCAATAGCACCTACCCCTATCGGAAAGACCTACACTCTATAGGTTTTTGCATAGAACCACTATTAGGATACTAATTAGGCTCCAGATAGGTTGGGGAGTTAACTCACTGTTTTTCTTTTAACACTTTTAAACCTAACAGGGCATGTGCCTTATCCAAAACTTCACAGTTAAGCAACTCCAACTTTACTACCTTGTTTAGGCTTCTGAACAAGTTAACTGCGTTTTTCCCTATGATTTCGGTTGTAATAAGAAGCTGCAACTCATCCGCGAGGCCTTGCTCTAAAAGCACGCTTGCCAAGACGCCGCCGGTGTCGGTTACCACGGTTTTGATGCCGTATTGCCTGTTTAATTCTTCAAGCGCTATTCGCAAATCTGCGTGGTCTTCCCCTGTTTGGATGGTATCGTAGTTTCTTTCTTTTAGGTAGTCAAGGTACGCTTTTGGAGTGCTATTGGAGACTAAGACTATGACGTCTTTTGTGTATTCGCTTCTGCGGTTTACATGCATTAAACCCTTCATTACGCCTTTGCTGTCAGCGATAACCCATATGGGGCGTTGGTCGTTAGGTTCGATTTTGGGTTTAACAAAATCTGAGGGTTCTTCAGCAGGAACTGTTTGCATGAACATTTCAATGCCGGTTTTGGAAGTAACTGACCCCACAAGCATGGCGTCGGCGCCGAATCTTCCAGCTATCATGTAGTGAAGTGGAATGTTAACATCAAAATCCTTAATTGCGCCGTCAACGCTCACTGAATCATAAATAACGACTTTGGGCAACATAAAGCAAGAGTTAATTTGTTACCCTATTTCAGCATTATTTATGCCAATATTGCTTAAAACGCCAAACACGCCCTTCAAAACAATCATGAATATAAACATGATAAATGAAAACGGTTTAAGGAACAGACGGTTTGCAAAAAATGAACGCCATAGAAACCCATAACCTAACTAAAACATTCAAAACAAAAAAGTCCAGTTCAGACACTGGCGGATGGCGCTTCAACTTCAAAGCTGGTGTTCCATTTAAAGCTGTAAATAACCTTAACTTGGAAATTAAACAAGGCGAACTCTTCGGTCTGCTGGGACCCAACGGCGCAGGCAAAACAACTCTTGTGAAAATGCTCTGCACACTGCTTCCTCCTGACAGTGGAACCGCCCTCGTCAACGGTTACGACGTTGTTAAAGAACCGATGAAGGTTAAGCAGTCGCTGGGCACGCTTTTCAGTGTAGGTGAGCGTGGCTTTTTTTGGCGGCTTAATGGTTACCGAAACTTGGAATTTTATGCGGCAATTTACAATGTTCCGAGGAAAAAGCGTGATCGACGTATTCGTGAAGTCATCAAGCTTGTGGGTTTAGAAAATAACGCTTACGACCTGTATCAGCGGTATTCAGGGGGAATGAAACGTAAACTGGCGTTGGCACGTACGTTACTTCCTGACCCACAGGTGCTGCTGCTGGACGAGCCAACTAACGCGCTTGACGTTATTGCTTCTCGAAACGTTCGCGATTTTGTGCGAGAAACTGTAACCAACACGGGCAAAAGCGTGCTTTACACTACACATTATATTGAGGAAGCCGCTCAAATTTGTGACCGCATTGGCATTCTTTTAGGCGGGCAAATCATTGCGTGCGATACGCCTGATGCTATTCGGTGTATGATAAAGAAGGAAGAAGTAGTCAACTTTACTTTGGAAAACATCAGTCAAACTCAAGTTGAACGTTTGCAGGATGTTTCAGGAGTTATAAAAGTCACAGAAAACAATCTCGACGTGTTGCCTAGCCAAAAACAGCTATGTGTTGAGCTAAAGAACATCAACGATATGCCCATACTCTTTGATTTCTTGTTTAAAGAAAAAATTAAACTTGTTAATTTTAAACGGGCGGAACCAACGCTTGAAGACGCCTTTATCCAGTTAACAAAGAATGGAGGGCAGAAGCCATGACTTTGCTTAATGAGCTTGAAAAAATCTATTACTTCATGAAACGTGATATCATCAGCTTTAGCACTTACAAAGTGAACATGCTGCTGCTTGTGGCTACTGCGGTTTTTGGTGCACTCGCTTTTGCTTTTTTAGGTTCCAGCTCAGTAAACGAGACAGTAGAGCAAATATACAACATGCCCTACACTACTTTCCTACTTATCGGATTAGCTTTTAGCACATACCTAAACCAAAGCTTAACTCTTGTTCAAAAAACCATTAACCCGTGGGCACTTGAAGAAGTCCTTGTTTCACCCACACGGCTATCAACATTCATAATTGGCAGTTCGCTTTGGGGTTTTATATGGAGCACTGGTGCAGTTGCGATTTATCTTGGTATTGGCGTGTTTGCCTTCGGTGTGGTTTTGAGCGTCAATATACTTTCAACTCTTGTAGTGTTGGCTTTGGGTATCGCTACGTTTTTGGGTTTTAGCATGATTGGCGCAGGCATCCTAATTGTAACAAAACAGGGTGACCCCGTGACTTCAGTTATTACGTTGGCGACAAACCTGTTTGGTGGAGTTCTTTTCCCCATAACTGTCATGCCTTATGGGTTACAAGTAATCAGCTACATTATACCACAATATTACTTCTTTGATGGCATACGGTTTGCCTTGACTGGTTCAGGTGTACTGGAGATTTTGCCACAAATAACTATCTTAGCTTTAATGTGTGCCATTATTGTGCCGGTGGGTTATTTCGTGTATTCTTGGTGCCTAAAAACTGCAAAGAAAAACGGAACCTTAGCGTGGTTCTAAAAAGAAAAAGAAGCTTAAAGCTTCAATTTTTTATTCAATATTGCTTGAAGGTTTATTTCGAAGGCTGCTGCTGGGTTTTCAAGTTTCCAGTTTTCCAGCACTTGCGGTGATACTTCGCCGATGATGCCGATTTCTTCTCCGTCAACGATTACTTTACCTGCTCGGCCTTCAATGAAGCTTGGATGAATGGTTTCTTTTATTTGCCATTCAACACCAAAGTTGGCAAAGAAGGAGTCAAGTGCAGATTTGATTTCGCTGAAACCTGCTGTAGGGTGGGTTGTGACTGCGGTGAGCCATTCTTCTTCTTTTACTTTTGTTTCGCGGGTCTGGTCTGGGTGGGTGACTTTGCCGAGTTCGTAAATTTTTTGTGGGAACTCTACGGATTGGTTGATGCTTAGAAACTCCATGAGTCCGGGCATTAGCCAGTTACGAAGGCAGGTCATGGTTACAATTTTGGGGTTGGAAAGCTCCACCAGTGGTTTTCTTTCTACTGCCATTTTGTCGTAAAGGTTTTCTTGGTTGGTTAATGTGGTGTTTAGAGTTTCTTGGTAACCAAGGCCAATCATGAGGTCTCGTGCGAGGTTGATTAGGTGTTGGTCAGGTTTTTCTCTGCCGATTGTGGGTAGTTCGCGCCAGTTGGGTGTGATGTTGTTGTAGCCGTAGGCGACTGCTACGTCTTCGATGAGGTCTACTTGATGCATGACGTCAGTACGGTAACAGGGAACCAGAACTGAAACTTCATTGTCAGTTATTTTGTCGATGCCTAAACCTGCCACTTTCAGCAGTTCAGCAATATGTTTAGCTGTTAAACCTAAACCCAAAACCTTGTTCGTATACTCAACGCTCAATGTCACGCAACGATTGCTGAAGTTTGGTGTGACGACGTTCTTTTCGGTGTATTCTGAGTTGTCTGGGTAATGTATGGTTGTGGTGTAAGCTTTTCCGCCACGGTCAATAAGCATGGTTACGACAAGGTTTAACGCATTAAGCACTGCTTTGTGTAGCGTACCTGTTACCTCAACAAGCAGGTTGCGTGATTCTTCAGTTACCTTGCCCAAATCATTAGAATTGATTATTGGTGGGAAAGACAAAACTTTGCCGTCAGCATCAAACAGCATTGGGTACATCGGGTTTTTCTTGACGATGTGACCGTACTCGCAGCCTTTTGGATGCTTCTCTAAGATTTCGTTAAGCCCCATCTGTTCAGTGAAACCCAACGGTACAAACGTGACTTCGTTAGGCTTGACTGCGGTGTATTCAATTGGAGGCTTGATTAAGTCGAGGTTGTAGATTCCGATGCTTGTTTTTTGGCGGCTTCTGCCGAATGTTTGGTCAAGTTTTTCTTGCAAGTGCATTAAGCCACGTATAATTGCATCTGAAAGGTGAATTTCTTTTATGACAGCACAGGCGATGTATGGACGAACATTGTAGAGTTCTTTGCTGACGAAGACTTCAACCGCAGATTTATTGACACAATACTGCGTTAAGCCTTTTTGTTGACTAAGATAGCCACGAAGTGCGCGTGCTAAGCCTTCAACGCTCCAAAGGTCAGGACGGTTAGTGTCTTTAAATTCAATGTTGACTGTTTGGTCTTGTTTGTTGTAGCCTTTAACTTCAGCTTTAACATATGCTAAAATGTCGTCAAGCTTTTCCATGTCGCCGTTAAGCTGTACGTTAAGCAGTTGCTCAAGTTCTTTGTATTCCATGTCAATTGTCGGCATTTATGTCACCTGCTTTTTTCTTAACCATTCAAGGTTCGGACAAAATATCATTCTAATATCGTCGATGCATGAACGCATCATGAACAAGCGGTCTACGCCTAAGCCCCAAGCAATCACAGGCACATCTACGCCCAGTGGTTTAGTGACTTCTGGACGGAAAATTCCAGAGCCGCCAAATTCAATCCACCCGACGCCTTCTCGGTATGCGCTAAGTTCTACGCTGGGTTCTGTAAATGGGAAATAGTCTGGTTTGAAACGGACCTTGTCTGCGCCCGCGATTTCCATAGCAAACTTGCCCAAGACGCCAAGGAGGTCTTTGAGGTTTAGGTCTGGGTCAACGATTATGCCTTCAACTTGGTTGAATTCGGAAAGGTGTGTTCTGTCTACGACTTCTGGTCGGTAGACTCGTGCGATTGAGAAGTATTTGCTTGGAATCTGCAGTTCTTTGCTTTCAAGTGTGCGTGCACTAAGGCATGTGCCGTGACCGCGAAGAATTAGGCGTTGAGCCGCGAGCAGTGAGTATTTGTAGCCCCAACCTGTGGAGCCTGTTGTCCAACCGTTTTCGTGGGTTTCTTTATTGTGTTCAACAGCTTTTGCGTGGCTGCTAATGTCACCGTAAGCGGGGTCTTTGATGTAGTAAATGTCGCTTTCTTCCCGTGCAGGATGGTCCTGTGGCACGTTGAGGGCGTCAAAGTTGAAGAAACTGGTTTCAACGCTTGTGCCGGTCATTTCTTGGAAGCCCAACGTAACAAGTTTAGCGCGGACTTCATCAAGGAAGCTTAGGTAAGGATGCTTCTTTCCAGGCCAAGTTTTAGCGACAGGAGCTTCAATATTGTATTTCTGCAATTTGGTTGTGTGCCATTTGCCTGTGATTATGAGTTCAGGAGTTAGTTGTGTGACTTCTTGCTGGACTGTTTTGCCCTCGGCAAGAGCTACTTTACCTTCCTCTGTGATTTCGAGGACCCGCGTGGTTTTAGGTTCAATAACAACCAGTTTACGCTTTTTGAGTTGTTCAGCCTCAGCTTTTAGAGCGTCGCTTAATTCATCCATCGCTGCCTGTTCACGGTTAGACAAGAATTTGAGAAGGTTTTCATCGCAGCCTTCTGGAATAACGGTTTCGTGAAGCAGTTTGTCTGAAATGTTAATCGTGTTGCTTTGGCTGGAAAAGATTGCCCATTTTTTACGGATAACCCAACCTAAAGCGATTTGAATAAACTGGGTTTCTATGCCTGCTTTTTCAGCAGCTTTTTTTAGGTCAGCTTGACCACCCATTTCGGCTACGGCAAGTATTAGTTTTCTTTCGGGTAAGCCTTTTTGGGCGTAGGTTTTGCCTTCGTCTGTTAGTTTGATTACGTTTTGTGTGGCAGCGTGTATTGTTAGTAAGGATTTTTCTTGTAGGGTTAGGGCGTTACGCATTACTGCGGCGTCGGGTAGGTTGCATGTGTTGATTAATTGTTCTACTGATGCTTTTCCGCCGTTTTTTTCTAAGCCTAAAAGGACTTGCTGTTCTTGTACTCGTAGCTCTACCATAACTGTGGCACACTGCCTTTGATTTCTGGTTTACGATAGCATAGTTCTTGCGTCACAAATAAAAGTATACTGATTCAACGTTGACTGCAGCAAGATGAAAAAGCCCTAATGGACCACTTGTTTGTGGCTCTATCAACCTAACGTAATGTATTGTTAGTGGTTAATACATTAAAATTTTACTTTCTGGGTCATTGTTATCAATAAATTCAGCAAATTCATAGTAATTTTAATTGTAAAATGTGTAATTCCAAGAATCACGCACATTATTTTATTCAAAACTGCCCCGTATAGTAAATCCTGCAAGTTAGACCACCCCTAACAACTACGGATGACGACTCATGGAAACATACGCTCTACTCAGCATGTGTGCATGCGGAATATGCATAGGCTTAGGGTTAGGAGTATATTTTCTAAACCGAAAATCAATGATTAACCGGCTGTTCGCAGTTGTAATGCTGGCCAACGCTTACTGGGCACTATGCGAATTCATGCTTGTAAGAGCGCCAACCGTTACAACAGCAGAATTATGGAACAAGGCAATGTCTTTCTGGCCTTTTATCGTTTCATTTGCCCTTCATTTCACGTTAGTCTTCACCGAAAATAACATTCTAAAAAGAAAATCATCCTACCTGCTGATTTACATGCCCGCAGTGTTTTTTGCACTGATAGATTTAACAACCAACTGGATTTCATCAACGCCAGTTTTGAAGCCTTGGGGGTACATTCCAAGCTACCCATCGTATTCGCTGC
Source organism: Bathyarchaeia archaeon (assembly GCA_050108135.1). Taxonomy (GTDB): domain Archaea; phylum Thermoproteota; class Bathyarchaeia; order Bathyarchaeales; family Bathycorpusculaceae; genus Bathycorpusculum. The sequence continues at coordinate 194,890 of JBNIDQ010000015.1, read as the reverse complement.
TTTCAAGCATATACGGCATCTGGTCAGCAGCAATCACACTTCTAACGCTGCTACTTTACTCACAATACTATTTTCGTTTAACGGATAAAAACAAAAAACAACAAACACTCTTCGTCGCCTTCGGCTTCGCTATTCCCATTTTAACGTCAATATTCACAGATTCAATCTTTCCAGTAATAGGCATTGACGCTCCAGTAATGGGTAACATCGCCACAAGCTTCACAGGCGGCTTTGTCGCCTACGCAGTAGTCAAGCATGACCTGTTTGGGTTAAACCTTGAAATCGCCGCTGAAAACGTGTTCGCAACAATGCCTGACTCGGTAATTTTGGTCAATCTGGAAGGAATCATAGTTAAGGTTAACAAGGCATTTTTAGAACTCGCAAAATGCAAAGAAAAAGATGTAGTTGGTAAATCGGTCAAGCAAATAATAAAAAAAGCTAACGTTTTAACTAAGGGGCATGAAACGCCGCAGATAATGGCTCAACTACGAAAACAAAGAGAACTTAAAAATTACGAAATAATTTTCAACACACATGTTGGTGAAAGAAAGTATGGAAGCCTTTCATGTTGTGTAGTTAGCAATAACCAGGGGCAAGACGTTGGCATAGCAATTGTTCTTCACGACATTACTGAACAGAAAGAATTAAGCAAGAAACTTCTTGACGCTCAAAGGTTCGCTTCAATCGGTGAATTAGCAGGAATGGTTGGACATGACCTGCGCAACCCCTTAACAGGTATACGAGGAGCTGCCTACTACCTTAAAACCAAATACTCAGCAATGCTGGACAACAAAGATGTGGTTATGTTTGAAACGATTAACAAAAGCATTGATTACTCTAACAAAATCGTTAGCGACCTAGTTGATTACTCAAACGAAATACAGCTTGACCTTGAAACGACAACATCCCAAAAAATTGTACAAACAGCTTTAGCACATATTCCGCCACCCCAGAACATACAATTAATTAATGAAACAACTGAAACTATCCAGCTAAAAGTTGACGTCCCAAAAATATGCCGCAGCTTTATCAACCTAATCAAAAACGCTTACGACGCCATGCCAAACGGTGGAACATTAACAATAAAAACCACTAAAACCCGGAACAAAATTATTTTCAGTATTGAAGACAATGGCGAAGGCATGACCCCTGAAACATTAAGCAAAATTTGGTCACCACTTTTCACCACTAAAGCCAAAGGCATGGGTTTCGGTTTAGCCATCTGTAAACGGTGTGTGGAAGCTCATGGCGGCAAAATTTGGGCAGAAAGCGAACACAAGAAGGGCACTATAATCACGGTGGAGTTGCCGCTGGATTTAGATTCAGCTGAGGGTTCGATTAAAAAATCCGTTGATACCGTTTTAGGTTAAAGACTTGTAGACTTTTCTTTTTAGCCATAAACTGCCCGGGCAAGCCGCCTCATTGTAGGATTGAAAAACCTTGGCTAACTCTTTAGGGTATCTGCGGCTCATGTATTGGCTTGCCCACATCACTTCGAACTCGCTGTTAAAAGCCAAAAACGCCTGGAGCAGGTATTGTTCAGTCCAAAACCAATGATTCTCTTTGACCCAACTCTTCGGGTACTCATATGGAAAGAAAATGTCATGGCTGTGAACAATAACGCCGCCAGCAACCCGTGGCAACACTTCAAGATACAAGTACTTCACATCGCCACCGATTTTAAGGACATGCGTCGAATCAATAAACAAAATATCATTTTCGCCTAAACCAGAAAATATGTCTAAATCAACGTTTTCCAGAGGCTTCTTAATCAACTCAGTTAAACCTGGAAAACCCTGTTTTAAAGTTTCGTTAGGATATGGTTCAATCGCAATTAGTTCAGTGGATACGCCGTCTTTTTGTTTGTTTAGTTGGCAGGCTTTGGCTGAAACGAGCGTAGAGTATCCGGAGCCGATTTCGATTACACGGCGGGGTTTGAAGTGGCGAATCATAACGTGTAGGACTTCGGCGTCTACCGAGCCGAATGAGCCGTTATCCAGATAGAACTCGTTAGGGTTGCTTGTTTGTGTTTTTGGGAAAAGATTTTCACGTGCATATTTTGGGAATACCTCGTTTAGGAGTTCAAGTTGCTTTTCAAGGTGCATCTCTACTCCTACAAGTTTAGACTCCTGTTCCCATAACCCATCGGTCAGCGAAGCGGTGTTGGGAATTGGAAAAAAGAAATGGTTCGGCGTAACGTGATATCCTGCTTTTTCCCATTGCCTGTAATATCTTTTGTCCCAAGCTACTCTTGGCAACGCTAAAGAAATCAGTCGTGCAGTGAGGTCTCTTAAAATCTTAGGCAAAAGCAGCCACGCCACCCATACGTCAATAAACCGTGGGCATGGGCAAATAATTGGTTTTTTACATTTTAGGGCTGCACCTAGTCGCCCCTTATGTGCCCAATTTTCGGGATTAAGCAGAACTAAAAGAGGGTCTATGCAGAAACCTATAGAGGGGTAGGTGCTATTGGTTGAAAAACCACTCAAAAATATGTTGAAAATCAGTAGTCTGAAACAAAAACACCGAGTAATTCATAAGTTGCAAGAATTTTTTTAACTCAGAAAGCCTGAATAGTTTTGGAGGAGTTTTTGTTGGATTATAAGATGAGGTATAAGACTGTGCTTCACCGTTTTGAGGTTGCCTCGCTTGTTGAGGATACAAAAGGCGTGGTGGTTGAAGCGGAAGAGTGGAATGCAGCTTTAAACAAGTATGCGCAAGACGGCTGGACGATTAAGAACGGGGGGTCTGTGGCGTCTGGTCTTAGTTTAGTTTTTTGGGCTCTGCTTGAAATGGAACAAAAAGAAGAAGGCTTCTAAACGTTTTCAAAAAATTCTTGAAAAAGAAGAAGATTTAGGTTGCAAGCATGTCTGCAAGTTCAAACAAGCGCAAGTCTATGTCTTTCTTTTTAGTCGCCGCCTCAACCAGTGGAAGAGTAACAATTTGGCCCTGCTGTAAACCGACAGCTTTGTTGCCTTCCCGCGCCAAAATCGTATCCACCGCTTTTTCGGCAAAGTTACTTGCTAAAAACCTGCTCCTTGCAGTTGGACTGCCACCGCGTTGAGCATAACCCAAAATAGACAACCGCACTTCAGATTCAGTTTGGCGCTGCATTTCTTTTGCAAGCAAACTGGTGTCACCGATGCCTTCCGCAGCCACAATAATCCCGGCACGTTTACCCTTTTTGCTGTTATCCTCCATTATCTTAACGATTTGGTCAAGCTTCCACGGCTTTTCTGGAATTAAAATTACCTCAGCGCCAACACAGATACCAACTTCCAAAGCTAAAAAGCCCCGTTTACGTCCCATAACTTCAACAATGAAAATGCGTTCATGGCTCATTGCAGTGTCACGAATCTTGTCGATGGCGTCAACTCCCGTGTTTATTGCAGTGTCAAACCCGATGGTTTCATCGGTGCCGTACACATCGTTATCGATGGTTGCTGGGATACCGACAGTTTGAATTCCGCTTTTACGACTCAAATCAAGTGCCCCTCGGAAACTGCCATCGCCGCCGATTACTACCAACGCGTCAACGCCGTTTGTTTTCAGGTTTTCCCCTGCACACTCAACGCCTGCGGGATCTTCAAAAGCTGGACACCTGATTGTTCGCAAAATTGTGCCTCCCTGCTGGATAATGCCGCCCACAGCACGCGGGTTAAGCTTTTTGAACTGATTCTTTAACAAACCATCCCAGCCCCGCTCAAAACCCAGAACGCAAAAGCCTTTGGAGTGGGCAACACGTGTGACAGCGCGAATCGCCGCGTTCATTCCTGGAGCGTCGCCTCCTGAAGTTACAATCCCAATAGTTTTTGTCAACACAAATCAACTCAACAAGTTTCCTTAAGCCTCAAACCATACAGCAAATAAAAACTTATCCCAACATAAAACAGTACCAGTACTCAGTTTTTCATGGACTTTTTGCGGGTTTAACCTGCCTGCATCCAATAAGCTTAAATTCTTTCTCTTAGTTTTTATGAAAAAGACTACCTTCGGGAGGTAGCTCAGCCTGGCAGAGCTCTCGAGTCCTTCAACTTGCTTGAGGGATGGAGAAGCTGTAGAGGTCTACCCATGGTGGGCTTCATTCTAGCCTGTCTAGGCCACAGAAACCGAGCTGTCGCAGGTTCAAATCCTGCTCTCCCGACCAACTTACTTTTAATGGATTAAAAGAGGAAATAATGTTATTTTTTAGAGAATCAAGCACTAAATCAGTTAAAATACAAGTAAAACAAAAAGGTAAAAAACAGAAGATTGAGTGCAGTTTTAAGTTGTCTGCACCAGTGTTTCAGTTACGTAAACTCCCTGCGTTGTTGTAATGACCATTCTGAGTGGTGTGGATAAGTCGTAAACCATCACACGGTTAGGCACTACAATGTAGAAGGCGATAGTCCAGCCTGATTTGATTGTTAAACCTTCACCTGCAATTTCAAAGTCGTAAGCTTGGTTACCAATTGTGACAGGTGTAGCGCCTGAACGGTTGATTTCGTCTATGAATGGCAAGTCACCTGGCATTGTGCCATTGAGTTTACAGTAAGCGACATAGTTGGCTGTGCCGTTCCATTCACACTGCATGCCTTTAACGTCAATTTTGTTTAAGACGATGTCGGTAGGTCCTGTATCACAAATGGCAATAGCTGCAATACTGGTTGTGCTGTTAACGTACCAAATGTGGCTTGTTGCGACATACATTTTTTCTTTCTGGACTTGGCTGCTGGTTACGTTTGTTGCGAAAAGCACGACAGTTGTGGATAAAATGACTGCGGCGACTAGAATAATTAGGTTACCTACAGGTGCGCCGAGGGCGCGTTTGTTGTGTAGTAACCTTCGCAGAGTAAAGTGGTTGTTCATTAATACTCAGCTCCTTGGACTTGTATCTGTATTGGAGCTTCTGCTGTGACTGTTTTCATGTTTGTGCAGTCGTCTTTGTTTACTCGCAGATAGGTTAGGGATTTGCATTGGTAGATTACTTGTGCACCGTTTTTGTTGTTGACGTATTTTAGGAGGTTGAGGTATTGTTGTTCGGTGCCTTTTATTACTAGGGCTATGTAGAAGTATGGTTCTGCTGAGTTTTGGGTTTGTTTATTTTTCACTTTTATTCCTTCATTCAATTCATCGTGCTTTTTTTGTTTGCACGAAGCAATGTATATTGTGTATTGAGTCTTAATAAACATTACCGCTCTGTATTGCAAAACAAAAAAACAAATCAACAAACACCAAAAACCAAAACAACCTCACCAGGAACAAACCAAATCTTACGATAAAACTCAAAAACACGCCAACCAAAAAAACCACACAAACCCAAAAAACCAACACGCCTAAAACCAGCACCCACAAAAGACCCAATAGAACCAACATTCCCACGCGCCGCCGAAGCAAAAACAGCCAACGCACCCCGACCCATCAACCAACTAGCACCCGCCCTAACCAAACCACAAGCCACACCTTTTCTACGAAAATCGGGATGAACAGCAAGCCACAAAACACACCCAAACTTGCTTCTGCCTACCCTAAACTCGGTTAATCGGGCAAAACCCAAAACAATACCATTCTCTTCACTAACTAACACCGCGCCAGTAGAAGAGTTTACGCTACGATTGGAGAAGTACCTGTAAAATCTTGGAAACGATAAATCAATGATTTTTTTAATCCGCAACTTATCGCTAGAATTAGCAAATCTTACATTTTGAGGGCTCACTTTAGCAAAACTCCGTGCGTATATGTGTGAAAGAAAAAGGGTTGTCTTAAAAATGTTGGGTTACTGCGGTTGGGTGTTTGGTGGCACTGTTGTTTCTTGAAGGCTTTTGCGTGAAAAAATCAAGCTGGTTGATTTTACAATCTGTGGCACGCCAATAAGGTCTTCAATGATGAGTAAAGCTCTTGCGATCAAAGCAAAAGATAGTGCGGCAACTGAACTCACGCCAAAGGTTCCAAGCACGATAACAACACCCCATTCTTGAGCGCCTAAACCTGCAGGGGTTGGTACAAATCCGAGTGCAGTAACGAGTGGGTGAATTAAGAAGAAACCAAACCATGCAATCACAGGGTTAACGTTTATGACTATGCCCAATGCGACGGCTAAGAAGTACCATTCAAAGCCTTTTAGTATCCAACAGAGAAATGTAAAGGCTGTTATCTCTGGAAAGGCTTTGCGTGTTTTTTTAGCGTTAGTTGCATATTCTTCAAGTTTTCCGATTAAGCCACCGGTTATTTTTTTAAGAAATCGATGATTAGCAATTTTTTCAACAAATGCAACTACACGTTGGGACCAAGTCATTGCAGCAAGGATTAACCCTCCAGTCAGCATGAGGCTTACTCCGATTATTGCCAGAATCATTAATTCCTGCGTCATATTCGCAAAGTTCATCAAGAAAAACAGCGCTAATGTTCCGCCTAAAACTTTGATTAAAAATTCGATTGATTGTATACCCAAGATGCCTGAAAGGCTTACCGGTGCGGGGACGCCTTGATCTTTAAGGTAAACAGGCGTAAGAATGTAACCTGACCTTGCAGGTGTAACGTCACTTGTTAACATGCCTGCATATTGAGCAAGTAAGGTTTTACCGAAATTTGTTTTAATGCCTTCTTTTGCCAGAACACGTTGTAATCGTATAGTAAATAGGATGTTGATGCCAAAGTAACTCAAGAAAGCCAGCAGAAGATACTCAAGTTTTATGTTTGAAATGATGCTTACAAAAGAAACCTCGCCGTTGCTTGTCGTGAAAACATAATAAAATAAAGCGGCTATTAACGCAACCATTACTACAATTTGCAGTACTAACCGTGTATATTTACGAGACTTTGGCTTGCTATTTGGAGCGGCGAATTTATTTTTCATTGTCAAGATACCTTGAGAATCTACTTAGACAGTTAAATGGGTTATGGAAAAATCAAGTTTAAAATGCCCCCTCTTTTTTTAAAAAAAAATATTAGTTTATGGTCTGACGCATTCGGCTTTTGGCCTGTATGGTCGTTTAGTGGTTCTTCTGCGGTGATGGTACGCACATTCGTTTATCCGCATTAGTATCCAGCCTTTATCCTGATACACGCAGCCACAAGGCAAACGTGTAATTTTATGTTCATCAGTTTTGCTGGCTTCTGAAGAGTTAGCCATTTTTGTTCATTCTTCAATAAAGCGTTTTTAGCTAATTAACCTAATGAAAAATTAACTGATAAAAAAGAAAAATGGTTGAGTTTAGATGTTGGCTGCTACTGTTGAAAGGTCAGTGATGTCGATTTTGAAGTTGCCGTTGAAGTCCATTTGTGCGTCGTAGTTACCCCATCCAGGCATTGCACGGAAACAGGTTGAAATTTGGTTAAGGTCGGCACGCGAAATTTTAGTTGCACTCTGGTCAATCATTGCGAAACGGTTGAATTCGGCCATTCTTGTTAATGTTCGGAAAACTGTTCCGCTTAAATCATCTTGGTTGTCTATCTTTAGTGTAAATTTGGACCAATTGTCGGTTATGGTTAAGTTACCGTTTGCTTGGCTAACTTGAGTGTCTGAGTCACGATGGACGCTGACGATTGTGTTGTTTTCATCGGTGATTACAGTTATTGAACTTGTTACTGTGTAAATGTTCCATGTACCATTAAGGAAGTAATCCGAGTCATCAATGCTGAATTCTGAAATCGACGCGTTGTTTAATCTTGCTGCGTAGAAGGTGTAGGTGAAGTTTTCTTTTGCACGTACACTGTTGATTGGGCGTGAATCCTCGGTTGTCCAGATTGCTGTTGCAGAGGTTAATTCTCTTTTGTTTTCGCTTGCAAGCAGGGTTGTGCGAGACCTTGTTTGAAGTATGCCGTTAACGTCTTGGTCATTCCAGGTGCAGTTTATGACGCCGTTTATTCGTACCCAGCTTTTCTGAAGTGGCCTGTTTGAGTTTTCGCCGTGGTTTTGTGTTGCAGCTGCAAAGTTTATTGCTAAGCCCAAACTGCTGATTAGAAGGATTGATGCCACCGCAATTGCTATGATTGATACTTTTTTCATTTTGATTTTCACTTCTGAAACAGTTGTTTGAGTTTATAAATAAAAGCGTTTCCAAGCTCCTTTTGGTTTAAAAAACTTGATAATGGTTTATTTTTGTTCATAATTGTTCATTTGGGTTTAGAAATACTTTTTAGCTCCAAAATATTGGTATAGTGTGATTATGAACGGTGTTTGGGCAAATTTGTGTTTCAGGTTAACGCGATGTTGACAAGCATTTTTAGGGTTAAGTGGCGGGCAGGTAAAAGCTTAGTTTGAATCTATAATTTTTAAATACCTATACACCATTAAAGTCACCATGCAAGTTCACCGCATAGTTGCCTACTGTGCCGTCTTACTAATGCTTATAATGCTGCTTCCTGTTTATAGAGCAAACGCTCAAGACTACATAGAATACAAAATCAGCATTAACCAAGATAACTCTGCAACATGGCTAATCACAAAAGTATCAGACGTTAACGCACCAATAGACACTTGGGAAAGCTTCCAAACCAAAGCTTACGGGGTAGCCGACCAGGCTTCAGCAGTTACAAAACGACCCATGGCGATCGACCCAGATTCTCTACAAATCAACACCACAATCTCAACCTCCTCAAAAACCACAGAATACATGTTCATCTGGAAAAACTTCAGTATAACTCAAAACAACGAGTCAATGTTCGGTGATGTTTTTGCAGTAGATGGCTTCTTTACAAAACTTTACGGGGAAGCATCACTTCAAATAAACTATCCAACCAGTTTAGCATTGAAAACGGTTACGCCTGAACCAAACAGTCAAGACCCCACCAGTGGCATATTGAGATGGTACAGAACTCAAGACTTAGAAAATAACCCAACTGAAATCGTCCTAACCCCTAAAAATGACGTCAACGAAAATATTGGTCCACAGCATCCACTGGTACTTCTTGGAGCATCAGCAGGAGGCATAACTATTGTTTTAACCGCATCATTTTTGATAATTAAACGTAGACGACAAACAAGTCAAGTCAACTTAAACAGTGAGGCACCAACTATCCAAGTTGAAAGTGAAGAAGACAAAATCCTAAACCTCTTAAAAACTGCAAAAGGCAGCATGCGTCAATCAGACATTACAGATCAGTGCAGGTTCTCTAAAGCTAAAACAAGTCAACTCTTAACTGCGCTGGAAAAAAGGGGTGTAGTGACAAGGTATAAGAGTGGCAGAGATAAAATAGTGACCCTAAAAGACGGGTCAAAAGGAGCAAAATAGTTTATGAACAACCCGTGTAGAAAACAAAAAGCAGCATGTTTAACTTTAATCATAGTTTTGCTAATAATTTGCTCAATCAACGAAGCGTCCGCAGCCAACACCGTTGTAAAAGCCGAAGCATCCGCAAACGAACCAAAAATCGGTGACACATTAACCGTAAATATAGTCATAAATGACGTGCAAAACCTCTACGGCGTAGACGTCCAACTTAGCTGGAACCCCAACGTACTCAGCCTTACCGAAGCCAAATCAATGCTCGGAGTAGAAGCCAACCCTGGAGGAGTCCTTCATGAATCAGGTACAGACACACTCTTGATAGCTGAAAACCACGCTTCACAAGAAACCGGTGAATATACACTAACCGCCACATCAGTTGGTTCATCACCAGCGTTCAGCGGCAGCGGCACAATCGCTATCTTAACCTTCAACGTTACCAGTGCAGGCTCAACAGGCTTAACATTAGAGTCAGAACTATCCGACCACCCAGCAACAGGAGAAACATCCAACTTTATCGAACACACAGACACCGCCGACAACGTTACAGTAGTTCCAGAGTTCCCAAGCTTTGCAGTTATCGTCATCCTCCTATTAATCGTCTCAGGCGCATTAGTTGTCAGCAAAAAACGCTTAAACAAAACCAATTAATCCTTTTACTTTTTCACTATTTCTTGAACATTACCAACCTATTTTGTTCCTATTAGAAATAGTATGCAGAAACCTATAGGGGGGTAGGTGCTAATGACTGAAAAACCACCCATTAGTATGTTGAAACTCGGTTGTTTATATTTTGCTGATTTTTGGAGCGTTTTTTAAGCGGCTGCTGAAAGGGTTTATTAACTCATTCAGTGACTTACTGCGTTTGGTGTAAAAATTGGTACACAACATATTCCTTATTGAAGAAGACGAAGAATACTGCGACGACGACTGCGATTGCGACTGTGACTGTGAAGACTGCGAGGACGAGTAAACCCGCAACTAATGCGTGGTAACCCTTTCCTTTTTTCCAAACGACCCTGTTACCATTTTATTCTAAGAATTGCTCTAGAAACTCAGTTACTTGAGCGTATGCTTCTGCATCTTCAGGTCCAAATCGAACGCCGTTGCGGTCACATTTGATTAACGTTTCTCCATCGTTTTCCCCGACGGATTCATTGTATTTTATTCGGTAAACAAGCTTACTAACCACACCGTTTTGCACTTGGAAAGTTAGCAAGGGAAACTTGACTCCGGGGAAGTAAACGTCGTATTTTTCTCCTGCACGTTTTTCAATCATGAAGTCTTTGCGTTCCTCTAAACCTAACAGGCTGTCAAGTAGATTGCCTTTGTAGCTTGGGAAGCCTGCCTGTACTTCCTGCTCAGCTTTCTTCTTAACTTCGCATATTTTTTCATCAAGCATGTAAGCATCCCAAAGTTCAACACCGACGTTTTCAGCGTCAAGTATAGCTTGTTCAGAAAATGCTGTTGTCGCCAAAACAATTACGTTTTCGCATTGGTAGATACGTTTCGCTTGTTGAGCCATCAAAACAACGGTTTCAGAGACAACACAGGTTTTGGGGAACTTGCGTGCTAAAACTGCTGTTTTGGTGCCGTTTCTGGTGGCGATGTAGTCGACGCCAAGTATTGTTTGAATTTTTTCGGGGTGTATGTCGTAGCCTAATTCTTGTAAGAGCCATTTTGTAAAGTTTTCAAACTCTTTAGTTGAAAGGCTTTCAATGACGTAAACAGTTTCTTTTGCTTGCTTGATGTCTAACTGTTTTTCGACGATGTTTTTGTGTATCTTATGTTCCTTGTCGGCTGTTTGAATATATTCTTTTTCTATTCGTTTAGCGAGGACTTCTGCTTTGTCAAGAGGCAATCTTAGTTCATCTTGCAGTAATTCTACAACGTCAACGTTTGGTTGATCCAAGATTTTCTGTAAAACGCCGTTAAATTTTACTTGATGCACAACTGTCTACTTCCTTTATTTGGTTTTTCCCGCATGTCTGGGGCATAATTGATGTTTAAACTCGTCAGTGTAAAACAAATTGTCTTTAGAGTAAACTTTTCCACTACCACATACGTCACAGAAGCCATAGTGCTGGATGCATATGCTTGAGTTGTCATGGCTGCATTTGAATTCTAGCAGGCGACTGTGGCGTTTTCCACAAACTGAGCAAACAAATCCTGAACCCTGCTCAATGTACTCGTTTAGAGTATCATCGAATGATAATGCGGCTTTTTTGGAGTAGACCTTGCCGGAGTCGATGGATTGTTTGATGCAGTTTCCACAAACGTATTGGCCGTCTTGGGTTGCGTAGCCTTCAATGAACATTTTTTTACATGTTGGGCATGTGACTTCTATGGGTTGGTTCAAACCCAACGTTAATGAAGAATGGATTTCGGCTTCGTTATCCAGAATCAGGTCAAATTTGACTTTGAAAGTATTTATGACTAGTAAGTTAATAAATTTCACCGATATGTTGGTCAAATATGCTTCTTCTTCCTTTTTCAGAAGCGTAATGTAGTTGTTTTGCCACTTCAAAGGATCAAAATCGTGCTTGCGAGAAAGAATCTGTTCTCGACGCTCCTGCTTGAGTCGTTTCTCAAAAGCCCTCAGCTTAGCCTTTTTTTCCCTGCTAAGAGGTAAATCAAAAAGCGCCACCTTTTCACGAAGAAGCCCCTCCAACTTTTCATCAGCAACCATTTGAAGCTGGTCAAACAGGTCAGGCTTAACTTTACCCTTACAATCCAAAACTGCTAAACTTTTGTCTTCAACAAATTTGCCTTCACCAAAACTTGCAGTTTCTACAATGTTTGCTTTTTCATCAAGCAGAATTGTGATGACTTCCTCATTTTTTGGTCTCAGTTTGTTGTAGAAGATGACTGAGTAGTAAAATTGGAAGTATCGTGTTGGCTCTTGTTTGCCGATTTTTACTTGACTGATTTTACCACAGTTAATCTGGTGATGACAGGGTTGAGGTTTGACGCATACGCTGATTTCTTTTTGTCCAATAGTGACCTTGTCGCATTCAATGCAGGCAAACGCGGCGTCTCTGAAGTGCCGTTTTACCTCTGTTGGCATGTCTTCTTTAGGTGCGAGTTGGATTTGGCATAGCAACCCGTTTTCTTGGCATTCTCTTAGGACTTGCTGGAAAGCTGGGCTTCCCGGAGCGATGAGCGGCACCTTTTTTTCCCGCCAAACCGCTGGGTGATAAGTGTATTCTTCCTTTGACTGGTTTGGGTAAGTTACATAGAGCACTTCGTTTTTGAAAGTTATTTTGCCGTCTTTCGCTTTGACGTAGGCTTCAAAGAATTCTTCAAAGTTTGTTTCGCTCAATCAATTACTCCCTGTGTGAATTCTTCTGCTAATTCTTGGTTTTCTCTTGAAGTCTTCAGGTTATTGGCAAGTTTTTCAAGTTCCTTTTGAATGTCTAAGCGTGAATTGCTTCGCAGCAAGATTTCTGCAATGGTCTTTTGAATGTCTTGGTCACCTTCTTTTAGTTCAGCAAGAACAGTTTCCATTTTGCCAATAGTCATAGTGAACAACTCAATTTTTTGGTACAGTATGTGCAGTACATAATCGTCTATGGTGTCCTTAACTGCAAGATTAAACACGGTAACGTCTCGGTCCTGTTTGAACCGGTGAATTCTACCGATACGTTGCTCAATTTTCATTGGGTTCCAGTGCAAGTCATAATTGAACATCATAGCGCAGTTTTGTAAGTTAAGACCTTCAGCCGCTGCATCCGTCGCAATCAAGTAACGGATTTCTCCTTTCTTGAAAGCTTCAATAGTGGCGTCTCTTTCAATCTGGTTCATATCGCCCAAATAAACTTCAGCTCTGCCGAATTCTTGGTCAATCATTTCCTTAATTTTTCGCGCCGTAATCTTACGGAGACAGAAAATCAAAGCCTGCTCCTTATTGGTTTCGTTTAAAATGCTTCTCAGTAGGTCCATTTTAGCGCTTTTAACTTTCATTGCCATTTCGATTAGTTTGTCTGTAGCTTCCTTTTCCATGGGAAAACGTTGCTGCCTCTTTTTCAACGATTCAATGGACGCCGCAGGTGAACTTGAGAAGGATTGTTGTAGAGTTATAGCTTGGAAAACTAGGATTGCGTTGCTTTGGGATTCGCTGATTTTTCGGTTGGGATTTTCAGCGATTAAGGTTTCAATGGTTTTAAATTTGTTCTGGCTGACTGCTCGCAGGTACTCGGTTGCTTGGTCTATGAATTCGCGTTCATAATCGTTAGCTTCAAGCGTTCTGGACTCAACAATGCGTTTAGTAAATGGAATGCCCGTCTGTTCACGTCGTGTTCGGCACATCATATCCCTTAATGTCCGTCTAAGCAAAGGCGCTTCTTCCTGTCTTACAACACGACTTCTTGAATCCTCAGCGAAACGGGAAATAAAGGCGCGTTCACTATCTAAAACTCCAGGCTGAATCAAATCAACAATACTGTAAATATCTGTGAGTTTATTGCAAAGTGGCGTCGCAGTAAGCATCAAGAAATGGTTCTTCCGCAGGTTTCCAAGGCACCCACGACCTTTACTGTGTGTATTACGGAAAGCGTGCGCTTCATCTACCACTATAAGGTCCCAAGTTCTGCTTGCAAGCTCCTCAAATTTTCTAGGTAACAAGCTGTGGGAACAGATTATCCGGTCGTCAGCTTTAAGGTTCACACGTTCGCCTGGATAGTTTGCTATGCAGAAATTTTCTCCAAATTTTTCAGCCATTTCAGACTTCCATTGGGACAGCAAACTTTTTGGAGAAATAATTAGAATTGAATTAATTTCTCCTCGCAAAATTAATTCTTTAATGATTAAGCCTGCTTCAATGGTTTTACCAAGACCCACCTCGTCAGCCAAAATCGCGTTAGCATTCATCTCGTTAATGACTTGAAGTGCAGTTTTCATCTGGAAATCGTAAGGTACCAGTTTGGTTCTGATGGCGTCTAAAGCTATAAGATGGTCAATTTTGCCTGTGTTCTTGATTTGAAGTGCTTCAAGGTTTAGTATGAATTTTTGGTAAGATGAATAATTGTTTACGGTAACCCGATTTTTGATGCTGTAAGGGTCGGAGTAAGTGCAAATGTAACGATGTTTAACTTTTTTGCCTGCCGAATTTTCTTCTTCAAAATCGCACATGACGCTTTTTTCTTCAACTTTACTTTTGGATGCTGAGTTTTTATTGTTTTTTCTTGTTTTCTCACGCGATTTTTCGGGGGTAATTGCGTTCGAGCATGTAAATGTTGGTTCAATGTTTAAGGGTTTGGAGTTTTCAGGGTTTTCAGACAAACGTATCGCGGTTTCTACTTTATTTCAGGGTATAAAAACATAAAGTTTCAGAAAAACGGTTTCCGCAAGGTAATCAATCAAATTAGGTTTTGATTGACAAGTTAAAACTTGAACTAACATAATCAAACATGGAAACTGATCTTTTGGCTTCTTTTTGTTTTGTTTTTTAGACTTAACTTTAAGTGACATAATGTATTAGATTAAGTTGGAGTTAATGGTCTGTTGGTTAAGAAGAAAAGGGATAGCGTTGAAGTTACTGAAGCAGAAACTTTTGCGTCTTATAATGAGAAGTTACGGCAGAAGTATGGTGACAACTGGTTAGGTAAAGGCAAATGTACTGGTCTTGAATTTAAACGCTGGTTAGCCCTACGAGATAACAAAACAGAAATCCCCTAAATGCGTTTTAATAATAAGAGACATAGTACTTTTTGCTGTCTGATTTTGTAAGAAATTACTGTTTTAACTATTTTTAGCTTTTTTCCTTGGTTTTCCAGTATTTACAGTTAAACAATTAACTTGCCTGTTTATCGTGTTTTGAGATTGTAGATAAAATTTAAATGTAAAATTTTGGGTTTGATGAATTGAGTAGAAAGCAAGAAGGCGTTTAATGGTTATTTACCTGCGCTTACTAGTCCACTTCTCTCAAGAAGGGTTTTGCTAATTGACTTTCTAAAAATTGTAATTCAGTGTTTTCGGGTTGATTTTTTGGGCAAAAACCGCGATAGAATAGGTTTGTTGGCTGCGATTTTAGAAGCTGCTAATTCTGGTGCCCCAAAAACTAGAATTATGATTAACGCAAACTTGAGCTTCAAGCTTTTAGAGAAATACCTGGGGTTATCGCTGCAACTGGGTTATCTTGAACTAGATGGTTCAAACTATAAAGTTACCAAACATGGTCGCGTTTTCCTTTTTCGTTACAAGCGTTTTATGCGTCAGCATGAACAGATTCAAAAATCCCTTCAAAATCTAGCTAATGAAAGAGCCCTTTTAGATTATCAGTCCAAGAAAAATCAAATAAACGCTTAGACCATTAGGGATGTTAACATTGAAAAGATTCTCAACCGCCATTATTACTTTACTTCTTTTAGGGTTCATACTCTCAAACCCATACTTTGCAGTCTGCCAAACAGCTTCAGTGCCACAGCAAATACAGCAAGCTAACGATGCCACTTTAACCGCTTTTACAGAACTATACAAAGCCGAAAACTACGGAGCTAACGTTACTGAGTTAATCGACAGATTAAACGATGCGGTAGACCTCTTGGCAAAAGCCGAAAACGCATATAACGCAGGCAATGATCAATTAGCCTTAGGTTATGCTTTATCTGCAATATCCCTGACCCAACAAGTAATAATTGACTCTCAAGACGCACAGAAAACAGCTTTCACCCAAAATAAAAGCAGTCTCGGCTATTCTATCGTTTTTGCAGTTACCGGTTGTTTCTCGGTTATTTTTATTTTATTTCTTTGTTGGCGTTTGGTAAAGAATCATTACATTACTAATATGCTAAACTCCACGCCTGAGGTGAAGGACCATTAAACTCTCAGATTATAGAAACCTGTTTTTTGTAGCTGCATTCATCTGCATTTTGCTATTCTCTTCCTTTCTTCTCATTCAAATTGTTAAGTTGCCCTCAGAAAAGTTTTCAGAGTTATACCTCCTGGGTCCACAACAACTGGCACAAGACCTGCCCTTTAATATAATGCCCGGCAAAAACTACACAATATATCTTGGTGTTGGCAACCACTTAGACTCCACAGCATATTATTGTTGTTACATAAAAATTCGAAATCAAACAGAACCTTCAGCCAACGAAACAATTTCAAGCATGTTAACGCCTGTCTATACCTATCGAACAATACTTAAAAATGGTGCAGCTTGTGCTGTACCTTTAACCTTCTCTTTTTCAGACGTTTCCTTTTCAAGTGATCAATCGATACTTGAAACCTTAACAATTAACAATGTCCAAGTGAATTTAACAAAAAAAGCTTTGTTCGATAAAGATAACAACGGATATTATTATCAAATGTTTGTGGAATTATGGGCTTTTAATCCTGAATCTCGAATTTCAGAATATCAACAAAGGCTAGTTTATTTTTGGCTCAATGCAACTTCAAGCGCTTAAGAAACACGTTAACATATTAACATAAAAACATGTTTTCATTTTAGAGTTGTTAGTAAAAATGATTTAACGCTGGTGGTTCTTTGGTTGATGTCTCGGTAGTTATTTCCGTTTATTCCATTGAACGTGCAAATAACGTAATTAACTGTATAGAATCACTAAAAAAACAAACGCTGCAACCAAAAGAAATCATTGTTGTTTTAGATCCTAACAAAGACTTGATAGATTATTACAGGAAAAAATTAGATTCCTTTGTTAAGCTTTTAGTGAGCGAAAAATTTGGTTTATCATCCGCCCGAAATATGGGCATCCGCAACTGCGACTCAGAAATCGTGGCCTTCATCGATGATGACGCCTTTGCTGACCCCCAATGGCTTAGCAGGCTTGTAAGCAACTTTTCACACCCACAAGTAATTGGCGTAGGTGGGCGTATACTGCCTGTTTGGCCAAGTAAAAATCCAGATTGGTTTCCTGAAGAATTGTACTGGATTGTTGGTTGCTCCTACAAGGGTCTTCCAACAAAAAAAGCTCCAATCCGAAATCCAATCGGTTGTAACATGGCTTTTAGGCGTCTTATTTTTGAAGAAGTAGGTTATTTCAGCACATGCGTGGGTAGAGTTGGTAATGTGCTAATGGGTCATGAGGACACAGAATTTGGCATCCGTTTAATAAGCAAGTTGCCAAACAAAATAGTCATTTATGATCCTCAGGCAATCGTTTATCATAAAGTATCTACAAATCGAGTAAATCTTAGTTATGTGCTTAAGCGGTCTTATTCTGAAGGCTTTTCTAAAGCTTTTGTCTCAGACAGCAACAAGAACAAAGCTGCTTTGGGGACAGAAAGAAGGTATTTGCGCAATTTAGTTAAAGGTTCGCTTCAACTGTTGTTACGTGGCAATGTGCAAAATGGGCTTTCACGTTGTGGGATGCTTTGGATTGCAACAGCCATGGTGTTTCTAGGGTATTTTGTTGGGTCAAAATTCAACTGACCCTATTTTGTATTTATTTTTTTTATATTCTTACAACTCTGAGCGATGGCTAATGATCTCTGAAACTAAGGATTCAAGGAAAACTAAAATCCTTGTTATTAATCTTTCAAACCCTTTAAGTCATGGTGGTGCAGCCATCGCTGTTTCTCTCATGAAAAACTTGGCGGTCATCTCTGAAGCTGAGGTTTCTTTGATGGCTACACGCGATTTTGATGTTTCTGTTTACACGCAAAATTATGGTTTTAACTCTGAACTTTTTATAAAACACACTTGGTTTAGGTGTCGAAAATCCACTATTGCAACGTTGTTTGCTTCGATGGGTCCTGCGGCGCGGGCTTATTTTTCTTGTGTTTGGTTCAATTTATTATCTAAAATAAGTTCTAAAGGAACTGACATTTACCATGACTATGACATTGTGCTGGATTTAAGCTCTGATTCTCTGAATGAATATTACGGTTTGGTTTATCCCTTGTTTTCTCTTTTCCAGCTGGATTTAATGTTGCTTTCTAAAAAGAAAATTGTTGTTTGTCCAGCATCTATTGGTCCTTTCAAGAATCATGTTATGAAACGTTTGGTTGGACGAGTACTTTCAAAGACAGATTTGGTAATCGCACGTGAAGAAACAACTCTGGACTTCTTGCGGGAAATTGGTGTAACTGAACATAAGCTACATTGTGCTGCTGATTTAGCTTTTCTTTTTGAACCAGTCTCAAAGGAAAGTGCAGTTGAGATTGTTTCTTCTCTTGGAATTCATTTTGGTGGTCGTCCCTTAATTGGTGTAGCACCGAGTAGTGAGATTTTTAGATATTGTTTCAATAATATCGCTGAACCTCAAAGGAAATATGAAACATACGTGCGGTTGATGACTAGGGTAACTGACTTTATTGTTGAAACGTTAGGTGCTGATGTTATACTTATTCCGCATTTTGTCTTTCCTAATGAGTTCATTAAGAACGACACTATAGCAAGCCAAGATATTTACAGTCAACTTAAAAATAAAGCACGCGTACACATTCTTTCGACTGATTACCGCGCAAATGAAGTCAAAGGCGTGATAGCGATTTGCGAAATGGTTGTTTCCTGTCGGATGCATGCTGCCATTGCTGCAGCTAGTTCTGCTGTTCCCACGGTGGCTTTGTCTTTTGGACATAAATTTCATAGTGTCTTAGGTAAAATGATGGGTCAGGACCGTTGTATAGTTAAAACTGACGCTGATTATTTAACGGTGTTGTCAAACCTTGAACAAACAATTCTTTACACTTGGGAAAACCGGTTTTTGATACGAGAAGAACTGGCTCAAAAATGTTTAGTAGTTAAAGAAAAAGCGTTATCTAGTTTCGTTAAGGTTAAGGCGCTTCTTAAACAGTCGAATCATCCCGCTTGAATTGGAGGATATTACAATCAGCAAATTTTCCACTCAAAATATAGAATCTATTGTTGCAAGGGGATTATGTACTGGTTGCGGCACCTGTTTTGCCATTTGTCCCAACTCAGCGATTTGCATTACATTAAATCATAAAAAAGAAATATTCCTGCCTAAAGTAGACACGACAAAATGTACTCAATGTAGTCTGTGTCACCAAGTTTGCCCTGGCGACTCAGTAAATTTTATACAATTAGCAAAAAATGATGCAAAGCAACTGAAACAATCGGATAATGTTTTGCTAGGGAATTATGTTGATTGTTACGTGGGATACTCAACAGACTGCACTGTTAGGTTCAACTCTTCTTCGGGTGGCATTGTCAGTCAATTACTGATTAGTGCCCTAGAAGATGGATTAGTTGATGGCGCATTGATTACAAGAATGGATAAAAACAAGCCCTTAAAGCCTGAACCTTTTATTGCATGTACCCGCCAAGAAATCTTGGATGCGGCTAAGTCAAAATATTGTCCAGTTCCCGTGAATATTGCCTTAAAAAAAATTTTATCTACTGATGGAAAATTTGCCTACGTGGGGCTTCCTTGTCACATTCATGGTCTGCGTAAGGCACAAAAAATAAACGAAAAACTCCGTAGACGAATCGTTTTAACAATAGGTGTTTTCTGTTCACATAATGACAGTTTTGGCTCAACACGATACATGTTGCAACGTTTGAAGGTCCCGCCTTTTGATGTAGCTGCAATAAATTATCGCGGGCAAGGTTGGCCAGGTGTTTTTAATGTTAAACGAAAATCTGGTGGTAGCGTGGAATGCTCATTTTCCGATTGGATTCGAGTCCATGAATATTGTTTTTTTACTCCAGACCGCTGTTTACTTTGTTGTGACCATACTGCTGAGTTAGCTGACCTTTCAGTTGGTGATTCTTGGTTGCCTGCATTCTATAAAGATCACAACGGTACATCAATCTTCATATCTCGAAATAGCATTGGGGAAAAGTTTCTTCAGTTAGCTCAGGGAAAGGGTCAGATAAAATGTTCAAGCATAACTTCAAAGAGTGTAGTTAAATCCCAAGGAAACGTACGTTTCAAGAAAAACGGTATTTCCGTCAGAAGCTTCATCTTTAGGACCCAAAAGAAAAGTGTACCTCGATACGATGTTCCGCTTCCTGAGAGTGAGCTAGTCGAAATTCCACGTTCCATTATAATTTTCGTAAACCGACTACTAGCTTCTAAACTTTATTCCAGCCAAAATATTGATCGCTTAATTTCTATACAATTAGTTTTAAAAAAATTGTATGCAACTTCTACTTCTTCAGTGCACTAATGTTTACAAGAAATCATTGAAACAGAGGTAAACTTTTGCTCAATCACCTTAAAAATAATAGTCACTTAGTCAGCGGCGCTATGCTTACAGCGTCTATTTTTTTATGGGTACTTTCTTGCTTACAAACGAAAACTGCCTTATTAAGTGAAAGAATAACGGGCGATTTGGCTCCTATGGGCTTATTTTCGATTTTATCGCCTCCTTTCTATATGGCTTTTTCTATTCTTATTGCAAGCTTTTTGATTACTCTGCTTTTTACTAAAAAAAATCGGTTACCGCTTTTTATTATTCAAACATCGCTTTTAATTATCTTTTTGAATTTTACGCCTGCATTTGTTGAGGGAACCGCACGTTTTACAACTAGTTATCTCAATTATCAAGCAACAGATTATATTATTCAAACAGGACGCTTAGATCCTGGATCAATTTGGATTCATAATTGGCCCAGTTTTAGTATTGTTATAAGCGCTTTTGCTCAACTAACAGGTATTTCGGGCCAGAGTATACTGTTGATTTATCCTACAATTATTACTTTTTTTATTTTTATGGTATTATTGGTTTTTTTTAAAACAGTTTTCGATGATTATAACCTAATTTGGTTGTCTATTTGGTTTGTGTTACTTGGCAACTGGGTTGGTCAAGAATATTTTAGTATGCAAAGTCTCGCTTTTGTTTTTGTTATAATTGTTTTGTTCCTGCTTTTTAAAAGTATGAAACAAAAAGTGCAATTAAGAAATTCCGTGTTATTGCTTCTGTTGTTGGTTTTTTTTGTTGTAAGCAGTCACTTGCTGTCCTCGTTAGCACTATTTTGTGTAATTTTGGTTTTATTCATATCAAAAAGCTTCCCAAGATTTATCATAATGGCGTCTGTTGGAGCTCTCGTAGTTGTTTGGACAATTTTTAATGCGATGTCTTACTTTGCTAAGAGCTTGTCTTACACACTTGGTCAATTTCTGAATGTTTCATTTATTATTTCAACAAATTTGACAAACAGAATGGGCGGGGATTTAGGGCATGTTATTACAACTGAAGTTCGTTTAATTTACTCTTTAGCAATGTTGACTTTTGCTTTGGTAGGTCTCCTTTCAGTTAGCCATAAAATGACTGTAACTGATAAACGTATCTTGTATGTTCTCTTAGGTTTTATCCTTCTTATTTTCGCGTTTGCTTATGGCGGCGAGTTATTCATGCGGCTTTTCATGTTTAGCTTAATACCTTTATCCTACTTTGCGTCGAAAGCCCTTTTGAAACATAAACGGTTGCTTTTTGTTGGCGTTTTTTTCTTTGTCATATTTACGCCCCCATTTGTTATGATTGCTCATTATGGTAATGAAGTGATCGATTACGTGCCTCTTAGTGAGACCGTAGGCGCTCAGTTCCTATATGCCTCAACCGTCGGTGGTCAAGTTGTGGGTGGTTCGATGCGTTCTGGTGATTTTCGTGATTTAACTTATCGGCTAAATTACGAGGAAATTAGTTTAAGAGACCTTTATCTTAATAATGGGTCTAATTCGCTTTTTACTCAACCGCATGATCCGTATTCTCAACGATTTCTATGTTTATCCTATGAAACTGGCGTTTTTTTCTCATCTTATATGGGTGATTCACAGTTTTCCTCAAGTATTCACCAAAATCTCAGCCAATCCATTAGCTATAATCTAGTTTACTCAAATCCCTCTTTTGAAATATATAATTCAAAACCTTTGAATTAAATTGATGAATTATTGTCGATGTTTACAACAAAGGTGTAAACTAATCTGGTGTACCGTTACTGTTTAGGCGATTTGTTCACTTCTTAACTGGTTGATTTGCCAATCATTACTTGGTAGGCAAGTTTGCCTTCACCAGTAGCGCTGTCTGCACAAATGTTGGCGAAACTCTGGGAATTTGCGTCTTGAACGGTGCTGTCTGTCCATTGCCAGGCTAAACAACCCTGAATAGGTAAAGTTGCAAATAGATCTAACATTTTTTGGTAGGCGGTTGCTTGTTGTGTTTGGTCATTTGTTGCGAAGTAGCCAAATTCAGTTATCCATACTTGTTTGCCGTTTTGTGAACTGTCTATAATATTTGCTTTTGTCATGCTTAGCCAACTTGCATCAAGTTGTGGATAGCTTGAAGGATACACATTAAAACTGACAAAATCAACAGCACTAAATAGTCTGCTGTCCATCTTCCAGTCATCTGTGAAAATATTTTTAATATTTGGGTTTCCATCCCCTGCCGTATATTGTTTAACGTTGCAGAATCGTATAGTAACTGGTCTTCTATCCTCAGCTTTGACAGTTTTGGACAAGTCTTGGAATAATTTAATAAAATTTTCTTTTTGGGTTTGTCCGTTACTTGTTTTAAAATCATGTTCACTTGATGTTCTACCCCAATACCAAGGCTCGTTTAGAACTGCCCAAGCCCAAATACCTGGCGTACCTGCTAAATAGGCGGTTGTGTGTTTAACCATGTTGATGTATGCTTGTCTCATTTCAGGACTTCTTACTATGGCTAACCCAATATTTTTACCAGAAACTGGATCGATAACATAGTCGGGTGTGCACCATGGGCTGTCATCGCCCCATAATGTGTGGAATGTGACCAGTACTTTGATGCTGTATTGATTGGCGATTCTGATGACGTGTTTTATGTTGTCTAAGAATGCGTCATTATAGCTGCCTTGAGTGTGGCCCTCGATTCGGTACCAATAGAGACTAAGGCTGATAACGGTGATTCCGTCTTTTTGGAATTTAGAAAAATCTCTATTAAGAATTGCGTCTGTAGCGTATTTTGTAGAGTATTCATGATAAGTTGACATATAGTTTACGCCTATTTGAAACTTGAATGTGTTGATGGAGTTGTTTGGCGTTGGTTGAACCGTGGGTGTAGGGCTTGGCGTTTGAGTTGGCGTGGGTGTTGAGGTTATAGTTGGTTTAGGTGTAGTTGTTGGTGTTGGTTGTGGTATTTTCCACTTGAAGATTCTTTCAGGAGTTATAGTTATTTGGTCCAGATTGCTAAGCACGCTTGTACTGCCAACTGTTTGGAGGTTTTCAGATTCTTGTATGCCATTTTCAGTTGGTCTCTCCATCGTGAAAACGGTTGCTGTCAACATTAAACCAATAGCTAAGACTGCTGCCAAAAAATGGCTTATTTTGTTTTTCTTTTCAGGTTTATCATTTTGGTTGATGGTCATTTAACTTCACATTCATCTGGTGGTTGATGAATGAGTCGTTTCAATCTCATAACAAAGTTGTTGAATAGTTTTTCACATTTTGCGATTTACTGCCAACGACTCAATGTTTGTGTGAGTCGCTTGAATGCCAACAATTTGTAAACTAAACAACCCTGCGAGAGGTTATAGCTTTATGATCAAGCCCGAAAGGCTGTTAAATTCTTTATTGTTACTACTTGGAACAGCGTTGACAATACTATCTGGCTTTTGTGTTTCATCCTTCTTAGCTGTTGCTGGAATAGCACTGATTTTTTGGGGTGCAATTCTTTACTATATCAGTCCAACAAAACAAGTACCATTTTCTTTTGTCGCTGCCTCAAGCAACTCAAGCACAGACAATATTAACAAGGTTTTATCAGAGATAAATGTTGTCCGAAAGGGTTATTATCTGCCACCAAAAAGCCTCCAAAGCACGAATGCCTCACTTGTGTTTATCCCAAAATATTCCGTTCCTTCTTTTCCAGCGGGTAACGAAATAACAAATGGTTTATTCACGTCAAAAAAGGATGGTTTACTATTAACGCCGCCTGGTTATGGCCTTTCAAGAATTATGGAGAAAAAGTTTGGTCAATCGTTTTCCAAAATAGATTTGCCCTCTCTTAGAAGACAATTGCCAAAGTTGCTTGTAGAAGACTTAGAACTTGCAGAAAACGTTTTCATCCACGCAAATGATGATGTTCTGCTTTTTGAAATACGGGGCAGCATTTTTATTGATGAATGTGTTCAGGTTCAAAAATATTCTCGCGTGCATTCTGCAATAGGGTGTCTGCTAAGCAGTTCTTTAGCGTGTGTACTGGCAAAAGTGACTGGAAACGTAGTAACAATCAAAAGAGAAGTCATTGTCGATAAAACTACAATCATTGAATATCAAATTATTGAGGCATAAAATGCAGTATCCTCCTTTATTATTTACAGATTTCAGTCTTCTTTTTGCAGTGGGAACAATAGTTTTACTTTTAACGGCTGAATTGTCATCGCCTTATTATGGTCATACAAACCTTGCATTAAACAGAAGAAAGCTAAAAGATGCGGCTTATGCAACAGGAATAATTTTTCTCATAACCGCCTGTATAACCATCATTCAAATTCTTCTAAAATAAGCGTGACTGGTTAGATAATGAAAACACAGCAAGTAATAACCAATCAAACAATTGACCAAGTAAAAGACTACATTACATTAGCTATAACGATGATCAAGCCGGATACTGTACAAGGGTTAATACAGCATATTCAGCAAAGATTCGCGCTATCAAGCGAAGAAATAACTCTTATTCTTCTTCAGTTGGAGTCAGAAAACAAAATCAGTTTTGCCAAAAAAAAATTCAATGCTTTGCCCGTAGCTTTGAAAAGCTATATTTTTTCATCATCGGCAACTTGGTATTGGTTAACATTAGTTATTGCTTCATTAACCTTGCTTGCAGTTTTTGTTATCCCTAAAACTGTGTATCCATTGACTTATCTACGTCAAGTAATGGGTACATTGTTTGTTGGCTATCTTCCTGGTTTCACATTATTGAAAATGCTTTACCCGAAAAAAGAATCAGTGGATATGTCATCAAAAAGGGCAGATGCTTTGGAAAGAATAGTTTTGAGTGTCAGCTTAAGCATTGTGCTTGTAGCTGTTGATGGTTTAATTTTCAACTATACTCCTTTTGGCATACGTTTAGTTCCCATAACCTTAACTTTGTTTCTATTCACGTTTATTTTTGCGTTGGTAGGCGTTATCAGGTCATACAGAGAACAGATTTCGCCAAACAAGAAAATTTTTGCTTAAACTAACTTCTAACCAACATGCAACACAGAGGCTGACTGTTTTGAACAATATGGATTGTTTGACAAGTTTTTCCATATTATATTAAATAAAATTGTCAAGTAACCTCACAAACCAGGGCTGTTTACAAAAAATCAATCATTTACAAGCAGGCGGATGTATATGGCGGTTAATGCAAGTGAGTCTACAGTTTTCTTATCCCCTTTCAGCGCAAAGCATATTCTACATCAACCCCCCGTTAACCTTAAAGTTGGGGTAGCCATTCCTGCTCTTAATGAAGAAAAAAACATAGGCTTTGTCTTAAATGCCCTTAACAAATTCGGTTATGATAACATTCTAGTTATTGACGGTTTATCAAAAGATGGTACTTTGAGGGTTGCTTCTGAAAAGGGTGCTAAAATTGTTCTCCAAGATGGGCGTGGCAAGGGTCAAGCGATACGGCAAGTTCTAAGCAAAAGTTACTTGGATGCTGACGTGCTGGTTTTAATGGATGCTGATGGTTCAATGTCTCCTGTTGAGGTTCCTCGGTACGTTGAGGCTCTGTATAAGGGTGCGGACGTGGCAAAGGGTTCTAGGTTCCTGAAGGGTGGTGGAACTGAAGATATGAGTTCTTTACGTAAGGTGGGAAATAATTTAATGACTTCTGCGGTAAATCTGTTTTGTTCTTCTAAGTATACTGACCTTTGCTATGGTTTTGTTGGGTTAAGTCGAAAAGCAATCCGTTTATTGGCGCCAGTTCTCGAATCTAACAATTTTGAGATTGAAACAGAGCTTTTTATTAAAGCAAAAAAATTGGGTTTGACTGTTGTTGAAGTTCCAAGTTGGGAATTTAAGCGAAGACATGGGAAATCTAACCTGCACTCTTTCAGGGATGGCTTCAAAATCCTTAAAACTATTGCGCTTGCTTCAATTTAAGATTAAAATATTTTTAAAATTATAGAAAACTAATCAACTTTTTTCATAGCGCTTAAAATATTATCGCTAATGTGTCAATTAATGGTTAGAAGGTTAAGAAAATGTTGAATAAAAAAATTTGTGTAATATCTCTGCTTTCTTTACTGCTTTCGATATCCGTTGTTTGCTTTATTCCGGCATGTTCAGCCAAAACTATTACACGATTCGATAGTGCAAATGCAGAAGGTGAATTAGTCGATGTATATGCGGTTGGCGATGCAGTATATGCTAAAGCATTAGGGTTGACCCCTGGCGCTACCTACGTTATCAGTGTTGTTCCCGATGTAACCGAATGGTCGGATGGACAAACGATTCCAGCTTCAGTGACAACAACTGTAACTGTTACCGACGATGACGGCGACTTTATAGTACAGGTTTGGGATTCAGCCCAGACGGGTCAATACGATATTGTTGCAGATCAAAACGGTGATGGCATTTACACACCAGGACTTGACAGGGTGGATAATGATGATGTAGGTCTAGAAGTAGACACTTCTGGTTTTCTTGTTGTTCCCGAATACGCTTTAGGTGGTCTTGCAGCTTTAGGTGCATGCTTCACTGGTTTTGTGGTGTTTAAGCGAAAAACTAGTCGAGCATAACCCCTTTCTTTTTATTAATTTTTAGTTCCAAGTTTTTTTGTTTTTACTTCTAGTTTCTTCGCTGTGGGTTTAGTAATGTTTTCTTCTTCAGGGTAATCAATAATCTTTTGAGTGATTAACATGCAGGTTTTAAAGAAAATTGAAACATTAGATAAGAACAAAATAATGATTTTTTCGAAAATTGCTGTTCTTGTAGTGATTACTGTAGCCTTTTACTTTCAAGATTTAATTTTAGTTTTCAGTGATGCTTTAAGTGATGAAGCAACTTATCACATTTTGGCTATACCTTTTCTATTTGTCTATTTATTATATCGCAAACGTACGCTTGTTAATGCTGCGTTGAGACAAGCTCACCCTAATGTACGTCCTTTTTTCTTCAAAAATTTTTGGTTAATGGCTGGTTTTTTGCTGGTTGCAGTTTCAGTCTTTGCTTACTGGTTTGGCTCCTACACTTTTACTCCTTTGCTTTACCATATGGTTACTTTGCCTATTTTTACTGCTGGTTCACTTCTTATTCTGTTTGATGGTCAGACCCTTAAGCAACTTGCTTTTCCGGTGCTATTTTTGTTCTTTTTAGCGCCTCCTCCTACAGAAGTGTTGTATGGTGTTGGGTCAACTCTTTCTGATGTTAGTGCCCATGCTTCAAATGCAATAGTGAACGCTTTTGGTGTTGTTTCAACAATTTCAAGCCAATATGGTAGTCCCGTAATTACAATAACGCGCCCCGATCAAACATTTATGGCTTTTAGTATCGACGTGGCCTGTTCAGGTGTTTACAGTTTGATTGGTTTTGTAGTTTTTGCCTGTTTTATTGCATACATTTCCCGTGGCAAATTGTGGAGTAAACTTGCTATTTTGATTGCCGGAATTCCACTTATTGTAACGTTAAACATTATTCGTATTTCGACAATACTTGCTATCGGCAACAGTTACGGTGACGCTTTGGCACTTGAAGTCTTTCATTCTATTGGAGCTACCGTTCTGATGTTTATGGGTACACTGATACTTCTTGCAACCACAGAAAAATTCGTTAAAACTCCCAAAACTCTTCCCTGCTTTAGATGTAGTTTTAATTCAACTGATCAAAACTGTCCTGATTGTGGTCGAGTAATCCGGCAACAACCGATTAATTGGAAGAAATTTGATTTTATAAAAATTGGTTGCATAATACTTGCAGTTTTTTTACTAGTTGGTATTCAAGCACCTGTGTTTGCGTTAACCGAAGGGCCTGCTCAAATAATAACCCAAACTGCTACAGGTGTTCAAGTAAACACAGAAACATATCCCCTCCCAAAAATTTCAGGTTACACCTTAAGTTTTGTTTATCGTGACGCTGCTTTTGAAGAGTTGGCTCATCAAGATGCCTCATTAATTTATGCCTATGTTCCTGTAAATGGCTCAAAACCTACGATTTATGTTGCATTAGAAATTGCGGCAACAACGGGAGCTCTTCATCGTTGGGAAACTTGCTTAGTAAATTATCCTCTTAGTGAAGGATTAAAACCTAAAGTAAACTCGCTTGACCTGCGGGATGTGCAAATTCAAGATAATCCTCCAATTGCTGCCCGCTTTTTTGCATTTGAATATACAAGCACAAACAAAACTCAGGCTGTAATCTATTGGTACACTACAGCAACTTTTAGTAGTGATAATGGTACTCAAACTAGACAGGTTAAACTAAGCTTAATTGCTTACCCGCCCTCAGCAAATAGAGTGCTTGATTTTGAAACTATGCTTCTGTCTTTTGCTAAGTCTGTAAGTGGTTATTGGGAGCCAACAAGAACTTGGACTACAGTTGCTTTGACACTTAGCCAAAACGGTTTGAGTCTTTCAGCAGTTGCCCTTATACTTTTAATTGGCTTGTTATTTTATCGCTTTTTCCTTTATAATCAAGAGAAGGCATCGCTTAGGATATTATATAGTAAATTGTCCAAACAGAAACAAGTTGTCATTAAAGCATTGAAAGCTGCTGAGACTCACGGTAACCCAACAACAACAGGCATTGGTTTAGAATTGGATAAAATGGTTGATTTTAAACACGATGAACGATGGCTAGAAAATGAGTTGGTTGAGTTTGAACGGGCTGGTTTAATCAGAAAAGTGCTTGTGAACAAAAGTGACAAGCCTTTCTTTCTATGGAAAGCCATGGTGCTTGACACTTATCCTTTTTAGGATATGCGAATTTAAATCCACTTTTTTGGAGGTGAAAAAAATGAATTTTAAAAAATGCATTTTAGTATTTTGTATTTTTACAACTATTGTGCTGCTTTTAACATCGTTTGCTAATGCTTCTATGGTTGTCGAAATCTCGGTAGAAAAACCCATTATAACTGCAGAAGAGACTCAAACATTAACAGCAACTGTAAACCATAAAGGAACAGGTGTAATCTTTGTTGTTCAACCTGACCCTGCTGGTCAATCGTGGCTTGACTATTTGAACTCTCATCCATATCTTAAAGTTTTATGGAACAGAATTCCAGAAAATATCCGTAATGAAATAAATGAGGAAATTGGTACATCAATTGTTTCTTACGCGTTAGTAGATTTCAAAAATTATGGTGGCGGATCAAAGACTTTTTCATTCCCTGAGGATTTCACTGGGCTTACTGGTCAACCTAGCACAGCAACACATGGCGAATACACAGTGCTTTTTGCATATCTTTCAACTGAATACGGCTGCTGTTGCTACAAGTACAAACTTAGTTTCGACTGTACACAATGGTTCTACTTGCCTGAATCCCCGTTAGGCTCCGCGATGGCAATTTTTACACCATTTTTAGCTCTCGCCACAGTTGTCAGCTATAAAAAAACCAGGCACATCAAGGCTTAGATTGTTGCCAAAAACACCCTTTTTCTTTTTTTTTNAAAAAAAATATAACTTTTTTGGAATAACAAGCGCCTAATTTGCAGTTAGTAAGTAAGTAGAATGGCGCCGCTGAAAGGACTCGAACCTTTGACCTACTGATTAACAGTCAGTCGCACTACCGAGCTATGCAACAGCGGCAAAGCCTGATTCTAATCCACACTCAATTTCATCAACATATTTAAGCTTAGCTTTTTCATATTCGGTTTATTCTATCTGCCGGACCTTATATCTTGCGAGAGCTGCGAAACCTTTGTAAAACTCACGCATCAATCGGTTATACCATTTGCCTTTAAACGTCCAATCAATTAAATTGTCTACCCACCTGAAATCATGCTCGGCACATTGAATCATCAATTCTCTGTGTAACTTATTCATTTTAGTGTCCTTAAACCAGTCTTCGTCCTTCAAACGACCGAGAGGAACAAAAAACAGTGGAACAATCAAGCTACGCATGCCTTTTAGGTCATCCATCAATTCTTGAGTTTTAACGATGTCGTCCTCTGTTTCTTCAGGTAACCCCACAATCAAAGTGCCTGCTGGAACCAAATTATTGTCATGCATTAACCCCATTCCTTCAACCACCACGTCATGCCAATCATCCGCCTTAAACGGGTGTGCCTTTGTGGGCATAATTTTTTTTGCAATCTCGGGTGAACCCGTTTCAATGCCGATTTCAACACCCCACCAATCCTGTCTTTTAAGAATAATCTCCGAGAGATCATGAAACAATTTGGGGTTGGCGGCTACCGCGGCTAATGAACAGTGGCTCCAGCTGACGCTATCGCACCTTCTAATTATTTTGTTGTGCAATTTAATAATTTTTTCAGGGTTGGGAGTTGTTGTGTTTGATCCATACAGCATAACGTCCTCTGCATGAATACAAGCGCCTGTAACGTAACCAGATTTAAGGTTGACCTCTAATTCCTGTTCAACTTTTTCTATGGGATACCAACGTAGCGGTCGTAGGGTAACATTGCAAAATTGGCAGCCTCTGCAGCAACCGCGCCCAATCTCAATTAACCCGTTAATTGAAGGTCCAATAATGTTGGGTATTTCATCTAATTTTGGCGTTTCTCCTACGCCTACTTCATAACGGGTCGGAAGGTCTTCACCATTTAATGCTGAATTAACAATTTTGCCAATGACTTTTTCTCCTTCGCCTTCGACAACGCAGTCAATTCCAAAATCTTTGATGGCTTTTTCTCTGTATTTGAATTGCCACGCACCTGGTCCGCCGACGATTATTTTTAATCCATTGTTTTTTGCTTTTCGAACTTCGGGATCATGCATTAGTTGTTCAAAATATTTTGCAAGGAATGGTTCTTTTTTGAAAAGAGCTGATAGTGTGCTTGATGCTGGTCCCAAACCAAAGGGGTCCATAATATAAATTCCTAGGACTTTTGCGTCTTTTATGTTCTCTTTTAGTTTATTTGGGCTTACTATGGAAACATTGAAGCCTTCCTTTACAAGTTGGGCTTCAGTTTTTCTTAACCCGTAAGGTGCAGTTTGGGGTGCGCCCATTTTATCAGTTTTTAATGGTGGAAAAAATAGGTAACTAAACAACCAATCTGGGATAAAGTTTGGAGGCGCACAGGTTCCGAAACCTAAAAACTCATTGCTATGATAATCGCTCATTAACGTCTTGTCGGCAGTAAGAAGTATCTCCGTTATTTTCCTTCTTCCTCCTTAGCCGTGGTTCCTTTTTAAAGAAGCAACCGAGTAAAAGTCTAGTTTGTTGGAAGAAAGAAATAAATGTATTGTTGTATGTTTGAACTGTAATTGGCTAGCTTATAGTTTACATTATTGATAAATGATTGAGTGAACGTTAAGGGAACCATATTTTATGTCAATATTCAAAATCGCTTATTTTACATTATTTACAAGACTTTTTGCTTTTTACTAGAAAAATGTATATGAAGGATTACGTTGAAATTATTCAAAAGACCACCAGAGAAGGGATTATTACTGAAAAAAATGACTGAGTTTAGATGGCACGGCAGAGGCGGTCAAGGCGCTTGGACAGCCAGCGAATTATTGGCAAGGACAGCACTTGACGAGGGCAAGTACATCCAGTCTTTCCCAGAATTTGGGCCTGAACGAATGGGTGCCCCCGTGACTGCTTTCACCAGAATCAGCACCGAACCAATCAGGTTACATTGTGCAGTCTATGATCCAGACGTTGTAATAGTGCTGGATAATACGTTACTGAAAACTGTGCCTGTAACAGCAGGATTAAACCGTGACGATGATTGTTTAATCATTAACTCAAGCGAGGACCCCGCAGCATTAAAACAAACTTTGCGTGTATCTAAAGGCAAGATTTGGACGGTACCTGCAACAGAAATTGCCTTGAGAATCTTGGGTGCTCCAATAACTAACACTGCGTTGCTTGGTGTTGTAGCTAAAGCCACAGGAATAGTCTCTTTAGAAGGCATACAGAAAACTTTGAAGGGACGCTTCAGACCAGAACTAGCAGAGAAAAACTTTGCAGTAGTTCAAGAAGCCTATAAGGAGGCAAAATTTGAATGAGCAGACAAGAAAAAGGTTGGAAAGACTTAAGCATGGCTGCAGTTTCGCCAAAATCAAGCCTCGGCTTTTTGACTGGCGACTGGAAAACTTACATGCCTGTACGCGACTTAGAAAAATGTGTTACATGCTTAACATGTGTAATGCTTTGTCCTGAAGGAGCAATCCGTTGGAGACCTGAACTTGGAAAAATTGAATTTGACCTCGGTTTCTGTAAAGGCTGCGGCATATGCGCTAACGAATGCCCAACCAAAGCAATCAGCATGAAAATGCCTGAAAAGGAGGAATAAAAGTGACTCAATTAGTAAAGAAAGAAACTTTAGCTTTAAATGGGGACGAAGCAGTCGCGTTGGCAGCAAAACAATCAGACGTTGACGTTGTCGCTGCTTACCCAATTACGCCACAAACGATTATTGTCGAAAAATTCAGCGAATACGTTGCAAACGGCGAAGTACAAACACAATTCGTTTGTACCGAGTCAGAACACAGCGCCATGACTGCTTGCATTGCAGCATCAGCAACTGGTGTCAGAACATTTACTGCAAGCGCCTCCGCAGGTTTAGCTTTAATGCATGAAATGCTTTTCGTTGCTTCAGGTGCACGTACACCAATAGTTATGGCAATTGCTAACCGCGCCTTATCTGCGCCTCTTAACATTCACGGTGACCAGTCAGATAGTATGGCTGAACGTGATTCTGGTTGGATTCAGCTTTATGCTGAAAACGCTCAAGAAGCCTATGATACTATTATTCAGGCTTTCAGGATCGCTGAGCATGTTGATGTTTCCTTGCCGGTGATTGTGGGAATTGACGGTTTTACAATCAGCCACACACTTGAAAATGTTGACGTGCTTCTTGATGAGGATGTGAAAAAGTTTGTAGGCGAAAGGCAACTGCCGCTTGTGTTAAGTCATGAAGGCAAAATGGTTCCTTACAAGCTTGACCCAAAAAATCCAATGACAATCGGTGCTAACGCGTTACCAAACAATTACTTTGAATTTAAACGTCAACAAGAAGAAGCAATGCATAACGCCTTAAAACAAATACAAGCCGTCAACACAGAATACGCAAACCTCACTGGTCGAAGCTACGGCAACGGTTTAATCGAAAAATATCAAACTAACGATGCAGAATTAATCGTGGTTTGCCTCGGCGCAACATCGGGAACATTAAAAGTGGTTGTTGACGAGTTAAGGCAAGTAGGTGTTAAAGCAGGCTTACTTCGTTTACGTGCGTTCAGACCTTTACCAGTCGAAGACCTTCGAAATGCATTGAAAAACGCTAAAGCCATCGGAGTGATGGATAAAAGCATGAGTTTCGGCGGTTTCGGCGGTGCAGTCTTTCATGAAATTCGACACATAATGTATGACCTGCCG
This sequence comes from Bathyarchaeia archaeon, assembly GCA_050108135.1. Taxonomy (GTDB): domain Archaea; phylum Thermoproteota; class Bathyarchaeia; order Bathyarchaeales; family Bathycorpusculaceae; genus Bathycorpusculum. The sequence goes on along the minus strand of JBNIDQ010000015.1, from coordinate 161,279 downwards.
ACACATATTCCCATTGTAAACTACATTTATGGTTTAGGCGGCAGAGACTCAAGCACAACAGATTTACGAAAAATCTTTGACGAACTATCTCGTATAGCCAAAAACGGAAAAGCCGATACTCTTGTGCATTATTTCGGATTAAGGGAGTAGATGGAGGAAAAAATTTATGACAACACAAGAATGGAAATTCACAGCCAAAGATATAGCGTTGAAACCTGACTTGTTCCTTCCTGGTCACAGAGCATGTGCTGGATGTGGACCTGCTTCTGTAATCCGGTTAATAATGAAAGCTGCTCGTGGACCAACAATTGTGACTGAAGCAACTGGCTGTATGGAGGTTGTTTCATCAATATACCCCTACACGTCTTGGGGGTTGCCTTGGCTACACACTGCTTTTGAAAATGCTGCAGCGAACGCTGCCGGAATTGATTCAGCATTGCGCGCCTTGAAAACTAAGGATCCTTCAAGAGAGCACGTTGACGTTATTGCACTTGCCGGTGACGGTGGAACATACGACATTGGCTTGCAGGCATTGTCTGGTGCTATTGAACGTGGTCATGACTTCCTGTTTGTGCTTTATGACAATGAAGGTTACATGAACACTGGTATTCAAAGAAGTGGCGGAACTCCCACTGGTGCAGCAACAACCACCACTCCCGCTGGCAAAGTTATCCCCGGCAAACTTGAAAAGAAGAAGCCAATCACTGAAATCATCTTAGCTCATGAACTCGAATACGTTGCAACCGCTACACCATACTACTGGAAAGACTTGATAACTAAAGTTCGAAAAGGCTTAGAAGTTGAAGGACCCGCATTTCTACACGTTTTTGCACCATGTCCACGCGGTTGGAGAACAGATCCATCAAAAACTATGTCATACTCCAAACTCTCTGTTGAAACATGCGTTTTCCCAATCTGGGAAGCAGTCAACGGTAAACGGGTACTTTCAACACCAAGCAAAGTAATGGCTTTAGCACCTCAAAAGAAGAAGCCCGTAACAGACTATCTTGCAGGGCAAGGACGATTCCGTCACCTGTTTAAACCAGAAAACAAGCGCATAGTTGACCAGATTCAACAGATGACTGATGAACGCTGGCAAAAACTGCTCAAACAGTGCGAGTAAGCCTAAACCTTTTTCTTCTCTTTTTTAGTATTCTCTTTTTTGTTGAGTGAACTGTTTTGCGTTTAGCTTTGTTTACGGATGAATGCATGGGGGCTTACATGGGAATCGTTCAGCAAGATTACGCTGATTACTACTTCTTCAAATATGATTTACTGCTACAGAGGGAACGCACCAAAGTTTGGCTTGCAATTGAAAACTCTGAAATTGTTGGCTTAATGCTGATTTACAACGACAGTATGGTTCAACTGCGAGGCAGTCCCAACGCTGTAGGTTTTCTTTTAAGTTCACTTAACCTTGAAAACGTTGATGTTCAGGCGCCCTCTGACTGTGAAGATATGCTTCTTGCAAAGTTTCCAGTTTACAAAACTAAAGAAAACATTACGCTTCTGCGACTGGAAAAAGGTACTGAAAACCTCAATTTTATTGTTGAACCCGAAAGATTGGCGGCTGAAAACGTTGATGAACTTGCTCAACTGATGCGTGAAAGCTACCCGTTAATGTGGAACGATATGACTGCCGAAAAAGTAAAAGTCCTGATAAGCCCAAAAGAAACAGTAATGCTTGGTATCCGGCAGGAGGGGCGGTTGGTGGCTTTTGGTTCAGCAATGCTAACGCCCAATACCAGTATTGTTTGCTGGCTTGGAACGTCTGAATTGCACAGGAAGCAGGGTTACTGTACTTCAATAATTTCAAAACTGGTGCAGGACGGCTTGAAAGTCGCTGATTTCATGGCTATTCACGTTTTGGACGATAATTCCGTTGCTCGGCGGATTTATGAGGGCGTCGGGTTTAGGCCATACAAGTCTTATGTGCTGTTAAGGACCTAAATTTATCTGCTGCTTGTGACTGTAAAAGGTCAATCACAAATTTTTATCTGCATTCTATAACGAAATATATTTGCCGAAAGAACTGCGTCGTTTGGCAGATGAAACAGCTACCAAGTATGGCTCTGTTTAGTCTTGCACTATGGGGCTTAGGCTCCCAAAAGTGTACTTCTATACATCCTACAAGGAAAATGGAGTATTCTGCCGAACGGCACCTAAACTGATTTTTGGGCATCAATTTTTTGGGGCAGATACGCTTTTTTTTGTGCCAAGCTATTTCTCAGTTGCAAACGAATTTTTAAAGAGAAAAAGTTGCCTATCTGCTCCACATTTATTTCCGACATGTTTTGGGCTTTAATTGTGCTGGTTTTACTCTACCCCCTATAGGTTTTGCATAGGACTGCTTTTTGGATTCAAATAGGTTGATAAAAAACTGCATACCGTGCGGTAACGGGAGTAAACTGTTTTTGTTTGTCTTAAGATAAAATGGTTTTTTTATGCTGAAAATATTTATAAGCGAGCATACACACGTGTGCTTTAGGTGAAGCGGTGCAAAGCCGCTTATGCACTGGTGAATGTATGCGCAGAAGCTTAACAGTAACCCCCGAAAATGACAAAAAAATTCTACTAACAAAAGGGCGATTCCTAACGGGAGACGCTCCGCTTGACATAGACTACACTACAATGGTCAACATCTTCATTGAACTCGGGCATAAACTCATGACTGCTGCATGGACTGACAATACAAACCCAACTGTCACAATAGACAAGAACGAAATAGTGGACGCCTTCAAAAAGCACGCTTTCAGTGCAGAACTTAAAGAAGAATCCGTTGGCGATCAAATGGCGGAAATCATCTTCAAAAAACTGATAGAGCAAGCAGGTTTAGCTGGCACAACCCCAAACCAGCAAGACCAGACACCACCCCCAGCCCTACCTGAACAACAACCCAAAACCAAAGAAACAACAACCGAAAAATACATCACATAAAATTACCCATAGAGGAGCCACACACGTATGGTTGACGACAAAGAAACCAAACCAGAACCTGAAACTCAAAAGGCAGACTTCGAAAAACTTCTTGAAGCAGAAAAGAAGCGTTCAGAAGACTATCTTAACAGGCTAAAATACATGCAAGCCGACTTTGAAAATCTTAAACGCCGCTTTGAACGGGAAACTGAGCAAATCAGAAACCACTGCAACGAACGCTTAGTAACCCTGCTCCTTGAAGTAGTTGACGAGTTAGAATTAGCCGTCAAAGTTGGAAAAAGCGCAGAAAAACCTCAAAAAAACTTGATTGAAGGCATTGAAATGACGCTTAAAAAGCTCAAAAAAGTGCTTGAGCAAGAAGGAGTCACAGAAGTAGCTTGTGTTGAGGGAAAAGTTTTCGACCCTTCATCAGCAAACGCTGTCCTCACTGAAGAACGTGACGACTGTGAAGACTGTACTATTCTACAAGTCATCAGGAAAGGTTACAATATGAAGGGTCGAGTTATTCGTCCAAGTATAGTAAAAGTTTCAGTTAAATGTAAACCAAAAACAGAAAATCAAAATCAAAGTAACCAAACGGAGGAAAAAATTAAATGAGTAATCAAAAATCTGAAAAAGTCTTAGGAATTGATTTGGGAACAACCAACTCAGCAGCCGCCATCTTTGAAGGTGGTCACGCAACGGTCATTCCAAGCGCGGAAGGACCAACAATGGCTGGAAAAATGTTCCCGTCAGTAGTAGCTTTCACAAAGGATGGACAACTTCTGGTAGGTGAACCCGCAAAAAGACAAGCCACCACCAACGCAGAAGGAACCTTCTTTGAAATAAAACGTAAAATGGGCAGCGACGTCAAAGTCCAAGCATACGGCAAAGAATATACTCCACAACAAATCAGCGCCTTTATCCTGCAAAAAATAAAGAAAGACGCCGAAACATACCTTGGCGGAACAATCAGAAAAGCCGTCATCACTGTTCCAGCGCACTTTAACGACAACCAACGTCAAGCAACCAAAGACGCAGGCGAAATCGCTGGTTTAGAAGTAATGCGTATCATCAACGAGCCAACAGCTGCATGTCTCGCTTACGGTATTGACAAGCTTCAGCATGAAATGAAAATTTTGGTCTTCAGTTTTGGCGGTGGAACTCACGACGTCACTTTAATGGACTTTGGCAAGGGCGTCTTCCAAGTCTTAAGCACCAGCGGTGACACACAACTTGGCGGAACAGACGTTGACAAAGCAGTCATGGGCTACATCCTTGAAGAATTCAAACGTCAAACAGGCGTAGATGTCAGCGGCGACAAAATGGCTATGTCAAGGTTAAAAGATGCGGCAGAAAAAGCCAAAATCGAACTGTCAACCTTGATGAGTACAGACATTGATCTGCCATTCCTTACTGCAGATGCCTCTGGACCCAAACACCTTCACATGACCCTAACAAGAACTAAGTTGGAATCACTTGCACAACCAATCGTCGAAAAAACTAAACCAACACTGCTAAAAGCACTTGAAGACGCCAAACTAACCCCACAACAAGTAGACAAAATCATCCTCATCGGCGGCATGACCAGAATGCCCCTCGTACAACGCTTCGTAGAACAAATCTTGGGCAAAGCACCCGAACGCGGAATTGACCCAATGGAAAGCGTAGCCATCGGTGCAGCAATTCAAGGCGGAGTCGTTACAGGCGAAGTCAAAGACTTACTGTTACTCGACGTTACCCCATTAAGCTTGGGTGTTGAAACCATGGGCGGAGTCATGACCAAAGTAATCGACAAAAACACTACCATCCCGACAAAACGCAGTCAAGTTTTCACAACAGCAGCAGACTTCCAAACAGCCGTTACAGTTCACGTCCTCCAAGGCGAACGAGCAATGTCAGCTGACAACGTCTCACTGGGCATGTTCAACCTCGTTGACCTGCCACCAGCACCCAGAGGAGTCCCGCAAATCGAAGTCACTTTCGATATCGATGCTAACGGCATCCTCAATGTAACAGCTAAAGACCGCGGAACAGGAAAAGAATCAAAAATCACCATCACAGCATCAACAAAACTTAGCCAAGAAGAAAAAGACCGACTAATCAAAGAAGCAGAACAATTCGCTGACCAAGACCGCAAGAAGAAAGAAGAAGCAGAAACCCGCAACACCGCAGACAGCATGGTCTACACTGCAGAACGCACAAAAACAGACCTCGGAGACAAGCTATCAACTGAAGAAAAAGCGAAGATTGATGCAGCCGTTACAGAACTCAAAAACGCACTAGCAAGCAACGACATGGCACAGGTTAAAGCCAAATCAGAAGCACTCCAAAAAGTACTGCAAGAAGTTGGAACCAAAGTTTACCAGCAAGCAGCCGCGGAAGCAGCAAAACAGCAACAGGCACAAGCAGGTGCAGCCGGTCAAGCAGGACCAACACCGCCACCAACCGGTGAAGCAGGTCCAAGTGACAGCGGCGAACCAACCGTCGTAGACTCAGAGGACTACAAGGTCAAATAAGCTCTGACTAAAAACTTAACCAATTCTATTCTTTTTTTTTACTATTTTTTTACTTAATGTACCTAACATTTTCCATACTTCTTACTGTTACCTGTTCGAAATTAACAAAAATTGACTTACATACAAAAAATTTAAAAGAATAGCAAACGAATAGGCGGTAAAGACTCAAGGGTATGATTTATGAATAAAAGCCTCGTAATTCCCCTATTAGCACTAATGATTTGTTCACTTGTTTTAGTAAATACACCACAGTTGAGTAATGCACAAAGCGGTACTCAAGTTGGCGGTATATTATGGGATAATACAACTTGGACTAAAGCAGGCAGCCCATACTTGTTAACTAGCACTATTCAAATTCCGGCGAATAGTACACTAACAATCGAGCCAGGCGTAACCGTTTATTTTAAAGACTCAGATAATTACGCTCAACACATGTTTGTTATTCAAGGAGACTTGATAGCACATGGAACAGCCGATGACAAAATAACATTCAAGGGCAACAGGAGCCCACTTGGAGAATCAACAACTTTTTTCAGTAGAAGCACAACCAAAGTTTTTAACATCTCGTACTGCACGTTTGAGACTGGAAGATACTTACTATTCCAAAACTCCAATTATCCTTCACAATATTTTATCAGAAACTGCGAAATAATTAACGTACGTAATCCTTCTACTTTAGAAACAGAAGGAACAGAAAATTATATCCAATATAACACTTTTGTGAATTCGTCTGGTTTTGGTTTACACGATTATGGCACGTTCTACCTTAAAAATAATCTTGTCATCGGTAGCAATGATTTTATTTACCACTATTCTGATGCTTCAGAGATTATTCTCAGTAAAAATTCCTTTATTGAAAACAATGCTGTTGTAAGAATAACAGGCGGTAATGATGTCAACGCCCAAAATAATTATTGGGGGACAACAAACACTTCAATAATTGATATTCAAATTCAAGACATGAATGATGATATAAATGCTGTAGGCTTTGTTAATTATCTACCAATTTTAACTGAACCAGACAAAAACACGCCAACATATGTAACTGCAACTGCAATGTCTGGTGGAGCAATAATGCCAAATGGATTTTTCAGTATCAATCCGGGTAATGACCAATCATTTACAATAACAGCAAATAGTGGTTATCATGTAGCTGATGTTTTAGTTAATGGAAGCTCAGTTGGTGCAGTCACAACTTATGACTTGTTGAATATTCATGGAGCCACTACAATTTTTGCAACCTTTGCAGCAGACCCAACCCCTACTCCAACATCATCACCAACACCGGTTCTAACTTCACCTACAATCAACCCAACTCACCCAACAAGCACACCTACACAGACAACATCAACAGAACCTTCACCTACACCCACCGTACCAGAGTTTCCCGCTTTGATCGCTGTAACAATGCTTGTTATAATGGCAATGCTTATGCTGATAGCTAAAAAGGGAAACATACATCTAAAACAGGCAATTTTAAAGTAAAATACGTCTACCAGTCTTTTTCTTTTTTGTTGTTTCAAAAAAGTTTTAAGTGTTGTCGTTTTTTGTTTCTAGTAGGCGTTTTTTATGGTTCAAAATTTTGATCTTGAAGATTTTAACATGATTGACATGCAAGCAAAAAAAGTTCTTCAAGTCCTTTCAAAGTTTGAGAAAGGTAAACTTGTAAAAGGTGAAGTTATTCATAAAGAAACAGGCTTTATTCCAAACGACATCAACAACGCCGTCAGAAGTCTTGCAAAGTCGCTGCTTGTCAATGTCCCTGACCCCTTGAGGGATTCGCCGCCTTACAATTTCTATGTAGTTGAAATCACAGATTTTGGTAGGCAAGTTTTGGAGCAATTCGGTTAATCTTTTGCTGCTTTTTCTATTGTGCAGTGTTTGACGCTCAAAATTTATAAGGGCATCTCAACTATTGCTCCACTTGGTTGAACTTCAATCAGGGTAACCTCCGGTTGAATTGGATGACTACGTATGGATGTACCTCAAACAGGTAACCAAGACCCAACTAACGCTACTTCACAGGGACAAGCACAGAACCCAAAAAATAACCTAATCAGAGGAAAAACCGTCTACGTTGATTTAATTCGCACAGTAGCCATGTTAGGGGTACCTCTTCTTCACGCCGCTGGCAGATGGACAATTACGCCCCAAGAACTCCAACAGTTAACCCTGCCAGATTTTTTCACTTGGGCGGTCGTAGACATTTACCAAAGCATAGCTGTAATGGGTGTGCCATTGTTTCTGATGCTTACTGGCGCGTTGTTGCTTCAACCTGAAAAAACTGACACCCTTGTAGGCTTCTTCAAGAAAAGATGGAACAGAATCGGTTTGCCCACCATTTTTTGGGGGTCAGCGTATTTCGCCTGGGACTTTTTGGTTCTTAACATTCCCTTTGGCATAGCTACAATTGTTCAAGGCATACTTAACGGTCCATACACGCAGTTCTGGTACCTTTACGTACTTGTGGGTTTGTACCTGTTTACGCCGATTCTGCGCGTTTTTATTTCTCATGGCGAGCCAGCAGTCGTAAAGTATTTCGTGTTTCTATGGATTGTTGGCGTATCAATACTGCCACTTTTCAGCCTAATTACCGGGTTTGAATTAACTGATAACATTATCACAGTCACTGGTTACGTGGGTTACATGGTTTTAGGCACGTACCTTTCAACAATGCGACTGCCTCGAAAACCACTTGCCATAGCCTCAGTGGTAGGGATTGCTTTAACTGCAGTTTTGACTTACGTGCTTGCAGATACTCTGGGCGGTCAGGACATGTACTTCTTCCAACAATACTTCAGCCCAACAGTTATCCTGTCCTCAGTTGCGCTGTTTCTGCTACTGCTCACCGTAAAGCCTCCTTCCGTGGCGCAAGAGAATAATCTGTCAATAACTCAGAGACTTATCAAATTAATCAGCATAAACACGCTGGGCATATTTCTGATACACGTTATGATTAACGAGTCGATACAGATGGGCTTTTTCGGTTTTGCAATCAACCGCGACTTGCTAAATCCTATCATCGAAGTTCCGTTGCTCGCGATGATCGTACTGTTCATTTCTCTTGCGATTATTGCTACACTTAGAAAAGTGCCATACGTTAATAGGCTGATAGGATAAAAGGAGTAAACATGGATGACCAATAAAACATTAAAAATCGCGGTATTGGTTACCCTGCTTGCATTTCTATCAGCTTTCGCCCTTTTCTTAACAAATCAAAACCAAACAAGACTAATCCGTGTAGCATGCGTGGGTGATAGCCTAACTCAATCCAGCAGGTACCCTTATGAATTGTGGCTAAAACTTGGTAAAGAAAACTATGCCTTATCCAACTTTGGCGCAGGCGGAACAATGATTTCTCTAAACACCGAAACACCCTACATGAACACTACCGCATACCAAGACGCCCTAAACTTTCAACCAAACATCGTAATCATCATGCTCGGAACAAATGATGCCCAACCAAACCTGAAAGAAAACAACGCTACCCTAACACAAGATTACGTTAAACTGATTAATTCCTTCAAAGAATTGCCAAGCAACCCCCAAATCTGGATTACACTGCCACCTCCAATTTACAGCAATCAATCAGGTGCCATGGACTCTGAATACTTCGTCCAAACAGTGATTCCCTGCATCAAACAAGCTGCAAACCAAACAGGACTACCAACGATTGATGTGTATTCGGCTTTGCTTGGGCATCCTGAATACTTCAAAGATGGCATACACGTTAATGATGCAGGAGCAGAAATTATTGCTAATGAAGTGTACAAAGTTATAAGAGGATAAACAAGCATTCAGCGGGTTGCAACGTAGTACGACAGAAAAGCCAGCGGAATAACAAGAAGGAAAGAAAACAGGGTTCCAAGCAATATGCCCACGTTTGGGTACAGGTAATGTACGGCGATGCTGTATGGAATGACTGTTAAGATGCCTGTGTAGGCAAGTGGTTTGCTTATTGAACGGGTAAATTCTGTGCCTTTGTTATGCTGAAGTATAAGCAAGGTTGAAGTGAAAACGGCGGGGAAAGAAGCTGCAACGCCGCCCAAGATCGGTCCGCCGATTTGGCTAAGCAAAACGGAAACTGCAACAATAGTGCCAGCGCCTAACCCGCGAAAAACTACTTCTGAAGGTCGGTAAAGTGTTTTTTCGCCAACAAAATGAGGTACTTTCAACTTTTTTGCAAGCAGATAGAAAGTTGCTGCTGATATCGCTGCTCCGCCAACAAGGGCAACAGCGTAATATTCGATTCCTGATGTGACGATTAAGGTTGAGGCAGCTAACCAGACGAGCAGTGAAATTGTGAGTCCTGTTTTGAAGCCCTTCTCAGCGAAATAAGCGTACATGAGCAGGTAAGCGTTTGTGACTGCAAAAGCTAAGGGGAAAACGGTTGTAGCGTTGACTGCTGCAGTTGTGGATTGGTTTATTGCGATGAACAGAAAGGAAAAAGCTGCTGTTGAGGGAAAACCGCCGAGAATACCGCCGATTACTGGGCCTTTCTTTTCTGCTATTATTGTTGTTGCTGTAACCCAGAGGCTGCCAACAACAAAGGCTAAGATAAGACGGGCAAGCAGAAGCGTATCAAGCATAATTGGCTTACAGAATCTTATTTTATTAATCTTTAGACTTTAGTCGAATCTAAAATTTTAGTGACCGCTTTTTGGAAAAAATTATGGCAGAAACTGAAGTGATTAAGAGTGTGCCAAGCAAAATATAATTCGCTAAGGTAGCCCATTGCGTGTTTTGAACCATGGCTAAGCTTACTGCAACCAAAACATACAAGGATGAAACTCCAAGGGTAAATCTAACTATTGATGTTGCTTTTTGTAGATGACGAGTTTTTATTTTAACAAATTTTATGGACGATTTAGCCAAATTGGATGTGTCGGGAAGGTCATCAAGGATAAGAGTTAAACCACCTAAAATAAGAAATCTTGCAGCATTTATTTCAAGACTTGAGTTTTCAATCAAAAAAGGGTCCAAAGTGAAACACTAGTAAAAGCGACAACAACTAACACCCCTAAAACCAGCACCAAGGCACCATAAAAATAGTGATGAAAAAACAGCCTTCCTGTTTTCAGGTTACGCCCCAAGCGAGCACTTGGAACAATATTAAGGGCACCTGCAAAAATTACCAGCCAAAAAAGGTTGCCATTCACAATGAAGGGGTAAAATGGTTGCCAATCTGTAAAGAACCAGTAGAAACCGCCTAAAATTCCTAAGGCGTAACTTATGGTTACCAATGCGTTGAAGATTAGCGAGAGGCTGATGAGTTTTTTAGCGAGAACTTTGTATTTTGGGTTGTTTGAAGGAGTGTTTTTTGGGTTAACCATCGGCAACCCTTTTTTTATGTTTTGAAATCCCCCTTAAAAGAAGACTTGTTGCTATATGTAGCAATGTTGTTGCCACGTATTTGCAGCATCGGAAAATTAACTTTTAAGATTTCAAAAATAAGTACTAAAAAACACTTCTAAATTAAGGAAATGGTATAAATTTGAGTCCTGTGCTAGCATTAAGGTTCACATTAACCACTTAGTTAACGGTAAGACCAAAGATGGCTCAAAAAAGAGACTATTATGAAGTTTTAGGCGTTGAGAAAAACGCTTCGAAAGACCAAATTAAAGACGCTTACCGCAAACTGGCGTTACAGTACCATCCCGACCGTAACAAAGAACCGGGTGCAGAAGACAAATTCAAAGAAATCAGCGAAGCCTACGCAGTACTAAGCGACGAGCAGAAACGTGCACAATACGATAATCTTGGCCACGCAGGCTTTGATCAACAATACACCCGCGAAGACATTTTCCGAGGAGCAGACTTTGACTCCATTTTCCGCGACATGGGCTTCGGTGACCTATTCCGTTCAATCTTTGGCGGAGGAGGATTTGGCGGCGGTTACGAACAAAGCAACCGTGGACAAGATATAGGATACAATCTTGAAATCACACTTGAAGAAGCCGCAAAGGGTGCAGAAAAAGAAATTCAGGTTCCGAGAACCGAAAAATGTGATGTCTGCAGCGGCTCAGGCGCAAAACCAGGTGCTAATGTAACAGTGTGCCCAAGATGTAATGGCGCAGGCAGAGTTCAAAACATGCACAAGAGCGCTTTTGGTATGTTCGTTCAAGTTGTTGCTTGTCCACAATGTAGAGGCAAAGGCAAACTAATTGAAACAGCCTGTAGCAATTGCAACGGTTCAGGACTTGTACGTAAAAAACGGAAAATTGCAGTAAAAATTCCAATAGGTATTGACGACGGTTACCAACTGCGGCTTCGCGGCGAAGGTGAAATGGCGTCTATGGATGGTGAACCAGGTGACCTTTACGTTATAGTACATGTGTTGCCTAATCAACTGTTTGTACGTGACGGTGACGATCTTTACCGTGTAGAAATGATTACGTTCCCGCAGGCAGCTTTGGGCGCGGACATTTCAGTACCAACTTTGGAAGGACCAACAGTTGTTAAGGTTCATCCAGGAACACAACCGGGTGAAACTATCCGTATCAGAGGCAAAGGTATGCCGCATATGCGTGGCTACGGCAAAGGTGACTTAATAGTCAGAATCGGTGTAGTTGTTCCAGAAAAACTTACAGGCCAACAGAGAACACTTATTGAGGAGTTGGCAAAAGAATTCGGCTCTGACGTTTCAGCTAAGAAAGGCAAATTTCGCCTTTAATTTTTCGTAGTTGTTTAATGCCAGTCACAATTCTTTAAACACGCTTAAACCGCTTGTTCAATCTACAGCCTTAATAGGCTTGTTCATAAGGCTAAAAAGGTGGTGAAATTTTTTGGAGAATAAATCAAAAAGCAATGAGCCTGAAATGACTTCAGAAGGAAAATACCGCTGCAAAAAAGACAAACAAGAGTTTAACACACGCAAAGATTTTGACACTCACTGCAAAGAAGAACATTCAATGTAAAAAAAGCAAGCATGTAAGCGGCTGATTTGCTGTCGAGTCATGGCAAAGTTTTTAACCGATTTTTAATAATCCATTTTTGAGAGAAAAGAATGGTCAACTTAGACTCAGCCCTTATAGGGTTAATTGTAGGTGTTGTCGTAAATATCATTGTTTTGGCGCCGTCTCTATGGATTTCTGGAAGAATTCTAGTTGGCAAACAAAAAGCAAAGTTCACTGACGCACTATGGATTGTTGTACTTGGAACCGTTATCAGTTCAATCTTTAGCTACTTCTTTGAAGGCATAATTGCTTCACTGATTTTGCTGGTGATTATTCTGGCTTTAGTGAAGCACTTTTTTGATTGCGGCTGGCTAAAAGCATTGGCAATCGGTATCATTGCAGCAATAGTCTTCATAGTAATTGCAGCTATACTGGCGTTAATCGGCATAGGCATCGGTTTTACCCTCTTCGGAATATAAACCAAAACTTTTCTATTTTTTCAAAATAAAATTACCATAAATCTTTTTTTTTAAAAAAAAGGAAATGTTAAGCGAGTTGCTTTCGCAAATCGTCATATGTTGCTCTTATATCGTCAATTGAGGCTTCGTCTTCAAGTGTTGACATGTCCCCTAACGGTGCACCGACCAAGACAGCTTTGAGAATTCTACGCATAATTTTGCCGCTTCGAGTTTTGGGCAACTTGTTAACGATAACAATAGCTTCAGGAGTGGCTATAGGACCAATAGTGGTACGGACATGCTTGACTAGTTCAGTGCGCAGTCCGTCTGAGGGTGTAAAGCCAGAGCGTAGCGTGATGAAGGCAACGGGTACTTCGCCTTTTACAGCATCTTCTTTACCCATTACTGCGGCTTCTGAAACTGCTGGGTGTGAAACCAAAGCGCTTTCCAATTCTACTGTACCGATTCTGTGTCCTGCAACTTTAAGAACTTCGTCTGCTCTGCCAAGAAGCCAGAAGTATCCATCATTATCGCGGATTGCATAGTCGCCGACGTAATAAACGCCTGGCCACTTGCTGAAGTATGTTTGCTTGAAGCGGTCGGCATCTTTCCAGACCGTCTGTAGCATTCCTGGCCATGGTGACTTGATTACTAGGAAGCCTTTGGTTCCTAGTGGGACTGATTGTCCTCTTTCATCGTAGATGTCAGCGTTAACTGCTGGTAAAGGTAGTGTTGCTGAACCTGGTTTTAGTGGTGTTAGTTCGATGCCGCTTGCAGGTGAAATCATGAAGCCGCCGGTTTCTGTTTGCCACCACGTATCGATGATTGGCAGTTTTCCTTTGCCTATTATGTTGTAGTACCATTTCCATGCTTCAGGATTAATTGGTTCACCAACTGAACCTAAAATTCGTAGGGTGCTTAGGTCATGCTTTAGTACCCATTGTTCACCGAACTTCATGAACATGCGGACTGCAGTTGGTGTTCCGTATAGGATTGTGATGCCATGTCGTTCAATCATGTCCCACCAGCGGTCTTGAGCTGGATAGTCGGGGGTTCCTTCAAACAGGAAAGCCGTGATGCCTAAACTCAGAGGCGCGTAAACGTTGTAGGTGTGGCCTGTAATCCAGCCGATGTCGGCGACGCACCAGTAAATGTCTTCGTCGGTTGGGTTAAACGCCCATTTTAGTGTCCAGTAAGCCCAAGTTATGTAGCCGCCTGTTCCATGTTGAACACCTTTAGGTTTGCCTGTTGTACCTGACGTGTAGAGTATGAACAGTGGGTCGGTTGATTTCATTACTTCTGGTTCAACATATGCGTCTGCTCCCGCGTTGGCAAGTGCCTCATGGTACCATATGTCACGTCCTTCCTGCATTGTGACGGCTTGACCAGTGCGTTTAACAACAATTACTTTTTCGATGTTTGGCATGTTTGGTAATGCTCGGTCGGCAGTGTCTTTAATTGCGACAGGTTTTCCTCTTCTAAAGGAACCGTCTGATGTTACAAGGATTTTTGCTCCGCTATCGTTTACTCTGTCAGCAAGTGCTTCCGCACTAAAACCAGAGAAAACCACAGCGTGAACGCCGCCCAAACGCACTGTAGCAAGCAGTGTTATCGGCAACTCTGGAATTACTGGTAAAAATACTGCCACACGGTCGCCTTTTTTGAGGCCAAGGGTTTGCAGTGCTTTTGCAAGCTTGTTTACTTCGCGGTATAGTTGGTAGTACGTGTAGGTTTTGGTTTCACCCATTTCGCCTTCCCAAATGTATGCTATCTTGTTTTTGCGTGCACTTTTTACGTGGCGGTCTAGCGTGTTGTATGAAACGTTGAGTTCTCCGTCAGGGAACCATTTGTAAAACGGCGGGTTGGAGTCGTCGAGCACTTTAGTGAATGGTTTGAACCAGTCGATTGCTTTTGCTTTTTCTGTCCAATATTCTTGAGGGTTTTTTATTGATTTTTCCCATTCTTGCCTTCGTTGGTCTCCCGAAGAGACTTTGGCAATACTGGGGCTGTATATTTCATTAAAAGGTAGGCTAGCCTCTGACATGCGCTTATTCCTCTTTTTTACCTAAGCCCGTTTTTTGATGCGAACGAAATATAAGTTTTGTCAATGTAATCTTGTGAAATAAAACAATAATGTTGTATTTTTTTATCTTTGCAATCAAATTGTGGATTTGAACGTGCGTGATGATTTAATTATTGATTTAATTCACAATGCATTTCACAGTTAAATTCAAAAAGCAAAGAATGTAACAAAATATTTTTCATAACTAAACAGAAATCAGATATAAAAACATGTTCAAAATGAATTAATTGACACCCATTATTTTCAGTTAAAAAACGTAAAAAAAGAAAAAGTTTAGATTGATTTTACTGTTTTACTGGACAAATAGGAAGTACCGTTTTACCGTTAGCTTCGTTCAGAACTTCTGCGAGTCCGAGATATACAGCGCTTAAGCCACAAATGGTGCCTTCGATTCCAGTAATAGTGTTGAATGTTACGTCACCGAACAGTACTGGGTTGCCTGTAAACTCTCGTATTGTTAGCATGRAGAATAGTATTGCTAAGCTCATGAATACGAATTGTAGGCCGCGATTGGTTTTTAGTGTTCCAAAGAACATTGCGAAGGTGAATATGCCCCACATCAGGAAGTATGCTGCCATTGCTGTGCTATCTGCTACAGTTACTGTTCCGAAGAATGGCATGCCTGGCATGAGAATTAATAAGACAAGGGACCACCAGAAAAGCCCGTATGACGAGAAGGCTACTGTTCCAAAAGTGTTGCCTTTGCGGTACTCCATTGCGCCCACGATTATTTGTGCTAAGCCACCGTACGCTAAGCCCATTGCGAGTATCATGCTGTTCAAAGGGAATAAGCCCGCGTTGTGTAGATTCAAAAGAACTGTAGTCAATCCAAAGCCAAGTAAACCTAAAGGTGCTGGGTTTGCTAATTTATAGTCACTCATTTTTTCACTTTAATTTATTAGTAAAAATAGGATTTTAGGCTGAAGAGCTTTTAACTTTTTCTAACAGCCTTTAGTGTTTCCTTCTTAGACCTGCAATGTATTTACCGATTTCAATACTGCCAAACACTATGGCACCATAGGAAAATGCGACCACCCAATCAATCAGTTCTGGAGTGTGTACGTCAAATAGTGGTTGTGCACCTGGCACGTAAAGGATTAGCAGTTGCAAAGCGAATGATGAAAGTATTGCATACCACAGGTACTTGTTCTTGAAGATGCCTACTTTGAATACTGGATACTTTAGCGACCGCATTGAAAGGGCAATTACTAGTTCCATTACTATCATTGCTGTGAGTAGTTGAGTTCGTGCCTCAAGCAGATGGAACTCGCTTGTCCACGGCATGTGTGAGAAGAACGCAACAAGTAACAGGACTGTCATCAATGCTGGAACAGCAGTTAGGTAAACTTTGACGTCTTTGCTGAATATGCTTTCGTTTGGTTTACGTGGCTTGCGATCCATTAAGTCTGGGTCACCAGGGTCAACACCTAAAGCGATTGCCGGTAAACCGTCAGTAACCAAGTTCATCCAAAGTAGTTGTACAGCTGTCAAAGCGATGGCAGCGTTGTTTACTGCTTCAATGTCTGAACCAGGTGAGAATATGCTTGCGAGGAATGGAACACTTACCACTGCTATGAACATGACAAGGATTTCCATTATGTTGCATTGTAGCAGGTATGTGAGGTACTTCTTGATGTTTTCAAAGATTTCTCTGCCTTCTTTGACAGCTTTAACTATGGTGGCAAAGTTGTCATCTGCTAGTACCATGTCTGCGGCTTCTTTGCTTACTTCAGTGCCGGATATGCCCATGGCTACACCGATGTCACTCATTTTTAAGGCAGGTGCATCGTTTACTCCGTCTCCAGTCATTGCCACAACTTGGTCTTTTGCTTTCCAAGCCTTGACAATGCGAACTTTATGTTCTGGGGCAACTCTAGCGTAAATCACTGTTTTCTCGACAACGCTTGCAAGTTCTTCATCTGACATGTGTTCGAGTTCTTGTCCAGTCAATACGCAAGTTTCTTCTTCTTTGTCATCAAGCAGTTTTAATTCTTTGCCAACGGCTGTTGCGGTTAGTTTGTGGTCTCCTGTAATCATGACTACTCGGATGCCTGCTTTCTTGCAGACGGCGATTGCATCTTTTACTTCAGGTCGTGGTGGGTCAATCATGCTCATGATGCCAACAAATACGAAGTTGTCTTCCATTTCTTCTGTGAATTCTTCGATATCACTGGGTAATTCTTTGTACGCAAATGCCAAGTTACGTAATGCTTGTTTTGCCAAAGTTTCAGTCACTTGAAAGTGCTTAGTTTGGTTTTCTTTAGTGAATGTCTGGATTTGGCCGTTAACAATAATTTTGCTGCAACGTTCAATAACCATTTCAGGAGCGCCTTTCATGTAGGCGACTTTTTTGCCTGCTTTTGAGTGAATAGTTGTCATGCGTTTGCGTTCAGACGAGAATGGAATCTCATTGATGCGTGGTTCTTCTAAATCGATTGCATCTTTGCTGATGCCCGCTTTTGCTGCTGCTACGATAAGTGCGCCTTCTGTTGGGTCACCTTTGACAATCCATTTGCCTGTTTGTGTATCTTGTTCAAGACCTGAGTCGTTGCATAACGCTGAAACACGCAATAATTCTCTGAGGCTTTCGTCAGGAGTTATTTTCTTGTCTTTAATTTGGAATTCTCCTTCAGGGGCGTATCCAATGCCTGTAACTTTAACAATTTGACCGTTCACGTAAACGCTTCTAACTGTCATTTCGCCTTTGGTCATAGTGCCTGTCTTGTCGCTGCAGATGACGCTAGTGCTTCCAAGTGTTTCGACTGCCGGTAAGCGTTTTACGATAGCGTTTGATTTTGCCATGCGGTACATTCCGATTGCGAGTGCACCAGTTACGATGGCAGGTAATGCTTCAGGAACAGCGGCAACAGCTAAGCTGATAGCCCAAAGAATCATGTCCAAAACTGGACGTTGCTCAATTACTATGCCTACAAAGCCAACGCTTATTGCAACGACCAAAGCTAAGATGCCAATCCATTTTCCTACGCCAGCTAAACGTTTCTCGAGTGGGGTTTCTTCTTGTGGAGCGGCTTGGACCATTTGTGCAATTTTACCGAATTCAGTGTTCATACCGGAAGAAGTTACTACTGCTTTGCCTCTTCCGTAAACAACTACTGTTCCGGTGTAAACCATGTTTTCTCTGTCGTTAAGCTGGGTTTGTTCAGGCAAAGCGTCAGTTGACTTGTTTACCGGTGAAGATTCCCCAGTCAATGGTGCTTCATCGTCTTTCATTGTGAAAGCTTCGAGCAGTCGCCCATCAGCGGGAACCTTGTCCCCGGTGTAAAGAACCATAATGTCGCCAGGGACAATTTCGCTTGCGGGAATGCGGACTTCTTTTCCATCACGAAGCACGCTCGCAGTGGGAGCCGTCATTTTCTTAAGGGCTTCAACAGCTTTTTCACTTCGGTATTCCTGAGTGAAACCCAATACGGCACTGGCAATAACTATGACTAGGATAATTAGTGCATCAAAAATTTCGTCCGTTGAGTTTGTGTAAATGCCAACTCCAACGGAAAGTGCCATTGCAAGCAAAAGAATAATCATCAAAATATCTGTGAATTGGCTTGCTAGAATTTTTAGTGGTGATTTTCCTTTTTCTTTTTTAAGTTCGTTGGGTCCGTATTGTTTTAGACGCTCTTGGGCTTCCTGTGTTGTTAAACCTTTGGAGGTAACGTTTAGCTCGTCTAGCGTCTGCTCTATAGTTTTACTATGCCATTGTTTTTCCAATTGGTCTCCTGCTCCAATATTGGCTTTTCTTACACGGTTTTTTTGCTTTAATATCTTTCTATTTTTGTTGACAAAATGTAGCATTAAATACAGTTAAAAATGCACAGGTGTTCAGCTAAATAATTAAGGTCTAAACAAACGAAAAGAAGAATCGAAAACTTTTAGGTTAAACGTCAATACAAACTTGTGTTTTTTTAGTCTAAACAACCTTTTATTTGTTTTCTTCCAAAAAGCCTTAATCAAAGCAAGCACAAAATAATAGTATTAATCAGTTTAGCAGCTGATTCTTATGAAGTTTGAAACAACAATTCAAGAAATTCTTCCCCGAACGCATGATACAACCAGCTTCAGGTTCTCACGACCCAAAGAGCTCGAGTATAAACCGGGGCAATATTTTTTCGTAACAATTAAACAAGGTGGTAAAGAGTTAACCAAACATTTCAGCTTCAGCACCAGCCCAACCGAAACAGCCTTCATAGAATTTACCAAAAAACTAACAGACCACGAATACTCAATGGCGTTAAAAGCCGCAAAAGTTGGGGATTGGGCAAGAATCGATGCGCCATACGGCAAATTCACGTTCGAAGGAGAACATCCTAAAATTGCATTACTCTGCGGCGGCATAGGAATAACCCCATTTATTAGCATAATCAAAAACGCCACAGACAAAAACTTGGACACCAAAATTACCCTCTTCTATGGATGCCGCACCGAAGCCGACGTAGCTTTTAAAACAGAGTTGGAAGAGTTAGCTAAGAAAAACAGCAAGTTCAAGCTGATGATTGTTTTAAGCCAAGCTTCGTCAGACTGGAAGGGCGCCGCTGGATACATAAACGCTGAAATGGTGCAGAAAGAAGTGCCTGATTTTAAGGACACAGTGTTTTTTGCGTGTGGTCCTCCGCCGATGGTTACGGCTATGCAGGGGCTTGTTGAAAAGCTTGGGTTACCCAAAGAGCAGCTTAAACTTGAACTCTTCACAGGCTACACTTAACCAATTTTTGGCGTTTAAGCCCACTTTTAGCAACATTAAAGGCATGCCGTTGACAAATCAAGGGATAGGAAGTACTTCCCTTGCAAATTCAAAAGCTATACAACAAGATTCCTCACGATGCAAAACTGGCAATACTCATAGTCATATTAGCGAAAATATTGGTTTTCGCAGTAGGCTTAACTGCAAACATTGCCGCTGGCACCGCTTCAGCTTCAACCCTCTTTACCATGTTTAACCGTTGGGACGCTCCACATTACCTTGACATAGCCCAAAACTGGTACGTAAACACAGGCGACCCCGCAAACTTTATCGTATTCTTTCCCCTGTACCCAATCCTGATCCGGCTTATCACAATAAACTTTGACTACGCCAACATCTCAGCACTAATCGTTGCCAACATCTGCAGCTTCGTCGCCTTCTATTATCTTTACAAGCTGGCAAAACTCGAGTTCAACAACGGCGTTGCTGTGAAAGCGGTGCTTTTTATGAGCATTTTTCCCATGGCTTACTTCCTTTCAGCGCCATACACTGAAGGCTTGTTCTTTGCAACGGTTATTGCCAGCATCTACTACGCCCGAGTAAGCCGCTGGGAAGTTGCAGGGTTACTTAGTATGTTTGCCGCTTTAAGCCGACTTGCAGGGTTGCTACTGTTGCCTGTGCTGCTTGTTGAGTATTTCCATCAAAAAGGCTGGAAACCAAGCAAAGTGGACCTGAAAATTGTGTGGGCAGCTTTGGCAGTTGTAGGCTTTTTGATTTATTTGAGCATTAACCTGCAGGTCACTGGGGACGCATTCAAGTTTATGGAAATCGAAAAAACACACTGGTTCAACACGCTTGACCCAATCACTGGGTTAAAACTGGCTTGGAGTTGGGCAACAACCCGAGCGTACCCTGACAACCTCAGCATAGGCATTGCACCAATAGGCTTCGCAGTTTTTGGACTGGTAATGTTTGGTGCTGCAGTTTGGAAACGTTTCCGCCCAAGCTACCTCTTGTACATGTTTTTGACTTGGGGCTTAGCTGTTTCAACTTCATGGTGGATAAGTGTGCCCCGCTACATTATGGCAATGTTCCCAATGTTCATCCTATTAGGCGCTTTAACACAGAAAAAATGGGCTAACGCTGCAATTACGGGCGTATTCATTGTGGGGCTTTGCTATTTCACCGCAACTTTTGCGTTGGGCTGGTGGGCGTTTTAAATGTCCATAATTTGCCAACATATTTTTGGCAAGTAAAAGCGTCATTATGACCTACCCCCCTATAGGTTTCTGCATACTATTTCTAATTGGAGACTAATAGGTTGGTTAATCTTAAATAGCCCTTGTTATGCCTTAAAAGTGAAGAGGACAAGAGTATGCGTGTTGGAGTTTGCGGTATAGCATGCGAGAAATGCCCTAAAATGCAGGCGGGTACCTGCCCAAACGGTACAGTCGGCTGCGTGCCACGAGAAAACAAGTTCTGTCAAATCTGCAACTGCGCCTACACGAGAGGCGTCAAGTTGTGTTTTGAATGCAAAGAATTCCCCTGCGAAACCACCAAGCTGGGTCCAATTAGCTATGGCTACTGTCAATACCTTACAGGTAAACAGTAACTATGGTTGTTTCATATTTTTGTTAGGAATTAGTTTTATGTTTCTGTTTGTACAAAAATATGTGTGGAGTGGAACAATTTTTCCAAAGAAGCCAAGGAAGTCCTCATAAAAGCGACAAAATTGACAAAAAAGTTTGACAACTTCGTAGCTGTCGATGGCGTCGATTTTGAAGTTTACAGAGGCGAATGCGTAGGCTTTCTTGGTCCAAACGGTGCAGGAAAAACCACCACCGTGCGCATGATATACTGTTTTCTGCCACCAACCTCTGGCGAATTAACTATTGCAGGTTTAAGTGTCCGTACGCAATGCCGTAAAATCAAAAGCCTCGTCAGCGTAGCCCCTCAAGAAGACAACCTTGACCCCGACTTTACTGTCATTAAAAATCTTGTAGTTTACGCCCGCTACTTTGACTTACCCAAAGACGAAGCTACAAGGCGCGCTGATGAGCAGCTGAAGTTTTTCCAGCTTGAAGAAAAGCGTAATGTGCCGATTATGGCTTTGTCTACTGGTATGAAGAGGAGGTTGATTTTTGCTAGGGCATTAATTAACAAGCCTCAGGTTCTGCTGTTGGATGAACCCACTACGGGTCTTGACCCGCAAGCGCGGCATCTGGTTTGGGATGAAGTGCGGCAACTCAAAAAAATGCAAGTAACAATCATTCTGACTACTCATTATATGGATGAAGCCGAAGTCCTGTGTGACCGCATAATAATTGTTGACCACGGCAAAATCATAGAAGACGGCAAACCAAAAGAATTAATCAAAAAACACATTGGCGAAGACGTTCTGGAACTGGATAATGACGAAGCGTTGATTCCACTTCTTAAAGAGGAATTACCTGACGCACGCATTGAAGTACTAGGTGAACGTTTACAGGTTTTCACGTCAAAACCGCACGGCGTCTTTGAAGGATTCATAAGCAAACATAAAATCCAAAACGTTACCCTTCGCAAAGCAAACCTTGAAGACGTCTTTTTGAAGTTAACTGGCAGGGGGCTTAGGGTAAATGACTGAAGTAAGCATCCGCAAATCACCAGCCAAATTTGGTATTCCCAAAGTCACTTATCGTGTCTGGAAGGTTTGGCGCCGCAACGCAGACGTCTTTATGAAAACTATTGGCGTAAACTTTTTGCCTTCACTGCTTGAACCAATACTTTACCTGTTTGCTTTTGGTTTTGGTTTAGGCGGCTTCATCCCAGAAATTAATGGGCAACCATACATCAACTTCATTGCGCCTGCTTTAGTTGCGATTTCTTTGATGAACGGGTCATTTTTTGAATGCACTTACGGTACGTTTGTACGTATGTATTATCAGAAAACTTTTGACGCCATTGTCGCCACACCCGTCAGTGTCGAGGAAGTGATGGCTGGCGAACTGCTCTGGGGCGCTACACGTGCCACTATAAACGCTACAATCGTGCTTGCAGTGATAGCTGCTTCTGGTTTGTTTGTTACCCAACCTTTAATTTCAAGTCCACTGTTCTTCCTGATTCCAGTTATCGCGTTTATCGCTGGGTTAATGTTCTCCTCAATTGCCATGTGCTTTACTGCTTTAGCGCCAAACATTGATTTCTTTAATTACCCAATTTTCCTGTTTGTGACGCCCATGCTGTTTTTGAGTGGCACTTTCTTCCCGCTTTCGTCGCTGCCTGAAGCCGCGCAAGGTCTCTCTTTGTATGTTTTGCCCCTAACTCAAGTGGTTAACTTAACACGTGGTGCTTTGACGGGCACAACTGAAACATTGTTTGGGCTCAGCACGCAAACCCTGATACCCCTAAGCGTTGTCTGGGTTGCAATCGTTACGGTTGTGTTCTTTATCCTCAGCATTAACCTTATGAAAAAACGCTTAACCCGATAAGGATTAGAGGGTTATGTTCTGAGTTTCCGCGATGATTAGGTAAAACGCGGCTAACCCTTTCCAGTTGCCCCAAGGCTCAGCGATTTGACGCGCCTCAGCAGCCTTAAGTGGTTTACTGTCACAGTAGTAACGCGAAATTACCCGTCTTATTCCAAAATCGTCAGCGGGTAACGCATCAAACCGTTGCATACCCCTAAGCATCGTCAACTCTGCCGTCCACACACCTATGCCCCGTATCTCATCCAACTCCTCGATAATCTTTTCTGGGTTCTTTTCCATTTTCAACCGTTCTAAATTTAGTTCGCCGTCAACGATAAGTTTGGCTGCCCCGTAAATGTAGTCAGCCTTGCGCATGCTTAAGCCTGCTTGTCGAATCTCTGCCGCGCCAGCTTTTGCCAACGCTTCAGCAGTTGGAAAAGCAAAAAATGTTTCACCATTTACTGCGACACTTTCGCCAAACATGACTGCCAATTTTTCTTCGATGTTACGTGCAACTTTGATGGAGATTTGTTGCTCAACAATTGCGTCCACGAGTGATTCAAAAACTGTTGGTGTTGTGGGGAATTTGAAGCCGCAGAGTTTTTGAGTTATTTGGGTCATGACTGAGTCTGTTTTGACGTGTTGATAGAAGTCTATTAAGGGTAGATTTAGGCTGAAAATGTAGCTGATTGTTTCTTGCGCTTGCTGGATTTCTTTAGTTGAAAGAGTATTGTCGGCGTTTAGTTCAAGGGTTAATTTTGGTTTGTTAACGTGCCCGTTTTGGGTAAGTGTTGCCAAAATCAGTTTTCCATCTACATTCAGAACTTGCGAAAAGCAGCCGTCACTAAAACCCCTGACTTTTTTGTCACCTGCCGCAAAAACAAGCGAACTCAAAGCTAAATCGAATGGCGCTAACGGCTCTGTTGTCACTGTTTCTTTGAAAGTCATGGTGTTTCTTGCCTTTTTGCTTTAATGGCGCTTTTTGTGGATAAGAATGTTTGCCGACTGGGCAGTAACAATTTTTAGTTAAAGCTGATATTGATACAAGCAAGAGTGAGCTTTGATGACGCGTTTAGTTGTTCGAATTGGAGGTTCAGTCGTAGCTTCACCTGTTAACACTGACTTAATGGGCAAATACGCCGACCTAATACGTCAAATTAAACTGCAAGGACACGAAGTCGCCGTAATCCTTGGCGGCGGAACCTTAGCCCGCGAATTCATAGGAATCGCCAAAAACCTAAATCTTGAACCAGCCGCACAAGACCGCATCGCAATATCCGTCTCACGCCTTTACGCCCAACTGTTCATGGAAAAACTTGGCGAATTTGGATGGGGAAAAGTTGCAACTACTCTTGACGAAGCAGCCGAATGTTTCAGTCAAGGAAAAATCGTAGTTATGGGTGGTTTAAAACCGGGGCACACGACCGACACTGTAGGCGCATTGGTAGCTGAACGTTTGAATGCTGATTTGCTGGTTAAAGGAACCGACCAAGAAGGCGTCTACACCAAAGACCCACGCAAATTCTCTGACGCAGTAAAGCTGGACAAGATGACTTTTGACGATTTATCGCGAGTTCTTGAAAACAGCGAGCACAAGGTGGGTATTCATCAAGTGATTGACCCAATGGCTATTGAGGTTCTGAAACGTAGCCACATGAAAGTGATTGTGTTTAACGGGTTTAAGCCTGAAAACCTGCTTTTGGCTGCTGAAGGCAAAAACGTTGGAACACTAATTATCTGAGCCTTATTTTTTGCTGTCTTTTCTTTTCTTCTTCCGCTTTTTGGCGTATTCGAATTCTGTTGAATCGGCTGGTAGGTACTATTTGTTATAGTAATGCATGTTTTTGTGGGGTTTGTTGGGTTGCTTTTTTGAATCCGGGTTTGTAACGGCTGTTGACCGCGTTAAAGAAAGTCGTTATTCGTCTTTAGAAGGTGGTTGGCGTTGAAAAAGGTGGGTTTGATGTGGTTAATGTTTAAATATCACGTGTGATATCGGTGTTGATATCAATAACGATATCAAAGGTGATACACAAAATGAATTTTGACAATGAAGACGCGGAAGAAATAAGACGCCTCCGCAGTGAAAGACACCACTTTCACCAACGCAAATGGCTACGACACAACGCGATGGTTCCCAAAGGATTCATACGTTACCATGTCCTGCAAGCCCTCAGCGAACAGCCCATGTCCGGCTCCGAACTAATGGACAAAATCGAAAAACAAACAGGCGGAAACTGGAAACCCAGCCCCGGCTCAATCTACCCACTGCTAAGCTTCCTACAAGATAACGCCTACATCAAAGAATTGCCAACAGAAAACGGATTAAAACGTTACGAAATAACACAAGCCGGCAAAGACCTACTCGAAGAACAAATCAAAATACGCGATAAATTTGCTCAAGAAGGCGGAATTTTTGCAAGCCCCTTCTTTGACAGGTTCTTCTGTAATGCGCCGAAGGAAAAGACTGACCAGATTCGTTTTTCCATGAAGCGGTTAATGGTTGCTTCAATGAATGTGGCCAAGTCCCTCAAAGAGAGCTATTCCGAAAAATGTTTGGATGAAGCGTTAAAAGCTCTTGATGAAGCATCTGGCAAACTTGAAAACATTAACATTAAACTCAAAGGAGAAAAATCGTAGTGAACGAGGTACAGGAAGTCATTAAAGTTGAAGGCTTAACCAAAGTCTACAATAACACTTTAACCGCTGTTGACCACATCAACTTTAGCGTTAAACGCGGCGAAATATTTGGATTTCTTGGACCTAACGGTGCAGGAAAAACCACAACAATCAGCATGCTAATTACCGTAACAAAACCAACAGCAGGTAAAGCCACAATCTTGGGTGGCGACATCGCAAACCAAAGTATGGCCGTACGAGCAGCAATCGGCGTAGTCCCCCAAGAATACACTGCAGACGAAGACCTAACCGGTTACGAAAACATTCTGCTATGCGCAGACCTCTACGGAATCCCTCGTACAGTTTCCAAAAAACGCGCTGAAGAACTGCTAAAGCTTGTAGAGTTATCTGCATTCAAAGACAAACGTGTCCAAACTTATTCAGGCGGTATGCGAAGACGCTTGGAGTTGGCTTGCGGTTTAATCAACAGGCCACAAGTGCTCTTCCTTGATGAACCAACATTAGGCTTAGACGTTCAAACACGCGCCGCAACATGGAATTACGTTAAAATGCTCAAAAAAGAATTTGGCATGACCCTCTTCTTAACAACCCATTACCTTGAAGAAGCCGACGCCCTATGCGACCGCATAGCAATTATTGACCACGGCAAAATCATCGTCACTGGTACCCCTGCAGAACTCAAAGACAGCCTCGGCGGCGACATCATAACATTGGCAATTCAGGACGAAGACGAGGACATTACTGGTTTAATCAGCAAAGTTGAGCACGTAAAAGAAGTCAAAAAAGAAAACGGCGGCTACACAATCAAATCCTCAAACGGCGAATTAACCGCGCCACTAATCATTGAATCTCTAAGAAACAATGGACATGTGGTCACAAAACTGTCCCTAACTAAACCAACACTTAACGAGGTCTATTTGCAGTACACTGGCAAGTCAATGCGTGACGCAGAAGAATCTCGTGAAGGCGTAATGCAGCAAAGAGTTGCAATGCGGAGGGCACGGTCACATTGAGTCAAGAGCAAGTTTCAAAAAGCAAACTGCACGGTTTATGGGCACTGACACACCGCGAACTTAAAAAATGGTACCAGAACCCGTTCGTTTTGGTTATGGGTGTTATTCAACCTGTTCTATGGTTAGCCCTGCTTGGAAAAGCAATGAACATCGGAAGCATTATACCCAATAACCTTCCAGGTGTCAGTTCATCAGCTATAATGATGCAGACATTCGGCACAACCGATTACTTCTCTTTCATGGCTATGGGCATGGTTGCATTCACCACAGTATTCACAACAGCGTTCGTAGGAATGTCCGTAGTGTGGGACAAACGCTTAGGCTTCATGAACAAAGTCTTAAGCACACCCGTTTCACGCTCAGTAATCATACTGTCAAAAGTGTTTGCTGCAAGCGTCAGAGCAATCTTCCAAGCACTCATCGTAACTGCAGTCGCATTCGCATTAGGACTCGTAACAGGCACAAACTTTGGCTTGTTCAGCATCCTTGGCGTATTCGCTATGGTGTTCCTACTCAGCGTTGGCCTATCATCACTATTCACAGCCTTAACATTGCGTACAACAAGAATGGAAACCCCGCAGGCAATAATTCAGCTAATCACGTTGCCACTCATGTTTGCAAGCAGCGCATACTTCCCAATAAGTCAGATGCCTGAATGGCTACAAGCAGTTGCAAGCGTAAATCCAATAAGCTATGCCATCGACGCAGTAAGAACCCTGATGATATTCAGCAACGGTCTAACATCGCTACCTTTAGACTTCCTGTATGTAGGCCTCTTCGCGGCAGTGGTCACAGCCATCTGTGTAGTGCTGTCATGGAGATACCTAAACAAGTAAGCTGCCTGATTTGACCCTTGATAACTCATCTTTATTTTTTTACAAAAATTGAAATAACGGAAAGACGGGATAAATTTGAAAAAAATGTCAGAAATACTTAAAAAAATTGCTAAAGGACTAAAGAGTTACGTTACAGACTGGAAAAATCTTTTAACACATTCAATAGTTGGTATAGCGTTAGTTGTTTTAACTGTATGGGCGCCTATACCGCTTCATGGTAAAATGGTTGTTTTATCAGTTGTAGTTCTATTTAATGTGTTTAGAATGAAAAGAAAATAAAAATTACAAATCTAACCAAACCTAAAGCCTTTTTTTTAACCGTAAGTTTGTTCTGATTGCACCTTTGGTGTACATCTAATTTGGACACTGTTTATATCAAACCCATCATTCCATCAATAATAACAAAATATTAAGAAGCGAGATACACATGCCAACAATCATAGAAGCAACCAATCTTAGAAAGACTTACATGCTGGGCAAAGTCCCAGTTGAAGCACTGCGAGGAGTAAACCTCAAAGTGGAAGCTGGCGACTTCGTCTCAATCCTTGGCCCATCAGGCAGCGGCAAATCCACAATGCTCAACCTCATAGGAGCCCTTGACAAGCCAACCTCGGGCACACTACTTATCGACGGCGTAGACATCGGCAAACTAAACGATAACCAACTTTCCGAGTTACGCCTAAAAATCGGTTTTGTCTTCCAATTTTTCAACTTAATCCCGCGCTTAACCGCTAAATCAAATGTTGAACTTGCAATGTCCATAGCAAACATGGGAAAGGCAGAACGCAGCAAACGCGCAGTTGAACTGCTAGAAACCGTCGGGTTAAAAGACCGAATAAACCACAAACCAGCAGAACTTAGCGGTGGACAACAACAACGTGTCGCAATCGCGCGGGCACTGGCAAACAATCCCAGATTCCTGTTGCTTGATGAACCTACAGGTAATGTTGACTCAAAAACAGCCAACGAAGTCATGGCTTTAATTCATAAACTCAACAAGGAAAACGGCGTCAGCATAATCATGGTTACACATGACCAAAAACTGGCTCATGAAGCCAAAAGAACCGTTCAAATGTTTGACGGCGAAATCAAATCAGACATGGTGAATTAACATGAAGACATACGACGTTTTCGGTTACTCATTTAGCGCCATAAAACTGCGTAAACTCCGTGCAGCTTTGACCACACTCGGCGTTATAATCGGTATCGCAGCCATCGTTGCCTTACTTTCTATTACACAGGGTTTGCAGGCAACAATCACCGACCAACTAAACCAAGGCTTATCCGCAAACTCCCTAATCGTAATTGCAGGAAGCAGTGGAGCATTTGGCGGTGCAAGCGGTGGAGCAGGTCAAGGCGGTGGTTTTGACAGTGGCGGCATAGGTGGAGGAACAGACACTTCAGGGTTTAGCTTGTACGTTAATTACACGTCTGAAATAGAAGGGCTCTCGCCAGACATTTCGAGTGCGCTTGCCATTATCCAACGGTCTGGTTACGTTCAATCTGAAAACTTGAATCGTAGCGTAACAATTTACGGTGTTGACTACAGCGCTTACTCACAAGCTTACACAACGTTTTCTGCTGAAACTGGAACAATCCCAACTAATCCACAACCAAATGCTGCAGTGATTGGCAGTCGCGTAAGTAGTCCAAGACAAAACGGCACCCAATTCATACTTCCAGGTGAAGACATTGACCTGCTATGGCTAAACGCAACCGTGCTGCCACCAGTAAACGAAACACTTTCAACAAACGTTTCAGGTGTTCTGGAAAAAATCGGTGGATTCGGCATAGGCGGACCATCAGACACTGGTGTCTACATTCCAATCTCAACAGCTCAAAGCTTCTTTGGAACAGACCAGTGTGACATGATAATCGTGACATTAACCAACAGTGACAAAGCAACAATTGCCAACGTTACAAGCGCAATCACAGACTACTTCGGCGGTCAAGTTTCAGTAATTTCAGCCGACGCAGTACAATCCCTGCTGACAAGCGTCTTTGGCACAATTCAACTATTCCTAGGCGGCATCGCAGCAATCTCTCTGCTGGTTGCAGGCATTGGCATTATGAACATCATGATTGTCTCACTCATCGAACGGACACGCGAAATCGGCATACTCAAAGCATTAGGCATGAAAAGCCGAACAGTACTAACAATATTCCTCGGCGAATCAGTTATTATCGGCTTAATGGGTGCAATCATAGGCATCATCCTCGGCTGGGGCTTAGCAAACGTTACAGCAACAGTGCTTAGCTCTGGTTTCTTCGGTGGAGGAGGCTTCGCAATTACGCCACTGCTTACTCCTGAAGTGCTGATTGGCGCGTTAGGTTTCGGTGTAGGTGTAAGCGTGATTTTTGCGTTGTACCCTGCATGGAGAGCTTCAAAACTTAAGCCGGTTGACGCACTTAGATACGAGTAAGCCTTCAACCTTTTTTCCTTTTTTTAACTCCTCAAAAAGTTTGATAGTGACATAAAATTTATATTTGAAGCATATATATTGCACTCAATTACATTTGAATCTCCAAAGGAGGAACCAAAAATTAGCACACTCTGTTCAAAATGTCCATTTTTCCAAGTAGCTCCACTCATAAAACGCAAAAACGCACGAAAAAGATGCCGAATCGAACCCCAAAGACAACTCCGCATCTACAAATGCAGCGACTTCCCCAAAAAAGTCGCATTCAACCTAATCGGCAAAGACAAAAAAGCCTCCGATAAACAATAGAACCTTTAAAGGGGCAATCGCTGTAACCCCTTTGAGGCACCCCCAAATGAAACGATTATACCCCGACCAACCCGTTGTAGGCATAGGCGTAGTTCTCGTTAGCAAAGGCAAAATGGTGCTGGCCAAACGCGGAAACGACCCTGGCAAAGGCAAATGGGCAAACCCTGGCGGCATAGTCGAACTCGGCGAAAACATCCTCACAACAGTTATCCGAGAAGCAAAAGAAGAAACCAACCTCGACGTTTATGACCCCCAGCTTGTTGATGTCATTGACACCACTACAATTGACGAAGAAGGCAAAATCAAGTATCATTACGTGATTGTTGACTATTTTGTTAAAGTTAAAGGTGGCGAGCTTAAAGCCGACAGTGACGTGGTTGAGTTGCGTTGGGTGCCTTTAGCGGACGTAGAAAGTTACGTTTTAACGTCTTCTTTTAGAGAGTTTTTCACAAAAAACCGCGCCAAACTTGAACAATTAGACTCTTACACTTAAGAGGTAAGATTTTGGGTTGCCTGCTTGAAAAACAGGCGTGTTTCGCCCATTGTTTTGATGTCTAAAGCTCGTACTCGCGCTACTATAGGAAAATCGTGCACAACTTTTCCCAGTGTGAGGCAATGGTGTGGTGGTAGGTCTCTGGCGATGCTTCGAACAGTTTCTGCGTCTACTCTTGCTGCTCGGCTGACAACGTCAAGGTCATGTTCGTTGGTGAAGTTGAATAGGAAAATGTTGTCTGCTTGCCGGTAAATCGTTTCTTGGATTGTGTCAGGCTGGTTAGTGATGAACGTTGTGAATATGCCAAAGTGCCGCATTCGAGTGACTATGTCGTCCCAGTAGGTTTCCCGCAGGTACAAGTGGGCTTCTTCTGCGAAGAGAAAAACTGCTTTTAGTTTCCAGTTTGAAAGCGAATCAACCAGTTTCCCAAGCACGTATTCGACCACGATTTGCCTGTCAATGTTTGACGTGTTTTTCAGGTTTACAACGATTGCGCCGCCGTTCTGTTTAGCCTTAAGCAAGGTTTCATCAAGCAAAGTAGCTTCAGCTGGGCAATCTGTGAAAAAGCCTGAGTTTGAAAGCGAATGGAACCGCGAGTTTAGGGCGTCGCGAATGTGTTGGTTGCAGTTTAGGTCGCGGATGGCTTCGCCGAGTTGCTGCATGTTAAGGATTCCCCTGTCTTTGAGAGATTTCCATAGGCGCCTAAACTCTCTCGCTGACGTTCCTGGCAAATGCAGTGCGTGTACTAAGATGCCCATAACCGTGTTTAGCGGTAGTTGTTCAAGGGCTACTTTGAAGTTTTGGCTGGGGGTTAGGGTGTGGATTTTGTCGTAGTAACTGTTTCTTTTGCCGTCGTTTGTCATGCCGAGGCTGGTGTATTCACCGTTTAGGTCGAAGATGACGACGGTTGCTTTGTACCCGACGAGGTTGACCATTAAGAGTTTGGAGAGGTGGGATTTGCCGCAGCCCTTTTTGCCAGTAATAATGTTTAAGGTGCCGTCGACGCAGGAAGCGTCAATTGTGAGTAGGGATGAATCTTTTGTGCCGCCCAAAGTTATTGGCAAGTCGCCGTCAACTTTAGCCATTTTCAGCAGCATTGGAACAGTAAGTTTTTTTATAATTGAACCTGACCGGCTTGGAAGCCAACTGCTGCTTGGAATTAACAGCCCATTCTCAAGGGTAGCACGGATTTTGCACACTAAAAGTGTGGCGTCCTGAATGTATGTAATGTGAGGTGCAATTTCAAGCGGGTCGATGTCTTCGCCTTGTAATGGTTCGCCGCCTTCGGGAAGCGTCCGAAGCAACTCCTCCAAAACGCCTGGAACAGCGGCAAACTGAACATCAATCACCTGTGCAATCAAAGCCTTCTCAACATCGCCATCCTGAACCATGAGGTAGTCGCCTTTTTCGGCGGATTCTGTTGGGAAACTGATGATTTGAAGGATGTTGCCTTCTTTTTTGTAGAGTTTCATTAGCTAAACTCCCTCCCGAATGGACCGAAAAGCAGTTTATGCATGTCTGGTCGGTTGATGATGTGGATGCCGTGTTTGCGAGTTATGAAATGCTGCATCGCCAACACCTCATTGGCTGTGAACGTGCACAGGATGTGGGCAAGCCGCAGGGTTTCAGGGTAGCTTTGGGCGTGCATGTCGTTTCCAAGCAGGCGACCGAGTGCGTCGATGCGTTGTTGCCTTTCTGTTTCGTAGTCAATGTCAAGACGGAAACCCAAGTTAGCACGGTTTAGTCGTGCCACGTAAACGTCGCCTAAAAGCACTGTTGGCCCTCTTGAGAACAAGCCTGATGTTTCTAGTAGGTATGGCGGGTCATGGCTGGGTAGTTGGTCGGTGATTAAGTGACCGTTAGCGCGAAGGGTAGTGGCTTTTGAAAACGCCATAACTGTGGTGCTGTTTTGTCGCGCTAAACTAAGAATTTCTTTAAGGCGTACCGTTGGAGTGTCCATGGTGCCTGCAGTCAGGGAACCGTCAAAAAGCAGCACGCCTTGTTTAATTGTTTTTGCCATCATGGTTTGCAGCCATCGTTCAAGGATGCTGGCGAGGCGCATTGGCATCTGTATTAGGCATGGTGCAGTTTGATGGGTGAATTGTACATAGTTGTTGTTGAAGTATGCTTTTTCTAGTTCGTGGTAGACTTGGTTTTTGTTTTCTTCTGTTATGTGATAAACGAAGGGGCCTATGCGGTTGTATTTGTATTTGCGGTTTTGGCGCCATGTGGCTGCTCCGCGGACTGCTATTAGGATGCCTGTTGGGGTTTCGCCGATTTTTATTGTTGAGGTGTCTACTGCGGCTATTGTTGTTTCTTGGTGAATGGGTTTTAGGTGGATTGGTGTGGGTTTGAGTTGGAGGGTGGATAGGAAGGTTGGGTTTGGGTTGTTTAGGGTGTTTGGTTGGAGGGGGTTGCGTTGGATTTGGCGTAGTGAGGCTATTGATTGTTCGTGGAATCGTTGTGGGAGTGTTGTGTCTATGGTTGGTTGTGGAAAGTTATATGTGGGAGTTGTTACTGTATATTGTTCAATCACCATGATTCACCAATATTCAATAGTGTTATTGGTGAAATATTTAAAGAATGTGCATGCGCATCTTGCACAATTCAATATACAATAGGTGTAAACTTGACACAACCACAGCAAAACCCACCATTACGCGTAAAAATGAAAATCGGCGACATAGAATTCGAAATAGAAGCCCAACCAGACCAACTACAAACCGCCGTCGACCGCATCCTATCCACCGTCACAGAACACCTAAAAAACAACAACCTCGCCCAAATAACAAGCCAAGCCCAAGAGCGCCCAGCACCCCTGCCACGCGCCGAAACCTGCAGAGGCGTAATCCAAAAACTATGGGAAGAACACTATTTCACCGAACCACGAGGCTTAGACGAAGTCCACACTGAACTTGCAAGACGCGGATTCCACTACGACCGAACAGCAGTAGCCCACGCACTGGTTGACCTAGTCAAAGAGGGAATTTTAACCCGTATCGGCAAAGCAAGACGCTACCAATATGCACAAAAAAGACCCCCACCATAACCACCATTAAATTTTAAATAACCAACCCTGCAACCTAAACATATGGATATCAGAGATTTAATCGGTTACAACCACGTTGTCCGCAGACTTTACCTCGATTCTTTCGCTAAGCTTCCGTGGAGTGAAGTCGTTGCGCCTCGGGGAGTCAGTTTTGATTCCATGCGGGACGTATTTTTACATTTGACGCTGGTTGAAGACCGCTGGATAAACTATGCAATCCCTGGCCGTTTCAGCCTTTGGGTTGACCCAGTTTTTGACGACTACACAGATATCGAACACCTGAAACGTTACATGTTCATGGTGGAAGAAAAAACCCAACTTTACCTCCAAAAACTCACGCCAGAAGAGTTGAACCGAAAAATGGAGATACCCTGGGGCGAAAAACCCTATGCCCTTCTTAGAGTGGAGGATGTTTTGACTCACATGGTTATGGAAGACATGATACATTACGGCGAACTTTCTGCGCTTTTGTGGCAGATGGGTGAAGAAGCACCATACAGGGCATACTGGCGCTATAAATATAATAAAAAAAGTTTGGTTTAGGTTAGATTTGTGTTTGGATCAATATTTCCAGATTTGACTCCAATGCTTCGCTTAACGTGTTAACATTTATGCCGCCGAGTAAAATCGTTTGTTTATACGATTCAAGAGTCAAAGTGAATTGTCCATTATTGGTGTCGGATACTGATGTGATTAGAAGTCCATAGTTCATGTCTAATTGTGGAAATGCGGCTGGAAGTGTTGCAGCAATGTCTCCTGTAATGTTATTACTTGGGTTCATGAGGTATGGTACAGTGATGTTGTTTGCGTTAACGAATTTTGTCATTAGTTGATCATATGCGTGATTGTTGATTGTGACTGTGCAGACAAAAGTGGTGTATTGTGCCCATGTTTCGTTGTAGTTGCTTGGTGTGACGTTTACTGATAGTTGTGGTGAAGGCAAAGGTGTTAGGGTTGGTTGCGGTGTTGGTGAAGGTGATGTATCTGGCGTAGCCGTAGGGGTTGAGGTGGGCGTTGCTGTTTGGGTTGGAGTTAGACTTGCAACTGGTGTAAGTGTAGGTGTTGCTGTGGGAGTTAGAGTAGGTGTTGATTCCGAGATTCCTGATGAATTGAAAAGTCCGCTAACAAAACCGGCAGCTAAAGCAATCGTTATAACTGCGATGACTGCGACAACCATGATAATGGTGCGATTTGAATTTCCTTTCCTGCTTGTCATTTAAATGAAACCTGTGGTACTTCTCAATCATATTTTGAATATAAGCTTTCAACCGATAGCTCTTTTTTTAAGGAATTTTTTAGGTTTTAGAAAAGGTTTATACTATTTTGAAAGATACATAATATTGTTAATTTCCAAATAGTTTTTGGAGGTGAATTTTTTATGCCAAATATAGTTGACGCAGCCATTTCTGCAGGCAATTTTAATACTCTCGTCAAAGCAGTACAAGCTGCAGGACTCGTAGATGCCCTAAAAGCGCCTGGGCCATTCACAGTTTTCGCGCCAACAGACGAAGCATTCTCAAAATGGTCAGCAGACGCACTTGACGCGCTCCTATTAGATACAGCACGTCTGAAGAATGTTTTATTGTACCATGTTACTGAAGGAAAAATGATGGCGGCAGATTTGGATAAGCATGAGTATTTACGAGCACTAAATGGCGGAGAATTGAAAATTGACAATAAACGTTGGCATCTGCATAGGCACATGAAAGTGAACGATGCAAGCATCATAACCCCCGACATAGTGGTGGATAACGGAGTTTGCCACGCAATCGACAGAGTTCTTATGCCAAAAATTAACGTTGAAACCAAACCAATGTAACGTAAAAAATTGTTTATCTTTTTTGTTTCAACTCTTTTTTCTACACAGTTTTTGGCTTTAGAATTGTGGGCTTATTGTAATCTCATTATTTTATCATAAAACTGTTTTTTGCTACTTTTAGCTTAACAAGCGCCAAACATATAGCGTATCTTGGCAATAGATGAGTTTATGATTCGCCAATTCAAGCAACCGGGCGTTTACGTGGAAGAAGTTTCATTTCCACTATCGATTCAAGGCGTAAGCACAAGCACCGCCGCATTTATTGGTGAAACCCAAAAAGGTCCATCAACGCCGACGCTGATTACAAGTTGGCAGCAGTTCCAAACGGTTTTTGGAAGCTACTTTGGCGAGGGCCAGTATTTGCCTTACTCTGTTGAAGGCTTCTTTCTAAATGGTGGGCCTCGATGTTACATCCGAAAAGTCACTGGTAACGATTACACAACAGCGCTTACAGAGATTGAAAAAATTGATTCAATCAGCCTTATTTATGTCCCAAACGCCCAAGCAGTATCTGGCTTAACCGATTTGCTGATAGACCACTGCGAGAAACTAAAAAATCGATTTGTAATTATTGATTCCATTCAGGGGCAATCACCCTCCAATGTTTCTAAGCCTAAACGCGTTTCATCTTTTGCGGCTTTGTATTATCCTTGGATTCAAGTCCGACAGGGTGCGAAGCTTTGCTTTGTTCCGCCTGGAGGTCACATCGCAGGAGTTTACGCTCGAACGGACACTGAGCATGGCGTGCATAAGGCGCCTGCAAATCAACCTGTTAATGGCGCTGTAGGCTTAGAATTCATGGTTAGCGATGCCCAACAGGGTAATCTTAACCTTCAAAGCATCAATTGCATCCGCAAATTTGTTGGCAAAGGCATTTTGGTTTGGGGCGCCAGAACTCTTTCAAGTGACCCTGAATTCAAATACGTTAACGTGCGTAGACTTTTGATTTATCTGGAACAATCCATTAGCAAGGGCACTAAATGGGTAGTGTTTGAATCTAACAATCAAACAACATGGGCAAAAATAAAGTCCACAGTTGATAGTTTCCTTTCCGCTTCTTGGCAGGCAGGTATGTTGACGGGTACAAAACCTCAAGATGCATACTTTGTCCGATGCGACCGCTCAACCATAACACAAAACGACATTGACAATGGCAAAATAATTGTTCAAGTTGGGGTAGCTCCCGTTAAGCCCGCAGAATTTATGATTTTCAGTACCAGTCAAAAAACCAGCAAACCCTAAAATATCCAACCTATTTGGATCTAATTAGAAATAGTATGCAAAAACCTATATGGGTAGGTAAAATTAATAAAAAAATTATGCAGCTTGACGCGGTTTTAGCAGGAAAATTTTTTGCCCAGTTCCTCTGCCCACGCTTCAACCTTGGACAAGTCAAGGTAATCGTAAACTGTTTTGCCGAGCATTTTGGTCCGTCCTCCAAAAGCTTCAGTGGCTATCGGTTTAACTTCAATATACTTGGCAAGTAAGTTTTCTATATATCACACTTTTGCGGTTTCGCATCTTTCGGGGTCACCAACATCGCCACAGCAAACATAAAACGGGACTCTTTTGTCAGTTGCTCTACCCTTGGTTTCATAGGCGCCCGATGTGTTCCCTCCTGTTTTACGCGGCTATTTTGTTGCCGCAGTTACGACAGAAAATCGCGTCAGGCTGGTTAATTGCGCCACAGTTTTTGCATGTTACTGTTGGGGCGGCAGCTGGTTGATTATTGTTTGAGCTGGTGTTGTGGAAGTCTTCTTTGATGTCTTGGAATGCTTTGTGCATTTCTCGGGCTGCTATGTGAAAGGCTTTTTCGATTTCTACGCCTGCTTGGCTAAATGCTTCTTTGATTTCGTCGGTTGGGTATTTTGCGTTTTCTTTGACGCCTTTTGGGGTTTTGGTACCGCAGTTTGGGCAGAATAATGCTTCGTCTGATAATTGTTTTCCACAGTGTGAACAGAATGTCATAGTTTAAGTCTCCTTAAATGAGTTAGATTGGTTTGAAAATTTTAAGGTTTGCCTGTATGATACTTTGGTTATTCTAAATCGTTCACGCGTAAATAATGTCTGCTTTTTTGTTTTTTATCTTTTTCTAATGTTTTCGCGCATTTTTGCTGCGTTTGTTGCTTAAAAAATTTAAATAACTTGTACATTTTATATAAGAAAGCTCGGGGTAGTATGGGAGAACACGAGAGAATAGGTAAGTCCTTATTTGAGGGCTTGGCCGGCAAAAGCGTTTTTTTGTCAGCCAAGACGCTAAACGTTGATTTACTGGGAGAGAGTTTGCACTGGTTTGGTGCAAATAAGCTTATATGCGTTCAAGTTGACGCTTTTCGTCATAGCAAGTGTAGATTACCCCCTACCCGTGAGGAATACTTAACGGAAAATGTGGGATTTGGAGGAGTAGCACAAATTGCCTGAACTTGATATGCTTATTGGAGCCATAATCGCGTTTGTCTTAATATTCATCTCAACATACGCAATCTACGCAATAGGCCGCCGTTCCGCGCCCAAAACCAAACACGGCGAAAACGAAGAAATGGGCTACGCCTGCGGAGAAAAAGTATTCTTCCGTAACCCAAAAATCAATGTATCCCTCTACAAGTACATTATTTACTTTGTAATTTTCGATTCAGCGGTTCTTCTGCTTGCATTCGCTTCGGTTGCAATCGCTGGCGTTAACCCGATATTGCTTGTTTTGTATTTAGGCATAATTCTCGCTTCAGGATTCGTTCTTTTGGAAGGAGGAAAAGATTAGATGGTTGACACAAAAACTTGGGCTCGAGTAAAATCTCCTTGGGTTCTTCATTTTAACAGTGGCGCATGCAACGGCTGCGACATCGAAATCGTCGCGTTGCTAACTCCAAAATATGACGTTGAAAGATTTGGAATAAAACTTGAGCCCTCACCAAGACATGCAGACGTGCTCTTAGTCAGCGGCTGTGTAACCCAACAATGCGCTGAACGTCTCAAACGGGTTTACGACCAAATGCCTGAACCCAAATTCGTCGTTGCAATCGGTGCTTGTGCGTGTAGCGGCGGAGTGTTTGAAGGTAACTACAACGTTTTAGGTGGAGCAGACAAGGTTGTTCCAGTTGCAGCTTACATTCCAGGATGTCCACCACGTCCAGAAGCAATTATTGATGGTGTTGTAAAGCTTCTTAACACTTTAAACCCGCCTAAAGAAGCCAAAAAGAAGGAGGAGAAACCAGTTGCAAAAGAGTAGTCAAGAGTATATTAGTGCAATTGAAAACAAGCTAACCGGGAAAGTCAAAATTCAAGTTGGAGCTTTGGGAAAAGCCGCAATAACAGCAAACAACGGGTTACACCGTGACGTCGTTAAAGCGATGCTTGAAGCAGACGACCAAACCTCAATAGTTGCAATAACTGGGTTAGATTTAGGTGCAAACCTTGGTGTTTATTACCATTTTAGAGCTCAAAGTGGTTACTACACAATAAAAGCTGAAGTTCCAAAAGATAACCCACACATTCAAACAATCACTGACCTTGTTCCTGGCGCACTTTTCGCTGAAATGGAAGGAAACGACTTAGTTGGTGCAGTATTTGACGGTCATCCCTCTCCTGGTCGTTTGGTGTTGTCCGAAAACTGGCCTGAAGGTGTTTATCCTCTAAGAAAAGATGTCATAGCAAACCAAGTTAAACTGGTGCCTTCAAAAGAAGTAACAACAGAGCCAGATGACAACAAAACAGTCAAAATCATCATTGGTCCACAACACCCCGCCCTGATTGAACCAGAAAAATTCTCTGTAAGCGTCGAAGGTGAAATAGTAACAAAAGTTGAACCTCGCTTAGGCTACGTCCATCGAGGCATAGAAAAATCAGCCGAATCAAGAACATACATACAAGACGTCTACCTTGTTGAACGCGTTTGTGGCATCTGCAATGGTCCACACGCTTGGACATTTTCTGGTGCAGTAGAAAAAATCTTGAACGTAGACATTCCAAGACGCGCCCAATACATACGTGTCATAACTTTAGAGCTTAACAGAATTCACAGTCACCTCTTGGTTTTAGGGCATGCCGGCTTAGAAATCGGCTATGAAACTTTGTTCCAGTATTTTTGGCGTGACCGTGAACCAATCATGGACTTGATTGAATTAACCTGTGGCAACCGTGTTTATGAATCCATGATTAGCATGGGTGGTGTAAGACGTGACTTAAAGGAAGCTGATTCTCCAAGAATCAAATCAGTTCTTGAAGACCTTCGAAAGAAAATTCCATTCTACAAACAGTTATACGAAAATGAACCAACAATTAAAGCTCGCATGAAGGGTGTTGGTGTTCTAAAACGTGAAGACGCCATCAGCTTAGGCGTTGTTGGTCCCGTCGCAAGAGCCTCAGGATACGCGATTGACGTACGCAAAGACGAGCCTTACGAGGTTTACGGCGAAATTCCCTTCAAAGAAATTGTTTACACTGAAGGTGACACTTGGGCAAGGATGAATGTTAGAATGGATGAAGTTGAAGAAAGCATAAACATTATCGAGTATGCTCTTGATAACATGCCCAAAGGTCCAATTAAGGTTGATGTACCGCGGGAAATCATCAAAGGTGAAGCTGTCAACGCTTGCGAAGCACCAAGAGGCGAATTATTCTACTATGTTAAGAGCAACGGTACCGAAATGCCAGACCGCGTAAAAGTGCGAACGCCAACATTTGCCAACCTGCCATCATTCCTTAAAACAGCAATCGGCGAAAGCATTGCCGATGTACCTGCGAACTTTGTAAGTTTAGACCCATGCTTCTCATGCACAGACAGGTGATAAAAAATGATTGACTATTTCCTCTTAATATTCAGAATCCTCATCTTCCCTGGTTTCACATTCATCTTAGCATTAACTCTGTTCTGCGACTGGATAGAAAGAAAATTAGAAGCACGCATCCAAAACCGTGTTGGTCCAATGGTCGCTGGACCTGGAGGCATCCTACAGCCTCTAGCAGATTTTATAAAATTATTAACAAAAGAAGATATTGAACCCAAAGGCGCTAAACGTTTTGTCTTTAAGTTTGCACCTTTGGCGGCGTTTGCCATGATGGTTTTTGCTTTCTGCTTTTTGCCCATTGATGGTGCAAGTGTGCTGTCAACAGGCGGATTCAATGGTGACTTGATTGTCATATTATCCTTTGCAACAATAGCTAACTTCATCTTGTTCCTTGCTGGTTGGGCATCAAACAATCCTTATGGTACAATCGGTTCAGCAAGAGTTTTAACACAATTCTTAGGTTACGATATCCCTTTGTACTTGCTTGCGCTTTCGCCAGCTTTCATGGCAGGAACCTTAAGCATATTCGGTATAGTCCAAAGCCAGTCAATGTGGTGGTACATTCTTTTGGTTCCATGGGCTTTCGTATTATTCGTCATCGTCATGCAGGCAGAACTTGAAAAAGACCCATTCGATGTTCCTCACTCAGAATCAGAGGTAGTTGGAGGTCTAGAAACTGAATACACAGGCGCAAAACTGGCATTCCTGCATTTAACACGCGACGTACAAGTCGTATTCGGAGCCGCATTAATAACAGAATTATTCCTTGGCGGACCAAACGGGCCAGTATTCTTCGTATTGCCTGAATTCTGGTATTCCTTATGGTTTATCCTCAAAGTATTAGCAATCGTAATACTCAGCGAATACTTAACAACAATCTTTGCAAGGCTACGTATTGACCAAGTGCTAAACTTAAACTGGAAAATAATGTTACCTGGCGCAATACTTTCGCTACTTGCAACTTTTGCAGTAATAACTTGGGTAATTCCATTGGTGGTGTAAAAACATGGGACGCAGAAAAGCAGTAACTACAATCGTTAAACGAACAGTTTCACACATATTCACTAAACCTGCAACATCAAAGTATCCATTTGTTAAGCCGAAGCTTTCAGAAAACTTCCGAGGACAACCACAATACAACCTTTCATACTGTAACGTTATCTCAATCGGTAACCCAAACTTTGGCTTTGACGTAAAATCTATCGTTGGGTCAGCCTGCCGCGTTTGCGCAAGAGACTGCCCAGTTGGTGCAATAACCATTGTGGAAGTTGACGGAAAACGTCGTCCACAATTCGACTTTAACAAATGCATCTTCTGTAACCAATGTGTTGAAAGCTGCCCAAGAAAAGCTATCGTTAACTCAGATGTTTACGAGTTAGCAACAGTAGACAAAACAGCGTTAGTCAGAAAACCAAAACAAAACAGGGAGGAAAAACAATGATTTTTGAAGTCTTATCTGTAGGCTTAATCGTTTCAGCTTGCTTAGCCTTATTCCTTGACGAAGTCCAATACGCAGTAGCAGCCTTATCTGGAACCTTCCTGTTTACCGCACTGATTTACGCCTTTAACGGCTCAATATACGGTGCAGTTTTCCAATTCGCCGTTGGCATAGGCACATTAGCAATCCTGTTCCTTTCAGGAGAAATGCTAAGCGAAAAAGTAGGAAAGAAAACTTCACCTGGAAAATTCGCAGCCATATTCGGAGGCGGCGTCGCCCTGTCTTTACCTGCAGTTTTCCTCTCAGTTTCCGGAACTCCCGGAGTAACTTCTGACGCTGATTTTGGACCTGCCTTGTGGGAAATGCGCGGGTTAGATGTTGTTTTACAGGCAGTTGTCGTGTTGACGATTGCTTTGGGAATCTTTATTGTTTTATATCAGAAAAAGAGAGGTGCCCAGTAAATGGATTTTGTAATTTTATCCGTAGTGATGCTTGCAATCGGCATCTATGGCTTGCTCACTAACCGTAACCTAATCAAAGTATTCATCTCCTTAGAATTAATCGCCATAGCCGCCACCCTCAACTTCGTCATGTTCGCGATGGGTCAAGGCTTCGGTGAAGCATTAATGATAATTGCGTTTTCAACAGACACAGCTGTAAGTGCAGTCATACTTGCAGTACTGGTTATTCTCTATAAAAAGTATGGAATAAGCGACATCAGCAAAATTCCAGAGTTAATCCAAAACAAAGAAGAAGAAAACGAGGTTGAAGCATAATGGCAACAATCGAAGTAATCTCAGCATGGCTAGTTTGGATACTTCCCCTTCTCGCAAGCTTACTTGTTCCCGTAATCGGAAAATACACTGAAAAAGGACGTAACTTGTTCGTTGTAGCTATTGCAGCTTTAACCGCTGGCTTAGCAGTTTCCTTGATTCCCTCTGTTTGGGAAGGCGAAGGAATCGCAGTAACAAGCACTTTCCCATGGATACCTGAAATAAGCGCAGGCGTCTACATAGACCCACTCAGCGTCTTGTTCACTTGCCTGATTGCGTTTTTTGCATTAATCATTGCAGTCTACTCAATCGGCTACATGAAAGGCGAAAACGGTTTAACCCGTTACTACTACCTCATCTTACTCTTCATCGGCTCAATGATTGGACTCGTCCTCGCCGACAACATGCTTCAAATGTTCATCTTCTGGGAAATGGTCGGCTTATGCAGTTACGCTTTGATTTCGTTCTGGTACAAAAAACCTGAATCAATCCGTGCAGGTGTCAAAGTTTTCATAATGACCCGCATCGGTGACGCCTGTCTACTTGGCGCCATCGGGTTACTGTACTTCATGTTTAACACACTTAGCTTCCGCGGAATAATCGATGGAATCGTAGTTGGCGGCTATAACATGGATTTGATGATTGTAGTTGCCTTCCTCGTTTTGGGTGGTGCAATAGCGAAATCAGCACAGCTTCCACTCTTCACATGGCTCTACAGTGCAATGGAAGCGCCAACATCAGTCAGTGCACTCTTACACGCAGCCACAATGGTCAAAGCCGGTGTTTACCTCCTTGCAAGATTCATCCTAATTTTCTCAGTAGCACCCGCAATAATAGAGGCATTAATACCCGCATGGTTCCCAACAATCGCGTGGATAGGCGTCTTAACAGCGTTAATCGGTGCAACACTCGCCCTAACAACAACCGACATCAAAGGTGTGCTCGCCTACTCAACCATCAGCCAAATCGGCTTCATGATGGCAGCCTTAGGCGCATCTGCAGTAATGTTTGAGGGTGTTGCAACTATCGGTGAAGGCTGGTTTGCAAGCCTCTTCCATATGGTCAGCCACGCTTTCTTCGAAGGTCTCGGCTTCCTCTTAGCAGGTGGTATCATTCACGCAATCGGAACCAGAGATATGCGTCTAATGGGTGGTTTACGTAAAACTATGCCATTGA
The DNA here is from genome assembly GCA_050108135.1 of Bathyarchaeia archaeon. GTDB lineage: Archaea > Thermoproteota > Bathyarchaeia > Bathyarchaeales > Bathycorpusculaceae > Bathycorpusculum. The sequence continues at coordinate 117,515 of JBNIDQ010000015.1, read as the reverse complement.
GCTTTGCTTTGATGGCTATAATGATTATAACTACCAGTGGTTTACCGCCTTTTGCAGCGTTCTTTAGCAAAGGCTTAATCTTAGAAAGCGTTACCGCAATCGGAACAACCGCAGGCACCATACAACTCGTAATACTCTACCTGACCGCAGCACTAACATTCGCTTACTGTGTCCGCATGTTCAGCTTAGTATTCATGGGCAAAGAATCTGAACACCTGCAGAAACAGCACATTCACGAAGCACCCAAAGTAATGCTTGTCCCAGCAATGATTCTTGCAGGCTTCTGCATTATCTGGGGTATCTCTCAACCATTAATTGGCGAATTCATGCATGTTGAAACACCAAGTTTACTTTCCGCTTTCACAAGCTTAGAATTCCCAATCTTCATGGCACTGCTTATTCCAACAGGCATAATTGCATACTTAAGCTACTACAAAGGCTTCAACGTGTTACGCAACGTTGCAAGAACCAACAACCCATTATCCTCACTGCTTAAGCACGCTTACTTCTTTGACGACTTCTACAACGCAATCGCCAAAGGCTTAAACAAAACCGCAGAAGGCTTAACACGCATAGAAAACGCTCTTTTCGGACGATATGTTGATGAACTTGGCACAAAAATCAGTGACGCAGCAAAACCAGGCAAAGCATTGAAACTAAAACAAGATCCATCATCAAACTACCGCAACTATCTAGTCGCGGCACTGCTTGGATTCATACTAATCGTCATATTGATAATCTTAACCATGGGAGTGATCTAAAATGGTGTTTCCTGCATTATTGTCAGTATTTGCATTATCATCCATAAGCATCCCGTTTGTTTACCTAACTGGAAAGAAATCCCCAAAAGCAGCGGCAATCTTTGTCGCATTACTTACACTTGTAAACTTTGGCTTAGTAGCAAGCACAATCCCCACAGTCTTAGATAGCAGCAGCCACCAATGGGTCGAGTCATACCAGTGGATTCCAAACCTAAACAACACACAATTCACGTTGTTCGTTGACGGCATGAGCGTATCAATCGCACTAATCAGTTTAGTGCTGATTTTCGTAGCGTCAATATACAGCGTAAACTACATGGCAGGCAAAAAGAACCTCCCAGCTTACTACGCGCTGCTTTGTATGCTCTCCGTAGGCTTAATCGGTGTATTCTTAACTTCAAACTTGATTCTGTTCTACTTCTGTTGGGAACTAATGCTTGTACCCGCCTACTTCATAGTCGGCGAATGGGGCTACCGCAACAGCTATAAATCAGCCCTAAAACTATTCATCTTCACCCATGCAGGCGCAGTCTTCGTTTTGCTGGGTATCGGTGCAATTTACTGGTTAACCGGAACCACCGACATGTTTGGCGCACAAGCCCAACTATTAACCGCTGCTCCAGACCTAATCAAATGGATACTCATCGCATTAACAGCTGGGTTCGCAGTCAAAATGGCAGTGTTCCCAGTACACATGTGGCTACCTGACGCCCACTCCGAAGCTCCAGCACCAATGTCCGCACTACTTAGCGGTGTCATCATCAGCGCAGGAGCTTACGCAATTCTAAGATTATCCTTCGGCGTCGTCTTCCCAGCAGTCGGAGAAGCCTTCGGAACAAACTTCCTATACACACTCTCAATCATTGCAGTAGTAACAGCCTTCTTCGGTTCATTCCTTGCCCTGTTCGCAACAGACATCAAACGTGTCATTGCATACTCAAGCATTTCACACATGGGCTACATCATGTTCGGCATCTCCCTGTTCCCAATCAGCGTAGCAGGAGGCACCGTAGTTGTCCTTGCATCATCCATCGCAATAACAGGAACTATACTTCACATAATCACTCACGCAGCAAGCAAAGGGCTTTTCTTCCTTACAGCGGGCGGAGTTATGCATCAAACTGAAGAACGAGACATCCGCAAAATGGGTGGCTTAGCAAGCAAAATGCCGTTCTCAACAGTTTCAGGAATGATTGCAGCACTAAGCATCGCAGGCGCACCACCACTAGCATGCTTTATCAGCGAATTCTTCATCTTCATGGGTGCCTTCCAAGTTATCAACGGCAACCCCAACTCATTCTACGTTATACCCACAGCCTTCATGCTCGCAGCAACAGTATTCTCACTTGCGTATTCGTTAAGGTTCATCTCCAAAGTGTTCCTTGGAACATCACCTGGAGAAGTAGTTGAAGAAGCACACACCAGCCACGAACCAGCAAAAACAAGTGAAGAACACCCAGTTGAACATGGCCACAAAATCGTTGATGTACCCAACTACATGAAAGCAGCCTTGGCAATCTTGGTTGTCGTGGTTGTCATCATCGGAATTTATCCAACATTCTTCATGGAGCTAATTCAAACAGTAACATTTGGAGGAGCACTAATAGCTTAAAAGGTGAAAACTGATGGTCCAAATTATTGATGTAATATTACCGATATTCACCCTAATCGTTGCAGCACTACTAACCATTCCAGTATTCAAACTGGCAAGAAAAAGCAACTACAAAAACGTAATCGCCATTGCATGGTTCATCGCAATCTTTGCCATAGTCGGTATAAGCGTCGCAAACCTGACTTTTAGCTACTTCAGTATCGCCGACCCAATAGCGTTAAACCTAAACATTAACGGTGACCCCGCTTCTCCCTTCCAAAGCTCTTTCCTAATTGACGCTTTGTCACTTTACATGGCAATAATTATTGTAGCCGTAAGCATCGTAGTAATCATTTACAGCGTATTCTTCATAGATTCAGCAGAACGCCCAACAGACCGCTACTTCGCCGTCATGCTCATGCTCACATCATCTCTGCTTGGTGCAGTATTTGCGGGAGACCTCTTGACACTTTTCATATTTTGGGAAATTGCAACAGTATCCGCAGCGTTCCTTATGATGTTCCGCAAAAACGCGTTCAGCATCAACGCCACCATGAAATACTTAATCATGGTCATCATTGCCTCAGCATTCGTACTCTTAGGTCTCTCACTAGTTTTCGGTATAACAGGCAGCTTAAATTATATTGCAGTAAGCAGCGCCATAAGCACCGTCAGTTCAGCCAACATGTCCATGCTCATAATAGCCTTCGTATTCATTGCAGCAGGCTACGCAATTGAAGCAGCAATCGTGCCATTCCACTTCTGGCTGCCAGACGCATACACTGCAGCACCAGCACCATCAGCAACCTTCCTCTCAGCACTCGTAGACCAAGGCAGCTACTACATACTAATCAGAATACTCCTCTACATTGTACTGCCACCCGGACAAGGACCAATCGACTGGACAATAATGCTTGCAGTACTAGCCGCCCTAACAATGATAGTCGGCAACATCTTTGCTCTTGTCCAAAATGACATCAAACGTTTAATGGCATACATCTGCGTCGCTGATGTCGGTTACAACCTAATAGCAATCACAAGCGCAACCGCTCTTGGTGTAACTGGAAACCTGTACTTCTTCCTTATCGGCGGCTTAACCACAGCACTCGCATTCATGACCGTCGGCATCATGAACAGCCACGGCTTCAAAACACTCGACGACGTTGCTGGACTTGGCAAAAAAATGCCGTGGGTAAGCATCGCTTTAATCATTGCAGGATTATCATTCGCTGGTGTACCACCCTTGGGCGGTTTCATGGCAAAATACTTTGTTTTCACTGCAGCAATAGAAGCAAACTACAGTTGGCTCGCAGTTATCGGTGTTTTAACAAGCGTGTTGCAGACAGCCTATATCTTCCGACTTGTCAACGTTATGTACGGCAAAGAAGCAAAAGATGATAAGCCAATCGTTTTCAATATGAACAAAAAAGTCTTCATCCCCATTTTCATTATGGTTGCCGCAATCTTCATCTTAGGCTTATTCCCCAACATTGTACTAGACTTGATACAGCCAGTAATTAACCAGCTACCCTTCATAACCCTTTTTATTTAAATCTAAAATAGCCCTGCAACAAAGCTGGGCAAAACATTTTTTGAAAATTAGAAAGAAGTGTGTTTTATACGGCTATTTCTTCAGATAAGCCAGCCGCTGGATACGGGAACAAATGTGACTTCTCAATCGGGTAAGCAATTGTTATAGCGTCGCCAACATTAAGCCACTCATCCGTCAAAGATGGCTTATTGATAACGAATTTGTCGCCGTTAGTAAGGCGAATATCATAGCGAATGAAGGTTCCTTCAAACGTAACCTTTTCAATGTTGCCTGTAAAACCGTTTTCTTCAGCGTGGCTGCCTTTTTTCATAACACAAATTTCTGGGCGAATTGCAAGAACTATTCTTTCGTCTTGTTTAATGTTTTTGTTGTATGCTTTAGCTTTGATGCCTCCTCGTAGTTCAATTTCAACGATGTCTCCGACAATCTTTTTGGCGTATCCGATTAGGAAGTTAGATTCTCCAATAAAATATGCGACAAAGAGGCTGTTAGGTTTCATGTAGAGTTCTTGTGGAGTACCGATTTGGATGATTTTGCCTTTTTTCATAACTGCAATTCTGTCGGAAATTGACATGGCTTCTGCTTGGTCGTGTGTTACGTGGATTGCTGTTAAATTTAGGTCTTTTGTCATGCGCCGTATTTCGTAACGGATTTCGTTGCGTACTTTGGCGTCTAATTGACCCATGGGTTCATCGAGGAGTAGGATTTTGCCGCCTGCTGCTAAGGCTCTCGCGACTGCTATGCGTTGCATCATGCCGCCGCTGAGTTCACTTGGGTAAGCGGTTAAACGTTCGTTTAGTTTGACGAGGTCTAAGACTTCGTGACCTATGGTTTCTGCTTTTTTCTCGTCATAATTTTTTACTTTAGGACCATAAAGAACGTTGTCCCATGTGGTCATGTGTGGGAATAACGCGAAGGTTTGGAAGACAAAACCGATGTCTCTGTCTTCTGGTGGAATGTTGTCGACGCGTTTGTCGCCGATGTAGATTTCTCCGCTGTCTGGCTCGATTAGTCCAGCGATTAACCGTAGCAGGGTGGTTTTGCCGCATCCGCTTGGTCCCAGCAGTGAAAAGTATTCTTTGTCTTTTATGGTTAAGCTGACGTTATTTAAAGCGTAAAGATTGCCATATTTTTTTGTGACGTTGACTACTTTGATGTCTGGCATTACTGGTTCATCTTCTTTTGTGGTTTATTCATTCTAATACTTTCCTTTTCTGGTGATTAATCTTAACACTAACAGGATGATGAATGAAAGCACGATTAGTATGCCGCATCCTAAACCGATGTCAAGTGGTGTGGCTGGAACTGTGCCTTTTACCCAATTGACGATTACAACTGGGGCGGTTGCAAGGTTGCTTGAAACAGCCAGAGTTGCGCCGGTTTCGCTGACGCTTCTGGTGAAGACCATGATGGCTCCTGAAAGGATTGAGTATTTGGTTAATGGTAAAACTATGGATTTGAAGACTGTGAACGGTTTTGCTCCGAGTGTTTTTGATGCGTCTTCCATTTCGATGTTGATTCTTTCCATGGCTGCGGACATTGATCGTACAAAGTATGGGTAAGTGATTGAGAGGTGTGCAAACACGAGCAGCATAAACTCGGGCATGCCTGTGAAGCCTTGCCAGAAAAACTTGAGTGAAATGCCCAGGGCGATTGAAGGGACAATTAGTGGCACGTTGATTAGTACGTCAAGGATTGTTGAGGCAATTTTGCCGAATGTTTTTCGTGCAATTAGGATGGCCATGGGGATTCCGGTGATTATGCCTAGAACCGTGACGATTCCGCCAAGTCCGTATGATAGGGCGAGGCTTTGCCAATAATCTGACCATACGCCGCTTGCTGTGAAGGCTGCTGTTAAGGTTGTTCCGGTGGCTATTGCTTGGAATGCTGGTAACGCTACATATAGTGATGGGATTAAAACGATGCCGAAGAAGACTGTGAGTGTGATGATGTTTCTTGTGTTTTCGCCTTTTTTGTAGCTGAGTTTTCTTTCAAAGTTGGCTAAGCCTTTGCCGAAGGGTAAGGTGACTTTTTTGCCTAAAACTTGGATTAAAGCGAAGATTGCCAGTGAAACGACGATTAGTATGGTGCTTGCGAAAACGGTGGCGCCTTCATAGGTTCCTTGTGTTATGGTTCCAATTTTGAGTTGGTTGCTTAATGTTTGTAGGAATACTGGTCCGTTGAGGAATGCTCCTGCAACTATGAATGTGGCGCCGGTTTCTGATAGGGAGCGTGCGAACGCGAGTGAGTACGCGGCGATTAGGGATGGCTTGATTATTGGGAAGGTTACTGTTCTTGCAGCTGTTAATGGTGCTGCTCCGAGGGTTCTTGAGGCGCGTTCATACTCCATTTTGTAGTCGAGTAGTGAGCCGACGATGACGCGGACGACTACTGGGTATGAAAATGTGAAGTGTAAGAGTGCGACAAGGAGCCAGCCGGGGGAAACAAGGGATGTGCCGAAAAGTGATGAGATGCCGCCGTCTTGGCTCCAGAAAAGCAGCAGGCTATAACCGAGGGCGGCGGTCGGGACGATGAAGGGGATATCAGCCAAAGTGTCAAGCACGTTAAGCCAGCGTGATTTTCCGCGGGTGATTATCCACGCGAGTGGGATGCCTGCGAGTAAATCTAATGCGGATACGGCAAGCGCGATTATGAACGAGTTCAGTATTGCGCCTAAAGCCAGATTCATTAGTTCAGGTTGTCCGAGGACGTTTTGGATTGAACCCGCCTTTGTTATTATTCCGATTACCGGTGGAATCAAAATTATTGCAAAAAAGATTATGACTGCTGAAATGTACAGGGTGTATTTTAAGGGTTTTTTTGTTGACCAACTGTTTAACTGCTGCATGAGTTTGCCGGGCACTTTGATACTCCTGAATTTCAGGGTTTTTTGCTCAAAAGAAAATCTAAATAGACCATACTGGTATATTAGTTGTATCGTTAGCGCCGCTTTTTTCTTCGTAGCTTCTGCAAAAAATATTGCTTGCCCGCCACAACTATATAGGATTTAAAAGCGCTGATTTTCAACATGTTAATGAGCCGTTTTTCAGTCAATAGCACCTACCCCCCTTAGTGTTTTACGACTTTTAGAAGTCCTGACGCTAACTTTTACCCTACCCCCTATAGGTTTTTGCATAGAACCACTAATAGGCGCCAATAGGTTGGCAGGTTTGAAAATAAGAAAGTTTATTGTGCCTCTTTGATGAGGCTTTCAATTTCTGCTTCGGCTAAAAATTTGATTTTCTTTGTTGCTGTTGGAACAACTGCGATTGTTATTTTAATTGGCATTTGTCTTGCTTGTAGCGAGTTTTTGAGGCATTTTACCGCAAGTTTTACTGTTTCGTTAAGTGTCATGTTTTCTTTGTAGTTTTCTGTAAGTTGTGCTTGTACTGTTTCTTTACCTGCGCCTAACGAGACTGCTTTGTAGGCTTTGTATGTGCCGCTTGGGTGTGTGCAGAAAACTCGTGGTCCAGTTTTGTCGACTCCGCCGATGATTAGGGCTGTTCCGAATGGGCGACCTCCACCGTGTTGGGTGTATACTTGTTGTAGGTCGCTGCCGCTTTTGGTTATTGTTTCAACGTCGGCTGGTTCTTCAAAGGTTAGTTTGTTGCTTTGTGCTTCTTGTCTTGCTTTTTGAATTAGGACTCTTGCGTCGCTTCCTAAGCCTACGATGGCTGCTCCAATGTGGTCATCTATTGTGAAGATTTTTAATGAATGGTCTGTTTTTTCGAATGCTTCGGAGTTTTCTTCTGAAGCAAGCACTACGCCTTCTGGGCATTTTATGCCTAAAATGGTTGCTCCACGGTTGACTAACTCCATTGCATATTCAACTTGGTATAGACGCCCATCTGGCGAAAATACTGTTGCGTTATAGTCATAAGCTCCTGGCTTTGCAAATGCAGACATGGCTTTACCTTCTTTTTATGAATTTACATATAGGCTGCTTTGGGTGCATATAAGCCTACGCTAATTTGTCGTAAGGATTACTCAACAAAACCTTTCATGGAACCAACTTGTCTTCAAAAGCTTATAATGCGATTCTAACATGAATTCTTCAGGGATAATACTTGGATGCTAAAGATACCGCCGTAAAAGAATTTCAATGTTCATTAAGTGAGTATAGAAAACAGTTGGCAATGGGTACCATTAGAACAGCTTATACGGGCTTGATGGGTTACCTTCACGGATTACGGCTGTTTTTTGAAAATAAATATCCTGACTTTTTCGTCTCCAGCAGTGTGCAACAGGGATTGATGGATTATTCATACTTTTACTTCTTTCCAAAGACGCTTAAGCAGCGGAAACTCAAAATTGTTTTGCTGTTTGTTCATGACTCCTTTAGGTTTGAAGTTTGGTTGGCAGGCTACAACAAGAAGGTTCAAGCAAAAATCTGGCAACAATTCAAAGATGCCAACTACAGCAAATACACGGTTCCCTTAAGCCTGAGTGGTGTTGATTCAATAGTTGAGCACGTGTTGGTTGAAAACGCCGATTTCAGCAACCCCGAAGCGTTAACGAAGCAAATAGAAAAGGGTGCATTGACGTTCATTTCAGACATTGAAGACTTCTTAGCTAAAAAATAACCTTTATTTTTTTACATGCTAATGGCTCATTTTTCAACCAATAGCACCTACCCCCCTAAGGAAAAAATCAAAAACAAAAATAAAATGGTTAGGTTAGGCTGCCGATTTTAACCATAACAGTCTGTTGTTGTCCATCGCGGATTACAGTGAATTGTACAGTTTGTCCTGGAGTTGTGTTGCGTTCAAGATACGCGAGCAAGTCATCTGTGTTGGTTATTGCCGTGTTGCCTGCGCCGATGATTATGTCTCCGCCGATTATTACACGTTCGCCAAGGATTGATGCTTGTGCGTTGCCGCCTTGAAGACCAATGTTTTCTTGTGCTGACTCTACCAGCCAACCGTATGTTACGTCGGTGCCCATAGCTTGTGCGATTTGTAGGTTCATGTCGGTTCCTACAGCGTTTAAGCTTGGGTGTTGCGTGTATGAGCCTGTGTTGACAAGTGAAACTATTTCGCGTATAATTGTGTCTGAGGGTATTGCGAAGCCTAAGCCTTGTGAGTCGCTTACTGCAGCGGTGGTTATACCGACGACTTGTCCTTGTAGGTTGATTAAGGGTCCGCCAGAGTTGCCTGGGTTGATTTCTGTGCTCGTTTGAATTGTGTCTGGAATTGAGATACCGCTGGTGCTGCTTCCTTCAACAATGGTTCTTCCAAGTGCGCTTATGATTCCTGATGTTAAGGTGCCTGAGAGTCCATAAGGTGAGCCTACTGCGACGACTGTGTCGCCCACGTTAAGGGTTGATGAACTGACAAGTGTCAAGGATGGTACGCCGCTGGGCATTGAGTTTACTTTTAGGATTGCAAGATCTGCGTATGGGTCTGAACCTAAAACGTCGGCTGTGTAGGTTGAACCGTCGGCGAAAGTTACGGTGATGTTGGTTGAGGATTCAATTACGTGGTTGTTGGTTACTATTACTTGTTGCCCATTTACTGATGTTACAAATCCTGAACCCTGCTGTGTAGCATAACCGGCTAGGTATCCCCACAGGTTGTATTGTGGTACAAGGTCTTTAACTACTACTACCGAAGCTTTAACGTTCTGGTACAAACTGGCAAGTGAACCTGTAACGTTCAAAGTTGAAACAGTGGTGATGTCGCCGCTTTGCCCGTTTGACTGGTAATACAGCAGTTGCTGCTGCAAATCTGTAATTTTATCGTTAAGAATCCAATATGTTGCAGCATAACCTACGAAACTGCCTGCAAGCAAACAAACCGCAAGAAGCGCAACCACTACAACCTTACTGTTGTTGCTTTTATGATGATGAGGTTGATTGGAATAAGGCGGTGATGGGGGCGGTGGTGGCGGTGAATACTCTTGCACTTGAGGTGGAGGCGGTGAAAAATCTTGGGGTTGCTGTGTTGTCTGGGGATATTCCTCTGTTGGTTGTGTGTCGGTTTGGTTTGAGTTTTGTGGTTCTTGAATACTTTTTTCTTCTTCAGTCATGTTCATTACCCTTTAACTGTTCATTGTTCGCCTTTTTTGGTAGCCCTTCACGTTTTCTGTTAAGAAGTAGACCTTCTTTTTCTTTTAGGATTTTTCCATCTTTCAGGAACAGAACTCTTTCTGTGTGGGCGGCTACTTGGTTGTCGTGTGTTACCATAATGACTGTTGTTTTTTGTTTGATGTTGAGATTCGCGAGCAGTTTTATGATTTCTTGCTTGTTTTTTGTGTCCAAGTTGCCTGTGGGTTCATCTGCAAGTATTATTGCTGGGTCGTTGGCTAATGCACGGGCTATTGCGACGCGTTGTTGTTCTCCCGCGCTTAATCGTTGGGGTCGGTGGTTTTCTCTTCCTGAAAGCCCTACCATTGCTAAGAGTTCACTGGCTTTGCGTTTACGGTCCTCTTTTGTAGATGCAGTCATTTCCATTGGCAACTCCACGTTTTCTCTGGCGTTTAAGTAGGGTAGAAGGTTGAAGGCTTGGAAGACAAAACCCATTTTGTCACGGCGAATCTTGTAGAGTTCGTTTTCTTGCATTTTTTCTAAATCAACCCCGTCCAGCACTATTCGTCCTTTAGTTGGTTTGTCGATGCAGCCCATAACGTTTAGCAGTGTGGTTTTTCCTGAACCTGATGGTCCCATGATTGAGACGAATTCGCCTTTTTTGACTTCTAAGTTTAGGTTGGTCAACGCTTGGACTTCACGTTTGCCAAGCATGTAGCTTTTTGTTAGGTTTTCTATTTTCAGTGCTATCTCACTCATATCTCATCGCCTCTGCTGGTCTAATTTTTGCTGCTCTCCATGCTGGATACAGGCTGCCTAAGCCTCCAAGCAGTACTGAGAAGCCCAAAACGATCAACATCAATTCTGGAGTAACCGAAACTGCCGCTGTTTGAGTAGCGGCTTGACCAAATTGGCCTCCAAATCCTGTAGTTCCTGCACTGATTGCGGGTATAAGTAGTGATGACAATGTCGGTGCAAGGAATGTTCCAATAGCTATGCCAATGGCTCCCGCAATTACGCTAAGAAGGATGCCTTCTAAAACGAATTGTTGCATGACGGTGCGGTTGCTAAAGCCGATTGCTTTGAGTGTGCCGATTTCTTTTGTGCGTTCGCGGACTGTGTAGAGCATTACGAACAGGACTATTAGGCTGGTTGCAAGAACTACGACGATGATTTCTTGGATGGCGGTGCTTTGGCTTGCTGCTAGGGATGCTTCAGCGTTTTCTATTGCTTTTGTTTGGTTTGCTTGAGTGTTTTGTAGTCTTTCAAGCATGTCTTGTGCGGTTTGAACGTTTAATTCGCTGTGGAGGGCGCTAATTTCACTTGCTACTTGTGACACGACTGAACTGTCAGTGGTGAATACTCGCAAGGTTGTAATGTAGCCAACATTGTCGGTTATTGTTTGGGCGTCTGTGAGGTTCATGTATAGAGTGTTGACGTCTGAAACGCCAGTAGTTCCGTGAATGCCTACTACGGTGAATTCCTCTCCAAGAATGGTTATGGTGTCGCCCACGCCGGCGTTAAAGTATAAGGTGTTGTTTTCGCTTAGAACAACGACGCCGCTGTCTCCTGCTTGCAGGTTTCTGCCTTCAGTAATGTTTGTGGGTAAAATGTTGTAGTTAACAAGTTCGTCCGTTAACGGGATGCCTTCAATTATGTATTCAGTTGTGATTCTGGAGAAGGTTCTGCCCATAAATTCTTCAGTTACGTTTTGACCTTGAGTTGCATCCAAAATTGGTGCCACAGCCGCTACACCACTAATGGTTAAAATGTCATCATACAATGTTTGATTCATTGGGTTAGCTTCGCCTCCACCAAATGAGCCTCCGCCAAAGCGTCCCGGTACTTGTCCACCACCAAACTGTCCTGGATTAAAACTGCTCATGTCTCCGGACGGCATGGGCCTGTCTTGCATGTCTCCCTGATTAAAACCGCTTGAAGTTGGGGGTCCAAAACCGTACCCTTCAACTCCCGACGTGCAATCTATCTGCGTTAGGGTTTGGTTTAGCGATTCTCCGGTTTGGTTGATTGTTCTGCTCAGGTTGTCGCTTATGGATTTTGCAACATCTTGATTAGCCATAACTCCAGCGGGTATAGATATTAAAATGGCCATAGAAAAAGCCAAGGCAATTATTACAAGTGAAGCTCGAATTTTTCTTCTTGAAATATTTCTAACAGCTCTGTTTAGTACGCCCAAAAATTGTCACCATGTTAAAGGATTTGGCAACCGGGAAGGTGCTGAGGAGGATGCTTGTTTGACGCCACAAAACCCAAACGGTGAGAGTATGTGGCTTCTTTATACGGGTTTTTACCTTCTCGGCTGCCATGAAGACCCTTGAAGTTCAAGTTTGCTATTAAATTAATTTCAAAATAATACCCAAATTTAACCCAAATCCAAAAATGGCAATGCAAAAACGTTAAAGCAGAATATTAGAGATTTTAAAAAAAGTTGAGAAGAACTTGTGGAATAATGGAGTTAAGAGAAAAGTGAAAACTTGGTAAGTTACTTCTTTATTGTGTGCTTGTCTGAGGTTGCTGTGTCTTTGTTGATGTTGAGTTATGGCGACATCGGCTAAAAACGGTTAATACCTAAGTCAAATGTTTTGTTGGTATTCTTTTCTTGTTCACCTCTTTGCAAAACAAACATGGGTCATAAAATTATTAAGGCATTTTTCAACATTAACCCCAAATTCGCTCCATATTTTACCTTACATTTTCTCACTTTGAGCCTCGAAAAAGGTGACATTTATAACTTTAATGCGAATAGAATGAAACAACGAATCCCCCTTCAGGATGTTCAAAAATGTCTAGCAACGCCCGTTCATTGAAGTATTTGCTTGGATGGCTCATCGCAGGCACTCGTGGCGGGTTGACAAGGGCCAAAATTATTCAAGCCCTAAAAGATAAACCTCAAAACGCTAACCAGCTTGCAACGTTGCTGAACATGGATTATAAAACTATGAGACACCACTTGGATGTTTTAGAGAAAAACCGTTTGATAACCTCAATAGGTGACCGGTACGGTGCCACGTATTTTCTCTCTCAAGTGATGGAAGACAACTACAACCTGTTTGAGGAGATTAGCAGTAAAATAGGGAAAAAGTAGAAAAAGGGGCATGGCAAAAATGGAAAACAAGATGAACAGTAGCATAAAATTCAAGATTGGATTAATTCTTCCAATTCTAATATTGGTTGCTTTCTTTGCAGCGTTTTGGGCAGCATCCATATTTTACGCGCCGCTCGAACCTAGACCCCGTCCTATTTTTGTTCAATATGATTTTGAATTTTTCTACTTTGCCCATGCAATAATTTCAACATTAAATGTGGCTTTATTGGCGATATTACTGGTCACATTCATTAGTGTTTACAGAAAAACAAAATCAGAATTCTCATTTGGGCTAATTATATTTGGGTTTGCTTTCCTGTTAAAAGATTTAATTTCGAGCCCTTTCACGGCAAGTGTCTTCTCTTTTTATGCTTCTGGGTTAGGTCCATTCATAGTCCTGCCTGACTTGTTCGAGTTCGCAGCCCTTTCCGTTTTGCTGTACTTGACCCTAAGATATTAACCAACTTTTCCCATAATTTAGGGAATTAGTAGGGGTCAATTTGGGAAAAACCGCTTAATACCCCTTGTCTATTTTTTGAACAACCTGTTCTGGCGCTTAGAAATAAATCAAAAGCAGAGCAGTAACATGCACACAAAAATGGAGTGAAAACAATCAAATGACAGACAAAAAGAATGGAAAAGTTGTTAGCAGAACCATAGCAGTTGCTTTAGGCTTAGTTTGTGTTGTACTTGCAGCTGGCTTAGTTACGGTAGTAGTTAATGGAACCGTTTTCGGTGACCAGCAGACAATAAATGAATTGCAAGCGAAAGTTTCTAACCAGACAAGTACAATTTCCAGTCTTAACGCACAAATTACGATTATTCAAAACCAGTTAACCAGCCTAAACACGACTGTTAGCGATTATGAGGATCAGATTGCCAATTTAACAAGTCAAGTGAACCAGTACCTTAGCATACTTGACCTTAACGAGTCAGCAATAATCCTAGACAACCAAACAATTACACAAGACGCAAACACGACAACATCATTATACAATGGTACAATAAAATATGCTGGCTACCTTAAAGTTCAAGTTCAATCGTCATCAAACACTACTTACGTTCAAGTAATCTACACGTGCTCAGGCGTGGACTATAACCAGAAAATAACTGTCGGAACCGACGGAACCGCATATTTCCCGATACTTCCAAGCACTACCGAGATTCTGCTTGGAAACGCTGATTCAGCAGCAAACAATGCAACCGTAACCTTGACTTACTATTATTAAATCTAAACCATATTTTTTATTTTTTTAAAGTAAATTGTTGTATTGACTGCTGTTTTTTAAAAATATTGGTTAACTTAGCTTCTTTCGATAAAATTTAAAAGCGCTTGCTGTTCAATATGTCGATGGTTCCTAAAGGAAGTTGAAATGGTTGGCAAAACTTCAAAATATCAATTTACCCCCCGAGTACACTTTAGCAGCAATAAAAACAAGAATAGTCCGAGAATTCCTTAACGTAATCATTTTACTTGAAATGGAAAAACATGAAAGCATAAGCGGCTATGACATAATCGACTTGGTTAACCTCAAATTTTCAGAATCAATAAGCCCCGGAACCGTTTACTCAACACTTTACGCTATTGAACGTAAAGGACTAATAGTTGGGGAAACAGATGGAAGAAAAACCGTTTACAAGCTAACCGAAAAAGGACAACTTGCAATGGAATCAATAAAAAACTCAAAAAACATTTTATCTGACGTTTGCAGAAAAATCTATGAACCTTAAAAAAAGGAAGGTTAATTGGGGTATTCTTGAGACCTTGTGTTTAGGACTATTTTGGAAATATCCAAAATAACTGATAAGTGGTCATTTTGTTTTCCAACGCCTAAAATGAAGTCGCCAAGTGCTGAAGTAACTTCCATGTTCTTTTCAACGTCCGCTTCTTTAATCGTAGAAACTTCAGTAACTGCATCAACAACTACGCCGACTGCTGATTTCTCAAGATCAATGATCAAGATTTTTTCGCCAGCGCCTTCCTTTTCTGGAAGCCCTAAACGTTTGCGTAAGTCGAAAACAGTAATTATTTGTCCTCGCAGGTTGGTTACGCCTTCAACATAAGCTGGAGCGCCCGGAACTGGAGTTACTGCTTGCATGTCTCGGACTTCGCGTACTTGCTCAACTGGGACACCGTAGTTTATGTTGTCTACGGTGAAGTTGACGATTTGGATGTCGCCGTTTTGGACCGATTTTGCCATAATGTTCACTTTAATCTTTTTTGATGTTGTGTTTTTGCTTTATTTCGTTGAGGATGGCAGTACGTTTTTCAATGAGTTTTTGCAGGTTAGCGTTTGTTTCTTCTGCAGCTTTAACTACCGAAGAAGCGTTTTGACCAACTTCGTTTGCTGTGAAAGCAACTGTTTCAGCGTGTGTCGCAATTTCTTTAGCAGACTTTTCAACTGTGGCTGCATCAGTGGTTACGTTATCTGCAAGTTTTGCTACTTCTTCAGCGCTTTTAAGTACGCTTTTGGTTGATTGTTCAACTTCTTCAGCTACTGAAGAAACATCTCTTGCGATGCTTGCCATTTGTTGAGCTGCAGCTGTCTGTTCCTCGGTGGCTGATGATGCTTCTTGTGATGCTGATGAGCTTTCTTCAGCGATGCTTGCTACTTCCTCTATTGTTCGTGTAACAGCGTTAATTTCTTGAAGGCCTTTTTCGACGCCGTAAGCAAGGTTGCTGACTTTCCCATTCATAACCTCCATAATGCTGGCGATGCCTTCAGACTCTTTAATTGCAGCCAAAACAACTGTGGCTCCTTCTTGTGCACCTGCCTGTGACTGGCTGGAAATGCTGCTTGTTTGGCTACCTGCATCTTTAATGTTTTTAACAAGACTGATTGATGATTGGGCTGCTACTTTAGATTGACCTGCTAATCCTTTTACTGCGTCTGCGACGACTGCGAAGCCTCTGCCTGCTTCTCCTGCACGTGCAGCTTCAATAGCAGCGTTGAGTGCAAGCATGTTAGTTTGGCCTGCAATATCTGAAACCGAGTTCGCCATTTGCCCAACCTGATCAATTGAGCTAACCATGGATGTTACTGCATCTGAAACCTTGATAATGTTAGTTTTGATGTTTTCAATTGCTTGTAGGCCTTTTTGGCTTTTTTCGTTAGCTTCTTTTGACTTCTTTAAAGCTTCACCTGTAACGTTTGAAGCTTCTTTGGCAATAATGCCTGCGTCATCCATTACTTTCTTTAAAGCTTCAGTGCTTCTTGCAGCGTTTTGTGAAAGGTCTGCAAGTTTCTGAGCTCCAGTTGACACCTGCTGAGAAGCAGTGCTGACTTGTTGCATGCCAATAGCCATTTGGTTTGAAACGTTCGCAGCCTGTTTGCCCATTTCTAAAACTTTAGCGGTTCCACGGTTTGCGTTGTCAGCTTGAGCGTAAACTTTGCTTGCTACTTCTCCAACGTTTTTGGCAGCGTTTGCAACCTGATCTATTGTGGTTGTTGTTTCAAGAGCCAGTTTTGCTACTTCTTGAACTGCCTTTTCTACACTGCTTGTGAGTTCAACCATTTTTTTGCCGTTTTTGATGGTTTCCTCATTGTTTGCGACGATGTCTTTGGCGCCCTGTATTGCGTCTTCAAGAATCACGATTTGTGATTTTGCTAAGTCTTGGTTTAATGCGCGGAGTTTTTGGTTTTCTTTTTCTAACTCCTCAATCTGTTTTTTGTACTCGTTAAATCTTTTTTCAGAGGCTACGTCAGTTGTCATATTTTATAACATCCGTGTGTTAACTGAGAAATCGTACGTTTGCTTATTAATCGCTTATGAATTCTGAAAAAGCTGTTGTAATCACTATTTTTTACAATGCGGACTTGGTTTCTTAACGCTATTTTGCCTTTTTTTCTGTTAAACTGTTAGAGATAACACAACAATCTGTCTAAAAAGTGACAAAAATAGCCTTTTGTCTATTCAACATTCTTATAAACAAAAAAGTCCACGTTTCTATATGGAAACAGACACGTCAAGTCGCCAACAAGTAAAAATCGTTAACATGACTGCCGAAGAAGTACAAACAGCCATCCAATGGGCACAAGCCGAAGGCTGGAACCCTGGACTTCATGACGGCGAATGCTTCTACAACACAGACCCAAAAGGTTTCTACGCGGCAAAAATAAACGGCAAAACCGTAGGAACTGTTTCCATAGTAAAATATTCGGACGACTTTGCTTTTGCAGGCTTTTATGTTGTAATGCCTGACTTCAGAGGAAAAGGCATAGGGTTGACACTCCAAGAATTCGTCTTGAGCAAATGTCAAAACCTGAACTTGGGCATTGATGGTGTAGTTAATATGCAGAGCCGTTACGAGCAATCAGGTTTCAAAACCGCCTACAACAACACCAGATATTCAGGGGTCATCAAAAGTTACCTTTCGGATAGGTGTGTTTCAATCAAAAGGGCTGATTTCAATAAAGTTGTCGAATTTGATGCTAATTTTTTCCCTGCTAATCGTTCAAATTTTCTTGACTGCTGGCTTTACCAAAACGATATCACCGCACTAATGATTCAGGATGGCGACAAAATCAGGGGATACGGCGTGATCCGCAAATGTTTCCAAGGATATAAAATTGGACCACTGTTTGCTGAAGATAAGGTGACTGCTGAATTGTTGTTGTCAAGCTTAGCATCCCGCGTGTCAGGTGAAGAGGTTTTTTTGGATGTTCCTGAACCCAACATTGCTGGAGTAGCGCTTGCAAAATCTTTTGGTATGAAGCCTGTTTTTAGTACGGTGCGAATGTACACGAAAGATGCACCTAAATTGCCCTTAGAAAAAATTTTCGGGGTAACAACATTTGAGTTGGGCTGAGTCTTTTTCTCCTCCATTTGTTCTTCAAGTGGTTTAATTAGTTAAGACCTGTTTAATGGCTTCTTTGCTGTTTTTTCGGTTGTCTTGTTCCGTAAAGCTTTTTTATGGGACTGTGAGGTTGGTTGGCGACCTTAATGAATAATCCGCCGGTTGTTTACACTGTTGGCGATAAAATGCGAGCCAACCAAAACCTTGAATTGAATGCCAATAACAAAACATTCTTTGTTCTTTCTTTAGTTGATAAGGTGAAACCGGACTTTTTCTAAAGTGGCTTAGTCTATGCTTGAACCCCTTTTTCCCATTGGATTAGCTGTATTTATTTTCGGCGCAATATTATCTATAGCAACAACAAAACTGAAAAACAATAAAGGCGTAAGACAGGTTGCCCTTGTAGCAAGCTGTTTTGCCAGCATTTTGACTCTTGCCTTTGCTGTAGAACTACTCTTTACCGACACCGTTTTTTCAGGATTTACTTATACGATTATAACACCG
Source organism: Bathyarchaeia archaeon (assembly GCA_050108135.1). GTDB lineage: Archaea > Thermoproteota > Bathyarchaeia > Bathyarchaeales > Bathycorpusculaceae > Bathycorpusculum. The sequence goes on along the minus strand of JBNIDQ010000015.1, from coordinate 99,178 downwards.
CTTGAATTGTCCTTCCAAGTGGACAGGTTATCCAGCTTCTTCATAGCGTTAGTAGCTGTTGTTTCTTTAGCAGTTGAAATCTACTCAATCCATTATATTGAGCACATGCATGGCGAAGGAAGAAAGAACCTTCTTGTCTTTTTAATGAATACTTTTATTGTCTCCATGATTCTTGTGATTTCCTCTTCCTCCATGTTTTCCTTTCTGTTTTTCTGGGAAACAATGGCTTTAACCTCATTTTTGCTGGTAATGCTTGAATACGAAAAACCTGAAACCGCCAAAGCTGGCATGTTTTACTTCGTCATGACACATCTCAGCACAGTTTTTCTGTTCTTTGCCTTTCTGTTCCTGTATATAACCACAGGCACGTTTAACATTCAACCAATAACTGCTCAGCCACTAATTGCGTCGGTTGCGTTTGTTTTCCTGTTTTTAGGCTTCGGCATTAAAGCAGGCATCATACCGTTCCACAAATGGCTACCCTACGCACACCCAGCAAGCCCATCAAACATCTCTGCACTTATGTCAGGCGTTATGCTGAAAGTCGCCGTTTACGGTTTAATACGGTTCCTTCTCTTGTTGCCTTTAGAATCATGGTGGGGCATGCTGATTTTAACAATGGGCAGCATCTCCGCGCTTTTGGGCGTAATCTATGCGCTTAAAGAACCTGACCTTAAGAAAATGTTGGCTTACTCAAGTATCGAAAACGTTGGAATTATCCTTGTCGGTGTCGGCTTATACGTAATCTTCACAACTTATAGTCTTCCCAGCATTGCAATGGTTGCCCTGTTTGGTGCTCTTTTTCACTCTTTCAATCATGCAGTCTTCAAAAGCTTGCTCTTCATGACAACAGGCGCAGTAGTTAACTCTACAAAAACCAAGAATATTGAGGAAATGGGTGGCTTAATCAAAAAAATGCCTACTACAAGTTTCCTGTTCCTTATTGGTGCAGTTTCAATTTCCGCTTTGCCACCCTTCAATGGGTTTGTAAGCGAGTTAATGATTTTTCAAACTTTCCTGCAATCTACCGCTCTTGTTAACCCCTTCCTTTCATTGCTTCTCATTGTTGCCTTATCAGTATTCGCGTTTACAAGCGCTCTTGCAGCGGCATGTTTCGTAAAAGCATTCGGAATATCTTTCCTTGCACTTCCACGTTCCCAAAACGCAAAAGACGCTAAAGAAGCTCCAAAAGCCATGCTTATTGGACCCGCTATCCTTGCCATTTTATGTGTCGGTTTAGGTGTGTTTTCTTACCAAATATTCCAGTTGCTCGGCTATTCTTTGCAGCTGCCAAATATGCTTTTGATTGGTTCTTTGCTGGCTGTTTTTTATGTGTTTGCTTGGGTTGCACTTCGACAGAAAACGGCCGCTATGGAGCGTGTTTCGGAAACTTGGGGATGCGGCATTACAACACAGACACCTCTGATGGAGTATTCTGCTTCAGGCTTCTCTGAACCTATCGTGACGATTCTGAAAACGATTTTCCGTACTGAAAAGAAAAGCAAACGGGAATACTACGACAATAACCAAGCTGTCTTCAAAAGTGGTAAGGCTGAGCTTAAACTGATGAAGTTCTTCGAAGAACAACTCTATCAACCCATAGCCGATTTCATAAAAAAAGTGTCCATGAAAGTTTCAGCCCTTCAACGTGGCGATGTTGACCTTCATATTGCGTACGCTTTCGTGGCTATCGTAATTTTCTTACTGTTAATTTGGTGGTTTGCATGAATTTCGACTTAATAGTTTACGGAGTACTAAACGTTTCATTCACTTTGCTGTTTTCACCTTTATTTATCAGCTTAATCAAGAAAGTCAAAGCAGCAGCACAACGAAGACAAGGTCCACCGTTGCTTCAAACATATTACAACTTGGCAAAACTCTTCAAAAAAGAAACCCTCTACTCGCAAAACTCATCTTGGATAATGAAAGCGACACCAATCATCAACATTGCTGCGTTAGTAACTGCCAGCCTTTTCGTGCCAATGCTTGTAATACCGCAACCAAACGACATAGTCGGCAACCTGATACTGTTCATCTATTTGCTGGCTTTAGCCAAGTTTTTCATGGCTCTCTCAGGTCTTGATGCGGGAAGCACTTTCGGCGGCTTGGGCAGTTCACGTGAAATGGCCATTTCTGCACTTGTCGAACCAATCACCATAGTTGTTTTTGCAGCATTAGCAATAATGTTCAAAACGGTGAATATCCCAGAAATATTCTTTGGCACCCTAAACGCTAACTTACTTGCAGACCCTGTTCTAATACTTATTTCAATTTCCATATTCATCATAATAATAGTTGAATCCTCAAGAGTTCCCGTTGACAATCCTGAAACGCACCTTGAATTAACAATGATTCATGAAGCAATGATTCTTGAGCAGTCAGGAAAAAACTTGGCGCTTATGGAGCTTTCAAGCGCTATGAAGCAGATGCTTCTTATGGGTTTGCTGATTAACACCCTTGTTCCATGGGGCTTAACACTTGATTTTTCTGCAGGGGCCCTTCTAATTTCTTTTACCGCTTTTCTTGTTAAAGCAGTCATCCTTGCCGTCGTAATTGGTTTGTTTGAGTCGGCATGCGCAAAATCCCGGCTATTCCATCTTCCAGCGCTTTTTGCTTTGGCACTGTTTCTTGCATTGATAACTATTATACTTGAGGTCTTCGCATAATGATTCCTGCTATTGAAAACTTTTCACAGTTACTAATGGTGTTAGTTCTGGCAACCGCTGCCGTCATCATCGTAAAACGCGACATAATGTCTCTTGTAAAAACCTATGCGCTTCAATCCTTTTTCATAGGACTGATTGCATTATTATTCTTTATTGAAAGCGGCAACCTGACACCGCTATTCCTTGCAATTTTAACGCTTGTAAGCAAAATCATAGTAATCCCAACATTCATGAAGCACATCCTTAAAAAATTGGACGTTAAAAGAGATGTCAAATTTCATTTCTTATCGCCCAATCAATCTCTAATTGTCAGCGTAATCATGATACTTTTTGTTTACGTCACTTTTACGCCCCTGCTTGAAGAACTTGAACTTGGTAGCCTTTTCTATTTAGGCGCAACAATAGGCGTTTCCCTGCTTTTCATAGGTATGCTTGTCATATTCACACGCAAACAAACAATCACCAACATCGTTGGCTACCTAACCATGGAAAACGGCGTATTACTCTTCAGCCTGTTCCTAACTGAACTACCGCTGATGGTTGAAATCTTGATAATTATTGACCTTATCATTTTGACGCTTCTAGCAGCAATCTTGGCTTTCGGCATTGACTCATCCATCGAAGAATTCCATGCACGGCTTGACCCATTCCAAAAGGGACTCAAAACATTTACTGACAACGGCGAAGATGATGAGGGTTTAGATGATTCCAAATACGAGACTCTCTTGGAGGATGATGATTAATGATTTCGATAGAAACAATTTTGACACTATACGGTTTCCTAAGCTTAATCTTTGTAATACTAACTATCACCGGTAAAAACCACAAAATCATGAACCTCTTTGCGGTTGCACTTTCCACAGGTTTTTTGGTTTTGGCGCTTGCAAGTTTAGCTTTAGTTGAGATTCCAAGCTACACTGGAGGCGGCAGCTACTTCTTCATGGACCACCTAAGTGTTTACGAAGTCATCATTTCCGCAACTATTTTTCTGGCTGCAACAATCTACGCAATAGGATATATTGAAGGCTCAATCAAAATGGGCGAAATGGATCACGGCAGCCTCAAACTCTTCTACGTTGCATTAGAACTGTTACTGGTAAACATCGCTTTTACTTTCTTCGCTAACAACCTTGCCCTTTTCTGGATTCTTGCGGAATTAACAACTGCTTTCTCAGCAATCTTAATTGTCATGTTGAATGCGCCAAAAAATATCGGTGCAGCCCTCAAATACATCTTTATAACTTCAACATGTATGCTCTTTTCCTTCATTGGACTGGTACTGCTTTTTGCTTTAACTGAGCATTCAATGGGCGTTGGCACGTTAAACTGGAGCACGCTTATGACAATCGCTTCAACGTTATCGCCAACCATAATTTTTGCCTCTTTTATCTTTACATTTGCAGGTTTTGCAGCCAAAAGCGGAATTGTACCCTTCCACGCTTGGTTACCAACAGGCTACTCTAAAGCTCCCGGACCAGTCAGTGCGATTCTTTCAAGCAGTGTTTCGTCAGTCGGCATCTATGGCATCCTTCGAATGTACTCGGTAGCCTCACAATCAGCAAACATATCTAAAATTTCTTTGCTGCTAATCGCTTTCGGCGTCATCAGCATGATTGTTGCAGCTTTCACAATGATTACCCAAGTTAACCTCAAAAAAGTCGTCGCGTACTCCAGCGTAGAAAGCATGGGCTTCCTAATCGTCGCCGTCGGCATTGGGACGCCACTTGCGATTTTCTGGATGCTCTTCTACGTCCTCGCACACGCCTTCACCAAGGCTTCTCTGTTCCTTTCAGCAGGTATCCTTCGTCACCAATTTAACGGTGTCAGAATGGAGCAAATCAAAAACGCAATCAAACTGCAACCATTCGCTTCATGGAGCTTGATCCTTGGCGGAGTCGCAATCATTGGTATGCCTTTTTCAGCGATATTTATTCCAAAAATTGGCATTCTAATCCAGTCTGCAGAACTTTCGCCTTTGCTTACAATTGGCTTGCTGTTCATATTCCTCTTTGTTGCTGCAGCCCTTGGCGTTTTCTTTTTGAAACTTTTAACCCGAAAAGAACCGGGCGAAATTAAACCCTATCAAGCACCATTAAGCATGAAGGTGCCCATTCTCGTTTTGCTAGTTATCGTCTTCATACTTGGCGTTTATTTCCCTCAGCAACTTTCAGATTTGCTTTCAACCATCGTAACGGAACTCGGTGTAAGGTGAACATGAAATGACACAACTTACCGAATTTGAAAAAATCTTCGGAACCAACCAAAAATTCGTTAACGGCTTAACCAACGAACTTTACCTGCCAACGGAATCGTCAAACCTTCCAGTTATAATCAGACGACTCTCGGAAAACGGTTACGAACTCATCAGCTTATTTTGTGTACAAAACTTCAATGATCAAAAAGGCTTCACCTTACTTTATGTCTTCGAAAAAGCGGGATTCCTTGAAATGCCAATTCTTCAAGTTCACCTCGACGGCAACCACGCCTCCTCAATTGCCAAAGTTTATGCTTCAGCCTGCTGGTACGAACGCGAAATCGCCGACGGTTTTGGTATAGACTTCACTGACGCCTATGACAAACGCAGACTTTTTCTACATGAAACTTATCCCAAAGATTTTCATCCATTACTTAAATCCTTTAAAAATGGTCCAATAAAAACTGTGACACCCAAAACCGGAGTGGAAGAAGAATATCCTTTTAAGCGTGTTGAAGGGGAAGGTGTTTACCAAATTCCTGTTGGTCCAGTTCACGCGGGAATAATTGAACCTGGTCATTTTCGTTTCAGCGTTATCGGCGAAAGCATCTATAATCTTGAAGTTCGCATGTTTTACAAGCATCGTGGATTGGAAAAACTGGCTGAAGGAAAAACACCACAAGAATGCGTTAAAATCGCTGAAACCATCAGCGGAGACGAAACCGTAGCAAACACGGTTGCCTATTGCAGAGCTGTAGAAAAAATCTCTGGAATTGCGGTACCTGTTCGAGCTTTACAACTTAGAACGGTCCTGTTGGAGCTTGAACGCATTTACTCTTACCTAGGCGACATGGCGGGCATGGTGTTGGATGTAGCTTACCCTGCAGGAGCAAGCTCTTTCTTTATTTTGCGTGAAGAAGTTTTGCGGTTTAACGAGATGCTTACGGGTTCACGTTTCATGAAGGGCATAATAACCGTTGGCGGCTTAACCAAAGACGTTCCCGATCAGACACTTAAAAACCTCAGCGTGTACCTGCAGGGTTTATGTAAACATCTCAAAACCGCTAAAGACCTTGACAACACTTACTTCTCGCTAATCGACCGTTTCAAAACTACAGGAGTCATAAAACCCGAACTCCTCGTGCCCCTGCACATTACAGGTCCACTTGCAAGAGCATCCGGGCGAATGATTGACACACGCATAAACCATCCCTACGGCATCTACGGAGAAATGAACCTTAAAGGCAGAACTCAACAAAACGGCGACGTGCTAAGCAGATTTGATTTGAAAGCCCAAGAAATCATTGACTCCGTAAAAATGATCCTCGACCTGCTTACCCATCTAAAACAAGGTGAAATATTTGTCGATTCACAGACTGGCGACGGGTACGCTTTATCGCTTGTCGAAGCAGCCAGAGGTCAAAGCATGCATTGGGTTTACATCAAAAACGGCGTAATCGACCGTTACAAAGTTAGAACTGCTTCCTTTTGTAACTGGCAAGCAATAGAACACGCGGTTTTGGGTGAAATTGTGCCGGATTTTCCGTTAATTAACAAAAGCATGAACTTGTCTTATGCAGGAACCGATCTTTAGGAGACTTGAGTATGGCTAAAAACTTGACTGCAATCTTCAAAAAGAAAAAAACTGAACCACTCCTTTTCCAAGATGCCGAATTTGAAGCCATAGGAATAGAACTTAAACAGCAAATAGCTCGATGCTTCAGCAAAAGTCTTGCAATACGCGAACTTGACGGCGGGAGTGATAACGCTACCGAAATTGAACTTAATAATCTTTCAACGCCACATTATGATGTTGAACGTTTCGGCATTACTTTTGTGGCTTCTCCAAGACACGCAGACGTTCTAATTGTTACTGGAGCAATTACACGCAACATGGAAATCGCGGCCAAAAAAACCTACGAGGCAATGCCAAACCCGAAATATGTGATAGCTGTTGGCGATGACGCATGCGGAACAGGCATCCTAAATGAATCATACGCAGTTTTGGGTGGTGCAGACAAACTTTTTCAAGTAGACTTAAAAATCCCGGGGAATCCGCCAACTCCCAAGGAAATTATCAAAGGTCTTTTAGCTTTAACACGAAAAATAAGTCAGCAAAAACATTAATTTTTGTGAAAAGGAAGGCGCCGGGAAAGGGATTCGAACCCTTGCGGACCGGATGATCCACGGGCTCTCAAGGCCCGCGCGTTAACCACTCTGCCATCCCGGCAACGGTTTAACAGTAATCATCCTTCTGGTTTATTATTGTTGTGTTTGCTTGATTGACGAAATTATTTAATGAATTATCATTCTATAGCTTGTGACTTTGTTGTGAGAAACTTTTGGTTGTTTTCTTGTTTATTGAAGTTGTTCTAAAAAATAGTACATGGGTGTTCTGCTGCTTAATTGCATCAAAAACTGTGGCTTATTGACAGTTTAGGAAAAACAAATAAACTTGAAAACCGTTTTGCGTTTTATGGCAAAAACAGTTGCTGTCTCAATTCCTAAAGAAATACTGCATTCAATTTTTGTTAGCGCACAGCAGCTTTACCCAAAAGAAACAGTGCTGATTTTGAGAGGTAAAAAGAAGAAAGACACCATTTACATTACAGATTTGCTTGTGCCGCCGCTTGCAACTTACGGGTATGGTTTTGCTAATTTGCCGTTTCACATGTTGCCCATGGATTTTTCAATAGTGGGTATGGTTCATTCGCATCCTTCAGGTGACAAGTCTGCGTCAGATGTTGATGCCAACCATTTTTACGGTAGAATCATGATGATTGCAGGGTTTCCTTACCAAACAGAACGGGACATTGTAGCTTACAATTGTTACGGCGAAAGAATTCCCGTAAACGTAACAGAGGAATAACGGTTTTTATGTGCTTGCTGCTAGTTTGTATGCCTCTATAAAATCTAATGCAAATTTGTCTGCGTTCTTTTCTGTGCCTCGGTGCATTTTATCTACGCCTCTGCTTCTGAGGTGATGATAAAATTCGTGAAGGATAACGAAGGGGTTGCTGATCATTTCACTGTTTAAAACTGAAATTGTTTCGTTTTTGGATGTGTAGCAACCGTATGCTACTGCCTTATGTCCTTTTGGTAAACCTACTTTCAAATTTGGCGTTTTAACATTGTAATGTTTTGAAAGCAGCGTCAAGGCTTCTTCAGTTTTCCCGTTTAAGATTAGCCAAACTGCGGCAGGTTTTATGGTGTCCATTTGGCAAATTGACGACACAAGGCTTATAAAGTTCTTGGGTTATCAAATGCGTTATTTACCTTGTTTTTTTGCATGTAAATTTTTCATTCAAGGGTTGAATTTCTAGTTGTAACTGGAAATTTGCCCTTGCAATGCATCTACATTTCAGCTCAGGGGGATTCGTTTACTTGGACTATAGATTAACAATAAGAGTTAAATAGCAAATGAGCCACTTTTTTGAGATATAAAATAATGGAGAAAAGAAAAAAATTGAAAACTTTTAAAAGTAAAACTATACTCTCAACACTCGCAATATTGATGGTATTGTCATTTACTGTCTCTATGATTGCATTGCCAGGCGCAGTTACAGCACAGTCAAAAATCACAACTTATCCATTTGTTGACGCTATTCCAAATCCAGTTGGTGTTAATCAGAAAGTTTTGATTAACTTTGGTCTCCTCAACTATCTTAATGTTGATGGTGACGGCTGGAACGTTACAGTAACTATCACTGATCCTGATGGCGAAGTTTCAACCATTGGTCCACTGAAAACATGGTCAACCGGAACAGTCGGTCAATACTTTACACCAACAAAAGTCGGAACATACCAATTACAATGTCATTTTGAAGAAACAGTCTACACTTACATGTCCTACGGAGTCCAACAAGGCGGAACTTATGCAGCAAGTGAAAGCGACGTTTTGAATTTAGTCGTTCAAGAAAACCCAATTGACCTTTATCCAGGACAACCAATGCCAACCGAGTATTGGACAAGACCAATTGATTCACAACTTCGTGAATGGTGGTCAGTCGCAGGCAGCTGGGTAGCAAAACCAGACAATCTGTATGCACCATACAATGATGCTCCAGAAACAGCACACATTCTATGGACAATGCCAGTCGGCGAAACAATGGGCGGCCTAGTCGGCGGCGACAGAGGCGACGTTGGTTACCAGAACGGTGACGCATACGAAGGCAAATTCGCAGGCTCAGTCATTATCAGCGGCGTTCTATACTACAACAAATACGTAAGCAACTCACCAAACCAAACAATTGTTGCAGTTGACCTACACACTGGCGAAACCCTGTGGGAAAGATCATACAGCTTCGGCGGTAGCAGAATCTCAACAGGACAAACCATTTACTGGGATAGTCTAAACAACCGCGGTGGATGGTCTTACATTTGGATGGTCAGCGGCACTACCTGGTATGCACTTGACGCATTAACAGGCGACCTCAAATACAACATGACCAACGTACCTTCAGGAACAAACTACTTCGGTCCAAACGGTGAAATTCTGAAATACTCAATCGTTAACTACGGTAACTCTTCAAATCCAAACTACCGATTATTGCAATGGAACTCGAGCAGTATTCCTAAGAAATATGGTTCTGGTTATTCAGCAGAAAGTTGGGGTAGCCAAATCCAAGGAAAACAGTTTGATGCAGTAAGAGGCTATGACTTGAACGTTTCACTTCCTGCTTATAATGCAGCAGCAGTCGGAACATTCCCAACCAGCAACACAACAATCCAAAAAGTATTCGTTGGCGATAAAGCAATTCTTACTAGCGTATCATATGACACTGTTCAAATCTGGGCATTTGACTTATCCGCAGGTCATGAAGGCACATTACTATACAACACTAAAAACAACGCACCATCCGAATGGCGCACAGGCTCAATCACCATTAGCAGCATTGGTCAAGCAGGCTGGGCTGCATGGAGCCAAGAGGATCAAGTAGCAATCTTCTTCAGCAAAGAAAACAGAGTCCACTACGCATACAACCTCGAAACAGGCACATTCATGTACGAAACAGAACCACAAATCTATGCAGACGCATGGAGCGACACAGTAACGTCATACGGTCCAGACCGTGTTATTGCATACAACAGACTCTACTCAGCAACAGTCGGCGGTATCGTTTACTGCTATAACGTAACCACAGGCGACCTCTTATGGAACGTCACAGCATCAGACCCATACCACGAATCATACCTCACAAACAACTGGTGGATCATGCCACTATTCGTTTCTGACGGTAAGATTTACTTCGGTAGCTTAGAACACTCAGCACTTGAACCAAAACCAAGAGCTGCACCGTTCATGGCACTTGATGCAGAAACAGGTGAGGTTGTCTTCAGAGCTGATGGTTTATTCCGTCAAACAAGATGGGGTGGACGCGCAATTATCGGTGACAGCATCATTGCAACAATGGATACATACGACCAACAAATCTACGGCATCGGCAAAGGCCCAAGCACAATGACACTATCAGCACCAGACACAGCAGTAACAGCAAACACAGCAGTTATCATTAAAGGTACAGTTATGGATAACTCACCAGGCACAAAACTAGCAGATGCACAATTAAGATTCCCCAACGGTGTCCCAGCAGTCTCTGACGCAAGTCAAACTGAATGGATGCTCTATGTCTACAAGCAATTCTCAAAGCCAATGGACACAGTAGGTGTTCCAGTCTCTATCGATGCAGTTGATCCAAACGGCAACTATGTACACCTCGGTGACACAACAAGCGACGCAGACGGTCAATTCTACTTCACATACACACCAACAGTAGCAGGTCAATACACAATCTACGCAACATTCGCAGGCAGTGCAGCATACTACGGATCATACGCACAAAACGCAATGGTCGTTGCAGCGGCACAGACAACACCAACACCAACACCAGTTGCAAACACACCATACGAAATGTACACAATCGGCATGGGTGTTGCAATCATTGCAGTTGTTGCAATCGTTGGTCTGTTGATCCTCAAAAAGAAATAAGCAGTCCATAAAACCATAAACCAAACTCTTTTTCTTTTTTTTGTTGATTTAACTTTTGAAAGCAAGTTAATTTTTGAAACTTGGTTTTGTTTTAATTCATTCTTTCAAGGTAACTTTGCCTAACAATATTTTGTTTTATGAAATTTCCTATTACACTAGTTGTTTGCAGAGTTTAGATGAGATTAAAAAAATATTAAACTATGAAAATATCAAAAAATGTTTTTTAAAAGAAAAATTTAGATTATGTGGGTTAAAACTAACAAGTTATTTATAACTGCCACAATCAGCATTGCTGTGGCGCCGCCGTATGCAAGTTTTAATGTTAGTTTTGTCCATTTGAAGGATTTGGTTGTTTTGTCTTCTGTTTTAAGCAGAAACTTGTTTGCTTGATAGAAGATTAAGCCAACCATAAGTGTGGTTAACAGTTTTATTGCTGTAAATGCGAAAAGGTTTTGATGTGCCACACCTGAAATAAACGGGTTAGCTTCAACAGCTCCGAAATAATTCAAGCCTATGACAGTGGTTAACCAATCCATTGACCCTGCTAATATAAGGGCTGAACTAGGGAATGCCCTAACACGAACGTGAAACACGATGCCTTCTCCTTTCTCCTGATTCTTAATTATACAGTGTAATTCATATTTAAGTAGTGAATTCCCATTTACGATATATTCTAAAAACGGCTGATTTTTCTTCTGTTTTGTTTATTTCTCTCATTTTTTTACGTTTCACTTTTAGTGTTTAACCGTGTAAGCCGTCGATAACTTGCATTTTTGAAGGAAAACGGTTTAATACCAGCAAGAAGTCACATATGCAATACTGCAATAATGTGGGCCGGTCGTCTAGCCTGGTTAGGACATCTGCTTGACGTGCAGAAGGTCGCCGGTCCGAATCCGGTTCGGCCCACCATATAGTTACAATCTGTTTTAGTGTGATAATTTTCGTGAAGTAGCCTTTATTTTTGTTTAATCTTTGAATGTGTTTGTTGGATGTTTGTAGGTTTGTTTTGCAGAAAACTTATAAACTCTATCGTAATACAAAATCTAAAAATCGTATTACGCATTGTTATTTAAAAGGAAAGTGAACAAATGGGAAAAAACAAAATTTTTGCCATAACAGCAATCATAATAATCATAATCGCCGCCGTAGGCATAGTATACACTTTTACCCTAAACCAAGGCAACAATGAACCAACAGCAAAAACCGTCACCGACGCCTTAGGAAGAACAGTCAATGTTCCTAAACAAATAGATTCAATATATTGCGTGGGCGCATGCTCATTAAGACTAGTTTCCTACTTTGACGCAGTTGACAAAGTCCAAGCCATAGAAACCGCAGGCACATTCAACACTCGAGACGACCAAACATATTACCTCATTAACAAAGCAAAATTCTCCTCATTACCACAAGTGGCAGACACAGCAGAAGCAATCTTAAACCTTAACCCAAGCATCATAATCACATCCACAGCAGAAGACGCAGCAACTGCAGACAATCTCCAAACACAAACCAACATTCCCGTTTACGTAATAAATGCAAACTATGAATTTGGAGAAAAATTCTACAAACAAATAACATCTTTAGGCACATTATTAGGCGAACCAAACCGGGCAACTGAACTTAATAACGGAATTACACAAATGATCAACGATATTACATCAAAAGCAACTGCAACCAGCTCTGAAAAAGCATACGCTTGTGGCATGTTCTATTATGGAGGAGCATCGTTCTTGAAAGGATCAGGTAACTATTTACCATTTGACTACTCTAACATACCCAACGCTATTGAACCCGCGGATAACGGTCAACCGTACATTATTACCTTAGAAACTCTGATTGCCGCAAACCCAGACTACATATTCATCGACAGTATCGGCTTGAATGGCTCGATAAACTCTATAACTGAATACATAAATACAAATACGGGATTAGAAAATGTTTCAGCAATAAAAAATGATAATATCTATTCAACAATGGTCTACAAGTGTTATGGCACAAATTGGGAAAACCAGTTGATAAACGTATACTATGTAGCAGCCACAATGAATGGTGACTTGTACTCATGGAACTTCGAAGACAAAGCCAACGAAATCATACATCTGTTTTACCCTGGAACATCAATGACTTATTCCCAAATAGCAGCAGGCCAAACAGGCAATGGATGTGCGCCAGTCATTATTCAATTAGTTTCTTAAAACAATCCCTCTTTTTTCCTTTTTTTGGCGGTGTAAATAACGGCTGAAAACCAGATAGCCCATGATAAAAATCAACGAGAAGCATTTGACATTTACGAGGATAACGAACAAGAAGGTAACCAAATCTCTAATAATTATAAGGGATTCATAAAACGTAAACTATTTTTTATCATTGCCGGTTTACTGCTACTGGTTGTATGTGTAATAATCGCTGCCCAAAGCGGACCTATGAATTTTTCTTTTGTAGATGTGATGAAAGCAATCTTTACATTTGATACAAGAGGCGTAGGTGCAGTAGTATGGAATATTCGTATGGTTCGAATCGTTGCTGCCTTGCTTGCTGGTGCTGGATTAGCTGTTGCTGGCGTAGTAATGCAGTGTATCCTACGTAATCCTCTGGCTTCACCTTTCACTTTAGGCATCTCTAGTGCCGCAGCTTTTGGTGCCTCTTTTGCAATTATCTTTCTTGGTGCAGGTAGCGCAATGACGTCAGTCGTCTCCATAAGCAATCCTTATGTAACTACTATCTCCGCATTCCTGTTCTCGTTGCTGGCCACAGGTTCTATACTGCTTCTAACTAAACTTACTCGAGTCAGCGCTGAAACAATCATACTTGCAGGAGTCGCTATTAGCGTAATGTTCTCAGCTGGTTTGTCATTTATGCAGTACATAGCAACTGATTCTCAATTAGGCAATATTGTGGCCTGGACTTTTGGGGACTTGGGAAAAGCCACTTGGTCATGGAACTCTTTAATACTTTTAGTGTTTTTGCCCGTTGCGTTTTACTTCTTTTACAAGAGGTGGGATTATAACGCTTTAGACACCGGGGAGGATACCGCAAAAGGGTTGGGCGTTAATACAGAACGTGAACGAATAGTCGGTATGATTTTGACGTCAGTTTTGTCAGCAGTAATCGTATCCTTCTTTGGCATTATCGCTTTTATAGGTCTTCTTGCACCACACATTGCTCGAATGATTATCGGAAGCGACCACCGTTACCTGATACCCTTGTCAATCATAATTGGCGCCATTATCTTAATCTTGGCTGATGGAGTTGGGCAAGTAATCCTTTACCCTTCAGTTATCCCCGTGGGAATAATCACTTCAATGCTTGGAGGACCATTATTCATCTACCTGCTAATACGGAGGTACCGTAAGTAATGTTCTTCGAAGTAAACGGCATCAACTTCTCTTACCGAAGCAGACAAGTTTTAGACGGCGTATCCTTTAAAGTGCAAGCAGATGACGTACTCTCTATTTTAGGACCAAATGGCGTCGGAAAAACAACCCTGCTGAAATGCATAGGCAAAGTGCTTACACCACAAGCAGGTGCAGTGTTCATAGAAGGCACAAACCTTCACAAATTAAGTAAAAAGCACATTGCCCAAAACATAGGGTACGTGGCACAAAAAAGTGAGACCTCTAGAACCACAGTTTTCGATTCGGTATTGTTGGGCAGGAAACCTCATTTTGAATGGGACGCTACAGAGCGAGATGTGCGATTAGCTGGAAGAGTGCTTCACCTGTTGGGATTAGATGGTTTGTCACTAAAATATGTTGACGAAATCAGCGGTGGCGAGTACCAGTTGGTTCAAATAGCAAGAGTTCTAGTCCAACAACCGAAAGTAATTCTTCTTGATGAACCTACAAGCAGTCTTGACCTGTCTAACCAACACATGATAATGCACTTAATCAGAAACATCGTCAAAAAGAATCATATGGCTGCAATCATGGTTATTCACGACCTTAACTTGGCTATTAGGCATTCAGACAAGTTCGTAATGATGAAAAACGGGGTAATTTACGCAGCCGGTGGACACGAAATAATTACTCCCGAAAACATCAAACAGGTATACAACGTCGACGCATTCGTAGAAAGTGTCCGTGGAATACCTGTAGTCATACCCATATAACTGGAGACAAAACATGAACTCAAAAAGAATTAATCCAAAACAGAGAGACTTCTTCAATGAACGTGCTGAAAAATGGGACAAAATTACCATTCATAACCTTGAAAAAGTCCAGTACATTGCAGACTTGCTAGAAATCAAAAGTAACGACAAAATACTTGACGTGGGCACGGGAACTGGAATCATGATACCCTTCTACGAAAAATACTTAGCGGATGGCAGTGTTGTTGCGGTAGATTATTCAGAGAGAATGATTGAAGTTGCCAAGTCAAAATACCCTAAAAAACAGCACCCGTTTGTTTCATTTCTGGTGTCTGATGTTTATGACTTAAATTTTGAATCCCAATTTGATTTGGTAGTTTGCTATTCCTGTTTTCCCCATTTTGTTGACCAACCATTAGCCATCCAGACATGCTGTAAAGCCCTAAAAAAAGGCGGTCGTTTAGTGGTGGCTCATTCAGATTCAGCTAAGAAAATTAATGGTGTCCACATGGAAGGCGGCGTGGAGATTGAGAACGATTTCTTGCCCAGTATGGAACACCTTAAAAAGATGCTAAATGAGAGTGGTCTATCGGTTACTTTTGAAAGGGACGACGAAAGCTACTTCATCTGTATAGCAAAAAAATTGTAATTCTCCATTTTTACTCGTTTTTTGTTTTTATAGATTCTTTTAGTTCATGGTCATAAAAGTGTGTCAGCACCATCAACACGCTTTTGCCTGCTGTTTTGAAACCGTGTTCATAATTTTCTGAAATGAACATGCCTTTTTTGTTGTCAGCAATAATAATGCCATAATTCGTGGGCAAGGGTGATTCTTCAATGAAGACTTCTGTGCTTTGTTCCAAACTCTTTGCGCTGGGAGTTAAGCGGTGCACGAGAAGTTGGACTTTTACGCCTTTTGAACACGCGGTCTTTATAGTTGATTCAAACTCTGTAAAGTCGTCGTACGGTAAACGTAGGCGTACGTCGTTTTTAGCGTAAAGGATGATGTCTTTTGCTTGCGTGTCTAGGTTGGTTTTTCCTTTTATGGTCCATACAATGTCTTCGGATTGTTCAGCGGTTTCTTTGGTTTCATAAAGTGTTTCGAGTTCTTCTACTACTGTTCTTTGGGCTTCTGTTATTTCTACAAGCCTTTTTTTGTAGTTGTTTTCGAGGTTGGCAATTTTTTCTGACCGTTCTTTTTCTAAGTCGTTTTTTAGTTTGGTTTCTATTTCTTCTAAGGCTGTGGAGGGTTTTACTGCTTTGAATAGTATGGGTCTGCCTTTTTGTGTTTGGATTAGTTTTCTTTTTTCTAGTCGCATTAGGACTTCGTATATTTTTGAGTGTGGGATTTCTGATAATGCGGATAAGTCTCCGGCGGTTGATGTGCCTTTTTCGACGAGGCTGATGTATGCTTTTGCTTCGTATTCGGTTAGGCCTAATGTTTCAAGCGCCTTTTGAAGCCCATTGTTCTTCTTCACCTTATTCACCACTTAAAAAAAATATTAGTGACAAAAGTCATTTAACTATTGCCCTCTATTTACCTGATAATTTAGCAACAAAAAGGTTTCAGCCCTTTAAAGAAGCAATAAAGAAAGTTCTTGCTAAAAACCTAAAAAGAAAAAAGAAAATATCTGTAAAGGAGAGAGACCCAAATTGGCAAACTCTAAACCATGGCATGCTTTAACAGTTGAAGAATCATTAACCGAACTTCAAGTAAAAGAAAACGAAGGACTTACCCAGCAAGAAGCTCAAACACGCCTAACCCAATACGGCTTAAACGAGCTAAAAAAAGAAAAAGGTAAATCCCCAATCAAACTTTTCCTAGCACAATTCACCGACATACTCATGATTATACTTCTTTTTGCAATGGCCCTCTCTATTGGCGTTGGCTTATATACTGGCTCTACAGAGGAAATTTTTGATGCCTTGATTATTCTGGTTATAATTATAGTCAGCGCAGTTTTGGGGTTCACTCAGGAATACCGTAGCGAAAAGGCTGTGGAAGCTCTTAAAAAGATGACTTCCCCCACGGCGTTAGTAATCCGTGAAGGAAAAGAAACCAAGATTCAAGCCAGCGAAATAGTCCCTGGAGACATATTGCTGCTTTATGCAGGTGACAAGGTGCCAGCTGATGCACGACTAATAGAAGCTCACACGCTTAAGGTTGAAGAAGCCGCTTTAACTGGTGAATCAACAGCTGTTGATAAAAGCACAAACGCACTCTCCGAAAAGGCTCAACTGAACGACCGTTGCAACATGATTTTTACTGGAACAAGTATTGCACTTGGAAGAGCAAAAGCGCTTGTCACTGAAACAGGCATGACGACCGAATTTGGAAAAATTGCCCAAATGGTACAAACAACAACTACTGAACAAACGCCTTTAGAGAGACGTTTAGCCTCCGTGGGAAAATGGATAGGTCTTTTAGCTATAATCGTTGCTGCAAGTGTTGCATTTGTTGGCGTTGTTGTTGAGCAACGTGACCTTGTTGAAATGGTTTTGTGGGCTGTTAGCCTCGCAGTAGCCGCAGTGCCTGAAGCATTACCTGCCATCGTGACAGGTGCCCTCGCTATTGGAATGTACCGAATGGCTAAAGTTAACGCTGTAGTGAAACGGTTACCTGCAGTTGAAACCTTAGGCAGCACTAGCGTGATTTGCAGCGACAAAACAGGCACCTTAACTAAAGGTGAAATGACTGTCCAAAGAATTTACACTAACAACACAGCAGTCAAAGTTACAGGCATTGGATACGCCCCTGAAGGGAAATTTGAAATAGAAAACAAAGACATTACGCCCGACGAGCAACTGCTTGAACTGCTCAAAATTTCCAGCCTATGTAACGATTCAGCACTTGAAAAAGACGAGAACACCGGCAAATGGACAGTTAAAGGCGACCCAACAGAAGGCGCCCTTATCGTAGCAGCAGCAAAAGCGGGTCTCTCAAAGCAAGAACTTGACAAACAGGAACCAAGAATCTCCGAAATCCCATTTAGTAGCGAACGCAAACGCATGACAACCATCCACTCACCAGATAGCAAAAAAATTGCTTACATGAAAGGCGCCCCTGAAATAATAATCGAAAAATGTACACACATAATGCTTAACGGAAAAGTACAAAAACTAACACAACCTCAACGCACTGAACTGCAAAAAGTCATAGAAGCGATGGCATTACAGGCGTTGCGCAACTTGGGTTTTGCCTACAAAGAACTATCAGAAGAAACAACCACTTACGATGAGTCACTTGAAGAAGGCTTCATCTTTGTTGGCATAATGGGCATGATTGATCCACCACGTCCTGAGGTAAAAGATGCAATTGATACCTGCAGAAAAGCCGGCGTTCGCGTAGTCATGATTACCGGAGACCACAAACTTACGGCAATCGCCGTGGCAAAAGAACTCAACTTATTAGACGAAAACAATGCAGAAGGTAAAGTGCTTACTGGTGAAGAACTAGAACAAATGACGGACGAACAAATAGCCGATGTAGTGGAAAATATTGTCATCTACGCCCGAGTGGCGCCAGAACATAAAGTAAAAATTGTCAAAGCTTGGAAAGCAAAAGACCAAGTAGTTGCGATGACTGGCGACGGCGTTAACGATGCACCTGCTCTTAAAAAAGCAGACATCGGAATCGCGATGGGCATCACTGGCACTGAAGTAAGCAAAGAAGCGGCATCAATGGTTCTCGCAGACGACAACTTTGCCACCATAGTTAAAGCGGTTAAAGAAGGCCGTGAAATCTACGATAACATCAAAAAGTATCTAACATTTCTGCTACAGTGCAACATCATGGAAATTCTTGTGATGTTTATTGCTGTTGTTAGTGTGCCGTTCATTGCATCAATAATTTCGCCTGGTTCCGACTTGGAAACAGTAAACAGTGCTGCCATTGCGTTGACTGCTGTACAAATCCTGTGGATTAACCTAGTTACAGATGGATTGCCCGCCATCGCGTTAGGTGTAGACCCAGGCGATCCTGATTTAATGGAGCGAAAGCCACGTAAACCTAAAGAAAGTATATTCACACGTGATGTCAAGACATTCCTAATAGCGACTCCACTGCTCACAACGGCGTTGCTGTTGACGGCTTACTTCCTGCATTCACCATGGCTTGGCGAACATTACTTGCTAGAAGCTCGAACTCAACTATTAACTGGAATGGTTCTCATTGAACTTAGCATTGCATTATCTTCGCGTTCACTTAAGCATCCAGTGCTCAAAGTTGGCGTGTTCAAAAACAAGTACCTATGGTATGCAATAATGTCCTCGTTGGCATTGACCCTTATTGTACTATATGTTCCAGTGATACAGGTGCTGTTCGATGTTACAACACCGCAACTAATGGATTGGGCAATAGCTGCATTATTGGCTGCTATAGTTTTCAGTTCGTTAGAAATAGGAAAATACGTTAGCAGTAGACGCACAAAAACCTAAAAGTCATCTTAAAAGGGTGACTTCCAGTTTTCTTTTTTTATTCTTGATTTATAATTGAAATTTTTATCTGCATTATTTGTTCATTTTGTCGTAGGTTGTCAATAAATTTTCTTATCAGGGCGCCTTGTCCTTTAAGGATTATTACTTCCATGCAGAAGCCTTCGTGTATGTGGCTGTGAAGAAATGTTGAGACTAAGCCGCTGTGAACGTGTTGTGTTTCAAGGAGTCGTCTTCTGTCTGCGTTTTCTTTATAGATGAGAGTTATGGTGGCTACGGCTTCGCCGTGTACGTCTTCGATTTTTAGGTCTTCTGTCAGGTATAGTCTTAAGGCTTGGCGTGCGATTTCGGATCTGCTTGCGTATCCTTTTTCTTTTATTGCTTTGTCGATTTGTGTGACAAGTTTGTCCGGGATAGATAGGCTGATTATTGTCATGCTGCTTCAATTGTTAATGTATGGCAGTAATATTAATAACTTTTAGTAACTTTTCAGTTAAAATAGTGAATTATTATTAATGTTCTAAATAACTTTAATAACGTGCGTGTAAAAAACGAGTTATGAACCGTAATCAAAAAATCTTCCTCACAAGCATCATTCTGATCGCCATAATCGCAACCTCCATAGTTGCCTACACCATGACAGCACCACAAGCAACAACCAAACTAAAAGTAGTAACAACATTTTACCCCTTAACATACCTCGCCCAACAAATAGGCGGCGAACAAATCGAAATAACACAACTCATTCCTAACAACACAGAAATTCACGGTTGGGAACCATCAGCATCACACATAATGGCTGCAGAAGACGCAAAAATTATCATCTACAACGGTGCAGGCCTAGACCATTGGATGAAAGATGATGTTTTACCTGCACTTTCAAACGCTCATGACCGCACAGTTGTAGAATCCACCAGCGCTTTAACACTTATCCTAAATCAAGAGCATGAACATGAGGGTGAATCAGGAGAAGAAGAACATGACCATGGAGTGTATGACCCACACACTTGGGTAAGTCCATACATGGCTAAACTTCAAGCAGAAAACATTTACAACGCTTTAGTTACAGTTGACCCACAACATGAAAGCTATTACACGCAAAGATGGACTGATTTGAAAGCTCAACTTGAACAATTAGACACAGCATATTTAAACGGCCTTTCTAATGCTAGTCAAAGCTACATTTTTGTTTCCCATGAAGCCTACGGCTATTTAGCAGACAGATACGGGTTCACTCAACACGGTGTAATCGGCTTATCTGCAGACGAGCAACCCAGCGCCACCACAATAGCTACCATTGTAGAAGAAATGCAAGAGCACCACATTTGTGCGCTCTATGTTGACCCAGTATATTCAAACGAATATATTAACACAATAAAAACAGAAGTCCAAACACAAACAGGTCAAACAGTCAATGTCCTTAAACTCTACCTGATGCTTGGTCCTGTTGACAACATGGATTTGTTGGCGCAAATGCATGCAAATCTTGAAAGTCTGCAGACCGGTTTAGAGGCAACCTAAAGGGTGCTAGTTAATTAAGCGGAATGTCAAATGGGTAAGAGCGGAAAGTTAACTATGCAACAATCTACCCCTATTTTAGAAGCAAAAAACCTTTACGTAAACCGTAACGGGGCACCCGTAATCGAAGAAGCAACATTTTCGGTTAATCGGGGTGACTATGTAGGGGTAGTTGGACCTAACGGTGGCGGAAAAACCACTCTTTTGAACGCTATCCTAAACTTTTTGCCTTATACTAAGGGTTCTATCCGATTATTTGGCGTAGATTTAGCTCGTTTTTCTTCATGGCAAAAAGTTGCTTACATCTCGCAACACGCAACCAGTTTTGAAGACCAGTTTCCTTTAACGGTTAGAGAACTGGTTTCTTTAGGCTGCATCAAAAAAGGCAAGCTTGGCAGGCGGTTTACAAGTGCTGACTGGAAAAATGTTGATGAAAACCTTGAATTTATGGGTTTAAGCGATGTTGCAGACAGGCGTATTGGGCAGTTGTCGGGTGGACAGAAGCAGCGGATGTTTGTTGCTAAAGCTTTAACCCATAATCCTGAATTAATTCTCCTTGATGAACCAATCGTCGGCGTTGATTCGAACGCTCAAGAAAAATTCTATAAAAAACTAAGCGACCTAAACGTTGAACGTCAAACAACAATCCTAATTGTAACCCACGATTTAGCCACGGTCTTCTGCCGCATGTCAAAAGTAATGTGCATCAATAAAAAAGTTGAAGTCGCATCAATAAATCAGGAATTGGACGCTAACATGCTGCTTAAACGTGCATACGGCGAGCACTTCCACTTCGTATTCCATAGACATAGCTGTGAAGGAGTTTTTGCAAACGAGCACTAACCTCTTTAACCTTTTTGGATACCAATTCTTCCAGAACGCACTCATCGGCGGCATCATCGTTGCAATAGTTTGCGGTTTAGTTGGCTTGTTTTTGATTCTAAAGAAGGAAGCCATGATTGGTGATGGGCTTTCACACACTGCTTTCGGCGGCATTGCTTTGGGGCTTTTGATGGGCATTAATCCTTTGCTTACTGCTTTGGGTGTTTCAATTTTGGCGGTGTTTGCCATTTCGTATATGCGTCGTAAAAAGATTGCCACTTCCGATTCCGCGGTAGCCATAATGTTAGCGTTGGGTTTCTCAACAGGTTTAATCGTAATTAGCGTTGCAGGCGGTTTCAATGTTGAATTATTCAGTTATCTTTTCGGGTCAATATTGACAATTGACTTTTCAGATTTGTTGCTGGTTTCAGCTTTAAGCGCGTTTGTTTTGGTTTTCATCGGTTTCTTCCGTCGAGAACTCCTTTCAATGGTTTTTGACGAAGAAGACGCACGCATAATGGGCATACCAACAAACCATTTAACAATAATTTTCGATTTGCTAATCGCTGTAACAATCGTGCTGTCCATAAAAGTAATTGGCACAATCCTTGTAGTGGCGCTTCTGGTTATCCCTGGTCTTTGTGCTTTGAAGCTTAACCTGTCTTTCAAGAAAACCTTGATGGCAACAACGCTTTTCAGTACGTTAGCAACTGCGGTTGGCATCATGGTGTCTGCAATGTTTAACGTGGTTACAGCAGGGGTAATTGTGTTTGTTTTGGTTGCGTTTTTCCTGTTAACGCTTGTTTATAAGAGACTTTAACCATTTTTTCTTTGTTTTGTTGATGCTTTTGTATACGGCAAGTGTTTGTAGATAACATACCACGTTTTAAACATGTTATTGAATGTTTAATTTAGTCAATTTGGACCTACCTCTATTGGTTTCTGCATAGATATGATGTTTGGAGCCTAATAGGATTCAAATAGGTTGGTATCCTTTAAGGGATTTTCTCTAACAGTGTTTGAAGGCTTTTTGGCTTTAGCAGGAAAGACAGCTCAGCAAATAATCACTGATTACTGTAACTTACCGGAGGAGCAGTTTAAGTAAACTTGTTGAGTGGATTTTGTTTGAGTACACCAAAAGCTTGTGGAAGATGCTTCTTACCCATGAAGATACTGTGCGAGAGTTCTTTAGTCTTTACAAGTTACCACTCATATTCGGTTTTAAAGCGTATTTCAATTCTCCTTCAAGCAAACAGCCTTTTTGATGTGTAATATTTAATAAAAATAAGTGCATCAAACAGAAGAGGTAGATTGTATGCATATACTTCAAACGCTTAGACATAACCCTGAAAGCTGTGCTCTAGGTAACCCTCAAAAACTTGACAACATGATGAAATGGTTGGAAAATCTTGAAAAAAATGCGGCTAAATATGACGTCAAGGTTGTCGGCGTATGGACTGACCGAGCCGGACATACCTCATTTGCAGTTTTTGATGCTCCAAACATCGAAGCATTCACAAAATTTGAATTATCCCCTGAAAACATCCCGATAATAACCGCACACCATGTCGAAAAAAGGGTTGTAACCTCAGCAAAAGAAACGCTCGCTTTTCTTAAAGAATACAAAAACAGAACATAATACACACTTTTTTATCTTCTTAGATCGGCTTTGGTCATACTTTCTTGGGCAAGTATTTCTGCAGTGTTTTGTTTTGTGTGTCTGCGCCACATCCAAACAGTTACGGATGCTACTGACGAGCCTGCAATTAACATGTAAAAGGGAGCTGAACCAAACCCAAACAAGGCAGTGCCACATAACGCGGCTAACGCTATGTCGTCAAGGGGGCTGATTACTATTATTGCTATAATTGTCGTGAACAAAGCGGCATACTTTTTCTTGTTTTTCAATGGTCGTTCCTCAAAATCATTTTAGAAAGCGCAGTTTTTCAAACCCGATTAAATGTATAAAGGATAGGCAGCCTTTGCAGTAGAGCACTATTTCGTTTAGGTTGTTGTCGGTCATTAGGGTTTCATAGATTACGTAGTTGTCTTCGGTGTGGTCGTCAGGGGATATTGTTAAGCCGCAGTTTGGGCACCTGAAGGCCCCGTTTAGGTCTGTTTGGGCAATGTTGAGTTTGTAAGCTTTGACTTGTTTTGTTTTTTGTTTCATCTTATCCCTCAAGCTTGAGGAGGGCTAAAAAAGCTATTAAACAATTTTCAGAATATCATGCACATATTACCCAAATTAAACCCAAAAACAAACCAGGCCATGGCACGTTTAAACGAAAAGCTACAGCTAATATACCAAATTAACAGATTATTTTCTTCTCAAGTGATAAAGCCTTGAATAAAATTGAAGAGATACGAAGAAAAAGAAAAGAAGCAAACAGCAAACTGCTGTTATCCTTAAATTCAAAAGTTTACCAAAAATTTGTTCAATTAGAAGAAGCAACGTATGCAGATGGTGCATTAAAAAAGAAGGAAAAAGAATTGATTGCTGTTGGAATAGCTGTAGCAACCGATTGCGAGTCCTGTATGGAATGGCATATCAGTGAAGCTGCTAAATCAGGGGCATCACCTCGCGAGGTTCTTGAAGCAATTGAAGTGGGAATTGAGTTCGGTGGCGGTAGAGCAACTGTTTCTGCAAGATTCGCTTTAGAAGTTCTAGATTATGTATATGAAGATGTAAAACAGTAAGAAACTTGGAATGATTAAGGGTTATTGTTTACTGTTTTTTAAAGAAAGTAACGTGGCCTTTTTCACAATAACATACAGGGTTAAGCCAATTAAGAGTAAAAATGCGCCCGCAACAATTGTTATTATACCGATTATTGATGGGATAACCGGACGGGTCAACGAATATTCTACTGTTTGCTGATTTGCGGTGCTCAGATTGTCAAAATGCACTGTGTAAGCGCCAGTTGTCGGGGCATTAAAGGTGAATCCCACACTGCTGTAAACTGCGCCACCGTTGTAAACTACTCCGCTGCTTGGGTCTTCTACGTAGACCTTTACGCCTTCGGTCCCGTTTGTTATAGTTACAGAGCTTTGAACCTTATCGCCTTGCCCTAATTCAAGGGTAACAATTGACCCGTCAGCTACTGGCAGGTTCAAAGTATCAGTCTGGGTAATAGTGTACGTGAATGCAGCTACTCCAGACACCAAAATTATGATTCCGACTATTGATAGGACTAAGCCTAACGTTTTTTGTTCATGATTTTCTTTCCGGAGGTGATTTAGGCAAGAGTTCTTTTAAGTATTTTCGCCTCAAAAAAATGCGTTTGTACTATTTTTAACGTTTACGTTTCTTCAAGTAAACCAAAGTACCCCCTACAATAAGGGCGGCAAAGGAGACTGCGATTGCAATTAGGGAAAGTTGTTTAAAAGGTGGTTGTGACGAAAATACTGCTGTAGTCAGTTCAGATGTTAGCTTCGCGGTTTGAGATGTTGTAACTGGACTTGTGAGAGGATAATTGTCTTGGTTGGTGGGGTTAATGTAGTAGGGTGTGTCGCCGGTGCCGTCGTTGTTTGTATCTACGCCTTTGTAGTCGCTCCAATAGTTGCCGATTAGCCCATTATCCCAAGAGTTGCCGTTGGTGGTTCCGGGGGTTGAGACTTGAAGCGCTTGTGAATTTGACCTTGTGTTGTAATAAGAGTTGTTGATAAAGTTGTTTAGGTAAATGAGGTTGTTAGCTTGAGTGCCTCTTAATTGTATTGCCCAGCAACCATTATGAGTAAAATCGTTGGCTACAAGAGTGTTGTTTCTGGAATCCTCAATTAAAACTGCGCCTCTGGACATCGTTGAATGATTAAAAAATTTATTCAATGTAACCAAGTTAAAGTCTGAGTTATTGACAAGGTTAATTCCATTGTAATTATTCAGACCTATCCTGTTTCCTATTAACAGGTTCCTTGAAGAATTACTGCATGTAACACCGCCGTTATGATTGTCAGTGAGTTTGTTATTGCTTACTGTTATAAACTGTGAAAAGGCAATGTTTATGCCGTCTCCGCCTTCTTCAAACCCCGTGTTATGCCAAATTTCGTTTTCATTTATTACAATCTCTGATGAGTAAAGAACTTGGATGCCAATGTGATTTTTGTCTAAATAATTATGCGCAATTGTCGAATTCTTAGTCCACGCTACAAGAATGCCTTGGGTTTTTGAAATGTGCAGATTCTGAACCGTGATGCCTTTACAGTTAATCAATGCAACGTAAGAAGCATCAGAAGGAACAATTTCGTTTTGACGGTTTACCCAATAAATGATTGATCCTCCGTTGACGTGGTTGGATGCATCAACATCGTTGGTGTAGTCAGCTAACGTTATTCCTGTTACCATGAAATCCAACCCGTACCCATATTGATGACTGTTTTCAATAGAGTTGTTTCGCAGAATATTGTTATTTGAATGATCGAGGAAAAGTCCATTGTAAACAGAAAATAGGTGGTTATTTGTAATCTTACTGTTTTTAGAATTGTTCAGGTATATGCCGTTATTGCCGCCCATAATGCTGCAGCTCGAAACGGTCGTGTCTGAACATTTTTCAATATAGATGCCGCTATTGACGTCTACAATGTTAACATTCAGAACTGAAACGTTATCAACATCATGAAAAACGATTCCTTGTCCTACACCGTTGCCAACTATAAAAAAGCCTGCGCCGTCAATCACAATGTTGCTTCGTTCTACTTCCAAAACACATGTGGTCCAGTTTCCAGTGAAAGTGTAAATGTTTCCGTTTCTACTGATCAGAGCCGAAGAAGGTGAAACTTCTCCACTGCTAAGTATGCGTACTGCAGGAAAGGGGGCAGGCTTAAAATTTGCCCATACGCAGGAGTTTTGTAAGCTTAAAACAAGCATAGAAACACAGATAATTAGAAGCACAATTTTGTTAAGCCGCACCATAAATAGGCTCTAAATTTTTCAGGTTTATAACAGTTCTCGTCAAGAAATCTTGACTAAACAACCACTTAGTTTTTAATTTTAGCTACAAACGGAATTTTAACCATAATAGCAAGTTAGCCATTACACGGATGCAAAGGCTTTTTAATACAATCAGAAAATATTAGCCAATCAAGGAGAGACGGAGAAATCACACTATGGACATAAATGGTTTCTTAGATGGAATATCAAAAGAAAAATATCTTGTTTATTTTCTGCTTGCATGGGCAGGAGTATTTTTCTTTTACGGCATATCAGGCATCTATTACCGCGCAACAGGTTTTGCCGGAGTTTACGATGCAGTCGGCATAATTTCAAGATTGCTTGACATAGGCGCAGGCGTAATGTTGGCCTTGCTGTCAGCTAGAATGCTAAAAGTAAATCTTGTCCCAACATTGAAAAACCAGGCTTTAGTTGCTTATTTCCTGCTGTTATGGGCTGGCGGATTCTTCTTTGGTGCTATATTAGATTTTGCATGGTATGCACAATACGGGTTCGGAGGCGGAGCAGATTTCGTAGATATTCTAGGTACTTTGTCCTCGTTAGCAGCCTCGGGCGTCTTGCTAATGTTCGCTTTAAAACTACGGGAATCCTCAACTAGTTTTGCAGAAAAGCTACAACAACCAGCAAGCCAAATATTATAACCTCTTTTTTCATTAATTTTTTCTTTAAAAATTGTTAAAATTTTTACAGCATCAATAGTAAGTCGGCTGAATTTTTCTAAGCAAGTATATTTGATGTTCTTCTGAGTGATTAACCAGCAAAATAGCTACATGTCTCGACCTATAACTTGTATGTTATCTGTGCATGCATCTATTACACGTCCGCATGCAGGGCAAACATAGCAATCTAAGCCTTCATAAATTTTGAATACCGGCTCAATAATTTTTTTGCAGTATTTACATTCTGTCTGCATCTTTTTACCCCATACATAGTAGGGCTGGTAGCGGATTTAAGGTTAACCCCTACACTACCAACCTTAAGTTATAAAGTACAAATTTTAGAAAAAAGGTACAAACCTCCAGTTTAGCATCCACAAATTCTTGAGAGTACATGATAACGAATAAAATACAACATTAAAGCTTGAGAATACTTATGTTGTATTCATAAATCTTTTCTTTAATTGCAAATAATTTAGTCAACTATAAATCATGAGAGAAGATTAAGATTGACTTTGGCGTCAAAACCTAATTTGCTACGGAGTCTTTCGTTGACAGATTCATTGTTAGCTGCCTTCATAATTAGCGGAAATATTCAAGGCGCCATAAGACTGGTTGTTTATTCTGCAGCAATCATAAGAAAAGCCCAGCAAACAAATTTTCTGTTTTTTAACGGCAAAGCAACTCGCAGCATAATCGGCGGACTCTTCTACATAGTAGGCGTTCAATGCTGCATGGACGTTAAACAAAAAACGATAGCATATGTACTGAACACCACAGATACAAGCATTAGAAGGTCGTATCGGGAATGGCTGGAAACCTTTCCCAACATGTTTTCAGATACCCAATAAAAACTTGAAAGTAAAGTTAAAAGTTTAGGGTTGATTCGTTTTTGACTGGGGCAAAGTTTTATTTAATGAAAAATGATGTCGTCGCCCCCAATCTTACGTTACGTCAAAACAAATCTTAGGCTTTTAATGCCCATTTTATTGTTAAGATAGATAGTTACAATACTTGTGGGATAAGGTACTATAATTATTGCTCAATTTATCAATATGACCTTAGTCAAGCCTTTGACTAAAACATTTTTATCCATAACAAATAAAATTGTTTATGATTAACGATGAACAAAAGCAACTTGCTTATTGTTTGCGTATTCATTTCATTGTTAACAGGATTATTATCGATAGATACCGCCAAAGGTAATGGCTATGTCATGTCTTTAATGCCAAGAGAGCACATGTTATCCCCTTTAAATCAAACATACACTACAAATTCAGTCA
This sequence comes from Bathyarchaeia archaeon, assembly GCA_050108135.1. Lineage (GTDB taxonomy): Archaea > Thermoproteota > Bathyarchaeia > Bathyarchaeales > Bathycorpusculaceae > Bathycorpusculum. The sequence goes on along the minus strand of JBNIDQ010000015.1, from coordinate 70,581 downwards.
CCGCTGAAGCAACAATCGAACTATCACCAAAAATCTACACTTGGACAACCGAAAACGACATGTACTTCTTTCTTGACAGAAAACCTTACGTGGACAATGCCACATATACGCCCCCTCAGGTTTTCCATGTTAACCCAACTTATGAAGGCAATACTTCAGAGGGATTTTATATTTTCAGAGGCAAAACCGTTATCGGTAATTTGTCTGATGGTGAACATTTATTAGAGATTGGGTTTAGCCCATGTGGTCTTGGAACAATAGACCAATACAAATCAAAAGCTGTTTTTCGTATAGATACACAAAATTCAGAAATTCCTGAGTTATCAGCCATAATTTTATTGCCTCTACTTTTATTTACAATCTTTATTGTCTATAGAAAATGCCGAAAGAAGGAAGTCTAACATCAAGCAACCCTAATCTGAAAATATTTTTCATTTTCTCTCAACATTATCTATCGGGTGCGAGTCTCAACCCTTGTGGTTGATGTCTGCGGTGGCGTAATTCTAATTTAGCGAATTTTTGTAAGTTTTAAGTTTAAATTTCAGTCTTCATTTCAAAGCCCTTTATTAGATGGGGCGCTGTTATTTCGACGGGGGATGATGTCGCCGTCCCAGCCTTAGGGCTTAGTGATTTTTAATATACTTACAATATAGCCGTATCTAGTTATAAAGGTTAAGCTATTGAAAGCCGTTCTCCACAGTAAGGGCAATAGCGGTTGTTATTTGCAGTAATAATTGGTGTGAATGCTGGAATTAAATGACCGTTGCGACAACGATGGGCATATGGAAAGGATTGCTTTTGATAACGTTCGGGATGTTGAACTATCTCTTTTTCATTTGTAGTTTCTTGATTCGAGGAATAAACTTGTCGTGTTGAATTTCCGCAATTATTACAAAAGTTTGCGTCATCTGGAAGGTTTTTGCCACAAATCGGACATTTAATCATTTAATTACCTCAAAATCAGTTTAGTAATAAGTTGCTTATTGTTTTTAGTGTTGTCCATTTGTATACCTATAGGATTGTCAATTCTATGGGTGCGAGACTCGACCTTTATGGTCGATGTCTGCGGTGGCGTGATTCCTAAACTGCTAATTTGCACAGTTTTTTGCTTTTTCATCAAGTTTATATAGGGCTTGCTTGCTATAGTTTTTTTAGAAATCAAACCCTGTTTGCACGAGATAGCCGACGTGCATTTGAATAGGTTTCGCAGGAGCTTAAATTCTGCGTATAAATCCCTATGACGGGCGAATAAATTTGGCACGAGAAAAGCCGACGTGTCTTATGAGCAGGTTATGCCCGACTCCGATGAAGGTAAGAAAATCCCTGCGACGGGCTGTTTGAGACAGATGGTTTAGATTTCCAAGAGGGAGATTCCTTAAGGGAATTTCCTGTAAGGGGAAATCTAAATGGTAGTGTTCAAACAGTCTGTAAAATCCAATGAAATTAAAAATCCTGTTCGAGAGAAAAGTTGTTTTGAGTCTTTACTTAGCGGTTATTTTTTCCGTGTTGGTACGGGTAATATAGATAGTCCTCTTTGTGGTGCAAATTTAGGGTTCAAAGGTTGCTTAAATGTTGAACTGCATAATCATGTTTCTCTTGACGGCGAAAACCATAAAGGAAAAATTTTCGTAAGAAAAATTATTCATAGTTGTGATAAACCTGAATGCCCCATATGCTTTAAGCGGGGTTGGGCTGTTCGTGAAGCCTCTGCAATTGAATACCGCATAAAAGAATCCGCTAAACTGTTTGGTGTTTCTGAACATATTGTAGCTTCTGTTCCTCAAGCTGACTATGGCTTGCCCTACTCTATAATCAAAGCTAAAGTGTTAAAAGCTCTTAGGAATCGAGGCATACTTGGCGGCGTTCTAATCTTCCATGCCCAACGTTATTGCAACCGTTACGAATCAATTACAAAAAACAAACCGTTTGGATGGTACTTTTCGCCGCATTTTCACATTATCGGCTTCATTGATGGCGGTTACGCTAAATGTCGAGGTTGCCAAAACTGTTGGTTTGATAAAAGAGACTCGGTGCATGTTTTAGATACTACCAAATGCTTAGCTTGCGATGGGTTTGAAGGTCGAACAAGACGTTTCAATGCAAAAGAAGGCGGCAAAGAAAGCGGCTACCTTGTCAAGGTCATGGGTGCTCGCAAAACCATTCATGGTACTGCCTGGTATCAGTTAAACCATGCAACCATCATCAAGGGTGCTAAGCGTTCTACCGTTGCAACTTGGTTTGGTGTTTGTAGTTATACTAAGTTGAAGTTGAAAAAAGATGATAGGGTTAGGCGTGATGTTTGCCCCATTTGTCAACATGAATTGGAGGATGTTGTTTATGTTGGTGAGGGTGAACCGCTTGGTTTGCGTGGTTTTGATAAATATATTGTTCGGGACTGAGAAGAGCCGTTTTTAGATAAAAATGGCTTGCCCAACTGGATTCCAAAACCAAAATGTATGCAGAGGTGAGTGCCTTGGGGAAGGATTTGTTTGCTTGCCATGCGCCAGTTCGTCCTGTTGGCTATGCAGTTCGTAAGAAAGCGGGTGATGTCAGTTTCCTACTGAGATATAAGCGGTCTGAATGTGCTGACTTGTTGGTAACGTTAGATTTTGGTGAATTCTACTTCACTCTCTTTGGCTGCACTGTTTCGTTTTGCCTTGGTTGTGGTCGATTCATTGGTTTTGGGAGCCACTTTAATCTTTGCTGGATTTGCGAATCAGAGTTAGAGGCGTTTGAAGAGGATACGCTTTAGTCAGCGCAACGTTTGGCTCTTGCGGAATGTTCGGCAAGAAGCGGAGCGCCCCGCGAACGCGGGAGCGAAGCACACGCCATTGATTTCCTAACTGGGGAATCAAGCAATAAACAGACCTTTGCAAATAATCATTTAATTTTTTTAAATTTGAGATTGTTTTCTATATCCTTATTATAGCGATAAACATCATGTTTGTTTTGACCTATACGGATTGCTCGTTTGATTATTCTACTGAATTCTGGGATTTGTCGCACTAAAGGCGTATTATCACTATATTCTAAAATCGTTTGTCCAAAAGGATATCGACTTCTTGATTCATGAGGTAACAAATAAGAATTAACAATTGCCAAAATAGTGAGCGTTTGGGAAAATATCGTCATATTTTGAGCATATTCTAATGTATTAATGGCTAAAACTTTGTCAATCGCTTTAGATGTTTCTTGGTTAATTTCTATTCCTAACGCTTTTTCAGTTTGTTTAATTAACCGTTCCTTTTTAGGTTTTTCTAGTTTTGCTAATTTAGGCTGTAAAGTTCTTGCAACTTTGGATGCTATGTAAAGTCTTTGATGACAATAAAAAAGGACTGCGTTTAATTCATTAGATGAGGGATTTAATTCTAATTTCGTGGTTTTTGCTTTTTCTATTTTTTCTTTATAATCTGGCTTACTAGCCCTAAACTCTATGATATTTGCGGTTGCCTTTCTTTCCTGTATTCTATTAATTAAAATAAATTCAGAAAGTTCATCAAGTTTGTCGATAAATTTGTCTGTTACCTTGACAAGTTTGCGATGCCAATCATGACCCCAATCTATTGCGGACATTGCGGGTAAATCAAAATTTTTTCTTATGTCCTTTACAATTTCGTTTTCCTCTACTGTTGTTAATAAACTAGTTTTCATTAAGAGAGCTTTAGACGTTATTTCTCCGGCTTGTTGGAGATTAAAAACTGCAAAACGATACTTCTTGTTATCAAATAAAAGTTTCACAACATCAATATTTTCCTCAGCATAATGAAGCCAATCCAAGTAGTTGTCAGACATGCGACCACACGCTCATATTGCAATTATCAATTGACAATTTAAGTTCTTTTAAAAATAGCTTAAGCGAAGTCACCACGCAAGTGGAACAAAACAAGCATTAAATCCAAATTATCGCTGTGTTTTATTCATTAAACAATAAATTTAAATCAATCATATGCTTAAAATTTAATGGTGAGCGGTAACATGTCTGACTTTGGCTTTGGCTTATTAGGTGGAAAAAGAACAAAGAAACAAGTAAAAAGAGACATTTTAGAAGAGAATAAAAGAAGAGGAAAAGCAGCGGAAGATTTGTTTGTTTTAAACCAAACTCTCAAAGGTCGAGAAGTTATTCGTACAGGCAAAGGACATGATTTTCGGGTAAGAGACCGAAATTTGCTTACAGGCAGAGTTGTTAGAAGTGAATTGCATGAAGTCAAAAGCAGTAAGACTGCGCCTTTATCAAAACTTCAAGAAAGTACACGAAAGAAAAAACGTGTTAAAGTTGACCGTATAGACCCATTTTTCTATTAAAATAGAAATGAATATCGGTCATTCTTTTGGTTTTCTAAACCAAAATACCCCGTTGTCGTTAGTCATAAACTGATAATCCTTAGAAAAGCAATTAGCTTTTTCTTGGTCAGTTATTGCTTTAATAGGTTCCCATTCAATTGATTCATCTTCTGTTATGTACTTCTCGGTGCTTCTAGCGTCTTTGTGTCCCAAGATTCTTTTAACATGCAAAAAGTTATGGCTGGATAGCTTGTATTCTCTTGTGGCTTTTCGTCTGCGGAAGTCATAGAGTTGTACTTGCTTAAGTTCAGGCATATTGAACCGTTCAGCAAGATTATTTCGCGAATGCCTGTAACAAGTGCTTAAAACGTCTGAGGTTGTTGGAAAGATTATGCTTTGTGGGTTTAGCTTTTTACGTTTGATATACCTTTTCAGCAAGTCTAAAGTGTCCTGCTTAAGTTTTCCTTCTCTTCCGATGGTGTGTTTAGCACCTGTAAGGTCGGTTCGTCCAGTTACTAAATCGATGTCTTGGACTTTAAGCCATGTTAATTCAATAGGGCGTTCGCCCAAATCTCGAGACATCTTTAATTTAAGATTCAAAGGAAATTTAACATGATTTATGATAAATTGCACTAATTCCTCTTTTGGAGCCCTACGCTTTTTGTCTTGGCGTTGATAAAAAGGCTTATTCCATAATAACCCTAAAGACCTAATCGCTATGTTATAGGATTCAATCAAATTTTCCTTTCGGGCGTTTGATACATTCTTGTTTGCTATGTACAGTTTGACTTCTTGAGGGTTGCTTGTGTTGCAGTTTTTCTGCAAGTGCTTAAGCTCTTTCACTACTCTTTGGATAGTTGTTGGTTCGTAGGCTTCTTTTTTCATCCAAATAATAATGTTAACAAAGTTGAGGTTTCCAATATCTTGGGGGTCTTGGGTTTCCTGTTGAAGTTGTTTTAAGAGTTCTTTTACGAGTTTAGGGTTCATTCATTTTCATCTTTCCCTTACCAAAACCCTAAGATACTGGGACGATGTTTCAATCGTTGGGGGATGATGTCGCCGTCCCAGTCTGATTGGGAAAGATGACGAATTAAAACGATTGACAGACCCCAAACGTTCAAAATCAACAATTTTTCAGATTAAGGCGCTAGTGTTTCCTAACAAGTAGCCAACCAGAATTAGGCCGCAAAAAGTAATACAGAGGAAGGGGCAGGCTTTTCTGGAGAAAAACAAAGTGTAGTAAACCTCAAACTCGTTTTTTACATGGCGTAGGCAAGTGTCGGCGAGCCTATGTTCCATCCAAGCCTCCTCCTTCTCCGAAAAAACAAGAAGGAGCTATGGGCTTATAAGGGGTATTCCAAAAAGGGCAATATTAAAAAATTAAAAAACAAGAAATACGGGTTTAGCCTGACATGCAGTCAAGCATTAGTGTGCATGTGAAGCATTCTTCTGGAACAGGCGTGTTTTTTGGGCGCTTTTTCAGGTAACCTGCATAATGGGTGCACACGCTTGGAGTTACTGGTGGTTCACTGACAGATTTCGCCGGAGTTTCTGTTTTAGCCTCTTCCGGCGCTGCTTCCTCTTGAACCTGGGCGGTTTTTTCTTCTTTTCGTATTTCAACTTTTGAGAGGCATGATGGGCAAGCGTAGTATGCTTCTGCTATGCCGGGTGAATTGTTTACGGCGAAAATGGGTTTGGTGAATTGCTTGCCGCAGCGTATGCATAAGTAGTTGGTGCTGGTTTGTTGTGCTTCTGCTGGGGTTTCTGTTGTTGTTTCAAGTTTTAGTATGCTGCGGTTTGGCTCCATTTTTCCTTCTGCCCTCTTGCGCTTTAAGTATTAATATTTAATAAACGTTGTTGCTTTTGTGTTCAGCATATCGACAGTTTGTTTTGGGTTTTTTGTTGTATGGTGGCTTATTTGGGGTTGTTTGGTGTTGGTTGTTTTACAGTTTGACCAACAAGTTTATATGAATAATATTTCATATGAATAATTATTCATACAAAATAAAGGGTGGCAACAAAAACGAAAAAAGGACTAACACAAATCTGCCACAAATTCTTCACAAACCTATCAAACCCAACACGCCTCGCCGCACTCGAACAACTCATGGAAAAACCCCAAAGCGTCACCGAACTCGCCACAGCCCTAGGACAAGAACAAAGCATGATATCCCACAACCTAAAACCCCTACTACAATGCAACATCATCACCATACAAAAACAAGGAAAAAAACACATCTACACAGCCAACAAAGAAACCCTAACCCCCATCTTTAAAGCCATCCAAAACCACGCCCAAAAATTCTGCCCAACCGGCGGAAACTGCCTAAAAGGAGAAATCCCAGCATGAAAAGAAAAATCGTAAACATAGACGAAAACCTGTGCAACGGATGCGGACAATGCATCCCAAACTGCGTAGAAGGAGCACTCCAAATAGTCAACGGCAAGGCAAAAATCGTTAAAGACACATACTGCGACGGTCTTGGGGCATGCTTAGGTCACTGCCCCCAAGGAGCAATCACCATAACAGAACGGGAAGCAGACGAATTTAACCAAGAAGAAGTACATGAATACCTCAAAAGCAAACAAGCCGCCCAAACCACAGTCCCAGCACCCAGCGTTATCCCTGCAAACACGGCACAACAAAAGCCCCAGTGGCCAGTAAAAATCGACCTTGTACCACCCAAGGCCCCGTTCTTTGAAAACGCAGACATCCTGCTTGCAGCCGACTGCGCCCCAGTAGCACTAAAAGACTTCCACGCCTTAACCGTCGGGAAGCGTGTAATCATCGGTTGCCCCAAATTCAACGACGCCAGAGCCTACGCAGCAAAACTAACTGAAATCCTAAAACAAAACAACATCGCCAGCGTCACCGTTGTTCATATGGAAGTACCCTGCTGTACCGGCTTGAAATGGGCAGTAAACAAAGCTATGGAAGGTTTAGGCAAAAAAGTGCCTACACGCGAAATTGAGGTTAAAGTTGGAGGTGAAACTGTTGAGCTCAAATGGTAAAATAGAGAAAAACCCGGAGACATGCCCTGGACTGCGCGATTTTCTGCAGCCAAAACCCTCATACACTAACTGTCACGTTTGCGGCGCTGAACTTGAAGTGTGGAGTGATGAAGACAAAACCACTTGTCCATCATGCGGTGCGGAATGGAAACGCCCAGACGAGAACGCTGCTTGCCTATCATACTGCCAGTACGCAGACAAATGCCGGGCAATCATAGCGGAAAGAAAAAAGTAACAAAATCCTTTTTGTTTTTTATTTTGTTTGTATGTTTATTTATGTACATATTCTTTTGTTGCACTCTGCCTTTTGACCTATAATATTGGTGCCAAATTGTGAAGTCTGACACTGACATCCGAGTTTTACACGTTGACGACGATAACAGCTTTGTAGATGTTGCTAAAACCATTCTTTCAGGTGAAGGCCCATTCATCATTGAAACAGCAACATCTGTAGAGGAAGCGTTAACTAAAATTCACGAAGGAAGCTTTGACGTTATCGTTTCAGATTATGATATGCCCCGAAAAAATGGACTGGAATTTTTTAAAACAATACGGGGAAACGGTTTCACTGCACCATTTATCCTTTTTACAGGAAAAGGTAGAGAAGAAATTGTAGTTCAGGCTTTAAACTTGGGTGTTGACCGTTACATCAGCAAGCATGGCGACCCAGAAACGGTTTACACTGAATTATCTGTAGCTATTAAGCAGTTGCATGAGAACATTTGTGCTCAAAAACGGCTGTGGGAAAGTGAAGAACGCTTTAAACAAATGGTCACAAACAGCAAAGATTTGATAATGCTTACTGGAACTGACGGGGTAATTCTATATTTGAGTCCATCATGCAGGGACATTCTAGGCTACGAGCCGATTGAGTTAATCGGCAAAACTGCACAGATTATTCACCCAGCTGATTCAGAACAAGTACAAAAAATTTTCCAGTCAGCTTTAACCACACAATTAAATAGGTCATTCGAATACCGGATAATAACCAAACAGGGACAAACCAGATGGGTTAACCATTCCTTCTCTCAAATAATAGAAAACAACAAAATCAAACAAATTGTCAGCACCGTAAAGGACATAACAGAAGAAAAAAACACTCAAGCAAAACTCTTCGAAAGCGAAGAACGATGGAATTTTGCTTTAGAAGGTTCAGGTCACGGCGTCTGGGATTACAATGCCCAAGAAAACACTTTATTCTTATCTAAAAAATGGAAACAAATCCTCGGTTACGAAGAACACGAGATAAAAAATGATGTTAATGAATGGAAAAATCGCCTTCACCCTGACGATAAAGAAAAAACAATACAAGGCTTAGAAGACTTAATTGCAGGAAAAAAGCCGTATTACACCAAAAAGTATCGGTTAATGTCAAAAGACGGTTCATACAGATGGATTTTATCTCAAGGGAAAATCGTAACTCGAACGCCAGAAGGCAAAGTTTTACGTATAGTAGGCACCATACTTGACATAACAATTCATGAAAAAGCAATAAATGCGCTCAAAGAGTCAGAAGAAAAGTTTTCTGCCGCTTTTTACTCTAACGGTGCAGCTTTAGCAGTTTCACGGCTTGAAGATGGACTTATTTTAGAAGTTAATGATTGCTTCCTTGAAACTTTTGGGTACACGCGTGAAGAAATAGTTGGAAAAACAGCTGCAGAGTTGCATTTGTATGCTGATTTAACTGACCGGCAACAAATAGTGGATCTATCGTTAAGAAACCATCGAATTATCAACCGTGAAGTTAAAGGAAAAAAGAAAGACAAATCTGAAATTACGGTACTTTTTTCAACTAAATTATTCAACATTAAAGGTCAAAAGCATCTACTAACAACGCTTATTGACATCTCAAATTTGAAAATGACGGAAAAAGCCCTGCTTTTAAGTCAAAAAGAGTTAGAGAACCTGTTTTATTTGGTTCCTGACGCGGTTATTGTTGGCGATTTAACAGGAAAAATTATTGATTGCAACGAGTTGTCTGCCGAGACTTTTGGATATACAAAAAACGAAATACTTGGATTCAATGGCTTAAATTTTATTGAAGAATCAAAAAAAGATGAAATGATAAAAGAGTTTGTAAAATCAATAGAAAATAAACAAGTTCAAAAAGCCACTTTCACGTTTGTAAGTAAAAATAAAAAGGAATGCTGTGTTGAAGCATCAATTAAAGCACTTTATGATAATCGAGGCGAACCAACAGGATTTATAGCCATAATCAGAGACATTACTGAACGTACAATTACTGAAAAGAAACTGCAAGAAAGCGAAAAAAGATACAGGTTCATGGCAGAAAACGCGCAAGATTTAATCACGATTTCAGACATAACAGGCAACTTTATTTTTATTTCACCTTCAATTGAGCGTTTAACAGGATTTACCCCTGAAGAGCTCATAGGCAAAAAAACCGTAATATCCTGCATCCATGAAGCAGATTATCCGCTACTTGTGTTAAAGATTCGAGAATCAATAAAAAACAATGTTTCTACACAAGTTGAGATACGTTTCTTAACCAAATATGGAAGCTATATTTGGCTTGAAGCTAACATAAGCTCAGTCAAAGACACAAATGGTAAAACTAGATTGATCAGTATCAGTCGAGACGTTACCCAACGCAAAATTGATCATGAAGAAAGAAACAAAGCTCTCGCAAAAGCAGAGATGCTTCTTAAAAAGTTAACAGTTGTAGACGGATTTGTTAGACATGACATCAGAAATAAACTCGCCGTCATCACAAGCACATTATATTTGAGTAAAAAATATGCTAACAGTAGTCAGCACATGTTAAACCAGATTGACCACATTAAACAAGCAACGGACAATATTGAACGAATTTTAGAGTTTGCACAAACATATGAAGCTGTAGGAAGCCAAGGTCTTTCATGGCGGTCAATTGATAAGGCAATTGAGGATGCAAAAATCTTGGTTCCAAACATAACCAGCATAGAAATAAACACGGAAAATGTAGATTTTGAAGTTTTGGCTGATTCTGCACTGGTTGAGATTTTCCATAACCTTATGGATAACTCGATGAAATATGCTAAAAATCTGTCAAAAATTAGAATATTCAACCAGACAAATCAAAACGGAAATGCCGAGATAGTTTACGAGGACAATGGCGGAGGAATTGATGTAGAAATTAAGCCAAGACTGTTCCAGAAAGGCGCTGGAAAAGGCACAGGTCTTGGACTTTACCTAATTCAACGCATATGCGAAATTTACGGCTGGCAAGTCTCTGAAAACGGCGAAATCGGCAAAGGCGTGCGTTTCATGATTGAAATTCCTCAGGAGCGAATACGTAAAACTATAGTAAACTAAGTGTTTAAAGAAAAGGTAGGCGAGTTTGGGTTTATTCGCCGTGTCCGCTCTTGCCTTTACCCATAACCAAGTGCAGTATTTCTGGGAACCCAATCAGTAGTAACACAACAAGGGCTTCAGCTGCTTTTTCAACTATAAACAGACCTGTTGCAAGAACGATTAATGCCCAGATTGGGAAATAAAGGAAGCAGAAACGGTCTTTGGAAATGATTTTCTGCTTAAACCCAATAACAAGAATCGCGAAAGTTGCAAGATAAATCGCGAAAAGGCTTGCAATTAATGAAACTTCGAGCCCTACGGACTCTGTAAGATAGGTGGTTCCAACCAAAGCCAAACCGATAATAGGCACCATCCAGACAAGGAATTTTCCGCTGGCGTAAACGCTGGTTTGTTTTCGGGGAGAGAAAATTATTGGCAACGATTTTAGCATGCCTGCTTTTTCTACTATTGCCAGTTTACCGCTCATCACTGAAACGTACTCGTCAAGGTGCTCTTGCATGTAAGCTTGAGAATCCAAAAGTCCCCGTAAGTATTGAACTGAAGCCCAAGGTCTAATATCCAAATGTCCAAGAGCAATATTGGTTAATTCTTTACCGTCCTTGACTATATCGTATTTTTTTAGTGATTCTGTAGCCTCGATTACCTGTTTTATTTCAACTTCACGCGGCATGTTTCTGGCAAATTTGACCAGTAAAGAAACTGCAAGGGGAGCGGTGAACCATGAAAGACGTTGATCTAAACCTTCGCCAAAATATTTCAAGGTGTAGCTTTCTTGGATTGTACACCAAGTGCCTTGGTTTTTAAGGTCGCCAATGGCTGCTTTTAGGGCTTCCTTGAATTTTTTAGGGTCCTCACCCAAAGTCATCAGGGTATTTACGGCTTGGCAGGTGCTTGCAATGTTTGTTTCTTTAGCGTTTGGTGTAAATCCCCACAACCCATTTTTGTTTTGAGAAACTTTTAACCATGCAACACCCGATTTTATTGCAGAATCTACATCTTCATCAGTCATTAATTCGTTTATTTTCTGTAAAGCAATCAGTGTGATGCTGGTTGCAGAAACAAGGCTGTCTTCGTACTTCCAGATGCCCCAGCCGTAATCGTCGTTTTGGTTTTCTAAAAGCCAATTTTTAGCTTTAGTTATGGCTTCCAGAACTTGATGGTCGTCAATAAATGGTGACAAAGCCAAAATTGCCATGCTTGTTGTATCCACAAAACTGTTGCCTTTGTTGATTAATGGCCAGCCGTCACCGTAGTCTCCGCCAAGGTTTCGGTGTCGTAATAACCAATCTTTTGCTCTTTGAACCCGCTTGTCAGATGGTGGCAGGATTTTGTATTGTATTATTGTGTATAGGGTTTCTGCGGTTGTCCAAACGCCACCCATATCATGAATGTTTTCAGCTGGAAATCCGCCATCGTCATTGTCGTCTGGAAGGTTAATTTGCCAGTTTAGGACTTCTTCTTGTTTTCTTTTAACCCAATCCAAGTATACCAAGCAACATCACATGTGGTGTCTGTAATCTTGCTGTTACAGATAGAGCACTTAAAGTGTCTGCCTGAATTATTAAACATTAATGATTTCCAATCCATGCGATAATAACAAAAAATAGTTTGCAATCGTTGGTCGTCTGGAATGCTTGTTTTCCTATTCTATTTATACCAACCAATTTGAATCCTGATAGTTAATCTATGCAGAAAACCTATGGGGGTCTACCTTTTCTAGATAGGAGTAGGCTCAGCCTGACGCTTTTTCAGCCCAAAATTCCTTAGGGGGGTAGGTGCTATTGGTTGAAAAACGCTTCATTAGCATGTTGAAAACCAGTGTTATTACTCAAAGGAAAAAGATTTTGCAGAAGGCATTTACATTTTAAAAAAAGGAAAAAAGGGTTAAGGATGTTTTAGATTTTTTTCTTGTCTAAAACTTCCCTGAAAGTTTTATCGCAGCATTCATACAGACCGATGGTCAGCTGGGTACGCTTTCCTTTTTTGTCTGGTTTTCCTGCCATCTTCCAGGTTTTCTTAGCGTTTTTGACTTCTTTTCCGCAAACTGGGCATTTTGCCATTGAGTATTCCTCTAATGGATGGTTATTCGTACGTTTTCGTTTAAAACATTTTCGATTCATGGACAAAAAAATTATAAAATAAGCCCAAAACAGCTTTCTTTTGCCTTAATTTTAAAGATGCCCATGGTTATTAACTAAAATTTTGTTCAAAAAACCTGTTTTGCCGCAGCTAAATAAACATCAAAAATCCCTTCAGAAAACAAAACCAGGGTCACTTTTTCAAGTTTGCCTTCTTTTTCCAAAAAGTTCTTGATTGTTTTAACTGCAACGCAACTAGCTTCTTCAACAGGGTAACGGTAAGCGCCCGTGCTGATTGATGGAAAAGCAACCGATTTAAGCCCATTAGCCGCTGCAAGCTTAAGCGAGTTCCGATACGCCTGCTTCAACAGTTCAGCTTCATTCTGAAAACCACCATGCCAAACAGGCCCAACTGTATGAATAACATGCTTAGCTTTCAAGTTACCTCCAGACGTTATCACGGCATACCCCGTTGGAAGTCCGTCAGGCCATGTTGTAGCCCTAATTTTTTTGCATTCCTCTAAAATCGTGGGTCCGCCTTTGCTGTGAATGGCGCCGTCAACACCCATACCGCCAAGGAGCGAAGAATTTGCAGCGTTAACAATAGCGTCAGCTTCTATGTCCGTAATGTCACCGACAATAAACTGCACGACGGCAGATCCAACCTTAAACTCAACAACCAATTTGCTTCACCATTACCATAATGTAAACACTGACATTAAAGCTGAACCAACAAAGTAAGCGCCAAACAACAAAAACACTCCAACACAAAACAGTGTAACACCTAAATGCACTCGAGGCGTCCAAAATCGTTGAGATTTAAAAATCAACACACCAACAACCGTGTACCATAAGAAGTCAATAGACCAATGAACTCCAGCAAAAACGCCAAAACCTGCTAAACCAAACAGTTGCGCATTCAAAACTAAAGTTGTTCCAATGGTTAGCCACCATAAAATGAAACCTGCATTTGCTGCGGTAGTCCAAACACCTGAAAACAAGGAGTCACGCTTCAAACTCCCCGTAGCGTTATCTTGCCTGTAACGGTTTCTAAACGCTTGAATGCCCATGAAAATCATTAAAGAGCCCCCCACAAGCCCAACCCCTGCCTGAACAAAATATGGAATCGCGAATTGACTAAGCAGGAAATAGATTAGGAACATCAAAGGGAATTCTACCAAGCCATGTCCAACAGCGATTAAGGCGCCTGCAACTTTGCTTTTCGCTGATTTTTGAATCGTAACCGCAAACAGAGGTCCAGGCATCAAAACGCCGCTTAAGGAAATCAGCATTACGGAAGCAAGGAACAATGGAAAATCGGTGATGAATGCCACGCCATGCTTAGCCCCATTCAATGCCTTTAGATGGCTCGCGTTTTTCAGGTTTTAGCAGCCGCTTCTGCATCTCCACAATCTCGGTGCTATCCTTTGCAGTCACGTAGTTATCAAGCAAATTTTGGTTTAGTTCAAGAAACGTGTGACCCCACGTGAAAATGTCAAGAATAGCTTTTGCTTCATCTTTGAACCCTGTTATGTAGAGTGTAGCCGCGATAGCTTCAGCCGTTGATAACTTCGTTAGTTTTCCATAGTTAACGGGGTTACCGGCAATTAGAATCGGTAGCGTGCGGCTTGTTCCACGTACATGTTCACCCATGACTTTCTGAGCGTGCTCCCAACTGCAGTCCAATGCGACAACGCCGAACTGTTCAACCCGTTCCCTGTCAGCTGGCGAGAGGGCGATTTCGCTGAAGGGATTAAGTACGATGGCTCGTTTTGGCAGGAACTTGATTTTTGTTACGATTCGTGCGAATCCCCTGCGGCCAAGTCGGAGGGCTGTGTTCTTTTTTGGATCGTCCTGTGCAGCATGGTAAATAGTTATTCGAACAGGCATATTTTGCCCTGGGGCGTCACAGTCATTTTCCACTTACGCGCGCACCTTCAAATGACTCGTAGGATCAACAAACACTTTAGGAATCCATCCCAAAATATCGGAAGCAACCATGTGAAAACCGATTTCAGAGGCAACAAAATCGCCGCAAGCACCATTCACGAACGCGCCTGCAACAGCCGCTTCAAAAGCGTCAGCTTTCTGAGCTAACAAGCCACTTACGATTCCAGAAAGTACGTCGCCTGTTCCACCTACAGTCATGCCTGCGTTGCCTGTGAAATTTAGTTTAACCTTGTTTGGGCTGCAGATTATGTCAACTTTTCCTTTAACAAGCAAGACTGCATTAAGCTTTTCAGCGGTTTTTTGAATCATCTCAATTCTCTTTTCAAGGTCATCTGGAAGTATTTCTCCAGTAAGGATTGAATATTCGCCAGCATGAGGCGTAAGCACAAAGGGAACATTCAGCGGACGTTTAATTTTGGCAAAAGCTTTCAAGCCGTCCGCATCTAAAAGTAACGGTTTACCAGCCTTCTCAATCGCGTCAACAAACATTTTTACGAATTCTGCTGTTTCACCGTTCAAACCCAAACCGGGACCCATCGCAACTGCATCCACTTGACTCAAATAAGGTTCCAACTCAACAACATTGTCAGGGTTGAGGTTGTTTCCTGAAAGCTTAAGGGTTATTAAATCAGGAGAGATTGAAGATATTTCGTAAGCGGTTTTCTCTGGAGACGCTGTATAAGCAATATCAACGCCTGTTCGTAAAGCCGCCATGGAAACAAGCGTGGGTGCACCAGAAAAAAGCTTGCTGCCACCGACAACAAGTAGTCGACCAAAGTCGCCTTTATGAGATGTTGCCTCCCGACGTTTCTCTACCAAGTTAACATCACCTGGACCCGCAAAGCGTTCAAACAAACTGGGTAACCCAATATCTCTGACAGCTAAAACGCCAACATATTTTTTGGCGTTATCTAAGCCATCTTTGGACTTGTAAAATGTGACAGTTAAATCAGCTTTAACAGCGTCGCCTAAAACGTCGCCGTTGTCAGAATCTATTCCCGTTGGAACATCAACAGCGATTTTGAACGCCTTAGAAGCGTTGATGACTTCAACCATCTGCAGTATTGGTGCTTTAAGCTTGCCTTTAGTTCCCGTTCCCAACAAAGCATCAACAACCACATCCGCTTCAAAAGCAGGAATCGCAGAACTGTCCGTAACCTCAATAACATGAATGTTGCCCGTGACAGGTTTGAGCGCATTCCAGTTTTGAACTGCCGACGAATGATTGATATCTCGGCTTTTTCCAGCCAAAACAATCGTAACTGAGTAACCTTGCGCCAAAAGGTGCCGTGCAGCAACAAAACCGTCGCCTCCGTTTCCGCCTAAACCACAGAAGAATGTAACCTTTTTTTGGTTTGAAAACCTTTTTTGGATTTCTTCGGCGATGTTTCGTCCTGCGTTTTCCATGAGTTGTAGCAGGCTTATTCCATAGTATTCTGCGTTGGTTTCTATGGCTCGCATTTCTCGGCTGGAAATTGAGGCTTTAACGTTTTTTGCTTGCATGTTTAACGCCAACTATTATGTGCTGACGCTTTAAAGATAAGTTTATCCATCCACTTCTTCGGTATACAAAAGCATCACCAAAACACAGTCAAAACCTGTTTAGCGGCAAAGTTTATTCCGAAGCATCAATTATAATATTTTTAGCAAAGATTCTATGGTGAAGACTGTTTTGCCAAAAACATTCCTGTTAAACAAATCCGACGCGCTTCTGATAACTGATGTCCAGAACGATTTTCTTTCCGGCGGCGCTTTGGCAGTGCCTCAAGGCGAACAAATAATTCCTGTACTTAACGAATACGAACGTAAATTTCAAGAAGCAGGCGCCAACGTTCTAGCTTCACGAGACTGGCACCCCACAAACCACAAGTCGTTCAAGGCACAGGGTGGTTCATGGTCACCTCACTGTGTACAAGAAACAGACGGTGCCAAGTTTCACAAAAACCTAAAATTGCCCAAAAACGTCTGCATCATTTCAAAAGCAACACTAGCAGACCACGAAGCCTATTCAGCTTTTGACGGAACCGACCTTAAAGATATACTGCAAAAACTTGGAGTCAAAAGGTTTTTCATAGGTGGACTAGCGACTGATTACTGCATTGTTAACACGGTTCTTGACGCCATAAAAAACGGTTTTGAAACAGTAGTTTTGATGGATGCAATCCGCGGTATCGATGTAAATCCGGGTGACACAGACCAAGCAATTGCGGCCATGGTTAAAGCTGGTGCACAGCAGGCAACAGTTGCAAACTTTCCCGAAGTTGAAGAGACTTTGCCCTTGGATGAAGATTCTGTAGATGAACTTGAAGAGAAACCAGCCGCGCGAGCAGCAGACAAAAAGAAAGCTCGCCTTCGACCAAAAGACGCAAGAAGAAAAGTCGCAACAGGCGGCTAAAAGCTAAAATTTTTTCGAACCATGGCGAACCTTATATAATCATGCCAAAAAAGTGCTATCTAACAGGAAAAAATTGCTTTTACACTTTCGACTTTCAAGGTGCTTAAAAAAAGAAGGATAAAATAGGCTTTTTGTAGCCAAAAACGATTGATTTTTGCCTCTTTTTTAGCCCCTAAATTGTAAATTTGCGACTGTTAGATGCCAAACTTGTCTGCGTAATGGTGTTAAACCTGTTTTTATGAAAACGAAAAATAATCGAATGGTAATTTTTTATAATAAACAGTTAAATCTGCACTAACTGAACAGCAATTTTAGCAATAAATAGCTAAAAATCTATGATGTTAGCTTCGACTTTTTAACAAAGACGCCCGAAGAAAAAGAAAAAACCAAAAAAGGTGGCTACTGTTCGCCTAGAATTTGGATGGTAATTGTACGTCGTCTTGGGTAAACATCGGTTTCCACAAACATCAAAGACTGCCACGTTCCAAAACCCACTTTGCCATCAACCACAGGCAAGGTCTTTTCAGGCGGCATAAGCACTGAGCGCAAATGTGCATGAGCGTTGGAAGGGTGCAAGTAACTGCCGTTTTCAGGTGCTAAGCTTTCTATGAAAGCTTTGATATCTTCAAGCAGTGCAGGATCGTTTTCCGTTATTATCAGGATCCCTGTTGCGTGAGGTGCAAACACGTGAACCAAACCGTTTCGGATTTTGGATTCTGCAACCGCCAAGTTGATTTGATCACTTAAATCGATAAAGCTTATTGGACCTTGAGTGTTTAGGGTTATTTGCTTGTTCACAATTTTAAAATCAGACATAACTTTCACAAGAATGCGTAAGTTGACAAATGCTGAAAAATTTTTCGCAAATCTTTTTTTGACCTGTGTTTTGGTGATGCTTTTGTATACCTGTTTGTTGTTGTGTTTGGGCAGTCACACACGCTTAAGCATGCCTTTTTTTCTAATTATGTTGGCGACGTTTAGGGTTTGTCAGAGGTAAACTTGAATGTCTGACGAGGATCAAAATCAAATCTTGCACTATGAATTAGAATCTGGTGCCTCAGCAGAAGTAACCTTGGAAGGCAAGTACCGCTGCAGACAATGCGGCAAAACATTTGATACCCCCGAAGAGCACGACGAACACGTACGCAAACGCCATGAACTGCCTCTCTTTCAACCTTTAACTGGAATGGCCCTCTAGCCGCTTAACAATTCAAAAGATTGTCTAATTCAGCTTCGTTACATCTTTGGAAAACTGATTTTTCATTGTGCTGAGTGCTTGAAATGCTGTGTGTGTTGGCTTCTCTTTTTGGCCTTTTTGATTTTTCAAGTCTTTGTATGATGCTGATTTTTTTATTGCGTTTGTTTGCGGCAAAGTTTTGTTGCATGGTGATGGATAATAAATTAGTAATACGAATTCAACCAACATAACCAGTTAGGGTTTATTTGATGACGACGTTTAGCAAAATTAGCCAGTTTCTGCCTGCTAATTGGCGACAAATCGCGTCCAGCTCAGACAAGTAAACAAAAAAGCCTGCAGAAAAAACCACCAATCGCCACCCCAATCATCGGAAGTCAAAAACAACTTGCCCACAAACCCCAAATAAAGAGTCAAATAACTGATGTCGGGCAGCAGTCCCCACGTTTTCTGTATTTGATTTGTCTAGCATTGGCACAAAAATGGGTCAAAACTTCTGCCATGGTTATGCGGTTTTGCTTAGAGCATTAGTTAACTCAAAAAGTTGCTCCTCGACATTTGCCTGCAAAGGCAAGGTAATTCGAATGAACTTTTATCGCGGCGCATTTTTGAATTTCTTCCAAAGTGCTTTAAGAAAAATGACTGATCCCAAGTAAACTGGCTGTATACAAAAGCATCAACAAAACACAGGTTCAAAATTTTCAATACCATTTTTGTTCAAGCCCAATGTTTATTTTTTGATTAAAAATAATGCACCTTTTTAAAATACTGATATTTGTTTACCAAAAAGACACGCTTTAGAGGAGTTAGAATATTTACTTTTTGCATTATAAAAAATTTGGTAAATAATAGTGCAACATTTTATATTTATTTTGCATTAGTCTTTTAAATAGTCTAAAAATTATACTTTGGATTAAATTATCAAGTTTATTATTAATTATAATCATTCTTTTGTCCCACGGTTTAATGACATCACCAGCGTAAAACAAGGATTTGGCAAAATCATTTTTAAAACAAACTTGGTGTTAGCAAATCTATGAGATTCCAACTTACTCTTTATTATAGTCCAAAAATTTTAATCAAAAAATACAATTGTAAAGTTTCACTTAAAATTAAAATTATGATTTAACTAGCCATTAAACTAAAAATTTTTCACACTGACGTCAAAAGAACTGTTCAACCTGCTTAGAAAATTTCAAAATTTTCGCATAAACATTTATTGTTTTAATACTCAATCATACGAACAAGCGTAAGGAGTTTTATGCAAAAATAGTGTATATTTAGGCTTTTTCAAAAAAATCAGGCTTTTTTAGCAACGGATTGTGTGCGAAAGGCTTTTCTAGGAAAAAAAGACAAATTTTTCTGCTCAAAACCAAAATAAATAAAGCCAATTCAAGCCTAAAATCTGATTTAAGAACCATTTTGGGTTCATTCTGCTTTGCTCAGGAGGTTGGGCATGGAGAATATCAGAGCCTCTTAAAAGTACCTCCGAAAATCTCCATTCGAAGCGTTTGCCCACTTTTTCGACACCACTTCGAGCACTTGAAGCACTTTTTAGGGTTGTTGGCTGTGTTTGGCAAACTTTGCCTTTTTTGCTCAAGACTTGAAGCGAAAAATTTTTTCTCAACAGCAGCTTTTTTGGTTTAGCAGTTTTAGGCACGTTTTTTCTTTTGCGGTTGTGACTTGTTGAAGTATCGTTATTGCCGCCGCAACTGTTTTTTGATTGCCTGGTTTATTGGGTCCTATTGGCTATTTTTTGTGCCATCTTGTTTGGTTTGTGCTGGTTTTGTTTGCGGGTTTGTTTGTTGATTGTTTTTTTGCGAGGTTTGTTATTGCAGGGGGTCCTTGGGGAATGGCTGAAATTGGGTTTTTTATTTGTTTTAAATGGCTTTTTTTGGGTTAAGTTTTGAACTTGGATGAATTTGTTGGTGATTAGTATAGCCAAATCGGCTATTATTTTGAATTATTGTACATGGAATCAACACAATATCGTTGTGCTGGTTGATTGCGTATTTTACATCACCAATAACCGTCACTACTATGCACCAGTGTTCTATGGTGAAACCAATAGTATACAGAAGCATCACCCCAATCAACAATTGCTGCAGTAGTGTTAACAAACATTTTATGAAGCCAACTCAAAAGAGGAGGTAAAATGCAAAGTGTGAGTTGCATGAGCAAAGAGATTGACTGGGTAAAGCTTCGGCGTTGGAGAAAACGCGGTTTCTATAGCGAGTCTGTATTGGTCAAACTGCTTCAGAAAAAGGGTTACTTTGCCGTCCGCGTACCTGTAAGCAACCCAAGCCTAAACCCGCTACCTGACATAATGGCGCGAAAAGGTAAACACACCTACGCGTTTGAAGTAAAAAACGCAACCTACTACGCCTACTTTCCCAAACCTCAAATCGACAAACTATTCCGGTTCTTAGACGAATTTATCCCTACAAGCAACGAATACAAACACGCAGTAGTTGCAGCGCATTTGGGTAAACGGTGGTTGTTTAAAGAAATCAGCTGGAACGATTGGAAAAAAGATAAGATTCCTGAAAAAGTTAGGATTTTAAAACGTGATAGAGGCAACTTGAAAATCGATAAAAGCTATCA
This sequence comes from Bathyarchaeia archaeon, assembly GCA_050108135.1. Lineage (GTDB taxonomy): Archaea > Thermoproteota > Bathyarchaeia > Bathyarchaeales > Bathycorpusculaceae > Bathycorpusculum. Next base: position 49,751 of record JBNIDQ010000015.1, on the reverse strand, counting down.
AGAAACCCCTGAAACGCTTGATTTGCCTGAGAGTGAACAGTAAGGGAACGTACCTCAAGATTAATAATAAATTTCAGCTACAAGCCCTTAAAGTAAAAAATTGGCGGGAACGGGCTTGACAAAAGAAAAAACCAACCAAGAAGCAGTTCAAAAAATTATTGTTTCAGCTCGTACGTTAACTAAGACCTACCTTGTTGGCACTGAAAAAGTTGAGGTTCTGAAAAGCATCAGCATTGACTTACCTAAAGGTGCTTTCGTCGCTTTGTGTGGACCTTCAGGTTCAGGAAAAACTACCCTGCTTAACATAATTGGGGGAATTGACCGTGCAACAAGCGGCAAAATAACCTTTGAAAACCAAGACCTCAGCCTCTTGAACGAGGAAGAACTGGCAGAGTTTAGGTGTAACCAAACCGGCTACGTTTTCCAATCATTTAACCTTGTTTCTACGTTAACTGTTGCGGAAAACATTGCTTTTCCTATGGAGTGGCTAAGAAAACCATCACAAGAAATAGAAGACCGCATACAACTGCTCCTTGAAACCGTTGGCTTGCAACATCGTGCAAACCATTTTCCGTCACAACTTAGCGGTGGAGAGCAGCAGCGCGTGGCTTTCGCAAGAGCATTAGCCAATAACCCTCCTTTGATTCTTGCAGATGAACCGACAGGAAACTTGGACCGCAATAATGCTCAAAAAATCATCCAAATTTTTCAGCTACTAAAAACCGAGGGCAAAACCGTTATTGTATCTACGCATGACCAAAATATTCGTGGCTTGGCTGATGTGGTTTACTGCATTGATGAAGGAAGACTGGTTAAAGAATGAATCAGAGTTTTCCAGTCAAAGATTTACTAAGAAGACCCTTGCAAACGGGATTAACCATTGCAACATTAACGTTAACTGTTGCGTCAACCTTGTTTTTGTTGATTTTTAGTGGTCGAATAGGTATAGGATTATCAGCTCAAACAAGTACATTAACAACTGGTTTATCCACTGTTTTCTCACAGATTTTGAATTTTATTGAACCGCTGGTGTTTATTGTCGGCGCCATCTTAACGTCTTTTATTGTTTTTCTGATGATGGCTCAAAGAACCCCCGATTTGGGTTTGATTAAAGCAGCTGGTTGCCCGGGGTCTTTAGTTGCAGGATATTTTACGACAGAACTCTTGATTGTTTCAGTAAGTGGTTGCCTTTTGGGCACAGTTTTTGGTTTTTTAGCTGATTTTTTGGTAGCAACACTTGTCATAGGTTCCAATGTCTTGCCTAATTTTTTCTATGTCGCGTTTGTTTTTGCTGTTTTTCTTGTTTTAGCTCTTGCTTTTGGCTTAAAACCAATAATTGATGCAGCCAGAATGCCACCGTTAACAGCACTTTCACCTATCAACTTTTATGGAACCCCTGCTGAAAAAAGACATAAACCCCTATCAAAGTTTGGGATAACCTGGAAAATTGCAACCCGAAGTCTAAGCCGACGCCAAAACGCCATTGTTCGCATGGTTATTTTGCTTTCAGCCGTCTTCGTTTTGTTGACTATTTCTATTAGCAGCGGAGTTATTGCTATAGATACGACTGGTTCTTGGCTGCAGTATTCTGTGAGCACTAAGACTGTCAACACGGTTGCAATCGCTCATAGTAGCGTCGGTGAAAGGTATTTGGGTTTGTTATCTACATTTTCGGGGGGTGAAATAGCAGAAAAGTTTGTTTATTCTAACAATAGTTACGCCATTTCCGCATTAACAATTAACAATTTAACAGCTTTAAGCTCTGTGAGTGGGATTGATGAACGTCTTGTTTTGGAGGCACATATTTTGGAAGACCGAAATTTTACTGTAATTGGTGGTGTTATATATTGGGTTGGAGGAACCCGTGAAGGCGAATCCTTAATTATTGGCTTAAACCCTGACCTGGAAAATCAGCCAATGTCTTTTCAAGGGCGATTTTTAGGAAATCAAAGTGGTTTTGAGGCTGTAATTGGTGATTCAATCGCAACAAAAATGTATACAGCAGACCCAAAAAACAACATAAACTATTCAGACCCCTTGGTTCAAAGCGTTAAAATTTTTGACAAAAAATTCGTTATCAAAGGTGTTTGTATTGACCAAATAAACAAGGGCTTTGTAACGTATGTGCCGCTACTAACCCTTGAAAACTTGACGGGTTTGAGCCCCAATATTGTTTTGGTTACGCCTAAAGAGGGCATTGACAAAGCCACGTTTATGGCGCAACTGCAAACTGTTCCAGGGGTTGCAGATGGCGAATTGAGAATTTTCTCGTTTGACTTGGTTACGGAACGGAATTTGGCTTTTTTGAATGCCTCTTGGGCGGTTATTTTGCTTGTGCCGCTGGTTACTTTGGCTTCAGCTGCGATGTGTCTTGTTGGTTATCAGATTTTGTCGGTTGAGGCGCAGCATCAAGAATTCGGAATTTTACGAGCGATTGGGACAAAACCGCGAATTGTTGTTAGTGTTTTGTCTATTCAGAGCCTAATTGTGCTTCTTTCTAGTTTTGGTGTTGGAATTGCCTTTGGGATAATGACGACTTTGGTGATTTTGATGGCTAATCCTTTAGTTACTGGATGGACGATTGTTGGAATAGCATGGTGGTTGTTGTCAGCTTTAACAATCATGTTTTTGCTAAGCCTGTATCCAGCAATAAAAATGGCAAAAACGTCCATCCTCAAAATCTTAACCTAAATGATCAAACACTTTAGGAAACGCCTTTAACTGGTACATGTAAGCGGGAAGCTGGCACAAGAAATCCTGAAGCTGAAGCACTGGAACAATGGGGATGTCATCATAAAATTTGAAGCTGCCTTGAACTAGTGATAAAATTGCGGGAACAAACTGTGCCTTTTCCCATTTAGTGCATTCTAACTGCAGTTTTACGGCAGGCAAAAATTCGGATAACGCCTTGGCACGATAGGCTTGGGCTTGCGCAATCTTGCCCAAAACGGACGCAGATATAGCCTTGCCCCAATGTTTACAATCAATACAAACCACCAAAGGTCGTTTGCAACCTACAGCATCAATCTCCCATTTACGTCCCCCATGGCTGAACCGAACGTTTTTGGCTACTGCAAAGCCGTTGTTTCGCAGGGCCATGATTGCGATTTCTTCGAATTCTTGCCAACAGAGCAGGTCACTAACTGTCTGAACATCTGCCCCTAACGAGACTGCTTTAACCGCTAACTTAAGACGGTCATCAATTGAGACTTCAACAGTTTGGTTATTCAAATTAAGCAGGTTTTCAGATTGAAATTTTTCTAGCAACATGTATGTAGTCTCAGTTGGCAATTTGGAGTGGTCTTTAACATCTTTTAATAAAACCCCGGTTTTTTGGGTTAATTTTAGTAGCGAAATTATCAGATTGCGCTCAACACTTATCATAAGCTACCCCAATTTTTGTTATCAAAGCAGCAAAAACTATTCAAAAATAGTATTAAGTCACCGATAAAAACGGTTTCACCAAGCAATTGGTATACAAAAGCATCACACAAACACACTTTTTCACAACGGAGCGTTTCCAAAGTTTTCAACATTTTGCAGGCACTCATGCAACCAACCCACGTTAAACAACACCTATGGATATCCCACGTATTTCCCCTGACAAAAATAATCATTTCGCCCCTTGCATAAAAAAAGTTCTCACCAGCCACCACCAGCAGGCTTCGCAAGTCGTAAAGTCAAAATTCACTCAAACAATGGATAAATTGCAACTATTGATAGCACTTATCTGCAAACACCTTGCCTGTTTTTAACTGTTTAATGTAAAAAGTGACCATTCGAAAAATTTTCGTTTATACAAAACAGCAAAGTTGTCAGAAAAACAAGCAAAAGCTCGCAAACCAGCGAGACAAAACGCTAAAAAAAGCAAAAATAGCACTGTAACTGGTATTTGCTAACATGCCAAACGTTGAAAAAACCCTTTGTTGGCCTAAAAAGAATGAAAAATAGTGACGCCTTTTTCCAAAAAACACTAAAAAATCGTAGAAAGTCTTGAAAAAAGGGTTGTTTACGCAGATTTGTTAGTTGGTCGGTTCATGATTATATAAGGTTCGCTTGCCTTCGTTAAAATTTCTACAGTTAGCAATTTTGAAAATTGACGATAAGTTGAATTTGTTGATGCTTTTGTATACACGCAGATAAAACTTTGTAAAAATGGTTCATTTGCCAAGAAAAAAGGCGGCCTGACGAAAAAGAGCTACTTTGGCTTGTGACCTTTTATTTTTAATGAATTTGGTTTTCCATGAAGCATAACAGCTGCCCGTTTAAGATCCAAAGGCGTGTTAACGCTAAAGAATGACCGCAACTCAGGATCTATCTGCTTGATAACCATCGTGGAAATGTATCGCACACCACGAAGTTTCTCAACCAACGTTTGCAAGTCAGTTGCGCCTTCAACTGCAACTTGTTTAGCTGTCTCTAAGACAAGTTTAGTCTGGTAAACTGAGCAGAGCGGTTCAATTTCGTTTTCAGGGTTTCTAGGGACAGCCGCTGTTTTGCCGATAGCCAAGTCAAAAAGAAGCATAGCTAACTCTTCTGAAACGAATGGTGAATCGCTTGGAAGTAACATGGAATATGTTCCTTGGGCAGCTTCAAAGCCCGTTATGGCCCCGTTTAAAGGTCCGTGACTTTGGGGGTTATCTATGGCGAATTTGGCTGTTTCCGGCAAAAGTTTGGCGTACAGGTCTGCTCGTTTTTGAGTGTTGGTTACAATTATTATTTCGTCAACTATTGGTTCAACGATGTTAAAAACGCGTCTAATCAAGGGTTTGTTTTCAAGCAGTATTGTGCCTTTGTCTTCGGAAAAACCTTGTGAGGTTCCACCTGCTAGTATGATTGCTGTTTTTTCTAACACTGATTGTTTTTCTCCCAAGCACGTTCTAGCGTGTCGTGCATTCTTTAAGTTTTTCCTATTGCAGTTTTAGCAGAAAACAAGAGGCTTAAAAGAAAAAAGTTTGATAAAAGAAAGATGCTTAACCTATCTCGTTTTGCTCGATTTTGCCAGCCATTTCAGCTAGTAACTTTGTGAATGGGTGGTCAGGCTTGTCTTGTGGGAAGATGAAATTACCTTCAGCACGCAAGATTTCGCAGAAGCATGGAACAGCTCCAAGCAATGGAACATGGTATGTTTCTTTTACTTTCTTGGTTAATTCAGCGTTCTTGCTTTTAGAGGCATCAAGCACTTTGTTGATTACTAAACCTGTTTTCTTTTCGAATAGGTTGTAAAGTTCAGCCAGCATACGTTTGGTTCCGTTCACGTCAGAACGGTCGCCTGTTGTTGTGACTACAACAAAGTCTGCTGTCACGATGGCGTTAATAGAGGAATATTGCAGACCTGGGCTAGTGTCAAAGATTAGATAATCAAACTTTTGCTCGTTGAGAAGCGTGTTTCGTAGAGATAGCAGTCTGCCTAGTGCACGCATTTCCCATTTGCGATCTTTTGCTGACATGTCCCTGATGGCTTCTGTTGATGGGTTAGCAAGGCCTGCGTAGAATTTGCCTCCGCCAGGTATTCTTGCGCTTAGATCAATTAAGATTTTGTTTATTTCGCATGTGTTGTTAAGGTAATCGTTAAAGTAAGTTTCAGCGTTTTCGCATTTAAGGATGGCAAAAAGGCTTGGTGCCCTGAAGTCTAAGTCAAATATGGCTACTTTTTTGCCTTGTTTAGCAAATGTTGCGGCCAAGTTAACGGACATAAGGGTTTTTCCAGTTCCGCCTTTGTATGAGTGGACTGCTATAATTTTGCTCATGACATTCAGCTCTGTGATTCTCTATCAACATAGAAGTAGGCTTTTCTGCCTTTGCGTTCTTTTTTAAGGTAACCCATGATTACCAGTTGATTTAGGTAGGCACTTTCAACTGCTCGGGCTCGGCTTGTTTGTTCAGCAATTTCTTCTGCGGTTGCGCGTCCGTTTCTGCAGATAGTCATTGCTGTTTTTCGGAGATGGTCAGGCATGTTGAGAAGGGTCATTACGTCGAGTGATGCGTCGGGAACCATTGTTGTGGTTTCTTTTTTGCTGCTTCCGTTTTTCTGGATTTCTATCATTACTTCGAATTTCTCGTTAAGTCTCTCGAGGTTTTCTTTTATTTTCTCTAGAATAACGAGAGGTTTTTTTCCTAACACTTCATCTTTGCTCAACCAAGATTTCCCCGAGTATAGTTGTTTTTCAAGTATACAGTTCAATAATTCAGAAGTGTTTATTAAGTCTTACGAAACACAAATAACTATTTTTGAACAACAAGCTTGTTGGCTTGGAAACGAGACAACAAAATTATGATTAGATTCGGAATACGAATAAAAATGGAAATAGAGTTTTGGGGGGTAGGTAAAAAATTGAAACTAGAAGGGAACTGGAGCTAAATTACGTGCCTCTTCGACAATCGGCAGCACTTGTTTGAGCTCTCTGAAATACTTTAGCACTGTAATTCCGCGTTGAGTAATCGCATATACTACGCGGGCTTTGCCTACTGTGCGTTCTTCAACCAAGCCCTGCTTGATCAAGAAATCCAAGTATTCTTTGAGTACACTGCAGTTAACGTTAGCCTTGTACATTACGTGGGTCAGCTTCAATGGACCCCTGTGAGCCAGTACCTTCAGGATGTCAACATACATTTCGAGTTTTGAACGTCGCATGCATAGACCTCTTTTGTTGAACACAAATCCGTGTTTTAGATATAAAGGCTTTATGTATTACTAATCAGTAACTTTTTCCATGCAAGCTACTTAATTGTCAGCGTTTTCAGCGATTCGATTTAACACGTTTATTCTATTTTCGAATGCTGTTACTAGGTCATCTAGCAATATTTCTTGCAATTCTGTCGAAAGTTTGCCCATTTTTCCAGTGAAAACGTCAGCTAATTTAGCTTCAAGTTCTTTTCTCTCTTTTTGTTTAACTGCTATTTGCTTCACCATTTGTTTCACTTAATTTTTTCCTCCGAGTCGTACAGACACACAAATAGCAGATTGCATTTAAACACCTTATGAAAACACACTATTTACTCTAAATAAATAATATTAAGCCACTTTTTTTAATTTAATAAACTGCAAACTTGCTATGATTCTTAAGGTTTTCAGTTGTTGCTCTGGCTTATTGTATCATGTTTTTCGTGTGACTTAAGATACATCGTTTTAGAGATAAGAATTATTGTGCGTAATGTTACCTACAAATACTGACGAACAATACAGCTACAAGCTTCTTAGACACTATAAAGACAAATGCTAAAACATTCCTAAATAGGCGGTTTACCAATAACCTTGTTGTTCAAGGTTTTAGTCCAAAATTGAAAATCTTTTGATGGAGGAAAATCCCTAAACAGCCTTTTTCGGTTGGATTCCAAGAAACGGTTTTCTTCACCAATATACTCTGCAGCAGTTAAGAGACTGTGTCCTGCTTTTGTTGCATGCTCTTCGATTGGGGCAACCTTTTGTTTCCAGAACTCGTCCCGTAACGTGTGATGTTCAATAATTGTTATAGGCACTTTTTCCACGATAGCTTTAAGGTTGTTTGTGGCGTTTTGAAGCGCTGCTTCGTTTACCCGGAAACCTGAAAGGTAAAATGGTGGTCCCCCAAGCATAAGCAATGACGGCTTGACATCCAAAATTAGTTGAGTAGCATGGTTGGACATTGGTCCTTGAATGTCAGGGGCAAACATGAAACGTTCGTCACCGTATTGGATTGTAACCATTATTACATATCCCAGCATAGAGTTGTCTTCACCATGAGCGACTGCTTCGGAGAAACGTAACTGTGTGTTTCCATAAACGAACGTTTTTCCGTCTGCATATTCAACGTTTTTGGCGTGTTTAGCACCTGTTTTCAAAAATGTTGCTGCACGTTCTCGTTGGCTGGCGTTTATGTTCTCTTTTGGATTTTTGATAAGCACGATTTTGTTTTTGTAAATTTGGCGTGCTGTTTCTGTTTGAGCTGTCCAGTTGACTACCCAGTCTTCAAATGATGGTGTATGATGGTCATAATGGTAATGGCTGATGGTTACGATTTGGGCGTTGTCTGCTGCTTGGGCGATTTTTGCTCGTAGGTTTTGGATTGTTTGGAATTCGAATGGGTGAGGTGGCAGATTAAACCGCCAAGGACAAAGTGAGATGCCTGCGTCCAAAAGCACAACAGTATCGGGGGTTCCGACTAGGGTGCACATGGAACGAACGCCGAAACTTTCAGATGCCAATGGTGTAACGTTAATTTGCTTAAGTGGTAATCCTGGGCGATTCATGGGTTTTCCTGTTTAAGAATAATTCTTTGAAGTTAAAAGTGTAGCTGCAATTCAGGTTCGATGATTGGGATTAAGTTTATAGCGTTGCAATGTTGAACTTTATTGGACTTGCTTTTGAGGTTAAACAGATGAGTGGAAAATCAGGGTTTGAGGTTGCTACGTTGGCTGGTGGCTGTTTTTGGTGTTTGGAAGCGGCTTTTAGCGTTATTGATGGTGTTGCGAAGGTTGAGTCAGGATATACTGGCGGTGACTTAGACCACCCAACCTATGAAGAGGTCACCACTGGAACCACCGGTCATGCAGAAGCTGCCCGAATAACGTTTGACCCTAAAGTTATAAGTTACCGAGAGCTTTTAGAGGTTTTCTTTGCCATTCATGACCCGACAACTGTTGACAGGCAGGGACCTGATGTTGGCCCGCAGTATCGTTCAACTATTTTTTATCATAACTCTGCGCAGAAAGCGACCGCTGAAAAAGTAATTGCTCGGTTAAATCGTGACGGAATCTTCGATAAGCCCATCATAACTAGTGTTGAGCCACTGAAAATCTTTTATAAGGCTGAAGATTTTCATAAAGACTACTATAGGAAGCATCCCAAAGAACCCTATTGCCAAGTAGTAATCGCACCAAAAATTGCGAAACTACGGAAAAGGTTCTTTGATAAGCTGAAGGTGCCTCAGTAATGTCCAAAAACCTGCAAAATAAAGCTGAACAACTATTAAATGAAATTGCAGATATTGCAGTTGTAGAGTTCCTTCCAATTGTTGGACCTGCCAAAGGAAAAATTTTGGCAGAGGAAGTAAAAAAAGCACAACCCAAAAACGTTCTTGAAGTAGGCACTTTCATTGGTTACTCAACTATTTTGATTGGTCGAGAACTTTCAAAAGGCGTAAGGTTCGTTACCATAGAAGAACATTTAGACGAAGCTGAAGTAGCTAAAGACAACATTCGTCAATCCGAAATCGCAGTTAATGTTCAAGTTATCAGCGGGGACGCCATCGAGGTTATTCCAACATTGGCTTGCTGCTTTGACTTTGTTTTTCTTGATGCAGCTAAAGACGAATACTTCCAATACCTCAAACTAATTGAGGATAAACTATGGAAAGGCGCAGTTATTGTTGCAGATAACGCTGGCAAATTTGCGGCAGAAATGAAGGAATACTTAGAGTATGTCCGCAAATCGGGTAAGTATAGTAGCCGTTATGTCGGTGTTGGCAATGACGGTTTAGAAATAAGCGTTAAACTTTAACGGTTTGCGCTTGAAACAATTTTTTAAATATCCAGTCGTTATTATTTTTTACTTGATTTCTTGCAGAGTTAAGGAGCCCAACATTGCAGGCTGCAACTTTGACTTGCAGGTTAAACAGGCGAAGTTTAACCTAAAGGTTTAATGGGTTTAAACTAATGTTTTGTGGTTGGTGGGCGATGACGACTCTGGCCCCGTAGACGTGTAGGATGATGTGGATCTTGAGTGCGAAACCACCATTTACGCCCTAAATCACTTGATTCAAAGCGTTAAATGGCAAAGAGCCCACTAAAAAACTCTCGCAAAGAATCACCAAAAAGGCTAATCTCTCAAAAAGTTAGGCAGTTGGGTGATTGAACCTGTTTTCTAAAAGGTTGAATCATTTATTGAGCCCCTTCTTTGTTTTAAAAAAAACCGTTTTCACAGATAAACCGCCGTTGACAATTCCGTTTGGAAGGCACAGTTATGGACCTCAACCTGAGTTGTTAGGTTCAATGCCTTGGTTAGCCAAGAAGGCTCGTGGCAGCAAAGTAGGTAATTTCTGTTCCTTAAGCGACGGAATCAAATTTTCTTTTTTAGGAAAGCACAACTACAAATGGGTGACGACGTACCCGTTTTATGATTTTTATAATTCTTGGGGTTTTGAGAATGAACTTTGGCATAAGGGCAAACCAGATGAGGATAAGATTGAAGCTTCACCGATTGTTATTGAAAATGATGTTTGGGTGGCGTCAAACGTTGTTTTTAAGGAAGGCGTAATAGTTCATAATGGCGCTGTTGTTGCAATGGGTTCCTTGGTAACTAAGGATGTTCCTGCTTACGCTTTGGTTGGCGGAAACCCTGCAAAAGTAATCAAGTACCGGTTTACGCCAGACCAAATTGCCGCTTTACTAGAGATTGAATGGTGGAATTGGTCTGACCGTGAAATCAAAAAGGTTTTGCCTTTGCTGCTTTCAGAAGATGTAGATGACTTGATAAGATACGTGAAAAACAAAAAATAACAAAAAGAAAGAGGTTATCTTTCTTCTGGTGGTGTTTCCCAAAGTTGAAGTTTTTCTTTCTTCATTTCCGTACGTTTACGTTGCAGGTACCGGTAAACGGTTTTGTGTTCGCAGCCTTCAATAATCATTTGAACGGCGTTTCTAGCAGCGTCAGCCTCTTCATAGCTGCCGATGATTCCGATTGTGTGACCGTAAACGGTAACGTTAGCTTCGGTTAATTCTTCGATTAGTCGGCGGGTTTTGCCTTCTGCGCCGATAATTCTGCCTTTTATGCGTTTGATGTCAGCTTCTGAACGCCCGAAAACAAGGCGTAAGTCGACCATGTCGAAAACGTCGTCTTCGTTTCGGATTAATCTGAAGGCGACTTCGGGGGCGAATCCTCTTCCTATGGCGGTTACAAGGTCTTTTGCTCGTAAAAGCATGGATGGGTCATCTTGTCCTTCACCAAGAGTGATAGTTACTCCGCCGTCTTCGCTGTCTACTGATAGGTTTATTTTCATGCGTTCTTCAATGTAGGCTTTGGTTTTGCCTTCTGGACCGACAAGTATGCCTACGCGTTCTTTTGGAATTCTGACAAATGAATCGAGATTAGACATTTATTTTCCAACAACCTGTTTATGCAATTCTTCAACTGGGGTTACATTTACTCTTAACCTACTAAAGAACCTATTCAGATTATTTAGGTCCCTTGTTAACATGAAATCCGCCATTGGATGCTCAATTGAAACTGATTGAGACATGTCGATAATTACGGGTTTGCCCCTCCACATTAAAATGTTGTATTCGCTTAAGTCACCGTGTACCAGTTTGGCTTTTTGATAAAGCCGTTTAAGATTCGTTACGAGTAGTTTGTAAATTTTTTCAGGGTCTTCAGGCAGGCTTTCTTTAAGGGAGGGTGCACTGTTTCCGTCCTTACCAATAAACTCCATAACTAAAACGTTGCTTTTAACAACAACGGGTTTTGGAACATTCACTTTAGCTTGGCAAGCCTCTTCAAGATTGCGGAATTCTTTTTGCGCCCAAACAGCAATCAATGAGCGAGTGTCACGTTTTACGTTTTTAAAACGTGGGTCGCCTTCTATGTATTTGAGCATCCCCTTCTTGAATTCAGCCGATGATGTAAGATATATTTTTACAGCTAAGTCTTTGCCTTCTTTGTTTGTGCCCCAATAGACACGGGCTTCTTTGCCGCTACTGACGACGCCGTTAACTTCGTAAAGGATGCCATCGTTGAGGAGTTGAAAAACGATTAACCGGGTAGTTTGGTCAAAAACTTCTTCCACAGTGGCACGTTCGTTTGCTTTGTCATGGATGAGCATTTTGTCTCTTCGTTCAACATGACGTTCGCGGTGTTCAAGACGTTTTTTGGCGTTATGGGACATATCAGTCTACATGCTATAAGTGTCAGGGTATTTAAATCACTTGAGCAAGGAAGAACCTTCTTTTGCCAAGACTAACCTACATCCCTATAGGTTTCTGCATAAATATGCTATTAGGAGGCTAATAGGCGCCAAATAGGTTGCTAAAAAAATAAAACCGCAAGCAAAGTAAAAATTAAAACAAAAATGATGTTAAAATTAAAGGGTTAACAGGCCCTTGCGTCGCAAGGTGTCTGCTTGAGCGTGCGTGTAACGCCAAACAACGTCGCCGCGGGTGTCAGTTTGGAAATCCCAAGGTGCAACAATAACTATGTCACCTTCACGAATCCAAACGCGTCGCTTCATTTTGCCGCGAATTCGGCATAACCTTTCTGTGCCATCTTGGCATTTAACTTGAATACGGTCGAAACCGAGCAGTTTTGTAACTACACCGAGGACTTCACCTTGTCCTGGGTAAACTAACTCGCCTATTTCGCCTTCGCTTAAGACTTTTTTCTTTCCCAAACGTTAAACCTCTATTGCTTTAGAAGAATGTAAAGGATACTACTCCTTTAAAAGCGTGTTCATCAAATTCGGCAGATTTAACAGGGTACATTAACAGCCGTGACTGAAAACAGTGTAAATTTAAATGTTTACCGTCTAATAGTCTTGCTGTGAAGGGCTGAATAGATTGGCTTACATCTTCAACATACCATATCGAAACAACGTTAAACTGAAACAGGTAATGGATAAAGTCAAAGAAAACAAGACTCTGCAAACGTACTGGCGGTGCTCAAACGTTATGGCTATTGACCGCATGGGCTACACTGACCATGGACCAACTCACGTAAAAATCGTGGCAAACATAGCCTTAAAACTCCAACGTGTACTCGTAGAAAAGAACCTAATCACACCAAGTATCGTTGAAAATTACCACCTTACCGTTGATGACGCTGAAGTAGTAGTTGTTTTAGGTTCAATAATGCATGACCTTGGCATGATTGTTCAAAGACGCGACCACGAAAAATACAGCGCCTTCCTCGCCTTGAAAGTAATCGATGAGCTGCTAACTCCAACTTACACTGAAGAGGAACGTGCAATCATGACCTCAGAGGTCTTGCATGCCATCGTTTGTCACGAAGTACCTGAAAAAGCAGAAATGCCAAAAAAGATTCTAACCAAAGAAGCAGGCATTGTAGGCATCGCAGACGCTTTGGACATGGAAGCTGGTCGAGCACGAATCCCGTTTCAATCAGGTAAAGTAGACATTCACGCGGTATCAGCCTTGTCCATTGAGCAAGTGGAAGTAAACGTGCCTGAAAACGGATTACCAAAACCCATTGTTATCCATATCAAAATGAGCAATTCAGCAGGAGTCTTCCAGATTGACGAGTTACTTAAGCCAAGAATCGTTAATTCGGGTTTGGAAAAATTTTTCCATGTAGTCGCAGAAATCACTGGCGAAAAAGAAAACCGTATAATTGAAAAATTCGAGATTTAATAGTCCAAAGAACATTAAAGTCACTAAAGGCATAGTAAAAACAAATTGGAGAATCAAGCAAGCCATGTCCACTACCCGAAAAGAAATGGATCCTCTTGGAGAAAAAGAAATCCCAAAAGACGCATACTTTGGCATCCAAACCTTCCGTGCAACAGAAAACTTTCCCATAAGCGGCTTAAGAGAACCCTTTGTTTTCATTAAAGCCTACGTTTCAATCAAAAAAGCAGCGGCAATAGCAAACAAGCAAGTAGGCTGGCTTAAAGATGAAACAGCAGACGCCATAATTCAAGCCTGTGACGAAGTCTTAGCAGGCAAGTTTCTTGATCAATTCGTTATTGACGTGTTCCAAGCAGGTGCAGGAACATCATTTAACATGAACGTTAACGAGGTCTTAGCCAACCGAGCCTTAGAAATCCTTGGCAAACCAAGAGGCGAATACAAAATCGTTGGACCAAACGACCATGTCAACATGGGGCAATCAACCAACGACACGTTCCCAACTGCCCTGCACGTTTCAGTCCTTATGGCGCTTCAACCATTGCTTAATGAGCTTGACTTGCTTGCAGAAGCTTTTGAAGCCTTAAGCAAAAAATATGCTCACGTAATCAAGTCAGGCAGAACCCACCTGCAAGACGCCGTACCAGTTACTAATGGGCAAGAATTCGGCGCGTATGGTTCAGTTATCAAACACTGTAGCGACGAGTTAAAAAGGCGTCAAGAAAACCTTTATTCAGTTGCTTTAGGTGGAACAGCCACGGGAACAGGAGCCAACGCACACCCTGAATACAAACGTTTAGCAATTGGTGAACTGACTAAAATGACTGGATTCCCATTAAAGCCGGCAGCTAACAATTTTGAAGCCCTACAAAGTCACCGAGCAGCAGCAACTGTTTCAAGCGGCTTAAAAGAGTTGGCTTTAGAACTTATCCGTATCGCTAACGATTTACGTCTTTTAGCTTCAGGACCAACAACAGGGCTTGACGAAATAGTGTTGCCGCCTGTCCAGCCAGGCTCCTCTATTATGCCCGGCAAAGTTAATCCTGTAATGGCTGAATGTCTTGACATGGTTGCTTACCAAGTTGTTGGATGTGATACAGCCGTTTCTTTAGCGGTTCAAGCTGGGCAACTCGAACTTAACGTTATGACGCCAGCCATCGTGTACAACATGCATTTCGCAATTCAAATTCTAACCAACTATTTGCCAGTGTTCCGTAAACGCTGTGTTGAAGGCATAACCGTGAACGAACAAAAATGCACGGATTACCTTGAAAAGAACCCTTCCATGGCAACACTGCTCTCGCCCTACATTGGTTATCTAGAAGCGGCAAAACTGGCAAAGCAAGCCCAAAAAGAATGCCGTTCCGTTAAGGAGATTGCTTTGGAGAAGGGTTTGCTTAAGCCTGAACAGCTGGAAAAAATTTTCAGCCGAAAAAACCTGCTTAACGAATAAGCAGCCCCATAATTTCTTTTTTAAAAAATTAAAACCTGTTTTATCAGGGTTTTTGATGATTAATTAAATATACAACTTTAATCCCACTGAGTTGTGATTGAGAGATGGGTAAAAAGAAAGGTGGTAACGGTGCAATCAAAGCAATCAAAACTCTTTTTAAAAAACCAGCAACAACAAGATACCCCTTCGTTAAGCCTGAACTTAACGAAAACTACCGTGGTGAACCCATTTTCGATTACAACCTGTGTATTGGATGCAGCTTATGCGCCCGAAATTGTCCATCAAAAGCAATTGAAATTATTGAAGTTGACAAAAAGAAGCGACCACAGTTCAGGTTAGATAAATGTATTTTTTGTAATAATTGTGTGGATGTTTGCCCAACAAAAGCGGTTAAAAGTTCTAACATTTTTGAGTATGCAACCTTAGACAAATCAGAGTTAACCAAGAAGCCGCCTGAAACCAAAAAAGAACAATAAGGTTAACCTGCTATGCCGTAACCGCCTACTTTTACGGTTGCGTCCGTGCTGCTTGAACTGCATGAAGCATCAACAATTATTGCCCAAATAACGTTTTGAGATGGAAACAGCTGCAGTATTTCGTCGTCAGAAAGCCAAACAGTTGAGCTGTTAGTGAAAACCTTCTCGATGGCGGGTGAATACACGTTATCTACGTATTCCATTTGGATGCGGACGGTTATTGTTTCGTTGTTACTAAAGCTTCCTTGAACCTCAATTTTTGGTTTGAAAGTGACAATTTTTAATGGTTTAGGAATAATACTGACGTTGTCGCCGAATTTGCCGTTTAAGCCTACTGGAACGGGAATGTTTTCTCTGTCAAAAAGGCTACCAGCCGCTGAAATCCATACGTTATAGGGGTTGTGGATTCTTGATGTCCAGTTGCCAAGAAAACTAACGCCTCCGTCAATAATGGGTGTTGCATCTGCAGATTCTAAAATGTCAATACCAAACAATAAGTCTGGAGCGTCACTAAAGGATTCAAAGACCACATCAATAAGCAGTGACTGCGACATTGTTCCCCCTAACCGTAAACCTGTTTGGTTAAAAGCGCCGTTTTCACCTATCCAGATGCGTACGTTTTGGAGTTGGCTATTTGAGAATTCAGTTTGGTTTTCAACGTTAATGGCAACGGAGTTGTCGTACTGGTTAAAGAAACACCGATTTATTTCGGAACTTGCGTAGGAACCGGTTGCGTTGCCTGTTGGGGTGCGGAAAGCTATGCCTTCGGTGCAGTTGATGAAGTGGCAGTTTTCAATTTTTGTGCCTTCCGTCCAGGTGTCACTGTTGGCAAATTCAAGACCAACAAGGCTGTTTTGGAAAATCATGTTGGTTATGGTTGCGCCGAAAGAGTTTTCGATTCTAACAGTGCCATCATTAATTACTAAGCCTGAAACCGTCGAATACTTTGAGGATGTGTAATTGTCTCCGCGGATAACTATTGTGTGTCCGTTACCATTGATTACGGCGCCGTCTCCAACGATTTTTACATTCCATTTGTTAGAAACCACGATGTCCCCTGTCAGGTTGAAGGTGCCCTTGTCAAGATAAACGGAGCTGCCACTTGTTAACGCGTAATTGATGGCTATTGAAGCGGTTGCAAACCCGTGCGTTATCTGGTTGGTCAGGGTGTTTCGTAATTTGAATGCTGAACCGTCTTGGGAAATAACAAAGTCAAAGCCGGAACTGTCTGTTTGCCCTGCTTCGTTCATTGCTGTGTATTGGCTGATTACTAGGTAGGTGTCAAACGCAGAAACAAGTAGGACTATTATTAGGATTAAGCCGATAACTCGTCCAGATAAGGCTATTTTCATGGCTTTTCCGACTGGGGCTGGTTAGGACCGGTTTATTTACCATGTAGAAGGTTATTTGTTAATTAAATTTTATGATAATTCTCCGCATGATAGTTATTTTTTGTTTTCAGAAGCGTTTTTTTGACTAACATTCCATTAGGCATCAACAGAAGCAAAAGGGGTTGATGTAATTGGATGGTTGTGGGGTGCCTGCGAAGAAATATGTCCTTAGCATTTTCCTGTTTCTAAAACTACTTTCGGAAGCTGCCTCAACCTTTAGGTAGCATGAACCTGAATGTTGATTGTGGTTACATGAGGCTATAACTAGTCCTTATATAACAAATTTAAAATCATAATTATTAAGGCTAAATGTCTCATAGCAATTTTGGAATAAACAGGTTTTTTTAGAGTTTCTCAACCTAAAAAATGCCAGTTCTTAATAGGCGAAAATAATGATTGTTTTTGTCCATCAACCGGAGTACATTCCATGGATTGGCTTCTTTGACAAACTCGCCAGATGCGACGTTTTTGTCATCTACGATGACGCACAATTTGTACACGGCAGTTACCATAACCGTAACCGATTAAGAACCAGCAATGGTTGGCGTTGGATAACCGTGCCAATCGTTCATAATCATCCACAAATGATTAAAGAGGTAAGGATAGCAGGAAGCAAATGGCGAGAAGACCACATCCAAATTCTGATTCAACAATACCAAAAAACACCCTATTTTAAAACGTATTTCCCCATAATCGAAGAAGCAGTAAACTTTGAACATGAACTTTTAATCGGTTTGAACCTGCATCTTATAAAAAAAATCGCTGAAACATTAGACATAAAAGTCAAAATGATCCGCAGTTCCGAATTCCCCTATTATGGGTATGATAAGAATGAAAAGTTGATTTCAATGTGTAAATTTTTGGGTGCAGACACTTATCTTTCAGGAAGCGGTGGAAGAGTTTACGTTAACGACAAATCGTTTATTGATGCAAATATTAAATTGCAATGGCATAGTTACAAGCACCCAACCTATCAACAACAGTTTGAGGGTTTTGAACCAAACATGTCCATTGTTGATTTGCTTTTTAATGTTGGACCCCAAGCTAAAGAAATACTTCTAAGCGGCGGAAAAATAGAAGAAAACAGTGACCCTTCGGCTGTTAGCACCGAAATTAGGCAAATTACAGTTGAACAGCCCCAAAGCAACATTGCAATTTCCGCCGCTTAAATCAAGAACATTTTTAAAATTTAATTACGCCATAAAAGCGTATGAGCTTCACATTTGCCTTAGCAGCTACTTTGAGGAGTAAACGTTTTTGGACTTGGATGACAGCAGGCATAATAATTTACCTTATACCAGTCGCTATACGTTACGCAACGGGCAGTATAATTATACCGTTTCTTAATTGGCCGGGCTACTGGATTGACCATTTTATTCCAGGCAATTTTTCAGAAAAACTTCTTGTTAACATGTTCTTTCCAGGTGCTGCGGGAGCAATAGCAGGCGAAGTCTTTACAGGATACTACCTTAAACCTCAGCAGTTATCCACTAAAACAAAATATTTAGCTAGATTCGCTGGAGCAATACTTTTTGTTTCCGCTTGGTCACTTTTCCAACTGTGGGGTTATCAACTGTCAATTTACATGTCATTTTCCCCAGCCAGCAACCTATTCGAAAGCTACTTTGTTTACCCAATTAACTACATAATCGCAGCTTTCTCAATTTTTACGCCAACAATAGTCTATTTCGTAAAATCATTAATCCTAAAATTACAGCGGAAATAAAAGAAAAATGAAACTTAAAGCTTCATTATTTGGGCGTGGGGTACGCCTTCAATTTTTAGAACGGCTTCTGGGTGAACGTAGCCTTTTTTGATAGCTTTTTCAACACAACATTTACCGACCAAATTGACAATGGTAGAGTTTTCTATCATGCTTACTGCTTCGTCCACAGTGGCTTTTCCGCCATTGTAAAATTCATCTTTTACTTTGAAGGTGATTTTGCCTTCATGAAGGGTTTTGCCGAGAAGTTCAACATCACAGATGGCTAACACAACGTTTTTTCCTATCTGTTTTAGCTTAATGTAAACTTCTTCCATCGCTGTTCCCTAAATTTGCTTGATTGCAGATTTTGCGCCACAAGCATTACAAACAAGGAATGCAAGACGCTTCTCTTTAACAAGCTTGGTGTCTGGACGTTTACATACTGGGCAAATTACGAATGCTTCCATGTATCTTTGCAGTAGGCGTTCAAAGCTTTCACGTTGGAATTTGCCTTGGAATATTGCGCGGTTGTCATGGAAAGTTGCGGCGGTTGCCATTTCACGCGTAAGAAATTTCAGTATATGTTGAGGGTCACGGTCTAATACGTCTGCAACATCACCAAAATTTGAAATTATTGTGCGCATGCCAACTGTTGTAATGAACAGTCTAGGTAATTCAAGACGTTCCTTTTTTAAAGAGACCTCGGGCATTTGTTCTTCGGCTCTCTTTAATAAATCATCATAACGAAAGTCCATAGTGAGTCTCAGTCCAATGATGGTGCCTGCATGTATTTAAAACTTATAATACACGAAAATGGTATTAGCATGGTAAAAACACTGAAAGAGTAAGTTAAAATAATATAAACATGTAACTTACAAGACTATTAATCCAAAACTGCACAGAGGATAAACGTGTCAACCCAAGATAAACTCAATCAAATCGCTAACTTGCGTTCACAGATCGCCACTCTGAAAGATCAAGTGAATAAAGCAGACAGTGAATCAAAAAAGCAGGTTGAGAAAAGAGACCAATTAAACGAACAAACCCGAAAAATTAACCTCGAAATCCGCGATATCAAAAAACAGCGGGATGAAATAAACCAAAAGGTTCAAGCCCTTAAACAGCAAAGGGACGAGGTTAGAGTAAAAATTAAGCCGATTATGGATGAAATCCAGGCGATTAACGACAAGAAAGAAGAGCTCAAAAAGAAAGCTCCCCGCGTTCGCCAAAAAGACATCCAAGAAGAAATTAACAAGATTGACTGGAAGATTCAAACTGAATCTTTAGACCTACAAGAAGAAAAACGCTTAGTAGGCGAAGTTAAACTTCTTGAAACTCAGCTTAGCGGTTATAAAAAGATTGAAAAACAGAACAAGAAAATCGCTGAGCGCATTCAGGAACGGAAAGTTCTTGATGCACAAGCAGATAAGTTACATAAAGAACTGTCTGAAATGGCAAAGAAAAGCCAAGAACTCCACGAAAGTATGATAGCTAAAATCGCTGAAGCTAAAAAAGCTAAAGAAGAAGCAGACACGTTACACAAAGGCTTCATCGAGAATAAAGAAAAAATTAAAGCATTACTTGTTGACATCGCAGTTCTAACCGGTCAAATGTTAGGCTTACAGAACACTGTGCGCGAACAAAATAAAGAGTTAAGAGAAAAAGAAATGGTTATCAGAGCAAAAGAGAAAGAACAAATGACCCTTCAAAGAAACAAGAAACTACTCGACGAACAAGCTCTAAAAACAAAACTCGGTGCACAAGCAAAAGAAAAACTCAACAAAGGCGAAAAACTCAGTTGGAACGAATTCCAACTACTTGCCAGCGATGAAGAATCTGAGGATGCTGATACGCAAAAATAATTAAACTGTGGCACATTTAGGTTTAGATACGATGGCTAACAAGGAATTGCCGCAGCAAACGCAAAACAGCATTCTAATTTTATGTGTTGATAGAGATGGCGATATAGAAGTCAAAGCAGGAATCAAAACACCCCTGCTTGGACGAGTCGCCAATCTTGATGCGGCAGTTGCCTTAGCCTTAAAGGACCCCGAAGAACCAGACGCCAACGCAATGTTTGAAGCAGTCCGCCTTTACGACCGCCTTTTAAGTGAAAAAAAGCCCGGCGAAACTTTTGAAGTAGCCACAATATCAGGAACTGAACTTGGCGGTGTAACGGCAGACAGAAAGCTTGTAGGTGAATTAACCAGTCTTTTAGAAACTTTCACTGCTACTGAAGTTATTCTGGTTTCTGACGGTTACTCTGACGAAGCAGTTTTACCACTTATCGAGTCACGTGTCCCAGTATCCTCAGTTCGACGTATAGTAATCAAGCATAGCGAATCAATCGAAGAAACCGCAGCAGTATTCACAAAATACATGAAACTGCTTGTTGACAACCCAAGATATTCACGTTTAGCTTTAGGCTTACCTGGTTTGCTTGTCCTGATTTTCGGCATCTTTTGGGCTTTAAACGTGTTCGCAGGCATACCCATATACTATTATGGCATCGCAATAGTCGTCATCGTCGGCGGATTCTTGCTGCTTAAGGGCTTTGGCGTTGACCGAGCAGCCAAAAACGTTTTCACGTGGGTTCGAGAGTATTCCCCACCGCCTTTGCCTATGCAAATTTCTAATTATACTATACTTGCTGGAATTCTCTGCATTGCCGTAAGCGTCTATTTAGGCATTCAAAACGTTGTTGTCAATATGCCGCCTACACCTGTCGACAACACCTTTGCTGGTTGGGTAGGTTTACTTCCAAGCATAACTGCGTCGTTTATCAAAGGCATAATGGACCTTATGATTGTAGGTGCAATACTAGTTTTAGTTGGCAGAAGCTTAAGACTATACTTTGAGAGAGACCCAAGACTACTTAGAACGGTAGCTTTAATTGTTGAAGTTGCATGGGCAAGAATGATCTTAGACAGTACTGCAAGTTTACTTCAGCAAACACAAACTGTACCAATAGGTTTCCAAAATGTCTTCTTCACAAACTTCATCTGGGCAATCGTAGTTGGTATCCTCATCGGAATCGCGTCGATACTGCTGATCACCATCATTAACCGTTCATCAAAAGGTTTCTTCAAAAAATCAGAAGAAGAGGAAGATAAACAAAAAGAGGTCATCTCCAAAACCCCTTCAGATGACAGCAATCTTTAATTTTACCCAGTTAGGGTTTTTAACATAATAATTAAAAGCAAATAACTTCATTTAGCATGTCAAACATGAGGCTACACAGTGCTTAAGAAAATACTCTCTGTAATTGGCGCCTACAAGGTTTATGAACGATGGTTATGGTACCAAATCAAAAATGGCCAAAGACCCGAACACATCGCCATAATCTTAGACGGCAACAGAAGATGGGCTAACGAAAAAGAAAAAAGCCCATGGCTAACAGATAAATGGGGCCACAAACAAGGCGCAGACACAGTTGAACAACTCTTAGACTGGTGCAGCATGCTTGACGTCAAATACGTTACACTTTACTCTTTCTCAACAGAAAACTTTTCGCGTCAATCTGAAGAAGTAGCTAAAATAATGCAGATTGCAGAAGAAAGATTCAAAAAACTTCTTGTGGACGAAAGAGTTCATAAAAACAAAGTTCACGTGAAAGTAATCGGAAGAACAAACCTGCTGCCAGCAAGTCTTCAGCAAACCATTGCAGAGGTTGAAAAAGCAACGGAAAACTACGATGCTTACGTTTGGAACTTTGCTTTCGCTTACGGTGGTAGGGCAGAAATAGTTGATGCCTCCAAAAAAATTGCTAAAGAAATAAAAGAAAACCGTCTACAAATAGACGATATTAACGAGGCAATTTTCGAAAAATACCTTTACACGTCGCACATGACAAAACAGGATCCTGACATGATTATTCGAACGTCAGGCGAAGAAAGGTTGAGCGGGTTTCTGCTTTGGCAAGCAGCCTACAGCGAACTGCTGTTTTTGGATGTTTACTGGCCTGACTTCCGTTTTATCGATCTGCTAAGGGCAATTAGAACTTATCAGCATCGCAGGCGCAGATTCGGAAAATAGAGACTAAAAAAGGGTTAAGCGCGTTTTTTAGCGCTAACTATTGAAATAACATCGCGGTCTTTTAACACAGCGTCTTCTCCGATTCGCCGTTTATCTCGGGCGTCAACTGCATAGATGAAGTTTTCACCAAGTTCTGTGTGGATAACGTAGGCGAATTGGTGCGCAGTTGTTCCTTTGGGGACAAGATAAGTGTCGGGTAGTACTCGTCCATTGTGGTCTGCTAAATGTTCAAGGTCTTCAACAGGGTAAACCGTTATCATGTCCAGCAGTTTGAAGTATGCAGTGTTGATTGCTTCTTGAACGCCAGTGGAACCGTTGGCGAGAATTTTTTCCCGGATTGATTCCAAAGCTTTGATTTGTCCTGCTGAAAGCTTTTCGGGCGTAAGGATTTTGAAGTCTTTATCCCCAGGTTTATAGTCGATTAACTGTTTTTCAGCTGCACGTCTAAGCGCGAGTTCTGCTTCCGCAGAGGCTGGAATCACTGTGTAATCGAGCTTTTTTAGGCGTTCAATGTTTGCTTGAGCTGTTGGCAAATCAATCTTATTGGCTACGATAAGCATTGGTTTAGAGATTTTGCGAAGAGTATCTACAAACCGATAAAAGTCGTCGTCGCTCCAAAGAGTTGGTTTATCAACATTTAATCCACAACGTCTGATAGCTTCAACTACGCTGGCTTTTTTTATGCCTAAACCTGTTAAGCGTTCTTCTAATGGTGTTGCAACACCTTTTTTGTCGGCTTCTGCGGTTCTAGCGATTTTTGGCCAATCCTTCTTTAGAATGTTAATCATCCACATGGTGATTTCGCGTTCAAGAAACTGCACGTCTTCTAAGGGGTCGTGTTCGCCAGGTTTGCAGCTTTTGCCTTCGCAGTCTGTTCCGCCTGATGCATCAACTATATGTATGAGGGCGTCTGCTCTGCGGATTTCATCTAGGAATTGGTTGCCTAAGCCGCGGCCTTCCCATGCGCCGGGAACTATTCCAGCCACATCGATGAGTTCAACGGGAACGAGTCTTGTTCCGTCAAGGCAGAGCGAGTTTCTTGGGTTGTCTTGTACTTTAAATTCTTCGTGGACGCAGGGGGTTCTTACGTAGCCTACGCCTCTGTTTGGTTTGATGGTTGTGAAGGGGTAATTGCTTATGTCAGCTGTCGCTAGTGTTGCGGCGCTGAAGAAGGTTGATTTTCCAGTGTTTGGTTTGCCTATTACCCCGAGTAATCGTGAATAGGATCTTTGCATGTGAAGGTTTTCTCCGTAAGGTATTGTGTGTTATGTTTGGGCTATATTATTTGTGCTTGTGGTGGTCGGTTTCAGGTTTTGTAGTGTATATTACTAAAACAGAATCTTTAATTTGGCTAAAAATTTTAGTAAGAGGGAAACTAACATTCGTTTGATAGTAGGCAGTCCTGAGGAATGGTGAATCATTAAGTGCATATTAAAACCAAAAAAATAAGCGTTTTAATGACAGCACTCACGCTCATCATCCTTATTTCAAACGTAGCCTTAAGCACGCCTGTTGAAGCACAAAACAGCACCGCTCAGTACTCAACAGGATTATCCATTGTTTCACATAAAATAACCACTCAAGAAATCTCGGAAATAAAAAAACAATTAAGCTCAAACCAAGAAACAGATTACACCCAAAAAGTGGACGGTCACGGAACAGGATTTAGTGGACCAACCCTTGAAGACCTTGAAGAAATTGCTCAAAACGCTCATGTTATAGATAGTATATCATATCCAAACACCACTGCTTCTATTGATAATTCAGCTACTCAATGGTTTCCGCCTATAGGCAACCAAGATGGTGAGGGTTCCTGTGTTGCATGGACAGTTGGTTACTACATGAAAACGTATCAGGAAGCGAAAGAGCATAATTGGGACTTGACAGGAGCAAGCTGGGAAGGAGGAACCTACGGGCATCCATCAGCAAGTTATCAAGACAAAATTATGAGTCCAGAATTCATTTATTCACTTATCAATGGAGGAAAAGATCAAGGAGCAGAATTTGAATACGCGATAAATCTTGTTTCGTCAATTGGTGTTTGTTCTTGGGCTACTATGCCTTTTGCACCCTTTGATGTTATATCTTGGCCAACAGAGGCTGCATGGACAGAAGCAGCATATTATAGAAGCAGCACTAACCCAAACTATCAATACATTTACGCTAATACTGAAGAGGGTTTGCTTAACCTAAAAAACTGGTTAGCAGCAGGTAATTTGGCTGTAATCGCAATAGACGCAGACCAATATGACGCCTTCACAAAACAAGACGTTTTAATTTCTTATAATTCCAGCAAAGAATTAAATCATGCTAACACCATTGTCGGTTACGACGACAACTTAAATTACACAATAAATGATGAGGTACATTTTGGAGCATTCAAAATTGCTAATTCATGGGGAGTAGGCGAATGGGAAAACGTGCCTGACGGCTTCTACTGGGTACCATACGAAATTATGCTTCAACTTTCAAGCAAGGAAAACCCTGCTATAATCTTTGACGATTTAATCAATTACCAACCTCAATTAACAGCCAGTTTTATAATCAGTCATAAATTCCGTGGAGAATGCACCATAACCATCGGTTACGGAACCACAGCGCAACCTTTGGCAACAAAAGTGTTCAGTAACGCTGTCATAGGAGGCAATCAACCTTTCTGTTCAAACAAAATTGTAGTTGACATTACAGAGCTTAAGCGGGAAATGAGCAGCTTCTACAATCAACCGTTTTTCTTGAGTGTTTATGATAATTTAACTAGATCTACGGGTGTTGTAACGTATTTTGCGGTTGGAGACTCTGTCTCTTTAGATGCGCCTGTCCAAACAAGTCACCTTAGAACCGTAAGTCTTTCTCTATCGCACACGTTAGTCATGCCATCCTTGGTTGTCTCACCAAGCAGTGGTTCTGCAGGACAAGAAATTACTTTGCAAGGAACAGGATTTACTGCTAACAACACAGTAGACTTAACTTATCTTAATCCAACCTCAAAAACGTGGGTAACAATCGCAAATAACATACCCGTTTCGCAATCAAATAGTTTTACGTACACTTTTAATGCCCCTAACTTACGGATAGGAAATCCTGCAGGGGACCACCTGGAAAGCTTTGACAACATCCTTTTTGCTGCCAAAGACAATAGCAATGGATACACATTCAACTCGGAAACGCCCTTTACAGAATACCGAAAAGGTCTAACACTTGTTGGTAACATAGCAGCAGCAGGCCTGTTTGGAAATAATACAAACTTCAACGTGTTAGTTGAGGCAGGTCAAAGCTTGACTATTTGCGGTAAAAACTTTAACCCGGGGACTTTAACGGCAGTTTATGATGGCATATACAACATGGGTTCAGCTATTGTCGACGCCAAGGGCAACTTTAACACAACCTTTACGATACCAAATCAAGCTTCAGCAGGTCAACACACGATAATTTTGGACGACAACTTCATGATTACAGTGACGCAACTGCCCAAAATTGTAGCAGATTACGATGGAAACTGGAAATCTTCAAGCTTTAATGTACAACTTTCCGCGGATAGCATCGGTGTTTCAGAAATTTATTACAAAATCAATGACGGCGAAACCAAAACCGTCAGCGCTAATGGTCAGCCATACTTTAACGTTGAAAACGCAAACAACATCCTTGAGTACTGGGGTATATGGAGCAACGGCACAAGCACAATAGAGTTAACACACAGGATCCTTTCAGGGATTAAATTAGACAAAACAGCTCCATCGGGGTCAATGAAAATCAATTCTGGCGCCGAATTAACAGCCAGCAACACGGTTACTTTGACATTATCTTGCTCTGATGCGTTATCCGGCGTGCAGAAGATGCGTTTTAGCAATGACGGTACATGGACAGAGAGTTCTTGGGAGCCATACCTAAACAGCAAAAGCTGGAGCCTAACCAGCGAAGATGGCACCAAAACTGTATATTGCCAAATTATGGATTCTGTAGGCTTTACCGTCAGTTTTGAGGCTTCAATTGTTTTAGATACTACTGCACCTCTTGTTAACTTAGGCGGAGACCGGTCAACAATTATTGGCTCTTCCGTTGATTTTACTGCAGACGGTAGCGACCAAAACGGTATCGAAAGTATTGTTTGGAATTTTGGCGATAATACAACCGCAGAGGGCAAGCAGGTTAACCACGTCTACGTTGAATCAGGTAATTATACGGTAACAGTCCAAGTTAGAGATGGTGCAGGTAACTTGGCAGAAAAAAGTATAAATGTTAATGTTGAACCAAAAAATCAAAGCACACCTGCTGCTCCAGAAAATCAAACGTTACAGATTCCGATTGAAACATCATCAGTCCTTGCAGTTTTATTTGTCGGGTTTGGGTTAATTTTAATTTTTATAAAGTACAAGCAAAGAATTTTTTCTCGTAAAAACTGATTCTGGTAAAAATTTATATTAGAAAACGATAGAATTAGCGGGCGAGGAGAAAATGTTGGGTAAAACGTCGGTAATTCTTCTTGCCATCACGCTGGTGCTGAGCGGCACAGCTTTAACAGGTTTTTCAAACGCACAAACTAACGTTTACAATGAAATAACTACGGATACAACATGGAATTCCGCTGGTAGCCCTTATGTTTTCACTGCACCTGTCACAGTAAATGAAAATGTAACTTTAACTATCGAACCTGGTGTAACCATTGACATGGCATCATTTTCGTTATACGTAAAAGGAGTTCTTAACGCAAGATGCAACAGTTCGAACCCGATAATTTTTGCCTCTGAAAGCACAACGTTAAGCCCATCCACAACAGCAAAAATCTTTTTTGAACCATCTAGCGCAGATTATGACGCAAACGACGGATCAGGCTGCATAATTGAAAACGCAGAAATCAATGCAGCAATATCAATCAATGACTCCGCACCAATGATTGCAGGGTGTCAAATTAAAGGCGGAATCATAATCACCCAAGCAGCCCCAACCATTATAGGCAACAACATTTCCGAGGGAGGCGCCGTCTACGCTATAAACGTAGAAAAGCAAAGTGCACCAGTAATTTCTTTAAACACAATTACAGGGAAAGCCATTGGAATCGGTTTTAACCTGCCTGATAATGGGTATGCAAGCAACCTGTATGATGCAATTGTGGAGAACAACACCATAATTGATTGTTTGACGGGCATTGGTGTCGGTTCAAGTGAGGGGACAATCCTTCTTAATGGAAACCTTATTTTTGGTTCCGACGTCGCGATACAAGTTGGTAACGCAAGCTGCGCAGTTACTATTCAGCATAACCTGATTATGAATAACACGTTGGGAATTGATGTAGGCGACCAAGTGGCAATTCAAGAAAACACCATTTACAACAATACAGTCGGCATATTTTATCATACTACTGAACAATCGCTAATCAGCTACAACAACATAATGAATAATACGCAATACAATTTTGAAGCCTCCGCCATTAGTCCGTCATACGAAATAGAAGCTGTATACAATTTCTGGGGAACACAAGACATACCAACAATAAACCAGACAATCTACGACAAAAACAACAATGACTCTCTTGGAGAAGTAAAGTACCTACCAGCTTTGGACAGTCCTTACGTGGGAGCACCAGTAATTCCAGGAGTTAACATGAACCCAACCACTACACCAACACCAACAAAAACTCCAATTCAAACAAACCCGGCTCAAACCAATAAACCTACACAGACAGCCACCTCAACACCTACTGCAACACCAATCACGCAGGGAAGCTTCAACACGCTTGAAATCGGAATCATAATCTTGTTAAGCATCGTAATTGCAGTAACGTTGATTGTTGCGTTTAAAAAAGGAAAAAAATGCAACACAAAAACAGAGACAAAAACAACACAGTAAACAAGGTTAGTCTAAATTTAGGCTAACCTATTTTGTTTAATTTTTAGTATTGCTCCTTGACGTAAAAGTTCACGTTGAACCATTGAAGCAGGCGTTTTTCTGGGTTGCAACTTATTTTTTGTAGCGATTGCTGCGCAGACTCCAGCGGCTTGTCCAGTTGCGAAACAGATGGGCATGGTTCTGTAAGATGCATTTGCTATGTGGGTTCCTGAAATGCAACGTCCAGCAACAAGCAAGTTATCAATCTTTAAAGGTATAAGGCAACGTAGTGGAATGTCATAGGCGCTTCCTGCTTTGATTTTTTTAAGAAAAGTTCCCCTACCTAATGGGTTGTGGACATCAATAGGGTAGGAACCTAAAGCAATAACATCAGCAAATTTGTGAGCATTAAGAACATCTTCAGCTGTGAGTTTATACTCGCCCATGATTCGTCTTGTTTCACGGACACTCACGTTTGTACCAGTTTGAGCCACGTAAGCCCGCTCGAAACCGGGAACATATTTTCTGAAGAATGTCGTTAACTGCGCAACCTGTCTTCTGCCTTCAATTTCGGCGCAAGTTAAATCCCACACGTCAACACCATACACGTTCGTTATGCGGGTACTGTTCACACTGATTTGACTCTCATGCACGCTGCCGAAAAACAAAATGTTTTCCCGGGGCACTTGCAATTCACCTTTTTCAATTGCGTCACGCATTAAATCGTTTAAGCCTTCCACGCCGTTCCATTGTCTGGGATGTTTTTCCACGTAATCTTGAAACTTCGAACGTTCGAAGCCCTCAAGAAGAAACATTAAGGTCATCGGTTGGACGGAGTTATCTTCTAATCGGCCTACTTCGAAAGGGGCACCTGCAAAAACAGCAATGTCTCCGTCGCCTGTACAGTCAATAATTACTTTTGCCTTAATCACTAAAGGACCAGATTTAGTTTCAAAAATAACCCCACGTAAACCGTTTTCGTTAATGACTCCACTGGCAAAAGCATGAAACAACAAATCAACCCCAGCTTCATCAAGCATTTCCAACGCTACAAGCTTAAAGAGTTCAGGGTCAAACGGCACCATGTATCCAGTGCGTCTTGACGGCGCAAAAGCCCCACCTAAAGCTACGAGCCGCTTTACAATTTTTGCTAAAACCCCTGCAATAATTGGTCTTCCAGTGCCATGGTCAGTTGGAAAAATTGTGAATTCATCACTGCTTTTCGGAAGGGTTTCAACAGGTTGACTGAGTGAAGTATGATAAGAAGCCCACGTTAAAACAAGCCCAGCCGTAGCATTACCACCCAAGAACCCGTACCGTTCAGCAAGAACCACATTTGCCCCTGCATCTGCTGCTGCAATCGCCGCTGCTATCCCGGAGGGTCCACCGCCAACAACAAGCACATCAGTTTCTGGAACCAAATGGGCAGTTCGTTTGGGCAAAACGATAGTGCCAGTGGGTTGTTTTAGTAAGGGCATAAAATTCGCCTTATACCTTATCCTTTATGTGTTCTTTTTAGAAGTTCAACTGCTAAACGGTTGTTTTCTTTAGCGCACTGTTTAAGGTGAGGAAGCAACCGTTGAATTTTTTCAATAGTTAATTCACGTTCATCCCATGCTTGGTCAATTAACGCGTTAACCAATCCTGAATTTACCTTGCTTAACGGCGGCATGGGAACCTGCAAATGCTCCAAAAAACCGCCAATCTTAGAAGCATACGGCAAGGGCACAAACGGCACTTTCTGCAAGGCAGCAAAAATTAGAAAATGCAGGCGCATACCGATTGCGAATTCAAAGTATTTCATAAAAGACAATAGTTGCCCTGGAGTGTATTCGCCTTTTAGAACGGAAGCGTTTTGGGGTTTAAGCATCATTGAAACAACAGCATGAGCGTTCTGCACGTCGAGCACTTGACGTTCCATTGGTACAAAAATTACGTCAGCATCCAAACGCGTAATTACAAAATCTGCCGCGTTAGCTAAAACGGCGTGATAAAAAATTGGGTCAATATCAGGGGCTGCGGGTCCAGGTTCACGAACCGAAATTCCGATAAGCCGTCTACCAGGATGAATCTGTTCATTCCTTAAAGCATACGGAGGCAAGGGTTCAGGTTCTAAAAGCAGTGCAGGGTCAGCGGTTTCGATAATTGGACATTTCAGGCCGATTATTTCGAGAAGTTTTTTTGCCTCTCGGTCTCTAACAGTAATCAAATCCGCTTTACTAAGTGCGTTTTTAACTTTTTTTTGGGTGCTTTCATTTTTTATTGGTCCAGCGCCAACTGAGTAAACCATTGTTGGAACGCCATGGTCTGAGGCGATTTCAAGTTCACGCAGAAAAATTTCGGCTTCAGTGTCAAAAAGTAAACCGCCTCCGCCTAAAATGAATAGATCGAGTTTTTCTATTTCAGGAGTAACCTCCATAAGGGTTAATTCGCGGGGTGAAACCACTTTTTCAACTTGATGACGGCGAAGCGTGTCTTCTGCGTTACGTGAAAAAACCGTGATTTTTACAGGAACTGATTCACGCAGTTGAGTAATTATGCTTTGCAGGATCGCCTCATCACCCAAGTTTAATCCGCCGTAAGAACCAGATATTCCAACAGAATAAGTCACAAAAAAGCCCACTAAACTATTGACTGCACGAAAAATAAATAACTTCTTTTCCAGCACCTCGGCATAATGCTGGGTTGGTTGGGGGTTTTTCGGCTTTTTTGGTCTGCTGGTGTGCTTGCACAGTCACAAATTTTTAAACACGTAAGCGGAGTCAAGCAATATTAGCGCATGAAACCCGTTTTTGTGGAGGTGTAAAATTTTGCCTGAAAATAATATGGCGGAGAGACTGCAGAAGATTGGGCAAACTGCACAGGATTACAAGGATGCAGTTGTTAACCAGTTTAAAGACATGGAGGTTAATGTTAAAGACTGGAATTTTAGTGTAGGAAAAAACGAAGAAGAATACACTGTAGAAGTCAACGTTAAGCTGGGCATCCGTTCAAAGAAAACATAAACAGCCGTTCCGCTTTTTTGCAGTTTTGTTTCCAGTTTTTTAAGTTAATGTTTGGTTCCAGTAATAAATTGCGTCATATTTTCCGTCTACCGGGAATTGTGGGTCAGCGTAAACAATGTCAAGGTTTATGCCGTATTGGTCAATGAGTTTTCTTGAAATATCCCATATTTGTTGGCTGTACTCGTCTGGTCCCCAAAGCCAAATTCGGTCATCTATATGCCGCATACCCCACCCGTAATTTTGTGGAAGCACTAACACCGCTTCAGTTTCAGGTTTCTGAGTCATTGTCTGCGTGTTTATGTCACGCCAAAGCTTCTGAATAGCTTCAAAATGGTCGTCCGTTAGAACGCCGTAAGGATTTCCTTCAATTGAGGGGTAATCAAACACGATTAGGTATTTTGCGCCTGCTTCATATGCCAAACTCATTTGATTGTAAATTTCTTCGCCTGTATCTAGGTATGGAGCTTCATTATACTTCCAAGTAACTATGGCGCCCCACTCTTTTCCTTGAAGATGCGCTGCGCCTTTGGCTAAGTCGATTTCTTGAATTATGCTTGCGTTGTTACCAAGTTCTGTTAAAACAACGTCGTAACCGCCAAGGTAATCCCACCAATAAAGAGCGTAGTCAGCAACAAAAGTGCATATGGAACTGTTTCGTAAAAGTGAAAGGTCATGGTCATTTTGCAGGTAGTCAATGTATGTTTGGGCTTCTATGTCATAGTTTCTGATTGTTCCGTTTAGGTAGCCTGTGAATTGGTCAAGGAAGTATTGTTGGTACCATGTAATGTTGGCTCCGAAAGATTTCAGGCGGTTGCTTAGGTTTATGAAATGGTTTTCCCAGTCATAATCTAATTGAATTCCGCCGGGTTCATCATAGTAGTATACGCCTAAGAATTGGTCGCCGTATCGTTGTGGAGCGTTTTGAACCCAGTAATATTGCCAAGGGTATTCCGGGTTAAGCCAGCCAAAGTACACGATGATGTTTAATCCTTGGGAGGTTGCATAGTCACAGATTTCTGTGGTCGCAGTCTCATTGGTGCTGATTGGACCCGACTGTAAAACGAATAGGTTAGTGTAGGTTTTTACTTTGTCAATTAGAAGTTGTGCTTCTTGGGTGGTGTTGCCGCAGAAGCTTACGCCAAGATAAACTGGGTCTGATGAAATGCTGCTGCTTGGTTGGGGTGCAAGAAAAGCGGCTGTCAGTAGGCTTATAAGCACTATCGCGACGATAAGCAGTATTGATGCACGTTTTATTGAAAAAGTATAAGCCCCAACTTGAATATGCTTAATCATTTTTGATGTTCTTCTTTTAGCGTATATTATATTATTATTTTCTTAATTTTAAATCCTGATTAAAGCTGCCAGAAAGCTTACTCTCTTTGATTCTGAGCAAATGCAAATTTAAGTGCTTTCCCAAATCAGGTCCAAAACTCAAAAAACCCTGATGCAGCAGTGCATTGGACAAGTCCGCACCAAAACAGATAAAAACTGGCTTTGCATCCATCAAAGCGTTAATAAGAGGAAAAAATAGCATGCCATCAGAAATGACTGACGTTGAAAGTTTCGTGACAATGAGCGCAAAAGCAAAGCATTGTCAAGTAAAAAGAAACAAAGATAATGTTAAACTGAAACTTCGCACTCCAAACCAGCTTTACACGCTTAAAATTGAGCCACTAAGAGCTGACGAAATAATCAAGAAGCTCAAGTGCGAAATCAAAGAAAACGAAGAGTAAATCTTCAATTTTTAACACTTCTTTCTTAAATTTTAGTTAACAGTTTTTGCTTTCCTTAAATATTTTCAGCCAAATCTTAAAAGCCAACCATGCCCTAAAATCTTAAGTGAAACAGGCATGAACAGACTATTAGCATCCATATTTTGCTTAACCATTCTTTTGGTTTCAGTGTGTTTACCGTTTATTGAAACAGCAGTTGCGCAACAAGATACCCCAACCTACAGAGGTGACGAAGGATACACCGATTTAGTTTCGGCTGAGAACGGCATAAGGTTCTCTGTGAGCAACGGAAGCACAGTCTATCCTGATCAAGCAGGTTTTTCAATAAAATTTAACGCTTACCAAAACACGCCAGATAACATGATGAGCCTTGGAGCATTCTTGTACAATGTGTCTTACCAGGCAAGCTGGCTTAACTACCCCGTTACTGTTTATCAATGGAGCATCAATAACCCTGCAAATCTTGACGATGACGACGCAAACCCAAAGCTTTCCTTCGAAGCCACTGTTCCATTATCAAATGTACCACAAGGAGAACAATCCATAACAGTTTCCTCAGTTGGAGGCGGATATCTACTTTTCACCCAAGGAGACGGAACAGTTTATGAAACCTTTGCCAAAAACAGCACTGCCACGTTAATCTTTACAATAAGTGGAGAAGCTACTCCAACAACGCCTACCCCAACAATTAACAATGAAGCAATAATATGGGAAACCAATCTTGCATGGAATTTAACAGGTACCCCTGCACAGAATTACTGGGAAACAGACATTCTAAGCAAAAGCAGAACATGGACTGCCCCTGTTGTAGTGGAAGACAAAGTGTATGCTGCAGCTAAATCGGCAATTACGCTTAACAGAGTCGGCAACCCAGAAGTCAGCTGGATAAACATTTACGCTTTTAACACTGTCAACGGAGCAAAAATCTGGATTTACCAAGGCAACTATTCAGCAGCTACAGTTACAAACTTGGCGGTTTCTGACGGAGCAGTTTACTTTGCCGCAGGAGATTACGTTACTGCTTTAGACGCTTCAAACGGCAAACTGCTTTGGAGTACCGCAACCCCCACGGGATATTCAAACCCAACAATGGCTGAAGGAAAAGTCTTCATTGGAAGCGGCAACTCATTAACCGCCTTAGACGCCATAACAGGCAACATTTTATGGAACTTCACAACAGGCAACACCGTTGCTTCTTCACCGGCTGTTTCTTACGGCGTTGTTTACTTCGGGTCAAACGACGCTAACCTTTACGCTTTAAACACGGAAAATGGCGAAAAAATCTGGAATTTCAAAGCAGACGAAAACTTTGAGGGTACACCAGTAATTGATCACGGAACAGTTTATGCAGGTTCAGCAGACGGCAACATGTACGCGTTAAGAGCAACTGATGGGTCAAAAATTTGGAGTTACGACACAAGCCCACCAAAAAACGACGCGCCAACGGGTACAGATCAAACCTTTGACCCTTCTTCGCCAGTTGTCGTAAACGGGGTATTGTTTTTTACAAGCTCCGGGCAACCTTATGACGCCTCAACCCAAAACTATGGTAAAGCTTACGGCACGGTTTACGCGTTTAGCACATCAAGTGGTCAAATGATTTGGAGCACAAAAGTTGATGATAAATGCGGTGCACCAGTTATTGATGACGGGTTAGTTTACGTCAACGTTATGGGTACACTTACCGCTTTTAAGGTTAATAACGGCGAAAGGGTCTGGAGCTTTACTAATGTTGAAACTATCCCGGCGATTGGTGGTGGATTAGTGTTTTTTGGTTGTCAAGGACAACTTTGTACTGTTAAAGTTCCAGAGGGCGACTTCAGTGATTTGCCTGTTAATCTTGAATACAGCGTAAACAACACAATGTTCGTCATTAGCTCTGTCATTGTTATTGCTTTGACAGTTCTGATACTCTACAGCTTCAAAACACCATTAAACATAAAAATTAAAGTAAAAATCCCTAAAATAAAAACGAGCATTTTCAAAAAGAAACAAGAAACTGAAAAACAGCCTTAGAATCTAAGGCAATCTTGTGTTTCCCTTAACTCTTTTTGTATGCTGTTTATGTTTTTCTTTAAGTCGCTAACATAAAGAGTTCTTTTCTGGATGCCCTTTTGAACTGCCCCAGCTACTAAGAAGCCGGCGCCGATTATTTCTCCAACAGGGGAAGGATCTGGAAACATAATGCAGGCCATACCGATTTTTATTAGGTTAGATTTGTTACCTTCACGCCATAGCTTCTTTGCTTGGGCAGCTGTTTGAGTGGTTGAATTTACTGCCTTATGAAGTTCAACACAGCTTTCGCTTAACTCGTAAAGCGTTTTTGAAGTTTCTTTAGCTTGTGCTTTGTCCATCTCTTCACACACGCACTAATGTGTGCGTGATTAATCAAAAACATTTAATTAAAATGGGGCTTGAATCAAGCTGCTTTGAAAAGGAAAAACCGGTTTTTTCTGCCTTAAAGCCTAAATGTTAACATGGTTGTATGAGTGATTTTGACATGCGTAATGCTAAATTGGAGAACGAAATTTCAAGTTTTGTATGTCGCTTTTTTAGGTTTCTGTGTAAAAAATTGTTGCCGTTTTTTGGCGGTTTGCCGTTTTCTTTATTCTGTGCCGCTATTATTGGGGTTTGGATGGTTTTTTGTAACAGTGACGTATATACGTGCATATTAGCAATCATTATGACTTAACAGTTACTACATAAGACGTCAAACACAAATAGGACGTCTAAAGCATGACCGAAAATGTTGAAATATTCGAAAACGAAGAAGCAACCAAATTTCTAGACTATTTTGTAACATACCTAAAATTAATGGACAAAGTCGACAACATAAAAAATTTGGCAAACCAACAAAACGCAATGATACTCTAAGAACCAGAATCAGCAGAACATCAAAAAATCGTAAACGACCCTACCGAGGCACCGCTTGCAATGGACGTTTCTAGCTTACTCGAAAAGTAAAACGATTTTAAATATCAACGGCAGAAACACACTTTGTCTGGTGGAGCAAAAATTTCTATACTCTTGGTGACGTTTCCCAAAACAAATCACCTCCTTCTAAAAAATAACCGTAGCTCAATTTGCATCACGTCACATAACGAAAAAAAAGGTTATCATTTCAAAAATCTGAAGAAAGCTACAACAATAAAAGTCACCAAATTTTTACTGCTTTCAAACGCTTGCTTTACTTTTTAAACCAGCCGATTTGGATCCTAATAGTGGTTCTATGCTGGAACCTATATGGAGTAGGTTGAAACTGGATGGGTAGGCTCTACCTGACGCTTTTTTGCGGTAAAACTTCAAATCACTAAGGGGGGTAGGTGCTATTGGCTGAAAAACCTCTCAAAAGTATGTTGAAATCCAGTTGTTTGTATACAGAAGCATCACCCAAACACACTTTTAAAAATAGTTCAGCTTCAGAGGCGGGACACCTGTTTATGTGTAGTGATGGTTAAGGCGTTATTTTTATAAGTCCAGAGCGGCAAGTTAGGTTTTTATGCAAGCAGAAATTGGAATAATCGGCGGAACAGGTCTTGATGACCCAAAACTTTTCAGTAACATAAAAACAGTCACAGTAGACACACCATACGGAAAACCCTCAGACGCAATCACAATCGGAGAATTGGGCGGCAAATCCGTGGCGTTTCTACCAAGACATGGAAAAAAACACACAATTAGGCCAACAGACATCCCTGTACGGGCAAACATTTGGGCTCTAAAAAGCCTCGGCGTAAAACATATCCTGTCATCTTCAACCGTTGGCTCACTGCGTGAAGAATACGAGCCGGGAGACATGGTTGTTGTTGACCAATTTATTGACCGAACCACAAAACGGGAACAATCATTTTACACATTGGCAGAAAGAAAGGTTTGCCACATCGGAGTCGCAGAACCCACATGCCCAGAACTCCGCAAAGTCGTAATTGACGTTGCCAAAAAACTCAAAATCAAACATCACGAAACTGGAACGTATGTTTGCATTGAAGGACCACGGTTCAGCACAAAAGCAGAATCAAAAATGTTCCGCGGCTGGGGTGCAGACATTGTTGGCATGACCCTTGTCCCTGAATGCATTCTTGCCAGAGAAGCCGAAATCTGCTTCGCAAACATGTCATTAGTAACTGATTACGACGTTTGGAAAGACCATCCAGTATGCATCGGCGACATCGTTAGAGTAATGACCGCCAATATTGAAAATGTTAAAAAAATCATCGCCGAAACCGTCAAAGCCATACCCTCAGAGCAAGCATGCAGCTGCAAACATGCGCTTGACGGAGCATTCGCACAAAAAGAATAACCACGGAGAAAAAAGTCATGAACAAATCTGAAAAAAACCTTGACATAAGAGCCAAACTGCGATGCACAGACTTTAAAGGAGTATGCTTCTGGGACATTGCACCAATCCTTAAAGACCCAGCATACTTCAGAGAAACAATCAAGCAACTCGCAAAACGCTTTGAAGGCAAAAAAATTGACCTGGTCGTCTCAAACGAGGCAAGAGGCTTCATTTTTGGAGCACCCCTCGCAATTGAACTCGGCGCAGGTTTTGTCCCAATACGCAAAAAAGGCAAACTACCCTTCAAATGCATAGACTACACTTACCAAAAAGAATACGAAGCAGACACAATCCAAATCCAAGAAGACGCAATCAGCAAAGGACAAAACGTGCTTCTCATTGACGACCTGCTTGCAACCGGCGGCACAATCAAAGCAAACATTGATCTTATCGAAAAACTCGGCGGAAACGTCGTCGGCTTAGGCTTTCTAATTGAACTGGAATATCTTGACCCTAGAAAGCTGCTCGGCGACAAATACGAAATAGTCTCGCTGATAAAAATCAAAACACCAAAACAATAAAAACACAATTAAGTTGGGCTTGGCTCTTCGAAAGAAAGCACAAGTCAAGCTCCATTCCTTCTTTCTACCTCCCTGATGGCGAAAAAATTTTTGCGAATGGACGCGGTAAGCGGCTCTCTTTGTGCCTTCGAAAAAGCCGGTCTCGCCAAGCCCCAGCTTTCCCAGCTGCATGCTAAAAAAAAGGCAATAAAGTGTTATATGGATTTGTTGTAGTCTTCGCACAGTAACTTAGCTTTAATAGATTATTCACTGACAGTATTGTTATACAAATTCTGGGAGAGTAACTTTTTTTGGAAACTATTTTTTCGCAAGAAACCCAAATAAGCACGGATTCACCCATTTTTGAATCAGCACAAGTAAAGCCGCAAAGGCAAGCCTATGTTTTTATCAATACAGAACCCGAAACGTACCTTTCAGCATTGGATGACATCCGGCGAATCGAAGGAGTAAGCGAGGTTTACCCATCTAAAGGCGCGTACGACATTATCGCTAAAGTAAGCGGAGAATCTATAGATTACTTAAAAGAAACAATTTTCAAACAAATAAAAAATCTTTCAACCATCAAGACAACATTAACCCTGATGGTTATAGACACATAACTAAAAAACAGTTACAAGTAAACAAGAGAAGAATTATGGCGCAAAAACTGCAGCCGTCAAACCCTTGCTCTTACCAAAACTTGAAGACTCAACCTCAACATTTTGGATGGATGAACCCATTTTTTGGCAAATCAGGTTTAACGAGTTTTCAGTAAAGTTTAGCATGTTGTGGCCATCATTAGTTAAACTGTAGACTTTTCGTGGCCTGTCGTTTTCCATGTCCCATTGGCTTGCAATGTAGCCTTTCTTTTCCAGCGTTGATAACAGTGGGTAAACTGTGCTTGGGCCAAAATAGACGCCGAAGGTTTTCCTGACTTTTGTTATTACTTCATACCCGTGCATGGGTTGAGTGTTTAAAAACTGAAGAATTATAAGGTCAAGTAATCCTTTTGCAAGTTTTACTTGAACTTCTTTTTGTACGTTAACCATTTTTCTCCTTACCCCTTTTTATTTTTAAGCCTGCTCGATTAGCGAATCTTTATACAGACTATACTTTATTTAAACGTTAAGACATAATACAGCAATATTAAAACATAACACAAGCATACGAAAAAACAGATAAAACAACGGAAAAACCAGACAAACAACAAACAAAAAAGCCAAAAAAGCAACCAAAAACCAACTGTACAACAAAACAACAAAAAACAAAAATAACGCATGACTCAAGACAATATACACCGCCACTAAGCGATTTTCAACATCAAAAACATCCAAAACTGAACCAAGCAACCCATAGACACACGAAAAAATTGACAAAAAACGCCAAAAACACAGATTTTTTCAATGTGTAGAACAGTTAAAAACGGCCAAAAAACCAGTTTTGTCCAAGTTACCCAACACGGAATATTTTTAAAAAAATAATATGACAAAAATAGAACATAACAAACGAAAAAGAAATTATGCCGTTACAATTAACGGTTTAGTCGACGAATCAATTTTGAGCTTTTCAGATTCCTGTATGCAGACTCTCATGTGTCGCCAAAGCATAATCCTTGTTCGCCAACTTGAGCACTTGCAAAATGGACAGGTAAATATTGCCTCTTTCAAACATGCCACCTTACCAACAGTGTTGCGGGTGCCACCTATAATGCTATGTGACTGCACCAAAACAACAACACAGACACCATTAAAACCGGCTTAAAATGAAGGTGCGCAGCCGCTTGTAACGAGACAAATACTTCAAAATCAGATTACACACTTTAACGATGGGTCCATCAAAGTATCTGGAAATCAGCAAGGAAATAATGAAGGCAAAAATACCCAATAATACCAAGTCAAAAAAATTGGTGATTTTAAAAATACTGATAACTCCGTAAGTTAACAAGCCAGTAATTAACCCCATTATTGATGAGCGTATAACAAAATACAAGCGTTCAAGGCAAACCGAAGAAGAAATCACGCTTATTATGGCACCTTTACGGTTTTTGCATTCTTGGTCAAGCTCTTCGACGCTTTTTTCTTGGACTTCTTTGTTGTGGGATTCGTAGACTGCGTCGCATACTTCTTTGCTTACAATTTGGTCAAGCTCAACCTGAATTGCCATAATCAATTCGTCTTCTGTTTCGCCGCTAACAGCATCATAAGCCACACAAAAACACCTCTAACAACCAATTAAAACTATCAAAACAGGACAAACATAATATAGTGCACCCTACTTTAAAAAAATCGTAAACACAGTAGTAATGATTAAAGTGTCTAATATAGCCAGCAATCAGCCAAAAAACCCTTAAAGCAAACGTTTCAGCATACTTATATAAAAACGGTTCAGATTCAATAATTAATAGGTGATTTTATTGCCAAGTTTTATTGTAGATTCCGCGATTTTACGTTCAGGCAAAGACCCTAAAACTTGCGCTACTGGAGCCGCAAAAATGTTAACAGAAGGAAAAATCAAAGACATCACAGTAAAATCCTGTTACTGCTGTACTGACGAAAACAGAGTCGCTTTCCTAATAGAAGCACCCAGCCAAGATGCGTTGCTTGAGGCTTTAGAAAAAATTGATGTGCCAGTAGCAGCCATCAGAGAAGTTAACGAAGTACCAGCCACATAGTTTTACTTAGGCAGGGTTTGCTTGAAACGTTTTTCGAGTTGCTTAAGTTAGTTGTGATTGTTAATGCATACCCACAAGCGTTTTTATCGCCTAATACCCATCAAAACTTTGTAATTCAATTCTTCGATTATTTTTGGAGAAAACATCATTGCCACGCCCTATTCGGCAGGTCACAGGTTTACTGTTAACAGCAGCGTTACTGCTGATTTTTGCTTTATTAGCTTTAACAATACACCAACAAACCAATACTCAAGCAGCCAGTAACAATTTACCACAGACTCAAAAAGCCATTAACGAAGACAACAAAACACCAGAGATACAACTGGTACAGGCAACGCCTACACCCACAGCTTCACCCAGCCCAACCCCTTCACCCACGCCTTCGCCAAGTCCCACCCCGACCTCAACACCAAAACCCACAGGTACACCAACTCCAACGCCCACAGCAACTCCAACACCAACCCCTTCGCCTACACCCACACCTAAACCAACTACAACACCAACACCCACACCAACGCCAACACCTAAACCGACCGCTTCACCAACACCATCAGCATCCCCATCCCCGACACCATCACCAACCCCTATACCCTCAGAAACCCCCTCACCCACTCCAACAGAAACCCCAACCGTAATTACCCCACAACCCACTTCTTCAATACAAACACCAACCCCAACAACAAACACGCCCAGACCAGCATCAACACCAACACCGACACAACAACCATCAACGCCTAGACCAAGCCAGACACCAATTCCAACAAGACCACCAGATACACCCAAACCCATAATTGGTGACCCCTATCAAAGCGATTATTCAAATGGCGCCATAGCCGCCGCTGTAATCATGTTTGGAGTTGCAGCAGCCGCATTATTTTTGAGAAAGAAAATTGGATAAAACTATTTTATCCATTTTATGATTTTGGGTTTGTTTCTTTTGTCTGTGCCTTGCACGGTTTTTGGGTGCCCTAAAATGAATGGAACCATCATTGAGTAATTTTCGGGAATGCCAATTTTGCTTAAAACGTCAGGTTTACTGTTTAGTTGAAGGATGTAACCCATATAGCAGGAGCCAAGACCCAAATCGTAAGCTTTTAAGAACATGTTTTCAGTGGCAAGGACACAGTCAATAAAATCAACATTTGCCCATTGAGGATCCTTCTCTACACAGACAAACACCAACACAGGAGCGTTATAACAGACTATATCATCAGGGGTTGAAAATTTTTCAGCCA
The DNA here is from genome assembly GCA_050108135.1 of Bathyarchaeia archaeon. GTDB lineage: Archaea > Thermoproteota > Bathyarchaeia > Bathyarchaeales > Bathycorpusculaceae > Bathycorpusculum. Next base: position 8,053 of record JBNIDQ010000015.1, on the reverse strand, counting down.
AAAAAGGCATATTCTGTTTAACAGCCAATTTAGTTTCGTCAGAAACAAACTTGATTAACGCTTTATCTTCGACAACTATGAATCTTAAAGGTTCCCTACCCATCGCGGTTGGCGCCCAAACACCTGCTTCAAAAACCGCTTCAATTTGCTCTTTAGACACAGGTTCATCGGTGTAAGCCCTAACACTTCTACGACCTTTAATACACTCATCTAACTGCATAATTTTTACCTCAAACAAGCGGTAGGCAATACAAAGCTAATAAATTTAACCTAAATAAACAAAATATTTCTACCCAATCATTTTTTAAACAAGAAACAACTCTAATTCATATGCTACTTTTAGGCAACCATTTTTGGGGCAACAGTTCTTATGATTAGCAAACAAAAAATCACAGCAATACTAATCATTGCCACAGCCATCTCGGCGGTGGGCGGAATACTTTTCGGTTTTGACACAGGCATCATCTCCGGCGCCATACTGTACATACAGGAAGATTGGAGCCTGTCAACAAATGAAGAATCAATAGCAACCAGTTCAGTTTTAATCGGCGCATTCCTCGGCGCTGTACTTGGCGGATTCTTAGCAGACAGGTTAGGACGCAAATACTCAATCATCGCGGGTTCAGCACTCTTTATCCTTGGCACCTTCATCGTAATAGGCTCTCCAGGATTGCCCATTTTTGTTGTCGGAAGAATCCTAATCGGCGTAGCCATCGGAATCGCCTCATTTATTGTTCCAATGTACATTTCAGAATTAGCCCCAGAAAGAATCCGAGGTACACTGGTTTCGTTTAACCAGTTGTTTGTTACGGTGGGTATTTTGATTTCTTATGGTGTTGACAGCTACTTTTCTGCAACGGGAGCTTGGCGTTTAATGTTTGCGTCAGGATTGATTGCAGGAGTCATTTTGCTAGTGGGCATGGCTTTAATGCCGTTTAGTCCCCGCTGGCTGGTTCTCAAGCACAAGTCGAATAAAGCAAAACAGGTACTACAGCGAGTTCGCGGAACAAACGACGTACAAAAAGAAGTTGACGAGATAAATGAAACCGTAAAAACCCGAAATAGAGGACTTGCCCAGTTTAAGTCAAGCATGCTCAAGTACCCATTAATCGTCGGCTTAGGACTAGCAATTTTTCAGCAAATAACAGGTGTAAACACCATAATTTACTATGCACCAACCATTTTCCAGTTTGCCGGTTTATCCTCCGACACAGCCGCGATAGCAGCCACAACCGGCGTAGGCGCAGCTAATCTCATAATGACAGCTGTCGCGTTGGTTCTGGTGGACAGGGTTGGACGAAGACCGCTTTTGCTTGTGGGCACGGCAGGCATGGTTATCTCCTTGATTGTTCTAGGAGCAGGATTTGCCTTTGCAGGGGCAGCAGGGCAAGCATCAGACGTTGGCATAATAACGGCAATAAGCCTAATCGCGTACATTTCGTTTTTCGCCATCGGTCTTGGACCCGTTTTTTGGCTGTTAATCTCTGAAATCTTTCCTCTACAAGCAAGAGGCACAGCTATGAGCATTGCAACAGTTGCCAACTGGAGCGCCAATTTCCTAATCACGCTGCTGTTTTTGGGACTTGTGGACGTTTTGGGGCAGTCGGGAACGTTTTGGCTTTTCGCCGCAATCGGCATCGTCTCTTTTCTTTTCACGTTGCGACTGGTTCCAGAGACCAAAGGGTTAACTTTGGAGCAGATTGAAGACCACTTCAAAAGAGGTAAACATCCACGGCACCTTGGACGCAAATCATCAACTTGAACCATTTAATAATTGGCTACGGCTGAATTTCTAATTCTTCGATTGTAGATTGTGCTTCTGCTAATTGATTCTCTAAGTCTGAAACGGTTTGGTTAGCTTGTATAACCTGAGCTTTCAAATCATAATACCTAGTGTTTAACTCCACTACTGTAGTGTTCTGTTGTGAAAGCGTACTTTGCAGATTGCTAAGTTGACTTTGTAGCTTATTTATTTCAGCCTTCAAAACTGAGACTTCCTTACTTTTAATAGTTAATTCATTTTCAACCTGCCATTGATCCGCCAATAAACTTTCATGTTCCGCCGCGTATACCGGCTGATACAAAAACCAGCCTGCCACAGAGAGAATAACAACACACAAAGCGATTGCTACAATTTTCTTAGCTGTCGACTTTTTCATTATTGAAACTGTGTCCGACATTCATTTTTCCTCACTTTACAACCGTATTTGGCCCTGCGTCGATTTCACTCTGCAGCCTTGCAATGGTAGTGTTGGCTTCTAGTAACTCATTATTCAAGCGGTTGATAGCCTGGTTTGCATTGTCAAGTTGAATGGTTAATTCGTTGATCTCTAAGTTCAACTGAACCGTGTCAGTAAATTCAGGATTAATTAATTGGGTTAGATTGCTTATTTGCCCTTGTAAATCGGCTACCTGCTTGTCCAGTTGCTCTTTTTCAAAGGTTCTGTTATTTATTTCGTTTCGGAGAAAAGAAATCTGCTCTATTAGTTGGGAACGGGGAAGAATGACCTTTTGATAGATACAATATACAGATGCAGAAACTAACACAATAACGCAAAGAACTGCCACTACCTTCTTAAGAGTGCCCTTCTTGACCATGATTTCGTCCGGCAATTACGGTATCCCCAAACGCTTATTTGTTTGGCCATTGTGGTTATTTATTTTTTCCGTTTTTCCAAAAAAGAGTTGTTTTTTCTAAATTAAACCAATGCTATAATGCTGAATGGAGTGGTGCCAAGGGCAAGTTTGAAGCCAAGACAAAAAAGATGAAATATTCAAGAAAAAGTTAAACTAATAACTTCTGAACAAGAAGATTCATTTTAGCATTTTCCTTAATTGTTTTCGTATTTCATCTCCAATGAAAACTGAACTTGAAACTAAAACTACTAGTACCCAATCCATTAATGAGAGACTTATTGTTCCAAAAGCTGCTTGGAAAAATGACAATTCTGTCACCAAGACTTGTAATGTAACAGAGAATACAATGCCTAACAGCAACCACTTGTTTGAAAAAATGCCAATTTTGAAAACGGAAAGTCTTCTTGAACGACAATTCAAAGAGTTAAAAACCTGAAATAGAGCAATAGTGACGAAAGCTAATGTTTGAGCTCTTGCAAAGTTGCCATTAAGACCTTCCGCAAATACCCAAAGGGTACCTGCAGCCATAAAGACCCCTACAAAGATTATTGTAAAAATCATTTCGCGATTGATTATTCGTTCCTTTGGTTGTCTGGGAGGAAAATTCATAACGCTTTCGCCTTTAGGCTCCAAAGCCAACGGAATCACCAGTAAACCATCTGTAACAAGGTTAATCCATAAAATTTGAACTGCCGAAAAAATCAGCGGCGCAGCAGGCAAAAGTATTAACGCTGAAAGAATGGTAATTATTTCACCCGTATTCGTGCTAACAAGATACTTTACGACTTTACGGATGTTTTCAAAAATAACGCGACCTTCTTCCACAGCGTTGACTATACTGGCAAAGTTATCGTCGGTTAAAACCATGTCAGCTGTTTCTTTTGTAACATCAGTGCCAGTAATGCCCATAGCTATACCAATTTCTGCAGCTTTTAATGCCGGTGCATCATTTACTCCATCACCAGTCATTGCTACAACGTTTCCTTGACGACGCAGAGATTCAACAATTCGAAATTTATGGGTAGGAGAAACACGAGCAAAGACGGAAGTATTACCAATAATCTCGTCTAATTGTGCATCAGTTATTTTGTCCAATTCTACGCCAGTAATGGCACCAGAAGAACCAGCGATACCAAGCTCTTTAGCTATAGCTTCAGCAGTTAACTTATGGTCACCAGTAGCCATAATTACACGAATTCCAGCACGTTTGCACAAGCCAACAGCAGATTTAGCTTCACTTCTAGGCGGATCAATCATACCAGCAAAACCAGCGAAAAATAGGTTAACACTTTTTTCTTTGAATGCAGACATCGTTTTTTCAATGTCATCCACGTTTATTGTTTGGTATGCCATTGCAAGAACTCTTAATGCTTGACTCGCCATTTGTTTGCTAACTTCAAAAAATTCTTGCTTTCGGCGGTCTGTTAACGTTTTTTCTTTACCATCTTCTTGCACCACATGGGTACATAATGGCAGTATAGCCTCGGGAGCACCTTTAATAAAAACTTGAACTTGTTGATCGTTTTCTTTATGGAAAGTGACCATGTATCTTTCTTTTGAATCAAAAGGAATCTCATCAATTCTGGGGTAAGTATCCTGCAGTTTTTCTAAGTTAAGACCTGCTTTAACGGCAGCAACAACCAGTGCACCTTCTGTTGGGTCACCGACAATTTCCCATTGGATTCTGTCATCTTTTTCGGTTTCAATTAGTTTTGCATCGTTACATAAAGCCGCAATTTTTAGCAAATTGCTCGCAGATTTGTTTTGTGGAACATCAAATATTTGGGCTTCAAGCTTGAATTGTCCTTCAGGGTTATAACCTTCGCCTAAAACACTGATTAGCTTGTCATCTGTAAAAATTTTTCTAACAGTCATTTGATTTGTTGTTAAAGTGCCCGTTTTGTCAGTACAAATAACAGTAGCTGACCCTAAAGTGTCTACAGCTTGAAGTTTTCTAATTAAAGCATTACGTTTAGCCATCCTGTTTACGCCAACAGCTAAAGTAACCGTTAACACGGCAGGCAAACCTTCCGGAATCGCTGAAACGGCAGTAGCTAAAGCAAAAAGAAAAGTTTCAACAAAATCAAAACCCCGCAAAACCGCGATTGTAAAAACCAAGGCGCTAGCTAACAAGGCAAATAAACCAAGTTTTTTGCTTAAATCCTTGGTTTGCTTTTGAATTGGGGTTTCAACTTTTTCCGTGCCTTTGATTAATTCAGCAATTTTTCCAATTTCAGTTTTTAAACCGGTCGCTACTACTATTGCTTTGCCTCTTCCTTGAACAACAATCGTTGCTGAAAACGCCATGTTAACCCGATCACCAATGGACAAATCTTTAGGCAACACGTCAACTTTTTTTCTGACAGCCTGTGATTCACCTGTTAACATGGATTCATCGATTTCTAAATTAAATGATTGAAAAATTCTTGCGTCGGCAGGTACTTTGGAGCCCGCTTCAAGCATAATTACATCGCCGGGAACCAAATTGTTAGCTTTAATTTTTTGCTCAACACAAACTGCGGGTTTCTTACATTTTCTAAGCACCATTGTTTCGGGTCCAGAGAGGGATTTTAGTGCTTGAAGTGCGTTTTCAGCTTTGAATTCTTGAAAGAATCCGATGACAGCATTTAGGATAATTACAGTTGCAATTACTACTGCATCGATATAATGAGAAACTATTATGGAAATTATGGCGGCTACAATTAAAACGCCGATAAGAGGATTTTTTATTTGATTAACCAATAATGATAATTTGCTTATCCGTTCTTCTTGGCCTAACTCGTTGGAACCATAACGGTTTAGCCTTTGGGCTACTTCATCATCACTTAAACCATCTTCACTTGAATCAAGTTTCTTTAACGTTTCATCAACGCTTAAAGTATGCCAAGAATCTTCACTTGCCAACGCGCAATACCTCAAATGTACAAAATGGCTCTAAAGAAAAAAGGAGAGCTTTCAGGTACTTTTTACGTGAACGCTCTTTTATTTGTTAGTGTCAGCTAAACAAGAATTTAACAATAGAACCCCTTGCTAAGCAAACATGCAAACTACAATCAGCCACCTAAAAGTGTGCACGATAAATCAAACACAATTGATAGAGTAGTGTCGAGGGCAGGGTTTTGAACACAAGAAAAATTGAGATATCTGCACAACCTCTTTTTTAAATGACAGATTAAAATTCATCCATTATTGCGATTTGTGTTTGATTCCAAAAAAAGGTTTAGTCAAGGTTTCTTGACGAAAAATGATTAATAATTGAGTACTTGAAAATGCTTTTGAAGACTAATGAGAATTCAAAATAGATCCCGTGTGTTGATAACACTTGTGTTAACAGTTTTGCTTTCGTTGTCGTTGGTGTGTACGTTAGGGGGTCTTAATGCTGCATCACCTTCTGAAGGCATTATAAAAATAACGTCGTCCGGTGCTGTTACAGGGACTGATAAAATTCGCCAAAATGGGAATGTTTACACCCTTACCGAGGATATAAGTGGTGATGTTGCTATGGGCTTTGTTTTTATTAACATAGAGTGTGACGGCATAGTTTTTGATGGTGCAGGGAAAACCATTCGAGGGACAAACAGTGGTATAGCTATAGGGATTTATGGAAAAAGTGACGTTACCATCAAGAACACGCGGATAATCGATTTTGGAACAGGCATTGAAGTTTATAATGATTTCATGACCGATTCAGATAATATTGTAGTTTCGTCAAGTAACACAGTTATTGATAATTATTTTGAAACAAGATATTGGTCTATTGCACTTCGTGGCGTTAAAAATTTTGTTTCAGGCAACACGTTTATTGCAAATAACGGTAACGCTGTGGAGTTTCGAACTGATGAAACCACTTTTATCAATAACAAGTTCATAAATTGCAGTCTTAGTTACTGGGAATTTAAGGATTCAAATGTAATTTCAGGCAACACTATTAATGGTAAGCCTTTAGTATTTCTTTATGGGCAATCAAATCAAGTTATAGATGATGCGGGTCAGGTGACTCTTGTCAACTGTACGGATATGGTGATTCAAAATATTGATGTCTCAGGTTTAAACAAGGCGATAATGTTTTCTGGCGTAAACAACTCTTTGGTTACTCATTGTAAAGGACCTATATCTATAGCAAACTCGCACAATAACATTCTAATTGATAACGAGTTTTCAAAAGAAGGGGGCACTTGGCAGTCTGCAGCAGTGACAATAACTAATTCGCACAATAACACGGTAACACAAAATTCTATAGTAGGAATAAATTGTTGTGGCCTTATAATAGGCGGCTCATATAATTGGATAGAAAAAAACAATATTTTATCCAGTTCCAATTCTGGTTTAGATAACTGTGCAGGCATAACGTTGGGTGGAAGCAGAAATTATGTTTATGAAAATGACATAACAGCTGAAGAGTTCGGTCTAAAATTGAGTGGTGAATATAATGATTTTTTTCAAAATAACATCAATCTTGAGCAGGGCAGAATTGGCATTTATTTGACTGGTGCACTGTTTAATCATGTTTTAGGAAACGATATTCAGGGGACAAGTGAATATGCTGTTAGTCTTGTCAGTTCTGACTCTAATGATTTTGTTTGGAACAATTTTAAGGACAGCACAAAAGTGAATGAAGCTCATGAAACGTACGCGATGACCTTTACAAACTTCTCATATTATTCTGAATACAATAAGTGGGATAATGGCAAAGAAGGCAACTACTGGTCGGATTACACTGGACAGGACAATAACGGCGACGGCATCGGCGAAACCCCATACAGCGTCTACGAAAACTTTACAGACAATTACCCGCTTACTCAACCTTGTGACATAAGCAAAATACAAGTGTCTCTTGAAAAATGGCAGGGCACAATAGAAAATCCGCAAACATCACCACCTGAAGAAACGCAAGTACCCTCTGATGAAGAGCAAGCTCCTACAAGTTCCCCGCTGATACCTATTGCCTCTGCTACAACCATAATTATAGTAGCTGGTACCGTTCTTTTATGGCGTTTTAAGGCGCCTAAAACAATCTCAAATGCGCACTGAGAAAGTGAAGTGTCCTTAAAAGTTGTGTTTTGCACCGATGATAAGTAAGTATGGAGTGGTGCCGAGGGCAGGGTTTGAACATGCGACAACTCGGTCTTCAGCCGAGCGCTCTCCCAGGCTGAGCTACCTCGGCACAAATCCTGGGACACTCAAAACAAAGATGAATAATGCAGTTTTAAAGGTTTCTGAAAACAAAACAGGGTTTAACTAAATTACAGAAACTGATTAAAACACCAAATAAAGAAAGCTAAAACGTTTTTTGTAGCCGCCGCTAACTAAAATACAAGAAAAACCGTAACGGTCAACGCCATTAATGTTTGCAGTTGCAACACCAACAAAACAGGCATTAGCAGGCTTTTAAACAAAAAAAGGTTTAGAAACCCAG
>JBNIDQ010000014.1:0-70822 GCA_050108135.1 Bathyarchaeia archaeon | reverse complement strand
AAGGTGCAGTGCCCAGCCGCGAAGAACTGTTCTGGAAGGTACGGGACGAATTTGACCTATTCTTAGATGTGGAGTCTATTTGGAAGGATTACCTTGCAGCCTGTGTCTTGCTGAGTTATCAACAGGAGAAGCTGCGCACGGTGCCCTACGTGTACTTTGTGGGCGATAACGAAAGCGGAAAAACTGTTGCGTTGAACCTGCTTAACTGGCTCTGCTACCGCCCCATGCTTGGCGTCACCATTCCCTCAGCGGACACTTATGGCTACTTGGATGATTCCGAGGCGCCCGGCACCATATTGGAGGATGAAGCGCAGGGGCTACAGCGGGATATGGAGAAATCAAAGATTTACAAGGCAGGCTACAAACGAGGCGCCGTCGTACCAAGAACCATGATTACACAGAACAAGCGGTTCATCAAGTACTTCCGTGTCTTCTGCTTTAAAGCCTGCGCCGCCGAGGAAATCCCTCACGTGAAAGGCTTGCTGGAGCGCTTCATCTTCATTCCTATGGTGGAGGGTTATCCACGTAGGGATTGGGCGGACTTTAACGAGGAAGACGAGAAACGCCTCAGACAGCTTCGGGATATGCTGCTGAAATGGCGTTTAGCCAGCATGGACTGGAAGATTCCCGAAATCGATTTAGCCGTCAAGGGGCGCCTAAAAGAGCTCTGGAAACCCATCCTCCAAATCGTCTCAGGCTTAACCGTTGAGGCGGATTTGCGGACACATCTTGAACTGCTGCAGAAGGAACGGCTAAGCGAGAAAACCAACACACTGGAAGGCCACATCGTCAAAGTCATCTGCGAACTGTACGCGCCCAATCAGCCGCTTGCCTTTGCCGACGTCTGGGATGCGTTGGTTAATGATTTGGAGGGTAAACTGGACGATAAGAAGCCCAACAAGATGGATACAGCCGAATTCGGCGAAGTCACCAAACAGAAGGTCGGCTACAGGCTGCGTGAAGTGCTAAGCGGCAGAAAAACCAACACAAGGGGGCAGAAGGGTCCGGGCAGAATCTATGAATTCGACGCCGAAAAGCTTAGGCGCATAGCCAAAAAGTACGGTTGTAGCCTTGCAAACAAGTTAACAAGTTACCCAACAACTGCAAGTGCCGACGGGTCAAAAGCGGAAAATGCAGTCTCAGAAACAGGTCTCATTTCGGAAAAGGCGCCTGATTTGGGGAGTGAGAAAACCGAGAAAGAGGCAGAGACACAGGAGAAAGTCGTTTCACTTGTTAACTCGTTTGCAAACTTCAGCTTCGAGGAGCTGGCAGCTAAAGCCAAGTCGGTTTACAGGTTGACGATGGATTTTGGGGTTGAAACCTGCGTGTGCTGCGGCGCCAAGGGCAGACCCGACTGGCAGGTGACGCTCTTTGACGAATCGTGGGGCTTCCTGTGCGGTCCATGCGGACTGAAGCTTTCTGAAAAGCTGAACAACCAAGAGTAGACGCGGGTGGGAGGGAATGGCTGGACTTACACCAGAAGACGGCATATTTGGCGAAAAAACCGAAACAGACAGTAAGTCATCCCCAAAAAGAGATGTCGGCTCCAGCCCCCTATGCCCACGATGCCACTCCAAAAAGGTTTGGCGAGATGCAAAACGCTACACGCCAAGCGGCTTTGAAATTCAACGCTGGTCCTGCAGAGAATGCGGAATGCGCTTCTCAGATCCAAACGACACAAAAAGAGCCAAAGAGGCAGCTATAGCCGTTGAAACAGTTGAAACGCAGTCATTAAAAAGCAAAGCTAGCATAGTATCTACTCGCCAAATATGCGTCACGGAGACGAAAAACTTGGCAGCAGAACCTCAAACAACAGAAGTTCTGCGTAGAAATGAAGCAGCGACAACTAACGGCAAAATAGTCGAATACGAGTTCTGGCTGCTGAAACAAGGATACGCAAAAGAAACCATCGAAGGCCGAGTCAAAGTAATGAAACGACTAGTAAAACTCGGCGCTAGCCTCTTCGACCCAGAAACCGTAAAAGAAGTCTTAACAAAACAAACCTGGAGCGACGGCAGAAAAGAATACGTCACCGAAGCCTACAGCAACTTCCTAAAAATGGTCGGCGGCAAATGGGATCCACCACGATACACCAGAATCGAAAAGATACCCTTCATACCCACAGAACAAGAAATTGACCAACTCATCGCTAGTTGCGCGGAAAAAACTGCAGCACTGCTTCAAACACTAAAGGAAACGGCAATCAGAGTAGGAGAAGCTTGGAAACTCAAGTGGACTGACATAGACTACGTAAACTCAACCATCCGTATAACACCAGAAAAACGCAGCCACGCAAGAATGTTCAAAATATCAGGAAAACTCTTAACCATGCTATCAGTACTCCCCAAAAAATCAGACAAAATCTTTGGAACATACGACCTGCGCGGCTACCGAAGCTCATTCGTGCGGCAACGAAAAAGAGCAGCCAAAAAACTCGGAAACCCCAGAATCAACCAAATAACCTTCCATACCTTCCGCCACTGGAAAGCCACAATGGAATACCACAAAACCAAAGATATCTTACACGTCATGCGATTGTTAGGCCACAAGAACATCAAAAACACCCTCATCTACACCCAGCTCGTAACCTTCCAAGACGACGATTTTATCTGCAAGACCGCTGAAAACGTCAAAGAAGCCAARGAACTCATCGAAGCAGGCTACGAATACGTCACTGAAATGGATGGTCTTAAGCTTTTCAGAAAACGAAAATGAGTATATGGGTTTGYCGCCAGAAGCTGGGGACTGCGTTAAAAGAGCTGGGGATGGGAATTGAACCCATATAAAGCAGCTCTGCAGGCTACCGCCTCAGCGATTCGGCCACCCCAGCACCGCAATCAGCGCTATTCTTACATAAAAATATTATCGCGTGTTAATTACTTTTTTGGGTAAAACAATCAACCAATTGCCTGTTAAGCAGATTTTTTGTAAGCAACACCCGAAAAGTAAGCTACAATTTTCTCGCCGCTTTTTACGGTCACTTGGTATAGACCTGTGGTTTTGCCGTCTGAAACCCGCGTCGCCTCAGCAACCAGAACGTCCCCTGTTTGGGTTGGACGCAAAAAATTGATATTTGCTTGAAGTGCAACAGCAATATTTTCGCCGTAGTTGCATGCTTCAGCAAAAGCATAATCAGCCAGTGTAAAGATTACACCGCCGTTGGTAAATCCGTAGGCATTTGTATGGTTTTTCTGTATGGTCATTGAGACTTTGGCGTATCCGTCTTTAGCTTCATAGACTTGTATGCTAAGGGTTTCAGCGAAGAGGTCTTTGCCTTTCATTAACAGTCACTGTAAAACGCTTTTTCTACCTAAATCAAAAGCTTTGAGGTTAACTTGGAGATACTTTTCTTTGAGTCTGCTAGCCATTGCAGTTTCAAAAGATTCCCGTTTAATAGGCATATTTGGCAAAGCGGATAATGCTCCAAGTAAAACAGTGTTTACAACTAGGTTGTTGCCGACTTGTTTTGCGATGCCTGACCCGTCTACCTCATGAACCACTGGTACTTTGCTTTTGATTAGGTCAAGCAGTTCAAGGCTTGTTTTTGGTTTTACACTTTTTGAGAAGCTGCTTGGCGGAATGTATTTTGTGTTAACGATTACTGCACCGTTTGGTTTAAGAATCGGTAGAGACCTTGCGGTTTCAAGAATTTCAAAGCCCACAATTGCGTCTGCTTTGCCGGTTTCAATAAGGGGGGATTCAACCTTCTCGGCGATTCGAGTGTAAGCCACTATTGTGCCGCCTCGTTGTGCCATACCGTGGACTTCCGCTTTAGCCACGTCAAACCCGTCAAGCATTGCAGCTTCACAATAAATGTCACTTAGAACCACGACGCCCTGGCCGCCGACACCTGAAAATAATAAGTCAAGCTTCATTATGGCTTCCTCCGTATAGCTTCATGAGGACAGACTGATTCGCATACGCCACAACCTTTGCAGAGGGTTGGGTCGATTTCTGCGCGTCCACCATTCTGGGTGATTGCGGGACAACCGAAATAAGTCGTACACACGCCACAGCCGCTGCATTTATCAGTAACTTCTCGAGGTTTACCACGTTCAGACAAGAGTGGGCAAGGTCGCTGTGAAATAATAACAGATGGACCATCATAAGCCATTAGTTCACGGATTGCTTTTGTTGTGGCTTTAATGTCGTATGGGTCAACTGTAATAACTTTATCTATTCCTACGCTTTTTGCGATTTCTTGTATGCTTACGATTTTTGCTTCATCACCCATAGCGGTTTTTCCTGTTGCAGGCGTGGGTTGATGTCCCGTCATGGCTACAATGCGATTGTCTGAAACGATAACGCAAACGTTAGCCTTGTTATAAGCAATGTTAAGCAACCCAGGCATACCAGCGTGGAAGAACGTGGAGTCCCCAATTACCGCAAAAACTTTTTCTTTAACACCTGCGTGAATCATTCCAGCCGCTTGCGAAATACCAGCGCCCATGCATAAGCATGTTTGAACTGAACTTAACGGGGGCAAAACGCCTAAAGTGTAGCAACCAATGTCGCCGGTAACAATTTTGTCGTTTGATTGCCCAATTAGTGTTAAAGCGTTTTCGGGGCAGTGCTTCACACATTGAGGGTCACCTTCACATGTGTCACATATAACAACTTTTCTTTTGTCTGAATCAACACTTATCGCTTTGTATTGACAGGATTTGATACATAAACCGCAACCAACACATTTTGTTTCATCAACAAGTATTGTTCCGTTATTAACTGATTTTGATAACGCCTTTTGTGGACATGAAACGACACATGGAGCATCTGGGCATGTTCTGCAGGCAGTTGCAGTGTAAGTTTGATTAATTTGCATAACGTGTATTCTTGATTTTGATGAGTCAGACACGTTTTCTTTTTCGACTGAGCAAACTGATTCGCAAACGCCACAACCTACACACTTGTTAGTATCACAAGCTACGTGTTGGTTGACAGAGTTTAAGGCGTAATAGAAGGCGCGGTGTGTGCAGCCAGGACACAAGTTTGGAGGTCTAGGCGGCAAATCCATAACTGACGTGTCAGAGGCTTTTTCGGTTAAACCCAGTTTAGCAAAAGCTGCTCGCACCCGGTCGGGCGTGTATTCACCGATTTCGCCTAGCCCAAGCATTGTTTTGCCTGTTACATCAATTTTGAGCCGTTGAATGTTTTCTTCAACATAAGGACGCAGTTCTTCGATAACTATGATTTGTTTAACTTTTGAAGCAAACTCTTTCACAATTCCAGACGGAAACGGATGGACAAAACCGAGTTTAAGCCAAGAAAACTTTGCAGTGTCAAGTACACTTCGAGCGTAATAGTAACCTACACCGCTACCGATAATGCCAACTTCAGCGCCGTTATCTTCGATTATGTTAAAACGCGAGTTTTCAGCAACCTGCTTTGCGTCTATTAATTTTTCCTCCAAAACCCTGTGCTGACGAGTAGCGTTAGCGGGAACCATTACCCATTTAGAACCGTTCTTATCAAAAGAGATTTTACGTTCAAGTTTCTGAAAATCACCAAGACGCACTTTGGCTTTACCGTGAGCTACACGAGTTGTTAAACGCAAAATAATTGGAAGATGAAGTTGTTCACTTAATTGGAAGGCTTCTCGCGCCATGTCAAGAGCTTCTTGAGGGTTACCAGCATCAAGTAAGGGCAGTTTTGAATGTACTGCGAAGTAGCGTGTGTCTTGTTCGTTTTGGCTGCTATGCAAGGCTGGGTCGTCACAAACCACAATCACTAAACCGCCTTCAACGCCTGTATAAGCAAGGGTCATAACAGCGTCTGAAGCAACGTTCAACCCTACATGTTTCATGGCTACAAGTGCTCTTGCGCCTGTCATTGATGCGCCAGCTGCCACTTCGGCAGAAACAATTTCGTTGACGCTCCATTCAGCATAGAAACCTAAAGTTTTTGCTGCTTGAGAGAGGTTTTCTAAAATTTCAGTAGAGGGTGTACCAGGGTAAGCGGCGGCAACTTTAAGGTCAGCTTCGACTGCGCCTCTTGCAACTGCTTCGTCACCGTTGAGCAAAGCATAACTTCCCGGTTTATCTACTGTAATCTTTGTCATGTACAGAACCCTTTTACATTTTGCCTTTACGTAGGTCTAGTACTCTTTTTGCTTTTCCCTCAGTTCTTGGCAGTTCATTGGGTTTAACAACATCGATGTCAGCAGATAAACCCGTTATAATGTGAATTCTTTGTTGTATGTTCCGCTTAAGCGTGTTTACGTCCAACTGTGGGTCCTTTGAGGATGCATCAGTTAATTCAACCTTAACCTGGAAAGTGTCTAATGCACCGGGGCGGTCAAGAACAATCAGGTACTGTGCGGCAAGTTCAGGAAACTGCATTACAGCATACTCAATTTGTGATGGGAACACGTTCACGCCTCTAACAATTAACATGTCATCTGATCTGCCTGTTACTCGCATCATTCTGGCGTGTGTACGTCCGCAAGCGCATTTTTCGCGCATTACTTTTGATATGTCACGTGTTCGATAACGTAGAATTGGTAAACCAGTTTTGCATAAGGCTGTGAAGACTAATTCGCCTTCTTCACCGTCCGGTAAGGATTCGCCGGTGTCGGGGTCGATGGTTTCAACGATAAATTCGTCTTCCCAAATGTGCAATCCATCATGTTCTGGACATTCTACGGAGACGCCGGGACCGCAAAGTTCGGTTAATCCGTAAATGTCGTAAGCTTCTATGCCAAGTTCTTTTTCAATTCTTTGTCTGATTTGGTGTGACCATGGTTCAGCGCCAAAGATTCCTCGTTTGAGTTTAAGGTCTTTTTGTGGAACTACGCCTTCTTGAATCATGGTTTCTGCAAGGTAAACGGCAAAGCTTGGAGTGCAAGCAAGAATGGTTACGTCAAGGTCTTTCATGAGTTTGATTTGGCGTTGTGTCATGCCTCCACTAGCTGGAACGATACGAACCCCAAGTTTTTGTGCACCATAATGGAAGCCTAAGCCACCTGTAAACAAACCGTATCCATAAGCTATGTGGATTACGTCTTCGGGTCTTCCGCCAGTAGTGTAAATGGAGCGAGCCATTAATTCTTGCCAAATAGCCATGTCGTTTCGTGTGTAGGCGCCTATGATGGGGTTGCCTGTTGTTCCGCTTGAAGCGTGAATTTCAACGATTTCATCTGGTTTGGCTGCTACCATGCCGTAAGGATAGTTTTCTTTTAAATCAGATTTTATTGTGAATGGAATTTTTTTAAGGTCGTCAAGTGATTGGATGTCTTCGGGTTTTAATCCGACACTGTTAAATTTTTTGTGATAAAAAACGCTGTTATTGTAACAGTATTTTACTTGTTCTTTTAGTTTTTGCAGTTGCAGTTTTTTTATTTCTTCACTTGGCAGGGTTTCGATTTTTTCGTTCCAGTATTTGCCGTTAACCACTTAGTGCCCCTCTCTCTTAATGAAGCTATTTACACTTTTGTTATGTGACTATTAGATAAGAGTTCCCCACATTTTCCAGATAAGAACATCTATGAATTACTCTTCTGCAACAATTGGCAAGCAACAGTTTGAACTATAAACGCTACATTTTTGAATTGTTTTTCCAGTTAAAACAGGGCGCTGACTCACCGTCATTTTTGAACTAGCTTTCACAATTTTTCGCGCTTTTTTCAACATTTTACTTTAAAACAGTGAACCTTTGATACATAACCTTTAATTTGCTCGTCACCCATCATCGAACCTTGATGAGGGTCTAAATGGTTACATTAAATCTTGACAAGATTTTTAATCCTAAAAGCGTAGCCATAATCGGCGCCAGTGACACCGAAGGCTCAGTTGGACACGCAATAGTAAAAAACTTTACACAACTGGGCTACACCGGCAAAGTATATTTTGTTAACCTAAAAAAACCAGAAATAATGGGAGTCAAAACTTACCCGTCAGTTGACCAGATTCCCGAACCAATCGATTTAGCAATGATTGCTACTCCCGCAAAAACCGTGCCAGACGTCATGGAAGAATGCGGCAAAGCCCACGTAAAAGGAGTAATCATTGTTTCAGCCGGCTTCAAAGAAATTGGTCCCGAAGGCAAAGCTTTAGAGGACAAAATCGCTGAAGTAGCAAAAAGATACAAAATCCGAGTAGTCGGACCAAACTGCATTGGAATAATTCGTCCAAGAAACTCTTTAAACGCCACTTTTCTGGATAAAATGCCGAAAGCTGGAAAAATCGCGTTTATCTCTCAAAGCGGCGCTTTAGGCTCAGCAATTCTTGACTGGGCAATTAGCGAAAACATTGGTTTTAGCAACTTCGTCTCCGTCGGCTCCATGCTTGACGTGGACTTTGGCGACTTAATTGACTACTTCGGCAGTGACCCAAAAACAAAAAGCATTCTCATGTACGTAGAAGGTATAACTCAAGCCCGCAAATTCATGAGCGCCGCGCGCCACTTCGCAAGAACCAAACCCATCATTGTGGTAAAGTCAGGTAAATTTTTGGAAAGCGCAAAAGCTGCAGCTTCTCACACTGGCTCACTTTCAGGTCAAGACGACATTTATGATGCTGCATTCAAACGTGCTGGCGTGGTCCGGGTTGATGAAATAGCTGACTTGTTTAACGCTGCGGAAGTTTTAGGCACTCAACCACTTCCAAAAGGCAAACGTTTAGCAATCATTACAAACGCTGGAGGTCCAGGAGTTATGACCACCGATGCGCTAATTGCTCAAGGTGGACAACTCGCACAACTTAGCAAAAAAACGATTGACAGCCTGAACGCGGTTCTGCCACCTTTCTGGAGCCACGGCAATCCCGTTGACGTTCTCGGTGACGCAAAGTCTGACCGTTACAAGGCGGCGCTTGAAGCTTGCCTTAATGATGAGAACGTTGATGGCATCGCAATAGTGTTTACTCAGCAAGCAGTTTCAGACGCAGTTGGAATCGCTAAAAGTATTGCTGAACTTGTTCGCAATAAAACGTATCAAACTAAAACTATTGTTACCTCGTTTATGGGTTCAGGCGCAGTGCTGGAAGCAAACAGCATTCTAAACGCCAACAACATTCCAACTTATTCAACTCCTGAGCAGGCAGTAAAAACTTACATGACCATGTACCATTACCAACGCAACATTGAACTACTGTATGAAACCCCTGAAGAATTCCCAGGAGATGCCACGCCACCTCAGCGTCCTGTCAGAGTTATCCTTAAGAACGCTGCAATGGAAGACCGCGAAGTCCTAACAGAAGATGAAGCTAAAAAGATTCTCAAATACTACAATTTCCCAGTTGTACGAACTGAAGTAGCAAACACTGTTGACGAAGCAGTAGCTTACGCTCAACAAATGGGTTTCCCAGTAGTACTAAAGATTCTTTCACCTCAAATCATACACAAAAGCGACGTAGGCGGAGTAATCCTAAACATTCACTCTGAAATAGAAGTCCGCGAAGCCTTCGACCTGCTAATCCAAAGAGCAACAGCACACGACCCATCGGCACACATCATCGGCGTAACCGTACAGCCAATGGTTGAAAAGAAAGGTTACGAAATCATTATCGGTGGAAAAACAGACCCAGTCTTTGGTCCCACAGTGTTGTTCGGCATGGGCGGAGTAGGCGTTGAACTCTTCAAAGACTACTCAATTGGACTGCCACCATTAAACTCTACATTAATTCGCCGTATGCTTGAAGAAACCAAAGTTTACCGGTTACTCAAAGGTTACCGTGGTTCAGCACCAGTTGACCTTAAGAAGCTTGAAGAAACATTGTTAACATTCTCACAGTTGCTTGTTGATTTCCCACAAATCAAAGAAATCGACATCAACCCAATGCTGATCAGCGAAAAAGAAGCCTGCATACTTGACGCAAGAATCGTTGTAGATAAGGAGAAAGTCTGCAAAAAACATGAACCACACGAGCACATCGTCGTTAGTCCGTACCCAAAAAAATACGAACTGCTTTGGACCCTGAAGAACGGTCAAGAAGTCCTATTAAGGCCAATAAAACCAGAAGATGAACCCCTGTGGCTTGAATGGTTCCAAAGCTTATCCGAAGAGTCAATCCGCTACCGTTTCTTCCAAATGCTAAAAGATACGCCACATGAGGTTCGAGTCCGCTACTGTAACGTTGACTATGACCGTGAAATCGCTTTGGTAGCAGAAGTCGTGGAAGACGGAAAAAGAAAAATGCTTGGAGTAAGCCGCGTAAGCATCGAAACAGACGGCAAACACGGCGAAATGGCTTTCATCGTAAGCGATCAATGGCAAGGCTTAGGTTTAGGAACAAAAATGGTTGACTACACCTTAGACATTGCCAAAGAAAAAGGCGTAGAAAACATTTACGCAATCATGCTACCTGACAATTACCGCGCCTTAAGCTTAACTAAAAAAATGGGTTTCACCATTGATTACCTTGAAGACGGCACAATCAAAGCTACACTTAACCTCAAAGAAGAAGACATCGACATCAGATGTACAAGAATCCAAAAACAGCCAGAAAAAACCGCGCCTGAAATCACATCAGAACACCCAATGAAAAACGTTGCTGAAATCAAGGGCTCATCCAAACAGCCAGACAAAGCCTTAGCTTAATTTCACATTTTTAATTTTCTTTTAGTTCTTAGATGCAGTGTATTTTTACTGCATGCGTTGAACATGAAATGCAGGGGTCATACGCTCTGACAAGCATTTCAAGGGCGAGCTCGATTTCTTTTTCAGTCTTATCCAGTATTGTAGGCAGCAGGGCTTTCATGTCTAATTCGATGTTTCCATGGTTTTGGTTGGTTGGGATAACGCAATTTGCTTTGGTGCAGTAGCCTTTATCGTTATAGCTATAGTCATGGAATAGTATGCCTCTTGGGACTTCAACCACGCCTACTCCGCGTCCAGCTTTAACTTTGATTTCTGGCTTATTGTATTCTGGTTGACTCTTCAAACCTGTTTCTTCAATTTCATCGATGAGCCGGATTGAGTCCTCTATACAGTGAGCCACCTCTATAAGTTGAGCAATGTTGTTCATGAAAGGGTTATAACAGACAGGTATAAGATTGAACATTTCCGTAATCTGCTTAGCCAAAGGAGAAAGTTTGTCTGCGTTAAGGTTGAACCGTGCAAGCGCACCTACCATGTAGGATTCACGCACATGTTTTGCACGTTTAGCCGTAGAAAATGGAACAACATACTCGTTGGTGTATGAAAGATACTCGTTTGTTGGTGCAGTACCCGTGTCGGTTGAACTAATTTTTCCGTCGTAAAACGCGTATTCATCGGGGTTTGTTAAAGCAATAAACTCGGTTTCCCTTGTGAAATCAGGCAACTTGGATGATAAAGCCTTGAAAAGCACTGCAACTGCTTGAAGGTCTTCAACCGAATTTTTCAGGCTCTGCCTAAGCTGAGATAATTCTTTCATGGATGGAATTTTTGAGAAGCCACCAGGTAACAGTCTTTGTGGATGGGTTGTTCTGCCGCATAGCAGGTTTGACATGTCGTTTGCCAGTCGGTGAAGGCGAAGAACTGTTTTTACTTCCGCGGAGTTAGTGGATGCAAGCGGAATCACTGAGCCAACCCCCATCAGGTCAGGCAACACTAGAAAACCAAGATGCAAAAGGTGGCTTTGCAGGTTTTCTCCATGAAGAGCAAGTTTTCGTAGTTTCTGGTCTTGGTTGCTTATTTCTATACCCATTGCTGCTTCAGTGGCTTTAAGTGAGGCAAGCGTGTGCCCTATAGAGCAGATTCCGCAAATTCTGGAGGTAATGTGGTGAAGTTCATTGTAGGTGCGTCCCACAACCATGGCTTCAAAAAATCGTGGCGCTTCTGGGATTGCCCACTCGCAACGCTCTATTTTCCCTTCTCGAACGTTAACAAAGATGCTGCCGTGCCCTTCAACACGTGTAACATAATGCACTGCTAAATCTAAATTAGAATTTTTCATGTTACTTCTCCTGCCAACCAAAGTATAACCTAAACTTACTAATCGCGTCATCCACTGTCAAACCATACTTAATCAGAACTTCCTTCTGGGCGTTCTCGTTAGGGTTATCTACTAAGCCGCGGCAGCCCCAGCAGATTGTGCCTTCGTTGACGCAGCATGAGTTGCAGCCTGCTCTCGTTACGGGTCCAATACAGAATTGTCCTCTCTCGAAAGCACAAACGTTCTCGTTTTTCTTGCATTCTGCACAGACGGGGTATGTGGGTATGTCTGGTTTCTCGCCCAGCAATAAAGCTTTGACTACGCTGAGAAATTCTTCTTTGTTTATTGGGCAGCCATGCACGTAAGCGTCTACAGTGATTATGGCGTTTATTGGTCTTGCAGTGTAAGCGTCGAAGAGTTTTGCGTTTTCTCCATACACGGTTGCTTTTACGTCTTCAAGTTCACGGTAGTTTCTAAGAGCGTTTATACCACCAATTGTTGCGCATGAACCTATAGCCACCACTATTTTGGCGTTCTTTCTGATTCGTTTCAGCCTGTCTTCATCTTGAAGCCGCGTACATGAACCTTCAATGAAGGCTATATCATAGTTATCGCTGTGTTCCTTCATTACTTCTCTAAAACTTACAACTTCCACTTTTCCAAGAAGTTCCAACAATTCCTCTTCAAGATTAGCCATCTGAAGCTGGTCACCTTCGCAACCAGCAAAATCAAAGAACGCTACTTTTGGCTTCATTACAACGCCTCCGGGATACCTTTAATTTTTGAATAATTGAACACGGGTCCATCTTTGCAGACATAAATTTGGTTGATTTGGCAGTGACCACATTTACCGACACCGCATTTCATTCGTCGCTCAAGGGAGAGGATTATGTGGTCGTCGGGAAGGTTTTTGGCTTTTAAGTCGGCTATTACAAACTTGTACATTATTGGTGGACCACAAAGAAGGGCATAGGTTTTTTCTGGGTCAAAGTTAACTTGAGGAATCAGGGTTGTGATTAAGCCAATGTTGCCTGTCCAGGTTTCGTTTTCGGGGCACCAGTTAACCGTGGGCTTAAAGTCCACGTCATCCCTTTTTGCAAGAGCAAGAAGTTCATCTGTGAAAAGCATCTCGCGGGGTTCTTTGCAGCCATAAAGCAAGGTAACTTGCCCGTAATCCTTCCGGTTATCTAAAACATAATTGAAAAGCGACCTTAAAGGCGCCAAACCCAAACCGCCAACCACAAAAAGCAAATCTTTTCCCTTCAGAAAATCAGCATCAAAACCGTTGCCGAAGGGTCCTCTAATACCCACTTTATCACCAACATTCAAGGTATGCATTACGTTTGTTACGTTGCCGAGTTTGCGGACGCAGAGTTCAAAGGCGTCTTTCTTTGTTGGCGACGATGAAACCGAGATTGGCGCTTCGCCTACTCCAAAAATGGATACTTCAACAAATTGTCCGGGTTTGTGACCAAGAACTGAGCCGTCGTCAAGTTTAACTTCGAACAATGACTCCTGAGTTGTCATTTGCTGTTTCTTTACTATCGTTGCCTGTTTAGGAATGTAATCTATGTAACCTTCAGTTTTTATATTAACATCCGGCTCCTCCATAGGTGTTACTTGTAGTCCCGTGTTTACGCTTTCACGGTACATGTCATTGAATAGGTTAACTGGATTTGCAATGTCAGGAAGACAGTTTGAAGAACATCTACCACAGCCAACGCATGAGATAAAGCCAAAACGGTCGTAGAGGTACTTGCCCTTCTTGAAGTATCGATGTCTATACCTTGTAGGTCTTGTTGGACGGAAGTTTTCTCCCGAGGCAACTTTAGCAAAATCTTGCAACAGGCAACCGTCCCATGTTCGCACGCGTTCACCCTCTTCAAGAGACAAGTCAGGGTTATCTTTTACGTCAAAACAGTAGCAAGTAGGACAAACAAGAACACATGAACCGCAGCCTAGGCACTTCTCTGAGTGTTTCTCCCAAAAAGCACTTTTCTCATAATTTTTGCTGAGCAATTCTGGAATTAGTTCTGGTGAAAAATCAAGTTTTTGCTTTTGCATCGCCATTATTTCATGTTTTTTCTGTCCAACAATCTGGACGTCCCTTGCAAGCACATTGCTTACGCCTTTTGCATATTTTTCCAAAAGTTCCCTGCCTTTCTGTGAACCAATGTTGATGACGTACCTGTTTCCAAGATCTGTCAGCATAAGGTCATAACCGTAATCAACAGTAGCACAGCCCATTTCTGGTGCAAAACACCATTTAGACATTTTTTGGATGTTTACGCCTATAATAATTGAGTTTTTGCGTTTCTCAAAGTAGTAAGGGTCTGACTTGGTTTCTGCAAAGATTTCGTCCATGTGAAGCAGAGCCACAATATCGTAGGGGTGAACTCCGATGAGCACCATGGGCTTGGTTTCTGCGGGTCTTTTAGCAGAGAATCCTTTGCCGATGTTATAGGTTACAAGCGTTTCTCTTTGAGGAAAAAAATATTTTTTGGGAGGTAGAAGTGTGACGTCATAATCCAGTCTTAACTGGTCAGCTGATTCCAGTGGGCCAAAAGCGTATTTTTCACCCTTAGCTTTTACGCCTATCACGTTTAGTGAATCATCATGGATTAAGGCGTTAACGAAGTCGGCAAAGTTTTCTTTTGATATTACACGCATTTTTTAACCTTACCCGTTGCTTAAAGATTTTTTTATAAATTATGTTGCATTATGCATAAACTATTTTGTTTTATTTTGCTAATTATGCTTTGCCTAAGCATTTATGTTTAAACCAAAAAACAGGTTTAAAAGTCCCACCATAAATTTTCATTTTCGCCACACAAAAATCAAAACATTTTCGCCCTTAACCCCACTTATTGAACATATGTTCCAGAATTAGCAGGCAAACATGCGATTTTAACCCAAAACCGTCATGGGGTTGTTGAATCTTACCTCCTCTAAACTTTTATACCAGTTTCAATGTTTGCCTACTAGTATCGAATTGTTATTTGGAGGCTATAGGGTTTGGCTACAAGCGACAATCGGCGAGTACTGCTTGAAAAAGTTCTAAAAGAACACAATTATGAAGAAAGCGCACTTTTAGAAATTCTGCACCGCGCCCAAGAAATATACGGTTACTTAGACAGAAACCTGCTAATGGACATATCAGAATCACTCAATTTGCCTCCAAGCCACGTGTTTGGGGTAACCACATTTTACAGTTTCTTCAAAATGAGAAAACCAGGCGAACACATAGTCACCGCATGCCTAGGAACAGCCTGCTACGTTAAAGGCGTAGAACAAATTGTAACTGCAATCGAAAAAGAGTTCAGCCTCAAAAGAGGCGGCTCAACAGCCGACGGCAAACTGTCCCTACTGTTCACACGATGCATTGGTGCATGCGCTATGGCGCCAAACATTGTCATAGACGACCAAGTTGTCGGAAAAGCAACCAAAGAAATAGTAATTAGGAAAATTAAAAACGCTCTTGGAGGCATAAAAGACGAAACTCTCTGACGTACAAAAAATAGCTGAACAAGAAAACGAGTTTCAAAGAGCCTACAAATACCGCATTAACGTTTGCTGCTCAAGCGGCTGTGTACCGTTTGGCGCGTTTAAGGTACTAAAAGCATTTGAGGAAGCGGTAAAAGAATTCGGCGTAGAAAACATTTGCAAAGTTGCCAGAACCGGATGCATAGGCACATGCTCCGCTGGTCCAGCAGTCTTAATCGAACCCGGCGACCACCTTTACCAAAGCGTTAAACCAGAAAACGTCAGAGAAATCGTCCGAGACCACATCGTATTAGGTTTACCAGTAAAAAGAATGCTATACGAAAACGAAGGCTACTTCCAAAAACAACATCGCCTCGTTCTTCGAAACGCAGGAAAAATTGACCCAACCAGAATACAAGACTACATTTCAGTAGGCGGCTACGCTGGTCTAGCGAGATGCCTCGCAACAATGACGCCACAAGGGGTAATTTATGAAGTTACAAGCAGCGGTTTACGTGGAAGAGGCGGCGCAGGCTTCTCAGTAGGACAAAAATGGAGCCTAGTCGCACGAGCACACAACACACCAAAATACATTGTTGCTAACCTTGACGAAGGTGACCCAGGAGTCTTTGC
The DNA here is from genome assembly GCA_050108135.1 of Bathyarchaeia archaeon. Taxonomy (GTDB): domain Archaea; phylum Thermoproteota; class Bathyarchaeia; order Bathyarchaeales; family Bathycorpusculaceae; genus Bathycorpusculum. The sequence continues at coordinate 54,854 of JBNIDQ010000014.1, read as the reverse complement.
AAACCGCACCCTCGCAGAAGCAGATCCACACGCAATTATCGAAGGCATGCTGATTGCCGCCTTCGCTATTGGTGCACAAAAAGGGTACATTTACATCCGTTCAGAATACCCGTTAGCCATTCAAACCCTACAAAAGGCAATTGCTCAAGCTAAAGAAATGAACCTGTTAGGCGAAAATATTCTTGAAACACAATTCAAGTTTGACCTTGAATTACGATTCGGCGCAGGGGCTTTCGTTGCAGGTGAAGAAACAGCAATTCTCGCGTCGGTTGAAGGTCGCAGAGCACAGCCACGTCCAAGACCACCATACCCAGCAAATGAGGGCTTATGGGGTAAACCTACTTTGATTCAAAACGTTGAAAGCTTAGCAAACACGCCACTTATCGTTTTAAACGGTTGGGCATGGTTCAAAAGTTTCGGGTTACCCAAATGCACAGGCACTAAATGCTTCTCTTTAACAGGCGAAATCAACAATCCAGGATTAATTGAAGTACCCATGGGCATAACATTACGCGAGGTAGTTTATGATATCGGCGGCGGTATCCCAAACGGCAAAAAATTTAAAGCCGTACTTGTTGGGGGTCCATCAGGCGGTTGCTTACCTGACACAGTGCTTGAAGCCCCAATCGATTATGACTCACTAAAAAAAGTTGGTGCCATCATGGGTTCAGGCGGCATTGTAGTGTTAAACGAAGACTCATGCATGGTAGACACAGCCCGCTACTTCACAGAGTTCTGCATCGATGAGTCCTGCGGCAAATGTACCCCATGCAGAGCAGGACTTGCACGTGTAAAAGAAATCTTTGATAAAATTATACAAGGAAAGGGCGAATTAAGCGACCTTGAAATCTTAGAAAAAGCAAGCTCATTCATCAGCGACGCAAGCCTTTGCGGTCTGGGACAAACAGCACCAAACCCTATCATCACTACCTTGCGGTACTTCAAGGAAGAGTACATCGAGCATATTGTGGATAAAAAATGCAGGGCGGGCATCTGCTTTAAAGACAAAAAGGAGGAGTAAAAATGAGCGTAAAGTCAATGGTTACCTTAAAAATTGACGGCATCCAAGTTACAGTACCTGAAGGCACAACTATTCTAAAAGCAGCAAAAGACAATGGAATCTTGATTCCCACGCTTTGCTTCCTTGAAGGTTTAACCCCGTACGGCGGCTGCCGACTTTGTTTAGTTGAAGTTACAGGTACACCGAAACTTTTTCCCGCATGTGCAACTCCAGTAAGCCCAGGTATGGAAGTCACCACCAACTCTGACCGCCTAAAAGAATACCGAAAAATGGCAGTTCAACTACTCATGGCTGAACGTGTACACATGTGTTCAGTCTGCGTGTCCAACGACCACTGCGAACTACAAGCACTCGCAAACCAGTTGGGCGTTGACCATGTAATATTTGAACGCAACTTTACGCGGAACCCAATTGATTCATCACACGACTTTCTGGTAATTGACAGAAACCGTTGCATACTGTGCACAAGATGCATCCGCGTTTGCGACCAAATCGAAGGCGTTCACACACTTGACTTAAAACTGCGTGGTAAAGATACAGAAGTCGTTATGGATCTTGACGAGTCCTGGGGCAACTCGTGCAGTTGTACAAGCTGCAGAAAATGCGCCAAAGTCTGCCCAGTCGGAGCCATTTACATTGAAGGCGAACCAATCACTCAAACCAAAAACCGTGACGTCGCCGAATTTATCACTGAGAGGAGAAACCGTAAATGACCACCAGAAAAACAAGAGTTGCAACAGTTTGGCTCAGCGGCTGTTCAGGATGCCACATGTCCTTCCTTGATCAAGACGAAAGAATAATTGACTTGGCAAAACATATTCATGTTGTCTACAGCCCATTAGCAGACGTTAAAGAGTTCCCTGAAAACGTTGACGTTACCCTCATTGAAGGCGCAGTTGCTAATGAGGAACAACTTGAAATGATTAAGAAAGTACGGGCAAGAACACGCATACTAATTTCTCTTGGTGACTGCGCAGTTACAGGCAACGTTACAGCACTTAGGAATTCTTGGGATAACAGCGACGAAGCAGTACTGGAACGCGCTTACAAAACTCCTGAAGATTTAAACGCGGCTGTACCAAACATGGTTCCTAAACTGCTCATTAAAGCAGAACCATTACATCACATTGTTAAAGTTGATTTTTACATTCCAGGATGTCCACCATCAGCAGACCTAATCCATTATGTACTAACTGAACTGCTATCAGGCAGGGCACCCAGCATGGAGGGCAGAGCAAGATATGGATAAGACACCAGAAAAGAAAATCGTAATCAGCCCAGTAACAAGAATCGAAGGGCACGCACAAGTAAGCATTACATTAAACCCAGATGACACAGTAAAAGATGCACAATTCAAAGTAGTAGACTTCAGAGGCTTTGAAAAATTCACTGAAGGCAGACCATACTATGAAATGCCAGCAATAACCAGTCGGTCATGTGGAATCTGCCCTGTAAGCCACTTACTTGCTTCAGCTAAAGCTTGCGACGCAATTGTCGGTGTAACACCACCAAAAACGACCATAATGCTTAGACGCTTAATGCACATGGGACAACTTATTCAGTCACACGCACTCAACTTTTTCCATCTATCCTCACCCGACCTGCTACTTGGCTTTGACTCTGACCCAGCAAAACGCAACATTTTCGGCTTAATCGAAAAACAACCTGAAATTGCAATGCAAGGCATAAAACTACGCCGTTTCGGTCAAGAAATCATCGAAAAAGTTGCAGGCAAACGCATCCATTCAAGCGACTGGATCCAACCGGGAGGCGCTAAATGGCCTTTAACAAAAGAACGTGCAGATTACTTGTTAAGCCAACTGCCAACGGCGTTAGAGACCACCCAAAAAACCCTAAAAATGTACAAAAAAATGCTTGACGGTTTTGAGGAAGAGGTTGAAAACTTTGGCAACTTCCCAACCTATTACATGGGTTTGGTTACTCCTGAAGGCGGCCTTGAACATTATGACGGCAAACTACGCATAATGGACAAAGACGGCAACGTAGCAGCTGAATGTGTCGACCCCTTGCGGTACCAAGAATTTATCGGCGAAGGCGTAGAACCATACACGTTCATGAAGTTTCCCTACTTTAAACCGATTGGTTACCCAGAAGGCGCATACCGCGTCGGGCCATTAGCAAGACTAAACGTTGCTTCACGTTGTGGAACACCGTTGGCTGATGAAGAATTTGAAGAATTCATGAAACTCGGCAACAACGGCATCGTTCAAAGCACATTCCATTACCACTACGCAAGACTAATCGAAACCCTGTTCTGCATTGAAACAACAAAGAAACTGCTTGAAGACCCAGAAATCCTTTCAGAACACGTCGCATCGAGAGCCATGGTTAATAATTACGAAGGCGTCGGTGTCGCAGAAGCCCCAAGAGGCACCCTAATTCACCACTACAAAGTTGACCCACAAGGCAGAATCACATGGAACAACATGATAATCGCGACAGAACACAACAACATCGCATACAACATGGCAGTAACACAGGTAGCCAAAAAATACGTTAAAGCCCAAAAACTCCAAGAAGGCATGCTTAACCGTGTAGAAGCAGTCATACGCGCATTTGACCCCTGTTTAAGCTGTGCAACACACGCCGTTGGACAAATGGCGCTCGACGTCAAACTGTTTGATGCTAACGGTAACCTGCTAGACCGCCAAGTGCGGTAAACTTTAGGCTTTTTTGTAAGCCTTTAAATTCCATTTATGCCAATTCTTTTTAGTGTTTACCATGCGTAAACTTGCCTGCATAATATTAACATTAACCATTCTGGCTTGTAGCCTATGTCTTATTTCAAATGTTCATGCTTCGACATCAGTCATTGGAATAATTAGTTCTGACACGACATGGACTAAAGCTGGAAGCCCCTATGTTTTGACTGGACCTGTGAGCGTTAAAAGTGGAGCCACTTTAACCATTGAACCCGGCGTCACAATTGATAACGGAGCTGGCTTCTATATCCAAGTAAAAGGAACTCTCCGGGCAGTGGGAACACCACAAGAACCAATTAGTTATATGCATGGCGAAATCAGGTTTATGCCCTCGAGCATCGCTTGGGACGAAAATTCTGGTTCAGGTTCAATAATCAAAAACTTTGCAGGATTATACATGGTTCAAACTGAGTCGGCATCACCAAAAATAGACAGCAACCAAATTGGAGTTTTAACAAGCGTTAATGGTAACGGATGGATTGGAGGAATCAAAATCAGAGGCGGTTCCCCTACCATTACTAATAATGTTTTAGTTGACGCCGAAGTAGATGTGCTAATAGGCGTTGTTGTTTATGACGGTTCACCCATAATCCAACATAACAACATAACACGTTTAACCCTTAATGGGGGAACACCAACCGTTTATGGTAACGTAATAACAAGAGGCTGTAACATTTACGGTGGCAAACCAACAGTATCAAATAATCAAATCTTTGGACCATACTATCCAGGCAATATTCACCGAGTAGATTCAGTTCAACACGCAGAAACGGTTTACATTGAAAATAAAGTTGACAGTTTCACCATCACTAACAATCTGATAACTGGAGGTTCGATTGGAATTTATTCCGAAGGCTCCGAAAAAACCTTAGTAATTCATAGAAACTTTATTGTAAACAACACTGAAGTCGGCATAGAAGTCGGCGGTGCAAGCCTGATTCTCAGCAATACAATTACTAACAGTAAAACTGCGATAAAACTTACTCAAGCCGTACAAGCGGACATAAATAACAACAACCTAATCGGCTACACAAGCTATAGCGTATTTCTAGAAAAAACATCAGCTGAAATCGGTGCATCTGACAACTACTGGGGAACAACTGATGCTAATGCAATTAACCAATCAATTTATGACAGCAAAAACGATTTCACACTTGGAACCGTAACATTCACACCCTTCTTAAATGAACCGAACCCTGACGCACCAACAACACCACCAGACAGTTATACCCCAACAGAAACACCTGCAATTCCAACTTCACCATCCACTACTCCATTGACAACACCGATGCCTCAAGGGTTTGCGATAGAATCAAACAGCACAATCTCAGCGTTCAGCATAGACAACAACAGCCCACAAATCTCATTTTTTGTCAGCGGACCAGAAGGAACAACCGGTTACGTAAAAATAACAATCGCCAAAACCTTCATGCCTAACTCCGAAATGGACGTTTACCTCGACGGAGCCCCTATCAATCACGATTTACAAGCAACCGCCAACGAGTGGATAATAACTTTCACTTATCATCATAGCAGTCATCAAGTAACAATTAATTCATCAGTAGACCAACCAACAACTTCCGCTGAGCTACCAGATTGGATATGGAATGCCGTGACAGCCATCATTGCAATATTTGTTATGGTGGCAGTGGGCATATTTGCTTGGTTAACAAGGCAAAAAAAACAGAAAAACAACCATAAAACAGCTTATCCTATCTTTGTCATGAAATGTTTTTTCTTGTAAAGAGTAAGTATCCATGTCATAGTGACAAATACAAACCCTAAGCTTGTTAGGGCGAGTTGCATTTGGCTGTTCCAGGTTCCAAAAACAGGCGCCCACATCGACCACCACCAAACCAGCGTGCCCGGCGGCAAACTGCCAGACCATAAAACAAAAAACAGCAAATCCTGCAAGCCACAGATGGCAAGCACCGTTACAGAGGCGAAGATGGCTAAGGCGATTTTTTTGTTTTGCCAAGTTTTAGCAGAACCTACGTAATAGCAGAAAGCTAGTGCTAAACTGAAGACAAGATAGACTAAGTTGTAGGTTAGCCAGTACGTGTTAGCCCAGTCATAAGAAAACGTGAGACCATACTGGTAAAGGGTCGCGTGTACAATGAAGTCAATTTTTGACATTAACGCAAAAAACAACACAGTCAATAAAACGAATAAGAGAGCGTATACTCTCTTCAAAAAAGTCACCACTAAAAGTAGCTATTCGGGGCTTTTCTGTTTATGTGACTGCTACTATACAATCACACAGTTTTATGACCGTGAAACATAGAGTACTATGCAGAGGGATAGGATGTCTGTTTCTTGGAGTCGCTCAGATTATGCAGAATGGAATTACCGTGTAACAGACCGCAGACTCGTAATTCTTAAAGCTAAAAACGTTAACCTGCACAAAATGGCGGTAATGGATGTTGTAACCAATTTACCGTTTACTATTGAGGTGCACGAAAGAGATGTTCTTGAAAGCTTATCAACAGAAAAAGAGTACCTCGTTGACCTAAAAGTGTACAGTTCCACCAACGTTGAAGACGTAGATAGCGAGTTCGTCAACTTTTTTGAAGTTTTAGATGTTGACCAAAAAATTGAAGACTTTATCAGGGCGTTTTGGATTTATCCGACAAAAATCCGTTTTGAACTTGTTGAAATAGAAGAACCATAAATTCAAAAAAGTAATGGTTAACGGAGAATCATTTTGACGAATTTTTCAGGGTCAAAAATCTCCAAATCTTTATACGATTGACCTACCCCAATGAACAAGATTGGTTTCTGGGTAACGTAAGTCACGCTTAAGGATGAGCCGCCTTTAACGTCAGCGTCAACTTTGGTTAAAATGGTTGCGTCGATGCCTATTGCCTTGTTGAATTCTTCTGCCTGCATAACCGCGTCATTACCAATCAAGGAGTCAACAGTGAAAACTACAAGGTCGGGTTTCACTACTCGTTTGACTTTGATGAGTTCATTCATGAGGTTCTGGTTAGTCTGCATTCTGCCTGCCGTGTCGATTAATACAACGTTGATTCCGTGGGCTTTGGCGTGACTAATTGTGTCAAAAGCCACTGCAGCAGGGTCAGCGCCGTAAGTATGTTTAATTACGCGTATGCCTAAACGGCGTCCGTGCTCTTCAAGCTGCTCAATAGAGCCTGCACGGTAAGTATCAGCGCCTGCTAAAACGACGGAGTAACCTTTTTCACGTAGGAACTGGGCAACTTTAGCAATTGTTGTGGTTTTTCCTGTTCCGTTAATTCCAACAAACATCAAAACGTAAGGTTCTGCCTTTTTGCGTTTTTCAGCAATCTTTTCCAGCAAGTCAATACGGTTATCAGTTTGTAAAACATCCAGTAGTACCTGTCTTAGGTTGTCTTCGACAAGTTTTTTTCGGTCATCCAACCGTTTAATCGGAACACCGGTGAGACGAGTTTCTAGTTCATCACAGATTTTGTCTGCAACTGGAAAAGCCACGTCGTTTTCAGCTAAACTCATTTTAAAATCGGATAAAATAGGGTTAAGATTATCTGCTTTAAGCTCAGTCGTTGTAACTTTTGAAACTAGACCTTTAAAGCCAGACTTGAGCTTCTCAAACATATTCTTAAGCGTTCCCTTGTCTTACGGTGGCAAGTAAACTTTCCAATCTACCGCGACCAGAGTTTAAGCGTTCAGCAACTTGACTGAACTGTGTCTGAGCAGACTGAAGCGTTTTTTCAAGCTCATCTAACCTTTCTTTAATGGTTGTTTTTGCGTCAACCAAGGATTTCTCTACGGATACACCTGCACCTAACCCAACAATTACTTTGTCAGGGTTTGCAAGTTTTACTTTCACGTAGGAGCTTCCGCCGATTGGGACAAGCATTTCAGCGTTTTCTTTTTCCTGCTCTATGCCTTCAAGGGTAGCGTTTGCGTATGTTAAGTCAGTTAATGCAGCATTTATCATGCTGATTCTCTGCTGCAGAGTCTCTGCTGTCTGTTCCAAATAGCGCATTTCTACGCTCAATCGACGAAGTTCTTCTTCTTGACTGCTTCTAGCCGCCAAAAGATTTACTCCCCAAGAACTATTTTCTTAAGGACTTCGTTTTCAATTTGGTCTGCTGGAACTTCTTTTGACTCAACTATTTTTATATGGTATCTTTTTACCCGGTGTTTACTGCCTATTTCTGTGTAGACTTTCTCTACTGCATGTTCGCTTTTTTCTGCTAAGACTTCTTTAGCGAAAGGTGTTGCTAAGTTAGGCTTGTTTATTTCGCCGGTTACTCTGAAAACCTTCATTTATTCTACTTCCTGCACAACATCCAGTGCATTCCCAATTATAAACATCTCGGGTCCAGTTGTCATAGAACCAGCAACCGCCGCGTGACTATTTGCAATTAAACCTGTTCCAACGTATGGAATTCCGCAGTTTATGGTGCCGACGTCAACTGGAACCTTGAAAGCTTGCTCTAGAACTTTACGTTCCTCATCTTTCAACAGTGGATGAGCGAGCACGCCTTTGTTTGTAACGGTAGCCAAGGAACCCACGTAAGGTAAACCTGCAATTTCAGTCTGCAAAACTTCAACTCCGAGGGTTTCAGCGATTTTTTTAATTTCAGCCTCCTTTAGACGTGGGTCAGCAACGGCTCCTTTGTCGCTAACCAAAACAAGGTTGCCGTAAGCAGTTTTTTTGGTTTCCATAATGGTTATTGTTCCGTCAAAAACGCTGCGGATTTCAGTTAATTCTTCTTCACGAACAGAGTTCGGAAGCAGCATACCGTTAGAGTTAGCGCATGCAAGAGCGCCGGTTAAAACGGAGCCGCTAACGCTGGTGTAGGCTAATTTAACTTTTAACCAGTCAGCGTATTCTTGTGCCTTCTTTTTTGGCACCATACGTGGAATCATAACTATGTTTTCTGTTGCCAGCGAGTATACACCTATGCTGGGGCTTCCAACTATGCTTGATAAGTAAACGGTCAAGATTAATCAATCCTTTAACTACTTCTGCGTAAAACCATGCAAAGAACTACACAAATTTTGTACTTGTATAAACTTTGCAAATTTTTTACCGCCTTTACACTTCGAACTGTAAATTTCCAGCTTCACACATTTAAATCTTCGCGGATATGCAAAGCATTTTTAGGCTCCACTTACAGCAAGACCGGCTTTACGCAGGGTTTAACGGCAGCTTGACAAAAACCATGCAGGAAGCTTTAATGTTTTCCAGTTGGATTGGGCTAAGGGAAAGCTGTGTTTCTACAGTGGAGCCATCTTTTGCTTCTAAAACCAGATTGTGCTGTTGAGGGAATTGGTCTTGCCGACTTTTTGCCAGCAAAATATTCAGGCAGCCAAGACTCTCAGAATGGATCCAAGTTTGGATTTTTTTGCCAACAACTGCTTCAGAGTTATATTTTATCATGTTTGCGAAGGCTTTGTTACAATACAGAATTGTGTCATCATCTGAAAGCAGCAGTGCCCCTTGAAGCATCTGTTCTACAAAAAGCCTGTACGGTTGCTCCTGATTTTTCAGCGTAAAGATTTTTTCCCCATCAACTGTTGAAACAATTATGGCATCCGCGGTTCCCCCGCAAACGCTGGCCATCGTTTCCTCCAGTTCCTGAAGGCGCCCCTGCAAATGTTCAAGTTCCAATTTCAACTTGTGAATTTGCTCTGCTTCAGTCACGGGTTTTGCACTCCTAACTTTAAACTGCAAAGTATACGGTCTTTACTTGTTATGTCTCCAGAAATTTTTCTGATGGGCAATGGATACTTTTTGATTAACGTTGGTGTAGTCATTATTTGTGTTTGCTTTGTGTGTTGGGGGTTTTTGAATACGTCAAAGATTTCCAGCTTGTAATCGTGTGGGAATTGTTGGTTTAGAACGGTTTTTACGGCTTTTATTGTTCGCAAGGATTTTTTGGTCATGCCGCACACGAACAACTCAAAAACGTACTCGTCGCTAACAGGCGGTGAACTTTCAGTTAAAGCGGCAGATGAATTTGAGCGTGTGTTGTTCAAGGGAATCAACTATTTAGAGAAGTAAACTCGGAGATGTACAATATAGTGTTTACCAAAAAATAGTTTAAAATTAAAGGTGAAAAAGAAAATTTTTGAGAGCCTAATTTAGGCTTCTGCTAAGTGGACAGTAACGTTGTTGTCTTTGTCTTTGGTGACGCGGACGCGGATTTTGCGTGGTGGCTTCTCGATGCCTCTGCCCCAGATTTTCTCGTTAACCTCTTGGGTTATGATTAATTGTGGCAGTTCTTCTTCTTCCTCGTCCTCTGAAACAGTTACAGCCATCTTCATGTGCTTTGTTACAAAGATTTTGAGTAACTGCATTGCGCGTGGTGCACGTTTCTTTGGTGGACGAATCAAAGCTTTTTGAAGTGGAATAGTGTAGATTCTTTCTTCTACAACGTCTTCGTCTTTCTTTTTCTTTTTTGGTTTTTCAATTTTTGCTTCTGCTTCAGTTGGTTCTTGTGCTGCTTCTGCGGGCATGACTTCTTGGGTGGTTTCTGGTTCTTCGATTGCTTCTGCTAATTCTTCGGTTTCTTGAACTGATTGCTGTTCTTCTTGAGCGTTAACCATTAATTGTCAATTCTCCTATGCCTTTATTTTCCTTGTACGCCAGTTCCGTCTACCTTTAGGGGTAACTCTGACTTTACCGTCAGTTCTTGCGACCACCCATGTTGGAACAGACGATGATTCGTTTGATGCTTTAGCTAATCGGCGTTTTTTCGCTGTTGGTTTAACTCTTGCCATTCTTTCAAATCCTTGTAATTTTAGTTTCTCGCTTGCGTGATTGAAGCTGCAGCAATATTTGTTTAAGCTGAGCATCAGACAGAGGTACAGGCAACTTGCCCATTTGAGCCATCTGAATCAGCTGCAGTTCAATATTTTCTGTGAAGTCGGCTCGAACCATTTTCAGGTTATTAAGCCGTTGTCTTGCTTCAGGTGACAGGATTTGCCTAAGCAACGCCTGTTTCTGAGCTTCAATTTTATCTTCAGCTTGAGCCTGCCTTTGCTCATCGCTTACGCGATTCTGCATCGACAAAAGTTTTCGTTTCCGAATATTCTCAAGCTCGTCATCTGACATTGTTTCTTATTCGCCTTGATACTTCTTGAGCTCTGGGACAGTTTTAACCATTTCTTTTGCCAAGTCACCAGCAACTTCTTGAAGTAGTTTGCGTCCTTTAGGAGACATTTTTCTGCCTTCTGGGCGGCTGGTAACGATTAAATCTGCTGCCTCGAGCTGTTGCAGAACCTTGCGGATGCTGCTTCCACCAGCTTTCTTTACACGGTCAGGTCTACTGCCGCGGTTCTTTCTTCCACCATAATCAGCCCGTAAATCTTCTAGGCCGATTGGACCGTGAACGTAAACTTTACGCAGAACAGATGCGCTGCGAACATACCACCAGTTTGGATTTTGTGGTTGTTTTTCTACGTGCATGCCTGTTTTAGCTACGCTTGTCCATGGCAATGGTTGAACTTCATCGACATTTTCCTTTAAGTATTTTGCTAACCGGTCGATGAACTCGGATGCGGGTACGTCATGAGGAGTTGTCAAGATGCTCTTGTCCCTTTTAGTTTTTCCTTGCAGTAAAACAGTGAAGCCTAATATAAATATTCTCTGAACAACTTGTTAACTATTGTGCAGTTTTTCAAGCTATAGCAAGCCAAGTTTCAACCTTACCGCCAAATTGGGGCGAATAATTGAGGCGAAGCCGTCTTTACTGCTTGATTCAAGCATATGTTAAAGGCGGTATAAAGGGTTTTTCCAAAAAAGAAAACTTTGCAAAAATCAACTTACAGCCTGAACTCTGGCGAATCATCAAAAAGTTCACGGTAAGCCTTATTGAAAAACGCAACAAACTGTGCCGCCTGCTCTGTCGCCTTAAACATTCGTGCGCCTTCAACTTCCACTTCGGCAAGCAAGCCGCGCTGTTTTAGGAAGTCAAGGTGGGTTTGTCCAATTTTAGAGTTCAGGTTGCAACGGTTGATAATGCTTGTGAATGATTTAGGGTGTTTGCAGAATGTGAGGATTTCCCAGAAAATCTCGTAATGCGTCCGCTTCATTAGGCTTCCCCTAACTGCTTTTTAAGTTCTTCTTCTGCTTTAGCTGCCTCTTCTAACCGTTTATCCCAAATGATGGTGTATTTTGAAAAAAATTTGGGGATAATAAAACAGGCAACAGCTATTGCCAAGTTTATCCCCAAACTGACAATCAATGTTATAGTAGTCCAAAGGGCTACACCGGACAATACACCAGTAATTAGCGTCACTAAAGTGTAAACGGAAAGCAACGCAAAGCATACGCCAGCGACTTTGCTGATGTTTATCATCATCTTGAGTGCGGGTTTGTTTTCTCGGTAAGTAGCAGTCATTTTCACGATTAATCCTGTTAGGGTATCATCGTCTATGGTGCCGTTTTTCTTGTGTTCCTTTAACGATTCACTGATGTCGGAGCCGGCATCAATCATTTCTGCACATGAAACAAGCCAACGAATGCCAGCAACAAAAGCAATCAAACCCAAAACTACTAGACCAATTTGGGTTATTTCAACAGTCAAAGTTGTTGCTATTGTAATTAAAGTTGGCATAGCAAAGTAGGCGCCGAAAGCCAACGCCATCGCAGCTGCAACAATGTTTATTATTGATAACCCTTGAAGACTGTTAAGTTCATGCTGAAGTTTCTGAACCGTATTTTCTGACACTTGTTTTTCACCAATTAACCATTAAGGCTTGATTTTACATATAAACAGCCACGAAACATCGTTACGTACCAAAGTTTCAAAATTTGTTAGCCTCAAGTTTTGATAACTTTTGCCGCAAAAAGAAGATTCTGGAAAAAATAAATAAACCTCAAAACGTGAAATTATCAATCTTAGAAGCGATTGCCTCATGAAAAGAAAAATTGCACTCTCAACAGCAATTATTTTTCTATTATTAGCAGGATTAATTGCTTACATTACCTACACAAGTTTAGGCGAAAACAACAAAGAGCAAAAACCGTTCCATGTTGGCGTAGCCTACTGTGGAAACAGCGTCCCAGACGCCAAAGCATTAATCGACAAAGTAGCAAACTACACCAACCTGTTTGTGCTACAATCAGGCACGTTAATGCATGACAAAACGGCAATCACAGCAATTGGCGACTACGCCGTTAACGCTGGATTGGACATCATGGTTTATTTTGGCAGCGACAGCGCATATTACATGGAGCAATGGCTTGAAACATATGATGGGCACTGGGGCAACAAGTTGGCAGGCATATACTTCAACGACGAGCCTGCAGGAAAAATGTTAGACGGAGAAATGCCCTTCTTCCAAGAAGGAAAATCATCATTTAGGAAAATGGCAAATCGTGCAATTACAGGATATTATTTTGATGAAAACACTACACTTGACTACTACCCAGACGGGAAAATAATAGCAACAGTACAGACAAATACATTTGCAAAATCACAAACAAGCAATGATACATCCACTATTGAGGACTTCATGAAAGAGACAATGACCCAAACTACCTATTACCCTAACGGAACAACTACAACTTCGATATACCCACGGTGGGGTGGTAGCCCCATATCATCTAAGGAAGGCTCAGACCTTTCTTACACATACGAAGAATTATGGAACGCTCGCCCCTTACAAACCGTTAATGAAACTTCCAACAGCTACATCGATCAATGCAACACCCTAATTAGCCGTGCAAAAGACCGAAGCTCAAACTTTACGTTCAACAATTTCTTAACAGCTGACTACGCGCTTTACTGGTTTGATTACAAAGGAGGCTATGACACTGTGCTGGCTGAGTTGGGCTGGAACAACACGGTTGCTCAAGAGATTGGTTTAGTGCGGGGAGCGGCAAACTTGCAGGGTAAAGATTGGGGCACAATTATCACTTGGAAATACACTCATGCACCATACTTGACCGATGGCGACGAAATGTTTGAGCAGATGAAAACGTCTTACGAAGCTGGCGCGCAATACGTTGTCATTTTTAATTACGCAGAAGACATGAGTGGCCCATATGGTACCTTGAAAGAAGAACATTTTGAGGCGTTGGAGCATTTCTGGAATGACGTTGTTCAAAATCCCTCGGTAACCCATGGAGGAATCAAAGCGGAGGCAGCACTGGTTTTGCCCTACAATTACGGTTGGGGCATGCGCAGACCCGACGACACCATCTGGGGCTTATGGGACGCAAACGACACTTCAACACAAATCTGGAACCAACTACAACAAAAGCTCGAACAGTACGGGTTAAAACTTGACATTATCTACGACGACCCAGCATGTCCAGCATCAGGCAAATACAACAACATTTACTTTTGGAATAAAACACCATGAATAATTGAATTAGTGGTCAATAAAAGCAGTTTTTCTTCCGCATAATTTAGTAAAGAAACCTTTACGTAAATTAGTAAATGAACGTTTACGAGAACGCTTTAATCTAAATTAAAACCATGCTTTCCATAGGTAAAAAAGGCATGATTAAACTGGTTAAGCTCATAACGCTATTACTCCTTGCAGTATTGACCACTTCAAGTTTGATAATAACCAATGCTTCTGCTCAGTCAATACCTAAACCTTCGGTTCCCAAATTCAAAGTGGAGCTAGTAGATCATTCATATGATATTGCACCAACCTCAACCACCAACACTAACCCATTTAACAATAAAACAACAACTATAGTCACTCCAGGTCAGCATGTTACAGTAATAAGCATCGACATAATTATTGAAAATCAACATATTTCTAATACCCAGTTTAATGGTTACAACATAAATCTCTATTACAATGTACGCGTCAAAGGGCACTATGCCCAAAACTGGGCAGAACTATATCCTTATACCAATAAATCGCCCGAAAAACTGGTACTTCAATCAAATACTGCTCACACAATAATACCTTTTCCACGTTACTATAATATGAGCTACATTGAAATTGGCGATCAGGTTGATTTTCAAGTTGAAGCAGTTTTAGGGTATATCAGCAAATACTCTGGCTCTGATCCAAATCACCCTTTGATGCCCATATTTGGAGAAGATTTTAATTTTGTATCAAGTGATTGGAGCTCAACTGTAACTTTTAAAATGCCTGATACCTCAAACGCTATAAAACCATCAACTCAGGAAGCTTATGCTACTTCGGTAATTCCAGAATTTCAAAGCCAAACAGAGCTAACTCTTGTTGCATTAATAATAATAGCAATGGCAACTATAATTATTACAAAGCAAAAAAGAGTTCATTCATAACATTGCAATTAATTTCACTTTTTCACCGATAAAATGTTGCACCATTTTCAATGGATTGGATAAGGAAAACTGTGCTGCTGTTTTTGTTTGGGTACTACAATATAGACTTAAACTTCTTTATCTGTTTGTTGTTTAGTTGTACGGTTTAAAGGTTTTTTTGGAGGTGAATTGTTGGTATGGCTTCGTTTGGCTAGGGCAGGTTATGTTTTGGCTTTGATTGGCGGCATAATTGTTGTGATTTCTAGAATTTTGACTATTATTGGGTCGCCTTTTCTTGCGTATTCGGCACTTTCAGCGGTTGGGGCACTACTTAGCGGCATCATCCAAGTAATTATCGGCTTGATATGCATTGTAGGTGCAAAGTGGGTCCGTCACTTGATGTGGGCGATTATTCTGTTGATTTTAGGCATAATTGCAGGCGGAATCCACGGCGTACTTGTTGTAATTGGCGCATTGCTTGGTTTAATTGACCGTTTCCTATAAACCGTCGGTTTGCCTGAACGTAAAGCCTTTTTCCATTTTTGACCGTTTATTTATCTACTTTAAAATCTTCCACTTAAAATAAACACTATTTAACCCCAAAATTGTTTAAAGGGCACGCTATACTGCTGGTTTAGCTATTGGAGTGTGAGAAATGCTAAGTCTGCCTAATGGGTCATGCTAGAGCCCGAACTCATTTTGCAGTCAGTGCAGTCTTATGTTAGCGTCAGAACTTCTGAAAGTCGTAAAACACTAAGGGGGGTAGGTGCTATTGATTGAAAAATGCCCCATTAGCATGTTAAAAATCAGTAGAAAAGACACAAACCCCAAAACCCGGTTAAGGGCTGGGTTGAGCGGATGGGTCTACTTGTCTGCGTTTTCTAAACAGTATGAAAACGTGTCCGCGCACTTCAACAAGTGCAGCTTCAACTTGCTCTGCCGTTTTTTCGGCAATGCTTTGCGCTGTGTTGTCGCCTGTTAAGGCGGCGGGAAGAATTCTAATTTTTACCATTTTATTTTTTTGAAGCTGCTTTTCAACTTCAGCAGCCAACGGCGCCGTTAGACCTTCCTTGCCAATCCAGATGGTTGGATTCTCATCTTTTAAGACGTGTCTAACGTGACGCTTCATGCGAGTCGTTATTGGTTTGCTCAATTTCTACGCTTTCCTTTTTCTTTCTAAGCATTATACGTGAATTATAACCGCAGTTTAAACATGTTACTACTAAGTGTGGCTCTCTTTTTTGTTGAATACGCACTCGACAATTAAAACCGTCAACCAGAAGGGCACCACAATGCTTGCAGATGCGGCGCTTGTACTGGGGCGGCAACGGAAAACGTGCAGACATCGCAACCTTCTGGGCATTTTTTACGTATTCTGCTGCCAGCGCGGGGTTAGTTTTGCTTACAGCTTCCGCTTGCTCAAAAAGAATGTCGATGCGTTGTTGGGCAATCTGTTTTAAACTTAATGGTTTCATGGAGCCTTTCACGAATCATCAGTACCTGCAGTTTAATGTAGATTTACAACTACCCAAACATAACGTTTTTGTTTTGCCTTAAACAATACCTTTTGAGGCTTAACAAATGAGTACCAGTCGCTTCAACATCAATCAATGGCTAAGCCGCATACTACTCATAGCAATCATCGGCGTTTCTGCAGCAGTAATGTATGCAATTGACCAGATAGACAAGATTGTTAACGTTCAACTTTACGATTACAATTTACATTTCAGCCTTGACTGGGCAAACCCGTATTGGGGCCTAACCAAAATCATCTACATCAGCTTAGGCGCAACAATCATAATGAGCACAGTAGTTCTGCTTTTAGGATTCATAAAAACCAAAAAACCAGTTTCAACCCTAATCAGCGTAAAACCAGAAAAACCAAGCCCACAACCCACAATCAAACCAACACCAGCACCAGTCTACGCGCAACCAAAAGCAGAACCAGCACCAACACCAAAAATAGCAGTAGTAGAATCTAAACCACAACCCGCCTCTACAGACGCAATTACAGAAAAAGAAGAAAAGAAGACAAAAACCAACAAATCAACCGCGAAACAAGCAGCACAAGCCCCAACTGGAGCGTGTCCAAGCTGCAAAAAAAAGTTCAGCCAACCATTGGTAATGCTGGATTTTGAAGGCGGAAAATCAAAACTTGTCAACGTTTGCCCATACTGCAACCAAGTATTAGGCGACACCGAACAAAATCAATAAAACCAATTTTTCCCTTTTTTCAAACAGATTCAAACTCTTGCTTTAACACCGCCAACGCAGACGCTAAAGCTAACGGTTTAACACGAAGCAAATTTTGAGCTTTAGAAACATCAAGCGAAGAATCCATTGGACGCTTAGCAGGCCAGTTAAAGCTTGAAGCCGAAACAGGCTCAATCAAACCAGCATCTAAACCAAACACTTCAGCCACCTTAAGAGCCAAATCGTAACGGCTAACCCGTGAAGCCCCACACAAATGAAAAATACCGTTTAACCGTTGATCAACAACATCCAAAAGCATGTCAGCCAAACTGGTGTTAAGCGTTGGAGAAGTCCATTGGTCAGTGACGATACGGAGGTTCTCGCCGTTTTTAAGTTTGTTAATTAGCCATAGTACAAAGTTAATTTTTCCCGCTGCAGGCGTGGCACCGTAAATAACGCTGGTACGAGCAATACAACAGTCAGGGGCAAACTTGAGGCATGCTTCTTCAGCTTTAAGCTTCGTTAACCCGTAATAGTTGACTGGCCCTGTTTGATCGGTTTCTTTGTAGCAGCCTTTTTCGCCGCTAAACACGTAATCTGTAGAAACATAAACCAGAAAACAACCGTTTTTGGCTGATGATTCAGCAACATGTTTGGCGCCGTCAACATTAATTTTCCAAGCAAGTTCCCGATTAAGCTCACATTTGTCAACATCAGTCAAAGAAGCCGCATGCACCACAACATCAGGTTTGACGAGGACAAAAGCTTTCTCTACTTGATTTTTGTCGGAAACATCAAAAAAGACGGGAACTCCGCAAGATGGAGAGTCAGTATTGTAGCCTGCATAAACATCGACACCTTTTGCCAAACCAGTTTTTGCCAGTTTAGAACCTAAAAGTCCACTGGCGCCTGTGATTAGAAGCTTCAATGAGCACCACTAAGCTTCCATGGCGTCGGGTGAAGAATCACTTCAGTCGCGAAAGGCGTCCACCAGTGCTCATTATCCAAGTACCATTTAACAGTGGATTCAAGTGACTTCTCAAAATCGCATGCTGGCTTCCAACCTAAAGTTGACTGAGTTTTAGTTGAATCCAAACTGTAACGTGTATCATGTCCTGGGCGGTCTTCCACAAACGTGATTAAGCTTTCAGGTTTACCTAGTTGGGCAATGATTTTTTTGACGATATCAATGTTTGGCACTTCATTTCCAGCTGAAACATTATAGACTTCGCCTGGCGCACCTTTTTCTAGTACTGTATCAATTGCAGAGCAATGGTCTTGCACGTATATCCAGTCACGAACGTTTTGACCTGAACCATAAACTGGGATTGGCAGGTCACGTAAAGCGCGGATGACAGTTTTTGGAATCAATTTTTCAGGCAACTGGTATGGACCAAAATTGTTTGTGCATCTTGTAATTGAAACGTTTAAGCCGTAGGTTTTGTGGTAAGCAAGAACAAACATGTCACCAGCTGCTTTTGAAGCAGAGTAAGGATTAGAAGGCTTAGGCGGACTAGTTTCAGTAAAAGAGCCTTCAAGGGCTTCACCATAAACCTCATCAGTTGAAACCTGCAACAAGCGGGCTTTATGGTTATGACGTCTTATAGCCTCCAAAATAGTGAATGTACCCAAAGTATTGTTTTGAAGGAACATGTTTGGGTCACTGATGCTTCGGTCAACATGAGTTTCCGCAGCAATGTTAACCACTGCATCAACCTGATGAATCAGCCGATTCATAAGCTGTGGATTACAAATGTCGCCTTTGATGAACGTGTAACGTTTATCGTTTTCAACGTCATGCAGGTTAGCGGGGTTAGAGCCTATGCCGATTTTGTCGACATTTATCAATTCGTAATCTGGATGCTTTGCTAACATGTACCTGCAAAAGTTGCTTCCTATGAAGCCTAAACCGCCAGTAACTAACAACTTCATATTTTTTTCACCTACTTGTTTGGGGAAAGATTCCAATCCCACGGTTTACCTACGCGGGAATCATTCTTTTTGCCGTTTACTATTTTAGGGATAATTGTTGGGTCATTCCATGCTCTACGTTCTTCGTCAGGATCAGAGGGGTCATAAAGGTTAGTGGTGAAATAAACCAGCATTACCGGTTCATCACCTACCGCTTTAAAGCCGTGCCAGTACAAACCAGGCACACGAACCACCTGAAGTTTCAAACCGCTAGTCACTATTTCGTCAAGCTCACCCGATTCATCATCGTATACGCCAATTTTTATTGTTCCTTTCAGTGCTAAAAAGTAATCAACTTGCCCTCTCAGGTGTCTGTGCCATGCCCTGATTATGTTGGGGTACGTGAATGAGTGATTTATTTGTACGATTTTGTCTTCTCCAAAAAGGTCTGTCCAGTCTTTACGCATTAATTCGGTGAAGTAGCCTCTCTCGTCGATAAAGCGGTCTATCGTTTTGACTTTTATTCCTTCGAGCACTGTAGTCAACCCAAGCTTGTTATGCTTAAAGCTATATTTATAAAAGATTTATAATAGTTGTTGTGTTCCAATCTGTTTAAACTTCTACTTCTGAATAGTCACCCATGTGAACTTTGATTGTACGGTTTCGCTGATTCTTCATTACCTTAGCGTTTTTACCAATGAGACTATCTTCTAAACGTTCAATATCTTTAACGGTAACGTTTTCTTGAATTACACAGTATTCAACGTTGGAGTTAATGATACAAGAATTATCGCCGATGCTTGAGTATGGTCCAATGAAAGAGTTTTCGATTACAACGTTTTTTCCTATAACGCAGGGTCCACGTATTGTGCTGTTGACTATTTTTGCAGACGCTTCAACTTTTACTCTGCCGTCAATCGTGCTACAAGTTACTGTTCCCTTAACATCAGACTCAATGTACTCATCGAGAATGCGTGCGTTTGCTGATAAAATGTCATCTTTCTTGCCTGTGTCAAGCCACCATGAATTAAGAATTTCTGCTTTGACAGTGAAGCCCATGTTAATCATTTCTTGGATGGCATCGGTGATTTCTAATTCTCCACGCCAAGAAGGTTTTATCCGGTCTATTGCTTGATGTACCTTGTTCGAAAATAGGTATGTACCAATTATTGCCAAGTTACCCATGGGGGTTTTAGGCTTTTCAACCAACCTAGTAATGTTACCTTGTTTGTCAAGTTGAGCAATACCGAAAGCAGACGGGTTATCAACTTCTTTGAGAATAATGAGGGCATCAAGTTTTTCAGTTTTGAATTTTTTAACAAATGTACTCAATCCTTGACCTGTGACGTTGTCGCCAAGACACATGACAAAAGAGTCTTGACCCAAAAATCGTTTAGCGGTTTTAACTGCGTGTGCTAAGCCTAATGGCTCTTGAGGTATGAATTGGACGTTAAGGTTCCAGTTTGAACCATCACCAACATAATCCTTGACGTATTGACCTGTTTCTGGGGCAGTGATTATTCCTGCGTTTTTTATGTTGGCTGATGCTACTTGGTCAAGAACGTAACCCAGAATGGGTTTGTTTGCTACTGGGATGAGCTGTTTTGCACAGGTAAAAGTTAAAGGTCTTAGCCTTGTTCCTTTACCACCGCTAAGCACAAGGGCTTTCATGTTACAGAGACTCCTTAAACAATACGCCATATTTCCTATTAATGGACTTTTCGATTTTAATAATCAAGCGTACAAAGATGTAACCACAATATTGTCTAATTCAACAGTATTCTGATTTCCATCAAAATCATATAAAACAAAAGTTAAATCGACAATTTCAGGAAGCGATGTACCATATTTTTGCTGCCAGAGACGGCTTAAATCGTAACTGTATGTTCCATTATTGCCACTTATAGTTGCTACATTGGCGTAGTTTTGGAAAACACCGTCAGGTGTGGAAATTACAAGTGACTTGGATTCTTGCTGGTCTGAGATGATAACAGAAAATGTGTCTGAACCACTAAATCCACTCAAACTATTAATGTTGAAAGATAAGGTAACATCGGAGATGTTTTGGCTAAAAACGGTTTTTTCTATAAAGCATCCATAACGTGGTGACCAATCATTAACTAAGGGAGCGGCTTGGGCAGTCATCACTAAATCTTTAGAACCAATAGCACCCATAAGGGTTATATTTCCAATTCCGTTCCCCAATTCCCCATTTGTCCAACCGTTTTGGTTCCAAGCATTGTGCTCAAAATTATCGGAGAACAAAACTGAAGTATTGGTAATTTTAAGCTCGAAAAGGTATGAGTCATTAAAGTTTTGTATAAGGACAAAATTGGGGTTTCCAAGGAAAACTTGAGGATTCCACCATTTGTATTGATTGTTAGAGTATGCAACGTTTGAACCTACAAAAACGTGGGTAATATTCCAATTGTTCATTAATTGATATGTGGTTGCGTTAATAGTATTGTTGGCAATTAAATTCACTAAATGTTTGTAGGAAGCGCTCTCGCAGCTTGCAGTGTAAGGGAAAACTATTTTGTGCTGCGAAATTGAAGGAATAAACAAGCCTGACTCATAAGGGTGAACCAAGATTATTGCGCTTGAGGATAAATTAGCTTTCATCCAATGCATTAAAGCATAATCACCCTGGGAAGTAACGGCATAAACGTTATAGTGATCAGCCAAGTTTTCCGAGTCATATGCGAATCGGTAATAAATGAAAGGTGAAACAAGCAAAGAGACAATTAAAACAGCCGCCAGAAGAGCAGATATAGAAGCTTTTGGAAGACTGGGAACGGCAAACTTTTTGGCAATACCGTCAAATTTGCCTTCACGTATTGCTTCGACCAGTTTAACGAAAAAGTTCAATGTTAGAATGCTCAAAGGAATTGACAGCAATATTCCTTGATGACCCCAAGATATTATGTCTATACCGGGTGTTAAGAAGAAGGCAATCAGTGATAAAACTAAGGCAGAAACAAAAATTGCTATGGCAAACCTGTTTACTATTATAATGTTGTCTTGATCGTTTTTGTATTCTTTAGTGACTAAGAGCAATATGGCGAAAGCTGCGATAATAGACACCATTAAGATTTTAATCAGCAGATAGGGGGATAAATTATCAATAGCCCACTCCATCGATTGACTGAGAAGAATTTGGTTTGAGGATGAGAAGACTATGTCGGATGGAAGACCAATATTATGGTAAGGATAAGGAAAGACTGCTAAGAAACGGTAAACAAAGAAGCTTAAAGGAATCAGGCTTACCGCAAATAAGGTACCAAACCCAGCAACGGCATGTTTAAAGTTACTTTTTGGTTTTATGAGTAAAAGAGACCCAAAGACTATCAGGGCAGTTAGGGTAAATGCTTCAAAATAAGACAAAATTAATGCACCATTATAGCCAACCAGCAACCCCAGCAAGGCAAGTTCGGTGTAACTGAATTTCTGGTATATCGAGTATAACAAACCAAGGCAGATAAGGAACAATGGAAAACCCATGATAAAGGGATTTGCACCCCAAGTAACGTTAAGAGGCCAGCTTGATATGAAAGCAATAACGAAGCTTAAACCTAAACCGTACATTACACTTTTGCCAAGTTTTTTACCTAAAAAGTAAGCCCCTAAAATAGAGAGGCCTTTGAACAACACAGAAACGTACAGTATCACTTGAGGAATCTCGAAGTTGGTCATGTAATATGCAAAAGCGAAGATTACGTGAGAAGCCTGTGGGTAAACAATTGCTTCAGACAGATAAGGCTGCAGCGTGAAAGGGATGTAATGGTTTTCTGAGATAACTTGAACGTAGAGTGAATGAATAGATTCGTCACGTACGCTACCAAAAACAATGTTTGATAATGCAGAAAGGTTAATTGAAATAAAAACGATAACCATCAAGAAAACAATTAAGTAAACGATTAAATTACGTCTATTTTTAATAATCCAATTGCTTTTTGAAGGAGATTTAAGCCACCCAATTAAAGACACTCTATGAATAAAAACACTGGCAACAAAACAAAATATTGTTAAACCAGCAGTTACGGGATAACTTAATAGTCCAAGAGGAAAAACCGCCAACGCAAACAGAATAAAACCTGCGATGAAAACGTCAAGAATACAGAGTTGCAGAAAATCCAAATCCGAAATCATTTTCACCCGTTTTAAAACGGTTGCTCGTAAAGGTTCACCTATGATGACTAGCATCGCAAGAACAAGCAATAACTGAAGCAGCACTAATAGCAACAGGTCAACCCTTTTAATACGTCTCTACTTAATGTTCCTTTAAAAATCTAACTGCCCAACCACTTTAGAGCTTGCTATAAAATGTCACTAAACGGTTCACATAAGTAGCCCAATCAAGAAAATTATCATTATTCAGGCTGAGCCGTTGATAAGTATTTTCTGAAGCATTTAACAAAGCCTCAGCGATTGAAGTTTTTGATAACGAATCCACACCTTCAGCAAGACCATCCCTAACAAGATGACTTAAAGCGCCAAAATTCAAAACCACCGTTGGAACTCCAATAACTAAAGCGTCATAAACAACACGACTAAAACTCTCAAGCGAAGAAAGCATAACAAAGACACTTGCCAAAGCATACTCACGTAACAATTCTATTCGGGACAAACCATGTTTCCATTCAACCAACCCAGCAATACCTAAAGAAGAAGCCAAAGAAACCAGCCCCTCTCGTTCGGGACCATCCCCAACAATGATTAAACGATAATCTTTTGAGCCATTTTGCACCAAAAAGGCAAAGCCTTCCAAAAGCTTATGCACATTCTTGTAACGTTTTAAAACGCCCACAAAAAGGATGCGTTTAGGCAAAATTGGCGAATGCTGGACAGACGAGGCTTCAGTTGTGTCTAAACCTTCAGGAATCAAAACCATATTTTTTATTTTGGGAAAATCTTCACGCAGAGTTTGTGCTTCATAAGTAGAGTTTGTTATCAACAAATTTGTTTGTGAGAATAGTAAGCCATAGAATGCTTTTTGGTAGAGTTCAAACAGTGAATGCCTCAAGGGTGTTTGTCCGTATCGGTGATAGTGAGGATGCAAAACCAGTTTAGATTTAGATGCTTTGCTGATGGCCGAAAGTAAAGGCGGAAAAGTATGAAGGTTATGTGCATGAACAATGTCAGCTTTTTCATTATGAAGACTTGTGGAAAACCTTGGTTCCGCAAAATACAAGGGGTCACCAAATAATGGGTTGAAACGTTTTACAGTTACGCCATTAAAATTTTCGCACCGCGGTAAGCCATTGCATTTGTCAGCTGTATAAACTGTAACTTCGTGCCCTTTTTTAACTAACAGTTCGCTGATTTGCTGAACAACAGCTTCGACTCCGCCAAGAGTTGGATAATAACGAGGCGTAACTTGTATGATCCGCATATAACCAACCCCTATACAGTTAAGTGGCTATTGAAACCTTTGTACTTTTTATCGGCTCCCACATGTAAGGAACCTTTTTGTTTTTAGACAGCCTAGCCTGAGAATAAGCAACAACTTCTACAAGACCACCCAAAAAAGCAAAAAACACCTCACCCGCCGAAAGGTCAGGAAGCGAATACAAAATATTCTTAAAGCTTGAAGTGGAAACATCAAAACCTGTTGCCTGCTTAAGCTGCATATGACCAATCCAGATACGCTTACGCTGTTTTAATAAATCCGAAAGATTAGTTGGACACCGAATTCTTACAATAGCCTCTGGAAGATACCCAATCCTGTAACCCTGCTGCCGAATAGTATGCTCAATATAAGGTTCATCTGTTGCTATCTCGTCAGGTATAGGTTGAAGACAAACAGTTCTAATAGCACAAAGCTCACCTGAAAGTTTAGGATTACTTTTCAAAGAAATCAAGTGATGCAAACGCCATATCACTTTAACAATACGATAACTCAAACCTGAACTTTCAAACGGTACAGGCCTTGCAAAAACAACACCAGCATCACCAGATTCAAGAACAGAAATCAAGCGACCAATGCTGCCATGTTCAGGCAATGCATCAGCATTAACCAAAACCAAAACATCATCAGACATTTTAGCTTCGCTAAAAAGTTTATTTAACGCGTTAGCTTTTCCGCTACGCTGCTCCTCCACAACTGGCTGAATCCGTTTATCACTTGCCTGAAATTCACGTACAACATCGACTGTACCATCGGTGCAGCCTGAGCAAACAACAAGTATCCTGCAGTCAGCAGGTAAATGCTCAACAGAGAGACGCTCTAAAAGACGGCGAATGTTATTCTCCTCATTAAAGGCACATACGCCAATCGCTGTTTTTAAGGCAGGCATAAGACTCCAAACGACCAGTATGTTATTTTTTACCTTTAAGTTTTTTTAAACGCACATGAAAATAATCATCACTAAATGCGCCATCCAGATAAAAACAAGAAACAAATATTATTTTCTTGCTATCAAAACATTAAAGGTGTAAGATAAAAATTCTTTTATCTCTTTTTCACTTAATTTAGATTTACCCTTTTTGCGATTAACAAAAATCATTGGAATCTCTTTAACGTCGAATCCTTTGATGCTGGCTTGCCTGATTGTCTCTTCCTGAATCTCGTAAGTTTCACTATGTAAATCGTTTATCATGTTTTGAACTAGATCAGTTGAGTAGCAACGAAAACCGCTGGTGTAATCATGGATGTTTGTTGCAATTAAAGCTGACGACATGAGGTTTGCTACTCTGCTTATCAAGTTTCTTGAAATGCTCCAGTTAACTGCGCCACCGCCATAACAATATCGACTGCCAATGACAATACCATTTGCGGATTTTGCGGCAGAAACAAGCCGAACAATATCTTTTGGACTGTGAGAATAATCAGCGTCCATCGTAACAATGTACCGAGGAGGATTATTTAGCGAAAGAAAAATTTTAAAACCATCCGTAATAGCGGTTCCTAAACCAGATTTTCCCGGACGAACACAAATCATAATGTTTTGATATTTGTTCTGGAGTGCTCGTACAAGGTTAGCGGTTTTATCTGGACTTGAATCATCTATAAGCAAAATTGAGATGTTAAGGTTTAAACCTTCAATTTCGTCGATGAGTTTAGTTATGTTTTCCGCCTCACAATATGTTGGAAGGATTACACCAACCTCGGATTGGACATCGAGATTGCCTTCTATTGAAGTTAAATCCATTTTCTTGGCGGTCACCTGTTTCTGTACGGTTGAATTATCGGATAAACTATATAAGCTCTACCCATTAAGCGCTTGACAGCCTTCAAAGAACACAAACTGAAATAGCAAAAAAGAAAAAGAAAAAAGGCTTGATTGAAAAAGTTCTTAGCTAACTTGCAGGTTAATCTAATTTTAACTTGACCATTATTCTCTCAATAACATTCAAAATAAAGGTTAAAATCCTGCTAATAGGTCCAAGCCCCTCAGTCATCGAACGTAGACTGTTCAAGTCAGTAACCGAAAGGGTCCGGGTTAATATGAAAGCTGCAACCAAAACAACAACGTAAAACAATGTGCCAATAAGTAATTCAATTACACTAGCGTAACTTAAGAGACTTACAAGCAAAAACGTTAACACTGCAGTTATTGCTGAAGATGCAAAAATTTTAGCTGAAGAGACCCAGTCAACTGTTAATCCAAAATGTTTCTTAATCCAGATTAATGAAAAAATTAAGCTTGGAACTCCAGCAGTTAAAGAAGTAAAGATTAAGCCATATACCCCAAAATACATTATGGATAAGTAACCCATCGGAAAACCTATAGTTGCAGTAAGTAAATTTAGTTTTAAGTATAGCTTAGTTTGTCCCTGACTATTGATAATATTACTGGTACTCAAGTTTCCGGTTGCACTGAATAAATAACTAATAGATAATAAGGCTAAAAACATTGGTGCGGAACTATATGAATCACCAAAAAGAGTGAGAACTGCTGGACCAGATAAGCACATCACTAAAGTAGCTACTGGAACTACTATTAACGCAGAATACTTAACTGAATATTGATAAATATTTTTTAACGTCTCTTGATCTTTCTTTATATCCAGTTTTGAAAATGCTGGAAAAAGCATTGTTGTAATTGGAATAGAAAAGAAACTAATTAAAACAACAAAATTGAGGGCTACATTATAGTTTCCAATGATAGAATTTTCTGAATAAAAAATTGGCAGTAAAACTACATAAAATTGTGCAAGAAATCCCGACACAATTGTTGAAAGGGAAAGGGGAATACCATATTTTAACATCTCTTTTATGTACTCTTTTATTTCCAGTCTCCGAGAGAACGGAATGGGTATTTTTCGGTATAAAAATAAAGTAAATACGACGCCAGCTAAACCGGCAACAACAGAAGAAACGGTAAAACCAATAACCGCGCCTGAAGTGCCTAAACCAGCTATAACAAGACCAATTATAAGAAAAGTTTTAACAGCTGACTGAAGAATTAGCATTACACTGTTATAAGTAGTAACTTCAAATCCTGTAAAAGCGGCGCTTGCAGCATTAATAAGCCCTCCTGCCAGAATTGAAACCGAAGCAATTTGAATCAAGGAAACAATTTCTGGGCGATTATAAACATCGCTTGCAAGATAACCAGAAATTAGAAAAGAAACTAAAGATAAAATAATCCCAATAGCTAACTCGAAAATAAAACCTGAAACAAAAATGCTTCTAATTTCTGGTGCCCTGTTTTCTGCTCGGTATTGGGCAGTATAACGTACCATTGCTGAGTTAATGCCCCAATCTCTAAAAACTACAATTAAGTTGGGAACGGAAAGCGCAATTGCATACAAGCCATATGCGTCTGAACCGAGCAAGTTTGCTATAAAAATCGTGCCTAGCGAGGAAATGACTGTTGAGATTACCAGCCCCCACAAGTAATGGAACCCTGCCTTTGTCGAAGTCTTAGCTAAATCTGCTGCTTTGCTCATTTTTTCCAACACTTTGAAATTAGAGAGTTGTTAGTTTGCTTGGGTTTATTGTTTGTGGTACATTTAGAAATTTACAAAGACTGACAAGAATTATTCATTTTTAGTTTACTTCAAAATATCGGTTTCATCACGAAAAAAAAAATCAAACAACCGAGTTTGGCAAACCGTGACCAGCAAAAAGCAAGCGTCCCCTCTCTCTTAGTTTCAGCTTGTCGGCAATGGTTGTTTGGTTTGCCAAACTTTCTTTTCCGCGCGCATTTAGGTGTTGGCATAATTGAAGATAAAGTTATGCTTGCTTTGGGCAGTCTTTTTTATGGATTTGTTAAACAGTTTTGTTTTCTTTTTAGAGAGGGTAAATCACTACTACACAAGTATTATATATTATTATAAAATACAAAGTTTGATTGTAAATATCACCCATTCAACCTGACGCCCAACATTTAAACGGGAGAAGGACCTAAGAAAAAATGTCAGACGACAAACCAAAAAAATTCGAGTTTATGCTGCTGGAAGCAATAGATGAAGCACTAAACACGCTGGGTGAAAGCGTAAAAAAATCAGTCTACTTCCATTTAGAAACCACCTACGAAATAAAAAGGCACCAAATCCCCTCAAAAATAAGCGAGTTCTCAAATGCTTTAGACAAAATGTTCGGATTAGGCGCAAGATACATCGAGATACTGATAATGAAAAAGTTTTACCCAAAAATCCAGATAACATGCAACTGGCAAGGACCCGAATACATCATCCCAACTTTATCATTCAAAGAATACATCGAATTAATAAGAAAAGAATACTGTAAAGTGAAAATTAAGGGACAAATAGAGTTTCTAATTGCCACAAACCAAGAATACGTTTCAACCATCAAAAAACATGTTCCAAACCACGTTTGAGACGCTAAACCTCTTTTTATAGCCTTAATTGATGGTTTTTTTATTGTTTTTTTAAATACTGTTTGTTTTGTGAAGATTGTTTATTTTTAGCAAGTGATTGAATCTTAGTAATTTGAAGTGTGGTTAGTTGGTGCTGATGTGAAGGGTTTGTTTGGGGTTGCTTTTTTGTTTTTGAACCCAAATCTTTTTGGGGTTGAGGCAAAAAAAGTCGGTTGTATTCAAGGAAAGTCATTTTTGGAGGTTAATGTTTGCCGTTAACAGAAAAGGTCGTGTTTAAAACAAAACTGTAAAAAGGGAACCGAGTGCAAGTGCCCAGGCTGATTCGTTGGCAGTTTAAACTGGAAACCGACCAAGTGTTACAAGTCAACGTAAAACCAGTCAACACTTGGATAAGCGGACAATTTTTCTATGGCTAAGAACGGACGCATACTAATCGGTAAACTAACATTGGAGCTATTGCAGGATGGAAAAACAAGCATTGAACCGGCATCTTCTCAAGATGGCTATTGGTGGCTTGACAATACATGATTTAGGTTATGCAAAAACGTTGGTGTTAAAGGTATGCGTTGTCATGATGAGTATAGGTTATTATTTGAACGGTTGAAGTGTTATCTATCACTCTGTATATGAGGACAAAAGAGCCTACGTGCACTCGTCGAAGACCGTCTAAAGGGTGTTTTAAGGGTTTGAACTGATAAGGATCTGTTAGAATCTGGCTGATTTTCTTGTTTACAGCCTCTAACTGCACTTTATCTTTCTTGAGCAGTTTGCGGAAAGTTTTAGAAACCTCTTCCTCGATTTCAAGATTATACAAACAATCACTTTAGCCCGTATTCTTCCGCGAAATCCTTGACCTTGACAAAATTACCGTTTTTTACAGTGTTTTCTATTTCCTTGACAAATTCAGGTCTAAGTTGAGGCTCTAGCTCGCATTCTTCATAGTGTTTTATAATTATGCCTAAAGCTTGGCTTTTGTCTTTGAGTCCATACTTTGCTTTAACTATGTTGATTACGCGGCTTTCTCTTTCAGTTAGGTCTATTACATTTTTAACCATGAAACACCACGCTTCAGTAATTTCAAATAATGTAGAGTAACATTAGATTATTTAATGTATTGTTAACATACTGGATTAAGTTGAAAACCCAATTTTGCTTGGGAGGTAATAGATAATCGAATCGCCCCTTATGGGACAGAAGCATTGTTTAAAATGCTGGAGGAACTGTTTTACTTGAGACTTTTTTTATTTAAGTTAAATGCTCAACCCTTTTACATACTTAACCAAGCGCACTTGTTTTCTGGCAGGTCTGTGCTGTTTATGGCGTTCACTATTGACCTTTTTTATGCTTTTAAATATCATAATAAAAATTTTTACATACTTTTTTACATCATGATTTTTCAATGTTAAAAGACGTCCTTACTTACTCAAAAAGCAGAACTAACGGAGATTGGCGTCTAAGTGTATGCGTTAACTGACACTAACCACACACTTTTCTTAAAACTATGCGATTAAGCCTTTCGAAACGAAACATCAAAGAACTTAAAAGCAAAAATCACGGGACAAACAGAGGATTTGAAAGTCTTTTTAAAAAAGAGCAGGTTAGTTAATGACAAGATAGTCATATTTGCTCCACTCTGGAAATGGCTGCTTATAACATAGACATTTTGCACCCAGTTTTCCGTTAACCAACTTTGCTTAGAAGTAGTAGAACAAACATTTTTTCATTGTTCAACTTCTTCTAAAGCAAGTGATTGCATCCAGACCGTTTTAAAGTACGCCTGCGCTGTGGCTGTCAATGCAGTGTTTTCTGTCCATAATTCGGGGCCTTTGGTTAGGCTGATGTTTGGGTTATGGGGCTATTGCTGCTCTGGTGTGGTTGAAAATGGTTACTTCCACCGCTGGCTGCTCGGGCATGGTACGCAGTCCAAAAGTGAGATACCGCATCTTTGCAGCATTAACACATTTTGGCATTGTTTGATCCAGCGGTTTTTCGGCGACCACACAAACCCAATGCCCAACGCACCCGCTTAATAGTTGCGGGTCAACCTGTAGGGTAAAACAACAACAGTTGGCAACGGTTTGTTATTGTTCTATCAGTTATCATCTTTTCTTCTTTATTATGAAACTATGAGTTAAATTTAAAACCAGGTTTTTTCAGGTACTTTGAGATTTAGCTGCCTTTTTAGCACTTTGTATCTGTTTCTAACCGTAACTTCTGTAAACTCCAGATATGGATCTTCCAAGAACTAAACCTTTATCGAGTGCTTTTCTGTAAACAACGACAGCTTGCTCTTTAATGGGGATAAAAGGGATACTTTACCTGATAAGCGGTCAAGTTCTGCCATTGCTTGAGCTAGGTTGCGGTCAACAGGCGAGTGAATGTGACTCGAATTTGCCACTTCCTTAAAACGCCACATCTGCAGTCTTGCAGATAATAGCGGGTTACATCCAACACACCATCGCCCAAACCGAGCTCATTATTATTAGACGATTCTTATGTTATCTTTGTTAACATTGGCTAGTTTTTGGTCTCTTGTTAGTAAAACCTCATCGTGAGCAAGTGAAATGCCTGCAATAAGTAAATCGTTTTCGTTAATCATTTTTCCAACTTTTTTGAGTTCTTCAAAAAGAGTAGCAGCTTTTTGGGCGGCAGTGCGGTCGAAAGAGCAGACGGTTGCTCCGGACAGGAACCTTTGAGCTGCTTGTTTTTTTATTTTAGTCTTATGCTTAAGCAGTTCGTACTCGGTTATTGTTGTGGTTTTCACTTCTTCTTTCTTTAAGATTTCTTGTATTAATGCAACAATTTTTTGGTCTCCTGCCAAGAAATCTATTATAACGCTTGTATCAAGAAAAGTCACTCAAATGGCCTTCCGTAATTTGCCTCTCTTTCAGCGGCTATTTGCTGCTTTAATCGTTCAAGCTCTTCTTTGTCATCTTTTAAGATGCCTGCTAGACTCATGATGTCCACTTTTTCCTCTTTGAGGCAAAGATTTTCTTTAATTACCTGTGAAAAGCTTTTTTTGCCTTTTCGTTCCAAGAGGAGTTCATAGACTTCGTTTGAGACTGAAATCTGTCTTGCCATACAGTCCACCACACATACATAACGTATACACACTTCCAGATAAATATGCTTATTCCAAAGTTTCCACGGGGATGCGGTAGCCCAATTAGCAGAATGCCAAAGTCAACAAAAGGCAAATTATTATTTTCTCAGGTAGTGAAAGCATGTGGCTCAAATGACCCATAATTCTGAAACAGTATAGAATGATGTCTCAAAAGAAGCAGCAGCTTTTTTTAACTATCCTTCTTATAACCCTAAAGTAGCAGGCGATAAGGCATTTGGCAATAAATTAACAGTTACAATGCTAAAAAAGTAATTCAATCACTAAGTAAAATAAAAAGAATGGCAACCTACCCGTTGACAAAGGCATCAGTTCTTGGCAGCATCCCAGACAACTTCAAAGTATGCTTGCACTAAAGCAGTCATTGTTGGGTTTTCTGTCCATAATTCGGGTCCTTTGGTTACGCTGATGTTTGAGTTGTAAGCTATCGCGGCTTTGTTGTAGTCAAAAATGGTGATTGCAGCCGTTGGCAGAACAGGCATGGTACGCAATTCAAATTCAAGATATCTTGCTTGAGCAACGGTGACCCATTTGGGTAAAGGTTGGTTTGCAGGTTTTTCGGTTACAACCTGAATTTTTACGCCTCTCCGCAGTGCGCTAAGCAGTTGGGTTTCAAAGTGTATGCTTAACTGTTTGAAACGACTCCAACTTGTTGTAGCCTCAAATGTTTTATGCGCGTTTTTAATTGCCTGCCGATAATGCCCACCCCGATCAGCTTCAACTATTGTACCAAAACACGGCCTAAGAGTCAAATCCACCTTGGAAGAAACACTGTTTTTGCAAAGCCTGTTTGTTAACCGTTCAGCCTTCTTAGCCATAACGTTTAATTCAACTGTTCTTGGGTTAAGCAACAACTTTACCGCATCACCAATTGGGGCAACACTAAACGATGCAAGATTACTGACTTTTCTTTCCACCAAACCCAACTGCTGCAACCCATCAAGCACCCGATACACCTCCTGACGATGCAAACCAGACAAATCAGAAACCACCTGCACCTTAGCCACACCAACCCTAAGCAACCCAAATACACACGCGCCTGCCTAACAGAAAAACCAAAACCAACCTCATCCACACAAGAACCACTAAAAACTTGTGACTGTGAATCTTGGAGGCAAGTTAATTTTGTTTGCATTTTATTTCTTTCAGCTTTAACATGTTAGTTTTCGGTTTATTTTGGATTTCATAAGAAATCCAAGTATTCATTATAACATCTTAAAGACGACATTATGGATATCAGAGTGCGGGAACACTCTTGAAAAAAAACAAGCCCGACTTGGCAGAGCTACCAAGGAAAATGTCTAAAAAAGGCTATAAAAGACGTTGTTTTATCTGCCAAAAAGGGTCGTGCATTACTCAGAAATATTTGATTATGGCCTCAACACACCCATTGTAGAAAGCCGAGCAACAGTAACACTAAGTGTACGTAACTTAACAGCGATGGGATTAATCAAACGCTCAATAGTTGACGCTAAACCTATTCGAACGGTCTATCAACCCACCGAAAAAGGAAAAAACCTGCTAGAATACCTACAAGCCATAGCTCAACTTTGAAAAATCGATGTGTGATGACGTAGGAGCAATCATCTGCAGAAAAAACGCAAGCAAAGGGGGTAAAGACGCTATAATCTGTAAATGTCCCAGCAAAAGTCAGTGAAAAAATACGCCTTTCCGTTTAAAATCGGTGAACCATGCAGTATTGAAATCGATGAAGAAAAAAGATACTACATATAAAGAGATCTTCGAAAAGGAAGCAATGGAATTTGGGTGGAGAAAAGGAAAAGGCACGGCCAAAACCTTTGAGCAAACATGTTTCGTCGAATCAATTTATGATTGATAATTTATTGAATAAATTCCAGATATTTTCAAAGTTTGAATAGTACCTGAATCAGTCTGTACTCCAATCAAGATCCCTTCAACATGATCTGTTGTGAAGTTGCCACTTATTAAACCAGAATTTATGTCAAACACTGATTTTGACACATTATTATTTGGTTCTAAAATACGAGGATATATTCTACAAAAATCAGTTGATCTATTTGTCATATTGCTAAACAAAATTAAATATGGTGCAGAATTATCTGGAGCGTTTAAGTTGATCAATAGAGTCTGACCAATATCTAATGCTGAATTGTCAGAAAAAAACATCAAAGAGAATCTACCATCATCAGCAACCATACCTGAAATCTCGGCAGAATTTACATTTGAGATTAGGGTAAGATTCCCAGAGGGATTATAATTCCAAGGAACTATTTCGGAGTAAGTTAGATTCTGGATTTGATAATTAGGGTCATATTTATACAGTATAGCATATTTGAATGATTGTATAGCATGAAAACTTGGATTATTAACAAAAAGACTCCCAAAAACTGTATGGTTAACCAATCCTTCATAAAGATTATAGAAAGGGGAGTTTTTTTGGGGAATCAGGAAATATTTTACGTTTAGCTCGTCCAGTTTCTCGAGAATTTGGGTTTCATTCGCCCCATAAACAACAGAATATAATGGCGCACCATAAATGACATTATACAAGTCTATAACTGACCTATTTGCAAATGTCATTAACTCATTGCAGTAATAGCCAACAGTAACACCATTGTCTACAATATTTTTATTATAATAACAAACTACATCTGGATAGTAATACCAGCCATCATAATCTTGACTCCTAGATTTGTCACCAACGTTAAAAGTAGCTGAAATGAGAGGATTAAAAGAACATAATAAAAGCACAATAATTAAACAGGAAATTATCATTATTACAAGTTTGGAGGACAATTTTGAAATTTTAAGGTGGACTTTAACAAGCAGATTTTCGTAAGGAGCAAATATTAAGAAAAATATGGCTGCGCATACAGCCAAGAATTCCAAATCAAAAATTGGTTGATATAATTGCGCATAAAAAAGTGCCAATTCATTTACTGAACTTACACCCATTTTAAACAGGGTATAGGCTGTTACTCCAATAATGTATATTGGTAAGCGTAAAGTGAAACCTGTCGAAGTGTAATATTTTCTAATTTCAAATAAGCCATAACTTGCAAGAATAGCTATGAAAGGAGCGAAATAGTAAAGCCTTCGGGGTTGTGGGTCACAATATAGAGTTGACCACATAATCAGAAGACCAACAAATAAGAAAAGCAAGGGCACAAAAAAAGAACCTAAACTTTTCTTATTATATAATTTACGAACAATAGTTGAAAAAGAAATTATTATTGGAATAAGATAGGGTGAAACTAGCCACCACACAGTCAAGAATTTATCCCATCGCAAAAGCTCAACCCAAGACACCGTTGAAGAAGGAGATATTTGATTAAAAAATGCAGCCGAATTTAAAATTTCAGAATTTGTAATGGGTATAATGGGAAATATGAAACCCGAAAAAATTATGTTATGTAATAAATAAATTAAAAGCGGAACAGTTAGAAACACTAAAACTATGAAGAACTTTTTATCGATAGTTTTCTTTGTATAATTATTGCTAATCGAAGATACTTTCAAAACTAAGAAAGCTAACACTGAGATAATTATAACAGGAGTAAGCCGCTGTAAATAATCAAGCCATAATTGTTGATTAATCAGGATATTACGGATTTCCCTTACATAATAAACTACGCCAATCGCGGCTACAGACAATACTTGCCAAGATTTGAAGTTAAGAGTAAAAAAGAGTATTGCAAGGGCAGTGGGAAATAGGAACAGACCAAACTCAATCCTAGTTAAACAAAGTAATGTTAATCCCATAAAAAACATCACATAGTAAAACTTGGGGCTATCACCATCCCTAGCTGAGGAGACTATAACTATTGCCGAATAAAGTATTGACAGAAGGAAAAAGACAAAAGGCATATCAAGATATAGCGCCCTCGAACTAATCGTCAATAAAACTGCAGGAATTGATGAAAAAATTATAACAGGCAATATAGCACCTTTTTGGGGAAAGAGTTTTTTAAATATGAGAAAAATAGTCGTTAAAGTCAAGACAAAATATGCTATGGGCACAGAGTAGAGGGAATCAAGGCTCGAAAGGTTTAGCATCCATGCATAAATGGAAGGAATTGCAGGGCTTACATCAAAAAAGGGAAGCAATCGATAAGACTGTGAGGTAAAACCTTGAGTTGCTAAAATTGATTTTGCTGAAGGAACATAAATAGCCAATGCGTCCCATTCAACAAAAATAGTATGAAAAGAGATAAGCAATAAACAAAGTGTCAAAAGCGCCGAGAAAATAATCCAATAAGGAACACGTTTTAGATTGAAATTGATTTTTGGCTTTAAAACTCTTATGTTTTTTGCGATCAAAATACTGGTTATAAATAAGTTAATGACAGAGATTATTTGGAATATTATAAAATAAGTCAAAATAAATTGGGATGATATACCAACCAGAAAAGTTGACGATACGAAAATATAGTTCCAAAAAACACTTCCAAACATCACCTTTTCAAGAATACTCAATTTAATTTTTTTAGAAAAAACAGCTAATAGTAAAATACCGGGTAAAAAAAGAAGTGATAACAAAAGTAAATCGAAAAGCAAAATTACAATTTCTTCCTTTTATTAAAGCCTAATGAGGCCCTTTTGTTAAGAACTTGCTCAATAATACGAAGAATATCATTAACTCTGCAGTCCCATGAATAATTTTCAGCTATCTCTTTATGCAAAATAAAAGATCTTCTTTCCCAGTAAGGTAGCATTTTAATCGCTTTTTGAATCGCGTTTTTTAATTCCTGAACATTATCAGGTTCTACGAGTATACCTGCATCTAACTTTTCTATAATTTCAGTTCCAGGTAGTGAAGATATAATAACAGGCTTTCCACATGATAAATATTCATAAATTTTAAGAGCAGATACCCCAACTTTTCTGTTACGCCATGCCGTAAATGGAGCAACGCAGACATCACATGCATTAACAATATTTGCTACTCCGTTGTGTGATACAACTCCCGTGAAAATTACCTTGTCAGCTATTTTTAATTCATCAGTAAGCCTTTTCAATTTTATTTCTTCAGGACCGTTACCGACTATAATAAGCTTCAAATCGACGTCAATTGATTCATGATATAACTTTGATAAAGCCAAGATAGCATTCTCTACACCTTGCCAAGGAGCTAGATTTCCAACAAAACACAAATAAAACGAGTTTTTACCTAAATTAAGTTCTTCTCTACACACAAATTTATTTTTAGGGTAAAATACACGATGGTTTACACCATTAGGAATAATTTTTGTCCGACTTGTATCAATATTTAAGGACTCAAGAACTGAATGCAAACGGGGCATAGGAAGAATTATTGTATCTGCCAAAGAATAACTATTTCTAAGAGATATTTTCAACATTCTTGACATTACATTGCTCTTATAAGAATACTCAAGGGATAAATCACCGTTAATCTCCAAAAATACAGGTATAGATACCAAGTTACCAATAATTAGACCCAAGTTTAATCCATTATCCCTGACGTATATCACATCAGGTCTTTTTATTAAAACTCTGAAAGATATAGCAATAAAACTCCAAAAATATAAAAAAAGTGATTTTGGAAAGTGAAAATCAGATAAACGCAATGTAAGCAAGTGATTTTTGAAAAAGGAAGGAGTATGTTTTCCGCGTATTAACAGAGTAACACTATTGCCTTTTCTCACAAATTCTTCAACAACTTCGCTAACGTGAATAATGTCGCCTCGAGTAGAATGAAAAGAAACACACTCTGCAAGATATAACAAGTTTAATTTTTTAGGAACAATAGTTTTTGAACGCATTTTATTCACATTTAATCATATTTTGAGAAATTGGTCTTTTTCAATTTCTTCACAAGTCCATAGAGAAGCCCAAAAGAAGAAATAAAAGTCAACAAAAAAGCCACTATCGTGCCAGAAACGCTATCCAAAGTTTTTTGATGGAAAAATTTCAGACACAAAGTCAAACCTAAAAAATAGGCGATCAAAAGTAAAGAAAAAAAGGTTATGTCAAGATATAACAACAGAGAAATTACGGGTAGTATAATTAATCTAAGAAAAAACTGAGGATAAAAAAATTTTCGCGGATATTGCAAGAGAAGGTGCGAAGCTCTTAAACCGCTGATAAAAATGCGACTTAAAAATCCTCTAAAAGATTGGTATGGACTCTTATGAAATATAACGTTATTTTCATCAGTTATTACTCGCCAGCCGTTTTTAGAGAGTTTCCAAGAAGCATCGGTATCTTCAACGATTTCGTTTTCACTCAAGTAGCCAATTTCGTTTAGTGCTTTCGCTTTGTATGCTGCCGCCGTTCCGAAAACATAATTGTATTGCTTTATTTTCTTTCTAATCGAGAATAGACATACACTTAAAGCACGCATACCCCGTTGAAACCATTTTTCTCCTTCATCCATAATTAGTGAACCAACTGCGCCAATCTTTGCATCATTAACGAAAACACTAACTATACGAGCGATGAAGTTGCAGTCAAACAGTGTGTGCAAGTCTAAAGTAACAATTATCTCTCCAGAGGCATGCTTTACGCCAATATTTCTTGACGGACGTAATCCAAGGCTTTTATCGTTTCTTAATAAAACTACTTTTTGCAACTTGTTACCATAATTGGCTAAAATTAAATTAGCGGTTTGATCAGTAGAGCAATCATCGACTAGTATAACTTCAAAATTCGTGTATGTTTGTTTTGAAAGTGACCGAGGCGCCATGTGAATATTTTCCGCCTCATTATAGAAGTTAATTACAACGCTAACCAATGGCAAGTTATCTCTTGTGAATTCTTTAAAGCCTTTCTCCAACTTAATACCTCAACAAAACGCCCTTAATGAACCATGTATCGTCTTCCCAGCCACCATCAACTATAAATTCATACAATTCGGTCAAGTCTCGTGCGATCAAAGAATCTAAACACTGCTTGATGAGTCTTTTACCGTTTTTAACAACCATAATTCTGATACCTTAACATCATTTTTTGCCATTGCCTCTTTAAAGTAGTGGTTGGGACCAGAATCAAGCCTGTAATGCATTGTTCAAAACAGTTATCTAATGATTTTTGTAAGTCAAGTTTAAACAGGTACTTCTTTTTGTTCAATTCTCTCAGTTTTAAAAGAGTCATTAAAGTGTATAATTTCATGATAGAAAACCTTAGGTTTACTATTAGGTTTTTTCCATTTTCCGAGTGTTAGCCCGTATAGAATTCCAAAGAAATAACTAAAGTGCTGAACAATAAAAAGCACAGGAACAAGTACCAAGAAGCTTTTTGAACGGATTCTAATACTGCCTTGAATACCTGTTAAAACAATGGCAGTTAAATATGCAAGCGTTATGGCTAAGGCCGCTAACGGAAAAAACCAAACAACCAAGGGAAACAACAGGATTAACATGAATGGAATTAGGGCGCCTTTATTGGCATATGCCTTATCTGTAAGCATTGAACGCATTCTACCCATGCCGTATGAAAAGAATTGTTTTGAAAATCTTTTCACGGTGTCTCTACGGTAATGATTGACTTTAATTTTTGAGTCAAACAAAAGCTTGTAACCTTGAGTTCGCACTTTATAGCTCAAGTTTGTATCTTCGCACAATTCGTATTCTTCGTCAAAACCGCCCATTTTTACCAGTATGTCACGCCAAAAAATACTGTTTATACAAGCCAGGGCAGAAACAAATCGAGGCTTTGAAGAATTATTGTTCTGTAGACTGGCCGAGCCTAAACTACCTAAGTAACTTGAGAAAACAAGGTCGATTGCTTTACTGATTTTTGAGTCCTCTTTAGGAGATGAGTTCATGCCACCAATACCACCGACCGATTTGTCTTTTCCCAATTCTTCTGTAAGACTATAAAGCCAATCTTTTGGAGCAGTACAGTCAGAATCTATAAACGCGATCATTTTACCTTTGCTTTTTTGTATTCCAAGATTTCTGGCCTGTGCACGGTTGCCTCCTTCAATTACCAAAACTTCAAAAGCATGAGGGTAAGTTTGTTTCTCAAGGCTCTCTAAGCATTGAGTAATGTATTTGTCGCGCCCATCTTTTATTGGAATTATTACACTAACTTCAAAGGGGATATTTGCTGCCTCTTAACCAATTATTTTGAAAACCAAAAAAAATCGTAGACATCCAAAGCATAAGGCATTACTTTTTCTGTAGCGTAAATACGAAAATCCAAAAGAATTTTTTAAGAAACGTTCTGCAAAGTAAAGCGTCAAGACCGCAGATTCCTTTCAACAAACGGGTATCTGTTAGAAGTTTAAACCGTTTACCTAAAACTGGAACAACATGTACAATTAAAAAGAATTCTTTCTCAAACACTATATCGAAATTATTTGATAACACACTTCGCAAATCATTTAAGTTAAAGGGTTTTTCAGTTGGATCGTGAATGTCAGTCGGGAAAAACTTGCGACAAAGATAAGCCACGAAATTAAGCATACCAGGTTCATAAAGAAAAACGTAAGCATCATTCATAGCTACTCGTTTTATCTCTAAAACAGAATAATTCAAATCATTAAGATGATGCAGTGTAGATTTACAGACAACCAAATCCACAGCGCAAGAAATTATAGGTAACCTTTGAGCATCACACACTATAACGTCGACACCATAACGCTTTATGCTCTGCAATTGTTCACGGGACACGTTAACCCCAATGATGTCCTGGCAATATTTCTTGACCAACTCTGTTTCGTGCCCAGCACCTAATACCAAACATTTCTGACTTTTTGCCTTCGACAAAGCTTCTTTAAAAGTCGGGTTAGGACCAAAATTAAGCAAGTAACCCATAGCGTGATTATTCCATTGGTCGCCCCATTTCTTTCGCATAATCAGTCCGTTACCTTCTTGGATATTCTTGTTATTGCGTATAGTGTGATTGCTGTTGATAGCATGAAGAAGCCGATTATTGTGAATGCTAAAGCGGCTAATGCAACGTTGGTGACTATAGCGTGTGTGGTTGCGTAAAGTTGTAGCATCCAAACTCCGAAGCCTATGCCGCCGAAAAGACAAAACAAACCTGGAATGCCAAGCACCGTTAAAGGCCGCTGCTCAACAATTAATCGAACAAGCGACATTATTACGCCTACACCGTGAGTGAAGGGGTTTTCTGTTGAAGTGGAGCCGCCGCCTGTTTCGTATTTGCATGTGCTGGCTACTTCACTGATTCGCAGGTCTTGTTTGCTTGCTTCTAAGAGGATTTGTACGCTTGCACCCATGCCTGCTTCGGAAACGCAAAGTCGTTCAAGCGCTTGGCGATTGTAAGCTCTAAAACCGCTTTGAGAATCTTTTACGCCTGTTTTGGAGGATCCGTTTACGAGTTTTGTGATGACTTTTGCGCCGAATCGTCTGTAGCGGGGCATTTCTTTTGTTCCTTGCTGGTCAATGAATCTGCTGCCTATTACAACATCAGCTGACCCGTTGATTATAGGTTGAATAACTTGGGGGATTTCGGATGCGTCATGTTGCCCATCGCCATCAAGTGTGACTAGTACGTCTGCACCGAAGTCTAAAGCCCGCTGGAACAGGGTTTTTATGGCTGCTCCATAACCCATGTTTTGTGGATGTCGTGCTACTTCTGCGCCTAAGCGTTCAGCTATGTTAGCGGTTAAGTCTGATGAACCGTCATCGCATACTACTACTGCGTCGGCAAATTTTTGTGCTTCGATGATGATTCGTGCGATCGCGCGTTCTTCATTAAATGCAGGTATGCCCACTACTACAAATGGGCGTTCTTGTGCCGCAGTGCTGTTTATCAGAACATGCGAGTTTTCTTGAACTTCAACCATTATGCAAATCTTTCGTAACTGTAAACTGAGATTCTGCCAAAATCGGCGATGCTAACAAAGCCGTCTGGTACGGGGTCTTCGTTCCAGCCGATTGGCGTGTTCCACCAGACAAAATAGAATGTGCTTAAACCTGACGTTGCAGTTTTAGCGATTGCTTGGTCTATATCTAATTGGTAGTAAAGGATTTTTTCGGGGCCTGTCAGGTACATTTTGCCGTATTCTAGGAAGTGGTGTTGGAGTATGATGCAGGTGTTTTGGTTTGAGTTTTGTTTTATCCAGTTCATTGCTAAGAGAACGTTTTGTTCGTCTTGGTATGGTACTGCTGGGTCTGTTGAGAAGTAAACTTGTGTGCCGGTCATGTTGGGTACGCTTTTGTTTGCAAGAGTCATGGTTACGGGTGTAAAGAGGTAAGCAGCGCCTAAGCAGATGGTTAAGAGGATCATTCCGGAGGCTTTCTTGTTAGAAAAAAACGCAGATAACCGCAGTTTTTCGGAGGCAAAGGGGTTGCCTACCAGTTTTGAAAGCCCAAATATTGCGTAAAACGTGAAGGGGTAGACCAGCATGAACATCCAGCGGTGCCAGTATAACGGGGCAGCAATCGGCATTATTAGGCAACCGAAAGCGCCAACCAACAGCAGCACTGTCCAGGATGTGAGGATGCTGTTTTTGAAGTAACCTTTCTTTACAAGGTAAATGTAGGGTACAAACAGTACAGTGAAGAGTAGGATAACGTTTAGGGCTAGCATCCAGTAGTTTGAGTAGTAGTCGACTGAGTTTTGTATTTGGAGGTAATTGGTTAGGAAGAATACGCCTGATTTGCCGCTAACAGCGTCGCCTGCACTTATAATGTTTGATTGTGGCCCGTAACGGATGGGGTTTATTCTTAGGAAAAGTCCGACAATGAACACGGACAGTGAGGGTAATAAGCCTAAAGCCAACATTTTGTAATTACGAGTTAATTGTTTCTTGAAGAGTTTCCATACAAGCAAGCAACCTACAGTGAACAGTAAAATCACTGCGGAGTATTCGTGCGCAAAAACTGCAAGCAGTGAAAACCCTGCAAAGAGAGCAAAGCCGTGTTTGGTATCTACTTCTTTAACATAAGAAAGCGCAAACAAAAGAATCCCCAAGCCTAAGGTGTTGCGTAGCAGGTCCCAGCTGATTCGGAGTGAAGCCAGTTGGAGTGCGAAGAAGATGCCTGCGGCTAAGCCCATGGTGGGGCTCCAGTTTAGCATTTTTCGGCTGAACCAGTAGATGCCGGCTACGTTTAAGCCGTATAGTAGTGGTCCTGTGATTTTTAGTATTAGGAATGGGTCGCCTTGGATGAGGTTGTATGCTGGCACGATTAATGCGTAGAGTAGCCATGTTGAGGTGAAAAAGCTGCTCCAGTGAGGCATTATTATGCCGGCTTTCATGACGTAACCGTAATAGATTGTGTCGAAACCTATCGGTGTCCAGTAAGCCAACATTTCGGGAATTAAGCGGATTAGAAAACCTATGCTTAGGCATATGCCCAGCAGTTTGATGTCGCCGAGTTTGTTTATGCTTAAAGATTGGTTAAAGCTAAGGTTCACTTTATTTTTCTTTGCCTATTGCGGGTTTAATGAAGTGGCTGCTGCGAGCAGTTCTTGCAGGCCAGTGCTTAGTTGCATTGTTGGCATGTAATTCAGCAGGCTTGCGGCTTTGGATATGTTTGCGTAGCTGAATTTGATGTCGCCTTCCCTCGGTGGGGCGTGATTGATGGTTGAGGAGGCGCCTGAAAGTGAAATGAGGCTTTTTGCTAAATCCTCGATTGTAAGCGCTTTTCCTGTGCCAATATTAAAGACCTGACCTTCAGCGTTTGGGTTTTCAAGGCAAGCAACTATGGCGTCGACAATGTTTGAGATGTGTACGAAGTCGCGGGTTTGGGTGCCGTCGCCATAAATGGTTAGGGGCTGGTTTTGTTTAACGCGGTCTATGAATTTGGTTATGACTCCGCTG
Organism: Bathyarchaeia archaeon; assembly: GCA_050108135.1. Taxonomy (GTDB): domain Archaea; phylum Thermoproteota; class Bathyarchaeia; order Bathyarchaeales; family Bathycorpusculaceae; genus Bathycorpusculum. Next base: position 11,144 of record JBNIDQ010000014.1, on the reverse strand, counting down.
TAATCATTTAATCCTTGACGTACGCCGTAAACGTTAAAGAAACGCAGCGCTGCTGTTTTAAGCAGCTTGTTTTGGTGGAAGCCTAACGTGTAGTATTCGCCGAGCAGTTTTGATTCTGCGTAGGGTGATATGGGGTTGGTTGGGTGTTTTTCGTCTACGGGTAAGTATTGGGGTTCGCCGTAGACTGCGCATGATGAGATGAATATGAATTTGCCTTGCGGGTTCTTGTTTGCTAAGGCGGAGAGCATGTTTATGGTGCCGTTAACGTTGGTTTCGTAGGTGAATTTGGGATTCTTTACGGATAAAGGCACACTTATTTGGGCGGCTAAATGAAACACTGCATCTATACCGCTTATGCAGGCTTTGACTTGTTCAAGGTTTGTTATGTCGCCTTCAACAAATTCGATTTTACCGTTGTCAATGTGACTTTGGATGTTGGAAAGGTTGCCTGTGGAGAGGTTATCGAGCACTTTTACGTTGTAGCCGCTGTTTACAAGTCGGTCTACTAGGTGGCTTCCAATAAATCCGGCGCCGCCGGTGACGAGCACGTTTAGTTCTCGATGCATAAGGGGTCCTCCACGATAAAAGCGGGGTCTGCGATACCGCTTTTTTCTGTTTTTAACCAATATTTTGGTCTGCGTAATAGACTAAGTATCCCAGCGTATAGTGCTATAAAACCTTGTATAAACCAGTAACCGAAAACGAAAGGTAACCAAAGTAGGCTGCTTGGCTTATGTGGTTTTGAGACGAAAATTAAAGCAAACCCGCACATTAGAACTATTGCAGTCATTGAAAATAGTGAGAAGTATGTGAAGCCTGTCCAGATTAGGTTGTAGGGGTATTCGGTTAGGAAGGTGCCAAAAGCCATCACGTACGAGAACAGTGAAGCGATAAGTATGAAAGGCCCAAACAGGGTTACTTCAGCGTCCAAGTTTAGTTTGTTTGGTTTTTTGAGCAGTTTACCGTATTTGACTGCAACGTCCATTGTGCCTCTGAACCATCTGGTGCGTTGTTTGAAGAGACCTTTTAGGTTTGAGGGGCTTTCTTGCCAAGTGCACACGTCGCCGCCATACTTTATTTGGTAATCGTTTTCAGCTAGTCTTGCGGAGAGTTCCATGTCTTCTGAGAGGACGTTTTCGTCAAAACCGTTGAGTTTTCTTATGATTTCGCCGCGGATGAATTGGCAGCTGCCTTTTAGGTGGACAAATAGTCCAAGGGCGTCTTTGCCTCTGAGGTAGGCTTCGCACCATACTGCTTCTTCGTAGGATATGAATTGGGTCAGCATGTTTTGTTTTGAGTTTATTGATTGTGTTTTGCCTTGTATGGCTGCGACTTTGGGGTTTTTGAAGTATTTTATTGAGTTTAAGAGGGCGTCTTTGGCTGGGACGTTGTCAGCGTCGAATATTGCGATTAGTTCGCCTTGAGAATGGTTTAGGCCGTAGTTTAGGGCGGAGGGTTTGCCGTTTGATTCGGTTTTTTGTAGAACGGTTATGTAGTCGTATTTATCGGCGTATTGTTGGCATATTTCAAATGTGCCATCGTTTGAGCCGTCTTCGACTACTATGATTTCCATTCTGTTAGTCGGATAATAGAGGTGTGTTAGGGACTCAAGGAGTCTACCGATTGTTTTTGCCTCATTTTTGGCTGCTACTACTATTGAGTAGAAGGGTAGCTGTGAATCCATTATTATTAGAGCAGATTTTTTCTTTGTAGTACGCAGGTTTCTTACGCCAACTGCAAGAATTGGCATGTTATAAAGTGCCCACGCGTAGATGACTGCGAAAACGCAGATTAAAGCTATGTTGACTATTTCCAAGAGGTTTCCTGCTACGTGGGATTGTTAAGGTTTAGGTTTAAAGCCGCTAAGAATTTTGCAAACCCAAAGTCGCTGCTCCAGCTGTGGGCGTGTTTGTTGCCCCAGTTTTGTGCGATGCTGCTTAGTTTGCTTGCTTGGGGAAGTCCATATTCTCTTGCTGCTCGTGATAGTTTGTTTTCAAGAAGGTTTTCGATTTTCGCGGTTACGGACAGTAGCTGGTTTACTAGTGAGTTGCTTTTGATTGTTGTTTTGGTGACCTTTATCGTTAAATCTACAAGTACACGGTCTATTCTGTTGAGTGCTCTGTACCATACGCCGCTGCGCATGGCTTTTAGGCGTAGTTTTACTAGGTTTATTTTTTCCACGAAATGGGGTTTACTTTCTTGGGGGAGGCTTTTTTTCACGAGTTAGGGGACCTTCTGCTAATTATGGTTTAATTGTCCTTTGGCAGCAGATTTGATTGAAGTGATATTTGGCGTTTGTGAAGTAAAAAACTTTAGTTGTAATATGTATTTGAAATAGCCTTGGATACTGCTCCGATTCGGAACAAACCTGACTTGAGATATGGCGAATTTTAAATAATTATGACGATTTTATGGAGAAATATTTTTGAAATTGGCAAGTAACAGTAAAAAAATTTATGGTTCATTAATAAACCGGATAAACTCTTCCACGGTACGAGGCTTCAGTGTATAGTTCAGGCGTCTCTCATCCCCAATAGTAGACGATTTCTTGTCCCCATAATCATGCCCTGGATAAACCTCCACCGCATCATCAAGCTTCAAAAGCCTATTAAACAAACTGTCATACATACTTCGAGTATTGCCGCCCGCAAAATCCGTTCTACCACACTCCCCAACAAACAAAGTATCGCCAGTTAACACTTTTTTCCCGTCAACCAGCAAACTTATACCGTCAGTTGTGTGACCAGGCGTGTATATGACTTTAATTTCGATGTTGCCAACTTGCAGGGTTTCTCCGTCTTCAACTGGAATGTCGTAACGGGCGCGTGAACTGCTGTAGGCAACAATTTTGGCTCCAAAAGCCGCGTGAAGTTCATAGTTACCGGCAGTGTGGTCTGAGTGCCCGTGAGTGTTTATGATGTATTTTAGGGTGAAGCCTTGGTCTTTTAGTTCCCGTGTTATTTCGGCTGCGTTAAAGCTGGAATCCACTACTGCTGCTTCTTTTGTGGTTTCGTCTGCTATTATGTAGGAAAAGTTGTCGCCATGCTGCTGAATTTGTTTAAAGAACATTGCATCACCATGTATTGTTACTAATAATTTGGTTAAGAGGTTAAAAGCTGTTTGTCTGCCTTACGTTTTTAATTGCCAAGTTAGCTACTTTGTTGCGAAACCAACCTATTAGGCTGCAAATAGTTAATCATTGCAGAAACCTATAGGGGGGTAGGTGCTATTGGTTGAAAAACAAGCCATTAGTATGTTGAAAAGCAGTACTTACGCTTACAGCAGGGTTTTCTGGTAACCCACACCCATGTCCTCTAGGAACCGTCGAACATCCAACGGAGGAAAACCCGAATAAAACTTGCCAAAATAACCAAAAACCTCAACCCCCCGCGCTTTAAAAACAGCAAGCTTTTCAGCCCACACCTTAACATCAGCTTGGCGGTCAACCTCAACCGTGCCCAGCACGCCCTGAACCTTGCTGCGGTCACCCTCCAGACGCAAATAAACAAAATCAGAAGTCAACTCAAGACTGCTCGGCATAATGGGGCTGTCTACCCATGCCAACGCAATATTGTTACCCTTCAAAACCTCAAAAAGGCGTTCATTCATGAGGCTTTTGTTTCGCACTTCAACAACAAACCGCAACCCCCGAGGTAACCCAGAGAGAAAAACAGCCAAATCAGAAAAATGTGCCTCACCAAAGCTGGGTGGAAATTGCAGCAGCATTGGACCAAGCTTTTTGTCAAGCAACTGGGCACGTTCAAGGAAAATGGCTGTTTCTCTTTGGCAGTCTTTTAGCATTTTTACGTGGGTGATTAGGTTGGGGAATTTTAATGAAAAAATGAAGTTGTCGGGGGTTTGTTGTTTCCAGTTTAGCATTGTTTGAGGGTTTGGGATGCGGTAAAAGGTGTTGTCAACTTCTACCGTGTTGAATTGTGTAGCGTAAAAGCTGAGCAGTTTGGTGTTGGGTAGTTTAGCGGGGTAGAATGGCCCTTTCCAGAAGTTGTAGCTCCAACCAATCGTGCCCGCATGGACTGTCATGGGGATTCTTTTCCTTTAAGCATCAACCAATCTTTATCGCTACCTCGTTTCAGCCGCACCAGCACGTAGCGTCCTTTCAAGCGTTCACCATCCAAAATGACCTCAATTTTGTCTTTCTCCCACTCCTTGACAGTGTAATGCCCCTTGTCCCAAATAACAACGGTTCCAGCCCCATACTGACCCTTAGGAATTGTACCCGCAAAATTGGCGTATTCTAACGGGTGATCCTCCGTCTCCACAGCAAGATGCCGCTGTTTAGTGTCTTCAGGAATACCTTTAGGAACAGCCCAACTTTTCAGCACTCCACCGCTTTCCAACCGAAAATCCCAATGCAAATGGCTCGCGTGATGCTCTTGCACCACAAAAACTGGTGCTCCACCAGTCTCTTTAACCTCAGCAGTGGGTTCGCTGGTTTGATTGAAGTCACGTTTAGCCTTGTACTCTGAAAGTTTGCCCTCATCCTTCTTGGGGGCAGGTTTGCCTTCAATAAACTGGTCAATAGTGCATTCTTCAGGCGCTTTATCAACCCGCAGATTGCGGAAGCGTGGCATACGCAGTTTAAAATCGTGCGTTATAACTTGGTAGGCTACTTCGCAGACCAGTCGCGGTTCAAGCCATGTTACCACGTCGCCAACGTCAGGCGTAAACGGTGCCGCGCTGGTTTTGATTTTTTCAAACTTGTCCATAAGGTTTCCCAGTGTTTGTTCACTAAAACCTGTTCCAACCTTGCCAAGATACATGGGTTTTCCCTCTTTATCATAAACTCCAAGCAGCAGAGCACCAAAAGTTTTTCCCCTCACCCCGCCGCCCTCAGTGTAACCGAAGATTATGCAGTCGCAGGTTTTAAGCTGCTTAATTTTCAGCCAACTACCAGTCCGCATGCCCTCCTCGTAAAGACTATCTTTACGTTTCGCAACTACACCCTCTAAACCCTTCTCCAAAACCAGCCGGTAGTAGGCTTCACCGTTTTCTTCAATAAAATCCGAAATCAACACGTTGGAACCCTCAGTCAAAGACTCTTTAAGCACGTTTTTCCGTTCCATCAGGGGCAGGTTTGTTAGGCTTTTACCGTCCTTCTCCAAAACATCAAAAACAATGTACACCGCAGGCGCACGCTGCATTTGCCGTTCAATTTCCCTCTGCGAAACAGCTTGCCCACGCTCAAGCAACGTTTGAAAATCAGGTTTACCGTCTTTCATAACCACAATCTCTCCATCCAATACAAGACCAGGTGCCAGATGCTTGAGTTGCGCCAGTTCGGGAAAGTTATGTTTAAGCTCTTTCTGGTTACGACTTTTGAGGCTAAAAGGTTCCTCAACATAAGCCACTGCGCGGAAACCGTCCCATTTGATTTCGAAAACCCATTCTTTGTCAGAAAAGGGTTTCTCAACAGGTTTGGCAAGCATTGGCTTGTAGAGGTGACGGCTCATTTCTGTTTTTCCAGCTGCTTAAGAGTTTCCCGTAACGCAACCATGAGACCTTTTGCTTCTTCTTCAGGCGGTTTTTCAACCTTGATTTTTTCGCCTTTAAGTTTCTGTGCGACCAGGGCTTCCACTTTTTTCTGGTAAGTGTCTTCAAATTCAGTTATGTCAAACTCGCCAGACAAGTCTGTGATGATTTTTATTGCTAAGTCCAGTTCGGCTTTTTCGGGTTCTTTGAGTTTGTGAATTTCTTCAAAATCCTGCGGATTCACCACATCATAAGCATAACGCAGAGTTGTCAGGACAAGAGCACCTTTGTAGGTGTGCAACAGAGCAGGGTATTCTTTGGTACGCAAAGTAATGCGTCCAGCGCCTGCCTTGTTTTTCTTCTCAAGCGCCGTCAACAGCAAATTGTAAGCTTCTTTGCTTTTATCAGGCATCAAAGCGTAAGTGCGGTCAAAATAGATTGGGTCAACACTAAAGTAATCAACAAACTTGCTAATTCTGATGCGCCTGTCAGATTCGGGTTTAACAGCGTCCAATTCTTTCTTGTCAAAAAGCACGTACTCGTTTTTGGAGACTTCGTAGCCTCTGGCGACTTCTTGCCATGGCACAATTTTTTCCTCTTTCGTGCACATTTTCACGTACTTCAAGGGTTGCCCATCAGTTTTGTGCAAAAAATGAAAAGTTACGCCTTTATCATAAATCATTGAGTACAGCTTTACTGGAACATTAACTAAGCCGATGGTTATGCTTCCAGACCATATTGAGCGTCTTGGGACACTTGCGCTAACCTGTTTTTCTTCAGACTCAACTTCGCGTGTTTGTTCTTCTAAACCCAAAAAATGGCACCTCAAAATCGCAATTTCAAGCTTAAGGGCTTGACCATTAAATTATTTGTTCACGCAAGTTTTAACGCTTTCTAAAAAAAGAAAAAGGAAAAAACAGCAGAAAAATTACGATTCTTTGCGTTGGCTTTTCATCATGGCAGCTATAGCTTCTGTTTTTGGACCACCAAGCTTGTCAGACACTTCCCAAAGTTTCCCTGAAACATCAATATGCTGCGGGCAACGTGCTACACACTGCTTACAATCCTGACATAATGAAGCATCACACCTTTCAGTACCAATGCCACCCATCAAAACTAAAGCGTACAAACTGCGAGTTTGTTGCTCGTCATCAAACATGCAATAGTCGTTGTATAACTGGAAGTTGCGGGGGATGTCTACGCCAGCGGGACAGGGCATACAGTATCCGCACCCGGTACAAGGGATTTTTATGAGGTTTCTGTAGGCGGCTTCAACTTTTTTAATTACAGCCAACTGACCAGGAGTCATGCTGTTGGGCAACGCAACGTTGCCGATTTTGATGTTCTCGCGTACTTGGGCTTCATCGTTCATGCCGCTGAGCGCCAAAGTAACTTCTGGATGATTCCAAACCCAACGAAGAGCCCACTCTGCAGGCGACCACTGAACATTCGCTGAATCGTAAACCTTTTGCACATCCACGGGAACCTTGCAGGTTAATGATCCACCACGAAGCGGTTCCATAACCACAACAGCAAGATTCTTTGAAGCCGCATAACGCATTCCTTCTGTGCCAGCCTGCATTTTTTCATCTAAAAAGTTGTATTGAATCTGACACATTACCCAATCATAGGCGTCAACTATTTCTTTGAAAGTCTCAAGAGTTCCATGAAAAGAGAAGCATATGTTAACGATTTTTCCGTCAGCCTTAGCTTTCTCCAAAAACTTTAGTACACCAAAACTTTGCATTTTACTCCAAGAAACATCATCCAACGAGTGTACCAGATAATAGTCGATGTGGTCAGTTTGGAGTTTTTGCAGTTGACCATCAAGCATTTTCTGCATGTCTTCAGGCTTGTTTAGCATGGAAGGCGTAAGTTTAGTAGCGACTTTTACTTTTTCACGGTACCCACCAAGTAATGCTTTGCCGAGGACTACTTCGCTTTCACCTCCATGATAGGGTGGTGCAGTGTCAACATAGTTTACGCCGTTGTCGATGGCGAGGCGAATCTGTCTTATTGCACGCGGCTCGTCTATGGCTTGCCCGTTTAAGGGTAAACGCATGCAACCGAAACCGAGCACTGATAATTTGTCACCATTTTTTGGAACAAAACGATACTGCAAGACACCACTTCTCCAGAAAACTACTGTTATGAATTAGCAAGTTTGGCTGATTCTTAAAAATATTCCTAAAAACCAGATTCACGGTAGCTTGGCTTTTTTCTCAAAAATCATATGCCATGGGTCACTTTTGCTTTCTGGAACAGTTTTGATTGTAAAAGCCTCAGCGGTAAGCCCCCGGGTAACTTCTGCCCATTCAAGCGGCGTAGAAACTGTTGCTTGAGGAGTTGGACGTAGACTGTAAGGAATCACCATGGTTCTTCCGTGAGAATTTTGCAGGTAATCGATGAAGACCTTGCCGGGCTTTTTGGTGTCCTTAAACTCTGAAACCACCAAAGCGTTATCTTTGGCGAGCTCGATTCCGATTTTATGCACAAAACTGCGGGTTTCCTCAAACGTGTAAGCCTCGACAACGGGAACAACTATGTGCAATCCCTTTTTGCCTGAAGTTTTAATGAAAGCTTCAAAACCCAATCTGGAAAGCTTGTCTTTAATTAGAAGCGCTACTTCAGCAGCGTCCCCGATAGTTGCGGGTGGTTCAGGGTCAACATCAAAAAACAAGAAGTCAGGCTGCTCTCGACTAGCGGTTCTGGAGAAGGGCATGTGAATTTCAAGCGCGGCAAGGTTTGCCAGCCAAATTAGCGTGTCAAGGTCGTTGCATAGGATGTAGTCGACTACGCGTTTGCGGGTTTCTGAATAAATGGGCACTGTTGTTACCCAGTCTGGTTTGCCTTCTGGAGCGTTTTTTTCGAAAAAACTCACGGAGCCTTGGATGCCGTCAGGGTATCTTGTTAGAACCAGTGGGCGGTCAGCAATTATGGGTAAAATTTTGGGTGCCAAACGGATGTAGTACTCGATTACTTGGGCTTTTGTGACGCCTGCTTTTGGATACAAGATTTTATCAAGATTACTAAACTTCACTTTTGTTAGGCTTTCAATGTTGTCAGAAGAGTTCAAGCAGGGTTCTCCAAAAAATCATGTTACAGAAGATATGCATAGCAGACTTTTTGTGTTTTTTGGAAAAAACAAAGTCGGCTAACGTTTATTAGCGTAAGGCTTGCTGTATTTTTAAAGACTCATTTGGGAACGCTTTATGAAACATCAGAAGTTTAACTGTTGCATTCTTGCTTTGACGGTGCTGGCAAGTTGTTTCTTCATCTGCACAGTTGTTGTAAATGCAGAAACTGTAACTGTGGATGTGATTGTAGGTTTTAACGGTACACCAGACCCTGAATTGCTAACAAGTTACGGCGGCAAGGTACTGGAAGTTTACAGCATAATCCCAGCTGTTCATGTAGTCTTGCCTAAAAACGTTATCGAACAGTTAACACAAAACCCGAAAGTAGTCTACGTAACAGAAAACAGCAAGATACAAGCTGCAGGAACGATACGTTGGGCAATTGAAAACATTGGCGCGCCACAAGCCTGGAGTCAAAGCACTGGTGAAGGCGTCAAAGTTGCGGTTTTAGATTCAGGCGTTGGCCCAGTTAACGACCTTAAAGTTTACGGTGGCTACAATTTTATTGACAACAATTATGACACAAGAGACGTTTTTGGTCACGGAACCTTGATTGCGGGGATAATTGCTGTTTCCGCAAGTTCTTCTTTAGGCGTTGCCGGTGTTGCTCCTAACGCGGAGATTTACGCTGTAAAAGTGTTAAACAATGAAGGCGTCGGCACTTTAAATCAGGCTATTTCAGGAATCCAGTGGGCAATAGACCATGGCATGCAAATCATATCAATGAGTTGGAACTTTATCGATAATAGTTATGCTTTAAAACAGGCAGTTGACGCTGCGTATAGTAAAGGACTTTTGCTTGTTGGCGCGGCAGGAAACGCCGGTGAAGTTATGACGGGAGTTGGATGCCCAGCATGTTATGATTCAGTAATCGCGGTTTCGGCTGTTACAGAAGACAATCTTCAGCTTGACGAATCATGCTGCGGAGAAGAAATTGAATTAACAGCACCAGGAGAATTAACGTACTCAATAGGCATAGATAACACAACATGGGCAGGCACTGGAACATCATATTCAACAGCTTACGTTACAGGCACTGCAGCACTTGTTTGGGCCAAAAACCCTTCTTTAACAAATATTCAAGTAAGAAACATATTAGACATCACTGCTGTTGATTTGCAGCCAGCGGATGGAAAGGATAGAGACATATTTTTTGGATACGGTTTAGTTAACGCCTCTGCTGCAGTTTTTGCTACCCCAAGCAATTTTGAGGCTGACTTTTCATGGAAACCTCAAACGGTTTTTGCGGGGGAAATTACCCGTTTTGATGCTTCAGAAAGTTTTGGAGGAGCCACAGGTTTTACTTCTTACAGGTGGGATTTCGGTGATGGCACAACGATTATAACAACTGATGCTAAGGTCACAGAACACGTTTTTGCTTCGGAAGGAACATTTCAGGTAAATCTTTATGTTAGTGACCTTTTTGGATTCGAAGATAACCTTAGCCAAACCGTTTTAGTAACAAAAGACACTGTTCCACCTGTTACCCAAGACAATTATGACGGAAAAACGCACAGTTCAGCCTTCGTTATCACGTTGTCAGCCTCCGACGATTTAAGCGGAACAGCAGAAACATATTACAGAATTAACGATGGCCCAATCCTAACGGTTACTATAGATGGTCAACCCCAAATTAAGTCGGAAGGAACAAACAAACTAGAGTACTGGAGCGAAGACCACGCAGGCAACCAAGAAACCCACAAAATAATAAACGACATAATAATTGACAACACCCCCAGCACTAAACCTGAAACAAACCATTTTCTAACCATTATATGCGTTACATCCGTTTCAGCTATCACAACAGCATCTTTAATCATCTGGCACAGAAAAAATAACAAAAAAACTGAAGTTTAGCCACAAACAAAGCTGCTTAAAACATAACTAAATCTAAAGGAAATTGACAACTTAAAAATTAAACAAAAAAAAATAAAAAGAGAAAGGGGTTTGTTTTTAGGTTTAGGCTTTTTAGCTAGCGATTTTTCGTCGTAATGTGATTGCAACGAATGCTGCTAACAGACCAACAACTAGTGCAACAACTGCTAAAGCAACTGCTGCTGCGGGCATAGCTGAACCACCAACTATTTCTGCAGCATCAGAACCTGCTGGACCTGCTGGACCCGTTGGACCGACTGGACCAGGAGCACCGTCTGCACCAGGAGCACCGTCTGCACCAGGAGCACCGTCTGCACCTGCTGGACCTGCTGGACCTGCTGGACCCGCTGGACCTTCTTGACCTGCACCTGATGAGCCTTCAGCGACTGCAAATGTTCCTGAGAGTGTAGTTTCGCCTAGTAATCCTGTCCATGACCATGTTCCTACGGCGGCGTCATTTGTCAATTGGAATGTCGCGTATGGTATTACGTAGCTACCTGATACTATTTGATAGTCGGTTGCTTCAACTTTAATAGTTTCAACTTTTGCTCCGCTTGGATCCATAACTGTGATTGTTCCTGCTGGTGTTTGTATGCTTTGAATTATGAAGCTAGCTAAGTCACCTTGGTAGTATGTTGCTGC
>JBNIDQ010000013.1:0-212817 GCA_050108135.1 Bathyarchaeia archaeon | reverse complement strand
CGTGCTGGAGGATCTGCCGCCTAGACATAGAATCCTCGAAGTGATCCAATGAAAAATGAACCTCTCCCAACTTGAGTTCGGCGCACTCCTGTCTTACTCGCCGCACGGGACAAACCAAAAAGCTGCCCACTCCAAGGATGTCATGAAAACTCTAAAAAGAGACCTATACGTAGGCAACCCACCCTCAATCTTAATGTCAGAATGGATCGCAAGAACGATACAGCAAAAAATGGCTGAGCTACCCTTTGCAAAATTTTTTGAGCCAAACACCGTTTTGGTTCCTGCCCCAAAAAGCTCGCTAATGAAACCAGACACGTTATGGGTTCCACAACGAATTGCCACAGCCCTAGTTTCCGTAGGCATCGGAAAACAAGTCGAACCCTGCCTAATCAGAACCAAAGCTGTCCCAAAAGCCGCATCCAGCTCACCAAACCAGAGACCAACTGCAATTCAACATTACGAATCAATAAGCGTTCAAAGCACCCTATATAAACCAAACAACATCGTATTGATTGACGACATTGTTACCCGTGGAGCAACACTTGTAGGATGCGCAAACAGGTTGATAGAGGCTTTCCCGCAAAGCCGCATACGCGCCTTTGTGGCGATGCGAACCATAAGCAACCCAAACGAATTTGACAATGTCTACAGTCCATGCGTGGGCAATATTGACCTATGGGAAACAGGAGAAACATACAGACACCCCTAAAACACTATCAATAAAAAATTAGGTGCCGTTAGCCCAAGTTGCTCTATAAAGCACATACGTAACACTTATTAGCTGACACAAAAGTAAATTTTTCCAGAAAAAGTGAATGCAAAAATGTTACCCAGACCAATTCCTATGCTTATTCGGAACAGTGGAAAGCTGTTGAAAGGGAAATCAAGCGGAAGCCAACAAAAACTGACGAGGAACGATACAGGCGGGCAACGGAAACTTTTAAGAATTGTCCGCTTTAATTAACTAATTCATGCCTGCCAAGTCAGCGTTTAGACTACAAGGTTTGTCTTTTCCCAAAATTTTGGACAAAAACAACTACGCTGACAATTTTAACCGCCGACAGGAGGAGAAATAGCAGGTGCCTAAGGGTATATCTGAATCTGAAGTGGAGGCTATGTGCCTTGACATGCTCAAAGAGCTAGGCTATAGCATTGTTTATGGACCTAATATTTCAGAGGGGGGCATATCTGAGGAGCGTAAAGCTGGGGAGGTTGTGCTTGCTGGCAGGCTACGACAGGCCCTTAAACGGATTAACCACGGCGTCCCCGAGGCTGCACTTGACGAAGCCGTCAAAAAAGTATTGCGAGCCGAAAGCCAAGACCCAGTCCAAAACAACCAAGCATTCCACCGCTTAGTCACCAACGGCGTCAACGTCCAATACAAACGCCCAGACGGCAGCATCAAAGACGACGTAGTTTGGCTCTTCGACTTCAAAAATATTGCTAACAACGAGTTTTTGGCAGTTAACCAATTCACCATCAGAGAAGAACGGCACGAACGCCGACCAGACATCGTGCTCTTCGTGAATGGCTTGCCACTGGTGCTTGTGGAGCTCAAGAATGCGGCAGACGAAAACGCCACCCTGTCAGGCGCATATAAGCAGTTGGGCACTTACATGCAGGAAATCCCCTCCATCTTCCGCTACAACGAAATCCTAGTCATAAGCGACGGCACATACGCTAAAGCAGGCGCATTAACAACCAAAGAGGAGCGGTTTCTGCCATGGAAAACCATAGGCGGCAAAAAACAGCCCACAACCACACCCCAAATCGAAGTGCTCCTAAGAGGTATGCTAAAACCAGACGTGCTGCTGGATTTGGTTAGGCATTTTGTTGTTTACGAGGCAGAGAAGGACAAGAAGGATGGCAGCGTCAAAATCAGCAAAAAAATCGCCCAGTACCAGCAGTATAACGCGGTGCAGAAAGCTATCGCCTCCACTGTTGCAGCAACTAAAAAAGACCACAAAGCAGGCATCGTTTGGCACACGCAGGGTAGCGGCAAAAGCCTTACCATGGTTTTCTACACAGGCAAAATGGTGCTGGAACCACAGCTAGAAAATCCAACCGTAATCGTGCTAACAGACAGAAACGACTTGGACGACCAATTGTTGGGCACGTTTAGCCGTTGCCATGAACTTCTACGCCAAGAGCCCAAACAAGCCACGAAGCGGGAGCAGCTAAAGGAGCTTTTGCAGGTCAGTTCTGGCGGAATCATCTTTACCACCATCCAAAAGTTTTTCCCTGAGGACAAAAGCCGACGATATCCTCTTCTCTCGGAGCGCAAAAACATCATAATCATCGCCGACGAAGCCCACAGAAGCCAATACGGCTTCGGGCTCAAAGTTCCTAAGAACGTTGACAAGGCAGCGCTCAAGTATGGCTACGCAAAATACCTCCGAGACGCCCTGCCAAACGCCACCTTCATTGCCTTCACAGGAACCCCCATCGAAAAAGTAGACAGAAGTACCCCTGCGGTTTTTGGCAAAGTCATAGATACCTATGACATTAACCAAGCTGTAGAAGACGGCTCAACCGTCAAAATCTACTATGAAAGCCGACTAGCTAAGCTCGAACTAAAGCCTGAGGAGCGTCCGCATCTTGACGAGGAGTTTGAGGAAGTCACCGAGGGCGAAGAAGTTGAAGGCAAAGAGTATCTGAAAAGTAAGTGGTCACGGCTAGAAAAAGTCGTTGGGGCACCTGAACGCATCAAACGAGTAGCCAAAGACATTGTGGAGCACTGGGAAAAACGGCTAGCCGTTTTGGACGGAAAAGCCATGATTGTGTGTATGAGCCGCCGTATCTGTATTGACCTCCACAACGAAATCATAGCGCTTAGGCCTGAATGGTACAGCAAAGACGACGACAAAGGCACCCTAAAAGTCATCATGACGGGCTCCGCAGCCGACGGCGCAGATTGGCAAGAACACATCCGAAACAAGCAGCGCCGACACGACATTGGCGAACGCATGAAAGATCCCTCCGACGCCCTAAAAATTGCGATTGTCCGAGACATGTGGCTAACAGGATTTGATGCCCCAAGCCTCAACACCATGTACCTCGACAAACCCATGAAGGGGCATACGCTAATGCAGGCCATCGCACGAGTTAACCGCGTCTTCAAGGAAAAACAGGGCGGCCTGATCGTGGACTACATCGGCATAGCCACAGAACTAAAGCAAGCTCTAGCCGATTACACTGAGAGCGACAAAAAGCTAACAGGCATCCCACAGGAGCAGGCAGTAGCTATGATGTTGGAGCGGTATGAGACAACCAAAGCCTTCTTCCACGGATATGACTATCAAAGATTCTTTGCTGCCCAACCCAAAGAACGTATAACAATCATCATGGAAGCCATGGAGCAGGTTCTTAAACAGGAAGATGGAAAAGACCGCTACCTAAAGGAAACAACCACGCTACTCTACGCCTTCGCCCTAGCTGTACCGCATCCCGAAGCACTCAAAATCCGGGACGACGTCGGCTTCTTCCAAGCAGTTAAAGCAGCCATCGTCAAAAACACCGAAACCAAACAGCGCCAAACCCAAGACATAGACTCAGCCATAAAACAAATACTCTCTAAAGCCATCGTGTCCGACCGCGTCATCGACGTATTCGCCGCAGCAGGACTCAAAAAACCAAACATAAGCATCCTCGACGAGGACTTCCTAGCCGAAATCAAAACCCTGCCCCAGAAAAACCTCGCCTTCGAAACCCTCAAACGGTTGCTAGCTGACGAAATCCGCTTCCGCCAACGCAAAAACCTAATCCAAGCTCGAAGCTTCGAAGACTTACTCGATAAAGCCATAAAATCCTACACTAACAAAAGCATAGAGACCGCTCAGGTTATCCAGCAACTTATAGACTTGGCTAGAAAGATTCGAGAAGAACAAAACAGAGGCACAAAACTGAATCTGACCGAGGATGAGGTAGCATTCTACGATGCTTTGGCGAATCATCCGGGCGTTAAAGAAGTAATGGGCGATGAAACACTCAAAACCATCTCCCGAGAACTGGTCCAAACCATCCGAAACAACGTGCGCATCGACTGGACACTACGAGAAAGCGTACAAGCCCAATTGCGCATAGCGGTTAAACGCATACTGCGAAAGTACGGGTACCCACCCGATAAGCAACAGAAAGCCACCGACACCGTGCTGGATCAGGCTAAGCTACTAGCCAAAGACTGGGCAGAAACAACAGCGTAGGTGATTGGAATGAAAGCTGAAATTTTAGAAAAAGCCAAAAGTTTCGACAAAGATGGCTCAATGAAAAAAGTGGTAGATGACGCATTAGAGAAGTTGCAGATTTTCAGAAATCGCTACCCATTCGCAGAAACCCCCGATTTAATTGATCAGTTATCCCCCGAGGAAATCTTCAAAAACCAATCAGGCGAAATCGGAGACTTCTTCCATTACATCGAATACTATCTAAAACCGCTTGGGCACCTCTACGTCTATTCAAACGTTTACCACACTATTAGAAACAACATCGACATCTTCAAGGAATTACTTTATGTCACAGTTGACAAAGAAAAATCACTTGCAGAAAAAGTTGATGCGCCCTGGAAAGAGATTAGCGGCTTAGGATCAGACAGCCATATTGCCAAGAAAATCATTTTCTGCTTCAACTATGAAACTGGTCAAGTAGTCCCAATCTTTAGCACACCCCACCTCGAATATTTCCTTGAAACAATACTTGAAAAAACATCTTTCCCCATACAATACGAAAACATGAGTCTAGGAGAAAAGTACCAATATCTAACCGAAGAACTCCTAAACGCAAAAGACAACTCAGAAATAACCCGTCCTTGGGAAATAACATACTTTTGCAGATTCCTATACGAAACATTTCCACCGCCAAAAATTATGCCTGAAACTCAACGGAAAGCACTCCAAGCCAAAGCCGTTTTGGAACTGCAAAAAATTAGGAGCGAATTCATGGAGTTACTCAATGAACTCCGAAGGCAGAATAAAATTTCTGCAGAGCAACTAAGAGAGTACCGAGACGCAGGATTCAAAAACCCAGAAACAATGCAATCACTAAAAGAAAAGCTCTCCACACTAAAGCAAAAATAGAGAGTAACCTCACGTATTGCCGAATTGACTATCGTTAAAACGGTACTCGGCAGTGTAACCAGAAAGGGACAGAAAATCCCCAAGAAGGGTATTCCAACCATTTGCCTGTGGCTCAATATTGTATTCTATTCCGCTCCAAATAATACGCACCCAAGCATGATAGGAGCCATTGCTTTCGCCCACGATAACGTAGGCGTTATTGGGTGACCAGCCGTCCGCACGCAACAGAGAACAAAGCAGTATTGAGAAATCCTCACAGTCACCTGTCCGAAGATTAAGGGTTTCTTTGGGCAGCTGCCAATATTCATTTTGCCCGTGTGAGGATGAATCGTAGCTGTATTGAATGTTGTTTCCCACCCAATCCCTGAGAGCCATCCAGTTAGGGGTTAAGAGAAACTTGTCATTTAGAATCTGGTTTTTCAGGTTAACGATACTCTGTTCATTCGGAGTAACATATAGCTTGCATAAGGCTTCATCAAATTGTCTTGGTAGCGTAGCAGTTATGGAAAGCGAATCTTGATCAGAAGATTGGCTACAATATGCTTCAACAGAGACTGTTTTGGTGGCATCATAGCTAATGTAGACTGTGAAAGAATAGCTGTTGGATTCAGAGGGCTGCAAAGAGGCGATAGAATATTCGTTAATTACATTCCAGTCCTCTTTTATTGTTACTTTGACTTCTTGGGCTTCACTGTTGCCTGTATTGGTTACCGATAATCCTACTCCTTTCTGCAATTCTGGGCGATCAGAATAACTGTTTCTTGTCCAATAGCCATTTTGCTCTTGAATATAGACCTCTAATTTCGGTTCATAAATAATAACTGGAAAAAGAGGGTTTTGAGAACCTTGGGAATCACCACCCAAAATGGGATTCAGTAAACCACCAGATAACACTGCAAAAGAGGCCACAATGATAATGACAACGAGTACCAATCCAAGGGCTATTTTTGCAGTTTTAGATATCCCTTTTTTGTAGGGTATAGGAGGTGGCGGTGGCGGCGGGAATTCCAAGCAATCAACCAACCGATAATCAGAGTATAATAGTTAAAAGCTTATCTACCTTCGCGTTATTGCTTCCAACAACGCCTTATGTTTACTCAACTGTTTTTCTATTTCAGCCACCTTAAAGCCTGCCTCTTGTGTTTCTCTTAATGTTTCCAACCCAAGCAACGCAACCAGCCGATCAGTTACGTCTATCATGCGGGAGAGATAAAGCGGTTTTTGGGCGTCGCTTGCTGTTTGGAAGTGGAGGCTTGCTTGTCGGTAGAGAAAGTCGTAGCGGTTAATCACCATAAGTCTAGCTTTGTCTAAGTCGAACAGTTGAGTTAGGACTGGTTGCCAGGTGTCGCGGGTTTCTGCGTCGTAGTAGATGTTTCTCTCGGAGGTTTGGTATTCTTCGCTTAGGACTTTCACGATTTCGCACAGGGAAAAGCCTCTGGCTTCGAGCTTTAGGAAATCCAGCCGTCTTTTGACCACTTCGTTCAGAGAAAATCCTCCAAAATTGAAACCCGGATTTCATTATCGCTGTATGTTGTGCTTCTCTTGAGCCTGTCGCCTTCAAGTTTTACTTCTCTGCGGCGTTTTTCAGACAGGAAATAATAGGGCTCCTCAAAGGTTGGCACGTGGTATTTTCTGCAGATTTTGAAGTAAGCTTCCACTATCTCGAAAATGTCACTGTCCAGCAGAACGCCCCTGAACTCTTTAGCGTCTTGGATGTAATTCCAGTTGTAGGTTAAGCACCAGTAGAGGCGAAGGCAGAACTTTTCATATTCTGAGGCTTTACGCTGCAAAACCTCGATTTTGTCATAAATTGGCATTAGTTTCAGCAGTGCTTCAACAAATACCTTACTCAGAGGATCCAATCTTGCCTTTGCTATGTCAATTTCGACAGGTTCATTAGGCGCCTCAATACACGGCGGGTTCTGAATTTTTGCTTCTTCTCGGGTCTGCGGATACTTGTCTGAAAGGTACCTGCGTGTTTTGCAGTAGGTTATCATTATTTCCATTTCAGTGCAGGACATTAACGAGTAATCGTGACCATCGGCTTCTGTTGCAGGCGACAAAAGCTGTTGTAGTGTGACGTTGTCTGGGTCTATACCGATCTGTTTTAACTGTTCAATGAGTTGCAGGGATTGTTCGGCAGACTGAGATTCGGTTTGTCCCTGTTTTCGAGGTATCTTTATTATTTTTTCAACCATTGTAGCTCCCTTTTTACATGTTCTCCGACACCTGGAGAAGAGACAACAAAGCGAGCTAGCGCTCAAGACACCACAAAACAAGACAACAAAAACTGGTAAGTTGCTCTTAGCTAAAAAAACTTGCGATGAACATTGCAACTCTAAAACCTTATTAGCACTTATCTCTAACTTCAATCGAGTGGTTTAACAATATGGCGACCGAACTAGACTTTTCCTTTCATACTCTTCAAAGGAATTACAACGACCTTCTTGAGTTAGAGGAAAAATATTACAAATGCCGTCAAAAAATAACCTACAGAGACTTCGTAAATTGGGACCAGTATATTCTTGAGCGCTCACTTCACTGTAGAAGTCTATTGCGGCTTCTATTTCTTGGAAAATCTTTTAATTAAGTGATAATTACAGTTTTCAAGGCTTTGAACCATTGACTGATAATTTACAGGTTTTTGAATGTGCTCTGACTCCAAGAACATCATTCGATCATCCCATACTTTTTTGAAGGACGCGCCTTCTGTTGCAGGGGATATTAGAATGTTTAAGGCTTGAAAGACTTGGTATAATCGATTAACGTTAATCGGCACATCAAGAGGTCTTCTATCAAACGCTTGATACCCCCCAACATTACTCGAAAAAAAGTATACCCAAAAATCAAAAAGAATGCTGACATCAAGGCGTATCTTGGAGCCCGTTTTCTTCCATTCATCAACCACATTTTTGCCTTCTTCTTTCAAAAACCGCCGGAACCATGCGTTTCCGTCCCATAACGCAGTGCTTTGCTCGTTGCAGGGTAAGTCAAAGAATTCGGCAAGGTCACAGCCTATTTGTGCGATAAACGAATTCGGCTGTTTAGATACAACTGAAGCATAGAAGGCAGACTCGATATAGATATCAAGTGCGACCATAAGCAACTGTAGCTTAGAATTAAGTGGCGTCTTTATTGCGTCATCACATAACTTATCCCAAGATGTTTTAAAGTGGCCTTTAGCCAAATTGAATATTTTATCAGGGTTTTGGTTAACCAACTTACTCGAAACAGGTAACCATGGACTAGGCTTGGTTCCATCTACCCATAATTTCGGATCTAAGAGAATAAACGGAATAGGCGATTCATAGTCATCATATTTGGAGGGCTCAAAATTCTTCAGACGATTAATAAAAAACCAAAAACGAATTTTAGCCTCATCACTAATATCGAGGTCCGATAACTCATTCATTACTGCACCTGATCTATTCAAGAACCCTTTTGCAAGCACTTGCATGTGTGCATCAAGCACTTCATACCTACTCTCATTATCCCAAGAATCTGGAACCAAGAAACGAATCATCCCGCCGTTTACCCTGACCTCTAATGGTTTACTTATTCCTAAGAGACGAACAAAAACTACCGTTCCATCACTCAACCCTGGTGAGAAGATAATAGCTTCATTGCTTGGAGTCTGAAAACCCCACTGATCGATTATTACCATTTTTTTATCTTCTTCCTCAGGATCTTTTTCAGAAGAAAGTTGATCCCACGTTAGCGAGATACATTTGACCTTTTCTTCAAAGAGAGTTTGGGCTTTCCAGTCCTTGGAAGGTTCCAGAAGAATTCCCGCCTCTAAATTTCCCCCTTGGTCTACCGACTTAGCCAAGGCTGATCTAGTAAAATTGGGGCTCCCAAATAATGTCCAATCTCCAGTAGAAGTATGAAAAATGTAAACCTTACCGTGAAGACTTCGTCTATTCTCTATTTCTAATCCGGTTATAGGGAACTTTCTATAGAATTTTTTGCTTTCATCGCTGACCGTAAACCTGTTATTTGGATCTATGTAAAAGTGTAATTTGCCCATGATATCAGACATCTCAGATAGAAAAGTGGGATCATCTGAATGAGTTGGCACGCATACTGTTGTAGATTTTATTTCTGGAACAATCTCTAAAACCTGCTCGATGATTGCCTTCTTAAAAGAATGAAGGAAATAGAATGAATCTTGTTTTTTCCATTTCATGCCTGATTCAGGAATTTCGGATAAATAATGCATGACTTCGTTTAATGACTTTATTGCGATTTGGTCACCCACAACGCATTTTGATAATCCATTTAGAAATTCGGAGACACTCTTGATGACTGTCTCATATTCTTTGGAGATTGGAATTTCATAAAAACCTGTAATTTCAAGATTGTATGTGCAGCCGCCTTCCGAAAGGTTGTGACTGCCGACTAGTAATTTTAAAACGCCCTCATCTACGCCTATTGCTACTTTTGGATGAAACGCCGCAGCCACATTGTGAGCAGGATAAACAAAATATGATACTCCTTGGCTGAAGAAATCCTGACCCATAGCTGCCTCTTTGAAACAGGTCTCGTCAGCAAGAATAATACTTCTTTCATGGATTCCCCTACGAGGGCAGATTAAATCTCGAATAACTTTATAATCAAAATTATAGGTAGTCGCAACGACTGGATTCTTGCTATCAAAATTTGAAAACTGTTCGTAGACTGTCACCATATTATTTAACCGCCGAGAAAAATCCGTTATTTACTTTGATTAATCCAATATCAGAAAGCCAAAAGACAGCATTAGTTAGCCTCCCACGTTGCTCCGCAAACGGTGCATCTGCACGATAGAAAATTCTGTCATTTCTGCATTCAATTCGCTTCGCATGGGGGCCTTTACTGTCAGCAACTTTGTCATGCTGGATAATTATTAGGTCAACCACAGATTGGAGCCAGTCCCGAGCTTTTGCTTTTGCAGGGAGTGCCTGGTACTCGACTAAAAAATTGAATGCAGAGAAAACTCTTCTATGATACGGCAAGATTCTGTTAAGCCAGTCTGGATCAAAAAGCTCATGACAAGCAGCACTTTGAAGAAGGATTAATGCGCCGAGCGCAATTTTCTTGTAATAATCGTCTGATGAGTCAAGTTCTTGTCGGGTGGACTCAAACCCATTCTTTCCATGAGCTATTGGACAGCCTTTTTGAAACTTACCATGATACATAGAGAAAGAATCCATTATTTCTTGATATATCTCTTTGACCGAATCCGGATTCAAAAATTGTTGCGACTTTTTAATGATATCATCTTTGCTTATACCACCAACGCTATTCTTGGCCAAGTTGACAAGACAGTTAAGAACTGCATCAGCACCAAACTGCATGTGAGTATGCAATTCATGGTAAGCTAAAAGTGATACTGCTTCGCAGTCTTTTAACTTGATCCCTACTTTATTTTTTTCGTCAACTGAGATAAATCGATACAAAGCTACCTTTGCTATATCTGAAGAGGACAATTCAAGGTTCGCTTGAGAACTCCTCCTAACAGCTTCTTCAACCATCGAAACAAAATCATCATACATCTCTGGATTTTTCATCGTTAACCTCGCAGCATCTTGGAGAAGCCTGCTTTCTGCCTCATCCGGTTTTAGACCCTGAAGATCTACTCGATCGCCAAGTTCCTTTAGTTTGATCAAAGTCCATTTTCTTTCATCGGTAATTTTCGACGGTTGGATAGTATTCGCCCAGTTCTTCTCGAAGGCTTTGGACAATTTTTTTCCCATTTCAGAGGCCAAAAGGATAGACTGAGCGCGTCCTTGTGAAAAAGGCTGTAGCTTTTGATGGAGCAAACCCATTGCAATTAGACGGCTTTGATAAATAGCAGTCGGATTAGGAGGTCTTGCAAATGAAGGATGCCCAAAGTCTACAATTTTTCCCTCAAGAGCGTCAAGTCTATCTCCAAGAAGTTCAACTCCGACTGGTCCTCGATGGTATTTCTTTCTCGCTTTGGAGGCTACAATATCTGCAACTGCAAAGACACTATAATATCTTAACGACTTGTTTACATAGTCTCGAGCCATCATTGTTTGATTACTTAACTCCTCTTCTATCTTAGAATAGATCCAGGTAAGCCACGATACTATGCGAAAATAGGGGGTGTTTGTCTGCAAATATGGAAAGAGCACCTCACTAATATTGTCTCTGAGTTCGTCTAAACGAAGAAACTGAATTGCATCCTGGCTATCATTTGGAGCCTCTGTCCACTGCGGAAATTCCACTAATTCACCGATTAAAAGTATTTGCGACTATTCTCTAAATATGTTTTATGACTTAGTAGCTTGAGAATTCAGCTGTTCAAGAAAAAAGAGAAAGTAGCTGCGTAGAAAATGGCGATAGTTTATACTAACATCGCCAAGGCGTCTAGGTTCAAATCCCAGCAGTCCCACCATTCACCATAAACCTGCTGCGTTGTTTTCTTTTGTAAATTTGTCGAGTATGGAAATGAGTTTGGTGGCTTTTCAAAGAGTACGTCTATATGTGTGCCCTGCATTTTATGCGTGGCTGAATTACCTGACTACATATAATAAACAAAAAATTTTCATCAAGGTTCTATCGAAGAGTGTTCTGAGCACTCGAAGCTTTCTTTACATGGCTATTGCAGCGATGGGGGTTGTTCTTGGCGGAGGCGAATTGTTTCCTGGCTTGCTTGCTATTGTCTGCGCTCTGTTTCTCTGGCAGATAGCGGTTTCAATTAACCAGGTTACTGATGTTTCGGAGGATAGTATTTCAAAAAGGGATAACCCTGTTGTTTCAGAGGTCATTAACCTACGGGATATGATTTATGTTGCTATGAGCTTCTGTGTTTTGGCTTTTCTTTTTGCTGCTTCGATCGGTTTCATGGCCATTGTGCTGACAGCGGCGTCTCTGTGCGTGTCTATTCTTTATTCTGCGCCGCCTACGCGATTAAAAAGGTACCCTTTTATAGCATCCTCCTCTATCGCCGTTTTTGCTTTGATTGTGTTCTTGCTGGGATACTACTCAGGGTTGCCAACAGGGGCGTTCCCCACAAGGGTAGCCTTAGTACTTTTAGTTTGCTACAATTTGGCGATTAACACTAAGGACCTCAAAGACTATGAAGGAGACAAAAACAGCGGTGTGTTGACGTTGCCGGTGCTTTTAGGTCAAAGAAGAGGACGAATTGCTATTGGAGCGCTGGATTTTGTTGCTTACTTAGCGGTGCCGTTTATTTTACAGGTTCCTTTGCTTATTGTGCCGGCGCTGGTTTTTGGGGGAGTAACCTTCTATCTTATACGCAGAGAGAAAACGCCTGAGGCGCTAATCTTTCTGGTGTTGTTCTTTTTTTTGGCAATAGTTTTGGGCGCCTTGCTGCTGACAGGCTGACAAGAAAACTTGTTAGAAAGGCAATTTTTGTTTCTTTTCTTGAACTCTACTTCTTAGGGTTGGGCGTTCTCAGCTATTGGGTGGTGAGATTTGAGGTAAGAGTGTAGAGGTTACCTTTTCGGTTTATTGGTACTGATGTAGGGGTTATGCTTCCGTATAGGTTAATGATTATATAAATAAAACTGTTTTATGGCTTTTTTTCGTTTTCGAGTTCTTCCCTGATTGAATCAAACTTTAAGATTAGTTGAGGCAAATGAGGCATCCGTTCTGCAATACTGTTTACTAATTCTTCCGAGCCTTCAGTGTGCGAAATAAGCAAGCATATTACATCATTTATAAACGCGTCATAGTCTCCCGTGTAAGGGGTTGTAACTTCTGATTTCATCTCTGAAATTCTCTTCAACATATTGGTAAAGAAAACCGAATCAAGTATTTCGTTTACTTTTTGCTCGTTTTCTTCAGGGTATTCTATAGCAAGGATTCTCATTTTCATTTCAAGTTTCTCTCCTTGTTACCATTTTTCACGTTTAAACGTTTAGAGCGCTTTTTTAGAGGCTTTTTAGAATAGCGAGCTCTAGAATAATATGACGCCGCTGACTATATTTATTTATGCTAAATGTAAAACTGACACTTTAGAAATAAATTAATCATGTAAATGAATCAAACTTCAAATGAGCCAAAACACCGGCTTGTGCGCTTCCTTTTTTCTTAACCAAAATCATTAATCTGCACAACATTTTTTACTTCAAGGAAAAACGCTTTGTGTTACTTTTCCTATTCACTAAATTATCTAAATTAAAAATATAATTATTTCATCAAGTGAGAAGGAGGCTTCTTTCTCCCCCGGAAGTCTTCCACCTTAATCCTCTTTCTCATAAAACCTTTTCTTCAAAACCTAATCGCGCTAAAAAAATGCACGTTGCTCGTCAGCTTAACCAAAAAAAAGAAAGCGCATACAGCGGTTGCGGTCTATAAACTCTTAAACAGTCATAATCAAGTACACGACAATAAGCAGGTTAATTGTGAAAAGCGAAGCCACGTTAACGGCGCTCAAGGTTTGAAGGTCTTTTCCTTTGCTCACTTGCAGTAAACCAGAAAATGCTGCAGCCAAGGGTATAACTGATAAAGCAGTGAATACGAAAAGGTTCACTATAGAATTATCTGCCCAAAAAGCAAAGAACAAAAAATCAAGAAAAGCCGCAAGAGCACAAATGAATGCCACAATATGAACTGCCGTTGCTCCTTTGGTTGCGCCTAATGTTTTTTTGTCTCCATACCGGTCGCTTTCTATGTCGGGTGCTTCAAGGCTCAAAGCAAGCATAAACGCGTAAAGTATGAAGGGAACAACAAATAACCCGTACCAACTGTCCAATGCGCCTTTGCTTGATAAGTACCCTACAGTTGGAATTGCAAACCCAACAGCTAACGCTATTGCAACCTCCCCTAAACCCCTTGAAACCAGTCGCAGTGGCGGGGCAGAGTAGAACCAACCCAGAAAATTAGCTCCAATCATAATCAAAAGCAGCGACACAGGTGCCAAGTTAAAAGTAACTGCCAAACTTGCAATCAGGAGCGACGCCGCAAGAAGGGCGACTGCTATTTTTTTGGTTAATGGTAGCATTTCTGGGTTTTTTGGCAAAACTTTTTGGTTTGAAAATAAAGGTTTTTTGTGTCTTGCTTTGTCTTGGTTAACATCATAATAGTCATTGCTGAAGTGGGTTGAAAGGTCTCCAAAGAATATTGTTGCGTAGCAGACTGCAAAAACTGTGGGGTTAAAGACTCCGCCGTTTGCTAAACCCAGCAAGGCTCCTACCGTAAAAGCCAATAAGCCTCCAGCGACAATGTGGGGTCTTATGATCTTTAGGTACTGTTTTATCAATCTTTAACCCTTCATTGTAAACTCTATGATTTTCATTGATAAAGCTAATATGTTGATTGAGTTAATAAAAAAGCCAAGTGATAGCGCGTGAGTAAAGCTAAAGGTTACTTGGATCTGCTACGCTTGCACTTCTTTTTTGTTTGGCCAACACTATTCTGCGCAGGACTGTTCTTAGGCTTCTTTTTCTACGGCAACTTTTCTTTATTCACGGTTTTGCAAGCTGTCTTGATAGGATTTTTAGGGTTTGAAGCTGGTCTTGTACTCAATGACATAGTTGACGCAAACATCGATAAGAAAGAGTTACCGTCTGATAACAAGTTAACCAAGTATTGGCGACCTTTTGGAAACCGACCAGTCTCTCAAGCTTTGATTTCACGTAAACAAGCAGTCGCAGTTTTCATTGTTCTTGTTGCACTAACCACAACCGTAATTTTCACTCTTCCCTATCCTCATTCACTATACGTTTTTGCCATTATGGCCTCTTGTTATTGCCTTGAAGCATTCTATCAACTTAAAAAACGAAACGAAAGCTTCCCAATTGCACAGATAATTGGCAGAATGGATTTTGCCTTATTTCTTGTCGCAGGTTACCTTGTCGTGGGTCAACCAGATTTGACTGCGCTTGTTCTTTTTCTCTTCTTCTATCCTTTGGCACTTGCACATTTAGGAGTAAACGATTTGGTAGATGTATCAAACGACATTGCAAAAGGAATGAATACGATACCTACTCTTTACAGCATACAATTCACTGCTTACTGGATACTGCTGTCTAGTGTAGCACATTTTGTGATGGCTTTCTTGTTTCTCATTATGATTGGAACAATTTTGCCTATTGTAGGTTTTGCCGTAAGCTTAACAATTTTAGCCATTGCCAACTTTAAGATAATGCAAAACAAAACTCCTGAAACAGCAATCAAAGCCTTACCGCTTTTCCACGTAGCTATGCTGATTTATGCAATAACACTGATTCTAAACTTTGTTATCTGTCAGTTTGTGCTTCTTGTTTAGTTTTAAAATGGGGGCAAGCAGTGTCTTTAGGGTTTAAATTAGTAAAATGGAAAACCTTGCATGTTCCATTATCAAAGTTGTCACAATCTCCATGCTTATGCTTGTAAAAATCTGTTCTTGGCATTCCACTTTTAAGTCGCCCTAAAAAATTTTTTACCAAACATTTCGCCTTTCACTTATTTTGCTCGTTAAAGCAAATAAAATTTTTCTATATTATTGACGTGGCTAGATGAAAAAAGAAGAAAAGGGAAGTTGGTTACGACCAACTAATGTCGAAGCGGTCCAGATTCATAACTTTAGCCCAGGCAGCTGTGAAGTCGTTGAGGAACTTTTCTTGGGCGTCTTTGCACGCGTAAACTTCCGCCAAAGCCCGAAGCTGGGCGTTTGAGCCAAAGATTAGGTCTATGCGGGTGCCTGTCCATTTTAGTTCGCCAGTTTTGCGGTCACGACCTTCAAACACGTCGGCGTCTTCTGCAGTTGGTTTCCATACGGTGTTCATATCAAGTAGGTTTACAAAGAAGTCGTTGGTGAGCGTTTCAGGGTGTTTAGTGAAGACGCCGTGCTGTTTCTTTCCATAGTTTGTGTTTAAGACGCGCATGCCGCCGATAAGAACGGTCATTTCTGGCGCTGATAGAGTCAATAGTTGTGCTCTGTCAATAAGCAATTCTTCGGGTGTTACGGCGAATTTGGTTTTTAGGAAGTTTCGAAAACCGTCCGCGACTGGTTCAAGAACAGAAAATGAATCCACGTCAGTCTGCTCCTGCAATGCATCTGCGCGACCTGGACTGAAAGGAACCTTTACACATTGACCCGCATTCTTTGCAGCCTGCTCGATACCAGCACATCCGCCCAGTACAATCAAATCTGCAAGTGAAACCTTCTTATCACCTCTCTGTTTGCTGTTGAATTCTTTTTGGATAGTTTCGAGAACGCCCAATACTTTTTGAAGTTGAGTAGGCTGATTAACTTCCCAATCTTTTTGTGGAGCAAGACGGATACGTGCACCGTTTGCGCCGCCACGTTTGTCTGAACCACGGAACGTGGATGCTGAAGCCCAAGCAGTATAAACCAGTTCTGAAATTGAAAGACCCGACGCAATAATCTTGGCTTTAAGTTCTGCGGTGTCCTGTTCGTCAATTAGTTTGTAATCAACCGTTGGTATTGGGTCTTGCCATATTAGGTCCTCCTTTGGCACTTCTGGACCAAGGTAGCGTGATTTGGGGCCCATGTCGCGGTGGGTAAGCTTGAACCATGCTCGACCAAACGCGTCTGCAAGTTGGTCGGGGTGTTCGTAGAAGTGTCTGGCGATTTTTTCGTAGATTGGGTCGACTTTTAGGGCTATGTCGGTGGTTAGCATGGATGGTGCATGCCGTTTTGTTGGGTCGTGAGCGTCAGGTACTGTGCCTGATGCGGCGTCTCCTTTTGGTTTCCATTGATGTGCACCTGCTGGGCTTTTGGTTAGTTCCCAATCGTAACTGAAAAGGTTTCGTAGGAAATTGTTGCTCCACCTTGTCGGTGTTTGAGTCCAAATGACTTCTAAACCGCTGGTAATTGTGTCATCGCCTTTGCCTGTTCCTAATTTGTTTTTCC
Source organism: Bathyarchaeia archaeon (assembly GCA_050108135.1). Lineage (GTDB taxonomy): Archaea > Thermoproteota > Bathyarchaeia > Bathyarchaeales > Bathycorpusculaceae > Bathycorpusculum. Next base: position 195,915 of record JBNIDQ010000013.1, on the reverse strand, counting down.
AGCCTAAACCCTGCTCTTCGACTGGGGCGGCTTCCGGTTCAGGACCAACATTTGACGCTGAGCCTGCGCCGTGGGTTTTGCCAAAGGTGTGACCGCCCACGATTAGTGCTACTGTTTCTTCGTCGTTCATTGCCATGCGTGCGAAGACTTCGCGGATGTCTTTGGCGGCGGCAAGTGGGTCTGGGTTGCTGTTTGGGCCTTCAGGGTTAACATAGATTAGCCCCATTTGCACTGCTGCGAGCGGGTTTTCAAGGTCTCTTTCTCCTGAATAGCGTTTGTCCCATAGCCATGTGGTTTCGGACCCCCAGTAGATGTCTTCGGGTTCCCAGATGTCTTCTCGTCCACCGCCGAAACCGAAGGTTTTGAATCCCATCGATTCAAGTGCACAGTTGCCCGCGAGAATCATAAGGTCTGCCCAAGAGATTTTTTTGCCGTATTTTTGTTTGATTGGCCAGAGTAGGCGACGTGCTTTGTCGAGGTTGCAATTGTCTGGCCAACTGTTGAGAGGTGCAAAACGTTGTCCTCCAGAGGATGCGCCACCGCGTCCATCGCCTTTGCGGTATGTTCCTGCGCTATGCCAGGCCATGCGGATCATGAGTCCTCCGTAGTGACCAAAATCTGCTGGCCACCAATCTTTCGAATCGGTCATTAACGCTTTGAGGTCTTCTTTTAGAGCTTTATAGTCAAGTTTGTTGAATTCATTAGCATAATTGAATTGTTTTCCCATTGGGTTGGATTGTGGGGCGTGTTGGTGCAAAAGGTTAATGTTTAACTGATTTGGCCACCAGTCCTTATTAGACGTGCGTGTGCGGCGAGTTACGTTTTTTGTGTTATTGTTCAAAATAGAAAATCTCCTTTGTCTATTATAGGACAGAGAAAAAAGGTTCATTTAAGAATTATTATTATCTAATAATTCATGTGCTTGCCAGCCGTCGCACCATTAAACTTTTTCAAACGAATTTGATTCTTTGTTTTCGCCTTTATTGCACTTGAAACGTGGTTAACGCGCGCCAGATAAACCGATTAAGCCGATTCCTACTATACCCCTCACTGTAGCAATCTCTGTTTTTCTCTAAAAATGATTCACCAAAAACCATCATAAAAGCCCCTTGCCAAACACACTGAAATGCCTAAAAGACCAAAAGTCACTTGTTTCAGTTTAAGACTGCTGACTCTTTTTAAGTGCTTGGAATTTGGTGCCAAGATTTTTTGTTACGTGACTACTTCTGCGTCTGCAGCGCCGCCAATTAGGGCGGTTATTCTTATTTTTACGTGTTCGTTGAGTTTTGCGCCTTTGATGAAAACTGGGAAACTCTTTATTCTTGCTACTCCTTCACCGTTGGGGGTCATGTTAATTACGTCTACTTCGTATTCTCCCCCAATTTCCATTGGGTAATTAATTCCTTTGCCTCTGTTTTTTGCGTTTCTTGGGGCTCTCTTTTTTGGGCTAAAGATGTATCAACCTTTAGAAATTGTAATGCTTTAGGGTGAATAAGTGTTTTGCTTTTGTATATTCCAAAATAGACATAGTTGACATAAATTTATTGCACTATAAGATGCAGCTTATTCAAATCATGCGGGAATGGTTGTTGTTTTGTTTTTTGAATGGTTGTTCGCGCAAGTTTAAAGAATAAACTTTTAAGGTAAAAGAGCATGCGTTACTAACTTGATGACTTCCTCGTTTTCTGTGGTTGAGCAGTCACGTTTAACGCGTTTTCATTATAGTCTTTTAGTGTTGGGCAGTTTCATTTACGCTTTTACAGCCATGAACGTCTTGCTCGTAGCCACAGTTTTAACTCCAATAATCACAGAGTTCGGATTAACCCAGCAACCCTTGGCTTCAGGTCTGCTTTTGAGCGCTGGCTACTTGGGCATGTTTGTTGGTGCATTAACTTGCGGAATGCTGGCTGACAAAATAGGTAGAAGAAAAACCCTGCTGTTAACGGTCTCAATAATGTCCGTTTTTACTGCACTTAACGCTCTCGCGCCCGACCCGTTGTCCATGGGTATTTTACGTTTCATTGCAGGCATAGGCTTAGGTGGTTCACTGCCTCAACCTGGCGTTTACATTTCTGAGTATGTGCCTGCTAAGTATCGTGGCAGGTTTTTAGGTTTGGTTGAGGCTTCATGGGTTTACGGCGCATTGCTCTCGCTTGCTTTTCCTTTCTTTCTCTTTCCAATGTTTGGTTGGCGTTTAACTTTTCTGATTTCGCTGTTGCCTCTTGTTTTGCTTCCAATCGTGTATTTTTTTGCCCCTGAATCTATCCGCTACTTGCAGATTAAGGGTAAAAAGCAAGAAGCTCAACAACTGATTGTAAAACACAAACTGCCCGTTGATGATTTTAAAGAAGAATACGCGTCGCCTGAGCGTCAAGGATTTGTGCGTGCTCTAAAAGAGCTTTGGTCTAAACAGTTCCGCAAGCGTACCCTTATGTTGTGGGTGTCTTGGGTGGTTCTTGTTTATACTTATCACGGAATCTTTACGTGGCTGCCAACGTTTTACGCTGCAACTTTAAGCTTAACGGTTGTTAAGTCAATTCAATGGGTGCTCATAGTTACTTTGGCGCAGGTGCCTGGATATTACACTGCTGCATTGTTACTTGATAAGGTGGGCAGGAAAAAGATTGCTGCGTTCTACCTTCTTTTCGCTGGTATCGGCAGTGCTTTACTAAGCTTAGCAATGGACACCAACTCTATCCTGTTTTGGAGTATAGTTATTTCCTTCTTCAATTTGGGCGCTTGGTCTGCTTTGTACGCTTACACGCCTGAACTTTACCCAACCCGAATCAGGGGTACCGCTGCTGGTGCCGCTGCAAGTGTAGGGCGCTTAGCTGGAGTGATTGCCCCAACTGCCACGCCTCTGCTGTACTTCTATGGTGGTTTGCCTGCAGCTTTTGCCGTCTTTGCTCTTGTTCATATAATCGGTGCTGTTGTGATAGCAGTTCTTGGTATGGAAACTAAAGGAAAATCCTTAGAAGAGATTTCAAAATAACAAACGACTGTATTTTTGTTAGAACCGCAAAATTTTGCCTGCCCATTCAGGAATGAAAACCCAAGGCAAACGTTTTCTGTTATGCCAACAAGTGATTATCTAGTTACTTTGAACGTTAACTGTTTTCCTTTTTTTCCAGTTGCTTGGATTAATCCGCTTTTTCTTAAACAATAAGTAATTTGTCTTGCAGTCCTGACTGGCATTTTGGCTTGTTTTGCTAACTCAGAATTCGTAAAAACCTCATTTAACCCGTCAGGCAACAGCTTAAGAAAGTCCTTGCTACTTTGAAAAAGTATTCTACTGTTAATGCTTACCAGTTTTCTTTCTTTGATGCTGACGCCTTTTCGTCTCCAACTGCCTTTTCCATCAGCACACCGTACCTCCTCCTCATCGATAAACAAAATTTCTAAAGAAAATTTGTCATTTCCAAGAAGTGTTGGAATCCTGATAAGTTCTCGAAAGACGTCAGTTAAAATGCCTTTTTTGGTTGACTTGCGTTTTTCTATGATTTGTCCTGTTTTGTTTATGTAGGTTAATGTTTTTCTTTCGGTTAGAGGGTAGACTAAGCGTACGTGCTGTTTCTGAGTGAGGGTTTGAAGTTTTGGTTTTATAGCTGAAAAGTTTTTAGTTTGAACCTCGATTGCCATGTTTCCTCTTAAAATGTCAATTATGTAGTTGCCTTGTTTGACTTCAAACTGGTCGCCGGGCAAAGAATAAGCCTTTTTGATTGCTAAGTGCAGGGAATGCTCCGTCATTGGTTTGCAGTGGCTTTGGGCGGCTAATAAGCTTAATCGATGTTGATTTTCAAGTTTTATTTGTGAGCCCTTAATAACTTGTTATTGCGTAGAAATTAGTTAAGGAGAGTATGTATTTTGACAGGCGAATTTGAAGACCGAGTAAAAAAGCTTAAACTTGACCCAAAATTCGAGAAGTACCTTCTTGACATGTTTGAAGAGGCCTCTAACGAAGATCCTTGTGCAAGTTGCGGTTCCAATGGCACTTGTGAGAATTTCAAGTGGCACAAAAAATACCTTAATGTTGACAAAAAAGGCAGCTGCAATTGTTGTCCGTAATCTTTTTTATTTTTGTTTTAGCATTGCGTTGGCGTATTCTGGATTGTTTTTTATTCAAGTTTTGATGGGTCTATTGGTATTTTTGTATAAATTTCAATTTATCATGTGATAATTATCGTTTTTTGTAATTTTTATGAATAAATCTCCATCACCTTTAAATCGGCAATTGTAATTTTCATTGACTAAAAACCATTCCATTAACAAATCAAATCACAAAAACTTGGAGACTCAAAACTATGTGCGGAATCGTTGGAATCTTTAACATTTCAGAACCTCTTCCTCAGGCAAGAGACAAAGCACTGAGGATGGCTGCAAAAATTAGGCACAGAGGTCCCGATTGGAGCGGTATATACTGTGACGATAAAGCCATCCTTGCGCATGAACGCCTTTCAATCGTGGACGTTGAACATGGTGCACAACCCCTGTTTGACAAGAAAACCGGCAACGTTTTAGGCGTTAACGGCGAAATTTACAACCACATAGCCCTGCGCAAAGAGCTAAAAAAAGAACATTTATGGCAAACAAAATCTGACTGCGAAATCATCTTGTACCTTTACGATGAGTACGGTCCAGACTTCCTTAACATGCTTAACGGCATGTTCGCTTTTGTCCTGTACGATAAGGCGGCTGGCACATACTTTGTCGCCCGTGACCACATAGGCATCATACCGCTTTATATGGGGTTTGATGATAAGGGAACTCTGTATGTAGCCAGTGAAATGAAAGCATTAACCGAATTCTGCACAACTGTTAAAGAGTTTCCACCTGGGCATTACATGAAAGGCAACCATGAACTCGTCCAATGGTACAAGCCTGAATGGGCAGAAAAGATTCCAACAAAAAAACTTGTACTATCCGAATTGAGAGAAGCTCTAGAGAAATCCGTTAAAGGCCAAATGATGTCCGATGTTCCCTATGGTGTACTGATTTCGGGTGGTTTGGACTCCTCTTTGATTGCTGCTATTGCCTCAAAATACCGCAAAAACCGTGTAGAATCAGACGATAAAGAGGAAGCTTGGTGGCCACGGCTCCACTCGTTCGCTGTTGGACTCGCCGATTCACCAGACCTAAAATATGCCCGAAAAGTAGCGGACTACATCGGCACAGTACACCACGAAATTATTTTCACAATTCAAGAAGGTTTTGACGCAATAAAGGACGTCATTTACCACCTTGAAACCTTCGACGTAACAACCATCCGCGCCGCCACGCCGATGTATTTGATGGCTAGAAAAATCAAGTCTATGGGTATCAAAATGGTGCTCAGCGGTGAAGGCTCAGATGAAGTCTTTGGCGGGTACCTCTATTTCCATAAGGCGCCAAACAAGCAGGAATTCTACGAAGAAACTGTACGTAAACTCTTCATGCTCAGCAAATATGACTGTTTACGCGCAAACAAAGCCACGGCTGCTTGGGGTGTTGAAACCCGCGTGCCTTTCCTTGACAGAGAATTCTTGGATTTCGCGATGAGTTTTGACCCTGAAGAAAAAATGTGCTGCGACCGCATAGAAAAATATGTGCTCCGTAAAGCCTTTGAAGGCTACATCCCAGATGAGATTCTCTGGCGGCAGAAAGAGCAGTTTAGCGACGGTGTGGGCTACGGCTGGATAGATTACCTCAAAAAACATGCTGAAAACTCGGTTACTGACGAAATGATGGCAAACGCTAAAACACGTTTCCCAGTGCAGACACCACAATCAAAAGAAGAATACTATTACCGCCAAATCTTCGACAGTTACTTCACTTGCCCCGCAGCAGCATTAACAGTTCCTGTAGGTCCAACAATCGCGTGCTCAACCCCAACCGCTTTCAGATGGAGTAAAGAATTCGCTAAACACGCAGACCCATCAGGCAGATCAGTAAAAGAGCACAATGCCGCTGCAGAAAAAACTTAAACCCTTTCTTAGGGTTAACCCTCTTTTGTTTTTGGTGTTCTCTTGAATCTCTCCCAAGAAATAGAAAAATGCCAACTTTGCCAACAACACTCCAAAGACGGCAAAATCGATTTTACCGAAAAACCTTACGTGACTTTTCAGGTAGAAGAGCGGTGGGTGCCCAAAAAAGTTGAGGTGCTGTTTCTTGCTGGGTCGCCGCCTTGGAGTAAAGACCGCTACTTCTACAAGACTGCCATGAAAGGAAACAAGACGCACTTGCAAAAAGAAGTTCTATGTTACCTTGAATTGGCGTCTCTGTCAGAATTCAAAGAAAAGGGTTACCTTGTTATTGACGCAATAAAATGTCGTTTAAACAAGCAGGTAACTGAACATGTGCCCCAGGAAGTTTTGAGTTGCTGTACACGCCGTTTCCTTCAAAAGGAAATAGACCGTTTTAATCCTGGTACAATTTTTGTTTTAGGAAACTCTGCAAAGCATGCCCTTGAGCAACTACCGTGTTTTGAGGAACTGAAAAACCACAAGATATCTGAAGATTTTGATAGGGTAGTTGCTGGCAGGCGCGTCATTTTTTGTGTTTATCCAGGTGGGAAAACCCGTATGCATGTTAACTCAATCAAGCGGTCATTTGGCAAGCTTAAAGAAGGCTCTCTATAGCTTTTGATGTTCAGTTTTGACTTGCGGTTGCTGGTAGTTTTATGACAAGGAACCTGAAAACGTCTTGTCCTGTGTTACGTAGCAAGTGTGGTATGCCTTTTGGGCTGTCAATTATTGTGTCTTTTTCTACCTCTTGTGATTCTTCCCCAATCTCGACTGCTCCTTTACCTTCAAGGATATAGAAGAAAACGTCAACTGGCGTTGTGTGTTTCTTTAGAGATTGCCCCGGTGATAGTGTCATGTGTATAACTTCAGCGTTGGGAGACGCGTAAATTTTTCTTGCATCAACCATGTGGGCGTTCTGGAAGGGTTCAGTTTTTTGAACTTTAACGGTTTTCATGAGTATATTTTAGGGGTCTAAAAAATTTAGAGTTATCCCCTGACTAATCAGGGTTTTTCAACTCCTTCTGTTAGGGGTTAAAAGACTTGTTGTTCGAAAACATTCACAAACACCTGCCTAATTGGCAGTATTTTATAAAAAAGTCCCGTAAGACGAATGGTTCATGTTTGTTTTCTTTATATGAAACTGTCATTTTTTGCTATTTGGATGTACCATTAACTGTTTTATAAACCGCAAAAGACTTTAAGCCCATCCTGAACCTATGCCGATGTGGTATTATGGAGAACGTTTGGAGTGAGCTAAAGAAGATAGAAGCTCAAGCCGAGCAGATTACTTCTGAAGCCCAAAGCAAGGCTAAACAAATAACGGCTAAGTCACAGCAAGACGCACAGAAGCTCATCGAAACCAGCAAAGTTAACGCTGAAGCCGAAGCACAACAACTTTACAAGAACGCTGTAGCTCAAGCTAACGAGGAACGCGAGAAGCAGATTAAAGCCAATCAAGCTGAAATCACAAAAATGAAGCTGCATGCAGAAAAGCACGTTGATCAAGCCGTTAAAATAATTGTAAAAGCTGTGCTTGAGGAAAATTAGTTGACTCAAACAAAGAATTATGCTCAGGTTTTGCCCAAAATTGGGGTGGAACGTAGAGGACTGCTTACTGACACTAAAGTTAAGGCTCTTTCTGATAGCAGAGGGCTTTCTGATTTTGTAGCTCAACTTAGAGATACAGTGTATCAGGAGCAGATAAGCAAAATTTCTACACCTTTTTCTACTCGAAAACTTGAACGCGCCTTTAACGACAACCTTCTTAACACTTACCTTATGCTGTTAAAGAATCTACCAAAATGCGTGAAGCCCTATTTTGAATTATATCTGGAACGCTTTGAAATTGAACATATCAAAATGATAGTTAAAGCAACCATCGCCAAAATGACTCCTGAAGAAAAACTGTCAAAAATATACTTGCCTGTTGAAGACTACTTTAGCAATCGCGCGTTAATTGAGGACGCCGTAAAAGCTACTGCTGTAGCCCAGATAGTTCAAGCCTTCAAAAAAACCGTTTATTTTTCAAGCTTAAGTATGGGTCTCAAAAAGTATGAAGAAACTGGTTCAGCAATTCAATTTGACCTTTTACTTGACAGGCAATATTATGAAAAACTCTGTACCGTTTACGAAAAATTGCCTAAAAAAGAGAAACCCCACGCAAAGTTTTATGCAAGCATGAATGTTGACAGCTTCTTACTAACCACTGTTCTACGTGGAAAAGCTTTAGGTTACGATTCTGACTGGCTACGAGTTACTTTGCCAACTAACTACTTTAATCTTGGTGCAAAAACAGTTGACTCTCTTCTCTACGCTATAGATTATAATGCAGCACTAAAAATAGTGGAAAGCACTGAATACAAAAACTATTTCTCTACTGTTGGTGCTCCTGAAGAAACAATTTCTGCCGCCGAAACAGCCTTCAAAAACGCAGTACTGCAGTATGCTAAGTCGCGGGTGCTTCTTGACGTTTTCAACATTGGCGCGCCCTTGTCGTTTATTACTCTTAAAGAAGCTGATGTGCATAACCTTATTGCTTTAACATTAAGCATTGATGCTATGTTAAAGCCTGAAGAAATACAAAACCACCTTTTATCTTACTAAAAAAACTTAATTGTTAGCCCAAAAAGGGCTTTTTTGTTTATTGTTGCTTTGTCTCTGATGCTGTTTCTTCTTTCTCGAAGACTACGTCAGTGTATGTGTGTTTCTGTTTGAGTGGTGTAAATGCTGTGCCTGTGCCCGTGTAGAATTTGCTGAACCACTCGTAGAAGTGCAGTCTTAATGTGTGGATGAACACGATTAAGCCTTCTAGTGCCAGGACGAATATGTTGCCGAAGATGATTACGACGGTGCTAAGGATAATAGCCACAATTGATTGAGCGCCTATTAATTCAGCGAGTTTGTATACAACAAGCATTAGTGCCCAGTGTGCCATCAGTAACGCGAGAATTCTTGAGTAAGAGATTGTGTTGCCCAGTAGTCTTGTGAAGACGTCTCCGCTTTCGAATAGTCTGTTTGCGATACCGTCTGCTTCTTCGGGTTCGTAGTTTGCTGGTTTTGCTATAGCTAAGTATGCTGGTTTGCCGATGATTAGTATTACGATTGGGATTATTGCTGCAAGGATTGGACCGCTTAGCCATGCGCCGAAGTTTAGTTGGTAGTTGTAGATGATGTAGATGCCGCCTATGAAGAAGGCTATCTTTGGTATTGATGTAAGTACTGCGTCTGCAATTTTGTGGTTCACGATATAGTTGCCCATTTCTATCGCTAAACCAACTAGTATCTGTGCTATACCCACGAACATGCAGAAGATGAGAAACGTGAATACGTTCTCGAATGGGCTAAACCACAACGGCTCAAACATCTTTAGCCCGAAAAACTCGCCGAACAATACACCTGCAACACAAGCTGAGACACCGCAGGCTGCCATGATATAGCATAGGTTTTTCATGCCTTGGTTTTTCCTGATGAGTTTGCCTACTGTTAACCCGCCTATTAGCAGGAGTAGACCGTGTCCAAGGTCGCCAAACATTAACCCGAAAAGAATCGGGAAAGTTATTGCCATAATTGGGGTTGGGTCTATTTCGTTGTATTTTGGTAACCCGTAAAGCTTTGTTAATTCTTCAAAGGGTCTAACAAACATGTTGTGGGATATTCTTGTAGGCGGCAAAACTACTGCGGGTGCCTCGTGATGACCCTTTTCACTTTTTTCGCTCTTCTCTACTTGAACTGGATGTGTTATTGTCGTTTCATCGTTTTTAATTACAACAACTTTTCCATTGAGCATCTTGTTTAGTTTATCACTGAGTTCCTTGAACTTCTCTGTTGGAATAAACCCTTTAACGGTTGCAAGCCGTTCAGACTGCAAAATTTTTGTTTTAGTATTCAGTAGAAGTAGGATGTTTTCTGCTGTTTCTTTCCAAGCGGCAAAATATTTCTTGTTATCCTCGCCTATTTTGTTTAGTCTTGAGGTTAACTCTTTTTCTTTTTCAGCGTTGGCTTTTAACCGGTTGTCTACTTCTTTGATTGCCTCTGCCGTGTTTTCTGGTAAATCTTTTGGTACTTGGAACATTTCTGCGTGGTAGGTTTTAAGGAGTCTATCAACGTCCGTGTAATGTGTGTTTGGTGTTGCTACACAGATGAAGTTTATGTCTTTTCCGAGTTTACGTTGGTTTAAATAAACTGGGTAACTGGCAAGTGCTGTTTGTAAGCCTTCCATGTTTCTGACAGGTATGCTTGCAAAGATGACGTGAATGAGGTTTAACTCGTTCATGGTTGCAAGGTCAGCGTTCATTGCCTGCATGTTTGTTAGCATGTCTTTTGTGTGGTTTAGCGAAACAGCTTCCTTGTACAGGTCAGTTAGTGAAGTTTTTACTTCTCCAGTTTCATTAATCACGTTGGCTATTTTTTGAAGTGTTGATTCTGTGAGAGTGTGCCAATTATTTGCGGTTACAACAGTTTTTGTTGGTTGCGTGTCCTTGAAAAGGTCCAAAAGGTTTCCTTTTTCATTGGCAAACTGCTTGATTAAAGCGTCAACATTTATGATTGCTTCTTCAAGCCTCTGAATGCTATTTTTACATTCAGAAATGTCAATGTTGTCTTCTTGAACTTCTTCAATAATGTGGAATTCGCCAAAGTCACTCAACGTTTCCAGTATCGCTTCAATATCTTTTTTTACGCAGATAATTGATGTTGAAGTCATTCTTTCAGGTAGCAACATTTTTATGACAAACTCATTTGCATTACACTCAGATTTAAACATATATCTGGCGAATAGTATGATTGGATACGTAATCGGGGATAATGATATGCTAACGGGGTTCCGTTTAGTAGGTGTGGAAGGGGTTGAAGTAACTTCGCTTGATGAAACACAAAAAGCGTTAAATGATGCGCTCAACCGCACTGACATCGCTGTCCTAATAATACATGACGTATTCTCAAACGAACCCTCTATTCGCGAGAGAATTGATAAAGTGCGTCTGGAACGCATGACCCCCTTAATTGTCGAGGTGCCTTCAAGCAAGGGGACGTCAAACAGGGCTCAATTATCTGATATCATAAGCAAAATCTTAGGCATCACAGTAAGGTGAATGAATGTTGGATGTCAAAAATGGTGTTTCGGCAATAGCGGACGAAGTAGTTGGAGCTGCCCAAAAAGAAGCAGAAGCTGTCATAGCTGAAGCTGAAAAAAACGCAAAAGAAACGCTGCGCAGAGCTAAAGAACAAGCGGACCAGATTCATCAACAAATACTAAGTCAAGCAAACGTGAAGATTGAATCTGAAAAACGAAAAATCGCTTCTGTCACTGAAGTTGACATAAGAAACAGTTTGCTTCAAACTAAAGAAGACTTAGTTGATGTTGCATTTGAGAAAGCTCTTACTAAAATCAAAGACTTCGTTGAAAGCGAAGAATATCACGATTATTTTCTTAAATTAGTAAAAGATGCAGCTAAAAAGCTTGGACAGAAAGATTTGGTTCTTCAAGTCAACGCAAAAGACTATGAATGGATAACACAAAATAAGCTGAAAGATTTATCTGCCAAGTTGCATCTCGAGTTGAAACTATCTGACAAAATTGAAGATTATCTTGGGGGATGTAAAATCCACACCGCAGATGATAAAATAATCTTTGATGCAACTTTAGACAACAAGTTGCAGGAACTTAAACCATTTTTACGCGTTGAAGTAGCAAAAAAACTGTTTGGGGCGCTTTAAACTATGACAGTTAAAGGTAAAGTATGTAGAGTTTCAGGTCCAGTAGTAGAAGCAACAGGAATGTCCGAAGTAGTAATGCATGAACTCGTACAAGTAGGCGAGGCAGGCTTAATCGGCGAAATCATCCGTTTAGACGGCGAAAAAGCAACAATCCAAGTATACCAAAACACCACAGGACTCAAACTAAACGAACCCGTCCACGGTACAGGTACACCGCTTTCAGTAGAGCTTGGCCCTGGCTTGCTGGGCAATGTTTTCGACGGCATCGAACGTCCACTTGAAACACTCAAAGAATTAACTGGTGCATTCATTAAGCCTTCTCAAGGCGTCACAGCCATTTCAAGAGAGAAAAAATGGGAATTCGTGCCAACTGTAAAGGTCGGCGATATGGTTGAGGCTGGTGACGTTGTTGGTACAGTCCAAGAAACACCATTGGTTGAACACCGGATTCTTGTACCCTATAACGTTTCAGGCAAAGTAGCAAAGGTCGCACCAAAAGGCGAGTACACAGTAACTGAAACAATAGTCACCGTGGAAGCCTACAACAAAAAAACCGAAATTCAAATGCTTCAAAAATGGCCAGTTAGAATCCCCCGCCCACACAACAAAAGACTCGCAGCATTCACCCCACTAATTACAGGTCAACGAGTCATTGACACATTCTTTCCACTAGCAAAAGGCGGCAGCGCAGCCATCCCAGGTCCTTTCGGTGCAGGCAAAACAGTAACTCAACAGCAACTGGCGAAATGGTGCGACGCAAACATCATCATCTACGTCGGTTGCGGTGAACGTGGCAACGAAATGGTCGATGTCTTGGACAGTTTTCCAAAACTAACTGATCCAACCACTGGGCACCCACTCATGGAACGAACAATCCTGATTGCTAACACAAGTAACATGCCAGTCAGCGCCCGTGAAGCCAGCATCTACACAGGCATCACTCTAGCAGAATATTACCGTGACATGGGTTACGCTGTTGCACTGATGGCTGACTCAACAAGCAGATGGGCAGAAGCCCTCCGAGAACTCTCCGGCAGACTTGAAGAAATGCCTGCAGAAGAAGGTTTCCCAAGCTATTTGCCTTCAAGATTAGCCGAATTCTACGAACGCACAGGAGTAGTCGAAACCATCGGCTCCGAAAAACGTATTGGCTCAATTTGTGCAGTCGGCGCAGTTTCACCCCCTGGTGGTGACTTCTCTGAACCAGTAACTCAACACACTAAGCGTTTCACCAGAGTTTTCTGGGCTTTAGATGCAGAATTAGCAGACGCAAGACACTACCCATCAATTAACTGGATGAACAGTTACAGCGGTTACGTTGGCGAACTTGCAGAATGGTGGCATCAAAACATTGATCCAGAATGGGCTAACTACCGTGATGAAGCTATGCGTATTTTGCAAGCAGAAGATGAACTTAAAAACATCGTTAAACTGGTTGGTCCAGAAGCTTTACCTGACAAGCAACGGTTAATCTTGGAAACAGCAAGAATCATCCGCATCGCAATACTGCAGCAAAACGCGTTAGACGCAATTGACACTTACTGTTCGCCCCAAAAACAGGTTAAAATGCTCAAAATCGTGGTAGATTTCCATCACTTAGCTGATCAAGTGGTGAGCAAAGGTTTGCCAATCTCCAAAATAACTTCATTGCCAGTAACAGAGGAAATAATGCGTATCAAAACAGGCATACCCAACGACAAACTATCCATGCTTGATGATTTGGATAAGAAAATGCGTGAAAGTTTTGAAATGTTGGAGACCAACATGAGGTGATTATGATGGCATCAGGTTTAGAGTATAAAGGCGTAGCTTCAATCTCAGGTCCAATCATAGTCGTAGAAAACGTGCAAAATGTAGGTTACGACGAACTTGTATCCGTTAAAACACAAACCGGCGAAACTCGCCTAGGCAAAGTCATCCAGATTATGCCCAAAGCAGTAGCCGTCCAAGTATTCGAAGGCACAACAGGTTTGTCCCCGACAGAAACACGCACCCGCTTCCTTGGTCACCCCTTAGAAGTTCCCGTATCAACTGAAATGCTTGGCCGCATCATGAACAGTTTCGGCGAACCAATCGATGGACACCCACGCTTCTTTACAGACGAAAAACGTGACGTAAACGGTTACCCATTAAACCCAGTCGCACGTGAATACCCCAGAGAATTCATCCAAACAGGCATATCTGGTATTGACTGCTTAAGCAGTCTTGTCCGAGGTCAGAAACTTCCAGTTTTCAGTGGTCCAGGTCTTTCACACAATGAACTTGCAGCCCAGATAGTCCGACAAGCTCAGATTCGTACTGGTGAAAACTTTAACGTAATTTTCGTAGCTATGGGTCTGAAAAATGATGATGCAGCTTTCTTCAAGAAAAGCTTCGAAGAAACCGGCGCAATCAAAAACGTTGCAATGTTCCTCAACTTAGCAGATGACCCGCCAGTTGAACGTATTATTACTCCAAGAGCCGGTCTAACTTTAGCTGAATACTTAGCCTATGAACAAGACCGCCATGTTCTAGTAGTAATGACTGATATGACTAACTACTGTGAAGCCCTTCGTGAAGTCAGTTCTTCAATGGAAGAAGTGCCAAGCAGAAAAGGTTACCCAGGCTACATGTACAGTGACCTTGCAAGCCTTTACGAACGCGCAGGCAGAATTCACGGCAAAAAAGGTTCAATCACACAGATGCCGATCTTAACCATGCCAAACGACGACATCACCCACCCAATCCCAGACCTTACTGGCTACATTACAGAAGGCCAAATCGTCTTGTCACGTTCACTGGAAAAACAGGGCATTTATCCGCCAATCTACATCACCACCAGCCTTTCAAGATTAATGAAAGACGGCATTGGCAAAGACAGCACTAGGGAAGACCACGCTAACGTTTCAAGCCAACTATACGCAGCATACGCACAATACAATTCAGTTAAGTCACTAGTCACAATCATTGGCGAAGAAGGTTTGGGCAGTAGAGACAAAGACTACCTACGCTTCGGTGAATACTTCGAAAAACACTTAATTCGTCAAGATAAATCTGAAAATCGTTCAATCGAACAAACATTGCAAATCGCTTGGAACGCACTTTCACTGTTGCCCCCAGAAGAATTAACAGCCATCAAACCCGAGTACGTTCAGAAATACTACAAAAAAAGTCTCTGAGGTAAATAGGTTCCATGTCAATGGAAAATATTAGCCCAACAAGAATTAGTTTGATTCAAACAAAGAAGACACTTAAGCTAGCTGAGACTGGGCGTGAAGTCCTTGAACGCAAACGTGATATATTGCTGCGTGAACTTCGAAACAGCATTTACGATGCTGAACAAATACGTGCAAACCTGACTGCTGCTTTAAACGCTGCTTACCAGAGCCTCAGAGAAGCTAACATCGCCAAAGGCTCTGAAACAATCTCTAATGTCGCGTTAGGTTCCCCATTTAGATCTAATTATCTTGTAGACGCTAGAAGTATCATGGGCGTTACTGTTCCAATCGTTGAATTCCAAAGCGAGAAAAACGTGAAACCTGATTATGGTTTTGCAAACACAAGCGCAGACCTTGATAAAGCCTTTAAACAGTTCTATGACGTGCTTAAACTCGTCGGTGACTTAGCTAAAGCTGAAGGCACAACTTTTCAGCTTGCTAACGACGTGAACCGAACACAACGCAGAGTTAATGCTTTAAAATATGTTCTTATCCCTAAATACCGTGACGCAGTAAAGTGGATTGAACTTGTATTAGAAGAAAAAGAACGTGAAGAATTCGTAAGAACCAAAAGAATCAAAAACATGATTAAGGAGAGACAATAAGATGCAAGAAAAAAAATTGTTTAGTTCAGAAACAATAAAGTTAATTTTGGTTCCAACTGACGGATCAGGTCACAGCGTACGTGCAGCTGAATATGCAGTTAGCGTTGCCAAAGTACACAAAGCCAAAATTTTAGTTGTCTATGTAATTGACAATTTCGTTGTTGATCAATTCGCCAAAGTATCATCAAGCATTGAACAAGACCTCAAAGAAAGCGGTCAAGGCTACATCAACTATATTGTTGGCTTAGCAGAGAAACAAGGCGTGGCTGTTGAATCAATAGTAACCAAAGGTCAACCTTACGAAAAAATTGTGGACCTGGCTAAAAACCAAAATGTTGATTTGATAGTTATGGGCACAACTGGACGCAGAAGCACAGAACGCATTCTCATCGGCAGCGTCACCCAACGCGTTATAGAATATTCGCCTTGCCCTGTTCTAGTAATAAAATAGTTCCCGGCTAAAAGGTAACAAGATGTGGTTGGAGCTTCAAAAGCTTCACCATAAATATTGAAATTTTTATGCAAACTTGACCCGCTTCGCTAAGGCTGTATTTCATTAAAATGTTCAATTTTTTATGTTTTTTATGCTTCAAACGTGCTCAGTAAAATAAAAAAGTTAATAGCTGACTTCGTGATGAGGGAATTTTCATTGGAGTTGAATTCAAGCTTGAATCGCAAACTATTATTGTTTGTGCTATTGCCTTTGGCACTTTTGCCCTTAATGGGTCTAGCAAGCGCATTAACCGTAGATACAGTTCAAAACGTTGTCACTGCTCAAGACGCTACAGTCAACGGAGCCGCCAATTACGACAGAATTGCAATTGCATTCGCTGCTGCCTTAGCTATCGGTATACCTGCCACCGCAGCCGGTATCGCAATTTCCTCCGCAGGCACCGCTGCAATCAGTGCATTAGCTGAAAAGCCAGACACTTTCTTTAAGAGCTTCCTAGTTGTTGCATTGGCTGAAGCGTTGGCAATTTACGGTTTGATTATGGGCATTCTGCTATGGCTCAAACTGTAAACAACAAGTCTAAAAACCCCCGAAGAACACTGGTGTCACAAGCCAGTGACTCCTCTTTTTACTCAACATTTGTCTTTAAATTGTTTTTCATGTTTGGTTGTTTTGTTGTTAGCCGTAAAACTTATTACCGAAGTTATTAATCAGTAACATCGTTTCGGGGGTTATAACAAACGGCAGCAAACAAACAACAAACAACAAATCAACTATTACAGGTACCTGACACTCCTAAACAACAGGAAATCAAAAAGAAACACCTCTTGAAACGACACCTCCGTTTTCGAACAAGAAAAAGAGGAACCGCAATAGTCGACACTACACAAGGAATAATAGTTGTAAGTGAAAACGGCAAAAAATATGACTTGCCTGGTGGAGCAGCAAAAAACGGTGAAAGCCGCAAAGACGCCGCCATAAGAGAACTAAAAGAAGAGACAGGTTTGCAAGCTATTGACTTTTTTTTGCTTTTTGAATTCAAAGGACGCATTCAAAGAAACATAAAAGGCGGTTTCTTTAGAGATTTTCACAAAGTATACCTGATTAAAGTGGCTGGTGTCGCTAAGCCCAGTAGTGAAATCCACTATATTGCTTACTACAAAAAAGACTCTAAAGTAAAACTGTCCTATTCTGCCTCTCAAATAATTCAAAAATATTTTAAATTAAAGGAGGTTAAAAACTGACCGTACTTGACCCCTCGCCAATCAGGAAAACCCCAAATATGCCCGAAGTAAAAATTCGGTTAGGGCTTAAAAGTCGCACAAACCTCACGACACGGCAGATGGAAGTTTTGTTGCTTCGAAAACGCGGATTCACTCAGGCCAAAGTTGCAAAGCTACTTGGAACAAGCCGTGCGAACGTGAGTATTATCGAACGGAACGCTTACAAAGTTGTTTGGGAAGCTCAAGCAACTATTGAGGCTTTCGAATCTTTGCATGAAGACGGCGTTTTTTTGGTGCCCAGCAGAACATCCATTTATGATGTGCCTCGACTAATTTTCTTGCGGGGCGACGCTTTGGGCATCAAAGTAAATGTTGACGAAAACAGCATATTGTCCATGGTTAAGTCAAAGGGCAAAATACGGCGGTACCGTCTTGTTTCTCCATTGTCAGTGAGAATAAAGCCTGATGGACAGCTACTCATCAAATAGCTTTTTGTGGAATGTAATCTGTTCGGTTTACCAACACTTATAAACCCTTTAACGATAATCGACGATAACACAAGGAGCGATACGATTTGTCATCAACTGAAAGTCACCATCATCACGAGCAAAAACCGATAAATTTTGACGATTTTGAAGGTTTAGTCCAAAAAGCCGCTGAACTGCGCGGTCACCGTTGCCTGGGGTTGCCTTTAGGAATAAAGATGGCACAATTAGGTCTTAAACTGCTCAACCTGTCGGAAGAAGACAAAAAAGAGTACCTTGTAGTTTTTGTGGAGAATGATAAGTGCCCTGCTGATGGTATACAAATTGCCACGGGCTGTAGTGCGGGAAGCCGAAAATTCAAAATGCTGTATTACGGTAAATCGGCAGCCACGTTTGTTGATGGTCGCACTGGCAAGGGGTACCGGGTTTTTTCACGGAAAGATTTTATGCCCAATGCTTTAGCTTTGGCGGTTAAAGATAACATCATAAAGTCTGACGAAAAAGTTGAAGCAATGTCAAGGCTGGAAAGAAAAGTGTTAATGAACGCTTTTATGAAGATGACGCCTGAAGAATTGCTTGACTATAAAGCTGTTCAAGTAAGTTGGGATAGTCCTCTTATTTCTTCAAGAGATAACCCTGCAGTTTCTTGTTTTAACTGTGGCGAGGAAATAATGAGTGGCATGGGTGTTGAGCAAGATGGGAAAGTCTTGTGTAGAGCCTGCTTGAAAGGTCCATATTATCAACCTCTATAGTTTTCTATTTTTTCGCTTTTTAACCTGCCTTTTTTTGTTTTTCGTTTTACATTTTTAGCCGTTGTTATTACGTAAACAGTTCGGCTTGCCAAGGCTTATAGAATACGGCTCGGTTGCCCTTTTTCCAGTTACTTGGAAGGAAAATAAATGGGATACAAAGATAGCAAAAATCGTAACATAATCATCATTGCAGTCGTACTTGTAATTGTCATAACAGCAGCCGCTTTAGCTTCACCCTATCTATTAAACGGTTCACCATCACAATCCCCTTCACCAACGGCAACTCCGACACCAACAGAAACCACAACGTCCTCGCCAAATCCAACACCAACCACAAGCACTTTCCCCTCGCCAACTGCAACTGCTACGCCAACCCCAACACCAACAGCATCTCCAACCACAACCACAGTCGTTGACATGTACGGAAGAAACGTAACAATACCCACAACAATCACCAAAGTTTTATGCACAGGACCAATTGAAGCCGAATTCGTTTACATGCTTGCCCCCGACAAACTTGCAGGCATACCATTCACATTCAACGGCAACCCCGCCTACGTGCCAGTCCAATACGCAAATCTAACTGTAGTCGGCGGCTGGTTCGGTCAACAAACAGGCAACATTGAAACTTTCCTTGCAGCAGAACCTGACATCATCATAGATGGTTCATGCAATACACTTGAGCAAGTTGAAGAAAGACAAGCACAATTCGGTTCAGTTCCAGTTGTAGGCTGCAAAGCTGGTAACTACTTAACACAGTACGGTGCCGAAATTGCTTTCATTGGAAACCTCCTTAGCGTGCAGGAACAGGCACAAAAACTCAATGATTACTACCAAGACGCAATGAACTACGTAACATCCAAAGTCTTCAACATTCAACCAGACGACAAAGTCACCATTTACTATGCAGAAGGCTCAGCTGGACTAAACACTGACCCTCAAGGCTCAATGCACACAATGCTCATCTCATTCTGCGGTGGAGTAAACGTTGCCAACGTTGAATTATTACCAGGATACGGTATGGCTTCAACCTCTATGGAAGCAATCTACCAGTGGAACCCAGACATGATCATTATCGGACGCGGCAGTCAAGCATCACTTTACAATACAATCCTGAACAGTACCGCTTGGAACCAGCTTGATGCAGTCAAAAACGGTAACGTAGTAATCAGACCAGACAATCCATATTCATGGTTTGACGGTCCACCAGGTCCAGGCCAAATCTTAGGCATGTACTGGATGGTTCACACGCTATACCCAGACTTAACAACAGACTTAGACCTCGCTGCGCAAGTGCAGACATTCTATTCTGACTTCTTCCACTACGACCTAACATCCGAGCAAATCCAAACGCTACTAAGCGGAGGAAACATCTAACCTCCAAATCCCTTTCTCTTTTTTTAAAGTCAAGTAAAAAATTAGCTTTAACATGAGGTGGGAGCATAAAAGCAAAAATAAAAACCATTGAAACCCCCAGAAAAAGCGTTTCAAAACTCGTAAACTTGCTCAAAGCTTTTCGTGGGCTCCCAGTTGCTATAATTCTTTTAATTTTGCTTGTGTTTCTCGCCATTTTATCTTTAGGTTTGGGAATATACCACGTGCCACCATTGGACGTGGTTAACATTCTGGTGTCTAACATTTTAGGACACGCACAAGACACAATTCCAAACCATGTAGTAATGACCGTTAGGCTACCTCGGATTTCTGCAGCCATCCTTGTAGGTGCCGCACTTTCCTTAGCGGGCGGTTCATTTCAAGGACTTTTCCGTAACCCGTTGGTGTCTCCCGACATTCTCGGTGTCTCCGCTGGAGCCGGTTTCGGCGCAGCATTAGCAATCTTGCTTTCTGGAGACAAATTTATGATTCAAGCTTTCGCTTTCTGTTTCGCGCTTATAGCAGTAACAATTGTTTACTCTGTCAGCAAAGTCGTTAAAGGCAATCGTACTCTAAGCTTAATCTTAGCCGGTTTAGCAATATCTTCCCTGTTTAGTGCTTCCCTCTCGTTAATGGAGTACATAGCTGACCCTACAGACCAACTGCCAACAATTATCTACTGGTTAATGGGCAGTTTAGCTTCCCTCACAACTGGTGACGTGCTTGTTGCAGCAGTCCCGCTGGTGACTGGCGCGGTTATCATTTTGATTATGCGCTGGCGTTTCAACGTTTTAGCAATGGGTGAAGAAGAAGCTCAAGCTTTAGGCGTAAATGTTGGCCAAATACGAATAATCATCGTGATTTGTTGTACTTTGATGAGTGCTTCCGCAGTTTGCCTCAGCGGTATAATTGGTTGGGTTGGCTTGGTTATTCCACACATCAGCCGATTGCTGGTTGGACCCGACCACAAACGCTTGTTACCCGTATGTCTGCTGTTGGGTGCATGTTATCTTCTACTTATCGATGACATTGCTCGTACAGCATCAAGCCTAGAAATTCCACTTGGCATTTTGACCGCTATGATTGGTGCACCGTTCTTTTTGTACATGCTTAGTCGGGGAGGAAAAGGTTGGGCATGAAACTCTGTGTAAACAACGCCGAATACCATTACGACCTTGAGAAAAACAAAGGCTTTAGAAATGTCACTTTTGATTTGGACCAGCCCTGCGTCATGTCTATACTTGGACCAAACGGTTGCGGAAAAACAACTCTGCTAAAATGCATCGACGGCTTAATGAAGCTCCATGGCGGCAGCATATCAGTAAACGGCAAAGACCTTTCCGAATTATCCCGAGTTGAACTAGCCAAGTCTGTGGGTTATGTACCGCAGTTTCATCAGCCCAGTTTTGCTTTTTCAGTGTTGGATGCTGTGCTGGTTGGTCGTGCTCCGCATGTTGGTTTTCTGGATTCTCCCAAAAAGAAAGACGTTTTGATTGCTAAGCAGGCTCTTGAAGCTATGGGCATTTCTCACTTAGCTAATACTGCTTATACTCAACTTAGCGGTGGAGAAAGACAAATGGTACTAATTGCTAGGGTGTTAGCTCAGCAACCTTCACTGCTTTTGCTTGACGAACCTACGTCTCATTTGGATTTTGGAAACCAAATAAAACTGTTGGGAACACTGCAAAAGTTAGCCAGTAACGGTCTGCCAATAATTATGACGTCGCATTTTCCTGACCACGCTTTTTTGGTGTCAAGCAAGGTGGCTCTGATGAAGCGTGGGGAATTGATAGATGTTGGCGCACCAGACGATATAGTGACTGAATCTAATCTGGAAAAAGTCTACAAAATTAAAGTCAAAATCGTTAATGTCGATGTTGGCGTTAACCGCAAAGTGTGTGTACCCGTTGGAGAGTAACTTCGGAGATGTATCAAAATGTTAAACGTTAAAAACTGCAATGGTTGTGGCAAAAGAATAATGGGCGTCAGTGAAGTAATAATAAACCACAATTATACTGCTTGTGCAAAAACTGCACTGAAAAAAGAAGAGGCGTTAGCATGACTGGACGTATAGTTGAAGAAGCAATAGAAAAAGTAAAAGCGCTCATACCCGATGTTGACAGCATCCTTGTCGAGCAGATTGTTTTAGGTCTCGGCTACACGGGCGTGCGGTTAAGTGAGGGGCACTCTGGTCTCTGTTACACTTTCCAGACTGAGATAGCACAATGCAGCAGCCACTGCCAAGTATCCAATTATGCTGGAACCCTTGCTGGTTCACCAGCAATTAAACTTGCTGAAAAAGCCACATCCTGGGACTTAAGAGAAAGCATAATCGGTTTTGCAACATTAAACGCGCTCTCCCAAATCGTAATGGACAAAAACCCCCAAAACTATGGAGTCCTAAACGGCGACGTAATAGAATACATCAACCTAACCAAAAATGATGTCGTCGCCTTAGTCGGTTACATTGGTCCGTTAGTTCCATGCATAAGGGCAAACTCTAAGAAGCTTTACATTCTTGAACGAACGCCCACTCGTCGTGAAGAAGGCACACTCCCCGACACTGCTTGTGACCAAATACTGCCTACCGCCGACGTAGTCTTAATCACTGGAACAGCATTAGTAAACGGAACAATAGATCATCTGCTTGAACTCGCCAAAAACGCAAGGGAAATCGCAATTATCGGTGCAACAGCTGGCATCCTGCCCGAAGTCTTGTTTGAACGCGGCGTAACCATTGTTGGCGGTGTAAAAGTGGTTGATGCGGCCAAAATGATGCAGGTCGTTTCTGAAGGCGGTGGGACTCCAGCGTTAAAATCAGCAGTTAAATTCGTAACCATCAGAAGGAGCAAACAAAAATGAAAATTCTGATCTGTGGAAAAGGCGGCAGCGGAAAAAGCACCATTACCTCCCTTTTAGCAAAAAGCTTGGAAGCCAACGGTTACCGTGTACTTGTCGTGGATGCTGACGAATCAAACTATGGTTTAAGTGCGCAGCTTGGTCTTGTTGAACCGTTGGAGCTTATGGAGCAAATCGGTGGGAAAAAGGCTGTAAAAAACAAGATGGGCCGCGTTGTTGATGGTCATAAAGCTCCCGTGTTTGATTCGTCTTGGCGTATTGAGGATATACCTGCCGAGAGCATTTCCAAGAAGGGGAATTTGTACTTGTTGCAGATTGGGAAAGTCAAGCATTTTGATGAAGGCTGCGCCTGCCCCATGGGTGTCCTCTCCAAAGACTTCTTAAACCGTTTATCTTTGGCTCCGAGAGATGTAGCCATAGTTGATACTGAAGCGGGCGTGGAACATTTAGGTCGTGGAGTAGCTGAAGGCGTAAACTTCATTTTCGGCGTCATTGACCCATCCTACGAATCCATCAGGATATCCAAAAAAATCTCTGCCATGACTGAAGAAAGCAAAAAACCATTATATTTCATAATAAACAAAGCAGCGCCCGATGTTGCGGAGAAAATTGCTGTTCAAATCGGCAAAGAACAAGTCATTGGCGTAGTGCCCTTCAGTTCGCTGGTGCAGGAAAAGGGTTTGCTGGGCGAAGAACTTGACGCCAAAAACTTGGATGTCTCAGCAATCACCGATTTTATTCTTAAACTTGTTAGGCAAACGGGTTAAACACTGTTTTTCAACATACTTTTGGACTGGTTTTCAGTCAATAGCACCTACCCCCCTATAGGTTTCTGCATAGATGTGCTATTAGGATCCTAATTAGGTTCCAAATAGGTTGGCAAAAACTCGTTTATTGGGTGATGGCATTGAACACTTGTTCGGCTATGATTTTTGCTCCTTCATCGTTGGGGTGTACGCCGTCTTTGAAGTATTCGGGGTGACCCAGCATTGGCGTGTAAGCGTCAATTAGGGGCAAATCGAGGCTGGCTGCTGTTTGCCTGATTAACGGTAAGATTTCGTTTTCAACCAATGACGCATTCAAGCCAATAGTGTTATCGAAAACTGGCGGTGAAAGGATAATGAAGATTTGCGGTTTGGATGAAAGCGTTTGGAACGAGGTAATCAGTGTTGTGTAATCGTTTATGAAGTTGCTGCGTTGTTGTTCACTTAGGTAAGCGTCGTTAGTGCCAAGCATTATTATCACAATGTTAGGTTTGAACAAGTGCGCATACAGCGCTAAAGTCTGGTTCATGTAGGGCTTCTCAAAATCAAGCGAAACAGTAGTGCGTCCAACACCAAAATTAACCACCTCAAACTTGTCTCCAAGCAAAGCGGCTAAATCCTTTGGGTAGTTCGCGTCACTTGTTATGCTATCACCCACGCAAGCAACCCTAATGGTTCTGTCTCCATAAAGTTGAGTCACGACGATGTAAGAAGCCATGCTGGCAACAAGAATCGTCACCGCAATCGCTACGGCAAACCCTTTTGATTGGAGTCTCAAACTGCCATTCAAGACCTAAATGTGTGCTCAGTTAACTGCTTAAAGCGTACCGTTTAAACATTTTCAAACTATGACCGCAAAGATGCTTGGTTGCTGTTTTTGTTCTCACAAAAAAATCATATAAAAAGCGCTACCAAAAACCTTTTCAACTCTTCCTTTCCAATACCTCGAAAAACAAGCCTGCCACTCTCAAAAACCCTGAAAGTAACAGTAAGAAACCAAATCTCCCACATGTAATCAGAAGTCCTCTTCTTAACAATGCCTCTGCTTAGAATCCCCGCTATGGCTTGATTAATCTTTTCAGGTTTAAGAACCGCAACACTGTTTACCCCTCCGCCACAAATGCTCTCAACCTTTAAGACAAAATCATCCACATTTGGCATAAAATCGCCTACAAAAAAGAAGAAAAATTGTTAAGCGCTTGCCTTTTGTTTAACGCGCTTCTTCTTTATTGGTGTCTGCACCGTTATCGGTTTTGCTTCTTTTTCTGCTGCTTTGTCGGCGTTTCCTGCTTTTTTAGCTTTGATTGCCCGTATTTCAGTCAGTATCATTTTGAGAATTTCTTCGTCATTAGGGATGCCTGGTGGTGCTTCTACAACTTTTTTAACCATTATGGGTACGCCGTCCATTCGGTAAGCTGTGCCTTCACTTTCTATTCCGCACCATTGTGTGGGGAACAGTACGTCGCCAACTTTGGCTGTGCAGTTCATGTCTGGGTTAATCACGATTAAGGGATGTTTCATCATTTGTTGCATTGAAGGTTTGGGGAAGTGCGCGCCGGGGTCTGACCCGATTACTAAGGTTGCATCGATGTGGTTGTTTTTCAGTAGGTCAATTGCTGTGAATTCTCCTGGATTGTATTGTGGATAGCCTTGGGAGAAGTCAATTGCAAAGGGGTAACCTGTTGCCCACGCGAATGCAACGTTTGCGCCTGTAATGTTAAAGTGTCCTCGCATGGGTGCAACTACGAACTTTGTTTTCTTGTTAAGGTCTCTTGTCAATTTGATTGCGACTTCAACGTTGCGGAAGCGACCTGCACTGGCAGTTAAGCCTAAACCAAAAAATATGGCGCCAAACTCGCAGTTCACCATTGCATCAGCAACTTCTTTCAAGTATTCAACAGGGACTCCGCCAACCTTTTCAACGTCAACTTCTTGGTCATTAACCAGACACCTTAAAGTCTGCATAATCTCGTAATCAGTGTTTGGCTCAACCTGAACAAAATAGTCAGCAACTTCGGCAGTCATAGTTTTAATTGGGTCAAAAACAATCAGTTTACGTCCCATTTTGTTAATTGACTGTGGTGGAGCATCAACAACACACGCTTGTGGGCGTGGTGGCGGTTGATACTTTATGTCTTTTCGGCGGGCTAAGGCGTCAAGCTTCTTTTTGCTTGCTCCTGCCTTTAGTTTTTGAAGGTAACTTTTCCATTCACTTTTTTCAAAGCGTCCTTCTGGAAACGCTGTGTATCTTTCAACGTGCCGTGGATGTGACGCCCAAGGGTTGCTTCCCCAATAAATGATTAAATCTGCACGATGTCTAACCTGTCCTAATGTTGCACCTGGAATGCCTGCTTCCTGAGTTGCCATCATCGAGGGACCATGGCAGATGCTACAGACGTTGTCTAAAGCGGCGCCTAATTCTTCAGCCATTTCAACGCCGATGCTTTGTACTTCGCTGGTGCAACATTCCCAACCGAAAAGAAGTGGATACTTGGCGTCTGTGAGGATTTGAGCTGCTTTTTTTACTGCTTCATCCATGCTAACAGGGACAAGCACGCCTTCTTTGCGTATCATGGGTTTAAGAATTCTTTCCTCCTTGTAGCCGTGAACCATTTTTGCTTCACAGACAGCGCAACCGTTTTTCATTTTTACAATTTCATTGTTTTTCACGGTTACTTCAAGGTCATCGCATAAGCAGCCGCAGATTGGACAAACAACTGATTTTATAACAGTCATGGTATTTCCTTTCCGTATTCTTCTTTTAGGAGCTCGTCAAGGGTTAAGACGGGCTTGTCTTGTGCGGGTTCAACTTGTACTGGAAAGCCTTTGAACATGGGCATTCCCATGCTGTAGGTGTTGTCGCCGCAGACTGCGTTAGCCCAAAGTCCGCATGGCATGAAAGCTCTTCCTGGATGTGAGCCTCTGGGGTACTCTTTTGCTTTGACAATGACTGAACCGTACTGGGAGGTGACTTGGACGTTGCCGCCTTTGATTCCAAGTTTATTCATGTCTACTTTGTCGAGGAGGCAGATTGCGGCGGCTTCAAAGTATTCTTGGGAGCCTTTTCCTTTTTCTTTTCCTGCTCCTTGGTCTATTGTTCGGCCAGTGATTAAGGTTAAATCTAACTTTTTTGCAGTCATGTTTCCCACAGCCCTGTATTAAAAAAATTAATAGTTTATATTAAATTTTTTGATAATAAATGTGTATTTTCGACGTGACTGCCGTAACTTAGACGCCATGTTCATTTTTCTTTCATGAACCAAAAACCCTAAAATAGTGCTACCAATTTAGAAAACTGTAGCATCAGAGGAAGCCCCCAAATACAATAGTAATCCAAAACTATGCGTAAAAACATTAACAAATGGTGGAAACATGGAAAACAACTCTAAAATTGAATCAGAAAACTATTTCCGAGAAGTACGCAAACTCGAAGTAAGACTCGAAGAATACTTGAAAGAAGAAGAAATCTTTGTACAAAAAATCCGAAACTGCATAACACAACTAAAAGCCCTACACACCCTAATCGAACCATTAACTGCCCCAGTAAACCCTGAAACAGCAGAAAAAATATCAAAACTCAAAACAGAAGCCGTAGCCGCTTTAGGTGAAGCCATGAAACTAGAAGGCCACGCAGAACACGAAAAAAGCCACCTACTAGAATCCTACGGCGCTTTGATTGTGGCGCTAAATAAACTCTCGAAGTAAACTGCACTCATTTTTCTTTATTTTTAAGACTTTTTTAGTCTCAACCTCAAAACCCTAATTCGTTTGAAAAACAGTTGTTTCACTTGTTAAATGCTGTGTGCTAAAATAGTTTGTGAGTTTTAGAATAACCTTTTTACGGTGTATCTGCGATTGAATGCATGTATCCAAAGGGGCATTTTCGCTTGGATGAAGAATATTTGGAAGCTTTGAAGCGTTTGCGTGATCGTATACTAAAGTTGAGGGAAGAAAAAGCTAATCTTCTTTCAACTCTTGATGATCTTGAAGCTGATGCAGAAGCAGAAGCGGGTGCTATAGAGGAAGAGATTGCAGTTTTGCAATCAAAGTTGGGTGCTAAGAAGAAAAAAGCGCAAAAGCAGGAAATTGTTTTCAGTTTTTAATGCTCTGGCTTGGTCTAAAAGGGCTTGAACATATATTTTATATGTTTATTCAGGGTTCATAATACCTAATAATTAAAGGATTATAAATTGTTGTTTATGTTAAATCAATTTGGGTTTACTGGATATTTTTCTGAAGGAAAATTCTGGTTCCTTTTTGTATATTCTACAGCCCTTTTAGTGTTTGACTGCGTAACCACAGTGGTCATACTTGAAGCCTGTGGGGGTGTAGAGTTGAATCCGTTGGTAAACGCTGCTGGGTTATTCAATATAACCGTCTATAAGGTTGTAGCTAACGTCTTTATTGGGTTTGTCAGTTTTAAGAAGAAGGTCTTGTGGCTGCTTGCCGGTTTGTCTGTTGTGTTTTCCGTTGTTGTGGCTTGGAATGTCGTTAACATTTTTTTGGCGATGTAGTCTTTTTTGTTTGCTAAACAAGAGTTATTAAACCTTAGGTTAAGTTAAGTTAAACTACATTTTAAATATCTGGGGGAACAACCAACCACCTGAGTGAGCCCCAAATGAAAACCAAAAACTTAACCACAACCTCAATTTGCCTATTATGCGCCCTGCTAATCCTGACCAGTTCCCTTACAGTATTAGCTGCCGATCCAAACGATTGGTGGATGTTCCGAGAAAACCCAAACCACACCGCCACTTCAAGCTCCAGCGGACCCTTAACCAACAACATACTCTGGACTTACACCACTGATGACATAGCAGTAAACTCCCCTGCCGTTGTAGATGGCATAGTTTATGCGGGTTCTGCAGACGGTAACCTTTATGCGTTAAATGCTTCAGATGGTGAAAAAATCTGGAGTTACAAAACGGGTTTCTATGTTTACTCGTCTCCCTGTGTGGTCGATGGCGTTGTGTATGTTGGTTCGCATGACAAAAATTTCTATGCACTCAACGCTTCTACTGGAACAAAGATTTGGAATTTTACTTGCGGTGACTGGGCAAATTCTTCTCCATGTGTTGTTAACGGTGTGGTTTACGCTGGCTCTCACGACCATAACTTTTATGCTTTAAATGCGTCTACTGGCGAAAAAATATGGTCTTTCACCACAGGCGAGGTTATACGTTCTTCCCCATGCGTAGTTGGCGGTGTTGTATTTTTTGGTTCGAATGACCGCAACGTTTACGCTTTAGATGCAGCAAATGGCGCTAAAATTTGGAGTTACAAAACTGGTGGTATCGTGCGTTCTTCACCCAGTGTGGTTAACGGTTTGGTTTACATAGGTTCTGATGACTGCAATGTTTATGCCTTGTCTGCCTCAAACGGTGATAAGGTTTGGAATTACTCAACCATGGATTATGTTTTTTGTTCTCCATGTGTGGCCAGCGGAGTGGTTTATGTTGGCTCTGCTGATTGTCGTCTTTACGCTTTGGATGCGGTTTCTGGGGCTAAACTTTGGAGTTACACTACCGGCGGCGTTGTTACTTCAAGTTCCTGTTTTGCGGCGGGTGTTGTGTATGTGGGTTCACAGGATCGAAACGTTTATGCCTTCAACGCCAGTTCGGGTGACAAAATTTGGAGTTTTAAAACTGGAAGCCTGGTTGATTCTTCCCCTTGTGTAGTTAACGGTGTATTGTATATTAGTTCGTATGACTGCAGAGTTTACGCTTTCGGTGGTTCATCTGGTGGCAACGGGCAGAACGGTACTGTTGTGTTTTCAGCATGGTGCAACCTAACAATAAACACGGTCGGACAAGGCTTTGTTTCTCCCGGTAACTCTACATTTTTGCGTGGTACAACTGTTGCTTTGTATGCTGAGGCTTTAGATGGCTGGTTTTTTGAAGGTTGGAGCGGCGACGTAGAAAACGCAAACAGCACCTCCATACTTTTGGATGACAATAAGGCTGTAACCGCCATTTTTATGCAGCAAGAGCCTGAAAATAAAGAATTTGAGTTGTCTTCTGTTTTACCGCTGATTATTTTAGTTGCCGGCATCTTTGCGGTGGCGGTTGTTTGGCTGTTTTTTGTGAGGCGTAAAAGGTGTATTTAACCGCACGATCGAACCGTAAGGATCTGCAAGCTAAAAACGGCAAAAGGTATCTCTTTTTAGACAACTGCATTTTTTCCAAAGGCGTAAACTTAATCGTCGTCTGAACAGGTTTAGAGTATACCGTTGGCTATAGAAGGGGTTGATTCTATCTGGTGTTCAGTCTGGGAGCTCCATATTTAGTGCCTGTTGTTGTGTTCACAGCGTAAAGTCTGTGGTCGTTTGAACCAAAATATGTTATTGTCATTTAAAATTGAAGGTGATGGGTATTCTATGTTACTTTGGGTTGGGTAGCGCCATAGAGTTTGATTTGTAAGTGGTCCGTTTGAAGTTGAGTAGCCAGTGTGGGTTAAGTTATGATGGAATGTAGGTGACCTATCCACATTAAACTGTTAAGGCTGAGTTTGCTTTTGAAAAACTATGTAACCCGCGGTTCCTAAGACAATTATTATTGCTGAAACTGCTGTGACTGCTTTTTTGTTGATTTTCTATGCTCTCTGAACTGGGTGATTTGCTGTCCTATATAAGACCTTTCTTGATAATTAACAATGTAAGCTGTAGGTGCTCGCCGCAAAAAATTTTTGGTTTTTTGGTGCGTTAATGCTGTGTTGGTTGTTTAGTTTTGTTGTTGTTTTGTGTGTTGTTTTCTTTATAAACTTGAGTTTTTATTGTGTATGGGTGGTTTTTTTATTTGATTGTGTTTTTTTTTATTTTTTTGTGATGCTTTTTTGCCGTTTTTGAGTGAGTGTTCTGTTGTTTTTATCAACTTGAACTAGTCAACCAATAGTTAAGTTAACTTAAACTAGAGTTTAAATACCTGGATGAACCATCCAACTAAAAAGGGGCTAAAACCCCAAACGAGCGAGAAAGGAAGAAAGAGAATGGAAATAAAAAATAATATAACCCAAAAATTCTACAGGAGCAAAAAAGCGCTATCACCCGCAATCGCGGTTGCCCTACTATTGGCAATCACAATTGCACTAGTAGCAGCAGTAAGCTACGCAGTAAGCAACACATCATCAACACAAACTAATGTAAACACGCCAAAAGCAGCATTCAACGTAGAAATCTCAAAAACCAGCGGCTACATTGTTCTTCAAGAAATTAGCGGTGACTCTATCAGAACTGAAGACCTTAAACTTATCTTCACCGCAAACGGAGTAAGAAGTGAAGTAGTTCCTTATGATGCATCCGCAACGGTACACAACACATATTACAACACCTCCTGGGCACCTGATTACTTCAACAACTATCAATCACCTTGGATGGTTGTTCCTGGTGATATGCCTGATGATAATCCTGATTCGGGACTTGAAGATGAATTATGGTTCGGTAATTGCACGATTTCTGCTGGTACAGTATTGAAAGCAAGTGCGGCATGGGGCGTTGAAGACGTTGATTGGAGCGGTGTTGACGATATACATGCAATGATCAGCAATTGGGATGATGTACGATCTGGTGATATCATAAACGTGATGCTTGTCTACACAGCTAGTAACCAAGTGATTTGGCAAGGAGATGTGACAGTAGGGTGATAAACATGATGCGAAAATTCAGAACCAACAATAAGGGTGTTTCAACAATCATCGCTGCAGCATTGATCGTTGCTTTAACAGTTGTGATTGCAGTTGCTTTAGGCTCAACAGTGTTACAAGTTTCAACTCCAGACAAATTACCTTCACTTCAAATCAAAGGTGAAGCCTCAGCAACAGGCGATGTAGTTCTAACATTCCTTGGCGGAGATCCAGTAACTCTTGACAACGTTAAAATTAGCACATACATCCCATCAGGAATGTACCAAGGCATGCAGTATGATGTTCCCCCCGCTGATTACTCACCTGCCTCTGGTGTGTTTGATGCAGGCGACGTCATAACAATGGCTTTCGATGATGCATTCGCTACTAGCACTTACGGTCCAATGGCGCCTGGCGCTGGTGAACAATTCACCATAACACTGTACACAGAAAACCAGCCAATCGCTTCAGCAACAATCATCATACAACCATAAGCGTTGAAAATCTGGCCACAAAAACTATCCTTTTCTTTTTTTTTGAAAATTCCGTGAGTAAAAAGTTGGCAAGCATCTCAAGCAACCGGGCAGTTTCAAACATGGAACACCAAGATAAGAAAAAGTCTAAATTCAAATTTCCTAGTTTACGTAAGGCTTCTAAAGTTAACCCTAAAAAAAAGGCTGTCAGTGTTGAGGCAGATTTTAAGTGTGCAGTTTCTGGTGAAGTTGAGGACAAAATAAGGGCTCTAAAATCCGTTTCTGTGCCTCAAATGCCTGCTGACGTGGTGGAGTCGTATTGGCTTGAAAAACCCTTCGCCGCAGCCGTTATAACCCGGGAATCCACCGGTTACATGTACCATGTCATAACGCCTTCTTTAACTTCAGAGGAGTACGAGGTTTTAAACAGAGTTTACCATCGCCTCGTTGACAGGCTTAGCCTGCTTGAAGAAGACACCAACGAATGCTTCCCAAAAGAAGCCTCAAAAATCATAAACGCTTACATAAAAGTCGATAAGGTACAGGAAGCCAAAATCGCTTATTTCCTAAAACGTAAAAGCCTTGGCTACGACAGCATTGACCCGCTTTACAAGGACAATTACATTGAAGAAATCACTTGTAACGGGCCAAACCTGCCAGTTTATGTTTACCACATCGAATACGGTTTCATAGCAACCAGCATCATTTACGGCGAAGCAAACCTTGACGACTTCACTCAACACCTCGCCGAACTCGCAAACCGCCACATCTGCATAGGCGAACCCGTCGCGGAAGCAGCCCTAAAAGACGGTTCACGACTCACCGCGTTTTGGAGAAACGAAGTCAGCGACAGAGGCAGCTCCTTTGCTCTGCGAAAAATCCGTTCAAACCCGCTGTCCCCCTTGGACCTTATTAAATTTAAAACCTACAATTCCGACATAATGGCGCTCGTCTGGTACCTAGTGGAACACAGAATTAACATGCTCATCATCGGCGGCACCGCATCAGGAAAAACCACCACACTTAACGCACTTAGCCTTTTTATTCCCAAAAACAGGCGCATCATCAGCATCGAAGACACCCGTGAACTCCGCCTAAACCATGACAACTGGGTACCGCTCATCACCCGAACAGAAAAGAAAGTTGAAGGCGTAACAGGCGGAATCGACGAAATGTTTCTGCTAAAAAGAGCCCTAAGATTGCGTCCTGAATACCTGCTTGTCGGCGAAGTTCGTGGTGAAGAAGCCCGCATCCTCTTTCAAGCCATGAACACAGGACACACCGTTTTTTCCACAATTCACGCGGGAAGCGTAGAGGAAGCATTCATACGCCTTTTCAACCCGCCAATTTCGGTACCCCCCGCCATGATTATGCCGCTTGACATAGTCATGGTACAATCTATGGTTCAAACAAGCAATAAGGAAGTCCGTAGATGCCTCTCTTTAGCAGAAATAAAAGCCATAGATGTGCAGACAAGAAGCGCCAACCTAGTACCACTTTATACATGGGACGCCCAAACTGACATGTTAATCAAAAACCGTTCACCCACAAGAGTAATAGAAAAACTAAAACGGGTAACAGGAAAAGACCAAGAAACCATTATTGAAGAAATCAGGCAACGCAAACTTTTCCTTGACCAAGCAATCCAAGACGGCGTAAAAGGTTACCTGGACTTCATTAACCTGCTGGATGTTTACCGTCAAAAAACCGTTGACCAAACCAGCCTGCAAACCCTAAAACCCTGCAAGGAGAACAAAAAACCTTGACTGCCCCTGCTGATTCACGCGGTTACCACATTTTTGGACCACTTTTTCGGCGCCGTCCATTTGACAGGTTAGCAGAAGCAACCGAAAAAAACCTTACAACTGCACGCATATCCACGCCAGGCGATGTTTACCTCAGCATAGGTTTAAGCCAAGCCATCATATCCACGCTGATTTTGACGCCGTTTGTGCTGGTTATGCATTTCTTGGGGTTAATAACATTAATCGAAAACATTAACAACGCCTTCTTCTTTATAGCAAAAGCATTAACCTACAGTCCCATAATAGCCTTAGTTCTAACAGTATTCTATTTCTCCTTAAAACCAAAATACACGTTAATGTCCAGAAGCCATGATATAGACCAAAACATCCACCACGCAAGCGCTTTTCTTTACGCCATGACCAAAAGCGGACTGCAGCCAATCGACGCACTTGATCGGCTTTCACAAAACAAAAACATTTACGGATTAATTTGCGAAGAATTCGGCGTAATGGTCAAACGCGTAAACAACTTAGGTGAAAGTCCCACAACCGCTCTAAAATACGTTGCAAACACCACAAGTTCAAAAAAACTGAAAGAATTTATTTACAGTTTCATACTTGCCACTGAACAATCACTTTCAGTTAGCGCTTTTTTCAAAACAAAATTTGACGAATACTTCGAAAAAGAAAAACGCGAAAGAGCAACCTTAAGCGAAAACCTAAGTATCATCGGCGAAGTTGCAGTAGTAATTGTTGCAGTAGCTCCAACATTGGTTTTAGCTACAGGCGTATCATTGGGCGTTTTGAACCCTGACATCATTAACTTGTGCAACATGTACCTTATCCTGTTTCTGCCGTTGTCTGCAATAATGGTGCTTTTTTACGTTAAAGCGATTCTTCCAACACCTAAACTGATCTCCGTGACAAAAGCAGTCTTTACAATGCCTTTGCTGGAAAATATCGATGTCAAAACAACCTTAAGCGAAAGCAAAAACTTGGATCGACAAGACCTGATGTTTCGTTTCAATGGTGCATTAAGAAAACCAATAACTATGTTGTTTATGTATCCATGGTTTTACCCATTAATTGCATCCACTATTGCTGCTGTTTGCATAGGTTACCTCTACTTGACGGGGGCATCATTAGCTCAAGTTGTTATATACAGTTTACTAGCCGGCTGCTTAATCATTTTTGTTCCTTCAGAAATACAAACTCGGTATGTTCTTTCTATTGAAAGGAGAATTCCAGATTTTCTAAGAGGTTTGGCTGAAACGGTGGAACGTGAAGGCTCTGTAATAAAAGCAATCGATTTAGTCCTCAAAAGCCGGTTGGGTTTACTTGGTAGAGAAATGCGCAAAATCAACTCTACTCGGCTGGGTATCCCTTTAAAACGTGCCTTAATAATGGTGGAGTATCGTACAGCCTCAATAGTTCTAAAACGTGTGTTGAGCTTGTTGGTGATAGCTTCAGAATCAACAAGAAACATGAAAGACATTCTTATGATGGCTGCTGATGACGCTGAAGCTTACATAAAACTGAGACGCGAACGTTCATCCAACTTAATCGGGCAGTTAATGGCTACATACGTTAGCTTTGCTGTTTACATTTACGTTTACTACACATTAAAAACCCAATTTATCTCCTCTTTTGTGTCTATTCAAGGCTTTACAGGTATGTCAGTTTTTTCAGCAGTTATGGTTCAAGGATATTATGCTTCACTCATTTTGGCGCTATTTTTAGGCCTAATCATAGGTACTATGGTGGAAGGCAGAGTTGTTTCAGGATTAAAACACAGTTTCGTAATGATAGTGGCAACAGTAGCCGTTTTGGGATGGGGACCATGAAAACAAGACGATCTAACAGAGCCGTATCAACGGTAATATCAGAAATGCTCATACTATCTATTGTCGTGATACTAGCAGGCGCCTTTGCCGTCAGTCTACAAAGTAACGTTTCATACTACGTCAAAAACAAAGAGCTCACATCAATATATTTGAGTTCATCAACAAGGGATCAATGGATAAACTTTACTGCTATTCATTCAGGTGGAGACCCAACTAGCATTACCGGGCGCCTCTATTTAGAATACCCAAATGGCAGTACTAACGTGTTGAATGCGATATTAACCTACAACAGCGTTTCATCTGAAATTAGTGGCGACTTTACTCTTCAATCAATAAAATTCGGCGAACAATTTCAAGTCAGCATCAATTTGTCTGAGCTAGATCAAGGGACAATCTGTTATCTTTTGAACTCAAAAACTCAAATCCTTGCTGAGGTGACCCAAAAAATTGAACCATAGACTTAACAATAAAGGTGTTTCATCCGTCATTGCAGCGTCTATACTGTTGGCGGCAATAGTAACTGTTGCAATAACCTATCAAGCATTCATTGTTCCCGAATTAGACCGAGAAAACGGTTTTAACCATATGCTGAATGTACTCAATGATCTAAAAGAACTTTATTCTGGTGAAAAGGTTTCCATTCCTTTGTCCTATTCAGGAACACCATTTTTTTCTTCCACAACATTCACAAGTCAATTGTCAAGCACTAAAGCCGTAGCATTAAAAATTGACATTTATAATGCGACTCAAGTTTTTGAAGACGAACAATTTTTGGATGAACCTGCTGATGTGTTAATTCAAAGTTTGTCTGATGCAATATTTTGCCTAAACAATGTGACCGATGACTTCCAAGCAGTCTGCAACTTCACTACTCCTCAAGAAAAAGTAACTGTTCAGATAAACTCTGAAACGTCGCTCTCAAACGAAGTATCACTAGCCAAAGTCACTCTTAATATAACCCGTAGTTCGCACTCAAGTTTGTATAATTATACAATCCTTTCTTATGGCTCTCTGGATTTACCTCTGTTTTCACCTGTCTACAATTTGACTTCCTGCTTGAGCAAGACTTGTCAAGTTGACTACCTGACAAACTCGTCAGCATGTGTACTGTACGTAAAATATGCCACTGAACAATTAACTAATTTGACATACACTTCAGCGGGTGCAATAAAGTATGAACCAAACAATTATCCTTTAACCTATATAGCAACACCTTGGGGTATAACTGCACTCGAAAGTGGAACGTCTTCTATTACCTCTTCACCTCAAATTAATTGGGTACAAGATACGTTAGCATTAGACCTGTGTAATATCACTTGGAATAATGTTGGAACAGTAAGCGGTCAAGGTGTCGTCGGATTAAAATTTAAGACGCTGAACTTGACAAATATTAACACGTCCTTTGCTCAGTTAAACATGAATTTTACTTTTAGTGATATTTCGCTGAAAAATTCTTTGTTTCAATTAGAAAAAATCCTTGAAAATGGATCAAACCAAAATGTTTCTGTAGAATATCAAGAAGGACAAAACTGGTTGATGATTTTAATTAAAGGAAAAGGACTTGTTGACTTGACTGTTAACGATGTGGAAGCTATCTTATTCTAATCTCTACTGTTGTATTACATTTACGTTTTTAATGTGCTTAAGTTGGCTGCTGCAAACGGCACCAGCATTTCTTGTTCACTTAGCCCTCCATGTTGACCCAGGAAGTTGATTCTTCTGCCTTCAGAGTTTTCAAACCAAACGGTTTCGTTTGCAAGGGGTAGAATCATGAGGTTTCCTGTTCGTTCAAAAAATTTTTCGCTTGTGGCGCCGAGTCCGAAGAACCCGTTTTTTGCTGCTTCTTTGGTTTCGAGGATTTGGGCTTTGTTGCCGATTTTTTTCTCTAATAACTGTTTTGTTTCTTGGATTTTTTCTTCTTTTATGTGTAAGAAGACTTCTCGGAGGCTGCCTGTGGGTAAGATTGGTTTCTGGTTATGTTCTGTTTGCAGGTTAGGTAAGGTGTAGTTTGAGAAGTTCAGGTATGTTGTTTGTTTTGGGTTAACGTTTAATCCTCCATGGTCAGCAGTGACGAACAGTAGTGTTTTTTTGGCTGTCTTGGCATCAATTTTTTGCACTAGCTCTTTGTTTAATAAATGTGTTATCAGTGACAATTCCACGTGGGTTTCGTAACTATCTGGTCCATATTGGTGAGCGATTGTGTCCAAACTGTCTATGTGCACAAAAAAGTATGTCTTTTTGTTTTGGTTCTTTTCAATATTCTTTCGAAGACCAACAATTGTGTCTGACAGCTTTAAACTTGGGACAATGGTGCTTCCTTCGAAAAGCACTTTAGAGCAAGCGTTGAAAGCGTTATGCGCGTTTATGTGAGTAAAACTGTTTATGCCTTCATCTTTTAGTTTAGTGTGAATAGTTTTTCCCTTGGACAGCAGGATGTTTGGGTCGAATCCTTCTTCTGGTGCGTTACTTTGGTTGCCGCCGGCACGTTCAAAACTTAAGGTGTTGACTATTCCTATGTTTTTGAGGTAAATGAAGTATTCAAAGAGGCCATGCTCTTGAGGGGTTAAACCAGTGTTCATTGATGTGAGTGCATTTGTGGTTTGTGATGGGAAAGTGCTTGTTAATGGGAACGTGTCACCTTGGTCAGCAAGTCGTAATAGGAACTTGTCTTTTTTGTAATATTTCAAGAATTGGTTAAACCCGAAGCCGTCAATGACTATAAGCACCACACTGTTTGCTTCTTCGTAGTCTGTTTCTTCAATTTTTTCTTCAAAAAATGTGTTGCGGGTTTTTTTGTTGACTTTTAGTGCATGTGAAACTATTTGTGGTATGTTTGAGATGCAGTTTTTTTTGTAGTCGGGGCTAACGAAGTTGTTGTGGTTCTTTTCCATTGTTTCACATGTGTTATGCAGCATTAACTTCTCAGAGTCCTTGTGGTTTGTTCAAGTTTGCTTTTGGCAAGTTGTCCTTATAAACTTTGGTTTAACTTTAGTTACTTAGCGGTTTAATCGTTTTTTGCAGTTTTTGTTTTTTCTGTTTCTTTTGAACCTGAAATGTTCAACCTTATATTAACTTAACTTAAACTAAGGTTTAAATATTTAGTTGGTTAACCAACCAACAGGTAAACAGGCGAAAAACATGGAAACAAAACCAGTACTCTACATAATGACCGTGCTAATAATTGCAACAATACTAACATCAGCATATGTATCATCCATAAAAATCGGAGAACTCGAAGACACTTTGGATGCCCAATCACGCCAACTGAATTCTTATAACGAACTCCTAACCAGCCAAGCAAGCCAATTAGCAAGCTTCAATCAAAAAATATCAGAACAAGACAGCATACTAGATCAATACAACCAAACCATCACACAACAAAGCAACGAACTTGAAAAGTACAAACAAATCACCCTAATTGACGACGCAGGTTACATGGTAAACATTACCTCCTACCCAGAACGAATTGTTTCTTTGGCACCAAGCAACACTGAAATCCTCTTTGCAGTCGGCGCAGGTGACAGAGTAGTAGGTGTAACCGACTACTGCAATTATCCATACAACTTTTCTGCATGGATCGAAGCAGGAAACATGAGTAGTATAGGCAACTATTGGAATCCATCAATAGAACCTATTGTAGCCTTAAACCCTGACCTTATTCTAGCCAGCGGTGGTGCAAGTGACGAAGCTGCAAGCAAACTACGCAACTTAGGTTATACTGTTCTACTGATAGATGCTCAAGATATCAATTCTGTACTCAACGACATATTCATTGTAGGGCGTGCAACAAACCAAACTGAACAAGCTACAAGTCTGGTTACTGAACTAAGAACACGTATTGATACAGTTTCAACTTTAGCAGCAACTGCTTCCTCAACACCAAAAGTTTACGACGAAATCTGGAATGACCCATTAATGGCTGCAGGGCCGCGAACATTCATCAGCGATTTGATCAGTCTTGCAGGCGGCGAAAACATCTTTGACGATGCAGCAACTGAATGGCCTATAGTTAGCTCTGAATCTGTCATAACAAAGAACCCTGATATCATTCTAAGCCTAAGCACCGACATAACAACACGACCCGGATGGTCAAGCATCAACGCAGTTGCCAACAACAAAATCTACGCAATAGATGACGATATATTTTCAAGACCAGGTCCACGGCTTGTCGACGCATTGGAACAATTAGCACAAATAATTCATCCCGAGCTATTCGGGTCTCCATAATTTTCTCTTTTTTCTTTGGAGTGCTAAACTTTGACTCTGATAAAGAAAAAAACTTCATTAGAACGAGCGCGACGCTGGCAAGTTTGGTTGTTTTTGTTAGTTTTGTTCCTCATTATTGTTATTCTAGTTTCTCTTAACATTGGTTCTTCTTTCATTTCTTTTGAAAATATTTTCAAAATTTTTTTTAACAAACTTACTTTTAGTAATCCTTCGTACTTCCAAGTTTCTGATGTTGAAACAAGTTTAGTCTTAGATGTAAGGCTGCCCAGGATATTATGTGCATGTTTAGTTGGTGCGGCTTTATCAATTGCTGGTGCGGTTTATCAAGGCTTATTTAGAAATCCCTTGGCAGACCCCTACACTATAGGTGCATCAGCTGGAGCAGCACTTGGAGCTACAGCATCAATCGTTTTAGGCATCAGCTTTACTGTTTTAGGTATTAGCACTTTGCCAATTTTTGCGTTTATCGGCTGCATTTCAGCAGTACTTCTTGTTTATGTTATATCAAAAGTAGGAACCAAAGTCCCAGTTCAAACGTTGTTGCTTTCGGGAATTGCTGTTAGCATTTTCCTTAGCGCAGTAGTTAGCTACCTACAGTATATTTCGCCAGATAAGCTTCATCAATCCCAATTTTGGCTTTTAGGCAGTTTCTCATACACGGAATGGAATGACATTTGGAGTGTACTTCTATTCATTGGTGGCGGAGCAGTAGCTGTTTACCTTTACTCACGTGACCTCAACTTGTTAGCATTAGGCGAAGATGAGGCACGTCATTTAGGTGTAGACTTAGAAAGGGTGAAGAAGATACTTCTTGTTTCAAGTGCTTTCATAACTGCCGCTGCTGTTTCAATAAGTGGCTTAATTGCTTTTATTGGTCTAATTATTCCACATTTGACTCGTTTAATGGTTGGTCCAGACCACCGCGTTTTGATTCCTGCTTCAATGCTCATGGGTTCTGCTTTTTTGATATTGTGTGATAGTGCCGCTCGTGTGCTTGTGGCTCCTGCGGAATTGCCTGTCGGCATTATAACTGCCCTTTGTGGTGGACCCTTTTTCTTGTATCTCATGCGTAGAAAGAAAAAATTTGATGTTTCCTAAGGTGAAAAGAATGGTTATTTTAAACATTAACAATGTAGACTGTTACTACGACTCAATTAAGATAGTTGAAAACGTGAGTTTCTCAGCAAAAACAGGGAACTTCATTGGCATCATAGGTCCTAATGGTTCAGGAAAAACAACGCTGCTAAAAAGCATTAGCCGCATCCTTAAACCCAAAAAAGGCGCGATCCTTCTTGAAAACCAAGACATTTACAGTCTTAAATCTGTGGATGTTGCCAAAAAATTGTCTGTTGTTTCACAGGGAACCGTGATAGCCTTCAGCTTTACTGCGTTAGACGTTGTGTTGATGGGGCGTTCACCGCATCTTTCAAGATTTGCTTCTGAAAGCGAAAAAGATGTAGAAATCGCAAAACGTTGTATGGCTTACACGGGAACTCTTGATCTTGCAGATCGAATAATAACTGAGTTGAGCGGCGGTGAAAGACAACGTGTCATAATTGCTAAAGCTTTAGCCCAAGAACCACAAGTTTTGTTGCTTGATGAGCCAACAACTCATTTGGACGTTAGCAATCAACTGGAAATCATGGACATTTTAAAACGGTTATGTAACGAAAACAAGCTTTTGGTTGTTGGGGTTTTTCACGATTTCAATCTTGCTGCCAACTACTGTGACTCCTTGATACTTCTAAAAAACGGCAAAATATTTGACGCAGGAAAATCAGACAAAGTATTAACCCCGCAAAATATCAAAGCAATTTTTGGCATCGAAACAATAGTCAAACAAAATCCCATAACTAAGTCAATTTACGTAATGCCTATTTCTCCAAATCAGCCTCAACAAAAACGCAATCAGACTATTCACTTAATTTGCGGCGCAGGAACTGGTAGTTCCTTAATGAAACTTTTGCTTGACGATGGTTACGCCGTAACAAGTGGGGTTCTTAATCTTTTAGATACTGACCAAGAAACCGCTGACTTCTTAAAAGTGCCAATCATCCGCGAAGCTCCTCTCTCTCCCATAAGCGAAGTTGCACACAAAAACAATTTAGAATGGGTCCAAAAATCTGATGCGGTCATTTTAACTTCAATCCCATTTGGCTGCGGTAACATCAAAAATTTGGATGCTGCCCTTTTCGCCTTAGAGCATAACGTGCCTACTTTAGTTCTAAATGAGTCGCCGATTGGGGGACGAGATTTCACAAAAGGGGATGCTGAGAAAAAAATGGTTACGCTAAAGAATGAAGGTGCAATTTTTGTTGAAAATCAACGCGACTTGTTTGCGGCACTAGACGGTTTGAAGATAAAATTTTCTGTTGATAAAAACCCGTCTTTGGCGGATAACAAATTAATGCTTTCACAAAAAATTCATGTGTCAAATGGGGTAACTAATTGAGAGCGATAGCGTTTTACGGTAAAGGCGGCATAGGTAAATCTACAACGCTTTCTAATGTTATAGCTGCCTTATCTGCAAAAGGAAAAAATGTTCTTCAAATAGGCTGCGACCCAAAGCATGACTCTACACGTCTTCTTTTGGGCGGTTTCACCCAAACCACAGTTTTAGAACAATTAAACACTACAGGCGCCGTCTCGCTTGAGCAAGTTATGCTAACAGGATACAAAGGCGTAAAATGCATCGAAAGCGGCGGACCCGAACCCGGAGTAGGATGCGCTGGCAGAGGCATAATACAAACACTACAACTCCTACAAGACCAAGGCTTGGACACTAAACAGTTTGATTACGTATTTTTTGACGTTTTAGGCGACGTAGTTTGCGGCGGTTTTGGGGTTCCAATGCGTGAAGGCTACGCTGACGAAGTCTACATTGTAACTTCAGGCGAAATAGCTTCCTTGTACGCTGCCAACAACATTGCTAAAGGACTATTACGTTTTGCTAGTCGACACGGCAAACTAGGTGGAATAATTGGTAACCAACGCGGCACAAAAAATGAACGCGAGGTCATCAGTGCTTTTGCAAAACGTATTGGAACAGAAATGGTTGCGTTTATTCCTAGAAGTAACCTTGTAGCTACTGGTGAGCTTTGTTCTCAAACAATCATGGAACTTGCACCAGACACGGAATTGGCCCAAGTTTACATGTCAATAGCTGAACACATTGAAAGTCACAATAAAGCTGTAGTTCCAAAACCTCTTTCAGGTGTTGAACTTGAAGAGTTCTTAAGAGAATACTGCTATGACTCAAAAACAATTGTAAAACCCGTGATTCCACAAGCTCCAGTTAATTGTCAACCACAAAACGCCTCGGGTTTACCCAAGCCTGAACCTAAGCCTGTTTGTCAACCAAATACTGCTCCGCCTGTTTGTGTTGTCAAAATTAACCGTGAACCTGTTCAAGGCTGTTCTTTATCTGGCGCTTATAACGTGGTAAGCCAACTAAAAGATGCAGTTGCACTAATGTATTCGCCGCAAGGTTGTTCCTACATTAGCTTCTGCACTCATCTAAACCACTGTTCCTTCTTGTATTCTGACTCGCGTTACCTCACTAACCTGCTGTGCACTGACATGCGTGAAACCGACGTTATCTTCGGCGGCACAAAAAACCTAAAACAAACCCTGATGCGTCTACAAAACAGGTTCCCTGAAAAAACCGTTTTCGTTATTACTTCTTGTCCCGCAGGCATAATCGGTGACGACGTTGATTCAGTAATAACCTCGTTAAGTAGTGGCACTCACCGAGTTCTTCGCGTGTCCTCTGATGGCGTTTTAGGTGGTGACTATTACTCTGGAGTTGTCAACGCTTATCGGTTAATTGCAAAAGAATTTATTGACACCACAATCTGCCCCGAAGATGACGTCGTCAACTTGATTGGTGAACAAACATTAGCCACAACAGCCGACCAAAACTTTTACGCCATCAATCAGATAATTGAGGGTTTAGGCGTCCAAATAAACTGCCGATTTGTCAGGCACACAAGCCTAAAAGAGCTTAAAAATTTTAAAAAAGCAAAAATAAACATTCCCTTCAACCACGACCCAGCAGTTCTTGACTTAACAAAATTCCTTAACACTGCTTACGATACTGAAACTCTTGATGTGCCTTTGCCGATAGCTTTTGGAGAAACCTCAGAGTTTGTCCGTACAGTCGCAAAACGTTTCGGAAAAGAAGCATTGGGTGAAGAAATTATCAAAGCCGCTAAAAAAACTTATGACTGCCAGCTTGCATCTTTGAAAACGTTTTTTGCTGGCAAAAAAGTCTTAATTTTCAATTCCTACGGAAGCAACATTGACTGGCTAATCTCTACCCTGCTGGATTTAGATGTAGAAATAGCCAAAGTTTGTGTATCCAACCTATTTTACCCGAAGCAAAAAGACTCCTTGAAATACATCAACTTAAAATTTGAAACGAATTACCCCGTTGAAAAGTACAGTGAAGCCGTAAATGAAATTCGACCAGATTTTGTCTTAACCGCTGGCGCCATCAACA
This sequence comes from Bathyarchaeia archaeon, assembly GCA_050108135.1. GTDB lineage: Archaea > Thermoproteota > Bathyarchaeia > Bathyarchaeales > Bathycorpusculaceae > Bathycorpusculum. The sequence goes on along the minus strand of JBNIDQ010000013.1, from coordinate 152,084 downwards.
TGTTTGTCAATGTTCCTTGTGACACTTTTCCTGTTAACCCAACTTACGGTTTCTATTCTGGACTTGAATACTTCAAAAAACTGAAATTGAAACTACAAATTCCTTTTCGGGAAGGATGGAGACAAGATGAGCAACTATTCTAAAAACTCACACAGACCCGATTCGTTAATGGGTTCAATAGCTGCTTTTGAAGGAATAAAAGAAGCTACAACCCTCCTAAATGGTCCCATAGGCTGCAAACTCTACGTATCCTACATGGCCAACCTGTTAGCACCCCGTTTTAGCCCTGTTGATTCTAATCAATTTAGCAACTTCTATTTTGGACAACGACGCGTTCCCTGTACCTACGTTGACCAGCAAGACCTTGTTTACGGCACCGAACAGAAAGTCGTAGAAGCCCTAAAACTGATAGATTCAAAAAATCCACAACTTATCGGGGTTGTTAACCATTCAGGAACATCCCTAATCGGTGACGATTTAAACCGGTTCGTCAAAATAGCAAACGTCAAAGCAAAAACTATAACAATTGAAAGTTCAGGTTTCACAGGAACCTTCGCGTACGGCTTCCAACAAGCCGTAATCAAAATTCTGGGCAGTCTTTTAAACAAGAACCCGAAAAAAATTCCTAAAAGTGTTAACATTATTGGTTACACTATTTTCCATTACAACTGGGAAAACGATGTTGCAGAACTCAAACGCATGCTAAACCTTATAGGCGTTACAGTAGTCTCTGTCATTTGTGTCGATGAGTCATTTAACAATATAGAACGGGTAAATCAAGCAGAACTTAACCTTATAGTAAATGAAGAATACGGAAACGCCATTGCAGCTTATTTGGAAAAAGCGCATGGCGTGCCTTCTTTAGCTCTGGACTTAAGAGCCCCCTATGGGTTAACAGCTTCAGAAAAATGGTTCAAAGCGGTAGCAGACTACTTCAATCTTCCCATGGACTTTGTAAAGTCTGAATCTAAACGTGTACGCATGAAATGTTACCCCGCAATTTTGCGTGCGTCTTCGTTAAACAATAATTTGCGTGGTCTTCCGTTTGGCATCTTTGGTGATTCCTCACAAGTGGCTGCAGTTGTGCCGTTTGTTTACGAATATTTAGGTATGTATCCCGTTGTGATAGGTGTCAAAGAAGTTGGCTTTAGAAGCTTTGACTATTTAAAGAGCTATTTGTCTGTTAACTGTTTGGACACGGCTGTTCTTGTAAATTCTGACCAGTATGAAATGCTTGACTACTTAAACAAGACAGAGGCTGCGATAATTTTCGGTAGTAGTGTTGAAGAAAAAGTTTCCAAGCTTGCTGATGCACCGCCTGAATTTATACCCTTATCATTCCCATACTTCGACAAAATCCTCTTAACAACACGCCCCTTGATAGGATTCAACGGTGTCCTAACACTTGTAGAAAACATCCTGAACTCGCTCAGAGCAGTCTCATCTCCTAAACCCGTAACCACCTAACCAAAAACTTGGGGGTAACTAAGCAAATGAAAGACTCAATAATAACTGTTGAAGGCTTAACTCACAGCTACGGCAAAATAGTTGCCGTTAACAATATTTATTTCAACGTTTACGAAGGTCAGATTTTTTCATTTCTAGGACCAAACGGGGCAGGCAAAACCACGACAATAAATCTGCTTATTACTCTTCTACAAATCCAAAAAGGAAAGGTTACAATTGCAGGTTTAGACGTAGCCAGCAATCCTGGCGCCATACGAAAAAACATTGGCGTAGTTTTCCAAGATCACCGACTTGACAGAGACCTTACCATTTGGGAAACATTGGAGTTTCATGGCAGAATACATTCAATTCCAAAAGATGTACGCAGGCAAAGAATAGACGAGCTTTTGTCAATCGTCGAGTTGGCTGAGCGAAGAAATGAGTTTGTTAAAAACTTGAGTGGTGGAATGAAGCGTTGTGTAGAAATAGCAAGAGGTCTTTTAGTGCGACCTAAAGTGCTTTTTCTTGATGAACCCACTATAGGTCTAGATACCAAAGCCCGACGCAAAATTTGGTGTTACATCAAACAAATCAACCGTGAAGAAAATGTGACAGTATTTTTGACTACCCATTACATGGATGAAGCTGACCAGTATAGTGACGAAATCTGCATCATCGACAAGGGAAAAATCATGGCAAACGGAACTTCTTTGAACCTTAAAAATTCACTCGGAAATGACTTTTTCCGAATGAAAACAACTGATGACCTCAAAGCTGCACAGATGCTTGCTTTTCTTCCTGAAGTTAATCATGTCGAGAACTTTTCTGACGGTATTTGCCTTTATCTTAAAAATGACTTATCAGCTTCAAAAATCATTGAAACACTGCAAGCTGCAGATATTCGATTAAACAATTTAAACCTGCTAAAGCCAACATTGGATGACGTCTTTATTCATTATACTGGTAGAGGCATTAATTCATCGGGGGTGGACTTGTAATGGAATACGGTTTTTTAGCGATTTATTGGCGTGATATGATAAAGTTTACCCGTTCTAAAGCAATGATTTTTTTGTCATTGCTTCAACCTGTATTATGGCTGGTTTTTTATGGAATTTCGATGACTAGTAATCTTGGCTTTTTCTTTCCCACTGATACTGCCGCGCCTGCTGGAATGGTTACTGCAAATTATATGACTTTCATCACTTCAGGGGTTATAGGCATGACTGTCCTTTTTACAAGTCTTTATTCTGGTCAAAACCTGCAATTTGACAGGCAATATGGTCTCATGAAAGAGATTGTAGTCTCACCGATGTCCCGTTCTCAAATACTGATAGGAACAACACTTAGTGGTGTAACAAAATGTTTGATTCAAACCGCAATAATAATCCTGTTTGGTTACGTTGTAGGCGCCAGATTCTTTGCAGGCTTTTCTGTTTGGGGTATAATTATCTCGTCATTTGGTCTGCTACTGTTTGCAGCTTTGTTTTCTACTGGGTTTTTGTTGGTTTCAAACCTGATGGGCTTAAAAGTAAGTAATCATGATCTAAGTCAAGCATTAATGGCTTTATTGACTCTTCCTCTCTTTTTTGCAAGTAATGCTCTTTATCCAGTGGACACATTGCCTTCCGTAATTAAATTGATTACGTACGTTAATCCTTTAACATATTTCATTAATGGCGTACGTTACTTGACTATTGGTCCCGAATTCTTCTCGTTTGGTCAAACTTATTCGATTGGCTTTCAAGGGTTTATGCTTTCAGTAGTTGTTCTTAGCGCGTTTACTGTAGTAATGTTTCTCATAGCAAACTTTACAATCAAAAACCTAAAAGATTTTGTGTAAAAAGATGTGTACAAAAACTCGATTAGCCTTAGTTTTTCCTCAAGTAACTACCTGTATTATTGCAGCCACAAAATCCTCAGTCCCAACAACCCTTGTTGTATGACCCTTGCCTTTTATGTCTTCGAGAAGAAAAACGTCTCCCGAGTTGAAGGTGCGTTTTTCACCGTCGCCTGCCACTATTTCGATTGCGCCTTGGAGGCAGCAGAAAAACTGTTTTTTGGGTGCTGGGTGCCAATCGCCAAACCAGCCTTTGGGTATTTGGAAGAAAACCATTTTTGAGGTGTCGATGTAGTTTGAGAGTCCTACGGGTGGCGCTGGGGGTGCAAAATTTGTTGATTTGAAGTCGAGGTTTTCTTCTTTGAAGTGAGAAACATTTTGGTCATCTATGTATAAGGTGACATATTTCATTTGGATCCTCCAATTAATGTAGGTGCTTGATGAATTTAACTTCAATCGTTTTTGCAAAAATTCAGAAAAGTTGATCCGCGGTATACTTTCTTGTTTCTTAAGCTTCTTTGGGTTTGAGTATTAATCGTGTCATCATTTTTGAAGTGTAGAATATCAAGAACAAGAATACTTGTGACTAATACTTTAAATGATAGTGCCTGCTACACTGGAGCACTCTAATGGTGAATAATTTGTCACAAAAAACATTTGGAAGAATAACCAATTACCGCACTGGTCCAAAAAGTCAACAACCAAAAGAATGCTTAATCGAACTTGATAATGTAACCTCTTCTTCTACAGCTGGAAAACTCCTTGGACAAAAAGTAATATGGAAAAGCGGCAAAAGCAAGTTTACAGGAAAAATAGTTGGTATTCACGGAAAAAACGGCATGGTTCGCGTAAAGTTTTCAAATCCTGTTCCAGGCCAAGCTTTAGGAACAATTGTTGAATTAGTAAGCTAAAATTAGCTTACCTTTTTACATTTTCTCTTTTGGAATAACTTTCTCATCAGGTCTTCTGATTCTTATTTCTGTAATTTATTTTGCTCGTTTGTTGTTGTATTTTTGTAAAGGTAAGATATGCTTATTATGGTTCTGTAAACTGTTGCTAAAAAATAGTTAGGCTTTTTTGTCAGCTGTTTTGCTGGCTGGTTTGGGTTTAACAGTTTTAACGGCTTTTTTGGGTTTGACCTGCTTTTCAGTTTTCTTGTTCCAGGCTGGGTAGTGTCCGTGCTCTTTTTTGAATGCTTCAAGAAGTTCTTGTTGAGTTGCTTTGGGGTCTTCGCATGGCAGCCAACTGATTACAATTTTTTCAAAGAATTCTTCTCCAAACAGTTTCGAATTTATTTTTTTGTTTGTTTTTCCGCCGTAACCTGCAATGTAGCCTCCGAAGATTCTTTTGGCTGGTTTTTTGGATTTGCCAATGTAGATGATGTCTGAGGCTGGTTTTTCTGTTAATGTTTTGTCAGCTAAAACTATAACGCAGCCTTTACTGTTTGGAACACCTAAGAATGTGAGTTCAGTTAACGGGGTAAATTCAGCAAAGTTTTTTTCTTTGAGATTTAAAGAATTCATACGTTCTACTAAATCGTTTTATACTTAAAGTTTGCCTATATAAACTATTGAAGACTATAGAGTCTATTTTCGCAGTACTTAATGGCTTCGTTGGTTGCTAACTGTACCAAGGTGAAAGCTTTGGATAAGAAAGTACCCCTTTTCGAGTACGAAACATTTGCTGTCCGTAAAATGCGAAAAACCAACATAGATTATCTGCCAAGGACGCGTAACCACTGAGCCTTTGTGTTCTTCCTGTCATAACCGTTTCGCTACTGGTTCATGAGAAGGTGCGGTTTGCACCAAGTAACCGTTGGAGAAAGACCATTTGTTAGACACAAGCAATGTTGACCCAACCGTTAGTTCTCCTGCTTCAAAAAAGCAACTGGATAACCCAGACTACTATATTAATCGTGAATTAAGCTGGATACGATTTAACGTTCGTGTGCTAGAGGAAGCTAAAGATGTTTGGCATCCCCTGCTGGAACGGATAAAATTCCTTGCAATTTGCGGCAGTAATTTGGACGAGTTTTTTATGACCCGTATTCCAAGGCTTTTAAAAACAATCACTAGAGGTCTTGAAGTGCGGTCTGTTGATGGCTTAACTGCCCTTGAACAAATTCAGGCTACACGAAAAGAAATTCTTCCACTTATCAAGCGGCACTCTGACTGTTGGCGCAATGAACTCGTTCCAGCATTAGCAAAAGAAGACATCTATATCAAACAATACGAAGAGTTGTCCAGTAATGAACAGGCAGATTTGCGTTTATTCTTCCAGAACAGCATCTTGCCTTACATGGTTGTTCCACAGAAAGGCTGCAATTGTAACGCTCTTGAAAACTTGCACGTTAACCTTTTCGTGATGGGCTTCACAGAAACAGATGACTTTTACATTATTGATGTTCCAGTTGAACGGTTTGGCAGATTAATAGAAATCCCTGATTACTTTGGAGCTTTAGAATTAGGTAAAATGGAAAAAACCGTGTACCGCTACGTCTTTCTGGAAGATTTGGTAGCAAAAAACTTGGATCTTATATTTCCTAACCAGACTTCGCTGGTTGCTTACCCATTCCGTTTGACACGTAATGGTGAAATTGATATTTTGATGGATGAATCTTCAGATTTTTTGGTTTCGGTAAAGAAGAGTTTGCCAAAAAGGAAGCTGGGTTTTCCAAGCAGGCTTGAATTCGACAGGAAAACCCCAAAGTTTGTCAGAGATGTAATTGCTTTGTCACTAAAATTGCCTAATTACCTAATTTATGAAGCCGATGGCCCACTTGGTTTTGTTGATTTATGGCAGCTACTAAAAATCAACCGACCTGACCTTAAAGACAAATCTTTTCAGCCGTACGTCTCTCCGTTTCTTGCTTTACGGCAAAGAATATTCAAGACAATCGCCAAACAGGATATCGTGCTGTATCATCCATATGACGGTTTTGAAGTAATTGTAAACTTGCTTAAGGAAGCAGCTGTTGATGTTAATGTTTTGGAAATTTACATAACAATGTACCGTATGGATGCGAAATCGCCGGTTGTTGATGCTTTAATGCAGGCTGCGGGTAACGGAAAAAAAGTTGTAGCTGTAATCGAGTTGAAAGCCAAGTTTGACGAAGAAAACAACATTTTGTTAGCTTCAAAACTTAAGCAGGCAGGTGTTGAAATCGTTTATAATTTTCCCAAAATTAAAGTTCACGCTAAACTCTGCCTGATTGTTAGACGCGAGAAAGATGAACTTGTCAGGTATTCTCACATTGGTTCTGGCAACTATAATGCAGTGACTGCAAAAATTTACGGCGACATAGGCTACTTGACAGCGCGTCATGATGTGGGTTTAGAGCTTGAAGCTTTATTTAACGTCTTAAAAAACGGGCTTCAGGAAAAAGAATTCAAATTCAATCATCTGCTTGTTGCGCCGAAATCTTTGAAACGTGAAATCCTCAAAAGAATCGACCGTGAAATCTCTTTTCACAAAAAAACAGGCAAAGGCTACCTTGCGTTTAAGCTCAACAATTTAGAAGAAACCGAAGTTATTCAAGCGCTTTATCGTGCTTCAATGGCTGGCGTCAAAATTGATTTGAACGTTCGCGGTTTATGTTGCTTAAAACCTGGCTTGAAGGGTGTTAGCGAAAATATTTCAGTTATTTCGATTGTTGGGCGTTTTCTTGAACATGCAAGAATTTTTTATTTCCACGCAGGCGAAGAAAGTGAAGTTCTTATCGGCAGCTCCGACTTGATGTACAGAAACCTCAATGAACGCATCGAAGTGCTTTTTAGCGTTCCTGACCCGAAAGTGCGGCAAGCGATTCTTGAAGACATGCTCAAAATTCACTTAAAAGACAATGTTAAAGCTAGACGGCTTCTTTCTGATGGAACATACAAAATGGTTGTACCTAAAGAAGGCGAAGAAGTAATTAACTCACAGCTTTGGCTTATTCAAAACAGGGGCGTTTGGCATGAGCGTAGCCGTTAAAAATCAGCCGCTGAACGGAAATGAAAGCTACTGCCTTTTTGGCTGTGACATGCTTAGCAAGTTGCTGAAGAGTTTTGAAGCCCAAATAGACGGTGTCATAGATAACCAAGACATTGAATGTGTTCATAAAATGCGTGTTAGCACCAGAAAAATCCGTGCTGTTATGCCCATTTTTCAGTCGTGCTACCCTAAAAAGAAGTACAAACGCTGGCTTACGGAAATAAAAGCCGTTACAAAACTGCTTGGTGAAGCCCGTGACCTTGACGTCCAAATCACTTTCCTGCAAAACTACATCCAAAAATCTCCACAACACCAAGACTTAACACCTTTGCTAAAAGACCATAAAGACCGCCGAAAAACCGTACAAGCAACAGTAGTTGACGGTTTGGAGAAACTGCGCGATTCTAAGGTACTTCCTGAATTTTCTGATTTTTTAAAACAAGCTGTAGGTGAATTGTCAAGTGCTTCTTCTGATTCATTGTCTGTAAAGGAAAAAGCGTGTTGGAACATAACAAGTATGCTTAACGATTTTTTGACGCTTTCAGAATACGTTCACCAAGAGTCCGCAGTCCTCAGGCATCATGAAATGCGTATAAAAGCAAAACGGCTCCGTTACACAATGGAAACCTTCTCTTCTTTATACCCGAATGTGTTGAGTCAAGAAATGCAGGTGATGAAGGATTTTCAAGATTTGCTTGGAGAAATGCATGATTGTGACGTTTGGATCAGTTACCTTTCAAGCCTTACATTAGATGAATCCCAAAAGGAATATCAAAAGAGACAAATCAAAAAAGAAATGAAAACCCTTAGGTTCAAAAAGGCTGTTGCTGATTTTTCCGTTTACGTAACTGACAACAAAAAGAGTCATTACACAAGTTTTGTAAAATTGTGGGATGAATGTGTAGCGCAAGACTTTTTTGGAAAATTACAAGACACGTTGAATGCTGAGGCGGGTTTAGGCACAAAAAGAATTGATTCTGCTTTGTTTTCAAGCCCAAACTTGAAGGTTGCCGTTTTGTCGGATATCCATGCTAATGTGCATGCTTTGGAATGGGTAATTCGGGATGCGGAAAGAAGGGGTGTCCAAGTGTTTTTGAACGCTGGGGATTCAGTCGGGTTTGGGGCATGTCCGAACGAAGTTATACAACTACTCTATAAACGCAACATGGTAAGTGTGTGCGGAAATTTCGATTCGGAAATTTTTAAAGAGGCTTCAAAAGGTAATGGAGCTAAAAAAGTGGCCTTAGAATACGCTAAAAAAGAGTTAACAAAACTCTGCAAAGTTTACCTCCACTCTTTTCCTGAAGAACTAAAACTTGAACTTGCGGGTAAAAAAGTGTTCATGACGCATGCAAGCCCATTATCTCCTACAGAACACCTTACTCATAAGACCCCTGATGCAAGATTAAAAACAGTTTCGGCTGGAACGAATGCTGACTTGATAATTGTGGGGCATTCTCACGATCAATTTCACAGGCAAGTGGGCAGTGTTTCAATTCTTAACCCTGGAAGTGTAGGGCGCCCAAGTGATGGTAACCCTCAAGCTGCTTACGCGATGCTAAGCTTCAACCCCTTCAAAGTAGATCTTATCCGGTTAACTTATCCTGTAGAAGACGCAGCTGAAGCTTTACGAAAGAAAGGCTTACCTGAAAGTTTTGCTCAAATGCTGCTCTGTGGAAAACCTTTAGAAACAATAATTACAGCGGACAAAACAAAAAAAGGTAACACAAACCGAAACTGGACTGAAGTCTTCCAAAAATCCCGAGATTTAGCTAAAAGTTACATGCAAGAAACGCACGTTGAACAGGTACGAGAACTCGCCTTAAACTTATTTGATAACTTAAAGAGTCTTCACCGGTTAGGGGTTTACGAACGGAACCTTTTGGAATGTGCCGCTTTACTGCATGATTTAGGCTTGTCAAAAACCGTTAAAGCACACAACAAAGCTTCTATGGAAATAATTTTGAATGATACCAAGTTGCCTTTGACGTCTGAAGAGCGCCGAGTCGTCGCAAGTATTGCTCGTTATCACAGAGGTGGGCTTCCTAAACAGAAGCATTACAATCTTACAACTTTAAACAGCAAGACAGTAAATGAAATATCAATTTTATCAGCTTTTCTTCGAGTTGCTGACGCTTTGGATTACCTGCATAACTCTGACGTTAACCTTTTGTCAGTTAAGAATTCTTCAAAACGAGTCACACTTGAATGTTCCAGTAAATCAGATACTTCATTAGTTGAGCGAGCGTTTGATAAGAAAAAGGACTTATTTGAAAAAGTCTTCAAAAAGAAAGTGGTGCTGACATGGACCAAACAATAGCAACGTTAGGTCAAGTTGTGGGCTTCATCGATGTTGGAACCAACGCGGTTAGGCTACTTGTTGTTAGAATAAACCTCAATTTTTCTTACACCATAATCAGCCAAGAAAAAGAAGTAGTAAGACTCGGTGAAGACGAATTTAACGATAACCTGCTTAAACCCGAAGCCATGAACCGCGCCATCTTTGTTTGCGGAAAATTTGTCAGCTTAGCCAAAACTTACGGCGCAACTAAAATAGTTGCAGTCGGAACCTCCGCAATCAGGGAAGCCGATAACAAATCCGTGTTTCTTGAACGCCTTTTCAAAGAAACCGGTTTAACCGTTCAAGTTATTTCTGGGGAAGAGGAGGCTCGTTTAATTTACATGGGTGTTCTAAGCGGTATTGACATTGGCGAAGAAAAAGCGATGTTTATAGATTTAGGTGGCGGCAGCACTGAAATCGCCATTGGTGACCAACATAAACTTTATTGCACTTATAGTCTGAGGGTCGGTGCAATAAGGCTTACAACCCAGTTTATCGGTGAAGGTTGGACTAGGCAAATACCTGATGGTCTTTACAAAAAAATGAAGAATTACGTTCAACGCTGCACTCGTCCAGTTAAAGCATCTGTTAAAGAGTGTGGTTCAAGAATTGCATGGGGCTCCTCAGGTACAATAATTAACCTCGCAGAAATCTCAAACAAATTGTTCAAGAAGAATAGCGGTAGCGGTCTTTTGCTTAACAGGAAAAACCTGAAACGGTTAGCCTCTACATTGTGTTCTTTGCCGCTTGAAGAACGCCGAAAACTGCCAGGAATTAACCCTTACAGGGCAGACATAATTGTGGCTGGAGCCGCCATTGTCGAGGCTTTAATGGAAGAATTTGGTTTAGAAGAACTTCACGTTAGCCACAAAGAGCTTCGTGACGGTTTACTTGCCGATTATCTTTCAAACTTTGAAACTTACCGGGAACTGCAAAAAGCTCCTCTGCGAAACCGAAGCATTCTGCACTTAGGTAGGTCTTTTAATTTTGACGAAGAACACTCCGAAACTGTTTCGACTTTAGCTCTTCAAATGTTTGACAGTGCAAAACAAATTGGGTTACATTATCTTTCAGATAAATATCGGGAAATATTATCCTACGCTGCAATGTTACATGATATTGGTGACATTATTTCTTTTAACAATCACCACTTGCATTCTTATTACATTATAAGTAACGCCGAACTTTACGGGTTTGAACCTCAAGAAATCACAATAATGGCTAATGTTGCCCGTTTTCACCGCAAAAAACTGCCAACAAGCAAAGCCTTAAAAAAACTGGATTTAACCCAAGAATCCAAGCATGCAATAGTTGTTCTTTCAACTTTTCTACGGTTTGCTGAAAAACTGGACCGTAGCCACACGGGTTTAGTAAAAAACGCAAAGTTCACTAGTGACAACGGAGGTTTTGTAACGCTTTCATTCAGTTCTGACACTGACTGTAGCATGGAAAAATGGAGTATAATGCAGAATAAACATGCATTTGTTGAAGCTTTCAAGAAACAGTTAGAAGTATCATGCCTGGAAAATGATTTTTCCCATTAGTTGAACTGTAAGACCAGTCTCCTTTTCAGTGTACACGCCATTTTTTATTTCAAATCTTCCACAGTTAATAAGTACCCTTACCACGTTTGCCAAAAACTTTTGGCCTTAATCTCCCCTTTAAGAAGCAACTAGTGCTGCAACGGTATTTCGAGGCGTCTAATTTTATTTTCTTGGTCAATCATCAATGTTAGTGTAGAAGTCACGTTAGCGATTGTCCGTAGTTTGTAGGTTACTAATTCTTTTAGTTCTTCCATAGAGTCTGCTTTGGCTTTGACTATAAGGTCATATGCGCCATAGGATACGAAGGCTTCCTCAACTTCTCCAGTATTTTTTGCGGCTTCTAAAACGGAATCCTCACAACCAGGGGAGACAGTAAATAATACGTATGCACTTGGCAACTTTTTTCTCCACAAAATAGTAGCCTGTTTGAGAATAAAACATTTGCGCAATTTAAGGGTAAAATTGTGTATTTTGATTCAATTTTTTAATGAAATTTTAGGTCTTTTTGTTCATTCGATTATACACATTTGGCTTTGTTTATGGAAGTCAAAAACTGGCTCTAATTATCTTAGGTGCTAAAAACAGGAAAAAATAAAAAGAACGAGCAGTTAAATTGTGTCTTGTCAATGGCGTAACCAGTTAAAATTATGTTTCGCTTCAAAACTGTCACATTTTAACGATAGGAATCGACGAAAGCAATATCCCTTAAAACAGCAAATCTAATTCATCCTTTTTGCGCTTTCTGAAAGGCTATGTTTTTCATTGAATTATTGATTTTTTTTAATAAAGCATTTATTTTTCTTTTGTCGCATACCTACTGACCAATCATGTCACTTCTTGAAGTAAAAGACTTATCTGTTAAGGTTGAGGGTAAAGAAATTCTCAAGAATTTGACTTTCAACCTGAAAGAGGGAAAAAGCCACATTCTTTTTGGACCTAACGGTTCAGGAAAAACAACGCTCATCAGCACCTTAATGGGTCTCCCGGGATACGAAGTTGTTTCTGGACAAATCCTTTTTCGAGGAATAGACATAACCAATAAAGGTGTTGACGAACGTGCAAAACTGGGCATAATTGTAAGCTTCCAAAACCCTCCAGAAATAACTGGCGTGAAACTTGGTGACTTACTTAAACTCTGTTTAGGCAAATCAGCCCAAGACGAGTTCAGCTTTGAAGAAATGGAGCAGATTGAAGCGTTCAGGTTAACTAACTTCCTTAACCGAGACGTTAACTTGGGTTTCAGTGGTGGCGAAAGGAAACGTTCAGAAATTTTGCAGTTGATTTTCCTTAAGCCGCAGTTGCTGCTGCTTGATGAGCCTGATTCAGGTGTTGACGTTGAAAGTTTAAAAATGATTTCAACTGCGATTCAAAAATATATTGAAAGTTCAGGGAGTTCAGCCTTAATCATTACACACAAGGGTGACATTATGGAAAACATTAAGGCTTCATACGGCTGCATTCTGCTTAGTGGTCAATTCCACTGCTTCAAAGATCCAATGCGTATTTATGAAGACATTAAACGTTTAGGCTACGAGGAATGTGTAGCCTGCAGAATAAGAACAGACCAGGGATGGAAAAACAATGGACAAAGAAAGTGATTTAACTAAAATTCCTCACCAGATTCTGCAAGAAGCACAAAAAGCAGGTTTGGAAAGCGACGAATCCAAACGTTCAGGCACATTTTTCCATTTAAATAATGAAACAATCGCTGCTAAAGTCAACGAGTTCTATCAAGGCAAAATAGAGCTTATGGACATCAAAGCAGCGTTGAAAAAGTATCCGTGGCTTGAAGAATACCGGTGGAAACTTGTTGACAAAAACAAGGATGAATACACCAAAAAAGTCGCCGAAGACTATAGTGGCGGCTACTTCATGCGAATTATGAAAGGTGCAGAAATCGATTTCCCCCTGCAATCCTGCCTTATGATTACTCAAAAAAATCTTGAACAAAGAGTCCACAACATAATCATCGCAGAAGAAGACTCAAAAGCACACGTAATCACCAGTTGCTTACAACATCACAACGTTCCAAACGCTACGCACATGGGAATCTCCGAAATTTACGTTAAAAAAGGCGCAATGCTCAACTTTACCATGATTCACCAATGGAGCGAAAAAACAAAGGTGCGTCCAAGAAGTGCCACATTAATTGAAGACAAAGCCACTTACGTCTCAAACTACGTCTGTATGACTCCAGTAGAAGACGTTCAAATGTATCCGGTAGCTTACTGCACTGGTAATGAATCTCGTGTAAGCTTTAACAGTATCGTCTACGGTCACAAGAATAGCCTATTAGATTTAGGTTCAAAAGCAGTCTTGACTGGCAAAGATAGCAAAGCAGAAATGATTAGCCGAGCAATTGCACGTGAAGGCTCAAAATTGATTATTCGTGCATTGGTTGAAGGGGATAATGCTGAATGTAAAGGTCACCTTGAATGCCGCGGTTTGCTCATGGATGACGATGCTTTCTTGCAGTCAATACCTGAACTAATCGCCAAAAAGAAGGGTGTGGAAATCACTCACGAGGCTGCAGTCGGTAAAATCAGCGAAAAAGAAATTACCTATTTGATGACAAGAAAGCTTACACGTGACCAAGCTGTTTCTTTGATTATTCGAGGCTTTATGGATGTTGGCATTTTAGGTTTGCCTGAATCGCTTAACAAGGGAATAAAAGCCATTGTTGATGCCTCAGCAAACGCTGAATAAACTCAACTTTTTCCTTTTGTTTTTTTATTGCTTGTTTAAATGTTCTTTCGATTTTGACCTCGTTGCTTTAAAAAATTAAAAGAAATAAATGAAGGTTTAATGTTTTACGACTTTGTAAAGCATCCTTGCTGGTAATGGTCCAACTTTGACTTTACCTGATCTAACGTCCTTAATCATTGCTTTCATGTCGTAATCATATTCGTCTTTGCATCTTCTAATTAACTTGTTTGCTTCGGCAACACCATATTTGAAAACCAGCCGTATTCCGTAGCCTCTGGTAATGCTTTGAGCAAAATATTCCTTAATAAGTGTGTCACTCCACTTCAGGTTATGTTGCCAGCATTTAAGGAAAAGCTCCGACTGCAAACGGTTAATCTTGTCAATGCTAAATGATTCTGTTTTACCCTTCAACCCTCCTTCGCACACCATGAATAAGGGCACAATGAGGCTTTTACGTTCCCTTAGCCTTTCTACAAGGTCTATTGTTAGCTGGGTGTCTTCCTCTTGCTCGCCGGGTAAACCAATAATTAAGGTTGCAACTGGCACCCAATTATTCTCGTTTAACAGTCGGAAGCCTTTCTCGACTACTTCTGGCCACTCGTCAGGCGAAAACGGTTTGGCTTTACCTGCCATCAAGTTTTTGATGAGCTTGGGGCTACCTGTTTCAACTCCACATTGACCACTCATCCAAAGAGTTTCATCGGTGACATCCAAAATCTGTGACAAATCCTTAATCAGGTTTGGCGCGCTTACTGCAGAGGAAAGTGCAAAATGGCTAATAGCAACCGTTTTAACTCCCGGGTAATGGTAGACTCTGTCAAAGAGTTCCCTTACCGCAGGCTCATTAATTTCGAAACCCTTTGCTTTATAACGTAGGACGTCTTCAGCGTGTAGAAGTGGGCGTCTTCCAGCTTTTAAATTAACATCAACCTCTTTTAGGATGCTTTCGACGGAACGGCAACGGTACTGTTGAAGGGTGGGTACACAGAAAGCGCAGCCTCTGCCGCAGCCACGAGAAATTTCAACTATGCCGTCGATGGTGCCGTTCTGAATGAGCGGTATTTCTGGTTCCTCAACAACTGGTGCGTTAAAGACTCCTGGCCAGGGTGCTTCAAGGCCTGTTGGAGTGAAAAGCGAATCTATTGTTTTTTCGCCTTCTCCAATAACAACGCAGTCAACGCCCAAACTTTTCCGAACCTGTTCGTCTTCCAATTGCCATGCGCCAGCACCGCCAACAATAATTTTTGGTTTGTATTTTTGAACAGCTGGGTTGTTTAGGATTTCTTTGAATTTTGTTTCCATGTAGGATTCGCCGCCGAACAGGTTTTTGAACGTGGATGTTGCTGGTCCCAAGCCTAGCGGGTCGTTTTCTGTTATGCATAGGGCTTTTGTGTTTGGTCCAACTACTTGGTTGAGGTGGTCAGGGTGAGCCACGATGATGTCTTGTGGAGTGTACCCTTTTTTTAGGAGTTCCGCTTCCATTTTTCTTGTTCCGCAGGGTGCGTACTTGGCTGAACCGTCTTTGTTTACGGGTATTGATGGGCAGAATAATGAAAAGTATAGTTTATCTGGTATGAGACCTCGCGGAATACATGCACTAAAACCAAGAAAAATGCCTCCATTGTATTCGCTCATGAGTGTTCTATCGGCGGTTAAAACAATTTTGTAACCGTTTTTTGATTTGTCCAATTTCTACCCTTCTGTAATTGATAATTCAAATATTTTATTTTATCAATCATTTGGATTCCGATATATACTCTTCTCTGCCGACCGCTTGCTTAAACCAACAGAAAAACCAAAAGTAACTGCTAATCAACGAACTGAACCGAAAAACGATAGCGCATTTTTAATCTTGTTCGCCTAGCAAGTCCGAAATTATCCGTCTAAGCGGCAACTTGAACAACTCCGACATTTTAGCAAGACAATTTTCGCCTTTCTCAGTTAAACGGTAGCAACGTAGTTTTCTGCGGCCTTTTTCCATTAATTCACTTGCCAGAAAACCTTCATCTTCTAGCCTGTTGAGAAGTGGATACAAGGTTGCAGGTTTAAGACGTCGTCCAGTTAACCGTTTCACTTCATTGTTGATTTCGTATCCGTGAACTGGTCCTTTTGAGATTAGCCAAAGAATGAGAGGTCTATCTAACCCTCTTTGGAAGGCACAGACAACGTCAACCATTATTCCACTATGTAGTTGGTTCTTTTTTTGCTATATCAACCTTTTTGGCTTTAGCCCTGAAAAACGATTTAATACCCTGTATTACTAAGCATTCAACTGTAGATGAGGCGCCCAGACAAGTGGATGACGCAGAACGGGAAACAATACGCAACATCGTTACCAACTTTAGCCGAGGCATTATTCTTTGGCTTGTTAACGAGAAACCCATGTCAGGCTACAGCCTTGTCAAAGAACTTGAACGCCTCACTGGTCAACATCTACCTTCAGGAATAGTGTATCCGCTGCTTTATGAAATGGAAAAAGACGGCTTCATAGCAGGAGAATGGACAGAAAAAGGCAGACGACGCACCAAATACTATGCCATAACTCCAAGCGGTGTGGAATCGTTGGACCGTTTGCGTGCACTTTTCAATATGCCTGTAAAGGAAGCTCTCCGAGACTTTATATCAAAAAATTAAACTGTTATTTCAGCGAATATTGGCTTTTCAAATTTTTGATAAAATATAATAGCACCTATTAGTCTGATTTATTGTATCTTGGAGTAACCGATAACATGTCAACACCTAAAGCAAACCAACGAAGAGACCCCTACCTAAACTACAGGTTCGTAGTAGAAATTGCAGGAATTCCACAGGCAAACTTTTGCGAAGTAATACTGCCTGAATCAGCAAGCGAAGTAATCGCAGTACGTGACGGCACCGAATCCTCATTCACCGTCAGAAAACAAGCTGGACTGGTAAACTATGGCAGCCTCATTTTGAAGTTTGGTCTTACAAGTTCACTTGACCTGTACAATTGGCGAAAAATGATTGAACAAGGCAAAGTAAACTCTAATCGCAGAAGCATGGCAGTGATGCTGCTTGATGAAGAAGGCGTAAATGTTGCCCGTTGGGAATTCACAAATGCTTGGCCAAGCAAATACAAAGGTCCTGACTTGAACGCTCAAGGCAACGAAATTGCTATTGAAACGCTTGAAATCGTTTTCGAAACAATGCAACGCGTAAAATAAACGCAGGAAAGCCGCTTTGAGCTTTAACAACATTAACGCTGCAAGCAAAACCATTGCCGCCCGAATTTGGGCAGCAATTAAAAATGACCAGCAAGTAAACGCCATAATCCGAAACCCTGAACAAATCATTTTTCTATCACCTAAAGACGCCACTCAACAAAAACCACCCGTAATCTCTGTTTACCTCTACAACGTTACCGAACTTGCCAGCATGCGTAACCTGCCAACAGCAAACTCGTCTAAACCTCCCCTGTACCTGAACCTGCGATACCTAATAACGCCCATAACTCAGAACCTCGAAGATGACCAAGTTCTTTTAGGAAAAATCCTCCAATTATTCCATGAAACACCGATTCTCCGAGGTTCCAGTCTGCAAGGTGGTTTAAGCGAAGCTGGTGAAGACTTAAAAGTTGGGTTGGATGTGCTTAATGTTGAGGATTTAAGCAGGCTTTGGGGTATGCTCGCATTGCCTTACAGGTTAAGCGTGAGTTACACGGTTTATCCAGTCAAGATTGAAGACTCGGTTCAACCAGACGAAAAAGCTGTCGTCATAAAGCGACCATTAGTAACGGTTAAGGCACCTCTAAAAGCCTAACTCTTTTTTGAAGTAACTGTTTTCTAATCAGTTTCTTAGATTACGAAAGCCTATTAACCAAACGCTTCGTTATTTCAGTGGAGATTTGCTGCCAAGTGAATACGCTAAAAATTTTAGTAGTCATATTAACTGTTTCTTTAATTGCTTCAATAGGATTAAACACCTATTTTGTAACTCAAACATCTGTTTTTAGTAGCCCGAGCACGGCTGAAACACAGCTTGAGATGACTCAAATTTTGTCTCAGGCTCAAATGGGCATAGATGCTGAGCTTAAACAAATTGGCGACAGCCTAATTTACGCTTCCCAGCAACTCTCAACCACTGGCATTTCGGGTGACCAAGCACGCGCCATAGTTCACGATTTAGCTTTAAACAGTTCATTCATTATCGACGCTGCAACACAAGACACCAACAACACCATGATAATTGTTGAACCCAGCCAATACCAAAGTTCCGAAGGCAAAAATATTGGCGAACAAAAATGGCTCTACACAAACCCACAGGGGCAATTAACACCCATGATGACTCCTGCCATGACACTCGTGGAAGGAATGCAAGGTGTAGCCTTAGGCCTCCCTGTATTTGACTCTAACAGCGAAATCATCGGACGCGTAAGCGTAATCTTCTACCCAGACGAAATAATCCACGCCAAACTTGCACCCCTGCTAAACGGCAAAGAATACTCTGCTCTGGTGATGCAGACTGACGGGTTATCCCTATATGATACTGACCCCGAACAGCAGGGAAAGAACCTTTTCACTGACCCATTATACGCAAGTTACACTGAACTGTTAGCTATTGGGCACCGTGTGGCTGCTGAAAGCTCTGGACACGGAACATACAGCTTCAGATTGGACGCTCAAAGTGGCGAGGTCGTTCAGAAAGAATGCTTTTGGACAACAATCAACGCTTACGGTCAACAATGGCGACTAAACCTAATACGCCAATTGAACAGTTAAAATAAAAGTTGGGTGGCAGTTTGCCTGCCCTTATTCTTTTTTTAGGTTATGCTGCTTTTTTTAACAAACAATACTGCGCCTAATGCTGCAAGAATTGTTCCCCCGGCGTAAAGCAAGAGTTGAATCAGGTTAAGCGTTGTAATCGGCAAATAGCTTGCTATAATGTTTGTTGACATGTAGCTGCTCAGCGGCGTGAAAGTTAGGACTAACCCGATTATTATCATGATTACGCCTGGTGCAAGCATCGATGTTCCTAAGAGTCGTTTAGGTACCGGTTTTATTCCTGCTTCTTTAATTTCTGGCGAGACAATCGACGGGAACGCTTTACTGACGACAGCCAGTAGAGGCGGTGTAATGAGCAGCACAAACGGCAGCATAGTTACAAACCAAAAAATCGTAAGCCCAGCTGAAAGCACAATTAACGCGTCATTGGATGCTTGAATGAACGTTGCAGTTTGAGCGTAAAGAAACTTGTACATGTACACGTACAAAACTGCAACTATGGAGTTGGCGATTAGCAGTGAAATGTTTGTCCACGTTATGAATCTGGACCAAGTGAACTTTTTCCTAAGAAAATAGCCCATTATGAAGAACCCGATAAAGTTGCCTGGAACAGCTGACAGCAGGCTTCCCGGGTAAATTCCGCCATGCTTGATTGAATCTGCAATTAGGGTTCCTAAAGCAGCGCCTAAGCCTCCTGCCCATGGACCAAAAACGGTGGCAAAAAAGCTTGGAATAACCACGGCTGGACGGAATTGTCCCATGCCCCATGGTGAAGGAATGTACGCGGTTGTTAAGGAGCCTACTGCGTAGAGTGCAGCGTTTAATGCAGTTGCAACAATGATTAATGTGTAGGGTTGACGCCAAGGTTTAGAGTTCATGCGTTTCACTTTGAAATTGTTGTTGCCTCTGCAAGGGCTTCTATGTTAAATAAAAATTGTCTATAGATTGTTTATACAAATCTAAATTGTTACAATAGTATAAACTCGAGTCAGAGCCATTTTCGCCAACCTATTTAGAGCCTATTAGGGACCCAAATAGGATATCTATGCAGAAACCTATAGGGGGGTAGGTGCTATTGACCCAAAATGCCTCCAAAAGCATGTTGAAAACAAAGTTTATTTTGCCTTTCTTTTGGCACATTTTTTATAAGCCACAGTTGGGCGTAAATTTTCGTAGGAGCATATTTGTATTGACTGTATATTTTGCGCCATGGGACGCCGACAAGAACCTACTTGTGGAGACAGAACGGCTTTACAAGAAAGCAGGAACATTTGACTGCATCCAGAAAGGCGATTTAGTAGCTATCAAACTGCACGTGGGCGAATTAGGAAACCCCAGCTACTTACAGCCCTTCTTTGTTCACCACATTATTCAAAAAGTAAAGGAAGCAGGCGGAAAACCCTTTCTCACAGACTCAAACACTTACTATCTTGCACAACGCCACAACGCATACGACCACATACAAACCGCGTTAATGAACGGGTTCAACATGGCACCATTCATTGTTGCAGACGGCTTACAGAGTGAAAACCAACGCAAAGTGAAAACCAAAGGCATCCTTAACGAAATCGAAGTCGCAGGAGCCATCGCCGAAGCAGACGCAATGATCGTTGTTTCGCACTGTAAAGGTCACGAAATCACAGGATTTGGCGGTGCAATCAAAAATTTGGGCATGGGTTGCACTTCACGTGCAGGAAAACTGCGGCAGCACCGCGTAGTCGGCTTAGAAATTGACCAGTCAAAATGTACTGGATGCGGAAAATGCAAAACAATTTGCCCCTTTGATGCACCTGAAATTGTTGAAGGTAAAGCCCGAAATACGTCGCCGCTGTGTATGCGTTGTCCCGTATGTAAAAGTGAATGCCCTGTGGAAGCCATTAGTTTTGTTAATCAAGAAAACATCTGCAAAGCCCTCGCATCAGCAGCCTTAGGTGTTCTCGAAACTTTTAAGCCTGGAAAAGTTTCATACGTTAACTTTGCAAAGGACATAACACAGTATTGTGATTGCTTGACCAGTCCTGGCGCGCCAATAATGAATAATGTTGGCATCTTCGCGTCAGACTCGCCCGTTTCAGTGGATGCAGCATTTCTTGAAAAGGTTGACTATAAAGTGTTTAACAAGCTTTCAGGTGTGGACTGCATGACGCAGGTGACTGAAGCCCTAAACCTTGGCGTACCCGGCAACGCTAAACCAGAAATCCTTAAAATCTAATCTTTTCTATATCCTGCTTGCTCCCAATAATAATTGAAAACGTCCGTAACCCATTTCAGAAAAGTTGGGTCATCACCCATAAAACCTGCGTAATCCACTTTTCCGTCAGCCTGCAAAAAGCACACGCCACCAAACTTTTCAGTTAAAACCAAAATCAAAGGTAACTGGTCTATTCCGCGTCCTTCAACGTTTGGTGTCTCTATTGAGCGGTCAGTTTCTGGCATTCTGTTCATGGGGATTAGGAACTTGAATTTTAAGCCTTCAAGCATTTTCTGGTTCATTTTAGGAATCATGTGCTCTGGAATTGTGCCTTCTGCTATGCCGCAACCGAAAACTTTTGCGTTCACGTATGCTTGTTCTGACTTGTTTAGGTTAGCAATAGTGTCTAAACTTAACTGTGCCCCCGAGAGTTCACCAAGACGGTTAACAAACTGGGCAGGAAGAAGCATGACATTGTGAGTGGAAAAGTATGCTTTGTTTTTTGAAATGAAATCTAAAGATGACGAAACCTGAAGAACCAGTTTTCCGTACTCTGAAACTTCGAATGAGCCGTCAGGTTGCCTTTCAACAAGTGCTGCCGTGGTTAAGCGTTCCAGTTGCCGAAAAGCTTCAGTGGCTGTAACATTTAATCGACGAGCGATTTCCTGCATCTTCAATTTTTCCTTCTGAAGCAGCCTTAAAATGGCTAGTCTGCTTTCGCTGGCAAGCTCAAAAAACAGTTTATCTAAACCTGAATCTTCATCCATCTTTAGCACCAAACCTGACTTTTTCGCATCGACGTTAACAAATTAGCACCCAAGTCAAATAAAACTAATCACAACTCAACCCCATAGTATATGACGGTAAGGAAAATGCAAAGTCAAAACGGAAAAACACGGGGCTTCTATATTGAATTGAAATCGAAAAGAAACCTCAAAAATGTCACATTAACGGACAACTCTGTAGAAAGTTTCCTTTTAGAAGGGACAATTGGTGAATTTGTCGCAGCAAAATTTACTGAAGGTGTAATCTTTGAAGTTGTAGGCACCGAAGGTGTTCTCCGTATTGACTTGTGCGAAGGAGAAATACAGAAAAAATCAACAGAACTGGAGGTGACAATTAATGAATAAAGCCTTAATCGTGTATGGGACTCGATACGGTGCAGCAGCCAGCACAGCTGAAGAAATAGCAAAAACCCTGCGGCAAAATAATTTAGAAACAAAAGTAGTCAATGCCAAAGAAGAAAAAGTGGGCAATATCGCCGAGTATGACTTAGTTATCGTGGGCAGCGGGATTCAAATTAACAAATGGACAAGCGAACCTGAAAAATTTGTCAAAAAACACAAAAATGAACTTGCCAACAAAAAAGTCGCATTTTATGTGTGCTGCGGCTCAGCATCTTCGCTAACAGGTGAGGCGGCTGAAAAAGTAAAAAACAAGTATCTTAATGAAAAAGCCGCCGGTTTCGGTTTAGAGCCTGTCGCTTATGGCTTCTTTGGGGGTGTTCATAACTTCAACAAGGTGCCATGGTGGGCTAAAAGAGCCTTGGAAGCTGAAAGACCAAAAGTTGAAGCAACAGCCAAACAAATTGAACCCGGAATCTATGACACACGTGACTGGAATGTTATTCGGGGCTGGGCAAAAGATTTAGCAAAAAGCCCATAGGCTTTAGAGCAAATCAGTACTGCTGTACCAGCCGTTGTCAAAGTTTGAACGGGAAAGCATGTCTTCCGGCTTTGCCGTCTTTTTTATTCCTAAATAGTTCTGAGGCTGCTTGTTGTTTTTTGTTAAACGTAAAATCACTTCAGAGAGAGTTTCAGAGCCTTTCTTTTCTCTTATTAGGGCATTGTAGGCTTCTTGAGTAATCGTGATTGTTTTACCGCTAAACATGCAAGTAAATATGAAAGTTTTCAAATAAAAAATCTTCCCAATATTCTCGGCAAGCAAAAACCGCGTTTACCGCACGTTGCCTTCTTATACTTCGCGCAGGCAAACATTAGGAAACAGGAGCCCACTAAAGCTTGCCAAAACTAACCGAACCACTACAAATCAGAGGATACACGTTAAGAAACCGAATCGTTTATCCCCCAATGCAAAGCGGAAGAGCAGACTTCGACGGTTCAATCACCAACAAACTTATCAACTTTTACATCCGCCGTTCAGCACACACTGGGTTACCTATAGTGGAACATGCCTACATCAACTTGTTAGGCAAAATCGGTCCAAAACAACTCGGCATTTACGACGACACACTGATTCCGGGATACGAAAAACTTGCAGCAGCCCTCCATAACGTAGGCGCACCAGCAATAGTCCAAATTTCACACGCAGGCGGAGTAGCAAACAAAAAAGTCATACACAACCAACCAGCCGGACCATCCTCGGCGGGAAAAACACGCATGCTCGAAATCTGCGAACTCCACGAAATCACGGAACAGTTTGCAGCGGCAGCGGAACGCGCAGTTAAAGCAGGTTTTGACGGTGTTGAACTTCATGGCGCTCATGGTTACTTGCTAAACCAGTTCTTTTCGCCTCTGCTAAACAAGCGCGAGGACGAGTATGGAGGGAGTTTGGATAACCGTATGCGTTTTCCCTTGCAAGTTACGGAAGCAGTTAGGAAGTGCATTGGAGACAAGTTGCTGCTTTACCGTCTTGGTTCAGACGATTTAGCTCCCTGCGGTACTCACATTGAAGACGCCATTCCTTTTGCCCAAAAGCTTGAAGCAGCTGGCGTGGATATTTTAGATGTTTCAGGCGGCATGTGCGGTAGCAACCCTAAACAGTTCAAGAGCATAATAGGCTATTTTATTCCTCAAGCAGAAGCAATTAAGCAGGCAGCAAAAGTCCCAGTAATCGGTGTAGGCAACATAACTGAACCTGAGTACGCTGATAGTTTGGTGCGGGAAGGCAAGGTGGATTTGGTTGCGGTTGGCAGGGCATTATGGCATGATGCAGAATGGGCCCAAAAAGCTCTTTCAAGTTTAAAATAATTTGCTTTAGGCTCACGTAAATCATTCATCATGATAATGCTCGTTCAGAAAAAAATGTTGGAATTAAACGGCTCGTCTGTTGCATCACTTATGCTCCAACATACGTTTTTTACAAAGGTTTGACCGCCAAATAATATGGTGGTGAACTTTTTTGTCTGAAGATAAAAAGAAAATGTATTATTATGGCGGAAAAGAGAAAAAGGCTGGCGAAATCAAAAAAGCTGAAGAACCATCAGAGGAAATGATTCCGTATTTTTCTAGGGATTTTCAACGAGACTTTAATCGCATGATGGACAGGTTCCAGAGGGAGTTTGAAGGTTTCTGGGGGCAACCGCCGCGGATGCATTATGAGCGGTTTATGCGTCCATTCAAAACCGTGATGCCGTCAGTGGACGTGGAAGATCGTGGAAAAGATTTTCGGCTTACTGTGGATTTGCCTGGTTTTGACAAAGAAAATGTTGATGTTGAAGTCACCGAAGACGCAGTGGTGGTGCAAGCTAAACAAGCCCAAGCGACAGAAGAGAAACAGAAGAATTATGTAAGACGCGAAAGAACTGCACAAAAATATTACCGCAGAATACAACTTCCGGAAGCAGTCATCTCTGACGAATCTTCAGCCAAATTGAACAACGGTATACTCGAAATTGTGTTGCCAAAGAAGGCGCCAAAAGAAACTAAAAAACTAAAAGTAGCCTAAAGCTTCTTTTCTCAATTTTTTCGTATTTAACCCACTATTTTTTAACATATTAATGAGGTGTTTTTTGCTTCAATAGCACCTACCCCCTATAGGTTTCTGCAAACTATCTCTAATTGGCTCTTCCAAATAGACTGGCTAATTTCTTGACCAGTCAATTTTGCGAAAGGGTGTTATTAGTAGGGTTAAGAAAGTGGTACGCTGTGTGGTCAATGGTTCGGTTTTTTGTTCAATGTCAATGTTTTTTGGTGGTTTTTGTGTTTGCTTGCTGTGGGTGATTTGTTATTAATTGTTTGGAGTGTAAAGGTTTTTTTAGTGGTTTTCTGTATTTATTTTCAATAAATGTTGTTTTTAGTGTACTTTTGCACAGTTTTTTACGTTTCTATTGTATAAACGGGTAGTTTTAAATACTTGAATGTGGTGATTGTGCAGTATTAAATTTCAAAATCTGACAAACGTAGAGGGGAGCACAAAAGATTGCAACAAACAAACACAAAAAACCCAGAAAACACTACACAAACAACAAGCATTACGCAATCTTTTATAGACTATAAACGCCCGCCGTCGCCAATAAGCCTCGACCAAATGGACATAAAAATCCTTGGAATACTGCAAGACAACTGCCAACTCAGCTACAGAAAACTTGGAACAATCCTCGGTGTATCCGGCGTTATCGTTGCCAGCCACATAAAAGCTCTCGAAGAAAAAGGGATTCTCAAAGATTATACAGTAATTTTGGACCCAATGAAGCTTGGTTTTGACTTGACTGCAATTTTGTACGTTCAGGTTGAAGGTGGTTTTTTAGTGGATGTTGAGGCTGAGTTGTCCCGTACTTCTGGTGTTATTGGGGTGTATGAGGTTACGGGTGATTTTGATGTTATTGCGATTGCTAAACTGCGGGACCGGGAGTGTTTGAATACGTTGATTAAGAATTTGTTGTTGACGCCGCATGTTAAGCGGACTTTGACTAACATTACTTTGAATGTTGTTAAGGAAGATTTCAAGATTCCTTTTTAAACTTTTTAACTTCGCATATGTCTAGAAATTTTTCTATTAATTAGACACACGCTTATTTTTTATACATTAATTCGTATATTTTTTTAGTTTTTCATAAAAGTTATGAACAAATCACAATCAGGTTTATATTGGCTGTTGTTAACCCCTCCTATAAAACGGTGAAAAACAACATGAGAAAGGGAAAAATACTCACAAAAATAACAAACACGGCTGAAAAAGCAGTAGCAAAACACTCAGAAATCTTCATGAAAAAGAAATTCTTCATACTCGCAGGCATTCTATTTACATGCTTAGCACTCAGCGTAGGACAAGTATTCGCACAATCATCAGATCCACTAGTTGACACAGGAGCAGCCATCAGCATTGCATGGACACTAGTCATGGGTGGCTTAGTGTGGTTCATGCAGCTTGGCTTCGCATTCCTCGGTGCCGGCTTTATACGGCAGAAAAACCAGGTCAACTATTGGACAAAGAGCTACCTTGACTTCAGTGTCGGTGTAGTGATCTTTGCATTAGTCGGCTTCGGCTTAATGTTCGGCGGCTCCGGAATGGCGTTCCCCGCAGGCTTTAACGCAGCAGGCGAACAAGCATTCATTACACTACCTGGCTTAGATGCTGGCAACTCATTCATAGGTTACAGCGGTTTCCTACTCGCAGGTGAAGCAACTAACACTTACACGCTGGTGTTCTTCTTCTGGCAAGCAGTGTTCGCAGCCACTTCAGTAACAATCGTGGCCGGAATGGTTGCCGAAAGAATGAAGTTCCAAGCATACTTGCTATACACCATACTGATCAACATCCTAATCTATCCAGTCTATGGTCACTGGGTATGGGGTGGCGGTTGGCTCGCAACATTACCATTCGGTGTCGGTGTGCGTGACTTTGCAGGTTCAGGTGTCGTCCACGCGGTCGGTGGCTTTACAGGCTTAGCGGCTTGTTGGCTCATTGGTCCAAGAATAGGCAAATACGGTAAAAACGGTGAAGTTCGCAGCTTCGGCTACACAAACGTTCCATATATCGTAATCGGTACCATGATCCTGTTCCTCGGCTGGTTCGGCTTCAACCCAGGCAGCACACTAACAACACTTGACGGCGTAACACCACTAGTGGCAGTAAACACTTACCTTGCAGGCGGTGTCGCTGCAGCAGTCGGCTTAGCCATCAGTTACCTTGACCGCAAACACTTTACAGGACCAGATGTTCAAGCAGTGTGTGCATCAGCTCTCGGTGGTTTGGTCGCTATTACGGCTCCATGTGCTTACGTTGACCCATGGGCAGCACTAATTATCGGTGTCATTGCAGCTCCATTAGCACTCTACGGTAACTTCTTCGTAGAACGCAAACTACGCATTGACGACCCAGTCGGCGCATTCGGCATCCACGGCATCAACGGTCTCTTTGGTCTGCTCGCAGTCGGTCTCTTCGCAAACGGTCTATACGGCGGCGTCAACGGTGTACTGCTAAACGGTGCTGACGGTGTTGGTCAGTTAATAGCACAGATGATTAGCATGGCAGTAGTTGCAGGCTTCGCATTCGGTATGGGCTTGCTGATCTTCGGTATAATAAAATACACAATCGGCTTGCGCGCTCCACACAAGGAAGAAATTGAAGGCTTAGACATCACCGAACACGGATTCAGTGCATACCCAGAAATCCAAATGAAACCTGAAGCAAAAGAGTGGATTACCGCAGAAGCAAAAGATAAAGAGCTCCTTGAGAAGAAAGGCGTTTAATCGCCTGTACTTTTCTTTTTTTGTTTTGTCGTTTTAAACGATTTTTTGTCTGCTTTGTTGTTTTGGTTTAAATGTTTAATAATTTTGTAAACATCAGAACAAACGCAAACTAAATATGCATTTATTTGTTTAAGTTGTTCATTTTTTCATAAAAGTTATGAACAAATCATAACAGCCTTTATATCATTTAGGGCTCATCCTCAAGCAAATATTAAACAAAACGAGGATTGATTACCCTGCCAATAGACGCACAAATCTTGATACTGCCAATATTCATAGCATGCTACGCGCTTGCACTTAGCAGAAAAGTCAAACTAGCCTACACATCCATAGGCTCACTAATAGCATTAATCATCCTTGGCATAGTATCTTGGCAGGACACCATCTTCCAAGCCATACAGTGGGACGTCCTCGCTGTAATCTGGGGCTTCATGATGGTTTCATTCATATTCTCAGAAAGCAAAATGCCCGAACTAATAGCCAACAAAATCCTAACACACATAAAAATCGAAAAATACGCCTTGTTAGCCCTTTGCGCCGTTGCAGCTTTCCTTTCGGCTTTCATGGCAAACGTTGCAGTCTTATTTTTGATGGCTCCAGTTGCTATGCAGATGGCACGAAAACTTGGTTCACCACTATTCCCCTACATAGTTTCTGTTGGTGTATGCTCAAACATGGTTACCACAACCACAATGATCGCTGATCCGCCAGCACTGATCTTGGCAATACAAACAGGCATGACTCCTCTTGACTTCTACTGGTTACAAGGTAGACTGGGTCTTGGCGCGATAACTATCATTGGCGTAATAGCTGCATTGCTAACACTGTTAGTGCTCTTTCGTAAAATGAACAAGAAAATCGATATCGAACCCGAAAAAATCAAAGTTACCAAATTGCCAACAATATTATTCCTTGTTGGTGTAATCGTCCTTGCTTTGTCCCCTGAAATAGGTTTGAGTTTGGGTGTAGTGGGCTTGGCTGTAGGTATCATTGCGTTAGCAATTGGTCACAAAAATGCTAAAAAGATGCTTGTAGAGTTCGACTGGGACTCACTAATCTTCCTTGCAGGTATCTTTGGTGTAATCTACGCGGTCTCAACTTCCGGTTTGCTAACAGACTTCGCCCAAGGCATAATAAATATCGGCATCGGCAACCCTGGCATGCTGCTCGCGTTCCTAGTATGGCTTTCAGTCGGCTTATCATCTTTCATTGACCCCAACGCATACACCGTTCTGATGATTCCAGTATGCCAACAGCTATCCAATTTCACCGGCATAAGTGCATGGCCACTGCTATTCGGTACATTAATCGGCACCGGAAGCGGGGCAAACATACTGCCCATGGGTGCAGCAACAAACGTGTTTGCCTGCGGCTTGCTGGAAAAGAACAACTGTCTAGTCAGCACTAAAGAATACATCAAGATCGGTTTGCCCTTATCCGTGGTCGCGGTGGGTGTCGCAAACTTGCTCTTGTGGCTATTCTGGGTGTAATAAAATTAATAAATCAAAAAATCAGAGGTTGAATGGAAAAGTGTCAGATGAAATGGGTCTGTTTACAAAAAAAGGCAAGAACTTCAAAGATGTAATTGCCGAAGAGAAAAACAAGGGCAAATACTTTAAGCTGCTGATGAAGCGACTGACCAGTTTAAGCCAATCATTACTGTACAGTGTGTCCTTCCTGATGCTCTTCATTATAATTGATGTTGCAGTTTACGCTTTACTTGCGCCTGCCGTTTTAATTTGGGCTGTTGTGTTGGTGGCATCTGCTTTGGTAAGTTCAATATTTGCGACTAAAGTAACAAGTAAGCTCAAGAGGCAGCAGTGGAAATACGCTTCAATGTAACTCGCCTGTTTCTTTTTTTTGCCTTATTGCAGTTTTGTAGAACGCTTTTCATATTCCCGCGCGTATTTTGCTTCTTTTTTGTTCTTTTACTCTTGCTTTAACTGTTTTAATGGGTATTCAACGGCTAATTTGGAGAAAATTTAAATGTTCAATCTAATACTAAAAGTGCAATGAAATCTACAATAGCAGTCTTGCTTGCTAACATGGGCTTTATCCTTCAACTATCGGGGATTTTTATGCTTGTTCCCATAGTTGTCTCATTCATTCTCAACGAAACAAATGCGTCAGTAGCTTTGTTCATTTCAGCCACAGCATTTCTTGCACTTGGCTTTATAACCAACGCCTTATGTGAGAAACGAGAAATGACTTATCGGCAATCATGCATATTGATTGTTTCAGTATTCATAATTCTAAGCCTTATCGGTGCAATCCCCTACTTGTATCTAAGTCTTCCAAGCTCAAACATGCTGCAAACAGTAACTGACAGTATATTCGAGTCAGTCTCAGGATTCACAACAACTGGCTTTTCAGTTATACCTGACCTGTCAGCGCTTCCCCAATCAATAATTCTCTACAGAGGCTTAACACAGTTTATCGGTGGCATCGGTATCGTCATTGTTTTGTTGTCCTTCTTTTATCCTGAAGCAAAACTAAGAGAATTTGCAAAAAGCATGGGCTTAAGCAATGGCGAACACAAAATCAAGAAAACTTTCTTAGTAATTGTTTGTCTATACTGTGCTTTCACATTTGCAATGATTTTAATTGGTTACTTCTGGGGTTATCATGACCTTATAAGTCTAAGCTGCATGGTCTTTGGTGCCGTCAGTACAGGTGGCTTTGCACCATTTGCAGATGTGTCCCAATTGCTTGCTCAGGCACCATTCAACGTCATAATTCCTCTAAGCATGATTTTTGGATCAACCAACTTACTGCTCTTTACTCATCTTCGCCAAAGAAAGTTCAAAGATTTCTTAAATTCTCAAATAGTTGTTTTCTTGATCGTAACAACGATAGTTGCATTTCTATTGTATTACTTCTACAACATTGAATTATACACTTCGTGGTTCACAGTTGTTAGTGCAATGTCTTCAACAGGCTTTGCTATCGTGTCAGTACCGTCCTTGAATAATTCCATTTTGATGATACTGATTGCTCTGATGTTTATCGGTGGCTCCAGCTTCTCAACCACAGGTGGTATCAAAATTTACAGACTAATGGTGATGTTGGCAAGCGTGAAAAAAGCTGTTGTCTACACAGTAACCGGTAAAGACCAAAAAGTGCAAGTTTTGGGCAAGAGTTATTTGAATTCAGAAGTAATTCAGATTTCAGTTTTAGTGTTTCTATCTGCAATCACAGTATATGTTTCATCATTAATAGTGAGCTTCTACGGTTTTGCGCCTATGGATGCACTCTTTGAGACCACATCCGCTTTTGGAACAACTGGTTTAAGCATGGGTATAGTTGGCCCAAGCTTGGCACTAGAGCTTAAATGGTTATTCATGTTCGTGATGCTGCTTGGACGTGTTGAGCTTCTTTCATTCCTAGTTATATTTACGCGAGGAAAAGAACGCCCCATGATTGCATCAGCAACATATGAAGAGCCCCCTGTTGTAACAATTGCGGCTGATGCCTGAGGTTTTTTCAGGTTTCTTTTTTTGCTTTTTGAATTTAACGGCTTTGTTGTTTGTTGGGTGTCTGTTCTTTTGCTTGTGTGTCTGGCGTATTTTTGGATGATTTTCTAGTTATTGCCGTTTTTGCTCCATTTCTACTGGACAAATATTGTCAAAAAAGGTGTGTTAATTGGATGAATGATTAAAGAACTGGTCATTAGCGCAGCAAGTGGATACTTTTATATACTTCGTTGAAATAATTGCACAGGTAACAAGGCAATAAGGTGACAATTGTCAAGAGGTAAATATGAAAAATGGCAGCAGGAGATATCGCATGGGTATTAACATCAACAGCACTCGTAATGCTAATGACGCCCGCACTAGGCTTCTTCTACGGAGGCTTAGTTAGAAAGAAAAACTTGGTCTCAACAATCGTTCAATGCATCGTAATCTTTGCAGTAATAAGTATACTCTGGGCACTCTACGGCTATGCACTCGTCTTCGGTGATAGCATAGGCGGAGTAATAGGCTTCACCCCTGGCTTATTCGCCATGGGCAGTCTCCCAATAAGCACAGTAAATCCGTTGCTTGCACCGGAAATTCCAGAACTGCTATTCTTTGCTTTCCAACTAAAGTTCGCAGCTATCACACCAGCCCTAATCATCGGTGCATGCGCAGAAAGAGTCCGCTTCAAATCACTACTAATCTTCATCATACTATGGTCAACACTCATCTACATGCCAATCGCCCACTGGGTCTGGAACCCTGACGGCTGGCTACGCGGATTAGGCGCAGTTGACTTCGCAGGAGGTATCGTCGTGCACGTTTCAGCTGGTCTCTCAGCACTTGCAGCTGCTCTAGTAGTTGGTAGACGAAAAGGCTGCGCAATTCCATGGAAGAAACACATGGAAGCACTTGACCACAAAGACAGCGCAACAGAATTCAAACCAACAAACATCCCCTACGTACTACTTGGGGCAGCATTATTGTGGTTTGGCTGGTTTGGATTTAACGCTGGAAGTGCACTCGCAGCAAACGACCTTGCAGTGCTTGCATTAGTAACTACAAACGTTGCAGCAGCCGCAGCCGCAGTAAGCTGGATGATTTCAGACTGGATACGCAAAGGAAAACCATCAGCTGTCGGCATCGCAGTAGGAGCAGTCGTTGGGCTCGTTGCAGTGACACCAGCAGCAGGCTACGTCAGCGTTTCATCAGCACTAATCATCGGTTTAGCAGCGGGAGTCATCAGCAACTTCGTAGCAAACTGGCGAGCCGGTCGCTCAAGAATCGATGACAGCTTGGATGTCTTCGCGTGCCACGGTGTAGGTGGTCTTTGGGGTTCAATTGCCGTTGGATTATTTGCTTCTGCTTCAATCAACGGAGTAAACGGTTTGTTCTTTGGAGACATAGGCCAG
Source organism: Bathyarchaeia archaeon (assembly GCA_050108135.1). Taxonomy (GTDB): domain Archaea; phylum Thermoproteota; class Bathyarchaeia; order Bathyarchaeales; family Bathycorpusculaceae; genus Bathycorpusculum. Next base: position 120,004 of record JBNIDQ010000013.1, on the reverse strand, counting down.
TTTATTGCACAACTAATTGCAATTGCAGTCGTAGCGCCCTTTTCGTTCTTCGGTTCATATGCGTTACTTAAAGTGGTTAACGTGTTCTCACCTTTGCGTGTATGCGAGGAAGCGGAAGATGCCGGCTTAGACTTAAGCGAACATGGTGAAGAAGCATATCAGCTTGACTAAACAAAAAAATCTACTTTTCTTTTTTTAGAATCATAATTTTTGCTAATCTATGCTTACAACGGTCATTTCCTGTGGTTACGGCAACTGTTATAAGATTAAAAAAACGATAATAGCCCATGCGAGGGCATCTTAGGCAACATATCATCTTTTGTTTGACCCTCATAGTTACGGTTTGTTTACTTGTAGGAAGTTCACCGTTGGCTAACGCCTGTTATGGCCCTCATATAATGGGTGAAATTGACAAAACTGAAGTAGACCTAAATGATACGATAACTGTTTACGGCTGGGTTTGCCCTCCAGAATATAATAAAACAGTACGTATAGATTTTACCCGTCCCGACTACACTTATATTGATATTTGGTTAACAACTGATGAAAACGGTAACTTTAGCTACACACAAAAGCTCGACATGATAGGTTACTGGAACGTGTTTGTCATTGATGGTCACATGTGTGACCGTTTACATGCCATTGTAAGTGACCCGTCAGAACCCGATGCGCCCGTACCGACACCTATCCCGTTACCCCCCTACCGACCCAACTATTCCGTTATCGCTTTAGCTTCTGTCAGCATAGCCGGAGCAGTTGTAGCATTAGCACTTGGTAGAACAAATCGTACAAGAAAAATCAGTGGGCTGCGCCTGTTTATACAGGTAAGTTTTGTGTTCCTAATTTTCGTAGGTATCTTTATTGATCATCAAAACCTGCCGATTCCTGCTGAGCAAATTTCTCCACATGAAGTCTTAATTGCAGATCAACTTTTCGGTGTTCATCTGCCTGACGGTATCCCTGTGCCTTTCTATGGTTGTTATTATCCATGCGGAAAAACCGTTACTTGTGCGCTTTGGGAGCTTCAAACAAACATTTACCCATTCTGGGATATCGGCAAAGGATGGGGAGTAACCTACGACTCAACTGGGCTGGAAAGGTTGGCAGTTTTGTTTGGAATTCTAATTGTTTCTGCTGTTCTTCTTGGAAGAACCTTCTGCGGTTGGGTGTGTCCATTTGGGTTATATACTGACCTTATGACCCGATTGCGGAAAGCCCTGAAAGTTAGAAGTAGAAAATTAAGCGACAAATTTAACAAACAATTTCACCAGTTAAGCTACGTCATTTTAGCCGTAACACTAATCCTCTGTGTGGTTTTTGGTGCACAAGCCTTTACTGGTGTACAACTAATCGAAGGAACTGAACAAGGCGGCTTTGTTTACAACAATTTTGCTGCTCCATTCTGCCAAGTATGCCCAATGAAACCTCTGTGTCTGCTTAGCCAAACCAGCATGGGATTAATGCAGCCAGCATGGCTCGTTGAAACCACGCACGGTATGTTCTACGAGTTAGGTTACTACGTGACATCAACAAATATAATTATACTCGGCGTCGTTACAGTCGCTGCGTTCTTCTTCAGACGGTCATGGTGTCAAATTTGCCCCTTAGGTGGATTAATTGCACTCTTTAACCGGTTTCCCCCGTTCAAATGGATAAGCGGAGTGCGTTTGGAAAAGACAGAGGAAAAATGCACAAAATGCGGCATATGTAAACGTGTTTGCCCCACGCAAGTAAAAGAGGTTTACGAGCAGAAAAGTGGCGACGTTGCGTCTTCCCAATGTATTTACTGCCTGCGGTGCGTGGAAATGTGTCCCTATGAGGATGCTCTTAAATTCAAGTTTGCAGGCAAAACCGTTTGTAAATCTCGCAACTGGCTAAACCGTTCAGATAAAAAAGTTACCGATTAATGAAAAAAGTTTTACGTGTTTTGTAGTTTTCCTACTAACAAGTTTGTCTTCAACTATCTTTGTAAACCCTGCCCTGTGCAGTGACGCTGATACTCGTTAAGCGATCATTATTCAAGAAAACGGCAAAATCTACCCGCGATACACCCACCAAAACAGATGGCGACACCTAAGCTCTAACCCAAGACATTTGCCACCTAATCTGTTATCGAAAAAAGTAACATTACTTCGACAGTGCAGGTCACGCTCTTATCGGTCAACTCACAGAAGCTCAGCATAAATATGTAGACAAGTAATCGGTTTGGTTCGGGTTACCGATAAGAGCTTGGTCTCATATCCATAGGAAAGTAAGCCCTTACGTCCCCATCACTTTTTTATCATTAGTCTACTTAAATTGTAACTGGAGACTTTAAAATGAAAGTAGTTGCTTTTAACGGCAGTCCAAGACCTGAAGGAAACACCTCAATCCTAATCAAACACGTCCTAAAAGCCTTGGAAGAAGAGGGCATAGAAACCGAATTTATCCAACTTGGCGGGCAGTTGATTCACGGCTGCATGGCATGCGGAACCTGCGCAAAACTGCGCAACCAAGAATGCAAAATCGTAAACGATAATGTTAACCTTTACATCAAAAAGATGGTTGAAGCTGACGGCATCATTCTGGGGTCTCCAACCTATTTTTCGATGATGACTCCTGAACTCAAAGCACTCATTGACCGCGCAGGCTACGTCGGCATGTACAACGACCACTTGTTCAAACGTAAAGTCGGAGCCGCCGTGGTTGCCGTACGAAGAACAGGCGCCATGCCAACTTTCGACGCCATAAACCACTTTTTCCTCATCAGCGAAATGATAGTGCCTGGCTCCATCTACTGGAACGTCGGTATCGGGCGCAAAGTTGGTGAAGTTGAACAAGACGAGGAAGGCCTTAAAACAATGGACGCTTTGGGTAGAAACATGGCTTGGCTGATAAAGAAAATAAAAACTTGATTCTCTTTCTTCTTTTCCAGATAAGAAATGCTTGTGGTATTGAAGGCTTTGTTTTTCGTTGCTTTTTTGTAATGGAGTTAGGTTTGTTTGCTGTTTGCGTCAGATTGTGTCATTATGAGTCGTTTGGAGTCATAATTAGTCAAAGAATTTAGCTTGCTTAAAAAATGAAAAGAAGAGAGCGTTTAACTCTCCACCCTGTTTATTTCATGATGGCGGCTAAGTCTTCGTCTGCTGTTTTGATTGGCATGATGTTGAATTTGTCAACCAGCACTTTGAGAATGTTTGGCGTAATGAATGCTGGTAGGCTTGGTCCGATGCGTATGTCTTTTATGCCTAGGTACAGCAGTGACAGCAGTATGGCTACGGCTTTCTGTTCATACCATGACAGCACCATCGAAAGCGGCAAATCATTAACACCAACCTTGAACGCATCAGCTAACGCCATTGCAATTTTAACTGCAGAGTACGCATCGTTGCATTGACCAATATCGAGGAGTCGCGGAATATCATCGATTGTGCCGAGTTCTTTGTCAAAGAACCGGAATTTGCCGCATGCAAGTGTTAGGATAATTGTGTTTTTGGGTGCTTTCTCCACAAGTTCAGCGTAGTAACTTCTAGCGGTTTTTGCTCCATCACATCCACCGACTAGTAGGAACTTTTTGATATGTCCATCTTTTACGCTTTGAATAACTTTGTCAGCTACGCTTAGTACGGCGTTTCTGCCGAAACCGACCATAACTGTTTTACCTTCAGTGTCAGCTGGGAAACCTGGCAGTTCAAGGGCTTTCTGGATTGCGGGTGTAAAGTCTCTGTTTTTGATGTGTTTAACTCCTGGCCAACCAACAGGTCCAGCCGTGAAAATGTTGCTGCTGTAGCTTTCCATGGGTTTCTGGATGCAGTTTGTAGTCATCACGATTGCGCCTGGGAACTGGGCAAACTCTTTTTGCTGATTAAACCATGCTGTCCCGTAGTGTCCATAAAAGTGCTTGTAGGCTTTGAGTTTAGGGTAACCGTGGGTTGGAAGCATTTCCCCGTGAGTGTAAACGTAGATGCCTTTGCCCTCTGACTGCTTTAGAATTTCTTCAAGGTCCGCTAAGTCGTGGCCTGAAACCAGAATTGCTTTGCCTTTCTTTGCGCCTAAAGGCACTTTTGTTGGAACTGGGTGACCATAGGTTTCTGTGTTGCCCGCGTCAAGTAACTCCATAGCGCGAATGTTTACTTCTCCACACTTGAAAACTAAACCGACAAAATCATTAACGCCTAACGACTTGTCAAGTGGCGCAGCTAATCCTTGATAGATAAAGGTGAAGACTGTCTCATCCTTCTTGCCCAACAGGTAAGCGTGGTAAGCGTAGGCGGCTACGCCTTTAAGTCCGTAGGTTAGAAGCCATTGTAGCGAATGCAGGTCAGGGTCAATGGTTGTGTCAGAGTTTATTCCCACTTTTTTGCCCTGTTCAAGTAAGCCGCTCATGGAAGATGCTAACGGCTGATATGAGTTTTGGATGTTTAGTTGTTTTGCAATTTGGTTTTGAAATTCTTCAGTTTTTTTCAGATACACAACTATTGCGTCTGGGTCAAAATTAACGTTAGTTAAAGTTACAAAGAGTGCTTCCGCGGTGAAAACATCTATTTTTTCATCTTTTATGCCACATTTGTGTGCTTGAAGCATAAGTTGGCTGAGTTCACGAAGTTTGTAAACAAGTAAGTCTTGGAGTGTTGCAACTTCTGGGTTTTTTCCGCAGACACCCATAACGGTGCAGCCTTGTCCTTTTGCTGTTTGTTCACACTGGTAGCAGAACATTTGATTTTGACTCATAACAAATCACTGACAATAATATACTGCAGTTTTATAGATAGATATTTCCCCTAATAAGTACGGGGTAGAGCTTCTCAGTAAAATTAACAAGCCACAATGCGCTTCATTTTAAAGTATGAAACGACTCGGCGTCATCATACCCTCATCCAACACCACAGTAGAACCAGAATTCTGCACAGCCCTCAACGGTTCTGATGTAACATTGCATTTCGACAGAATCCACCTAAACAACGTCAATGTAAAAGACCTTCAGGACATGGAAAAGGAAACCGTGCTTGCTGCCAAACTGTTGGCCGATGCAGCGGTTGACTTGATTGTGTTTGCATGCACATCTGGCAGCCTCATTAACGGGTTAGGTTACGACAAGGCTATCGCCGAAAAAATCGCCAAAACTGCAGGTTGTCCAGCGGTTACCACTTCAAGCGCTGTAGTTGACGCTTTAAACATGTTAGACGCAAAGTGTATTGGGTTAGCTACACCATACATCGACGAAGTCGTCCAGAAAGAGATTGTTTTTCTCAAAAAAAGCGGTTTTAAAATTGAAAACCACAAGTCGTTAGGCATAGAAGAGAACCTAAAAATTGGCAAACTAACCCCAAACGACGCCCAAGAACTAGCCAAAAAAACCGATTCACCACTTGCCCAAGCCATATTCATTAGCTGCACAAACTTCCGAACATTCGAGGCGTTACCGCTTCTTGAAGCGCAACTTGGCAAACCCGTCGTTAGCAGTAACTCTGCTACGCTTTGGGCTTCACTAAAAATGCTGCAAAAACCCGTTCAAGTCAATCTTGGCAGGTTGTTTAGCGTTTAGAGTTCCTGTCTGAAGTAGTGCTCTAAAAGCCTGCGTGTGCCTCGACGCATGATTTCTGAAAGTGTCGCCGTGCTAATTCCAATTTTCTTTGAAAGCTCCGTCATGTCAACTTGTCTGGGGTAATCAAAAAAGCCGCTTTTAAAAGCCAGCCAAAAGATGCGTTCCTGGTTTTCTGTTAAGATGCCGATTTGTTTTTCGAATTTGCCAATTTTACGAACATTTACTTTGTGCCCAGTTTTCTGCAGTTCTGACAGGATTGCTTGGTAGGCTTCAAAGGTGGGAACCATAAAACTGTATGTTATCATGTTGTCTTCCAAGCTTTTGCCTGACACCAGAAAGGCGTCATGTGCTAGTATGGTGTTGCAGACTTCACAGCCTTCACTTTCCATCCACACCGCAGATTTACCCTCAACATGCTTGTGAGTTACCATTTCTTTGGGCACTTTTTTTGCTTGTTCCTCGCCAAGGTCCATTAAGTGTTTTACTGAGCCTTTTCTTGAACTGCGTACATCAACTACTTGTAGATGCTTCAAGCCTAAGGCTGTGAGTTTTTTGACCATTTTGCACTGTTTGTTTTCGACTTCAATAACAACATGATATGGTTCACGCCAAGTAGATGCCATCAAATCAGCCCTTACCTTTTAGGGTTAATCGTATTGTTATAGTTAAAAATAGTTACTAAAAAGAGAAAAGTAGAGTTAGGTTGTGGGTGCAGGTCTTTCTCCCAACACAACCGTGACGTGGGTGCTAACGTTGTTTCTCATAACAGTAATGTCGATGCTTTGGCCTGGCAGAGTTTTTTCTTCAAGATAGCTTGCTAAGTCATCGTTGCTTTTGATTTTGAAGTCATTCAATGCAATTATTATGTCGCCGACTTGAAGGCGTCCATACGATGGGCCATCACTTACTACCGTAACTATTCTCCAACCATACGTTACGCTTGAACTGACCTCTTGAGCAAGACTGTAACTCATGTCATTGCCATTCACGCCTAAATATGAGTGCCCGTCATAGCTGCCCTTTGTTATCAAAGACCCAATTTCTCTAAGAATAGTGTTTGAAGGAACAGCGAAAGCTAATCCTTGTGAATCTGAAACAACAGCAGTTGTCACACCGATAACCTCTCCTGCAGCGTTCAGCATTGGACCACCAGAATTTCCTGGATTAATCGGAGTGCTGGTTTGTATAATGTTTGCTATTGAGAACCTGTTTGCCGTGTCTTCAACGATGGTTCTTCCAAGCGCACTAATAACGCCTGTAGTTAAGGAACCAACAAGCCCGTAAGGGTTACCAATTGCAATAACTTGTTCCCCGACGCGAAGGGTGGATGAACTGGCAATTGGTAGTGGTTTAAGTTCTGATGCTGGCGCGTTAACGGAGACTACTGCAAGGTCAGCGTATGGGTCTGCACCAAGGACTGTTGCGGAGTAACCGTTACCGTCTTGGAATGTGACGCTTAAGTCTGTGGTTCCCTGCACGACGTGGTTGTTGGTTATTACAACGTTGCGTCCCTGATAGTTGTAGACAAAGCCTGAGCCTTGTACGCTTCCATCACTGGTTGTTCCCTGAACCAGAACCACTGAATCTTTAACGGTTTGGTACAACTCTGCAAGGGATGTGCCGTTTTGGTAGATTGTAATGTTTTGGTATGTAGCGTTTTGTAACCCCTCTAACGCTGAAACTTTAGCCTGTAAACCAGCAATTTGAGCCTCTAAATCCGGGTTATTACTATTGCTGTTTAAGGTTGCAAAAAAGATTGCAAGTCCACCGACAAGTACTCCTGCCACAAAAAGCATGATGAGAAGGCTTGTCATCGCTTTTGTATGTCCCTTAATTAGACTCATATGTAAGTGACCTTCTAAAAACAAGTAAAAAGATAAAGAAATAAAAGTTTGCTTTAGCGTCTGTCAATAATATCTAAAGCGTCAGGTCCTGTGCCTATCAACGTGACAGGTACGCCGGTTCTTTTTTCGACTTCTTTAACGAAATCTTTAGCTTCAACCGGTAAGTCCTCAAACTTGCGAACTGCATTGCACTTGGGGAATAAACAGTCAAGCTTTGTTAGTGCTGCTTGAGTTGCTCCGTTGATTTTGGCTGTTTTCTTGGCTAAATCAAAATCGAATGGTGCGCTTCGTCGGTCTCTGCCTGTGCCTGCTGCTGTTTCGAACCAGCCGCGTTTAATGGCTTCTTCTTTGCTGATTTCGCCTGGTAATGGTCCAGCGCCAACACGGGTAATGAATGACTTGTAAACAATCATAACGTTGTCAACTCTTGTCGGGCCTACGCCTGCTTCTGAAGCGATTGCGGATGCGCCGGTGTCTCTGCCGGTAACGTATGGGTAGCCGCCGCTTAGGAACAGTGACAGCATGAAGCCTTGTGTGCCTTCAAGCAGGACTTTTTTGCCTTCGTCTAAGCCGTCGTTTACTTCTGCGATTCCGTCGGCAAGGAAGGGTTTGAGTTCTGGAATATCTTTTGCAAGTTTAGCTGTACGACGTACGCGTTCTTCTAAGGCTGGTCCTACTCCCCAACCGGTGGTTCCAATGCCCTTGTTAACTGCGCTGGCTTTGTCTTGTTCACTGTGTTTTTCTTCAATAATGGAAGCCATCTGGTCGATGCCAATTCTGCTTTTGTCAACTTGAGTTAATTCAAGTTCTTTAAAGAATTGTCCAACATGCACGTTTGCGCCTGCAGAAATAAGCAGCCTGCATTTATCGTACAGGAAACCTGCTGGAACCATGTGTAAGGCATATTTTTTGCTTTCATTCCAAACTGTGTGTGCCGCGTTAACTGAACCTGTACGGACACAGAAATCAAGTTTGTCTTTGAGTGCTAAATACGAAATAATTTTTCCTTTGCCTTCATCTCCCCAGAAGGCGCCAACAATAACCGTGCAAGGCATACAATTTCACCTTTGAAAGGTTCCATTATGAGTTATTTAAAACTGTTGGAGCAACAAAGACGACGTTAACGTCTGGCTTCTGCTTCCGCATCAATAACTTCAAGCAGCTTGATTACCGCCTTGCCTTTCTCCTCTTTTTCCTCAGGCGTTATAGAGGCTTTTTCAGGACAAATGTCGTCAATGATTATGCCGACATCTTCATCCACTATTACTGGGTAAACGCCGCAACCCGCTGGCTTATCAGTGTAAACTTTGCATTGATGATTCTCTGGATCGTAAAAGACGCAGTAACCGTTGCGGTTTTTGAGTATTGCGTATCCTTCTTTGTCGATTTTCATGAAATATTTTTTGTGGAAACCCTTTTTCTCTAACCGTTTGATGTCCTCGTTTGAAAGCAGCATTTCTGTTTCAATGCAGCAGATTCCACAGTGCGAACAACGCATAACCCTACATTCTAAACAAGGTTATTTTAGCCTTTATCTAAGGCTGAATGTTTAGCTTTGTACAAGCATCATGTTCCGGTTAAGCATCTCAGCGTATGCAACGCTTCTTAACGGAATTTTTTTGCTGCTAAGGTTTCCGAATGGAATGTACTCTAGCAGGTTTGCTTTGCCCAATTCAGCTTTTTTGATGGCTGTTAATTGAACGTTTACTATTACTGCGCCGTCTTTAAGGTGTAGGTTAACGTTTTTTCCGATGTAGGATTTTGCACTGTTTAAACTGAAGTTCTCCATGTTTGGTCACCATTCGTTGTCTTGATCGGCGATTTTGCTCCAGCAGTGCTCGCAGATTGGGATTATTTCTCCTTTGAATTGAATGTATAGTTTGATTTGTTCGCTGTGGCAGGTCTCTTCCCACGGGTTTCTACAATGTTCAATGTTGTGTTCCATGATTTTTTCCTCAAAAATGCCTATGGCGCCTTTTTCGCTTTTAAATGGGTTGTTCAAACTGCTAATGTCGTCTGGGGAGAGGTGAGTTAAAGTAAAACTGTGTGTATACTTCTAAAGAGGACGGTTGTCTTTTGTGGATTATTACCTTTTACTTTCAACAGGCAGCTTAATTGTCCAACTTGCAATATTGGCTTTTTTAATAGTTGGTGTTGGATTAAAGCGTCAAAAGCGTTTCCGTCAGCATGGTTTGTTGATGACTGTAGCGTTGGTTCTGCATTTAATCTCAATTGCGTTTGTTATGGGGCCATCCTTCCAAGCAATCGCGTTTACCGTGACTGGCCTCTCAGTTATGGTTGTTGCTTTGTCGGTTGTTCATGGCGTTTTAGGTTTGATTTCGCTGGTTTTAGGCATTTGGGTAATCTTGGCTTGGCGTTTTCGACAATCACTGCAATACTGCGCCCCTAAAAAGAAGGTAATGCTTGCAACATTCACGTCTTGGATTGTAGCTCTGCTGATAGGTGCCGCTTTGTATTTTATTCTTTATTTGCCCCTGATAGCTTAACTGCCTAAACGGGATTAAATGTGTAAAATTTCTGGGGTAATGCTATCTTTTGTAATTTTTAATATGGCAACAGATGGCTTGTTCAGCAGGGATGAAGGGCTAGTTGGGCTTCCAGGATTAATGTAAAGAATTTTTTCTTCCCACTTGATGTTCGCGTTATGAGTGTGCCCATAAACCAGAACGTCGAACCCGTTTTCTTTGACTAACTCCCGCATCTTCTCCATACCTGACATTGTATCTGGATCATGAATAACGCCGATTTTGCGGTCAAAAATCTTCAACGAGTTCAATGTTGGCAAGATGTCGCGAGTTTCTGGTACATCCATGTTGCCGCGAACAGCCAAAACTGGCGCTATCTGTTCCAGTTCATCAATTACTTTTAACTCGACCAAGTCTCCTGCGTGAATTATGTAATCCACGTTTTCAAAACTTGTAAAAACTTCTTTCGGGAGGCAGGTTGCTCTTGACGGGATGTGTGTGTCTGAAATTAAACCGATAGTTTTTGTGGCTGTTGCGTTAGCCATCTCTTTAGACACCATAGTTTGTTCGCTGGTCAACTGTCTGGTCCTCAAGCAATCGTTTAAACAATATTTACCTTTATATGGATTCCAGTTTATGGCGCCTTTTGATTTTAAGTTTAATCATTAAAAACAGTCAATTGTCCAACAAAATAAGCCATTTTTTTCCTTCTCTTAAACTTCAAACTTCACAGGGTTGTCTAGTTATCTGAAAATATGTGCTGTCAATCTTCAGGTCACTTCTCGCTAAAGAACTCTTGTAGAAACGTTATTTGACATACTCCAAACCGCCAAAAAACTTGTTAATGATGAAAGTTGATTCTGCTGAAATTATGGTGGTTTGAGGATTATGCTCGACTTTCTGGCAGAAAAAAACGGCAGTAAGTATCCTTGAATACTACATTTGAATTTCGTTAAAATCATTTTTAACATTTAATGGGTTGAAAATGCGTCAATAGCACCTACCCCCTCTTAGTGTTTTCAGTTTTTTGTGCTCTCACCTACGTTGATGATGGTTGTGGTTGGTGTGTTTCAGTCACACATCTTTAAACTATCATTTTTTGTTTAGGTCTAATTGCAGTTAGGTGAAAATGTTTGACTGAAAATGTTCCATTTCATAGAAGGCGAAGATCTTTTCTTGCGGTTCTTTTAGTGATTGCAATCGTGATTATTGCAGTGGTCGGTATTGGTCTTGGACCTTACATTCCAATGCATCCCGTAAACCCGGGGGGAGAGATTACTCCACCCTCAGAAAACATTACAACACCGACACCTTCAACAACCAATATCAATCAGGGTGTTGATTATTTAGACGCTATTAACAACATTCCTGCACAGACTGTAACGCTTAAACCATTTTGATTTCTTTTCAAGGGTAAGCTAAAATCGTAAAATTCAACTAAACGTTGTAAACACCTTTTCTTAAAAAATTTTAGAAGGTATTATGTTAATATACAAAACGGGTCTAAAGCGAACAAATCAAAAGGCATAAACAATTAAAATGGAAAAAAATTGGTCTTTATCAGTTATTAATGATTATTAATTTTGTAATGCGTTTTTATCGATATTCACGTTAACTGTCTGGTTAATTTGTTGTTTCTGGTCTTTGTGAGTAATCTTGTCGAATATTGTGAATACTAGCCAAGCTATGAATCCGTAGATAACTCCGTTAAAAACTGCAATTATTGCTGTTATTGCATCAACCGTGCCTCCGACTAAATATCCTGATGCTGCTTCTGTGTTTGGCAAAACTAGGTCGTAAATCATTTTTCCTGGCGGAATTGCTGTGTTACCTAAAGTTATTACTACTGCTATTGCAAAGACAACTAAGAATACTATTGCTCCTTTCATTTTTTTCTCCTCAGAATAATCATTTATAAACAGTTGAACTTATAAGCTTTAAACTGTAAATGGTTACTAAATGTTTAACTGTGATTGATTCTTAGCTTATATTTTTCTATTGATATGTTAATTTGGCAAAAATGTGATGCATGGTTTTTATCGATTGGGCTCAATAGTTGTTGAAAAATGTTTTTCTAACAAAAAAAGTCCAGTCTAAAAAATAGATTTAAAATGGTGTTAAAAGAGTTTAATCTTAACTCCACCCTTCGAGAAGTATCCAAATGGCATTTTCACTCTTTCCGGGTAAACTCTTTTGAGCAATTCAACATAATCATTATTGTCGTCCATTCTGAACTCATACTTGCCCGCAAAGGAATGTATCTGCACTTCCCATTCATGTCTGGTATTTTCTTGATTAAGATACTTGATTTTCAGCTTAATTTCCGAAATTGAATTGTTCTCTATTGCAAAGTTGCCTGGTGTTTCAGCAATAATAGCTGCCGGATCCATGGTTAGGTACTTTTTTGTGTAGCCAAAAGATGCTTTAAGCTGGTCCGACCATTGTCCCCAAAAGCCTTTGCCATCCGCTTTTGCTTGGTCACGTGCCTGCATAGCTGCATCTTTAACCATGTCGCTTGTCATTTGTGCAAAAATCAATTGTTGCGCGGTTATTACTCCCGTGAAACTGTCGTATCTTCCAAAAGACTTAGGTTTTCTAAAGGCTATTGCGGCAATAACTTGACTTTGTGAGGGCGTCTGAGTCTGAACATTTGCTGCCGGCTGTGCTTGAGGTGCTGGTTGCTGAAACGCTGAAGTTGGAGGCGTTTGGGTTGGTTGAATGGTTGGTGCTGGCGGTTGATATGTGGGTATGGGTGCAGGTTGGACTTGTGGCTGCACTGGTGTTGGCTGCGGTGCAGGAGCGGCTGACTGAATTGGTGCTGTCTCAGCTGGTCTTGATACTGGTATTGGGTTTAGTTTTGCTCCACAGTTTTTGCAGAAGTTAGCTTCAGGGTTAACTTGTGTTCCACATTTTTCACAATAAGGCAATTAAATCACAGGTTAACATGTTTTTGTTCATTTATAAATTTAACCAAGCCCTAATTATCTCACAAAATATTAATGCTAAATAAACAAAAAGTATCGTATCAAGGAACTGGTATTGAAGAAAACACTCTTGGCTTTTATCTGCTTGCTCCTGTTTTGCATTGTCTTAGTAGTACCTGTTCTACTTCAGTATCCTCGGGCGTCTTGGGGAGATTCTAAGCCTGACAAGACTGTTCAACCAACATCGACTTATACATTAATTACCCCGCAACTAACCCCCAAAAACACTCCATGCACCACACCAACAAACACGCCAAAACAAACACAACAGCCCACTCCTCAAACAAGCCTACCTGTCCCTGTACAATCGTCTAATAGAACCTTAGACGAGGCAATAGCAAACGCAACATACTACTTGCAAAACACAAGTGAACCGTACGCTCTTTTATGGCTTAACGTAGCCTACAGGCGCTTTAACATAACAGTTTTTGATGACTCACTACAACTGTATGACAATGTGTTGGCGCAGAGTCCACAGGAAAACCAGCCGCTGCTTCGCCTGTTCCGCCGTATCGGGGACTACAATAACCCTATACAGAGCGGGGATTTGCAGGCTGTAACTTCAGAAACCGACAAATTGACAGTTCCTGCATTGTACTGTAACCGTTACGGTTTGTCGATTAACTACGCCGAAACATTGGCTCAAGCGGCAAATAGTCAAGACTATCTTGTTACTCATGCTTTGCTGGCAACAATTTGGATAGGCGAAAACGGTTATGGTTTGTCTATGCCTGACGGCTATTACTACACCCTGTACCATGCAAACGCAGCGTTAATCAATAATGACTCTATGGTCACTGATTTGGAGCTTGAAGCCGCAACTTTCCTTTGCCTGGCAGGGCAATCCTCAATGGTCAATACCAATTTTATCAAAAACGTGATTGCAGCCCAAAACAGTGATGGCGGTTGGTCAACCTCAAACACTACATCTGAAGCTTCAAACTGGCATAGCACGGTTTTGGCTTTGCTACTTTTGCTAGACGAAAAAAATCCTGCTGCTTCTTACCCGCCAACCCTTGCCGCCATTGTTTAGAAGAGGTTTAGGTCTTTATGGATTAAATGTAGTCTTACAAAGCCGCAGTTTGTGCATAAAATTTGTATCATGGCTGGACTGTATTGTTCTGTGGTTTTGCCTTTTTCGTTTATTGTGTTGGCGGTGATGATTTCTCCGAAAGCCCACTGGTTTTTTGAGCACATTGGACATTTCGAGTTGGCATTTTTAGCGCTTAACCAACCGCGTATTTTTTCTTGTTGTTCTCTTGTTAATGGCATGGCTGCACCTAAACTCAACCTTAGAGGTCCTTAACAATTAAGCTTTGTTAGCAAATCAATTTTTCTATTGGCAAGATACTGAAAAAAACAGGTTCATTATATTTTAAATGCTTGTATGAACAGAGATAATCTGCTCGATGTTTAAGCACATGTTACTGGGCTGATTTGTCTGCAAATCAGAAAAACTTTAACCGTGTAACATCTGAATAAGGTGTTGGTTGATTATGTTTCGTCCGTCTAAGGCAATTCAGGGTACGTTGTGGTGGTTGATTGCAGGTACCAAAGGCGGGGAAACACGTGGACGGATGATTTTGGCGATTAAGGAAATGCCGAGAAATGCTAATCAACTTGCAGAGTGTTTGGAGTTGGATTATAAGTCTACTAGGCAGCATCTTAAGGTTTTGGAAAAAAACAGAATTTTGATGTCTGTGGGTAGCGGTTACGGTATTACGTATCTTTTGTCTTCTGAGATGGAAGAGAATTTTATCGAGTTTGAGAAGATTTGGGCACTTGTGGGGAAAAAGAAAAAATGATTATGGAGGACGTTTGTTGAATAAGGTATTTCTTGTTGGGTTGTCAGTTGTTATTTTAGCGTTAGCTTTTTTGGCTATAACCTTTGTTTATGTCGTTTTACCTAATTGGAGTTTAAATGTTGGTCCCTATTTCTTGATAGGATCAGTTTTTTCAACGCTCAATACGGCTTTGGCATTTATCTTGTTAACAACATATTTTATGACCTTCAGAAAGACAAAGGCTGAATTCAATTTAGTGCTGATTATTGTAGCATTGACCCTGTTATCCTACTCTATAGTTGCCAATCCACTTGTTGCTAGCTTTCTTGGTTACGCCGGAGCAGGTCTTGGACCATTTTTAATGTTGCCTGACATTTGCATCTTTGTAACATTAGTTGCATTACTGTATTTGAAGATAAAATACTGATGTTTCTTGATAGCTACCAGCAAGCCTTCGACTGCGGCGTGTGTGTTTCTATCAAAGCTTTTCTTAGTGACTGTGGGTGAATTTGGGTGTTTCTAAGGTAATTTTATGGGAAACTACTATTATTCCGCTCCAGGTCCTGATAATTTCAGGTGAAAAATATTGAAAAATATTAGACTACTTTTATTTGTTGCAGTGTTTGCAGTGCTTTCGATTGCGTTAGCTGCCGCATCATTTACAAATGCCCTATCTGGTGACTCAACTTTAGATAACTCAACCAATCTTTCAGAAGAATTTACAGGTCGTCCATGTAGCAATTGTCTAAAAGAAAACTGTAATAGCGACGACTGTTTGAAAGGCGCTTCTTGTATTGGCGATTGTGTACCCGGTAACTGCCATGGTGCAGACGCAAACTTTGGATGTAGCCGGGACAGTAAATGTGGTGGATGCTAAGGCATTGTTTAGAGGCATTTACAAAAAGAAGCCTCTTTGATTGTGCCTTACATTTTTTGTCTCTTTTATTCAATAGGAAAGATAGAAATCAAACAAAACAATATTGACGGATTAGCAGCGGTACGGTTGAATATTAAATGGTGAAAAAAATTACAAATAAAGTCTTCAGTTCAATTGTGCTAGTAATTTTAACCGCTCTTATCATGGCAAGGTTTAGCTTAATTCCCAGTGTTTCAGCAACTTCATGCGTAAACCAATGCGGAGGGCATTGTGAAGATTTGTATGCCGGTTGCTGGACTTTTGGCTGGGATTTCACCGCAGGAACAATCCTTTCGGTTATTAACATGGTTCTTGCAACCGTTCTATTAACGGCTTATATTAATGCTTACATAAAGAGCCGGGTGCAATTCAATTTAGTGTTAATCCTTGTGGCGTTCATGTTGCTTTGCTTTTCATTTGTGGCTAACCCGCTGGTTAGCGCCATCTTTGGGTATGAAGCAACCGGTTTAGGGCCCTTTTTTATCTTGCCCGACTTGTTTGCATTAATGGCGTTAAGTGCTTTACTTTATTTGAGACTGAAGTACTAATTGGTAAAGTAGGGGTAAATTTGGGTGTTTCTAAGGGTGTTCTGTGGTATATCCTATTATTATCCTCTAACGAAGTGATTCAAGTAAAATTGAGGAATTAGTTTATGGGTTTAAACTGGAAGGATTGGACTCTAAAAGATGTTATTTATGCCATTATTGCTCCCGTTGTAGTTGTTTTAATTATTGTAGGGCTCTCATTGGTTAGTTCTTCTTTGAGAACTGGCGGAGGAATGAGTAGCCCGTGGGGAATTGTTATTGGACTAATAAGCGAAATAGAAGAGATGGTTGTCATCGTTGCTATTCCCTTGGTTCTTGGTTTGGTGTGGAATCGCTGGGCAGGCGGCGCATCAGGCTTTATAATGGGCAGCTTTTATGCGATGTGGAATGCCATAAAATACAGCCAAGTTACC
Source organism: Bathyarchaeia archaeon (assembly GCA_050108135.1). GTDB lineage: Archaea > Thermoproteota > Bathyarchaeia > Bathyarchaeales > Bathycorpusculaceae > Bathycorpusculum. The sequence goes on along the minus strand of JBNIDQ010000013.1, from coordinate 103,508 downwards.
GCTGGCACTTTTATGAGGGGTGATGCTGGTTTTGGTCCAACCATTTTAGGTTATGTTCTTAGCGCAATGTTGATCGGTTACATGGCTGGAGCACTCAACAAAGGCTCGGGTAGCTTCCGAAGAATGCTTATTGCCGCTGTTATCGCTACAACTGTTGGTGGGGTATTACTGTTTGGAATGTATCAGCTTTCTCCTTCGAATGTGATGGTTGGAACGGATGCCTTTCTGCTTACAGTTTTAGCACGTACTGCTACGGGCGCATTAATTGCTATAATAGCTCAAGTATTCATGTGGTATGGAATTGCCATTCACAAACATCAAGGTTAAACTAAAGAAAATGGTGAATTACAATTGACAAGAACATTTGATTTGAATCAGCTTGCCTCATTTTCTCCAAAACAAGGCCTGTTGAGTAATATGGCTGAACGGAAAAAAATTAAACATGATGTGCTTAAAACTGGTAACTTTAACGTAGTGCTGATTTGCCTTGAAACGGGACAAGAAATTCCTTCTCGTCCTGAACCTTATGGCGTGTGTTTTTACGTGATAGACGGAGAAGGTGCATTCACAATAGGGGCTGAACAGTTCGAGCTTGCCAAAGGCGGCTTGATTTTTGCCCAAGCAAATGAGTCAAGAGGAATACTTTGTACTGAAAGGTTAACTTTGTTGGGTATTCAAGACCCTCATTGAAGGTAATTGGTAGTTTGATAATTTTATGAAAGTTTAAACTTTTATTGTATCAATTTTTATCATAACAAAATTTAAATATTCATATGTGCCCAGTCATGGGAGATAGGCGTTTACTATGGGCTTAGATTGGAAAAAATGGACGAAAAATGATTTAATTTTCGGAGTCATCCTCCCAACAATAGCGATATTTGTTATTGTATTAATTTCACAACTTCCAGCACTTACTGAAGGAGGCTTTGGGGTTGTTTACGGAATCACTTCAGAAATTTTTGAGCTCGTTATCATTTGCGCTGTTCCGTTAGCTTTGGGTTTGCTTTGGAATCAATGGGCAGGAGGCGCTACAGGCTTCCTACTTGGAACCTTCTATGCACTCTACTGGCATGACAGTTACGCCAGAATCTCAGGCTCAGGACTTATACTGCTTGCTTACATTTTAAGCGCAATGTTGATTGGTTATATGGCGGGGGCTTTAAATAAACGGTCAGATAACTTCAAAAGAATACTAGTGTCTGGTTTAATCGCTTCCACAATTGGCGGCATTGTCCTGTTCACTATTCTCCAAATGTCGCCAATGAATGTAGTTGATGGGGTTGACGGCTTTTTATTAACTGTCTTAACGCGCCCCCTTGTAGCTTTGCTTACAGCAATTGTAGTTAAGGTTTTCTTCTGGTATGGCATGGGCGCTAATATGCAGTCTAAGGTGGCTGAAGCAGATAAGTAAAAAACAAAACCCATGTTTTTCTTTTTTAAAGTTTAATTGGTGACAGCATTTTCTCTAATTGCAGTCTTGTTTCAGTTTTTTGCTCTGTTGATAACGGTTTGCAATCTTCAGGTCTCTTCTCCGCAATTAAAAGTTTAGTCGCAAATGCAAAGCAGCTTTGTTCGCCGCATTTTTTGCAATTTGTTTTTGGGAGAACGTCGTAAAGCTTTTTTGCGGTTAATGCCTTTTTTTGTTCTGCTAATTCATTTCCAGGTAATCCATGAGTTTTCAGGTATATACTCGCGCGATTGAGTGTTTTTCTTAATTCCTCAACCAGTTTTATGGCTGTTTCTTTATCTTTAACGTGAGTCATGCTTATTTTTCCATTGGGAAAAATCGATACGATACGTTCTTGTGTTTTGTAACTTAGAAAACCGATTTTTTCTGAGTACGTAGCGTTTGGGAAAACAAGAAATAAAACTTGAAGAACCTCAGTCACAGGTCGATCTGCTTGTGCTAAAAACCTTATGCCGTCAGCTTCAACAGCGCAAGGCATGATTTCTGTGATTTCAATTTTTTTGACGAAGTCTTCAGGAAAGAATAGGGACATGAAGTCTGTTTCGCTCATTTGAACTTCAACTCAAAGTGTTGATTACAATATTTATATACTTAGATGCTTAAATTCGTAATTGGGGAAGCTAATTGAACGTTAAATGCGACAAGAAAAGCTGTATAAACTGGAAAGATGGAAAATGCGCGCTTTCTGAACCTGAAAAAGTTGGCGACAGTTGTCTTGACTTTGAAGATACCATGGACTTTTTAAGACTAAAAGCCGATGCCCTGAAAGGAACCCTCGGCTAACCGCGCCTTTTTTAGGTTACAGCTGTGGGGTCAACAAAATACGCGGTTATCCAAGTTTTGATTTGGTCTCTTATTTTGCGGAAAGCCTCCAGCTTCTCTTCTTCAGAGCCTTCAGCCTCAGAAGGATCTTCAAAACCGTGAACTATGTATTTTTTAGTTTTATGCAGTTTGGCGTTAATTATTAGTGGTCTGCCTGATGAGAGAGGGGATGAACATAGCGTACAGAGGGTTTTTGCGCTGCTTTGGCAAACCGAAACAGCTAAGTCAATTTCAGTGACTGTGAATACCTCCAAATCTTTGGAGTACTGCTTTGAAATATCGATGCCTATTTCCGCCAAGGCTTTAATTGCTAAAGGGTTTACTTTTGTCGAGTTGGTGCCTGCGCTAAAAACTTCATATTTTTCACCATATATGTGGCGAAGTAAACCTTCAGCCATTTGTGACCGAGCGGAATTATGAGTACAAATGAACAGAACCTTGGGCTTAGACATACACATCATCAAAACAAAAGTGATGTTTTGTTAATATTGTTGTTGTAGATTAAATCCATAAAATATATAGAAAGAAAGGCTACTTTCAGTATCTGATAAGATCGGGTTACTGCGGTAGAAGGGTTTTAGGCTTTAGGTGTTGACGGAGTGCCTTTCTTGATTACTTTTTTATTGGCGTAGCAGTAACTCCGCATTTAGCTATCGACTTTTTTATTTCGTCCAAAGAGACGAGTGATGAGTCAAAAGAGATTTTTAGCCAGTTCGAGATTGGGTTGATGTTGTACGTTTTTACTCCTTTTAATGCTTTGAGTTTTTTCTCAACAATTTTTGTTTCGCAGGAGCACCCCAATCCTTCTAATTTGAAGGTTACTTCTTGATCTTTGTTTGTGTTTTCCAACTCTTTGTTCCTCCAAGCTATTTCAACAGACTTTGAAATACTTGCCTTGTCTTAAATATTTTTTGATAAACTTTGGCGGCAAACTATTTATTTGCCCTTGAGATGAGCTATTTCAAAATCGGTTGAAATACTTTTTAAATTTTGGTGAAATGAAGTGGAAACAGCAAAAATCCGTATCGAAGGACTGGAAGGCCAAGAGGAAATCCAGATAATCAAACAAAAAATAAACGCCTTGCCTGGAATAAGCGAAATTAGCATTGATCCAACAACTCAGTTTCTCAACATTTCGTATGACTCCTCATTTGTAAATCTCCAAGACGTCATACGTTCAATCTCAGAAACAGGCATGAAAGCCCAAGTCATTCGCTCCAAAAGCAAATTTAGCTCATGGTGGAAAGAAAAACAACAACTCGCGTTAGTCGCATGCGGCATAACCACACTAGCAACCTTTCTCTTAGGCTTAACAATAGTTCCCCAAGACTACACATTCATCGGATACATCATCGCAGTTCTTGTTGGCGTATATTATCCCGCCAGAAAAGCGTTAATTGCATTGAGAAATCTAACCGCAACCATTCATCTTCTCATGCTAATAGGTTCCGTTGGCGCGTTAGTGCTTGGCATGTGGGCGGAAGCTGCCATTTTGATATTTGTTTATTCTTTAGGGGATGTGCTCGAATCTTACGCCGTTGACAAGGCAAGAGGCGCTATACGTTCACTAATGAATTTGGCTCCAAAACAAGCACTGGTTCGTAAAGATGGCCAAGAAAAACTGCTTTCTGTTGACGAAATTAACGTTGGAGATTTGGTAATTGTAAAAGCAGGCGAAAGAATTCCAGTTGACGGAACCGTGCAGACAGGATCTTCATTTGTAGACCAATCCACAGTTACAGGCGAATCTTTTCCTGTTACTAAAAATGTTGGCGATACGGTGTTTGCAGGAACAATAAATCAGAAAAGCTTTCTTGAAGTAAGAGTTGACAAACCTGCAAGCGAAACAATGCTTTCAAAAATAATCTATTCAGTCGAAGAAGCACAATCAAAGAAAATATCTTTCCAACGTTTTTCTGACAAGTTCTCCAATGCCTACACTCCTGCCATGTTTGTGCTTGGTATAGCTGTTGCAGTTATTCCCCCCTTGCTATTTGGCCAAGAATGGATGCCGTTCATTCTTAGAGGCTTAGTTGTTTTCGTTGTTTCTTGCTCATGTGGCTTGGCATTATCTGTTCCTGTAGCAGTTGTTGCAGCTATGGCAAATGCAGCCAGAAAAGGGGTAGTGTTTAAGGGCGGAGCATATTTTGAAGCCGCCAAAAAAGTAAAGGCAATAGCATTCGATAAAACAGGCACTCTCACCATTGGCCGACCTGAAGTCACTGACGTTATTGGTTTTGATAATACTTCTGACGCTGAGTTGTTAACTCTCGCATCCAATATTGAATGTAGGTCAGGTCACCCCCTTGCGAACGCTATTGTAAGAAAAGCAAAGGAAAGCAACATCACCATTGAAGCAAATCTTATGGACTTTGAAGACGTTACTGGGAAAGGTGTTAAGGCGAAGATAGAGGGGAAACAGTGCTTTGCAGGGAGCGCCCGTTTTCTACAAGAGAATGAAATCTCTACCACTGAATACAAAGACCAAATTGCAGACTTGGAGAGTCAGGGAAAAACTACAATACTTGTTGGGCAAAACGGTAAGTTGTTGGGCATTTTAGCGATTGCAGACGCCTTAAGACCGGGTGCCAAAGAAACCTTAAGTATTATTCGCGAGCAGGGAACCAGAACAGTTATGTTAACAGGGGATAATGAACGGTGCGCAAAAGCTATAGCTGCACAGGCAGGCGTGGATGAATACTATGCTCAACTGCTTCCAGAGGATAAAGTCAGTGTTATCAAAGAACTCAAAGAAAAGTATGGGTCAGTTGCTATGGTTGGCGATGGAGTAAACGATGCACCCGCAATGGCAGTTTCTAATGTTGGTATAGCTATGGGTGCCGCAGGAACAGATGTAGCTGTTGAAGCTGGTGACATAGTGCTAATGTCAGATGACCTGTCAAAAATAAACTATGTTCGAGAACTAAGCGGAAAAACCGTTAATAACATTAAACAAAACATTGCCGTCTCACTGATAAACATCGCATTCATGGTCGCAGCAGCATTACTCGGCTACTTAGGGCTGGTCTCAGGTTTACTTCTTAATGAAATAAGCGCACTAGTAGTTATCGGAAATGCCCTAAGACTACTTACAACCAAAAACAAGTTTGATTCATTACAGAAGAAAGTCGTCACTTAAAGCGAACGCCCTTTCTCTGTAATCTTATATATTTTCCAATTTTTCTTTTTATAAGAAGTAATTAACCCTGCCTCTTCTAAAACCGTAAGGTGGTAAGACAGGCGCGAATCAGAAATCTTTATCAAAACTTTGATTACACAGGGACATAAATCGCATTGCTTAATTGCCTTTAGAACAGTTAGCCTTGTTTTGTCTGAAAGAATTCTATGTAACTTTGCCTCCTTTTCGATATCGTCAGTTTTTACTGCATTTAAAATAAGGTCTAAACCGCCTATCTCGTCAATAGCGTCTTTAACCTCTTTAGGGTAATCAGCTACATTATTTTTCTTTGACTTCTCTGATGCCATATAATTCAATTCAGATATTTGCTCTTGGTAAATAAAAGTGTAATCTTAGAAATTTGTTTAGTTTGGCGTTTTATTTACGTACCTGCGTTATGCTTTTGCTTCTTATTTTTAAATAGCGCCTTAAATTTCAAATTTTGAGGTGTTGCTGCGTGTTATTTAGCTCATCTTATTTTAATAGCAAATATTAAATACTGATATTAACTAGACCATTAAAAACTGTTTTGTTTATTTAGAGGTAAACAGTATGGCACATACAAATGCAAAAATGCGAGAAGTATTATTTGGCGTAATCGTCCCAACAATTGTTGCTTTATTAATTATCGCGGTTGGAATGGTTTCAACCCCAGCCTTAATTGGACTCAAATATCCTCTATTAGAAGCAATTGTTATAGTCGGAGTGCCAATGCTTTTGGGGTTAATTTGGAACCAGTGGGCAGGCGGTGCTTCAGGTTTCTTGTTAGGCAGTTTGTATGCTTTGTATTATTCAGATCAACTTTACGCTTCCCAAGGCTCTGCTGATGTAAGCCTTCTGGCCAATCTAGTAAGTGCAATGCTAATAGGGTATGTTGCTGGCGCTTTAAGTAAACGTTCAACAAGTTATCGACGTATGTTAACCGCAGGTGTTACAGCCGGAATCATGGGCACAATAATTGTTCTTATTGTAACGCCATTTTCACCGATTCTTCAAGAAACAACCGCTTTAGGCATATTACTTGCGTTCTTACCACGAATACTCGCAGGGGTAATTGTTCCGTTAATAGCAAGAGCCTTTCTAAAACATGCGGTTAACCAAAAAATGGTTAACCCTGCAAACTAATTTTTAAGTATAAAGTTTGCGGGTTTATTCTTTAAGTTTATCGATTATTTTCTGGGTATCTTCTTCAGAAGGATGCGAAATAGCGCCGACAGGACAAATGCTCTCACAACCCCTGCAGAACACAATGCATCTATTTGGATTTACCACCGTTCGCTTTTTGCCATCTTTTTCTTCGAATTTGAAAGCTCCTACATGGCAAAAATCTACGCATTTTCCACATGTAGTGCATTTATCATAATCTATTTTTGGATTCCAAGGTATTTTTTCTCTTGGCACTCCTTCATATGTTTCTTCAGCCATTGTTTGCCATTCCTTAATTTTTAAATGAATTAAACTATGTAATTAAGCTAATTAGAAGAATATTTAAATATTGTTATTTAGATATAAAGAAACCGATTAACAATATTTAAATATTTTTTGACAATATTCTCATTCAATGTCTTCAAACAAAACCATCGATAATAGATTCAAAGCTAAGATTTTCAAGGCGCTTTCCGACCCAGTTCGCCTTAAAATACTAAATTTTCTGCGTGATGGCGAAAAATGTGTTTGTGAAATCATTCCTCACGTGGGGCTTATCCAACCCGTAGTTTCGCGGCATCTTAAGATTTTAAAAGACAGCGGATTATTGAAGGACAAAAAAGATGGTAACAAGAGGCTCTATTCCGTAACTGATGATAGAATTTTTCTAATAATTGACGGCATTTCTTCAGAATTTGCTGAAAAAATTACAAACCAGATAATCGAACAAATTATCTAGATTTTCCAATCTTTAAAAACGTATTTAAATATGTTTTAATTCTGACGTATTGTTGAATAAAATGCCCGATTCAAGCATAGATAAAAGATTAGAACGATTTGCTAATTCAGGCGTTTGTTCTTGTCAAAAAAACATGGAGTCTGCAAGCGAATTAAAAAATTTTGTAGAACAAAAAATAAGTAAAGATGGTGTTATTAAGAAAGCTAAGTTTTTTAAGGCTCTCGCTGATACAACGCGACTGCGCATTTTGGAATTACTTACACTTCGAGAAATGTGTGTTTGTGAAGTTATGGTTGCTCTTGATTTGACTCAACCCACTGCGTCTCATCATCTTAGAATTTTAGAGAATGTTGGTCTTGTTAAGGATAGGAAAGATGGAAAATGGGTAATTTATGCATTGAAGGCCCCGAGCAGAGTTATGGAAATATTGGCTGCTTTTCAATAGAATATTGTTTTTCTAAAGAACATATTTAAGTATGTGAATATGTTAATTTGTTTTCACCAGAAAGGGAAAAGCATGGGAAATAATGAAACTCACACCAAAAAAGAATTATCATTAGGATTATGGGAAAAATACCTCACCGTTTGGATAGCCGTTTGCATAATCGTTGGTTTACTTGTCGGCAGATTCTTCCCTGCTTTTGGAGAATTCATGGATTCACTAAAGTATGCTCAATTATCCATTCCAATTGGCATATTGCTGTTCTTTATGATGTACCCAACCGTGGTTGGAATACGTTTCAGCGACGTTAAAAAAGCAACAAGAAACCCAAAACCCCTCATAGTAACCGTTATCGCTAACTGGGTAATCGCCCCTCCATTGATGACCTTTCTGGCAAACACGTTTTTGGCGGGCAGCCCAGAATACATCCCCGGATTGATCCTGCTTGGTTTATCGCCTTGCACTGCAATGGTTATGTGGTGGATGTTTCTTGCAAAAGGCGATATGGCTCAAGGTCTAATCAACACCGCAGTAAACGCACTTATCATGCTGGGATTATACGCGCCTCTAGCCGCCTTCTACTTGGGCGTAAGTGGAATTCCAGTTCCCTGGGATTTGATCGCCGTCAGTGTGCTTGTATTCATAGCCCTCCCAGTAACGGCAGGCGCAATCTCCCGCAAAGTAATAATTGACAAGAAAGGTGAAGAGTTTTTCAAAGACAAATTCAACCCAGTGGTGGGCAAAATATCCATAGTTGCCCTACTGCTAACTTTGATTGTGCTATTCTCATTTGAAGGGCAAACAATTCTCAACAACCCACTTCTGGTCGGTTACCTTGCACTGCCCAATCTCATACATTATGCCATCATGATTGCATGGACCTATCCATTGGGCTACTTTTTGGGCTGGAAATACGAAAGCGCTATCGATACCACCATAATCGGAAGCAGCAGCCACTTTGAAGTAGCAATCGCCGTAGCAGTAACGCTTTATGGCATCGGTTCAGCAGCTGCCCTAGCCACAGTCATCGGGCCCCTCCTCGAAGTGCCCCTTATGCTTTCGTTGGTAAAATTAGGTCTAGCAACAAGAAAATACTTCCCAAGAAAAAAGAATTAAAAAATAAAAATTCTCAATAAAGGTGAAAAAAATTTGAAAAACAAAAATGAAGAAATAAAAAGTAGCGTAAGAAAAGCATATTCTAAAATCGCCACCAATAACAGCTCTTGCTGTTGTTCTTGCGGATGCGGAAGCGGCGACCAAAAAACAATTAAAAAAATTTCTAAAACAGTAGGCTACTCAGAAGAAGAAATCAATGCCGTACCAGAAGCCAACCTTGGACTAGGCTGTGGCAATCCAATAGCTTTTGCCACCCTCAAAGAAGGTGATGTTGTTCTTGATCTTGGAAGCGGGGCAGGTTTTGATTGCTTTTTAGCCTCAAAAAAAGTTGGTAAAACAGGGAAAGTAATCGGCGTAGACATGACAGAGGCAATGGTAGAAAAAGCCCAAATCCTCGCTAAAGAAAACAAGTACACAAACGTCGAATTCAAACTTGGCGACATCGAAAAGCTACCACTTGAGGACAGCTCAGTTAATGTCATAATAAGTAATTGTGTCATTAACCTTGCGCCAGATAAAGCAAAAGTTTTCAAAGAAGCATACCGCGTTCTAAAAACACGGGGCAAAATGTACGTTTCAGACATCGTTCTATTAGGTGAACTCACCGAAGAACAAAAGCAAGATGAAGATTTGCTCACCGGTTGCGTTGCGGGAGCTCTACGAAGAGAAGAGTACTTATCAAAACTCCAGCAAGCAGGATTTAAGGTTAATGTACTTTCTGAAGATAAGGAATTAAGCAAAACTCAGTACAACGCACTACCGATTGAGAGCATAAAAATTGAGGCAACAAAGCCTTAACTTTATTATTTTTAAAAGTTCTTATCGTAATCAATTTTATTGATAATTTTTTAATAACTTCTAAAAATTGAGAACTCCGCTAAAAGTAGCTGAAACTAATGCTAAAAGGATTCTTTCCCGTTTTTCTATTAAATTGTGATTAGCTCTTAGCAGAAAACTGTGCTGCTTACCAGGAATTCAGGAATTGTTAAATAAAACCGGGCATTAGAGATGGTTGGTGTACTATTAATGGCTAAGAAATCTCTGTTGTTAATTGTCGTATTTTTGCTAATTGGAGCCTCGATAGTTACATTATCACGGGATGTTAAAGCGCAATCCATCCAAACAATCGTTATCCAGCAAGACGGGAGCATCTCCCCCTCTTCAGTTCCAATTAAACAAGAAGGTAACACGTACACTTTCACTGACAACATCTCTGCAACAATCAGAGTAATGAAAAGCAACATCATCATCAATGGCGCAGGATACACCCTTCAAGGACCATATAATGGTACTCACACAAGTGTTTGGGTTATAGGCGAAGGACCAGACCAACTGCCTGAAGGCGTCTTAGAAGAATACACTATAGGCGTAGACTTAGGCGACAAAAGCGTAACTGGATTAACAGTTACAAACCTGAACATTAAAAATTTTAGCATCGGCATTTACCTGTGGACAAAAAACAATACTTTAATAGGCAGTTCTGTCTGCGAAAACGTGGTAGGCGTTTTAGTTTCAGGATCAAACAACACAGTAACTGATAACTATATAGCTAAAAATACTCAAGGCTTGTTCTTTGGATTTAATGATCCATCCGACATTCCGGAAGACGTAATAATTAGTCATAACGGTTTTGACCAAAACAAAATGCAAATCAACGGGTGCCTATGTGACGAATACCCGGAAAACGAGCCTCCACACGCTTGGGATAACGGAAAAACAGGAAACTACTGGAGCGACTACACGGGAACCGATGCAGACGGTGATGGTATAGGCGATACACCATATGTTGTAGATATCCAAAACCAAGACAGATACCCCCTGATGCAGAACCCCACATCAATCTTAACACCAAAAGCGCCTAAAGAAATCGCACCAATACCTGTTGAACTCTTGTTATTCATAGTTGTAGCACCAGTTATAATTGTAATAATTTTGTTAATTGTGTCAGAAATTAGAAAAAGGTAAAAAGTTCAAAATAGCATTAATTAAGTTTTAGACAAGTCTTTGAAAGAGCTAGAATTTTAAGTTGTGAGAGAAGCAATTCTGGAAAAACAACAAATGAATATCAACAAGTGTTCACTTTATTCTCGTCTATCTCTGATATCTTTTAAACTTTCTTTACAGTCGAAAAATACCCGTCCTTTTCCTTGTTGCTATGGCAAGAGCAAGTTCCTATGTGGTTGAGGCGGATCTTCACAAATAAGATAAGTAATAACTGCGAACTCTGGCAATTCCTCAATAGTGCTTAGATAGCCAATGGCTTTCTTTAAAATTGCACAATTTAGCAGTTTTCCCTGCCAGTATAGAAAACCTAAAGATATAATCTTGTCTCGTTCTACTTCATCAAATTTCTTTCAGTGTTTCTCTAATTTCAACTATCGGTCATTGGCTAAGCACAAATAGCGCAAACACAAACAAGACAACTAGCTGCTGCCTTAAAGCAACATGTGAGTAAAAATCTTGTGACATCCTCTGAAAAGTACAAGTTTGTGTCTGGGAGAAAGTAGCCCGGGAGAGATTCGAACTCTCGTCAACGGGTCCAAAGCCCGCTATGCTTGACCACTACACCACCGGGCTGCAACTCAGTTTTTAGCGGTCGCGTTATTTATTGTTAGAGGTTTATGGAAGCTTTTTTTCCTAATAAGCGTTCCCGTGGAATTGATTGATTATTGTGGGGAATGGTGGTTTGGGGTAAACATTTTTCTTTAAGCTTTTCCATACTGGTAGTTTGGTTTGAGTTGATTTTTGTTAAATTACGTGTCCGATAGGTTTAATAAGACCACAAAGTTTATATATTAAATCTGTTCATCTGCTTAGTTTGCGCGGACCGTATGTACAGTTTTCTTCAGCCCAAAAGGCCAACAGTGAAGGTCATAACGCAAAACCCCTTAAAGGAGTAGAGAAAGTTGAGCAAAAAAGACGCACCCAGAACGTCACAGCGATTAGCTGACAAGTGCCCCGAATGCGGTAGTGACAACCTAGTTCACGATTACGACACTGGCGAAACAGTCTGCGGAGACTGTGGTCTAGTCTTATACGAACAAATGATGGACAAAGGACCAGAATGGCGCGCGTTCACACAAGAAGAAAAAGCTTCCAGAAGCCGTGTTGGTGTTCCAACATCTTACTCAGTTCACGATAAAGGCTTATCAACAGCCATTAGCCAAGTAGACAGGGACGCTTTCGGAAGAAAACTGCCCTTATCCACAAGGCTGCAAATGTGGCGTCTCAGAAAATGGCAAATCCGAAGCCGAGTACACTCGTCTATAGACAGAAACCTTGCACAAGCAATGGCTGAACTAGACCGTTTGTCAGACAAGGTCTATATTCCGCCACCAATCAAAGAAAAAGCAGCCGTCGTTTACAGAAAAGCTCTTGACAAAGGTCTCGTTCGAGGTAGGTCAATCGCCGCAATTGCTGCTGCAGCTTTATATGCCGCATGCCGTGGAAGCGGAACCCCTCGTACACTGCGTGAAATTGCTGAGGCAAGTCTTGTTGACAAGAAAGATGTTGCAAGATGTTACAGGTTACTTTTACGCGAACTTGAAGTACACATGCCAATTGCTGATCCATTAACTTACGTTTCAAAGATTGCAGAGAAAACAGGAATCTCGGGAAAAACTCAAGGAGCAGCCATCAACATTTTACGCGAGGCAAGACGCAAACGTGCTGCTGCCGGTAAAGACCCTATGGGGCTTGCCGCTGCTGCCCTTTACATTGCATGCTTGCAAAACAATGAAAAGAAAACCCAAAAAGACATTGCTGAAGCTGCAGGCGTAACAGAAGTTACAGTGCGAAACCGTTACAAGACCCTCAAAAAGCAGTTAAATCTTGAATTGCCTGACTAAAAACTCGGGCACTTTTTTCAACTATATCTCTTTATTTTCTTTTGTATTCTCTTCGTTTTCTTTTTCAAGTTCCATTACTATTAAACCCGTGTATCCACATTCTTCACAAATGTACGATTTGGGTGTTAACCATAAATCCAAGCCGCTGGATAAATGGATTTTTGGGCTGGCACATCTTGGACAAAAAATCGGGGCGGGTTTCCTGTGTTTAACGGTTTTGAAAACTTCGCGGAAGCTATCTAACTTTTTCATTCTGCACCCTGATTATTAATGAAATAATGGTGGGTTTATTGGAGTTCTATGTTTTCTTGTGGGTAACCTGTCTTAATTAAGAATTCGCGCACTCTGTCTCGATGGTCGCCTTGAAGCATTATTTGCCCGTTTTTGTGTGTTCCCCCACATGCGCAGTATCCTTTTAGTTTTTGGGCAATATTTTGCAGGTTAGAATTTTTATCGTCGATGCCATCAATAATGGTTGTTGGTCGACCAAATTTTCGTGTTTCAAGTCTTATGCGAATTCTTTGTTGCTCTTTTTCAATTTCTCCACAAACGCATAGATCTTTTGGGAGCCCGCAAGTTGAACAAACTTCAGCCATGACACTCATCAGTGAATTAGCACTTGACGTATATAAGAGTTTCAAAAGCAAAGGCGGTTAACTGCGTGACTGGTTCACGGTTTTTACGTGAAAATGGTTGCTTTTTCCTGCTTTTTTGGCGTTTGACTATGGTGCTGGCCTGTTCACATATTCTTTATAGGAGAGTTTTTCCATATTTATGGTTTGAGCAGTTTTTCTAGACCATAATAAAATTTGATCTAGTAAACCTTTTGCTCTAAATTTTTGAAAGTGAAAAAACAAATGAAAAATTCTAATGCAAATGTTCTGAAGTCAATCGGTATTGTTACTGTGCTATTGATGTCTGCTTTTATTATGACCATAAGTGATTCAGTTGAAGCCCAAGATGAAATAGTGGGTGGAGTGACCGCGCATGGGGGACAACCCGTTGCAGGTTATGAAGGACCAACCACTATACCTGCCGGGGAAACACCTGACTACACGATTTATCCATTGGCTTTTCTAAGTGTTTCACCTAACCCTATTGGTTTGGGTCAAGAACTTCTAGTTAACATGTGGATTACCTTCCCTTCAGGTGAAGGCAAATACATGACAGGCTACACGGTTAACATCACAAAGCCTGATGGTACCACTGAACTTGTGAAACTAAAATCTTACGTTGCTGACGGAACAAGTTGGTTTTCATACATAGTTGACCAAACAGGCGAATGGCACTTCCAGTTTTCTTTTGCAGGCGAATGGTTCCCAGCTGGATACTGGCGTGACGGAGAATACTCGTCAACACGTACGGGTAACTTTAGTAACGCAATCTTTAACCCTTCAGTTTTTGTTGCTCCAGCAGAATCTCCAGTTACAATTTTAACAGTTCAGCAAGATCTAGTGGCTTCTTGGCAATCCTCGCTTCCAAATGATTATTGGACACGACCAATTCTGCCTAATAACCGTGAATGGTACACAATTGCTGGGAACTATCCTTGGGCTGAATTTGAAGGCCAACCAACTCAAGCTAGCGACAGAGAAAACTATTATGGACCATATGTTACAGCACCGAACACTCCGCATATTGTTTGGAAGGAACTAGGCGGAGTAGCTGGTATTATTGGCGGTGAGGCTGGACAATATTCTTCACTTAGTGCTCCTGGAACACCAAGTGTAATTTTCATGGGCAGATGTTACCAAACAAAAACGGTGCCAATAAACGGTGTACCAACCAACTGTGCAGTCTGTTATGACCTCCAAACAGGCGAACAGTATTATGCTATCCCAATTGTTGATGGGGGCGTAACACCAACACACATAGCGTATTGGCGAGGTGTTGATACAGCTGTTCCAGGCGCTGGCGAAGCTGCAGGTATCGGCGCCGAATTAATCACTGTAAGCGGAAACCGACTTTACAAAATCAATCCATTAACTGGTGCTGTCGCAGCTAACATTTCATTACCTAGCATGGGTGCGTCACCTGGTAATTTGGAACTTTATTATCGCAATGGCTACTTTTTAGCTTTCCAAAATACTGGTTCGATTAATGTAACACGTGCAAACATAACTGTCACTACGACGTATACTGGTAACTGGATAAACTGGACTTCACAAGGGGCATCTACTAATTTTACATCCAGAATCATTAGTAATGTCAGTGGAATTCTTCCAACAAGTCTCAGAACGCTTTATCAGGTAGGTGCCTATGGCAACTTGGGCGCTTATGACCCAGAAAGCGGCATTACAGTAATTCAAAGTAGATTCATTCACGGCGGATACTATGGTTCCACTTATCAGGCTGTAGATGTAACTACGGGTCAACTAATTTGGAACGTAACCACTCCCGTTGACTTGATGGAATCAGCATACCGACCAACCAACGCTTGGGCAAGACACGGTCGTTACATCGCTGAAATGGAGCGCGGCTACGTGCAAGCACGTGACATACAAAATGGTGATATTCTTTGGGAAACAGAAATAGGTGATTATCCATGGGGTGAATTCTGGCTTTACGATGTAGCTGCTTATAGCGACATGGTTCTTGGAGTAGGTTATACCGGAGTTTGGGCTATTAACGAAACCAACGGTGACATAGTATGGCATTACGCTGACCCAGCAGTTCCGTTTGAAACTCCATACAATAGCAATTTCACTGAAGAAGTCTATGCAGTTCAAACAATTCGAGTTGCAGACGGAAAAGTTTACGTACAAAATAATGAGCACACGCCAACTCAGCCTGCAACGAGAGGTTGGGGTTTAATTTGTCTTAACGTAACTAACGGCGATTTCATGTGGAAGATAAGCGGTGCAAACTTGGGTCCAGGTGGGGCTTCACAAGGGTACTTGACAGCTTCAAGTAGTTATAGTGGTTACTTCTACGTGTTAGGTAAGGGTAAAACTGCGCTTACACTGAATGCGCCGCAAACAGCATTAACTCCTGGACAAGGTGTTGTTGTTGCTGGTACAATTCTTGACATGTCTCCTGCGCAACCTGGTACGGCATGTGTTTCATCGGATTCAATGTCGACATGGATGGATTATCTTCATCACCAAATGCCTATGGACGGGTACTACCACAATGTTACAATTACTGGCGTTCCAATATCAATAGATGCTGTTGACCCCAACGGCAACTTTGTACATGTTGCAGATGTTACAAGCGACTCATCTGGCGCTTTTGGTTACACTTGGATTGTTCCTTCAATGGCGGGTGACTACAAAATAATTGCAACCTTTATGGGAGACGATTCTTACGGCAGTTCTTACTCTACTGTATTTGTAAACGTTGCTGAAGGCGGAAAGCCAACCCCAACGCCTACACCTACCGGCGGAGGAACAGTGGCAACAACAGCGGACCTGATGACTTACTTCATTATCGGTATAGTTGTTATTTTGATTGCGATAGGTATCATCGGCGCTTTAGTCCTCAGAAGACACTAAAATCTCCTCTTTTCTTTTTTTATTGTTAGGTTTGTTTTTGCTTGTTTTTTGTAATAATTGGCTGTTTTTAGATTATTTCTGATAAATCTTAGTTTGTAACAGGTGTTCTGTTTGTCTATTTAGCCGTCCTAAAGCGTAGACTTAAAAAGCATTCGATAGAATAAAGCTTGATACCTAATGCCTCTCTTATACCCGTTTAAACGAGTAACCCGCAACTGGAAACTATTCGTTGCACTGCTAATCGGAATAATACTTGCATCAACATTTTTTGCGGCGGTAGACATTAAAGCAAACATTGTAGCTAAAGAAGCGTTAGACCAAAGGCTTAACCTTCTTGTCACTGACTTAGAGTACAGATCTTACAATAGCCGCTTTAATCTAACCAACCTTGACAACGTGATAAGCAACATAACAAGCATAAATGGTGTTGAAGATGTTGCGTTTGTGTTCCGTTCTAATCAACCCTTCAAAATGTCAAGTGATGATTTTAACTCAAGCTGGTATGGACCGGTAGTTGCTTTCCCAAATTCGTCAAGAATCTACAAAGAATGGTTAAACAGGCCCGAGGGCGGCATTGGCGAAAACGAAACCTACCTTATTTCTGGTCAAACTTTTAAAGGTCGTACTTCTGTTGGCGATAACATTTCTACAGCGATGGCTTTTTGGGTTCCTGCAAATTATACTTTCCAAAATGTTCCTGTTAACCTAACGATAGCTGGTTATGCAAATATTACGGATAAAGGCTACTCTCTAATCACCGGTAATACTTGGGGGCTTATTAGTAGTGACCCTTTAAGCTCTGTAGATACGTACCGTTACCAGCAGGACATGATGATTGTTAGTTGGGAAAACACTGTAACAAAACTATTGTCCAACGTAACCGACGGCGCTATAGACTCGACTTTCTTAATTAACCTCGACCACGATGCACTCATAAATCCTTGGGACACATCAACATCTGCCGAAAACGTTGAAACAGTTGCCGAAACCATAAGAAACACAATCTTAGCAAACTTTGAATATCAAGGATATGTAAGCAACATTCTTGGCAATAATTTACGTATTTATGAAAATAACTTCCAAGGTACGCTGCTTAATTTTCTGTTAATCTCTTTCCCAGTGTTCTTTGTAGCATGGTATCTTGGGTCAACAGTTTCTGATGTTTCATACAATCTGCGAAGGCGTGAAATCGGTTTACTCTCTACTAAAGGTTTATCCAGTGGTCAGATACAGCGGATGTTTTTGACTGAAGCTTTAGCTATCGGTTTTGTCGGTGGCGTTGTCGGCGTTGTATGTGGAATGATTTTGAATCAGGTTTTTCTTGGGGCGTTTAATCTTGACACGCTTTTTAGTTCTTACTACTTTAGCCCAATCACAATGGTTATTACAGTAATCTTTGGTATGGTGCTGGCTTTCTTTTCAGTGTTTATGTCTGCAAGAAAAGCTTCAAGATTGCCAACTGTAGAAGCACTAAGAGATTATATTGATGCTGACATGGAAAAGCCTTACAGGAAAAAACTCACTTGGGCAGCTTTTATTCTTGGTTCTTATAAAATTGCTGTTTTTGCTTCGGGTACAAACCTGTCCTTTTTACTGCAGCAACTAAACATGTCCATTAACAATTATTATGCGACACTTTTAATCCAAGGATTTGCCATTTTTGATTTAATCCTAACCTATATTGGACCGATTCTTTTCTTCTGGGGACTCACCAAAATTCTAATTCACAACTCTCTAAAATTCCAACAGTTAACCTCCAGTTTCTCCAAAGTTATGGGTGATTTAGGCTCTTTGGCAGTAAAGAATGTTCGCAGAAACCCTGCCCGCATCGCAGCAGTAGCATTTCTAATAGCTTTTATCGTCGGTTACAGTGTTCAAGTAAGTGGCCAACTGTCAAGTGAGCAAGATTACATTGCAAGGCAAGTGCAACAAGCGGTAGGTGCTGACATTTCTGTGAGCGTGTTAAATGCAACTCAAACTCCTAAAATTCTTGAAAGCATTTTAGCAAACGTGTCAGGGATAAAAAATACGACATTGGAATGTGAACTTACTCAGACGATGTCTTCTGATGGTGGTCAAACAACAATAATGCACACAATAGACCCCGATTCTTGGGCGGTAGCTGCTTATTATGAGCCTCAATGGTTTACTGGTGCATCAATGGAGCAAGCATTTGACAGTTTAAGACATGATAACATGACTATTATTTTGGAACGAAGTGTAGCTCAAAATTTGAACCTTACAATAGGCGATAAAGTTGGTATTAATTTTCCTTCAGGGGGACGAAAACTTACAATAGTAGGCTTTTTCGGTCCTGAACCCACGGAAATATATCCAAACTCTCCAAAAGTGGCTGACCAAACATGGTCCTTTATCCCCCGGAACCTTTTCAACATGTCCTCAGAGTACAGCGATGCTTACAAGCTTGAGCGGTTTGATGAACGGATTCTCATAAAACTTGAAGATGGCGTTAACGGTACTTTGGTTGCCCAACAAATACGCGACTTGGACCTTGAAATTTTGGGTGTAACCTCTTTCGATGAACAGTGGCAGCTATCACAGCAGATGGGTAACATTAACACTTATGGTAGTCTTCAAAATTTGGATGTTCAACGGATGGGCCTAGTGTTTGCAGTACTTTCAGCATCTGTTGGAACAACTCTTGTAAGCCTTGTCAGTTTGCGGGAAAGAAACCGTGAAGCCACATTAATGAGCGTAAGAGGCTTATCTTACAGGCAACTGGTCTGGATGTTCTTATCCGAGAACATTGCAGTCATGACTTTCGCTGTGCTTCTTGGTTTAGGTGTAGGTGCAATAATTGTTTACGGTAACGTATCCACCGCTTCGATAATGCCTTCACTTGTAACAAGGCATGTTGCCTTCTCTACTGAAGCGATAGTTTCAATATCCTCTTACATAGCGTTGATTTATGCTTCAGTAATTTTTTCAGTGTTGATAATGTCACGACAGTATGTTAGTAAACTTGATAAAATGGTGAGATTAAGATGAACGGCTTAAACATTAGAATCAGAGACCTCGTAAAAGTACACAGGACAGGAAAAATCGAAGTACAAGCCCTACGCGGCTTAAACCTCGACATAAAATCAGGCGAACTTGTCTCCATTATTGGCCCAAGTGGAAGCGGCAAATCCACCCTACTCAACATCATCGGTGGTCTTGACAAAGCAACTGCCGGCACCGTTCAAGTCGGAGAAAATACCATAACAAGTTATTCAGTAAACCAGCTTGTTGACTTTCGAAGAAAAACTGTTGGCCACATTTTCCAAAACCTCAACTTAATCCCAACCCTAACAGCCAAAGAAAACATTGAATTTTCCATGGTTGCTTCAGGTGTTTCCCGAGGAAAACGTAAACAACGCGTGCAAGAGCTGCTTGAAACCGTAGGCCTGCAAGACCGTGCTGAACACAAACCTGAAGAGTTAAGTGGTGGTGAGCAACAAAGAATTGCTATTGCCGCCGCTTTGGCTAACGATGCACCCGTGCTCTTAGCTGATGAACCTACAGGTGAGTTGGATACAGCTAACGCGCGGTTAATCGTAGAGTACCTTGTCAAAATCAATCAGGGGTTTGGAAAAACTATCATTATGGTTACTCATGACCCAAATGTAGCCCGTGCTTCCCACAGGATTTTACGCATTGAAGACGGTTTAATCAAAACATCGTTAGCTCCCTCTGACGTGACAGTTAAAGAACAAGCTGGCACATACGTTGACCACCTCAAAGAACGCATTACAGAAATCAGTGTACAGTTAACCCAACTTGATAGCGATTTTAGAACTGAAAAAATCACTGGTGATGAGTACGTGCAGAAACGTCAAAGCTTAAAACAAATCCGGGACAGCCTTAAAGAAGAATGCTCCCGCATGGGCGTTATTCCTCCATAACCTTCCTGTTTGCGGTGAAAGAAATCGTTGAGCTTTCCTAGAAAGAATTAAATCGTAAACATTTCCTCTAAGCTATCATGAATCCGTTCCTTGGCGCCTACAAAGAAGAAGACATGAGCCTCTTTACCGACTTTTACGAGTTAACAATGTGCGCTGCCTATTTTGATAACAAAAATTTTGAGCCAGCCACTTTCGACTGTTTCATTAGGCGCCTACCAGAAAACCGCAGCTACTTCCTGTTTACCGGGTTAGAGCAAATCCTGCTTTACCTTCAAAACATCAAATTCACTGAACAGCATCTTGCGTACCTTAAACGGCAAGGATTCAACCAGCAGTTCCTTGATTACCTGCGAGACTTCAAATTTACTGGAGATGTTTGGGCAGTTCCAGAAGGCACCGTTGCTTTCCCCAACGAACCCTTAGTCCGCATTACTGCGCCGATTATTGAAGCCCAAGTAGTTGAAACCTTCATCTTAAACACTGTAAACCTGCAAACTACCATGTCAACTAAAGCCAGTCGCGTCATCCACGCAGCAAAAGGCAAAGCCGTAATCGAATTCGGCTTACGCCGCGAACAAGGTGTTGACGCAGGAATGAAAGTTGCCAGAAGCAGCTACATAGCAGGATGCAAAGGCACATCCAACGTGCTCGCCGGTATGGCTTACGACATCCCAGTATTTGGAACAATGGCGCACTCTTTCATAATGTCTTACCCCAAAGAGCTTGACGCCTTCCGCGCTTTCGCCAAAACCTTCCCCGACAAATCCACTCTACTGATTGACACTTACGATGACATTGCAGGCTTAGAAAAAGCTGTAGTTGTTGCTAAGGAGCTTGAAGCGAAAGGGTTCAGGCTTGGCGGCGTCCGTTTGGACAGTGGCGATTTAGCTGAAACGAGCAAGAAAATACGAAAAATCCTTGACGAGAACAATTTGGGGTACGTCAAAATTTTTGTTAGCGGCGACTTGGATGAATTCCGTATTGACGAATTGCTTAGTAAAGGCGCAAAAATTGATTCGTTTGGTGTCGGCACCAAAATGGGCACTTCTTCGGATAGACCGTACCTTGACGTTATCTATAAGTTATGTGAAACCATGACGGCGCCTAACGTTTACTCGCCAATTATGAAGCTAAGCACTGACAAGTTAACTTTGCCGGGTCGCAAACAAGTTTACCGTTACAAAGACTCAAACGGTAACTATTTGCGGGACGTTATCACGTTGGCTTCTGAACGGTTGGATGCTGAACCTTTGCTTGTCAAAGTTATGTCTGAAGGCAAATTAACCTACTCGTTGCCGTCACTTAATCAAATCAAAGATTTCGCCGCTGAAAACCTTTCCAAGCTTCCAGAGAAACATAAGGCGCTTACTGGAGCTGAAGCGTACCCTGTAGAGTTAAGCCAAAAATTACAGGAACTAATCAAAACATTGCGAGAAAAAATTACCAAGAATGAGATAACTAACCACAATCATGCCTAAAACGGGTTAGGGCTTAACAACTGTTTTTTTTAGGATTAAACGTGGCGAATATGGCAAACACTTAATAATCTTTTTAGAAAATTTGTATTGCTATTAATCAGGGGAAGAAAACAAGTTATGCAAAATCGTCCCGTAATAGTGGCTGTTGGCCGAACAAAGTTTGGAGAACACTACGGCAAAGAGCCAGAAAAACTAATTGAAGAAGCATGGCTTGCAGCATCAAATGAATGCAATCTAGAACGAAAGAATCTAGAAGCATGCTACATGTCCGACTGTTTCTTGCCAATCACCAACAAGCTTGGCCTGGAAGAAGGTTTTCTTTCTGAATTAACCGAACTTCACGTGCCAATGGAAGTAACCCGCTCCTTCAGTGCTGCATTAAAAACCGCTTGCTATGCAATACAGGCAGGCGTCTACAACACTGTTCTAGTTGGCGGCATTGAAAAAATGACTGACCGCTGGGACAAAATACGCGACGACCTTATGCTGCTTGAAGACCCCTGGAGCTACTACGCAGGCGGAACGCCAGAAGCAAACCATGAACTCATGCTTCGCGCTTACATTAAAGAGCACGGCATAAACGGCGAAAACCTTGACAAACTATACAACGCCCTAGCCCAAGTAACAATGAAGAATCATGCTAACGGCGCAAAAAACCCTTACGCTCAGTATCAACGCAAAATCAGTTTAGAAAGCGTGCTAAGTTCAAGAAAAGCCGCAAACAAAGCTTTGGGCTTATTTGACTTCGCACCAGTAACTGATGGTGCAGCCGCACTAATTCTGACCAGTGAAGAGGTCGCCAAAAAAATGGGTGCTACCCCCGTGTACATTTACGGTTGTAACGCGGCAACAGACTATCTGGACTATTCAGCTCGTGACGAGTTAAGCCATTTCGTTGCAACACAAATTGCAATGAAAAAAGCCCTAAAAACCAGCAACTTAAACACTTGGGACATCAAGCTTTGGGAAGTTAACGACCAATCCACCATGATGGAAATGGTGTCTCTCGAAGACTTAGGCTACTGCCCAGCTGGAACCGCCTGGAAAAGCATTGCTGACTCCTGCCCAAACAGCAAAGGCTGCTACGAAGTTGACGGGAAAGAATTATACGTTAACATGGACGGCGGCTTAAAAGCTGACGGCAACCCATTAGGTGCTACTGGTGGAGCACAAATTTATGAGCTTTACAGGCAACTAACTGGCAAAGCTGACCAACGCCAAGTAACCATTGACGGCGCCGCACCAAAGTACGGTGGCTCGTTAGAGTTTGAAGGCTTTGGCACTAAAGCTTATGTAACAGTTTTAGGGAGAGAATAAACTTGAGCAGTGAACCAATAGAACGTAGAGTATCTTATCTTGGTGACCGTTTACGTGCAAGCCGCTGCCAAATTTGTGGAAAAGAATACTTTGAAGTACGCGATTACTGCGGCAAATGTGGCAGAAAAAGCTACGGCAAAATGGATAACGTTGACCTTTTCTATGAAAAAGGCAAACTTGAACTTTGTACGTTAATTGATGAACCAACTAACAAGTTCAGCAAGCTTGGTCGCTTCGTTTACGGTATAGTTAGTTTTCATGACGGAAAAATCCGTGTACCCGCAAGAATCACTGACCAACTCTTAAACAAGGGCGACCTTGACTTGGCTAGTTTTGAGGGTAGAGAAGTCACTCCACGATTCCGCAGACGCTACTCTGTAGGCAAGAGCGAAGTTGTTCCAACAATCTCCTTAGCCTTCACTTTAGCAGACGAATATTATCCACATCAAGAATACAAAGTAATTCAGCCAACCAAAGACTATGAACTCCCCGGTATCGTCGGCTACGGCGTTTATAGTTCACGTTTCCGCATAAAGGACGACGGCATCGAACGTGCAGTACCATTTATGGATGAAGACTCCGTAACCGCAGCCGTTGAAGCAGGCAAACTTGCATTGATTCACTCAGGCATTGACAGCAGTTGGGTAGGCAAAGTTTACGCCGGCTCAGAATCCAATCCCTACGCAGTAAAACCAATCGCATCCAAAGTTGCCCAAGTTCTACAACTCGGCGAACAAGACGGCGACCTGCAAGGAGTCGACGCAGTAGACACAGAATTTGCCTGCAAAGCCGCTTCAAGCATGTTCAAAGACGCATGCGCCCTGGTAAGTTATCCACGTTCAGGCATCAACTACGCTATGGTTATTGGCGCAGACAATTCTCAATCTGCACCACGCGGATGCCCAGGCGGCGAACTTGACGCTTTCGTAGGTTACGGTGGAGCAGCCTACATTTTCGGCAAAAAAGACGTAATCGCCGAAGTTGAAGGCTGGTACAGCTGCACCTCAGACACTCCGGACTTCTGGAGACGCGACGGTGAACCATACCCAATGCACGGCGGAAGATTCACAGGCGACCCAGCCTACCACAAGCACGTGCGAAAAGCAGCCAGCAAACTCATGGAAAAATGTAACATGAAAGCCACTGACTTCGCCTACTTCGTGCCACACCAGCCAAACCCCAGTTTTCCAGTACGTATCGCCAAAGACTTAGGCTTCAAAGACGAACAATTCATGCCAGCAATCCAAATGACCAAATTCGGCAACACCTATAGCGGCGCATCCTTAGTAGGTTTAGGCGCAATCCTCGACATTGCAAAACCTGACGACCGCATCCTGGTAGCCAGTTACGGTTCAGGCGCAGGCAGCGACGCATACGTGCTACGTGCAACAAGCCAGATTCTTGAAAAACGCAGTCGCCAAAAAATCAACGTCAAATTCCTTGCGGAAAACCCGTTCATTGAATACGTTGACTACGCAACCTATCGTCGCCTCAAACAAGGCATGTAAACCTGCTATTTTTAGCAGCCTTCTTCTTTTTACTATTTTTCAACATGTTAATGGCTTGATTTTCCGTCATTAGCACCTACCCCCCTTATAGGTTTCTGTATAGATATCTCATTTGGAGCCTAATAGATTGGTGAACAAGGTTTTTACCGATTTTTCTTTAAGTGGTTGTTCCGAAACATTAATTATACTTTCAAACAGAAAGATTGTTTGTAGAAGGCGCAAATGGATGGCTAAAGAAGAAAGGCCCCGTTGCGAGAAATGTGGAAACTTTATAGACGATTGTAAATGCGTTTGCCCATACTGCGGCGAAACAGATGGTTGTACCTGCTGTGTAGGCAACGATAAGGCAACCGGCGGCGGATAATCGCTGGAAAAAATATGTTTGCTTCGGAGTTGAATGATGGTTTGACAATAGAGAGTATAAACTGGATGGCTGGCGGGCCTCAAGGCAGCGGTGTAGACACTGCCGCTAATATTTTCGGTAAAGCCTGCGGTTACGGTGGATTGTACGTTTTTGGACGCAGAGAATACCATTCCAACATCAAAGGTTTGCATAGCTATTTTCACCTACGAATATCTAAAACTGCAACTTTGGCAAACGTTAACGATGTTAACTTGCTGGCAACTTTTGATGCTGAAACCGTTGTGCGTCATCTTGACGAGGTAATGCCTGGCGGGGCGGTTATTGTTGATTCCCAGCAGGTTAACGTTAAAGTTATGACTATACCTACGTTGCCGTTTGAGTATAAAGATCAATTGGCAGCTTACATGAAACAAGAAAACCTTGGAGAAACCATAAAAGATTGGCTCGATCACGCACGGCAACGCGGCATAGAAGTTTTTGAAGTCCCGTATCTGGATTTAATCACGCAGCTTAGCAAAAAACTTGGCATCCCACAACTGAGCAAACTAACCAAAATGATTAACGTTTTAACCATCGGTATCTCTTTGGCGATGCTAAAGTACGACAAGGACCTTGTTGAGAAAGCAATCCGGTCAATGTTTGGCGAAAAAATTGCTGAAATGAACGTTGCCGCCCTAAACATTGCTTATGAGTATACGTTGAATAATTTCAAAGGCAACTTCAACTATAAACTGGAAAAGCAAGACGCTTCGGAATCTCGAATCTTTGTTAACGGCAACCAAGCTGTCGCAATGGGCAAAGTATTGGGCGGTTGCAGAGTACAAACCTACTACCCCATCACTCCAGCGGCAGACGAAAGCGAATACCTTGAAGCCCACGAAATCCTAAAAACCAGCCAAGGCGACGAAGCCATAATTGTAGTTCAAACAGAAGACGAAATCGCCGCTATAAACTCAGCGTCCGGAGCCTGCCTGTCAGGAGCAAGAGCGGCAACATCCACGTCTGGACCCGGCTTCTCCTTGATGGTTGAAGGCTTAAGCTGGGCAGGCATGAACGAAGTCCCTGTAGTAATCTCTTATTATCAACGTGGAGGTGCTGCAACTGGATTGCCAACACGTCATGGACAGCAAGACTTGCTTTTTGCAACACGTGCTGGTCACGGTGAATTTCCAAGAATAGTTCTCGCGTCTGGAGACATCAAAGAATGTTTCTACGATGCCGCTAAAGTCTTCAATCTTGCAGAAAAATATCAAGTTCCTGTAATTCATTTGATGGATAAAGCGGTGGCTAACTGTTCACAAACCTATCCCGTATTTGATTACAGCAGCTTTAAGATTGAACGAGGCAACATCGTTACCGAGCAGGACCTTGAAGGCAAAGAATACCGACGCTTCGCATTAACTGAAAACGGAATTTCACCACGTGCATTTCTTGGAACAAAGAACGCTGTCATCTGGTACGTAGGCGACGAACGAAATGAGGAAGGTCACATAAGCGAAAACCCCCAGAACAGGCGACTAATGATGGAGAAACGTATGAACAGAATCATGCTCATTGACCAAGACGTTCCAATGGAAGAAAAGCTGAACTTTTATGGTGACATGAACTCCGAAAACATAGTGTTTAGTTGGGGTTCACCAAAAGGAGCCATAATTGAAGCCATCGAAAACCTCAAAGAAGAAGGCTTAAGCTGCGGGTTCATGCAAATACGCATGATTCACCCATTGCCCGCTGCAAAGGTTCGCTCAGTTTTAGAGGGCAAAAAACGCATAATCGACATAGAACACAACTATCTTGGTCAACTAGCAATAATCATTAAAGAAAACACTGGCATAAGCCCAACAAATCAAATCCTCAAGTATACTGGTCGCCCAATGACGGTTACCGAAGTACAAGACGCATTAAGAAAAGTGTTAACCGGAAAAGCAAATGAAAGAGAGGTGTTAATGTTTGGTTCTTAAACCTTCAGATTTTAGAACAGACGTTTATGCAGACTGGTGTCCCGGATGCGGCAACTTTGCAATAATGAACGCCTTCCACTATGCCTATGCTGAAATGGGCTTGGAGCCCCATCAAGTTGTAATGGTTTCAGGCATCGGCTGCTCAGGAAAGCATCCCCATAACGTCAAAGTAAATGGTGTTCACACTTTGCACGGTAGGACCTTACCGTTCACGTTAGGTATCAAACTGGCTAATCCCGACTTAACGGTTGTCGCCATCGGCGGTGATGGTGACGGCTTAGGCATTGGTGCTGGTCACTTTGTTAACGCTGGCAGACGCAACCTCGACATGACATATGTTATCAATAACAACGGAGTTTATGGTTTAACAAAAGGACAAGCTTCCCCAACACTGCGACGCAATTTGCAAACCAAATCTTTGCCCAAACCAAACATTAACGAGCCCACCAACCCCGTAGCATTAGCCATAACCTCAGGCTTCACCTTCGTAGCGCGCTCGTATGCTTTTGACTTAATGCATCTTAAAGACATGATAAAACTAAGCATTCAACACAAAGGTTTAGCCTTCATTGACTGCCTGCAGCCATGCCCAACATACAACAACATTAACACAAAAGACTGGTATAATGGCGAAGACCGAAAAGACGCCAACGGCAAAACCCAATCGCGCCTCTACAAGCTTGACGCAGAAGGGTTCGACCCTGTCGTAAAATCGTGGGATGAAGACTTCCAGAAGAAAATGGCTGCTTTTGACAAAGCACGTGAATGGGGCGACAGAATCCCAATTGGTGTCTTCTACAAAAACGAACTCGAACCCACATATGAAGACCGCGTTACTCACCGCATTCCATTCTATCCACAAAATCCGCCGGCAAAGCAGAAACTTAAAGACGAAAACGGCAACTCAGTTATCGACCTAAGCGACTTTATGGACGACTTAAAAACCAATTAACCCTTTTAGGTAATGGGCAGCATTTCTGCTGTCTCAAAAATTTTTTATTAATAATAAAAACCAAAATGAAAATTTTAAAAATTAAAAGCGTGTGGCGTTTTATCCGACTGTTAATTTGCCGAATTTACCAACGTTAAGTTGGATTTCGCCTTTGAAGCTTGTAACGTAACCGTTGTCGATTTTTACGTTGTCGCCAACGTTAACTTGCTCGATTTGCTCGTTCCACAGAGTCAGTTTTATGCTGCCTGTTTCGTCTGCAATTACGGCGTCAACTATTCTGTAGGTTGCATCGCCAAAGCGTGATTTTACTTCTCTTACATCGCCTTTTTCTACGACTTTGGCTTCGACGCTAACACGTTTAGCGCCATCGCGGAGGTCTTTAATTTCCATACTCACTTTTATCACCTGTATTAGTCTAACGAATGTTTGAATTCACTTGCAAAAAAGTTGACAATCAATATAAATCTTGCTAACAAGCCTTCAAGCAGCCGCGGGAGCAACAAGAAATCGTTAAGGTAAGAATAAACAAAAAATAAAAACAGTAAAAAGAAAATTTTTGGGTTGGCTTTTCGCCTTAACCCGTATGCGCCTAAATTAGGCCTATTGCAGATAGCAGGCTTAGTACTAGTACAGTCAGAATTACTGCGCCGACGGCGGTTGCTATGCTTTTAACGTATGAGAATCCTGAAACTGCTTTGACTGCAAATGTGGTGAGGGTTACTTGCCAGACGTACATGATTACAGTGATTGCGGTGCTGATGGTTGTGTAGGTGGTGGTGGCTGCAATTATTGACTCGTAAGTTGCTTGTGAAGAAGGTGATGCGCCGGTGATTACGAAGTCAGGGTAAATTAGTGATGCGTACGGCGGGAAATCGTATGGGTAGTTGACTGTTGGCAGCGTGAGTGAGCCAAGCAACGCGATTACGGATGTGATTACGAGAACGATAAGCACGAAGCCTATTGAGATGAAGAGTGGTCTCCAAACAACGTTAACTGCTTTCAAGCCTTTGAGAATCAGGTAAGCGACTGCGGCAAGAACAATCCATTGGAAGAGCGCTTGTATGACGATTGAGTAAGCTGCAAAACCCATGAATGTTCCTAACCCTAAAGCGTTAACTTGGGTCATGTATTGACCGCGGAAGAATAAGCCTTGTAGTAGAATTGTGATGTCTGAAGCTGAAGCGTAGGTTAAGTCAAGTTTTAAGCCTGTTACTTCTGCCCAGTTTGGTGAACCGGTGCTTTGCCAGTCTGAAGTTGCAACGGGGATAGTTAGGTTGTTCCATTCGCCAAGGTTGCTTGTTAGCATTGAGGTTATGTCAAGAGTAAAGTAGTTTGTTGTGCCGTTGGCAGTGTAGAGGGTTAAAACTGCTTTTTGTGGAGCAACATTAGGCTGGGCCTGTTTTATGTTCATGCTTAAATTCATGAAGCCGTCTTGACCACAGTTTACAGTGTACCCGAACTGTTCAAGGGTCGCCGATAAACTGTTACTGTTTGTTATGGCGAACTGCAAACTGTTATTTCCATAATACGTTTGATTAATGAAGTCAACAGAATTCTGAGTAACAGTTGTACCAGTTGTTGTAATCCATTGGGACGCGTTGGCAGTGGTAAAAGTGCTTAACTCCGTTACCGGCGGCATTGTTTGTTCATAATTTATTTTTGAATAATACGAGTAATAGTAAGTGGTCTGTAAGGCTACAAAGAGTACAATGATGATTGCTACGCCCAAATATTTGGGGTTTTCAGCAATTTTTTTGAATGTTTTATGAGGAGCGTAAATAACGCCTAAGATGTCCTTAATAACCAAAGCGGTAAACTCCGTACTCAAAAACAACTTGCCTATTTATAAGGATATACAATAATGATTTTTGATAAATGTAAACTAAAAACATGTTTTAAGGAACAAAAAAGGGGGAAAGGAAAAATCCCTTCAAAGTTGGGAACTAATGCTTAAGATACGTATTGGTCATCTATTACAGTGTTATCTACTGACAAAACCGTGGTTCCACAATTGTATAGCTCTGAAAGACCTATTCGCACGTTTGTTGCGTCACCGTAATTGCTTGTGTTGTCGCCGCCTACTTGTATTGCCTGTTCACCGTTAACCCAGAGGGTTGCGCCTCCGTTTGAAGCTGAATTAACCCACTGTAGTTCTAACGTGAACCAGCTTGAGATGTCAAGGGCTGTCTGCAAGTATGTTTCAATGTAGCTTGTGCCATCTCTTGTTTCAAGCCACAACCGAAGAGTGCCACTACGCATCGCTAAACCTGCCGCAGCAACAATAGTGCTTCCTGAACGTAACTCGATTAGTTTCACTCTGTCATTGTTTTCAACGAAAGCGCTTTGAGTAAATCTGAAAGCACTCTTGACATAGACTTCGCTAAGAGGATTCGGTAAAGTCTCAGTTATGTATGCTTTCTCGTAGCCGCCCTCGCCGTTTGAGGTGAATAACGCTGCATGATTGCCTGTCTGAACTGGGTTGGTGGTTACGCCTGCTGTCTCGCCTGAAGTGCTGCTTGAGCCTGTCCACGCCAAGAAATTACCTGATTCAAAACCGTCCGACAATATTTGGTCAGGCGGAGGTTGTGATGTTTCAATGAATACTGGTGTTATTTGATGATTAGCGTTCATTGTTAATTGGTAGGGGTTAGTGTTTGGCATTGTGACGCTGTCAACCATCCAGCCGCTTAAAGTGTAGCCTGAAGCTGGTGTTGCATAGATTGAGGCTATTGTGCCTTGGTTATATTTATAGGTTCCAGCTGAAGGGTTTGTTGTTCCATGAAGTGCTGCACCTACTGTTAAGCTGAATTTTTCAGGTTCCGGTGTCGCGCCGCCTTGTGCAGAACTTATTGTTACGTCATCAACATACACTGTTGTTGGCGCGCAGTTGTAGAGTTCTGGGATGCCGACTCGTGCAGTGGTGGCGTTTCCATAGTTAGCCGTGTTTCTACCGGTTATTGACGCTACAAGGTTGCCGTTGACAAATAATTCGCCTAAACCGGCTGATGCGTCTGCTTTCCAGTGTAACTCAACAAGATACCAAGTGTCCGTCGCTGGTGTCTCTATTGAGTATGCGCCTACAGTTGTTGTTCCGTCACGTATCATTAAGTGCCAATGCAGGTTACCGCTGCTGTCTTGTCTCCAACCGCCGTAAGCTAACATGTTGCCGCCTGCCATCATCTGAATAAAGTAGAATCTGTCAGCGTTATCTGCTATTCCAGACTGATCCACATAAACGTAAGCTTTAATGTAGACTTCACCAAGGTTTAAGCTGCTTCGTGAAGCGTATGCTCTTTCGTAGCTTCCGTCACCGCTTGTTGTAAAGTATGCACTGTAGCTGCCGTCATGTACAATGTTGGATGCTATGTTGGTGGTTTCGCTTGTTGTTCGTGTTGTTGAGCTCCATGCGTTAAAGGTTCCAGACTCAAAGCCGTCCTCAAATACTGGTGATGGTTGAGGCGTCGATGTTGAGAAGGATGCTGTGACAACTTTATTGCTGTTCATAGCTACTGTGGTTGTTAGTGAGGTGCCTGAAGCATCGCCGCTCCAACCTACAAATGAGGCATCCGCGTTTGGTACTGCTGTTAAAGTAACAATTGTTCCAGACGTGTAGGTTGCTTGGTTGGGGTTCTTTGTTACTGTTCCGTCACCGTTAATGTTAACTGTCAACGTGTATTCAGTTGGCTGCTGCTGACTGAATACTGGTGTTAGCTCGTAGTTTGCGTTCATTGTAAACGAGTAGGGGTTTGCTGAGCCGACGTTGGTGCCGTTTCTTAACCAGTAACTGAGTTGGTAGTTGCTGTTTGGAATTGCTTGTACTGTAGCTTGAGTGTTTTGCGAGTACACGTAAGTTCCAGCTGTTGGGTTAGTGTTTCCGTTGCTTGCTGTTCCAATTATGAGGTTGTATTGTTGAGGTGGTGCAGACCCTACGGTTATAGTTGGTGAATTCACGGCTGTACCATCCTGCCATGAATCGTTGGGGATAACTTGGCATCTCCAAACTTCACCTGAATTGGTTTCTTGGGCTGATATGGTGTTGCTGCTGCTTAAACCGTCTTTAGTTTCGGTGTAGCGTTGAAGTACTTGACCTGCAGAAAGCATTTTTGGGTAAATTCTAACTTCATCCATTGATCCGGCAAAATCTGAGGTTCCTCCAAGACCACCGATGTCTAAAATGCCGTTCAATGTAGCGTTAATGTTTCCACTGAACGGTGTTGAGGCTCTTAATGCGCCGTCAACGTAGAGTTGTAAGCCAACTCCTGACTTGTAAGTGCAGACAACATGGTGCCATAAACCAAAGTTCGTGTAGTCACTGTATTCAACGTAAGCTGAGCCTGTAGTGTTGTATATGTACCAGTAGAATCTGTCTCTGTCAGCATAGGACCGGAAATCAGAACGGTAACCTACACCGTAAGAAGCGCCAGAGTAACCGCCTGTACTGTAGCTTTGGTCATGCTTCATAATTACCGTTTCAGTGCTTGTTACACCTGAAGCTTTAATCCAGTACTCAACGGAAATTTCTGACCAGCCTCCGTTGCCGCCTAAGCTGTTGCTGTGCTCTTGAACTCTAACGTAGTCGTTTCCATCAAAAACGTAGCCGCCGCCTACAACGCCGTCCTGTGTCCAGTATGCTCCATAGACGGTGCCGTCGTTTCCGTAGCCAGAGTAATCATGTGTTGACGGGTTTGTTGATGTTGCGCCTGGGGTTTCAGTGTCAAAAGCAAGTTGAAGGTTTGTTTGGGAAACACTGTTTTTGGTCCAATGGAAAATGTTTGTTGTCTCATCACTGTCTGCGTCAGTTGTTCCTTGAGCTGTAGCTACAAGGTTGCCTGAAAAATCAGTTAATGAGGGTGTTCCTGTGGTTGGCACCGTGTTGCTTCTAATCACAATAGTTGCTGATGTTTGAAGGGTTCCAACTGAGCCTTCCGAGTCACGAGGCAATACTGTAAAATACCAGTTATGTCCCACAACAGTGGCTGATGCTGGAATCGTCAAATTATCATTATATTGTGATTGCAAGACTCCGTTTTGGTACCATCTGATTTGCGTACCTGTTTCTGCATTGCCTTCTATATCAAAGTACTGATAAACTGCAGTTAATGTTTCGCCGTCTAATCTGTAATTGCGGTCTCGCAAAGGATAAACAACCAAGTTCGACGCAACTGGTGGACTGTTTATCAAAATTGCGTTTACTGATCTTGCTGTGCCTTCAACGTAAGCGTCTGTTGGAATCACTTGGCACGTTAAAATATTGCCTGGTGAACCAACCCCGATTGGAACAAAGCGTGCGCTGCTGCTTGAACCGTTTAACATGTTTTGATAAGAATTTACTATTTGCTGTGCTGGCTGTGCGTACGGGTAGATTGCAACTTCATCGATCAACCCATTGAAAGGTTCAACGAGCCTGCCGATGTAGACTGGTTCTCCGAAGCTGTCTTCAAGTGGTCCTGAAACGCCTGTTCTTTCGCCTACAAGTTCACCGTTAAGGTACAGTTTTATGCCTTCACCGCTCTTGTAGGTAAAAGCTATGTGGTACCAAGTGTTCAGTTGAAGATTCACCGGTGCAGTGACTGTTTGAACACGATCTGAAGAAGCGTGGTTGTCATCGTTATAGTTTATAACGCCGGTTTTAGGCCAAACTGAAGCTATCAAAGTGTTGGATGATCCGCTTTGAAAGCCTAACTCGTAGCTTGGGATTTTGGCTATAATTCTTGATCCAGTGTTATATTGTTTCAGGTTTATCCATGCTTCAACAGTTAGTTCTGTCCATGTGCCACCGCCGCCCAGCTCAGGCTTATTGTCAGCATAGGTCTTGTTGTCGTAGTAGCCTTTCCCACCGTCGCTGATGATTATCACGTCATTTTGCCCATCAAAACTGTAAGCGCCGCCGACTATGCCGTTTGGAACCCAAGTGGCGCCTTGAACTACGCCATTGTTTCCGTAAGCGTAGTCTTTGGTTGAAGTTGCGCTTTTTAAGTTAAAGGGCAATTGGAGGTTCGCTGTGGATACACCGTTGATTAGCCAACGGTAAATGTTGGTTACTTTGTCGCCGTTGGTGTCTGTTGTTGACTGGTTGGCTGCAACAAAGGTTGAGGCTGTTGTGCCTAAGCCGTCTGTTGAGGTCAGTGTCGGGTTGTCTTGTGTTGGCGCAGTGTTGCCAGCGGGTGTTGGTGCAAGCGCAGTGTGGAAAGTGTAAGTTTTGGTTGTATTGTATGTTCCATCAGTTGCATTTACTGTCCAAGTGTAAGTTGTATCATAGGCTAAGCTTCCCGGATCAATGTTTACAGTGTATGTACGCCAATTGTTAGTGTCTCCAATGCTTGAACCATTCACGCTTCCAATGTTTGGCGAAGTAGTTACGGTGTAGTTAACGCTTTGGCCCTGATGTTCACGCATGTTAAAGCTTAACTGTGTCGTAGTAATTGGCACATTAAGCTGGTCACTTGCAGGTGAAACTGGAGCCACAATTGGGGCAACCCAATAGTTAGTTCCCCAAGGGGGAATCTCATATTTAGCTACGCCGTTGCGTTTTTCGCCGTAATAAGTTACTTCTGAACGTATACGTTGTGCAGGTTTTGGTGCTTGAGTCTCAAAAGCGTAAATGGTTCCTGAAGATGAATGGGTTACAAGTTCTAAAAGGTCATCGCCGTCAATATCTTGAATTATAGGGTAAGCTAGTTGAGAGCCTATAGCGTTGCCGTTGAAACGTGAAATGTTTTGGATTGATTGGTAGTTGCTGTTGAAAATCATTATTGCGCCTCGCCAGTATCCAGTTTCAAGTGAGGTTCCGTTAGGTACACAAATGATTTCCATGCCTGGTTGGGTTGGGGAAATATCTGCCACAACTGGAGACCACTTGGTGTCGCCGCCTGCAAGATTAAGCTGAGCTTCAAGTTCGCCTGTTACTAAGTCGAAAACGTCACCGTATGGGTCATCGTCATGGTCGCCGTCACTGCATAATAATTCTTGGTGCCCATCGTTATCTATGTCATAAACGGTGAATCCATAATGAATAGACATGTCTTTGTGAAGCCATCTTTGAATCAGTGCTCCGTTTGAAGAATTGAGTATGCTCATTCCATCTCTGTTACCGTACATTCCCGCAAGAACCTCAAGAACTCCATTGCCGTCGATATCTACAAGAACTGGTGCTTGGCTGCTGCTTAGAAAGTCAAGTCGTTGCCAAATGATTGACAAGTTTCTTGCCCAGTACGCGATTGTGCCTTTTCCGTAGTTGCCGTCCCCATAGTACATTTGCCGGTCGCCCATGTAGAGTTCAAATTCGCCATCATTGTCGGTGTCAGCTAATGAGAGTCCGCCTGAGCAGGAACGCCAATTGAAGTTTTGCGCAATAATGTTACCTTGGTAATCAAACATTGTTACTGTGCCATCGTAGCCGTCAGGAATCGGTAGACCTGTTGAACTGCTTTGACTGTAGGCTGGCGAAACGTCTTGAGCTGCAATGTAAATTTCTACGTGCCCGTCTCCGTTGATGTCGCCTGCGACTGGTTTTGACATGCAGCTTCCAGAACCGTTTGTGCCTTGTGTGTCGCGTACCCAGAGTTCTCTAAGTGTTGAATCGCCATCATAGGTGACTACTGCTAAACCGGGTCGACTGTACAATGGCACAAGTATATCTAATACTCCGTCGCCGTTTACGTCGTAGAGTTGTGGTTGACAGTACTGCGAGATGCGGGTGTTAGTGTACGTTGCGATGGTTGATCCTGTGGCTCCGTTCAAAACGTAAATAGTGTCGCTTCCTCCGCCTGCGTAAACGATGTCTTCTGAACCGTCTCCAGTGACGTCCCCAATTACAAGGCCGCCTTCCCAGTTGGTTCCCATGCTTGAACGGCTCCATTTTTCTGTTAAAATGGTTTCAGCGGCATTTGCTGATTGGGAGTTTAATAGAATTAGTGGTGTTGCTAGTATGGCTATTAAAAGTAGACTTGTTACAACTTTTTTGCAGTGTTTATAGTTTCCACTAAAAGTAGATAGCATTTTTCTTATCTCCTAAAAAATAGACTAATGCCTAATAGGGTGTCAGTTAAACGCTGTTTATAAACATTCTCTAGCTTGTGGAATAATCAAGCGGATGAGGGAAAATAGGCCTTGTTTTTAGGTTTCGCTATGTTTGCAAAATGTATTTCGCATGTTTATTATGCATGTTAGCAAACTTTGCGATTGTTTTTCTCAAAAACATTCAAACGGTAAATTGTCTATACGCCAAGGGAAGGATAAATTTAGAGAGGGAATAAGAATACAACATAAAAAAATACTTTCAGTGATACTTTTAGTTTTACTAGCAACAGCAACCTTCGCAACCTTAGGACTACAAACACAAAAAGCACAAGCAACAACAACTCTCGTTGCCGGCGTAAACTACATGTCATCAGGCAACGCGTGGGCAGAAAGCGACGCAACACTCAAAGCCGACTTCCAACGCTTCGCAAACGACGGCATCAAAGAAATCAGCGTACGCATAATGTGGAGCGTAATGATGCCAACCTCATCCGGACTATCCAGCACAGCATTAAACAACATCAAACGCGTCCTTACAATCGCAGACCAATACGGCATCAAAGTTAACCTTGACTTCTGGACACAATTCGGCTACACCCTTGGCTTCCCAACCTCTTGGGCAGGCACAGACTACTACAGCCTACTATCAAACCCAACCAAAGACTACTACCTCAACTACATGAAAAACGTAGTAAACGAGCTCAAAGGATACAACGCAATACAATCATGGTCAATACTAAACGAACCCTACTACAGCAGCTCAAGCCAAAAAGTACCCTTCCAAACTTTGATGGCTGACTGTGTAAACGCAATCAGAAGCGTTGACAACACACACGCTGTAGTCTGCAGATTCACCCTATCATACACTCCCGGCAGCGGCAAATACGACGCAAGCGTCTACGACCTCTTTGACGCCTTTGCAGTAACAGAATACCTTGACCCATCAAACCCCAATGACACGCGATACAACGGACGCTGGACATACTGGGACAACACCGTAGCTCAATGCAAAGCACGCAACATGCCCCTGTGGGTAATTGAATTCGGCGACGACAACACCAGCACAGAACACGTAAGAGAACACTATGAACTCAGTCTAGCTAAATTCGCTGAGGACGGCGTAGCAAAAGCGTATGCTTGGGCATGGCAAACAAGAAGCGCAAGCAACGAAGCATTCAACATTTACAGCGGTACAAGCCCCGACCCTGCATACTATGAACTTACAAAGTACCCTGCAACTGGCAGCGGAACAACACCGACACCAACCGCAACCGTCACTCCAACAGCAACACCAAAACCAACAGTTACACCTACCCCAACGCCGACATCACCAATATCAACTGGCTCCTTGTCCTACCCGCAAAAAGGAGACATCGCTTACGGCAGTACAACCTCAGCCTACAAGCCTTGGACACTCAAAGAAGACTGTGTCCCAGAATTCATTGACTTAGCAAACAAGTACGGCGGAACCTACGAAAGCATCGGCAAAAGCAGTAACGGTGAATGGGATATAGTCATGTTCAAATTCGGTAACCCCAACGGTGCCAAAATCATGATTGATGCCCAACTACACGGCAACGAATACTACGGTTACGAAACCCTTTACGCCCTTGCAACTTGGCTGCTGACAAGCAATGACCCAGAAGCAAAAGAGATACTGGCAAACAACTACGTCTTAATGGTGCCCGTCGTTGACTACAGG
This sequence comes from Bathyarchaeia archaeon, assembly GCA_050108135.1. Taxonomy (GTDB): domain Archaea; phylum Thermoproteota; class Bathyarchaeia; order Bathyarchaeales; family Bathycorpusculaceae; genus Bathycorpusculum. Next base: position 66,049 of record JBNIDQ010000013.1, on the reverse strand, counting down.
TGGGGAAGAACCAACTACAATTCACCATCCTGGATGACAACTAACGACCCAAGCATGGACGGCAGTGAATGCGGAGTAAACCTAAACAGGAACTTCAGCCCCGGCTGGTCAAGCAGTTTAAGCACTTCAAACACTGACTCATACTCAGGAGTAGCAGCAAACAGCGAAGCAGAATCACAAGCACTAATCAACGCATGGAAAAAGTATCAACCACAAATCTACTGGAACCTTCACCAAGGCTCATCACCAATGACTTCATGCAGCGCAACAACTACACAAGCAAAAACTGACGCAAACGCAGTAAAAAGCCTGCTACCTGGAATACAAAGCAGTTTAGGTGTAACAAGCGGCTGGACATTCTCAGTTGGCAGCGGCAGTTCAGGATACGCAAAAGACGGTGCAGCAGCACAAGGCTGTGCAGGCTTCTTAACTGAAGTTCTCGCAGGATGGGACAACGCAGCTTCAAAACTATCTGATCTTACAAGCGGAAACACTTTCAAACAGGTAAAAGCCATGTTCATCGCAATGTGCACTGCTATTTCCGACGACTCCAACCCAACGCCAACACCGACATCAACTCCTTCAGCAACCCCAACTCCAACTGTAACACCTACTCCTACTCCAACAGCCACACCCACTGCAACCCCAACAGCGACCCCGAAACCAACAGTCACACCAACCCCTACAGCAACAGTTACACCTACACCAACCGCAACACCGCAACCAACCCCAAGTCAAACCACGACACCAAACCCAACAGCAACACCAACACACACAACCACAACTACACCGACCCCCAAACCTACAGTTATTCCAACACCAACAGTCACCACTCAGCCAACCGCAACACCAAAACCAACACCAACCTACGAAAGCGGCTCTCAAAGCTCAAATTTCTGGGGATTCTTCGGTAATTTCCCGCAGGTATACTGGGCTTTCTTAAGAAGCACCTTTTCTTTCCTTTTTTTAATCCAAAACCTGCAAAAGTAAGGTTCATTTCTTCACAAAATTTAAGTGCACAAAACAAGCCATATTTGGTAAAGGGATACTTGTGAACAATCCTGCTGTTGAAAAAGAAGAAACAGACTGTTCTGTTGATTACACTGTTTGGATTCTGCACACCAGACCAGAAATCAGTGAAAACGCCGAGTTCCTCTTGTCCTACAGGGCAAAAGAAAGCAGGGGTAAACAGTTTGTTTCAGAAATGTTTTGTGAAGCCTTCAAAACAGCCCATCCAGCATGGATAATCAAAAAAGTAATAGTGAAAGAGCAAGCATAGTGCAACTAAAAAAGTGCTTCAAGCTTATTTTTCATTATAACGCGTGTTTGGCACAGTTTTAACTCATACTTCACGGTTAATTTGCCGACTACTTTTAGGAACTGAATCTTTTGAAGTACCCCATTAATCATTTTAAGTTCAGTAGGCGTCACAATTCGGGTTAACGGAAGCAAAGTCAAATAAGCCACCAAATAACCGAAAACACCCAATGCTAACGTAAAATAAACCGGCAAAACAGCGAAACGCACTGCAAGCAAAGGCACCACACACAAAAGAGAAACCACAAAAATTTTTGTTGTTCCCGGCAAGTCAAATTGCACTTGATATTTTTTGCGTGCAAAATATGCGCCATATGAGATTCCAGCTGTGTTAGCGATTAACAATGCAATTATCAAGCCTACAACGCTGTATGCCTGTGTAAACAATGGTGACAGGGCAGCGACAAGCCCAAAAGTGATTAAGGCTATTTTCATGGTGGCTTTTGTGTCGCCTAACCCGTTAAAGAAGCTGGACAAGTTAAGGTATCCCAAAGCGACTAAGAAGTAAAGCAGGCAGTAAAGCGACAAAAAAAGCGGGGCAGACTGATAAGTTGAACCGTAAACCACCTGAATAATCTCTGTAGAAAACACGATAAACAGGAACGTAATTGGAAAAATTATTAGCGCCGTGTACTTGTTTGAGAGTTTGAAGAAAGTTTTTACTTTGTTCTCTTTTGAGGAATCTAGTTTTGAAAAGGCGGAGAGTAAAGCGTTAGTTATCGGTATCGAAAGAACCGTCATTAAAGCGGCAAAGTTTGAAGCAGCCTTAAAGTTGCCCACGTCAAAGTCAGTGGTGAAGTTGGCTAATATCATGTTTTGGAAAAGCGGCACAATACCCATCAGCAGAAACGAAGCGTAAAGGGGTGACCCATAACTGATTAGGCTTCTCGTGTTAACCTTAAACCCGTCAGCGGTTAGCTTCATTTTGGATTTTGGCAACATGAACCGCATTAGGATGACACCGCAGATGCCAGCAATCACAAAACCGACCACGTTCCCTGCCACAGCGCCAAACAGGTTAAGCCCCAACAAAATAAGAATAATTGACATGGACGTTTTGATAACGGCGTCAATGCATTGTGTTACTGCGCTGTACTCGGATTTGTCCATGCTTATGAATGCTGAAACTGTTGTGCTGTAAATAGCTTGAAACAGGACTACAAACGCCATAATCTGCAGGTACGGGTACAAGTCCGCACGGTTCACAAACAAAACCGCAAATGGTTCCGCAAAAACATAAAGCACTACCGATAACACTACGCCGATTGCAATGCGCAGGAAGAGTCCACTGTAAATGATGTTGGCGATTTTGCTTGTTTGGCCTTTTACTCTCATGTTTGAAATGAATTTGATTATGCCTTGGTTTACGCCAAGGTCTGTGAATAGAAAAAGAAGCGATGGGACAACCAGAATAAGCGTGTATTGCCCGTAAAGTTCAGGTCCTAAAAGTCGTCCAGCAACGATGGAGCCGACTGCTAAAACTGCAGTAGCCACTGCGCTTCCAAAGGCAAGAAAAAACCCGTTACGTGTCGAATCCTCTGCGATTTTAAACAAGTCATCCGACATGCAAAACGCCAACACTAAACTTTAAGCTACATTTTTTGTGGAACTGTACCTTCGGCATAAACCGACAGTGCCAAAAATCAGGGTTAAAAAGAACAAACTCAAATTAACCGAAACCAAAGTCACGCCGATTGGAGTTAAATCAAGCGCAAACGTAACCATAGCCACAACCACTATGCTCATTACAACGCTAAAAGCACCCGTGAACAGCAACCCCATGTGTCCTTGGTTCTCGAACCTTAACGTTTTAGGTGGAAAAAGTGCTTTCATTAAAGCATACCCGGGCAAGCAGAGTGTTAAGAGCAGACCTGACAGGTTTCTAACAATGATGTCTTGGTTTTGGAAAACAAAAATTGCTGTCATGCTTGTAGTTGCTAAGATTAGGGTTGCAATGTAGCTTGAAGCGTTTGTTTTAAAGAAGGCTTGAAAGTTCTGGGGTTCCTGTTTTTCAGGTAGTAGGACTTGGCTGCTTGCTTTTTCTGCATGTTTTTCGAGTTGAACAGTTTCGGGGTTGACTAAAAATGGTTTTTTCTCTGTTTCTTTGTTCAAAAATGATGCCTCAAAAAGCTATTAACTCTTAGAAAGACAATAAAAACTAAGGAACCGCACTCTTTTAAGAGTTACTACTTACCCGTTTACAATCAAAGTAGCAACCCTAAAAACGATTGTAGCCAAAAAAAGACCTGAAACCAGCCATGCAGAACGGTGCAACCGTTTCTTGCTTAACCTCACATCGGTTTTTCCGTAATAATACATCAAAAGTTCAGATGAAACAATCAATGTTGAAGCCATCAACGCCAGCATCAAGCTTAACTCCCAAGACCCTGCGAACTGCAACGGTGACGGCAGCATTAAGCAGACTCACTCCTTTGCCCAAGCAAAGTGTACTCAAAATGCACAGTTTTTTTGTCCTGACTAATCGAAAGCTGACTAATTATAACCGGTTTGCCCGATGAGTTGGCTAAAGCATACGCAATTGCACCCGCCAATGGGCACCCAACAGCGTCGATTAATCGGTTTTGATTGTTTGCTTTTAAGTAAACCTGCAAGTCATAGGGGTTCTCCACTGTGACTTTAACGGTTTCTCCGTTGGCATCAATCGTTACGTTTTGGGCTAACTCTAAAGCTTCAACCAGCAGTTTAGGTAGAACCGTTTTTAGCTCTGAAAAACCTATTCGCGAAAAACTTTTTCCGTAAGTGCGTTCCAGCAGGTTAAAAAGCTCGTTTTCCGGTGCAAGGTTCACGCGTTCGGGTTTGCCTATAGTCATTTCAACGTGTTGGATTTGTGGAATTAGCGGGTTTGAGGGCTTTTGTATTTTGTTTAACTCGTTTTGGGATGCGTAAACCATGTTTTGCATGTCAGTTTGATTAGCGGCTTTGTTCAGGTGCGCCAGATAGGTTAAGCTGGTGGCGTCTAAAACATCCTTTTTTACCAAGTGCTCTGCTGAAATGAAAACCATTATGCTTCCCCAAAAAACCAAAGCAAATCCCCCAAAAAAAGCAATCATGTAATTGTAGATTAGAGAGAAACCAATCAATGCGCTACCTGCTACCAGTAACGTTGAAAAAATAGTTTTTTGTGGACTGATTTTGAAAGGTTTGCTTCCGAAGGAAACCATTGAAAACGAAGACGCGCTCAAAATCATCACTGTCGCCTGCAAAATAATGAATCCTGCGAAGTAGATTTGGTAAATGCTGAACCATCCTGCGCTGTATCTAAGCCCAAAACTGTAGAGTTCACCGTTTACTATGCTGTTAATTAAAACAAAAAGAACGACTGAACTAACCGAAGATAAAATTGTTGTGACAGAAAACGTTGAGCAGCATTTTTGGGCTCGGTTGGAGCCTCGTTTAACGGCAAAAGCGAGAGACGATAATGCTAAAGCAGCAAAAACTAAAGATACTACAATTGTAATGAACGCAAAGGTCAGGTATTGCCAGTACTGGTCTGCCCATTGACTACTGAATGTTAAGCCGTAACTGTACAGTTTAGAATGTACAACGTTAATGTTCATACTGTTTAACGTAAAAAAAGACAAAACCGCGCATGCAATTGACGCTACTAAAACAGCCGTGGTTACTTTAGGTTTAAAAGCAAAAGTTGAATCCATAAAAAACGCCTAAAAAACCGTTAAAACTCAATTGTTAGGTAAGCAAACTGACGCTAATATCCTTTACTAAAAAAAGCAGTTACCCATTTACCATTCTGCTTCAAGGTTCATCATGAGGCGGAAGCTGCCGTCATCATAAACCCTGTTCATGGTTTCAAAGTTAGCTTCCTCCATTGGGTCTTCCCCTAAATAAAACATGTACAAGTTATGTTGAAGGTCGGAATCAATAACGTAATCAGACTGCCTAAGCTCATATCTTAACAAAGGCGGATTCGGTATATCGTTGAACGGTGATGATAAGCCCACGTCCATTACTGTGTAGTTTTTGAGTGGGTCAAAATAGCGTATGTACAATGTGAAGTCGCCGACTACGGTGCAGTTTTCAGGCGCATATTCGGTGAAAAACTGGTAACCCGCCAGTAACCCCGGCGTTGCTAAACGGTAATTGTCTGCTCCATACTGCGCAGGAATATTTAGAAACATCAACACTGCAAGCAAAACAATCAACAACTTAGGTTTGGAATAAAGTAACGTGACAGAAAGAAAACTAAGCGGAATCAGCCCAAACATGAAAGCCCGCTGATACGCTTCAACCGCCCCGTACTCTCCCAGAAACGCAAAAGCCGCAAACAAAAACAGCATCAACACGTTAAAAACCGCAAAAGTTCCATCAGGACGACGCCAGGAACCCTGCCGTACAAGCTTAAACATTGACACCAAGGCTAAGGAAACGCAGATGCCCACGATTGCCCATGAAGCCACAAAGTTAAGCATCATAGCGTTTGAACCGACAAGACGTTGAGACTCGTTAAGTATGGTTAAGCTTCTTGAGCCCGAAAGTGTTTCTGTTAAATGCGCTATCGCCGTGTTGAAGAATGGAGCCGCTGCATAACAGTTGTAGACTAACCAAATCACGGTACCGAAAAGGAACAGTTTGTTAAGCCTAAACGGACTGTTTTTGTCGCTGATTCTAACGGCAATGTAGAAGGCAAAAAAGATTGCCATAGACATAAACGACGTCAACGGGTGCGTAAACGTCGTAATTACAAAAAGTACAAACAGAACTGCGGCAAGTAACCGTTTGTGGGCTTTCTTGTCAAAAAACAGCATAACCGTAACCAGAAGTGTTGCAAGAAAGAAAATGTATGCGATTGCTTGAGGACCAAAATATTGCTGTCGAATAAACAGGCTTGCAACCACTAAGGCTGAGCCGACGTAAGCAAGAGGCGGAGACAGTTTGATTCGGAAAATGAGCAGCGATAGCAGGGCGTACATTGAGATTGTGATTAACGGGAACAGTTTTAGGATGGCTTCTGTTGAAAGCCCTGTTAGCATGGTGAAGCTGCTTGAGAAATACAGAAACAGTGGCCAGAAACGGTAACTGACCATTGATGCGTGGGGGTTATCAATTAAGTGACCGTTTTGGTTGATTAACAGTGATTCACCGTAAGGGTAATAACTGTTGCTTATCCAGACAGGTCCACGAATCAAAGCTGGCGCAACATAAAGGTACGCAACCGTTAAAACGAGTGCAGCAGGCAAAAAACTGTGATGCCGAACGCCAATGTACCAGACGCCGCCTAACAACGCCAAACCAGCATAGAAAACGATGGGCAAACGGTTAACCAAACCATAATCCGTTGCCTCAATCCACAAAACAGACGTAGAAGCAACCGTGTAAACTAGGCAGCCAACACATAAAACAAGAACAACAGCAAAAAGCAGCCTTTGATTCAGCGCTAAAAGCTCCTAAAAAGTCGTTAAAGAACTAGCGACCTTGCAGTCTTTTAAATAATGCGGTTTCTACACTGGCAGGCGATAGCTTGGAAACAACAATGCTCAACTTGCCGTTACGGTCCAGTGGGATGTCATCAACAAAATTGATTTCAAAACGGGCACCTTGCAGGTTCAAAAGCGACGATAAGTGACTATAAAGTTCCCTGCGGAGAACATCTTGAGGGCACTTTTTGTTTTTCATTTTTAGGTTAAACTCAAATTTGTCAAAATCGGTTTGGATTATTCGAAATTTCTCGATTTCAGGATAACCTGGGAAATCGTGAATGGCGTATGTGAAGGCGCGTGGGGTAAGCATTTGACCGTTGGGCAGCAGTAGCATGGCGTCTTTTCTACCTTCAACCATCTTCATCAACGGTAACGTTCGTCCACAACTGCAAGCGCCCTCTGAAGGGATACCCACATCGCCAATCGCGTACCGAATCAGCGGCATAGCATAATTGAAAAGGCTCGTACACACGATTTCGCCTGTTTCGCCCGCAGAGACTTCTTGACCGCTCTTATCAAGAAACTGCAGTATTACCCCGTCAGAGTCCATGTGATACTCGCCTTGCTCTGGGCACTGCCAAGCCATCCGTTCAAACTCGACACTTGAGTACTGGTCATAAAACGGCACACCAAAAACCCGCTCAACATACCGCCGCGACAGGTTATCGATTAGTTCAGCACCGCCGATTAGAAAGTTGGGACTAAACTGTTTTGTGCCTTGGCGTTCTATAGCGTGGGCTAAAATCAGAAGTGAACTTGAATAACCATCCAAAACGTTAGGTTGCAGCTTTTCCAACTGCTGAATCTGCGCCTCAACGTTATTGTATACTGACAGGGTGACTGGAATATACATGCCGACTAACCGCTGCATGCTGCCTGTTTTGTTAACGTGCTGGGGACCGACAAGGGTTACCCAACGGTGCCACGCCTTTTGTCCAACGCTAATGTTCGCGCGTAAGTGTTTGGCTTTTCTGAATTCAAGTTCCCTTTCGGACAGGTAAAGAAATAGGGGTTCGCCTGTGGAGCCGCTGGTTGAAACCTTACGTAACTTCTTAAAATTGGTGTCTATGCTTAGCAGGTCGGATGCGTTTTGTTTAATTTCTTTTTTGCGAACTATCGGTAGCCTGTTTAGGTCTTCTTTTGTTTTGATGTCTGCTGGAATCAAACGGGCTTCCCTGAATTTTCGCCGATAAAACGGTACATTATCATATGCATGCCTGATTACGCGTCTTAACTGCTTGTTCTGGTATTCTTCAAGCTGCGTTGGCGACCAATATGCTCTCTTCATCAGGCGGTTGAGCGTATAAAACGCCCGTGCATAATTCATGTTCAACGCCTCCCTTCATGTATTTTGATACAACTTTTTTCATTACATAACGCAGGTTTCTTTGCCACTGAGGAATTTGTTTCGCTAACTCGGCGGTTAACTGCGTATGCTGGTTCCAAGTGCTGTCAATTTTGCGAGTTAACTGTTCAGCAGAGACCTTGCTGATGTCCAGCGTGCATTGAGTCATGCCTAACCGTTGGAAAAACCCTGTCTGTTTATGGTCATATACTATGCTTAGAACTGGGATAAAACCTGACGCAGCCAAAATCGCTGGGTGCATCTTCGACGAAACAACCATGCTCATTCGGTCAATTAATGCCTTAAACTCAGCAACGTTTCTGGTTACAATGATTTTTGTTTGTTCTTTGTGACGCATCTGTTGGACGATTTTTTTGCTTATTTCAAGGTCATCACCGCTAAAACCGCTGATGTAGTGGGGCAAAAAGGCAACGGTGAATCCGTGTTTTTCGATGGCGGCGTCAAGGGCTTGGGCGTGAGCAGAGACATAGTTTTCGACTGCAGTCTTTGAAATGCTGTTGCTGTATATGCCTGCAGAAACACCAAGAACCCGTTCAGAAGACAAACTTGCATCAATAGGCACGCTGCTTTGCTGGTCAAAAAGCAGGGCTGTGTCATAAGTCAAAATTTTAGTGGATTTAAGACCCATTTTTTCTACTATGCCGTAACTAATGGGGTCACGAATAAGCAGGTAATCACAACTGTTAAGCGAAAGCTTAGCCATTGAGCGACCAAGCCACGTGCGAAAAGGTCCCACAGAGTTAGGAAAGAGCACGACGGGTTTGTGGAAGGCGCGTGCAACCATTACTTCCAAAGTTCGGGAAAAAAGCATACTCCACCAAGTGAATACCCACATCGGATTTAGGGGCAGTAAAGAAGCAGTTTCTTTGAAGCTTTCATCGCTATGGGAGATTACCACGCTGCTGGACTTTACTTTTTCAATAACTTTGCTGCGGTAAAGGGGTTTTAAGCCCAGCTTGCAAGAAATCACCGACAATAACGATAGAACTGTTTGGATAGGCATTAGAACCATCAGGCTGACCGTCATAAGTTTGTAGACGATGCTGTTTCTGCCGAAGCCCAACGTTTTGGAAGTTTGGTCGGCTCGGTCGTAGGGCAAGTCAACCATAGGCGGCAAAATTTGGCTTAGCGGCAGCTTCATTTTGTTTACGCCTTCAATGTCTGTTGTTGAAACCGAAACATCCGCTGTCTTGTCAACTTCTTTTATTATAGCGACATCGCTGGCAAACAAGGCTTGCGTGCCCTTGTTATTCATGTTGCCAACGTGAATAAAATGAACTTTTAGTTTTTCCATGTTCTTCTCCTTTCTCAAATTTTGCACAATGACTTGTAGATTCCATAGTACAGCCGAATTAGTGGGAAGGGAACCTGCGCGAGAAAGGCGCAGAAACTGCTGTTTGAGGCAGCTTTAATGTTTGAATAGACATACATTGAACGAAGAGCAGAAACAGAAGACGATGACCCGTGCAGTTCACTGTGACGCGGCGTGTTTTTACCTATTGCCGCCAAAAAAGCCAGGCGATAAGGCAAATCATCCTTTTTAAACCTCAAATTCGTCCGTTGAGACTCTTCAACGCGGCTAATATCCAACGGCGCTAAAGCAATCGCCTTCGCTTCTTCAGCAGCCCCCAGCAATTGTTGCCCTTTGCTTGTCCGTGAAATCACAATGGATGCCCCCTTTCTGTCCCCTCGCATTTCTGGAAGCCAAGCATCACCAAACGACAAATCCGCCAACTCCGCTGTCTGGTCAGGGCACATGGTGCAACGCATTGGCGTAAAGAAGAATGAGGAAAACAAAGGCCAATATGCATGCCAGCTTCCAACAAGTGGCACAGTTATTTTGTTGTTGTCTTTGGTTTCTATGGCTAAATAGCCTGGCCAGCCCTGTCCTCTGTAAGTTATTTTGCTGACTTGTTTTTCTGTGATTTTTAGTTTTTTTAACAGGAAGCTAATGCCTGCAAAATCTACTGTGTGGGAACATAATAAGCCGAATTTGAGGACAATTTTGTTTTCCAAGGGTTCGAGTGCTTTCTCGGCTTTTCGTGCTCCTGTAATGTGGCAGGGTAACCCGACAAGGGCGTATTTTCCGTCTTCTTTGAGTGCTTGGTTTAGGCAGGTGTTTGCTGCTACTGGGCAGTATTTGGATTTTGAAGCATCAATTAGTTCCTGTTTGGTTTTAGCGATGAACGCTTGTGGTTCGAGAGGGTTGTTTGGGTTCATGTGGGTAACGATTGCGCCATCGATGATTTTGTTTTCAAGCGCGAAAATAAGCAGTTGAGTGATAATGCCGCCGGAGGCAGAATTGAAACGGATTTCATCATTCAAAGCGTACCCCGTGTAGCAGGCTTGGTAGTTGCCTATGGTGTGGTTGTCTGGTTTTTTGCCAAACACGTGAAGCTGCAGTTCGTTTGAGTCGAGGTTGCCGCCGGGACAAGCTTTAACGCACAGTTGGCAGTCTGTGCATAAATCCAACTTTACATGAGGCTCAAACAATCCCTTGGATAGAGTCATCTCTATGGCGCCGTTTGGGCAAACACCCGCGCAGGTGCCGCATCCACAGCATAAGCCTTTAGAAATAACTTCAGATTGCAACCTCATCATTTACCCTCTTCATGATTCTGCCAACCACAAAACCTGCCGAAACCGCCAATAAAGAAACAAAAAGCGCTAACAATTCGCTGGAGTGGTTTTTTCTGTAAAAATGTTTTAGCCGCTGCGGAATGGATTTGGCAATTAACAGTTTCAAGTAAGTGTCTTCAGTTGACAGTACCTTTTTTTGTGCTTTAAAACTGATTATTGCCTTGGAGATTCCTTCATAAAATGAACGTGTCCAAACATAACGTAAGCGTCCACGGTCTTTACGTACCCGGTGATAAACAACTGCGGAGGGTTCATAGATGATTTTAGACTTAGGCATGTGTCTGAGGGCTCTGATGGCAAACTCGGTTTCTTCATTGCAAAGTAGCATGCTTCCGAATCTGCCAATGTCAGTTCTGAAATAGCCCACTTGATCGAAAACTGTTTTACGAAATGACATGTTACAACCGATGGGGTTGCGGATTTCCGCCCGTTGTGTAGGTAAGCCTTTGTATGAGCAGCCAACTATCCAATCCAGTTCTTCAGGCAGCCAAAGAGGCCGTGCGTTTTCCCAGTTAGCACTGATGAAGCCGCCCACACCTAGGACCTGCTCGTTTTCGTAATTAGCCAAAGAGTTTTCAAGCCAACGCGGGTCAGCTAACGCGTCATCATCAATAAACGCAACAATACATCCTGAAGCCTGTTTAATTCCGGTGTTTCTTGCGTATGAAAGTCCAAACCCGTTCGAAACAACTATTTTAACAAAACTTGGGATTCTTTTACGGTAAAACTCTACTAAATCCTCGTGCGGGTCTAAAACCAGCAGTACTTCCGTTGGCTGAATGGTTTGCTTCTCAAGGGAAGCAATGCACCGTTGTATGTCATGCAACCTCTTTTTAGTGTATGTTGAAACAATTATCGAAACATTAGGCATTTTTTGCATTTTGCTCCTATCAGGCTGAAAAACGGGTTTACAGTCGTGGATTGAACCAACGCCTGCTTAATCCTTCACGAAAAATAGTTTTCAAAATTTTGAAGCCATCTCCCCAGGTGGAAAGATTCGTGTTACCGCTCAAGCGAGGTGCTTCAACACTTGGAACTTCTTTAATGTTTAAGCCTAAGAGTTTTGCTTTCATGAAAATCTCAGTTTCAATATCAAAACTTGTAGCCTTCAAATGAGGACTCAATTTTTCAAGAGCCTCACTGGTGAACGCGGCGTAACCGTAACATAAATCAGTGTATCCCGCGTGGATTAACCTGTTGACAAGGAAAACAAAGATTTTGTTGCCGAATTTGCGAACAGCAGTCATGTCATCTGTGTGACCGCCAATCATGAAACGGGAACCTTTTACAACATCAGCCCCCTTTTTTAAAGCTTCAAGAAAAAGTGGAATCTCTTTTGGATCCATTGAACCGTCAGCATCCATCATTATTATCCAGTTGCCCAAGTTGGCGTAACTGAAGGCTTGCCGTAAAGCGGTTCCTTTGCCTTTGCCATCCTGATTGACCACTTTAACGCCTAATTCTTTGGCGGCTTCTACAGTGCAGTCGTCAGAGTTGCCGTCTATAACGAGAATGTTTGAGTATCCTAACCCTTGTAGTTCGTAAATTATGTTTTTGATGTTGTTTTCTTCGTTAAGTGTGGGTATGATTACTGTTGTTTTGTCAGTTTCTTGATTTACCTCGGGGATTTGAATATCAAGATTAAAAACGTCGTTTTTGAAAACTTCTCTGTAAGTATCCAACACTGGGTACTCCAGAAAACTGTTATTTTTCAATGCTCCATCAAAAAAACGTTCGTTTTTATCAGAACTAACCAAACTGTACCATTTCCCTCAGCCTTTCTTAATGGTTACAAAAATACTGCCTACGTGTAGCTCAGCAAAAGGGTTGACAAGAACTCCCTGAAAAAGCGGTTAAGTAGCGTTTGACGCCATAAAAAGTAGTCAGGTAACCAATTAACGAGTCTTCGGCGGCTATATTAACTTTTAGTTGCCTTAAAAAAGCGTTAAAAACCCCAACAAAAAACAGACCCTTAAGATGCTGAATGCGCTTCCGATTTTGATGCAAAATACGATTTAACGCCTTTTACCTGAAAATTCGGTGAATGGGTCGTCAATAGTTTTTTATTTTTTTAACATACTATTAATCCTCAAGTTGAAAGTTACAATGGTTAGTTTCTTCCGTGGAGTTCAAACTTTGCCTGAAAAACCGTTTGACCTAAAAAAAATAGTCGCCCTGATTCTTGTGCTTAGCTTAGCTTTTGCTGCTTTCTACCTTATAGGAACATCCTTATCAAACCAGTCAGAGCAGCCTCAAAATTCTGATAACTATACTGTTTTGACTTTCGCTCTATACCAATCCGTCAACTACACCCAAAACGACAGAACTTACGAGTTTAGGTACGCGTCTGGTGGTCAAGCAAATCTACTGCAGGTAACTTCAGAAGGACAAACATCAAGCTATTCTGCCTTTGCAGGCGCAACATACACTCCCTTTGGCTTAAAAGTAACAATATTTTCAGCAACTGACAGCATAATCGTCTTGCATGTGACCCCTCCATAAACCTGCTGTTTTTTCCTTAGGGGGGTAGGTGCTATTGGTTGAAAAACAAGTCAAAAATATGTTAAAAATGTTTAGCGGTAGACTTTTTGAGTCTACGCTTAAAATGAAAAGAATGTTGGGTTGTTTTATCTGACGAAGTCGTCGAATGTCCAGAAGTGTTCTTCTTCTTGTATGATTATGTCTTCGAACATGCGTCTTGTTGTTGTGTCATTGCGTTTTAGTGCTTCAGCAATGATTTGGCGGTAAAGTAGTATTGTGTCGCTTTCCAGTTTGTGGTCTAAACGTATAAAGTCATCTGCGTTTGCGCCGACTACTGGTAATGGGTCTGGTTTGAATGTTGCTTCGCCTTCAAGCAGGTAAATGCGTTCACTAATTTTTTCTAAGTGATCCATTTCTTGCATGAAAACTTTTTTGAGAATTTCGCTGATTACTGCAGTTTTGTTGGTTCCTTTTACTGTTTCAAGTGGAGTGTTTTTGGTTCTAAGTTCAAGTAGAGCTTGTTTTTCATGCTGGTTTGTGTATTGGATGATTCCTGTAATTTCAGCAGCAACTGCTTTGTTTAATAATGCAAAATAGTCTTCGGTGTATATTTTACGCCATTCTGGCAATGGGGCACTGCTTGCTTCTTCTTTCTCGTCTTGGAAGCTTGAGTATTCTTGAAATTTGAAGAGATGTTCTTCTTCTTGTCGGTAGATTTTTTCAAACAAGTCTTTTGTTTGCCAGTCGCCCATTTGCTCTGCGGTTTTGATGATTTCGCGGTAGAGTGTTAGGGCTTCTTCTTCAGCTTTAACGCCGTTTTTTGCAAATTCACTTATACTGTTACCGATTTTTGGCGTACTTGCCTTTGTTGTGGCTTGCCCGCCAAGATAATAAATGCGTTCCATGATGTCAGCGGCATGTTTCATTTCTGCAATTGCAAAGTCACGCAGGATTTTTCCGACTGCGTCATAAGTTGTCTGGTCTAAAAGGATGTTTTCTGGTATTACTCTTTTTGCTATTTTTTCCATTTTTCCGTGCTGCAGAATATATTGGATTGAAACTTGGATTTCACGTTCTACCGCTCGGTTTAGAAGGTCAATATATTCTGGCGTTACTTTTATTGCCATAAAATTTCAAAACTCCAGTAAAAAATTAACCGTCACACAAATATAAGAATTGTTATCCAAGCGCCAACTTGCTAAGTACCAATTTAGCCCATAAAGTCAAGTAGGTTTAGATTTTTACCGGGCGATTGAAGAGGAAAACTAAGTATAAATTTGGTTCCTACGCCTTTTTCGCTTTCAAAAGTGATGGTTCCATTTTGTGCTTCAACAAGTCTTTTAGCAACCGCCAACCCGAACCCTTGACCTTTGGATTTGGTAGTTGTAAGCGGCTGAAAAATTCTGTGCCTAATCTCGTTTGGAATACCCACACCCGTATCTTCAACTAAAATCTTTACGTTACCACCATCCATGTGGGTTTTTATGCCTACTTTGCCGCCGTTAGGCATCGCCTGCACAGAATTAGTTATCAAATTAACCAGTACCCGTTTAAGCAGTATGGGGTCCAGTTTTATTTTAGGCATTTGGCGGTCAGATTGCACGTGTAAATGAATGTTTTTCGGAAACGCTAATGTGGCTATTGAAGCTTCAATTATTTCGCTAATGCTGGTTTCATTAAACTCGGGCCTTAAGGGTCTAGCGTAATCTTGGAGGTCGCTGACTATTTTGTTTATGTAATTTACCTGTTCCTCGATGAAGGAGATGCTTTGGCAGATGGATTCTTTTGTTTTGCTTTGCGGCATTTCCTGCAGTTCAACTCTTGCCAGATACAACTCGCAGATGATGGCTTGCAGGGGGTTGCGGATGTCGTGGCCAACCATGCCGGCTGTTTGTCCTATGGCTGCGAGTCTTTCAGCTTCTTTTAGCTGCTTTTTTTGCCTTTTTACTAGTTGTTCGAGTAGTTGGGTGTAGTCTTCGATTTTTGGTTGATTGTCTGGTGATGCTTTTGGCGGAACTACTATGATTAAGCTATCCTTATTTAGAATGGGTGGAGAAGAATTGCTAGAAGGCATCTAAACCAAAACTCGTTTATACACTAATCTATCTTAAGGTATCATAATATAAGTTTTATCTTTATTTGCAAATTGTTTGATAATGTTTTTGAGTTTTTTAATGATATTTTCTGTTTTTTGGCTTGGTTTTTGAGAGAATGTTTTTGGAGTGTTTGTTGGAAAAATCTTTTATATGATGATGCAATGTAAAAACTTACACAACGTTGCAAAGATTTACAAGGGAGAAGCAAAAAGTGAACCTAAAACTAAAACCTGTGATAACCACAAGACAAGTTGCTTTAATAGTTGTATTTTCCGCGATTTATGCAGCAATGCGAATAATTCCCACTTTTCCAGTAATTGGCGTTGAAGGAGCCTCCTTCTCTCTTGCAGACATTCTCGCACCGATTTACGGTATAATACTTGGCCCATATCTTGGCGGTGCCAGCGTAATTATCGGTACCTTCATAGGTATGAGCATGAAAGCACCAGTATTTCTTGGCTTAGACTTCCTTCCAGCGTTAGTAAACACTGTAGCTATCGGCTTTCTTGCACGCAGAAAATGGTTGCCAGCAGTAATATTATACATCGCCTTACTTTCCGCGTTTACCCTCAACCCATTAACACTAAACTTTGTCAGCCTTCCAATCGGTAGCACAACACTAATGTGGCCATTCACTTGGATGCACCTTGTGGCCTTCATAGTTCTGCTTTCACCATTAGGCATGAAAGCTGGAAAATGGATACAAAGTGTAACACCCCAAAACACTGCAGTAATGAGCAGTAAATCGGGCTTTAAGCGATTTATAAGTCAACTTTCCTCAAAGGCCGTTGTAGGCTTTGCAGTACTAATGTTCATTGGAACAATGCTGCAACACTTAATGGGCAACATACTTTACGAAAACATATTCGTCTACGTAAACCACTACTTGACTCCAGAAGCTCTTATGCTAAAATGGAACATAGTGTTCTTTCTCTTCCCATGGGAGCGTACAATACTAGTAATATTCGCAGTCCTTGTAGGTCTGCCCCTATTCTATGCTCTCGTAAAAACACAGCTAATTAAAATAACAAACCCTGCTGTGTTAGAAAAGAAAGAAAAGGTTCCAGCCTAAAACTTTCCCTTTTCCTTTTGTTAAAACATTTTTTTGTCTTGAATGTATTCTTTGCCTGTTTTTATGGCGATTTCGGCTTTTTCAAGTTCGCTACCCAAATACGCGGCATGGTCTAAACGCGTAACTAATCCGAGTTGGACGATTTTTGCGTAGATTGCTTCTGCGGTTTTTCCTTTGATAATTTTGGTGGGCTTAGCCATCTCAGCGTCTGTGTACAGTGAGGCGACGATTGTGTCGTTTTTGCGGTCAAGGGCTATTTTGAACATTCCCATGGTGTCTATTTCTGTTGGCAAGTTTTCGCCTGATGCAACAGTAACCAGTGACGGTTCCTCCACTGCGGGGTTATATGGTTCTTCGCGTGAACGCTTATCCTTCAAAACAAGCAAATCAATACCCAAATCCTTTGGCACTGAAGCACGCTTCTTGGCAAGATACATCATTTTGGCTGCGGCTACTTCTTCTTTGACTGTTCCTTTGGCTTTCGTGCTCTTCTCAGTTGCCAGCATCATGCTTGCGTCAACTTCAGATGAAAGCCTTGCGAGCAACGCGTTTATGCCGATAGAATCTGCATCAAAAAGCTCCGTAACGTTGGCAACTCCCACAAACAAAGGCACATCCGAATGTTTAGCGCCAAAGTCTCTAAACGTAATGAATGATTCCAGCACGTTTGAAGGCTCCAAAATCAAGTCAGCCATTATCTTGCTAAAACCAAGCTTTTTGGCTTTGGCAATTAATTCTTCTGTTAATTGTACGCGTTCGCTTGCTTTTTTGGGGAAGTAGCCTTCACGCTGGTTAGTTGGAATAATTACGACTGGAACGTCGGTGGCGAAGGTGGCAAGTTGGTCAATGTTTCCCGCATCCAAACTCAAAATCAAGTCCGCGCCAACGGAGACGGCGGCTTTGATTTCTTCAGGGTTTAGCGTGTCAATGCTCACTGGAACATCAACAACCGCTTTGACTGCTTTTATGATGCGTTTCGCGGTTTCTGGGTCACTTTTACCTGCAATCATGCCCACATCAATAACGTGTGCGCCTTCTGAAACGAATTTTTTGGCTAAATACTGGATTTCTTCGTCAGGCATTAGGGCGGCATCTACGATTTCAGCCATAACCCGCATCGGAAAGTCTTTGCCAACCGCCAAATTCTTAATCAGCATGCTGCCCGGCTGTTTTAGGAGTTCTTCGCGGTTTTGCTCGGCTTTTTCAATTTCTTTTAGTGCCTTCTCAGTAAGGATGTCTCGTAGTAGGTCGCAGGCTGGTGTGGTAGTTGAAAGCTGGACTTTGCCCATGGTTTCAAGCACGGTTGGCAGGTCAGCGGCGTATCTTGGACCCTTAAACGCTGGCACACCAAGCGCGTGGGTGATGGTTTTGGTGTCTCCACGGCTCAAGCCCGGCGTGAGAATAATGTCTACGCCTTTCAAGTTATGGTCTTTTAGGCCTGTCGTGATTGTTTCAGAATTCAAAAATGCTGCAACAGGAAAATTTAGGGCAACAACCTCAGTTTCCACGGCTGCTTGTTTAGCGTAATCTTTGACCATTTCTTCTGCGAGTCTGCCAGTAACTAAAAGTACCTTCAAAATCAATCCCTTAAAGCTTTGATTGTTGCACCCTTGTTGTTTGCTTTCGCAATGAATGCTTCTCCACCGAAGCTTTGGTCAAGATATGCTTTTAGTTTTTTCAATGCTGGTTTGGCTTGCTCCTGTTTTACGATGCCGTAAACTGCTGGTCCCCACGAGCTTTGTCCAAACCCGTGAACTCCCAAGCCTTTGATGAATTCTAAAGTGTCGGCGACTTCCTTGTTTGAGTAAGTTCCGCCTTGTACGTGAGCAAAATGGTTGCCTGTAACAATCTGAATAGCCGTTAAAGCTTCCCCGAAACTATCAATATCCTTCTCAGCCAATGCTGGCAGAAGCTTGAGCATTGTTAAACGGCAGATTTTTGCTACTTCTCCTTCTGGCATTGGCGGCAGCTTGTTAAATGCTGATGTTTCTGCCGAACTGGATAAGCCTTTGTTAACGTTAGGTACCGCGATGACAAAACGCCATTCTGTTGGGAAGGGTTGCCTGTAAATTTGCGGTGGAAAACCAGCGGTTTCGCCTGTTTTTTTGCCGCCGTCAACTACAAATCCGCCTTTTTCGAAGATTGCTGTGCCGACGCCCGTGCGTTTAGCGCGTTCCATTGCGAATGCAAGCTGGGGAACTGTGGCTTTTATGCCGTTTAGTTTTGCTAGTGCGGTGGCGATTGCGAGTGCGAATTGTGTTCCTGAGCCTAGTCCACTGTGAGCTGGAATTGTTTCTTGTACGTGGATGTGCACGTTTGGGTTGGTTTGGTATGCTTTGAGGAAGCGGTTTGTCAGTTGGGTGGCTAATTCGGTTTCTTTTCCTGTAACTTTGAACTCTTTTGCTGGTTGGGCTTCGATGATGATGTTTGGTTGGTCGATTCCGACGCCTAAACCGCCGAACATTCTGCCCAAGTTGCCGTTTAAGTCGATTAAGCCAAGGTGCAGCCGTGCTGGAGTTTTAACGATAACCTTCATGCTTTAGCCCTCCACGTATCAACTTTTCTTTGCAAGTCAGTCATTAGTTCAGCGTAATGCGAGTTAGGGGCTGAACGGTTGACCACGTCATTGGAGTTTTGAATTAAATTTAAAAGTTTAGCCACATGAGCCTGCTCTTCCTTGACGCCGACGAGGACTTTTATGCGTGTCGCATGAATAATTGCTTCAAGAACCGCTGGCGCTGCCCTGCAGTAGCTTTGGGGGTAAACTTTTGGGGCATCAACCTGCTTAACAACACAGGAAACTCGGGTTCTCAATTCATCCACAGGCGTAAAATCTCCTACAGCCACCGAGATTACTGCGTCAGCCTTTTTCAGTTTTGGAGCATTGACGACTTCAGATTTTTCAAACCAGCCAGACGGTAACGGCTCCTCTTTGAGTGCAGTCTTGTAGTAAAAGTCAATGTTGCCTGTCAGGTTTAATGTGGCTGCTTCTGTGGTTTGCAGGTTTTTGAGGGTTTCTGCGGAATTGAAAATGGTCATGGTGACTTGTTGGCTGTTTTGTATGGTTGCGCCCATGGGGGCAGCGTTTGGGCTTCCGTCCGGGTTGAAGGTGCAGAGTATGGTCTCGCAGATTGTGTTTTCGCAGAACCCTAAATCAGCCAACGTAACCATAAAGTTCCCATGCTTTTTGTTGGTTAATGATTTTTTCAATCGATTGTAAAATTTAACAATCCATAATAAAGTTTTGCTTACAGTTCACCTGCAGGCAACACATAAAAATCGTCAATCCCACAACACACGCTTATGTTTCAGCATGTTTTTGGCTTGATTCTTAACCAATAGCACCTACCCCCCTTAGGTTTCTGCATACTATTTCTAATAGGCTCCAAATAGGTGGGCTGTTTTGTCTGCTTTAGTCAAAGTTTCTTGACGAAAACGGTTTTATTTCAAAAAATAGTGCTGCCTTATAGGGAAGTTTGATGAAGCGTTTTTACGCTTTGGTTTTGGCGTTCGCTGTTTTTGGTTTTATAACTGGAACTGTTGTCGTGGTTCAACAATTGCCGTTTGCAGAGTCAAAAGACGTGGATGTATCGGCTGGCCAAAAAGTTGCTTTGGGCTTTATAGAAAACGTGTTGCCTATTGATACTTCACGATATAATGTCAGTCTTGTACATTCTGGCAAACCATTTTCTTTTTTTAAAGGCTCAACTGCACCAAACGAAGACGAACTTTTAACTTACTCTTTAGAGTCAGAAAATAATACGCTAAATGTTATCTGTGAAATACGGAACGGCGTTTTAACTCACGCTGCATTGGATAATAAGAAAGGCGGTATACTCAGTGATTCTCAATACAGTAACATCACAGAAGCAGCTGTAACCTTTTTGCAGAAATATCAAGAATTTTCTGGGTTGAATTCAAATTTGCTCGTTGATTTGCTACGTGGCATTAACCCAGCCGAAAACGTGACTCTGATGTCAGGCAATCTTAAGCTGGAAGTTAAACATGCAGATTTAACTGGCACTGCTTTTGGCGATTCTGTGCAGTTCCGTTGGATGCAGTCCTTCAACGGCTGTGATTACCGATATGTAGCGATGGGTTTTAAGGATGGATTTTTCTCCATGATTGGAGACGACCGGCAAGTCTATTCAATAGGCGACACCAATGTGAATATTTCAAAGGAACAAGCCATCGTTATCGCCCTTAATGCTATACAAAACTATTCATACCGCATGTCCGACGATTGGGTGGTTGATGAGTTTGATGTACTTGAAAATCGAATTGCTGCAGTTTTAATTTCTCAAAATAAAGGCGGAAATATTTTGTATCCTTCTTGGACAGTTACTTTACCTTTAAACGGGACTTATCCTGGCAGTGTCACTGAACTTTTAGTTATAATTTGGGCTGGCACAGGCGAAGTGGAAATGGTGCATCATCAAGCATACGCGCAACTGTACCCGAAAACGCCTGTTTTTGCGTGAATCTGCAGTTTGATTGAATTGAGAGTTAGCTATTCTTTTAAATATGTACAGAATAATGTTTAGCATTCGACTGGTGGATGCAAGCAAGCATTCAGCCTGCGGGTGTGCAAACATGGGGGATAAACGGAAAGGTTCAGTTCAGATACGTTTTGAGGTACTGGAGTTCCTTTTCTTTAGCGGCAAACACCAACTGCGCACCCACGTTTGGCGTAAAGCAACCGACGTTTCGTATGATGACTTCTTGAAGCATTTAACTTACCTAAAAGACAAAGGGTTTGTTGAAGAAAACGAGCAAGGCCACATCTTGTTGACTGCTGAGGGAAGAAAAATCTACACGAACCTGCGGGATTCGTTGCCGTCGCTGCTTTAGCCGGGATTCACCAGTGGTGCATCATCTATATAATAATAAAAATGTAGAAGAAAGATGACAGGTATGAGTGAAAAAGAAAACCAGCAACACTATCCAGTGAAGACAACGCACGAGTTCCTCTCTGAGATTAATCATGAGTGGGGACGCTTCAAACGTGGTGCAATACTTAGCATTTTGATTTGTCTGCTTTTGTTGGTGGGTTTTGTACTTGCTTATTTGCGTATTTCGAAAACTTTTGGTGTTGAGGTTAGTGACTTGATTTTGGTTGGGTTGCTTGCTGGCTTTTTGGTTTATACCATTTATTTGATGTCTTCTCAGTATCGGTTCTTTAGGCGTTGGGAAAACCGTATGAAACGTATTTACAGTTACGAAGAAAAACTGTTGGCGGACGACGAATCTAAAGCATCCTAAAAGCAAGCACAAACACTAACTTTTCAATATTTTTGTTCAATAATTTTGTTTTTGATACGTTTTTGATGTTTTTTGCTTGTTTTCTTAAGATTACATCTTTGGTGTACTGGTTGGGTGCGTTACCTCTTTTATTGAAAACGTTCCATGGATAAAATAGTAAAACCCAAACGGTGAAAAAAATGAACACAAACATGGAACAAACCAAAAAAATTAATCAAACAATCACAAACCCAACAAGACTTGACAAGGAGGTTTGTCAGTGAAATTTTGGCCAACCAAAAGGTGGAAAAAAATAATGCTAACAACCCTCCTAATCGTTTTAGCTGTTTTCCTCGGCATAGGTGCATACCTTGAATACAGTGTGTATCGTGAAGTCTCATTTACAGAAACCTTAAACCCTTCAGGCTCTAAAACAGCATTAGTAATCTATCACCCCGGGCTTACCAGCTTTAGCAAAGATGTCGCTTCAGCTTACGCTGACGGCTTAGTATCCAGTGGCTGGCAAGTAGAATTAACCACCGCAAGCAATCAAGCCCCAAGTGACCTCTCAAAATATTCGTTGCTCGCGCTTTGCTGGCCAATATACGATTTCAACCCTGCACCAACCGTAACCAACTACATCCACCGAGTCGGCAACCTAAATAACATAAACACAACAATAATTGCAGTCGGCGGCGGCATAGACCCACTTAACGCTCCAGCGGCAATGAGCAAAACCGTCCAAGACGCCAACGGCCAAGTAATCCAGCAATTAACCCTATTCAGAAGCAACCGCAACATGACCGAGTTAACACAGCAAGCAAGCAGCATACATCCATAAGAAAGGAGCAAAAACCGTGAATTCCAAAGCTTTAATCCCCAGCGGCATAAGCTCGCTAAGAATTGCCGCTTTGCCCCTGTTTCTTTACTTTAACAGCATTGGCTCCCCTTCTTTATGCCTACTTGTTTTCGCGTTAGCCGCCGGCACTGATCTGCTTGACGGCTTCATCGCCAGAAAACTAAACGTTGCCTCAAAAAAGGGTGCGTATTTTGATGCAATAACAGATTTCGTAATGGTCATAGGCATTTTTTCAGTTTTCACACTAAACGGGTACTACCCGATATGGGTACTATTGCTGATTGCCGCTTCCTTTGTACAATTCGCCGTTACTGGCTATTTTGGAAAGCAGCTTTACGACCCCTTAGGCAAATACATTGGCAGCGTACTGTACATAGCTATAACTTTAACTCTACTATCTCCAACACCAATTATCTGTACTATAGTTGAAGTAGGATTTCCAATTTGGGCATTAAGTTCTTTTGCAACGCGCACAGTAAGTCTTGTAGTTAATTACAAAAGAACTCTTATAATTCAAAAATCAGATTTGCCACAGCAAAGGCGTCCAACTGCATAAGAGTTGCTAATATTACCTCATTTATTTTGAGCTATCTGCCTTTTTACAGCATCAACAAACTCATTTTTCTGCGTAGCCCAGACAACGAACCGAAAATCTTCTCCTTTCAGTTTTACATGAATTTGATTCGACCTTGGTCCAATAACGTGCGATGCAGAAATTTCGTCAATAGCTTTTAAGTTAAAAGTAAGTTCTTTACCGCCAATGTTAAACGCATGAGGTTTAAATTTTAACGTTTTACTTGTGAGTTTCAGTTTTCCGCCAATTGCCAAAAGTGAGCGAAGATGGTTTGCCGGTATTTCTTTTATGATTTTTTCTTCTTCAAGCTTCAAAGGATTTTTCACCTCCAAAGCCCTTCCTTTTTTCTAGCAGGCTATATGTTATTTTAAGGATGTGTTATCGTACATAGTGACTAGTGAGTGTCAATTCATGCAGGAGCATTACGTGGATAACTTGCCTCTTCAGGTTCGTGTCTCGTTAGGTACTGCTATAACGCTTGGGTTACAAAGCGGTAAAATGGACGCGGCACCCACCACCGCTTACTTGATGACTTATAAAGAGGGCAAATGCACAGCCAACTGCGGATTCTGTCCCCAAGCACGAGACAGCCAAAGCCGTGCGGAGCTGCTTTCCAGAGTCACATGGCCCAGTTTTCCAACTGAACAACTGCTTGAAGCGTTAGGCGCCGCAGCTAAAAACGGCAAAATCAAACGGGTCTGTATACAAGCCCTAAACTATCCAAACGTGTTTCTGCACCTTGAAGCCATAATAAAACAAATCAAAAAAACTACAGACACCCCCATTTCTGTGTCCTGCCAACCATTAAACAGCCAAAACATTCTGCTACTCAAAAACGCGGGAGTAGACCGTGTTGGGATAGCTTTGGATGCTGCAACCGAAACAATCTTCAACCAAGTCAAGGGCGCCGCCGCTGGGGGCTTTTACAATTGGACAAGCCAGTTTAGTCTGCTTGAAGCGGCACTGTTGGTTTTTGGAGTGGGCAACGTTAGTACTCACTTGATTGTTGGGTTAGGCGAAACTGAAAAAGAAGCTGTGAGTTTCATTGAGCGGTGTGTGGATATGGGTGTTTTGCCTGCTTTGTTTGCGTTTACCCCTGTTCGGGGCACTGCTTTAGAGAAGCATCCTCAGCCTGAAATTGCTTCTTATCGGCGGGTACAGCTTGCACGTTACTTGCTTGTTAACGGGTTGACCTGTTTGGATTGTATGTGTTTTGATGAAACAGGCAAAATTGTCAGCTTCGGCGTGTCAACGACTGTTTTAGAAGAAACCGTTAACAGCGGTAAACCTTTTCAGACTTCAGGGTGTCCTGACTGCAATAGACCTTTCTACAACGAAAAACCAGGTGGTCCAATATACAATTATCCAAAAGAATTAACTGTAAAAGAATTAGAGGAAATAAAAAGAAGTTTAAGGTTTTAGAAAGTTTAGGGTTGTAAAACTTTCTTGTCTGAAGTCATTTTTGGCTTTTGCCGTGTGACTTGTTCCACAAGTCGCCAGAACTCATCCATAGTGTAGCCTTTCTGCAGTTCCTTCAGCAACTTTTTGACTTGATAATAGGTCATTTGAGCTTCGCCTTTGTCTAAGCCTTCATGTGGACCTTTAATGCGGCGGAACAATTCATCCATTTGTCGTGGTGAAGCTCTAATTCCGGCTTTCTCAAGCATTTCCTGAATCAGGTTTTGACCTGTATTTCTGCCAACGAAAACTGATGTTTCTCTTCCAACGATTTCAGGTGGGAAAGGCTCAAAAACCAGTGGGTGAGCCATCATTTCTTCGACTTCTTCTTCAACTTCGTGGGCAAAAATGTTTTCGCCAATAATTGGTTTATGGAACTGAATTGGCAACGCGAAGGCTTTTTCTGCTGACTGTGAGATTCTTGAGATTTTACCTAAATCAATGCCTGTGTCAATGTTGTAGAGTAATTCGGCGCATGTTACTACTTCTTCAAAAGGTGCAATTCCTGCGCGTTCACCAAAACCTGCAATGCACGTGTGTAGGCAAGATATGCCTTCTTCCATGGCGGCCAGCGTGTTTGCGGTTGCTAAACCAAAATCGTTGTGGCAGTGAATAGAAATCGGAATTTTCTTCTTGATAGAGTCAGGCAAACCGTCACGTACATGAGAAATAAGATACCTCATGGACAAGGGTCTGATGAAACCGACTGAGTCGGCAAGACCAAGCCTTGTTGCGCCAGCGTCTGCAGCAACTTGGAACACCTGCAAAATGTCTTCAATAGTGGTTCTTGTGCCGTCCATAAGCATGAAGTTAACGTTTGCTCCATGCTTTTTGCAGTAAGTAATGGAGTCGGTAATTCTCTGCAGAGCTTGTTCTTTTGTTATTTTATGCCTGTATTGTAAGTTTAACCCGTTGATGGGTGCTTCGAGGGTGATTTCTTTGATTCCGCATTCCAAACAAGCGTCAATGCTTGCTCTGGTTGGTTGAGCAGAAGCGGTGAGTTTTGCATGCTCAAAGCTTTCGTTTACTATTCTGCTAACATTACGTTTTTCTTCTTCTGAAAGAGCTGGGAAGCCAACGTTGATTATGGCTACGCCTGCTTCATCCATTAATTTTGCAAGTTTGACTTGTTCTACGTAAGTAAGGTATACTGTTGGTGCCTTGATTCCTTCACGGAAGGTTTCATCCCAGATGAATATGCGTTCTGGAAGTTTAGGCGGCAGATTCTTACGTAGTCTGTTGTAATTAGCAATTAGCCCCTGTGCTTCAAGCTTTTTAAATATGGTCTTTCTCATCCAGACACAGTCCAACAAGATAAGAGCTTTAAGTTCATGTTAAATTACCAGTTCCTATATAAAAATAGCATCTATTTCTGGCTGATGACCAGTCAGAATTTGAAATATCCCTTTTATCTATGCACCTATTGAATCTTGATAAACATACAAAACGTATGTTTTGAAAAAGTTTAAGTTCAAAAAGTTACCAATAACTTGTCAGGGGAGAAGCATTTGAGTAGTTTTAAAGCAACAGTGGAACGAATTAGAACATTAGAAACTGAAAGAAAAAACTTGCTGATAGAAATTGAAGAGCTTAAACGCATGGCTGATGCAAAAGCTAAAGCTTTAGAAAGCGAAATAACGATGCTGCGCGACGAAGTAAAATCACTACGAATTCTGCTTGGCGGAGAAGAAGAACCAGACAATGGACTGCGAAGAAGCGTATTCAAAAAATAAGCCCCATCTCAGTACACCCTTTAAGATAGGCAAAGTCGACAATAACTGCCTACTTCCAATCTATTTGACGCAATTTCTAATTGCTAAATTGTGTTAAGTTGATACTGCATTTTTCTTATGAAGCAACTTTTAGGTGTTTGGCGACTCCTTACTCTTTATCTGGTCAAGGGCATCAAGAAGTTTGTAAACAGTGGTTTCACCGTTTCTAGCCAGCACCTCTAAAAGCTTAGTTTTATTGTTTATCCCCAATAATTCTAGTCTTTTTTTGTTTTCATTAAAGATTTTTGTTAGCCACTCGTCTAGTATCAGTGACATGCTGTAGGTAACTTGTTTTTTAACCACATTTTTACCTTCTGTTATGGTATGCGTTTGGTGTAGTTATTAGTTTGTTATAGTGTATTTAACCTTTTTTAACAGTTATTAACCTTTTTTAGCAGGGGTTTAAATATTTTACTTTTATTGTGGGTGAGTCACAAAACCAAAAAAGCAGCCCAAAACAAACCCCGAAAAAATGTAAAAAATGGTGAAAAAATAGCCAAAAAAACTGCGAAAAACAACTCCTCTAACACGGCAAACGAAAAACAAAACATGTGAAGGGCTGGTAGATTTTTGGCTTTTTTTGCTGTGCCTGTTCAATGGTCTGACGAAACTTTATCTCTTATAATGCAAACTGTAATATTTGATGTTTGAAGAGGTGAAGTTTGTTTGGAGAGCAGCTTGTTAAGCACAAAAGTAGCCGGTTTAACTCTTGAAGCTCCGGGTATGTTGGCTTCAGGTGTACTAGGTTACTCGGCCGAGTCGATGCACAGAGTCATAAAAGGCGGCGCAGGCGCAGTCGTCACAAAATCCGTTGGTTTGCAACCCCGAGCAGGTTACGCTAACCCGACTGTGGTTCAAGTAAAAAGCGGATTAATCAACGCCATGGGTTTACCCAACCCGGGCATAACCGATTACGTTGAAGAAATCAGTTACACAAAAACCTTAATCCATCAACCCTTAATCGTAAGTGTTTTCGGTTACACAGCCGAAGAATACGCTACTGTAGCAAAAAAAGCTGCAGAAGCCGGCGCAGACGCGTTAGAACTTAACGTTTCCTGTCCGCACGTTAAACAAACAGGTTCCGAAATCGGACAAAACCCTGCTTTGCTCACCGAGGTTGTTAAAGCCGTAAAATCTGCCGTCAAAGTGCCCGTTTTCGTAAAGCTTTCACCAAACGTGACAGACATCGTACACTTAGCAAGCACAGCAGCAAAAGCCGGCGCAGACGCACTGACCGCGACAAACACTCTTCGGGCAATCGCAATTGACACAGAAACAACAAAACCCATCTTAGCCAACATCAAAGGCGGCTTATCCGGTCCCGCAATGAAACCCGTCGCGTTAAGATGCGTATATGACATCCGCGAAAAGCTTCCGGATATCCCAATCATCGGCTGCGGAGGAATCACAACTTGGCAAGACGCAGTGGAATTCTTCTTAGCAGGCGCCAACGCATTCCAGGTCGGCACCGCAATCGCTTTTGAGTGTCCCGAAGTTTTCCAAACAATCAATCGGGGAATTGAAGTTTATCTAAGAAAGAAACATGCAGGGAGTGTAAATGAAATTGTCGGATTATCTCACAGAAGCTAACACCTTACGAACAACCACCATTATGCAGGTTACAGCTGAAAGTCCTTCAGTTAAAACCTACACGTTCATAGACAAACACTGCGCCCACGCTAAACCGGGCCAATTCCTCATGCTCTGGATACCCGGAATAGACGAAATCCCGCTCAGCATACTGAATGCAACCGAAGACGGCGTAATCAGCGTATCCGTAAAAGCCGTAGGCGACGCAACACGCCACCTACACAACATGCAAGCAGGCGAAACAATAGGCATACGCGGTCCATTCGGAAACAGTTTCACCCCAAACCACGGAAACGTCCTACTCGTCGGCGGAGGCACAGGCACAGCACCCCTCCTGTTTCTCGCAAAAACTCTGCAAGGCAAAGCCAAAAAGTTGTCCTTTGTCGTAGGCGCAAAAACCAAAAACGAACTCTTATTCGTCGACCAACTAAACAAGGTCTGCCAAGAAAAAAGCTTAATCACAACAACCGACGACGGCACCTTTGGCCTGCAATGCTTAGTCACTGAACCCTTAGCAGACCTATTAGACAAAGAAAAATTCAACGCCATCTACACATGCGGACCCGAAGTAATGGTCAAAAAAATCTTTGAATTAACCCAAAAACGCAAACTACCCCTGGAAGCAAGCCTTGAAAGACTCATGCGTTGCGGCATCGGTTTATGCGGCAGCTGCGTAATCGGCAAATACCGCGTCTGCAGAGACGGCCCCGTTTTCAACGCTCAACAACTCGACGAGATAAAAGATGAATTTGGCATTTCAAAACTGGGTTTTGACGGCAGCAGAATCCCCATATAAGACTAAACGCTAACTTTGTTAGCAAAACCATCCTTTTTTCATGTTATAGGCAAGCTGAGTTTATTAGTTCAAGCTTTGTTTCGGATAACAAAAGATGTACTGAAATGTATGCTATCGGCCACTTTGCTTTAGGATACCTAACCGGGAAAGGCGCGTCTAAGCTTGCGCATGTTAAAATAAACATGCCTCTGCTTCTTGCGATTTCTGTTATTCCGGATGTGGACTTACTTTTTGGCAGCTTTATGAATCACCGCGGTTTGACCCACTCAATAATCACAATCGGCATCCTTGCAATCCCCTTTTTTGCCAAATACAAGAAAGCATTTTTGCCGTATTTTGCCGCAATTTCAAGTCACGTGTTTATTGGCGATTTATTCACTGGCGGAATAGAGTTTCTTTGGCCAATATCCAAAACAGCTTTTGGCCTGTCTTTACCAGTAAACAGCATATTAATTACTTTTACCGAGTTAACACTGTTCTGTATTAGTTTGCCTTTAATGTACAAATTTAAAGACATACAGACTCTTTTTAAGCCTTCAAACCGAAACTTCATGCTGGTGGTGTGTTGTGGCGCAATCCTTGGACCACTTTTTTGGTTTATAGAAGGGCTTTATGATTCAATTTCTTTATTATTAGTTGTTCCAAGCATGATATGGTTAAGCATTTTTGCATTCTCATTGCTTGCTGATTTGCGCGTCAAATTTTTGACGCGATTTTCAAAAAATTATAATACAAACTGAAAAAACAACAATTGTTTTAGTTTCTGGTGTTCTTTGAAGTAATGATGATGGAATTGCCAAAAGTGTCGGAGGATGCGCCATAAATTGTTAACGCTAAAGTTATTGACACTGCGGTGCCTGCAGGTACATTTTTACCGTTATAGCTCCAAGTTATAGTGCCGTCAACGCCTGGCGTCCAGTTTTTCACTGACAATTCAAGGGTAACTGGTTGATCGCCCAGGTTAGTAACGGAAATGTGTTTGTAACTGGTTTTGCCGATAACTATTTCTCCCCAATTAATTCCTTTCAACTCACGAGGGTAATCTTCACCGTACACTTTTATCCCATCACTGTGCTGAAGTGAAGTAGAATCATTGTTTTGATTGTCAGTAACAGCAGGTGTCGGAGTAATGACATTAGCAGGTAGGGGTGTTTGCGTACAGTTAGGGGGTGGAGTAGCTAAAACTTTGATGCCGTAACCTTCGTTTTGTATTACCCCTAACACAACGATTGTTAAAAACAGTCCCGCCACTACAGCGAAAGCTGGTTTCACCTTTAATTTGATGTTCCCCTTCTCCTAAATTGAATACAATTAATTTTTCTTTAAAATTTTTAAAGATTTCGAAAAGCAAACAAGCAAGCCCATGGGTGCATACAAAAATTTACCCTTACGCTTGTGTTAGACAAAAAAAGAAGCTGTTTTTCAATGTAAAAGAAAGTGTATTGGGGGGAGGGCGACTTACAGTTCTTCTTCTGGGAGGCCCATCTTGCGCAAGTAGTCTTTAGCATATTTCGGGTTATATGCAAGTAGTTCTTTGCTTCTAAGCAAGCGTCGATCCATTCTGTCAAGTGCCATTCTGAAAGTCGATTCTATTCCCCAACCTTCGCCAGAACTGAAGAATGTGCCTCTTACTGTTCTAAACTGGAGTCTACAATGTACTAACGGAGTGCCACGCATGTTAGTTGAGCCGTGTGACTTTATGTACACAAATAATGTGCCTGTCCGGAATGCTTCTTCGTATTTACGAGTGAAAGCATCATACTCAGCCATCATAAAAGCTTCTTGATCGCTGCTGATAGTTGTGTCTTTTACTCCGAATTGAATAGTTAATCGAGGTTGTATAGTTTCCAACTGTGAGATTGGTTCCAGAAAGTCAAGTTTAGTTATGATGCCGACAAGCCGGTCGTTAGATACTGCTGCTAAACATGAAACGCTGAAGTCATGCATTTTTTTCTCTGCTTGTCGAAGGGTTGCGTCTGCATCTACAGTGATTACTGGACTATTCATTATGCCCTTTGCAGGTAAGCTAAAGGTTTCAACTTTTTCGCCTATTCTGTCTCCAACTGTTTGGCGTTGGTTTGGTTGAAAAATGTTCTCTAAAATGTCCTGAATACTTACGATTCCGACTATTTTTCCTGAATCCATAACCGGGACATGCGAGAAGCCATGCTCTCTAAACAGGTTTAATACTGCACCAACCGACCTGTTTGCATCAATAGTATAGGGTGCACGGGTCATAACGCTGCTAACTTTGCCTTTACCCCATTCTTGACCAACCGCTGCATGAATGACATTCTCGTCTGTAACAAAACCCAGAAGTTTTTCATTATCAAAAAGCGGCAACTGTCTTACTCCACTTTCAATCATCAATTTGGCAATCTTTGAAATTCCATATTCAGACGAAATTTTAGGCGCCGCTCTCATCAAATTTTTAACTTTGGTTGAAGCAGGGTCTAGTCTTGACCTTAAAATCCATCTTCGGGCTATTACGCCGGCATATTTGCCTTTGGCATCCAATACCGCTAATACAGGGGGCATTTCAGTTTTAAATGATTCAAGGCACCTGGATAAGGTGTCGCTTTCATTAACTGTGCTAACGCCTTTTGTGTAGATGTCTTTTGCAAAAATTTGTGTAGACATAAAGTCCCTCTCTTTCGGAATACGTAAAAGTAGAATTTAAACGTTCCAAAGCAATCGTTTACTCGGTAGTGTTTTTCCTTGGACCGACCTGAAATGTAGCGTTGTTTTAGAGTTTTAACGTTAAATAAATAGAAAATATTGCTTAATCTTCTATATAATTTAAATATCTCGTCTGTTTTGAGTACTTAAAAGCTATCCAAAAAAATGGAAGGGCAAAACAACTTAACGTCGAACAATGAGAAGGAAAACGCAGTTGGAACCCAAACAACAAAAAAAGATAGTAAACAACCTTAAAGGTGAATGGAAAAAACTTTGGCTCGAACGATTAGACGACAAAGTTCGCGCAGAAGGCGTAGCAACTAACGATTATTCCCAACTCTTTATAGAAAAAGGAACAATAATTCACGCCACAAGAGATTATAAAGCATTAAACTTCACAGAAATACTTGAAAGACATCAAATAGAAAACGCCGAAAGATATGTTCCGCCAAGCCCAACCCTTGGTGGCTGGGGAAAATTCGTAAAAACCAGCATCGTTCAGCCAAAAACGAAAGTTGTTAACCGTACAATACAACACCATAGTAAAGAAAACGTTAAACAGCAACCCAAAAAAAGCGGCCGTGGCTGGCTCCACAAATAACTTGATAGAAAAAAGATATTATCCACTTCAAACTTCTTCTATCTCAAGCATTCAATCGTAAAAAGATTGAACACTGCCTCTTCTAATCAATTTTTAGGCGTTTCCTTTATGAGTTGCCCTTTTATTCGTTCATCAAGACCCTTCTTTTACAAGTCAGACATAGAAAAAATTCTAAACGATATAGCATTAGCTCTAGATGAGGGCCAATTAAGAAACGGCCGAAACATTAAACTCTTCCAACAAAAAACTGCGGAGTACCTTCGAATAAAGCATGCTTTGGCCTTAGATTCAGATTCCAGTGCACTGGAAACAGCATTGAATTTTTTCCAAGTTAAAGGTAAAGAAGTAATTGTCTGCACTAACAGTTTCATATCCATTCCCAATAGTGTACTCTTTGCTGGTGGAAAAGTTGTTTTTGCAGATATTAACCAAAAAACTCTTTCAATTGACGTCAACAGTTTGAAACAAAACATTTCAAGCAAAACCTGCGGAATTATAGTTACCCACATTGCAGGTTTTCCCCATCCGAACCTGAAGGAAATACGGGAAATCTGTCAAGACAACAATTTCTTCCTAATTGAGGACGCAACTCACGCTTTAGGTGCATCTATAAAAGGCAAAAAAGTCGGAACCTTCGGTGACGCTTCAATATTTGCTTTCACTCCAACAAAAGTTGTTACAACTGGTGAAGGAGGCATGCTTGTAACTAACAACGATGAATTGGCTGAGTATGCTAGATTGTTTAGTTATTATGGTTCAGGTCCAGGGAAAACCAACTTTGAAAACCTTGGTAGGCACATGTTAATGCCTGAAGTTTCGGCGATAATCGGGATTCACCAATTGAATAGGCTTGAAGAGTTTATTGGCCTAAGAAACAGGGTTGCAGAAGCTTACAATCAAGCCTTTAATTTAATGTCTGGCCTTTCAGTGATTAACATTCCAACTGGCAACCGGTGCAGCTACTACAAATACCCTTTAATTATAAATGGAGAAATTAAAAAAGAAACTTTTGTCCAAACACTAAATAAGCATGGAATCGAAACGGGAACAATCTTCTACCCTCCCTGCCATATGCAACCTCTTTATAAAAAGCAATTAGATTCATCCCAGATGCTTCATGTTTCGGAAAAAGTTTTAGAAAACACAATTGCTTTGCCGATGCATTCGGCTTTAAATGATCTCGAGGTTTTAGATGTAATTGAGAATGTTAGGTTAGCAACTTACGAGTAGCTTGGTCGCTTTTTTCTTTCTTGATTCCCTTTTCTTAATTGTTGGTATGAAAAATAGGTCCTTTTGTTCTATACAATTTAAATATGTGTTTTATTTTTGCTTAGGCTTACTTGAGCAGTTAGAGTAGTAGGGAGCAAAGGAAAAATCAATAAATCCAGTATTGCACCTTTAATTTTCCACTTCCATCAGGAAGGGATTTGTTAATCGTTACTGCGTTTTAAAGAACTGCTTAAAAATTGGGGAGCGGGAATTTGGGAGTTTATAGAGATAGGTTGGCAATTATAGCTGACATTCTGGAAGCAGCAAGCAAAAACGCTAAAAAAACTAAAATAATGTACCAAGCCAACTTGAGTTACAATGTGCTTCAGAAGTATTTGGCGGAAATAACTAGTTCATCTCTGATTCATTATGTGCCCGAGCAACAATGCTATAGGCTAACGGAACGTGGCCATGACTTTATGCAGTTATACAAGCAATACTATAAAAATAATCAACTTGTCCAAAAGAAGCTTTCTGTGCTTAATAATTCACGGAAAACTCTGGAAGACTACTGTCCAGAACAAAATAAGTCAATTTATAATGGCTTGGGAAGATAACAGAATTGAAAAAACGCATTATTATCTCAACAATTATTGTATTATTCCTGCTCACAATTGTTCTTCCAGTAGTATATGCGCAAACTACTGAAGAAACAAGTATTCAAAACGCCAATACAGCAATCAATCAAGCATTCACCAACGTTTTAGAAGCCGAAAAAGCAGGCGGAAACGTAACCCAACTCTTAACAAGGCTTAACACTGCTGGTCAACTTTTAGCAGATGCTCAAAACATTTACCAATCGGGCAGCTTAGACGGTGTAACATCAAAAGCTAGTAGTGCTAAACAAATGGCTGATTTAGTAAACACCGAAGCATTAACACTAAAAGACGCCAGTTTAACATTAACCCGTAACAGTTTTTGGTTCATCGTCACCTTCTCGGTAGGTGGAGCGATTATTTTTGCATTATTCATACTGCTCATGTGGCAACGATTCCGTCGTTCATTCATAAAGAAGATGATGTCAATGAAACCTGAGGTGGCAAACGATGCAGCTTGAAAGTTACAGAACAATTTTTGCCGCCATTTGTTTAATCGGCATTATACTTTTTGCTTCTCCGACAATTGCCCTTTTGGTAAAGCCTCCAGCGGGCGAACCATATTCGGCGATTTATCTTCTGGGACCCAGTAAGATGATGGAGAATTTGCCTTATTCTATCCAAGAAGGCGAGCAATACACCGTTTATGTAGGCATTAGTAATCACATGAGTTTATCAAATTATTACACTTGTAAAGTCAAGTTAGGTACCGACTATGCAGGTTTCCCAAATACAACCCTTGGGGAACCGAGCCCGTTGTCAACATTATACGAATTCAACCAGTTTATAGAAACCGGAAAAAGTTGGGAAACCCCTTTGACTTTTTCAGTAAATAATCTTACAATTTCAGAGGGCGATTTGCTGCTTGAAAGTATTACCATTAATGGTCACGTTTACACCCTGAACAAACAAGTCCAGTATGACTCAGAACGAACGGGTTATTTTGTGACCCTTTTTGTTGAACTATGGATTTACAATCAAAAAAACGGGTTGTCAGAATTCAATAACCGTTACGTAAGTTTAACGCTAAAACTGTAAGAATACTTTAAAAAGCACGTTGTAAGCGCAGATATATCAAACCAGAAAAAAACCTGAAAATACTTGGGGGCAACCGCGAATAGTCTTGAAAGGAGTATCCCTTACCAATATTCAATCACGACCTGTACAAGTCATTATTCCAGCGATGAATGAAGAAAAGGGAATAGCCCTTACCATCGCCGAACTTGACGGGTGTTTAACGAATTTTAAGGTAATGGTAATTGACGGGAACAGTGGCGATGGCACAGTTGCGGCAGCCAAAAGTTTGGGTGCTACCGTAATTTTACAAGAAGGCACAGGAAAAGGTGACGCTTTATTTTCTGGTCTAAAAAACATGGATAACGATATTGATTATGTTGTAATTACAGACGCAGACTTCACTTATCCAGCCGAATTTATTCAAAAAATGCTTAAAATTGTCAACGAAAATCCTAAGGTGGGTATGGTTTGTGGAAACCGCTTCAACATAGAATACCCCCTTGATATGAACAAAGTCTTCCGTTTCGGGAATAAGGTAATAGCGTCAGCGCATACAATCTTAAACGGTGTCTCTTTAAGTGACCCATTGACTGGGCTCAGGGTGATTAGAGCTGATTTGCTAAGAGAATGGGTTCCGGTTTCAACAAATTTTGACATAGAAGTAGAGTTAAATCTTTTCATTAAACGATCTGGTTTCGAGATAGTCGAAATACCTATTTCCTATCGTCAAAGAATAGGCGAAAAAAAACTCAAAATGAAGCACGGATTAACAATCCTAAAAAGGATAATTTATGAATGTTTTAGTTAAAACAGGTCAAATAAAACAGTAAACTGGGGAAAATCAACATTGGACTCTAAATTGAATGTTGCAGTTATTGGAATTGGCAAAATGGGTTTAATGCATGCCAGCATTTTAAACACTTTACCGCAAGTAAACTTAGTTGCTTTATGTGACAAGAGCAATTTTATCAGAAAATTTTGCAAAAACATGTTTAAAGAAAAAGTACATGTAGTCGAAAACTTGGAAGAATTCGCTGACCTAAACATTGATGTTGTGTACATTACCACTCCCATTCCATCTCATTATGGAATCGCAAAAAGCCTTTTCGAAAACGTAAAAACAGCCAATATCTTTACAGAAAAAACCTTGACCAACTCGTTTAAAAACAGTGTTGACATCAGTCAAATAGCTGAAAACTCGGGCAAAATAAACATGGTTGGCTACATGAAACGTTTCTCTGTTACATTCCGGAAGGCCAAAGAATTAATCGACGCCAACACTATTGGGGCATTATCCTCTTTTGAAGCTCATGCTTTTTCATCGGACTTCTTTGGAGTTGAAACGTCAAAAATGTCCAAAGGTAGAGGCGGTGTAATAAGCGATTTAGGCTCTCATATAATTGATATTGCCCTTTGGTATTTTGACTCCTTCAAAGTCGAAAAGTTAGCAAATAATGTTAACATTCAAAACGATGTTTCATTTAACGTTGCCAATAACGATTTGAAGGGCACTTTCAACGTAAGCTGGTGCAAAGAGGGATACCACGTACCAGAATTCGGCCTGCAAATCAACGGGGCTGAAGGAAAAATTACGGTTGACGACGACACAGTTATATTAAATAAGTCAGGTCAAACTCGTCAATGGTTCAGACATGACCTGAACGATAATGTTAACTTCCTGCTAGGCGCGCCTGAATATTACCGCGAAAATGAACATTTCCTATTATCTGTCCAAAAGAAAACCAAAGCTATGCCTGATTTTGCTGTAGCTTCAAAAGTAGATTCAGTAATTGACCAAGTAGTAGAACAAATTATCGAGGTGCCAAAAAATGAGTAATACTGCTCCTCTCTTGTTAGTAGGTGATAACCCATTCCACGGGATCAGCCATCTCTCACAAACAAACGTGAAAAACAGAGGCAAATCAATAGCTGACCCAAAATACGCTTCAAACATAGTAGCTAAATCTATCGAAAACGGCGCTAACGGTTTCATGTTTTCAGTAAGCGAAACAACACTTGGAATCTTGCGTTCAATTCCTGAACAAAACCGCCTTGAACCGCTAAAACTTTACCCAATCGTACCTTATGCTTACGAGTATGTTAGAATTGCAACTCACGCTGGTGGAGTGACTGGCTTAGCTAAACGTTTTGCTTCTCAACTTGTTCTCTCCGGCAACTTAAGTGCAGGGTTCAATGGTTTAAAAGGCGTCTTAACATCAGATGTGTTGAATATTTTAGATGCTTATGTAAGCTATGAACTTAGCCGGGTAAAGTCAGCGTCTAAAAATAGGGGAAAATTGCAATCACTTTTGCTGCATGAAATAGTAACCGAAATGGCAATTTCACTTAATTTACCTGAACTGGTTTACTCTTACATTAAAAATCTTGAAAAAAGAAACATCCAACCTGGCTTTGAAACAAGAAACTTTCCCTATTTAGTCAACAAATTTACCGAATGGGGTATAGATTTATCGAAAATCTGCGTGTCAATACCCGTTAATAAAATAGGTTTTTACATGAATCCTTCGCGAGAAGCTACCGAAAAGGCTTTAGAAACTTTTAAAGGTGATGTAATCGCCATGAGCATCCTCGCCGCAGGTTACCTAAAACTTGATGAAGCCACCGACTATATCCGTAACGTAAAAAATGTGGCAGGCGTAGTGGTGGGCGTGTCAAATGAACGTCAAGCTACCGAAACATTCAAGGTTTTAAGCGCCAAAATGGGGAATCACAAAAAACCCTAATTTAACATTAACCAAAAATGGAAGAGTAGAGGGGGACTTAATAAATTGGATAATCCTCGATTATGCATGTTAGCTCCGGAGTTTATTCCAGTCTGGGGCGGCACGGGATCGTATACTGTAGAATTAGTGAAATCTTTACCAAAAGACATGGATATTCATGTCGTAACTTTAAAACGTTATACCAGCGGTACTTTAACGAATAGTTTCGATGAAAAAACAGTTGAATCCATCGTTAAAAGACCTCTTCAGGTTCACTATTTAACTGAATCCAAAGAGACTTTCTTCTATAATCTGCCTTTCCAATTAGCTTGCCTGCGAAAGATACCTTCACTTGTTAAAGACTACGACTTGAACCTTATACATTCTCACATGTGTCACATGCCTGATGTTTATCAAAAAATGTTTAACAACATAAATGTGCCAACGGTAGTTACCATTCATGGAACAATTCAGATGCTACATGATCACGCAATAATTGCACGTGATTTATTCAAAGATTTAGAAGCAGGCGAAAAATCAATACTTAGGTTCTACCCGATAATTCGTCAACTGCAACAAACCTATGTAAAAAGAGTTACACGTTTTATTGCAGTCTCAAACAAAACCAAAGAATTCGCAACAGAACACTTCGGCGTAGACCCAGACAAAATAAGCGTTGTATACAACGGCGTGGATGACGATTTATTCCATTTGCCCAGCGATAACGAAGAATCTGTAAAGTATTCATCGCCCACTATCGTTTACGTTGGGCGTATAATATCTAAAAAAGGCATCGACATTTTAATCAAAGCTATGCCTGCAGTTTTAAAAGCTTACCCTAAAGCAAAATTCTTATTCGTTGGCGGCGGCAACATTGATTTCTACGAAGAAATGGTCCACAACAATGGTATCTCTAAAGAAAACTACCAATTCACTGGACACATGGGTTATCTCGAACGTTCAAAAATAGTGCGTGAAGCAACTGTCTTTGTGAACCCTTCCTTCTTCGAAAACTGTTCAATCAGCATTCTCGAAGCAATGAGCAGCGGCTGCACTGTTGTTGCAAGTAACATCGGCGGTAACCCAGAATTAATCAAGTCTGGCCGCAACGGTTTGCTTTTCCCAGTGTTTGACCATAACGCGCTTGCTGATCAAATAATTACTTTACTTGACCATGAATCAGAAAACAGGTCGCTTGGTGGTACTGCTAGGAAAACTGTTGAACAATCATTTTCCTCCAAAAAATGTGCTGAAGCAACCTACCGCATATACAAAGAACTATAACAAAAAGTGTTGCTTTCGCTTGTTTACAGTATCTTAAGGAGAGGTCAAATCTGTCAGCTTCCGAAAAAAGGCAAATAAAAATATTGTTTATCCTTTGGCCCTCTCCGTCAAAAAACGATCTTGTTATCAAAAAAATGAGTGAAATTTCAGTTAAGATGGATGATAACTGGAAAATCTATGCTTTCAAAGGCAACCTTTCTAAAGAAGCGGCTAAACAACTGAAATTGAGTTGTCCCAGTGAATTCATCCCTGTAGACCTTTTTGGTTCGCATAGAAATTTACTTTCCCGATTGATTTACCACTTAACCTGCATTTTTAAAGGCGTAAAGCTGGTTAAAAGAGAAAATATTGATGCTATCACACAGCATGATGCTCACATCGAAAATGGGTTAATTGCTTACGTTATAAGTAGACTTACTCACCGAAAATGCGTCTTAAGAGTAAACGAAGATACCCTGATTCCTTTAATCTACTTCTTGCAATCCTCAAATAATTCACTGCTAAAAAGTCCCGTAACACAAAAACTTGCATCGGTTCTTTACAGAAGAATTGAAAACTCATTTTTTAATCGTGTAGATTGGATAGTAACTCATGGCCCCATGGATTACGAAAAAATTAAGCGCCAAACGAGCAAAATCAGTTTTATCCCGCTATGGGTTGACCTTCAAACATTTAAGTGTCAGGACGAAAAAACAAAAGAGTCATTCAAACAGAAACTTGGTATCCCAAACAATGTTAAGGTTATCCTTTTTGTTGGCAGATTGCATCCTGAAAAAGGTATAAAAACGTTATTTGAAGCTTTACATAAAATTCGTAACATGAATTTTTTGTTGTTAATGGTTTACTCTTTTTCACAATACAAAGAAGAGTATGAATTATTAGCTAAACAACTGGGAATATCTGAAAAAATTCGATTCCTAGGATTTTTCCCAAATTCTGAGCTACCAAAACTCTATAATATCGCTGATCTGAGTGTCTTGCCTTCTCTGCGTGAGCAATGGTCAAACACCATAATGGAGTCAATGGCATGCAAAACCCCCGTGATAGCAACAAATGTCGGTGCAAACCCCTACCTGATAACCGATGGCAAAACAGGTTTCCTTGTTCCACCAAACGACTCAATTCATTTAGCTGAAAAAATCAGGCTTATATTTAATCAAGAAAACAGCGATTTGATTACACAAATTTCTGAAAATGCTCTTTTGGAAGTTCAAAAATACGATAAAGATTTGGTTGGCGAGCTGTATAAACAAACAATCTGCTTTTTGTTGAAAAAACAACTTTAGAGACAGTTATTGTATTTTTGTTCTACAAAAAACTTAAAAATATCACGATTACACAGTGTTTAAATATTTCAGTCGACCAAGCCCTAATTAGGGATATATGTGAAACTACGTGACATGCGGAAAATTGTAATATTCTTAGTTTGCTTCTCAGTAATGATTCTGTCAAGCATGCCGCATGAGGTTGAAGGTTTAACTGTTTCTTCCTCCGAGCAATCAATTTCGTCATATGGAACAATAGTTTATCCAGCCACTGATTCAGTTAAAATAGGTCGAGCAACATATGCAAGCTACTCTTACTCCACAAGTCAAGTCGTAAATTACTTCGACCTAATTATCGGTCATTGGGATGCAGTTCCCTCATTAGTTGCTCCACCAAAAACTGTTGATCCAGACTTTAAATCTATAATTTACGCAAACACATTATTACGTTACTCATCAGGCGCTAACGATCCTGCAGGAACATTTAACACTTTCAAAAACAATGGTTGGTTGCTGAAAAACAGCGCTGGATCGTATGTTACAGAAAGCGGCGGCACCGCGCACTTTGTGGACATAGGCAATCCTGCAGTTTGGAGTTGGTACGCCAACTGGCTCAATGGGTACGTTACTCAATACAATTTAGATGGCGTTTACCTAGATAACACCTGCTGTGACTTAGGCGCTTTTTACTACGCCACTTCAACACCCATAAACCCGAGAACAGGTGTAGCATGGACAGATGCAGAGGTTGTAACTGCATACATCGGTTATGTTAATGCCATTAAGGATACCATAGGACCAAATAAAATCGTAATCTCCAACGGAATCTACAACTCTTACGGTTCACACTGGAACAACAATGCACGCCAGTTAATCAGCCAAAGCAGACTCGACGGAATAATCAGCGAAGGCTGGATGGGTCCATACACTCGCTCGTACATAGATGAAACTCAATGGGTGGGAAATGTCAACTTGGCAGTTTGGTTGCAAAGCAACTTGTTAGCAACAAGAACTAACGGGTTGTTTTTAGCTTTCTGCCCACAAGTAAGCACTAACCCCGATGTGTACGCTGCACCGGCTGACGCAGCAACAGTGAAACAATACACAACCTACTGCTTTGCATCACTATTACTTGCTGCTGACAATCCTGGCAACTACATTTTCTTTGGCACAACCGACGCTTACTCACAAAGTTTGTTCAACATTAATGTGGGAACACCCAGTAACAGCTACTACCAAGTTAGCGGAACACACGTTTACGCCAGAGATTTCACTAACGTTAAAGTTTTAGTGAATCCAAGCACTAGTGCATACACAGTTTCATTAACGGGCAGCTTCAAAACACAAGACGGCATAGTAGTTGGTTCATCAATTAATGTTCCAGCCAATTCCGGAATAATTCTAAACAAAGCATAAACTCTTTTTCTTTCTGTCAAAAATCTATTTATCTTTAATAGGTTACATCCTTAAATTCAAAACTCGAGTTGCAAACATTTGGTTTCCGTTTCAAATTCACATAACTCAAGCAGAATCCAGCGCCTTTTATGGATTGAACCTAGCCATTTTGATTTAGACAAATCCCTGCACAAGCACGCTGATTTGGAAGTTGCCAAAGAATTGGCTAAACAAAAAACAACAACTTATCTAATGGTTATGGAGTCAAAACGGTATATCAAAGTAGACTTTGGTTTTTCAAAACTTTCTTCTGTTTCTATACCAATAAAACGTTTCCCCTTAATCTCGCCCGTCCTTTATGCTTTATCTCAACTTTTCTATTTACCATATTATTTGATTAAACTTTCACCTAATGCTGTTATGGTTGCTCCCGACGTCTCAGTAATAAGCTGTATACCTTCACTTTTAGTCGCGAAACTTAAAAAAATAAAGTTTATTTTAGACATAAGAAGTGTGCCCGTTGAATTGCAGGGTTTTAGAGGTTTTCTGCAAGAATTCTGGTTTTCCGTATCTCTTATTGTAGGAAAACGGTTCTTTGACGGCGTGACTACCATTACCCCTTTAATGAAAGCTGACTTAAGTGGCCAATTCAATTTAGACGCCCAAAAAATCGGTGTCTGGACCTCTGGAGTATCGACGGACTTATTTGACGCAAAAACGCACTATGAAAAAGGGCAAAATTTGAAGGCTAAATTAGGGTTATCAGATAAGTTTGTGGTCTTTTACCATGGCGCTTTTAGTACAACCCGAGGCTTAATAGAGACAGTTAAGGCGTTTAAAGAAATAAAAACAAATCAGCCCAGCATTGTCTTGTTTCTGTTAGGAACAGGGCCAGCTCTCACAATTTTGAAGGATTTAGTCCAAAAAGAGGCCCTTCAAGAAAATGTTGTCATACAACCTCCTGTTTCTCACTCTGAAGTCCCTCCCTACATTGCATTGGCTGACGTGTGCATTATTCCCTTGCCAAATTATCCCCATTGGCGTTCTCAGTCGCCTTTGAAATTGTTAGAGTATTTGTCAATGGAAAAACCCGTAATCTTAACGGACATTCCTGCACATCTATCGGTTGTAAGCCAAGCCCCTTGTGGTATATTTATGCACTCAACAGACCCCCATGAAATAGCCAATACCGTTCTTGAAACATTCAAAAATAAAGAAAAACTATTTGATTGGGGAAGAACAGGGAAAAAAATAATCACCGAAAATTATACTTGGGAAAAGGTTGCGTCAAACCTGAACAATTACTTGGTAAAAATTCAAAAAAAGTCTAATTAAAACTGCGAGGCGAAAAGTTTTTACGGATAACTTTACAGAAACCGCCACTACCATGTTTATCTACGCTGATAAACGAGCACTATATTTAGCACTTGAATTGCAAAAAAAAGTGCCATTAAATAATTACTTGGTGGAATTAAACACTAGAAAACCTGTTTTCATAAAAAACTTGTTACTTTCAGTGATTGATGTCTTAAAGGGAAAACATTTGCCTGATAAACTGAGTTCACGTTTATTATATTATAGTGCTCTTAGACGACCCTCATACATAAAAACAGTGTCTAAGAGTATCACTGAAAGATTGGAAAATCAAAAACCGTCACTTATTGTTCAATGGGGCACAATATTTGCTCCCTATGTTGACCAACCTATAACACGTTTTTCACTTGTTATCGATAATTACATTGAGTCGCCAAATTCGCCAACAAGAAACAATAAACTGCGAAAATGGGTCAGTCTGTACGATAATGAATTTTACGATTTTCAGAGACGGGTATTCCAAAACGCTACTTTGATATTTACTCTATCAAAATGGTGTCGAGAAGGACTGATAAACGAATTTAACGTTGATCCCGAAAAAGTAATAGCCGTCGGTTGGGGTCCAGCGAAGAACATAAAAATAGTTGAAAAAGTCGAAAAAACCCCAAAAACGATTTTGGCAATAGGAAACGATTACTGTTCAAAAGGTATCGATGTCTTACTCGAATGCGCTCATTTACTGCGAGATTTCCAAATAACAATAGTCGGCGAAGACCCTTCTTTTAAAAAATACGTCTTTCCTAAAAATGTACATGTTAGGCGCCATTTGCCTGATGATGAACTGGTTGAATTGTTCAAAGCATCTGAATGCTTCTATATTTTTTCCGAATTTGACCCATCTCCCCACGTTGTTTGGGAAGCTCAAGCATTTGGTTGCGTAGTAATCGGTTACGATGCCTATGGAATTGCAGAAAGCGTTATCAATAACCAAACAGGGTTATTGTTACAAACTCGCGACCCAAGGGAAATCTCACAACAAATCCAAAAACTCTATTCCGACCCCTCAACGGTGGAAAGATTTAGAGTTGCATCATTAGAAAATTACCGTAATAACGGCACTTGGGAATCAACAGCAAACAGAATCATAAACTGCTTAAATCAATTGAGGCAACATTAAAAAAACGATAAAGGGCTAATTCGATGGATATTCGTAAAGTATTGATAATACCATTTGCTTTGGGTTTATTTCTGTTTGTCTACTCGTGGTTACAAACGTACCCTATAGCCCTTGCTAATGTGCAATCTAACATTTTTAATGACATTTCAATCTATTACTGGATTAGCCTTCCGCTTCTTGTTTGTTCCATGTTTTTGATGGCCTTGTTTTCTAAAAGTAACATTTTAAAATGGATATTGACTGTTGGAATAATATCCGTCTTATATTCAATTTCTTACTTGTACTTTGCAATGCCTACCTCTGATTCACAGTATTTCAGAGGATTAATCGAGTATTTCCTTCAAACAAAAGACCTAAACCCTCTGGTATCTTACCATAACTACTACCAGTGGCCAGCATACTTCATACTTTTCCAGATAATAACTTCGTCAAGCGCTTTATCGGTAATTAATTTTGAGTTTCTTTTGTTCTTTATAATCGGCTTATTGTTAACTACGGGGTTGTATGTTTACGCTTCCAGAGTATTCAAGAACAGTGCTTTTGTTGCTGTAATAGCATTTTTCATTTCTAACATGCTGTTATTCCTTAACTATCAAGCAGTTCCGTTTTCTTTAGCACTTGGTTTGTTGCTGCTGATTTTTATGCTGGAATCAGGAACACCAACAAAAATTACCGCAATCACGGAAGGTTTGCTTTACACTGGCACATTATTTCTTCATGCGTTTG
The DNA here is from genome assembly GCA_050108135.1 of Bathyarchaeia archaeon. Lineage (GTDB taxonomy): Archaea > Thermoproteota > Bathyarchaeia > Bathyarchaeales > Bathycorpusculaceae > Bathycorpusculum. Next base: position 21,285 of record JBNIDQ010000013.1, on the reverse strand, counting down.
TTCCATTATTCTTTGTTATTTATTGCTTAGGCAGAGGTATTCTTTCAAAAAGCAAGAATTATTTAATGTTGTTTGTTCTGGCTACTGTTTCGTATTTCATGGTTCAATTAAGTATTGCACGCTTTTCTTTCTTGGTAAACATTCGTCAAATGATGAACCTGTCACCCGAGTTTTCTAACGTAGTGGCTGGTACAGTTGGAACACCTGTAATTATTCCAATAGATGCCCTTGCTCAAGTGTTCTCAAGATTAGTCACCCTTGGGTTTATCGGTTTAAGTGCCCTTGGTTTTCTACTTTTGCTAAAAAACAGAAAATTAAGTACTGTAGATAAAACGGTTTTCTTAGTAGGCTTAGTTTATTCGGGAGTTGGGCTTGTTCTTTATACTTTAGGCACGCGTGCAGTGGTATTAATTTTTATTCCACTTACTTTGGGTGCTGCTTATCTGTTTGAGTATAAGTTTAAACGGTTACGAAGGCTATTTAAATATTCGATTCCGGCTATTACCGTCGTGTTGCTTTCACTTTTCTTGTTTGTCCAGGTGCACCAAGCGTTTATTCCGGAAATACAGTTCCAAACAAGTGACACCTATGACTCGTCCAACTTCTTTTTGGATCACTATAACTTCCAGAGAAGTGGGCTCTCTTTAGTTATGGATTACCGAACGATGACTTACTTCCAGTCAAGAATAGTTCAAGAAGAATTCTTCCAGTATGAGAACGTAACCTCGCTTCAAAACACGGACGCGATATTCTATACCTATGGTTTAGGCCGAACGGTCGATTACAACTTTACAGGGCAAAATCTTACTCAACAAGATTTTAATAGATTGTATGATGATGGTTCCTCGTTTATAGCAATAAATGCTAACCGTTAAAAAAATCATGGGTAAGTAAAAAGTCAAAAATGCAGAATGCAGGTTTCAAAGTAAATGTATGTGTTAATAGCTATCTCTTTTGTTCTATCCTTTAGTGTCATTTACGGTGTTAGACGATATCTTGAAGGTGACCGACTGTCTAGCGGTGACACTTTTTACCATTTATGGTTAAGCAAATTGCTTAGAACTAACAAATTCCGTTATCCGACAGCTATACCTAACGTAGAATTCCTTGATGCTGACGAGCACAGCAAATACCTAATTTATCCCCCTTTGATGCATTACATAGTTGCTTGTTTTCCAGTAAAATACCACCAAAGAATAGCTAAACTCTTCAATCCTCTCATAGTATCGGTTTTGAGTTCTTTAGCCGCGGTCATCTGCTATAATTTAACATCAAACTATTTTGTAGCATTTCTTGCATCTTTTATTGTTCTTTTTAACCTCGCAGCATATGAGATTGCTTCTGGATTTACACCCAGACCGTTAGGTTTACTTTGGTATAGTTTCCTGTTTTATGTTGTACTATTTTATCCTTTAAGCATTCTTTCCTTCATTGCAGTATCTGTTTTCGTCATGCTGATCGCTTTCAGCCACAAATTTGCCCTTCAAGTGTTAACCTTTGTTTTGGTTCCATACTGCCTGATTTTTGGGCAACCCTTGTATTTAGCCGCTCTAATTGTGGGCTTGATTTTTGCGCTACTAGTAAGCCGCGGGTTCTACCTTAAAATCCTAAAAGAACACGTTAAATGGTTAATTCATTACGCTAGACACCCTCACTTTCTGCCAACCCCTTATATTAGTCATATAAAAGGAATTTTTGCACGAAACACCTGGTACCTATTGTTTCCTTTAGCCATCATCATCCTGTTTTTGGAAGGTAACTCCTTATGGCTTTTCGGTTTAAACGGGAAAATCGTTTTTCTTGCTTTAGCTCCTCTGATCGTGAGCTTTTTTGTGGCGTTGCCAAAGCTTGCTTTCATTGGCGAGGACTACAGATATATCGAATACGCCATAATCCCAGTTGCTTGTTCTGTCTCCGTCTTTATTGTTTTTACTGGTTGGAACCTGTTTCTTATAATAGGTGGCATTGTTAGTCTTGCAGCATCATTTTTTGGCCTAAGACTGTACAAAAAATATTTAATTAATTCAAAATTCCTTGTTGATGACGAAGAAATAAACATAGTATTTCCTCAGTTAAAAAATGTCATTACTGGCCCAATAATGGTTCTTCCTTTTTATCGCGCTTTGGAAGCAAGCTATTATACTGAATTAAAAACAATTCATTTAGTTAGAATCGAAGGTACAAGTGCTGAATTGGTTGACATTTTAATTAACAAATGTTTCGTTGAATATCTGCTGTTTTTCAAAGAGTTCACTGATGCCAAAGCAAAGGGGGTTTATGACTATTTATCAAAAAATAATTTGATAGTTAAAATTGAAGATTTTAAAAACATAGAACTTTATAAGATAGTTCATGATGCTCAATCTTAGCCCTTTTATAATTATTATTGCGCGCATTTGTGTTCATCAGATATACACTTTTGTTTAAAGTATACTTTACTCAATCCTTCCAGCAAGGAAGGAAAAAGTGTTGAATATTAAGTATCTCGGTTTAACTCTCTGCTTAATTATGTTGTGCTCCGTTTTAACCGTGATCACAGAAATCAGTTCCACACAAGCTGCTGTAGTTTTTGGACAGACATCTAAGGGTGGAGTTGCTAGTGGTCAGCCTGCTGGTGTTATGGTTGGTTCACGGTTTGTTTGTTCTTCTGGTGGTGTTCCTTCGAGTATTTCGGTTTATATAGCTAATCCAAGTGGTGTTGCTGACAAGGCTGTCTGTGCTATTTATCAGGATTCTAACAAGATGTTGTTTGCTGTTTCTGAGGAAAAGACTATTTCTGCTCGGTCTGATGGTTGGGTTACTTTTAATTTGGCTTCAGCGTCGTCTTTGGTGAGCGGTTCAAGCTATAGTTTGGTTGTTTGGTTTAAGGGCTCGTATTGTATTGTTTATTATAGTGGTACAAGTTCTGTTCAATCTTGGTATGCGGCTCAGTGGTATTCCGGTAGTTTTCCAAGTGGTCCATATAGTGGCATAAGTGGTTATTGTGCTGAGACGGGTGTTTATTCGATTTATTGTACTGTTGGTTCCTCGTCAAGTTCTCCTACTTCAACTCCAACACCGACTGCAACCGCCACTCCAACACCAATAAGCCAAGTGACTACCACTTTTGGACAGACATCAAAAAGTGGAGTTGCTAGTGGTCAGCCTGCTGGTGTTATGGTTGGTTCACGGTTTGTTTGTTCTTCTGGTGGTGTTCCTTCGAGTATTTCGGTTTATATAGCTAATCCAAGTGGTGTTGCTGACAAGGCTGTCTGTGCTATTTATCAGGATTCTAACAAGATGTTGTTTGCTGTTTCTGAGGAAAAGACTATTTCTGCTCGGTCTGATGGTTGGGTTACTTTTAATTTGGCTTCAGCGTCGTCTTTGGTGAGCGGTTCAAGCTATAGTTTGGTTGTTTGGTTTAAGGGCTCGTATTGTATTGTTTATTATAGTGGTACAAGTTCTGTTCAATCTTGGTATGCGGCTCAGTGGTATTCCGGTAGTTTTCCAAGTGGTCCATATAGTGGCATAAGTGGTTATTGTGCTGAGACGGGTGTTTATTCGATTTATTGTACTGTTGGTTCCTCGTCAAGTTCTCCTACTTCAACTCCAACACCGACTGCAACCGCCACTCCAACACCAACAAGCACACCTTCTGGTCAAGACATTAGAATCATAAAAGCAAATTATGCAAGCTACGCCTACACGCCCCAGCAAACAGTAACCTACTCGGATTTGTGGATCGGTCACTGGGATGCTGTTTCCGCTCTTGCAGTTCCTGCAAAATCTTTGCGTTCAGACTTTACAGCTTTAGTTTACTTTAACTCTTTAATGGTGTACTCCCAAGGAAACAATAACCCCTCTGGTACCTTTACAACGTTCAAGAACAACGGTTGGCTACTAAAAGACACTTCTGGACGATACGTTACCGATTCAAGCGGAACCGTATATTATGTAGACTTTGGAAATTCTAACGTTTGGAATTGGTACGCAAACTGGCTTTCCGGCATCATCAGAACTTATGACCTTGATGGTGTTCAAATGGATAACACTTGCTTTGATACTGAAGCATTCTATTATGCATCAACTGGTAATGTCGTTAACCCGCGTACTGGCTCTGTCTGGACCGATACTGACGTAGTTAATGCCTATATAGGGTACATCAACACGTTACGAAACTACTTCGGCAACGACAAAATTATACTATGTAACGGCATCTACAACGGATATCACTTCGAAAGAAACGTGAAACATGACAACATCGAAAAATTAGTTTCTCAATCAAGTCTTAGCGGTTTCATAAGCGAAGGGTGGTTAGGTGCATACAGTCCACCTTGGCTATCCGAAGACGCTTGGCGCCATAGCTTAGACATGGCTGTCTGGATGCAAGATAACGTGCTTGCAACAAGAAGCAACGGAATCTTTATGGCTGTTTGCCCCTGGGCCAGCACAAACCCTGATATCTACGGTAGTCTAAACGGTGTATCTTCTAACCAGTACACAGCTTACTGCGTTGCTACAATGTTGCTAGCTGCAGAATACTCTGGAAACGCCCTGTTCTTAGGCGCAACAGATTCGTATTCACAAGCGCTGTTCAATATTGACGTAGGCTCTCCATTGAACAGTTACTATGTTATCGGCGGAACACACGTTTATGCAAGAGACTATTCAGACGGCAAAATACTTGTAAACCCAACAAGCAGTTCATACACTGTTCAACTAACTGGTAGCTATATAACACAAGACGGCGTTAACACTGGCAACTCAATAACTGTTCCAGCCCATAGCGGTTTAATCTTAAAAGAGCGTTAAGTAAGGGATATTTCCCAACTATTTTTTCTTTTTTTAATTTCAAATCCAGAATAATTATATTATCGATTATTGTTAGTAGCGACAGCTTGAAATTGACGTGTAAACGGTGGCTGTCTATTGATGTTTAACCTGCGAACTAACACACGGTACCAAATAACTGTGATGCCCATTGTTGCTGGAGTAATTACATTTTGACTGATCATACTAAACCGTTGATTTCTATTGTTATCTGTGTTAGAAACGGTGAAAGCAGTATAGGCTGCTGTATCCAAGGTATACTTAAACAAAGATTTGACGATTACGAATTAATACTAATTGATGACGCAAGCACTGACAAAACTGCGTCTATCATTAAAAGATTTCAGGATTCACGCATTAAATACTACAAAAACCCTCAATGGTATGGAATTTCAAAAAGTAGAAATGAGGGTCTAAAAAAAGCAACTGGCTGCTACATTTTTTACACCGACGCTGATTGCACAATAGAAGACGACTGGATTCAAGAAGGATTAAACAGTTTACGTCAACCCAAATGTGTCGGTGTCGAAGGCAAAATCGTTTATGTTTCCAAAAATTATCAGCCTACTTACTCTGACCATGTTATGGAAAACTTGTATGGCGGCAACTTCATGACTGGTAATGCCGCTTATCGTGTCGATATTTTGCGGTCTGTTGGAGGGTTTAATGAAAAGCTTACTTATCTTGAAGATAGAGAAGTTGCTTTTAAGATAATGAAGTTTGGCAAGATTCTTTTCAACCCAAACATGATAGTGTATCATCCAAAAGTTGTATTGACGCCTAAACGTTACATTAAATCTGCAGCTTACACAAAAAACCGAATTTACCTCAAAAGATTTGGAGACAAAAAATGTTTTTTGGGGCCAATAATTTTTCCAGGTAACCTCCTCAAAATATTGTTTCCTCCTGCAATTCTTGCCAGTCTTTTCTTTAATAAATTTAAAACTTCAGATGATTATCGGTTATTACCTTTAGCGTATGTTTTTGCAGTAAGTGAACGTTTGAATGTTTGGCTTGAAGGTGCCCGAGAGAGAGTTTTCGTAATTTAGGTTAAATTATTAAAGAACCCTCTGCTTCTTTTGTGAAATCTTTTAATTAATCAGTGTAAAATTACCTTAAGCAATAACAAAGAAGTGTCGGCGGAAAAATTTGACTCCAAAAATGGACAAGAGCGAGCTTAAAGACCTTATTCTATTAACGGTAAGGAAAAGAAACCCTGACACAATAGAGCAGTTGATAGCACAAATAATTCAAGATAATAAAGAAGTTAGTGAAGACGAAATTATTAGTCTTCTGCATGAGCTTGAAGATGAAAAAAAGCTTAAATTAGCTGAAGCAGTATTTCCAATGTCCGCTAAAGATTACGTCTTTTCTTCCAAAGCTGTCTGGTACTGGGTCACAATGGCGATTTCCATTTTTGCTTTCATAATTTTTTTCACTGTAAACGCATCTTTTTTTCCAGTCATTTATCTAAGAAACCTTTTGGGTTTAGTGTTTGTTTTGTACCTTCCAGGGTATGCATTGGTTAAAACGTTATATCCCTTGAATGTGCCATTAAAAACTCGTACAATAACCTTGGATTCGATTGAACGCATTGTTCTAAGCTTGGGTTTAAGTATAGTTGTGACCACTTTATCTGGTCTGCTGCTTTACTATACTCCGATAGGATTGAATTTTGAGCCTGTAAATACTTGTATCTTAGTTATTACTTTGGTATTTGCCAATTGGGGTATTTACCGCGAGTATGAAGCAAGAAAAGCGTTGCGGAAACCACGAAAAACAAGTGCTTATTTTGTTTAATTTTTGTTTCTCTACTTTTTAAGCATTAATCGTATCTCAGTTGTAGCGTTGACTGCAAATGTTTTAAAAGATTTAAAACTCCTGAATGTTCCAAAATTTATCAATTTATCTACAGATGCAGTTGAGATGAGCTGTTTCAAGTCTTCCCTTGAATTTCTTAACTCCACGTAACGCTCCATTTCTTCGCTTATCGCTTTAAAAACTACTTTGTTAATGTTTTTATTAAAACAGTTTTCTGGGCTTTGATGATTGTACATTGAAGAGTCAATTTCGCACTCAATGATGTTTGTTTTTTTGCAGTAATCAAAACCTTCCGATCCTGGATAAGGGGTAAAAATGCTAAAATTAATTTTTCCATGTACTTTTTGCATTGCTTTGTAAGTGTCATTAATCGTTTGTATTGTGTCCATCGGGAGACCAATCAGAAAATTAGCGCAGACAATAATGCCCTTCTTTTTAATGACTTTAGTTGCGGTCATCGCTTGTTCAATCGTTATGTTCTTTCTGATCTGTTTCAGAACTTCGTTGTTTCCAGATTCAATTCCTATCTCGATTTCCGTGCAACCCGCTTTTTTCATTAGGGCCAGGTTTTCTTCAGTAATCAAGTCTACCCTTGTTTCACATTTCCATTTTATTCCTGGACATTTTTCGTAAAGCAATCTGCAAAGCTTTCTTAAGATTTCGCCGTTAATGCCGAAGGTATCGTCCAGTATTTCAAAACATGTAACTCCTTTTTTCTGGAGAAACTGGATTTCTTCAATTATATTTTCTGGGGATCTGAATCTTGTATCACGGCTGAAAACAGCGTGAGACCCGCAGAATAAACAGTTTCCTATGCATCCCCTGCTTGTGAGGATTGCATTGCTCACGGACGCGGGATATTTTTCATAATCAATTAATATTTCTTCTGCCCATCTGGCTGGAAATGCCAGTTTATCTAAGTTTTTAATTGCTGTTCTGTCAGGGTTTTCAATTACCTCGTTGTTGACCCTGTGGATGACTCCTTTAACGTTTTCAATTGTTTTGTCTTTTCCAATATTGTTAACCACTTCAACAATTGTGTCTTCCCCCTCACCCTTAACGGCGATATCAATGTTAGAGTCAACAAGGGCTTTTTTCTGGATTAAACTTGGGTGCGGTCCGCCGATAATAACGATACAATTTTTGTTTACGGTTTTAGCAATTTTTGCCACAATTTGAGCGCTTTTGCTAGTACTTGAACAACACGTTATCCCAACGATGTCGGGTTGGATTCTTTCGAATGTCTCTCTTACTTCATTCCAAACGGGATAATTTTCATTGTCAAGATTCTTTCTATAATCAATAAATCCTTGATTTTTGAGGTAACTTAATTGTCTTGGTTCAGTTATCACAGCGAAATCTGCGTTGTAAACTTTTGGAATCCAATCAGTTTTTTCTTTTATCGCTGTAGCCAAATACCCTAAAGATAACGGGTACTTATTGTATGTATAAGTTTTTTTGAACAGCCTGTAATATGGCGGATTTACCAGAAGAATAACTTTCTTCCTTTCTTTAGTTAGCATTAATTAGGATTCTAACATCGTTAGCAGTATAAAGTTTACGGCACTTGTTCTTTTTTTTTATTTAATTAAGCTTAAACCTACATTGACTCAGAAATAAGTTAAAGTTGTCACCTGTTTCTTAGCTGTTTTACTTCCTGTCAAGCATTAAGTCGGATTAATTATTAAAAAGCATGTGGTTTGATTTAAGAATATTAAAAAAATTGAAACAACCTTTTTTATACCTTCGGCATGAACATTTTTGAATCAAAATGAATCCTAATACTAAATTTACCCGTTGCATCAAGGCCCTATCGCCCGTTATTTCTGTGTTGTTGATGATAACTATTGCAGTAGTGGCTTCATTGGTTGTTTACGCTTGGGTTTTCGGTTACATTAATTTTACAACCGCAAAAACTGGAAACTCCCTTGTAATTCAAAGCGTTGCCAACTGTACTGGCGGTTCTACAGCCCAAAATGGTAACTTGACAATTTATGTTCAAAACACTGGTGAAGGATTACTGTACCTTACCTCCAACAGCTTTTATGTTGACAGTACCCCAAGAGAAATTGTAAGTCTTAATGGTGCCCCTGATCCAAGCATTCCGTTTAAACTTGAACAAGGGAAAACTGTCTCAGTAGTTTTAAATTATCCCATTACTTCATCAGCTAATTCGCATGACATAAAGGTCGTTTCTTCAGAAGGAACCTTTTACGAATCTTTGAATGTTCACGTAAATTATAATGCTCCAGCGTCTACTGTACAAACAGAGGAACCCGAACCGATAACTCACGGTGTTATTTCCATTGCCTTTGATGATGGTTATCAGAGCGTTTACCAGAATGGGCTTCCTGTACTGGAGCAACATGGAGTTCATTCAACTATCTACATGGTGTCTGATGCAGTAGGTAACGTTTTTGAAGGTTATCCATGCATGACAGCAAATCAACTTTTAACTTTGCAGAATGAAGGTCATGAAATAGGCAGCCATGGTAAATCACATGTTTACTTCCCTGGTCTTACTGATAGTAAAATAAGAGAGGAATTAAGTGTATCAAAACAAGCTCTCGAATCATATGGGTTAACTGTAAACAACTTTGCTTATCCTTATGGCGATGCAAACAGTGCCACCAACAATATTGCACTTGAATATTACCGGTCAGCTCGTACAGCCTATGAAGGCCATGGATCATTTAATATGAAAATTGGGTCATCCAATTGCGTGTTAACTGGGTATCCTGGAGAAAATGATGCCTACATATATGATCAAGTCGATTCCACTGCTTCAAGCAACAGTTGGACCATTGTCTTCTTCCACAGCGTGGTAACTGAATATTCAAATCCAATAGACCCTTATTCGATTTCAGTAGAAGACTTCAACGCGTTTATTGATTATTCGCTTTCCAAGGGCATACAATTTATGACTGTGAACGAAGCATTAAACCTGCAAAGTCCCTGATAAACGGTGAAAAATAATGACATTGAACAAAAAACTCGTGATAATACTCTTTGCTGGTATCTTAGTAGTCAGCGTACTTAGCGGTTACTATTTAACTAAAATGGGCCAATCAGACGGGAACACAAATTCAACACAAAAAACTGTTCCCACACTGACTTTAACAGCTAACACAACAACTCCTAAGCTCACTGACAAAATTGCGTTGACTGCAACCTTATCTGAACCTGTTAACGGACAAGTAACACTTGAATGGGCAATTAAGTCATCAGAATTCAGGTACCGCACTAACGAAACTATCCAAAATGGCGTATTCACCCGTGACTTTGGCTTTAATACGCCTGGCGAATGGAAATTTAGGGTTTATTGGAGCGGTGACTCTGAATTAAATGACGTTTACTCCGAGATCGTTACTGTAAACGTTATTCCTTAATTTTCTTGTTTCTTAATAAAAGATATTTTAACTAGCGGATTAACTCTTAAGTAACTGGAACATTAATAATTGCTGGCATTAAATCAAAACTTTGCCTGCATTTAAAAATGAGATGTAACAAATGAGTGCAATGACGCCTCGATTAAGCATTGGTTTGCCCGTGTATAATGGCCAAAAATATCTTCGACAAGCGCTTGACTCTATTTTATCTCAGACATTTCAAGATTTTGAATTAATAATTTCCGATAATGCTTCCACTGACAGTACCCAAGAAATTTGTCTTGAATATGCAAGCAAAGACAAAAGAGTAAGGTATAACCGAAATAAAAGAAATCTTGGTGCCCCAAGAAATTACAATATTACTGTCGAATTATCTTCAGGCGAATACTTCAAATGGATGGCATATGATGACTTGCATTCTTCTGATTTTCTGGAAAAATGCATTAAAATTTTAGATACAAACCCTGATGTTTCATTGTGTTTTTCTAAAATTAACGTTATCGACGAAAATGGAACAATAACCGGAAACTGTGACGACAGAACACTGAAAAGAATCAATTCCGATAAAGCTCATGAACGATTTAGCGACTTGATAAGTATTCGAAACAATTGTTTCGAAATTTTTGGTGTAATGCGGGCGGAATGGTTAAAGAAAACTCCTTTGCACGGCGATTATGTTGGCGCCGATAGAAATCTGCTTGCAGAAATGGGTTTAATGGGCCGTTTTTATGAAATTCCTGAATATCTGTTCCAAAGAAGAGACCATGCAGATGCTTATACAAGACGTTTTTGTCAAAACAAGTTTGCCATAAGTGTTAACAATTATTCCGCGCAATCCTCTTGGTGGTCAAAAGACAAATTCACTTATTTTCCTAACTGGAAAGACTTTGAAGAATTCTTCGTATCCATACGTCGAGTCAACTTGCCGTATTCAGAAAAAATCCGTTGTTATAACCAAATTGTAACCTGGTTCTTTTCAGAAGGTTGGCAGTTCCTGAGCGGTGATATAGAAAACCTGATGGTACAGCGGTCTCTTGTTGCAAGAAAATTAATTCCTTCCGTTCATGCTATGTTGGATTCCACACTGATTTCCTTAGTTCGAAGGGCAAGAGCATTATAAGTCAATATTATTACTCCACAAAGTTTATCTTATAACGCCGCAAGATACTTTGATAACACCATGGTTTAACCAAAAAATGGCTTAAAGTATAAAACTGCGGTGAAAAGTTAACACTTGACTCACAAGGGGAAGCATTAATGAAAGTTGTACTGTTTTGCGGCGGCTTAGGAATGCGCTTGTACCCTACAACCGAGGAGGTTCCTAAACCTTTAGTTACAATTGGCGATAAGCCACTTTTATGGTATTTAATGAAGTATTACTCTTTTTTTGGGCATAAAGACTTCATTCTTTGCCTAGGCTATAAAGCAGATAAAATAAAACGGTTTTTCCTAGATTATGACGAATGTATGTCCAGCGATTTTACCCTCACAAAGGGTGGACAAAAACAGGTGCTTCAAAAGAGCGATATCGCTGACTGGAACATAACATTCGCGGATACAGGCTTAAACTCAAACATAGGTCAAAGACTAAAAACTGTCCAAAAATACCTTGATGGCGAAGAAACTTTCTTGGCTAACTATAGCGACGGATTAACAGACCTTCAGCTTCCTAAACTGGTTGATTACTTCAAAAAACAAAACAAAATCGGCTGTTTTATGGCCGTAAAGCCCTTCTACGTTTTCCATTTGGTAACCACATATCCAGATGACTGTGTTAAAAGCATCCGTTCAGTAAGCAAATCAAACCTCCGCATTAACGGCGGCTTCTTTGCTTTCAAAAACAGCATCTTCGATTACATCCAAGAAGGCGAAGAACTCGTGGAAGAACCGTTCCAACGTTTAATTAAAAAACGTGAACTGGTTGCCTACAAGCATGACGGATTCTGGGCCAGTTTAGACACGTACAAAGACAAGAATCGCCTTGAAGAAATGTTCAGCAATGGCAAGGGCTTATGGAAAATATGGGAAAACGGTAAAGTGGCAAATAATGCTAAAGCTTAACCTCTTTGGGCAAAACAAGGAACCAAAAATATTGTGCCTCGGCGCTCACTGCGACGATATTGAAATCGGTTGCGGCGGAACACTGACGCGAATAATTCAGGAAACGCCAGGTGCCCAAGTTTACTGGGCAGTTTTTAGCGGAAACGAAGAACGACGATTAGAAGCTAAAAAAAGTGCTCAGGTTTTTCTTGAAAAAGTCTTTGCAAAAACAATCGATATACAAAACTTCAAGGAATCCTATTTCCCGTTTGTAGGCGACCAAATAAAGGATTATTTTGAGCAAATAAGTAACAATTTTTCTCCTGACTTAATTTTTACACATCACAGTGAAGATGCTCATCAAGACCATCGCCTCATTTCTTCTTTAACATGGAATACATTCAGGAACCATTTGGTTTTAGAGTATGAAATTCCAAAATACGACGGCGATCTGGGCGTTCCGAATGTTTATTTTACTTTAAGTAAAAATGACGTTGAATTGAAAGTTACGCGTTTACTTGAGCATTTTAAGAGTCAATCTTCAAGACAATGGTTTGACCCTGAAACGTTCAAAGCAATAATGCGAATACGTGGCATAGAAATTAATTCTTCAAGCAAATATGCTGAAGCTTTCTACAGCCGAAAAATCCTTTGTTGATGATAAAAATGTGTGCCCTTTTTAGTTTATGCAAAAGTGAAATTTCTTTAGCCTATTCTTTGTTGATTAAAAAATCCTCGGTGAAACTACTTTGATAACACTAACTCAACTTCTTGACATTGACCTTTCATATGTTTGTGAACAGTTAAAAGACGAGTTTGCTCAAATGTCTGGTAAAAGCCTGTTAATAACTGGCGGCGCTGGTTTTTTGGGCTACTACCTTGTCCAGTCAATTCTTCATTATAACAAGAGCCAACCATCTGTAAAACGTATTCACGTTACAGTGTATGATAATTACATTCGAGGTGTGCCTGCTTGGTTAACAAGCTTAAACGGCAACAAAGACCTCACAATTGTTAAGCAGAACATGATTGAACCGCTCCCTGCGGGCATTCCCGACTTTGACTTTATTATTCACGCTGCAGGTATAGCTTCACCATTCTATTATCGGAAATATCCGATCGAAACAATGGATGCAAACATTAACGGTTTACGTTCGCTTTTGGAGTACGCCAAAAAACAGAAAGCTAATGGCAAAAACTTTGAAGGTTTCCTTTTCTTTTCAAGCAGTGAAATATACGGTGACCCTTTACCTGACAAGATTCCCACGCCTGAAGATTACCGCGGCAACGTTTCATGCACTGGTCCAAGAGCATGCTACGACGAATCAAAACGTTATGGTGAAACCTTATGCGTAAACTTTGCGCAACAATATGGTTTGCCGATTAAAGTTGCACGTCCGTTTAACAATTATGGGCCAGGCCTAAAAATTACCGATAAACGGGTTCTTCCGGATTTTGCCCGTGACGTAATTGCCGGTCGAGACATCGTCATGTACTCTGATGGGTCCCCAACGAGAACATTCTGTTACATCGCAGATGCAGTTATTGGCTACTATAAGATACTTGTCAAAGGCCGAAACGGGGAATCTTACAATATCGGAATCGAATCGCCTGAAATTTCAGTCATGACTTTGGCTGAAAAAACGGTTTCTTTTGCTAAGGAACTTTTTGGTTACAATGGAAAAGTTGTACGCAAAGAAAACCCTGAAAATAACTATCTCACTGATAACCCAAACAGAAGATGCCCCGCTATCAAAAAAGCTCGAGAACACTTAGGCTACAACCCAACTATACTCATCGATGAGGGTCTCAAACGTGCCCTAATATGGTACTACTATAACAGCACAGCAGAGGATGCATAATGCAGCTTTCAATAGTTGGAACAGGCTACGTTGGTTTAGTAACCGGCGTTTGCCTTGCAGAAAAAGGACACAGCGTCACCTGTGTCGATAACGATCAATCGAAGATACAAAAAATTCTTCAAGGCATACCGCCAATCTTTGAAGTTGGGTTAGAACCCCTCCTTAAGAAGCATTTAGGTTTAAACCTGTTTGCGACAACAGACTTAACATCGGCAGTTCTCAACAGTGAGGTTACCTTTATCGCGGTTGGTACACCATTTAACGGTTCAGAAATCGATTTATCCTTCATAAAAATTGTGAGCCAACAAATCGGTGAAGCCCTGAAAAACAAGCAAACCTATCACCTTGTGGTCGTAAAAAGTACAGTAATTCCGGGCACAACCGATCGTGTCGTTACTCCAATCTTGGAAGCGGCTTCAGGAAAAATAGTCGGTATAGACTTTGGTGTTAGCATGAATCCTGAATTTCTCACTGAAGGCCAAGCAGTTGACGATTTTATGTCCCCCGACAGAATTGTTCTCGGCGGAAACGACCAAAAAGCAATCAATACTCTTGAGAGGGTTTACTTAGGGTTTGAAGACACCTCTAAAGTTCGCACAAACAATTCCACTGCCGAAATGATCAAGTATGCCTCTAACTCAATGCTTGCTAACGCTATCTCTTTTGCAAATGAAATAGGCAATTTATGCAGCGCCATAGGCGGCATAGATGTTGTTGACGTTATGAAAGGTGTGCATCTTTCGAGATACTTAAACCCCTCTTCAACAACAGGCGAGCATGTCAAAGCTCCGATATCCTCATTTTATGAGGCTGGCTGCGGTTTCGGCGGAAGCTGCTTACCCAAAGATGTCAGTGCATTAATCGCTCAAGGCAAAAAAGCCGGACTTCAAATGTCCCTTTTAAGTTCAGTAATTCAAATCAATCAGCAACAGCCGCAGCAAGTAATAGAAATAATCAAAAAGAATTATCCAACCCTAAAGCAGCTGAATGTTGCGGTTTTAGGTTTAGCCTTTAAGCCTGATACCGACGATATCAGGGAGACACCTGCGGTTCCCATTATTAAGCGGCTTATTTCTGAAGGCGCCGTTGTTACCGCGTATGACCCAGTAGCGGTCCCAGCAACTAAACGTGTCTTCGCGACTACTGACGTTTCTTTCAAGGAATCGCTTAATGAGACAATCGCGGGGGTTGACGTAATTGTCATAGTTACCCGTTGGAAAGAGTTTGAAAAACTACCTTTGTTACTCCGAACTGCTCCAAAACAGCCTCTTGTTGTGGATGGTCGTAGAATGTTGGATAAAACTTCAGTTGCTCGATATGCAGGCGTTGGCTTGTGAGCACAAATTTTTTCTATTTTCTATTACGTTTCGGGAATTGTCTTTAAATAAGTAAGCGAGCACCCTTTTTGAAAGGTTGGCCTTCACAGCATGTTAAAGGCAGACGCTGATAAACCGCTAGTTAGCATAATCATAGTCAATTACAATGGACAACGCTTTTTGGACAAGTGCTTAACTTCAGTTTTTAAAACAAATTATTCACGTTTCGAAGTCATCTTAGTTGACAATTCCTCACGTGACGGAAGCTTAACTTTTTTGAAGCAAAAATTCGGGTCCGACAAACGGTTAAAGGTAATCAAAAACAGCGAAAACCTGGGTTTTGGCCCAGCCAACAACATCGGTTACCTGCACTCAAAAGGTGAATACATCGCCTTTTTGAATAATGATACAGACGTTGAACCTGAATGGTTACGCATTCTAGTCGATTCAATGGAACAGGATCCAACCATCGGTTTAGCCCAAAGTTTAGTGCTTGACATGGACAGCCAAAAAATCCAGACCGCTGGGTACCTATTTAGTGACTACTCAGTTTTTGTGCACCCTTTATGCAAAGGCCGTGAAGACGTCTCTGAAATTCATGGTATCTTCGAAGTTTCCACTGTCATGGGTGCTGCAATGATTGCAAAAAAATCCTTCATAGAAGAAATCGGTCTATTTGATCCAAAATATTTCTACTACTATGACGACGATTACTTATCATTCAAGACTTGGCTTGCCGGAAAACGTGTAGTAACAGTGCCAACTTCTAAGGTGCACCATGTTGGAAGCGGAACAAGCGATAACGCTCAAAGTATCTATTTTAATTTTAAGCATTCAACAATCGGCGCGGTCTCACTTAATTTAGACATCTACAAAAATGCTGGGGACATATTGAGGGGGTTCTTTGCTCTTTGGGTCCATGATTTTTATCGCGCCTTTGGGGAAATACTTGCTCATCGTCGAGCATGCAAATTTATGGGTGACTTTTCTGCTTATCGTTGGACCCTATCAAACTTTACATCTGGCGCAAGCGAATCAACTATTGGGGTGCTGCCAAAATAGACGATAAACAGTTAAAGTCAAAAATGATTCGTATTCACATTCCCTTACCTGTCTATTTTATACCGAATCTGTTAACACGGTACTATGAGAACACCGCTAAGGCATACGAAAAAACTGTTCTGCTGAACAGTTAGGCCTTTGTGTGTTTTTCTGCTTTTTCAATGAATTCTTTAAGGTTATTTGAAAGCAAAAGTGGCATATTTTCTTTGATTTTTTCGATGCTCCAGTCCCACCACTTTATTCTTAACAATTCATCAATAGTTTCTTGGTCAAACCGTTTTCTTATCACTCTGGCGGGATTTCCGGCAACAATAGTGTATGGTTCAACGTTTTTTGTTACAACGCTGTATGCTCCAATAACCGCGCCGTCTCCAACGGTGACTCCGTCTCGAATAAACGCGTTTCTTCCAATCCACACATCATTGCCGATTATTACGCTTCCTTTAGTGACAGGGTTTCCTTGTATCCCGCTGAAATCGTTCATTAAAATGTTAAACGGGTAAGTTGTTACCCAATCTGGCCGATGCCCTTCCCCGAGAAGTATGGTAACGTTTTCAGCTATTGAACAAAAACTTCCTATTTGCAATACTGCCTGAGGGTTGTAACAGTCCTCAATAACATTTGGTGCCGGGCAACCGTATGAGAATCTGCCTATTGAAAATTTTTTTAATTGAGGATCCAATGCCAACAGTTGGGTCTGTGCTGGTTCAGGATTGTTTATTGATTCTAACCGAAAGCCAAACACAGCATAGACTTTTCGTATTGCTGCATGTATTTTTTTGGATGCTATTTAGGTCGCCATCCTTTTTTTAATAGTATTGCGCTTTTTGTTCTTGCCAAAGTTGATCCGCTAAACGGGCACTTGGTTGAGTTACATCGGCAAACCTGATTATTTGATCTTTAGGTACGTCACTTGTTAGTATGCAGTCTTCTGAAAGCCCCATCGGTAACGCGTCTTCTTTTCTTGCTGCCGCAGTGTTATCGATTAAACCATAGGCACAGAATCCGCCGACGCCATCGAGACGTTCCCCTGCTTTTAGATCCCTTTTAGCTATCGTCAAAACTTCGCAGACTGGTCCAGCAATTGGTGCCACAGTTGCGTCGTTATCGATTACTGCTCTGCCAATTGTTGATGTTAACTGAATATGCGGTAAATGATACGGCGTATAGAAAACATAGAATGGACCATCGCCGAATTTATAGTAACTCAATTGCGCTTTCTTGAGAGGCAAATTCTCGTAGACAGTAACAAATGCGCCAGTGTAGGGTGCAGCGCCGAGGGCGTAATCTACAAGCCCTGTTTTAAGCATTTGATCTGCAGGCAAAAGGTTAGCCATTTCTTGAACTTGCTTACAGGCTGGTCCAAACATTCCTCTTTGACCGACATGGAAGCCTGTCGCGTTTGCTATTAGCGTTGTCTCCATTGATAGTTTAGTGGCGTCCGCAAACGAAGTTACCTTTTTCACGTCTTGCCCATATTTTTCTGCGAATGATTGCTGAGTTTGAGGCGTTCGGTAATGATCAACCATACCTTTCAGGTTGCCTGCTGCGACTGTACGTAGCCCCAAAGATTTAAGGTAACGTAGAAGTGTTAACGCAACTCCCGGTTCGTCACCGTCAGTGTTTGTTAAAACAACACCTGCTTTGTCCGCTTTAGCTTTAAGGATAGGTCCGATTGTTGAATCTAGTTCAGCGTTAACCAAAACAACATGCTTGCGGTTTTTGAAAGCTTCAAGTACTGTGTGGACGGCATTTTCGACGGTGCCTGTGACTTCCACAAGTATGTCAATATTTTCGCTTGCTGCTAAAACGTTAGGGTCCGTCGTTAACACGGGGTAACCTTGAGCTATTGTTTTGTTTGCTTGTGCAGTTGATTCGGCTTGTTGCCAATTTGTTATTCCTGCTTCTTGAAATGCTCTTTTAGCATGGTCAACCGTTCGGTTAGCAATTCCCATCAAACGAATACCTGAAACTGGGGTTCCTAACTGTAAAGCAATAGCTCTGCCAGTTGTTCCTGCCCCTACTAAGCCGACTCGGATGGGCTGATTCTTTGATTCTTTTTCTTGTAGAATTTTGTCAATAGCCATTTTATTCTTTTCTTCCTTGAATTGTTAGTGGCCAATTGCGGTCTTGTTCAGAAATCACCGTGACAGGGCTTGGCCATTTTATGTTAAATAACGGGTCATTATATCGTGCCCCAAACGCTAGTTTTGGCGCATAAAAACCTGAAGTTAAATAGTAAATTTCCGAGTTATCCTCAAGGGTTTGATACCCGTGAGCGCACTCTTCCGGTACATAAAGCATTTTGCCGTTTTCTGCAGTTAATTCTGCACCAAACCATTTACCGAAAGTTGCAGATTCTGGCCTAACGTCAACGACTACGTCAAAAATGCTGCCTTTAGTGCAGCGTACCAGTTTTGCTTCAACCGCCGGTGCCTTCTGGAAATGCATTCCACGTAGCGTGCCTTTTTTGATGCTGAAACCCATGTTTGCTTGAACAGGGGTAAAATTAATTCCGTGTTCTGAAAACTCTTTAGTGCACCATGCCCTAACAAAGTAGCCTCTATCATCATTGTGTCGTTCGGGGTCAATTATCCAAGCTCCAGAAATCGGTGTTTCGGTAAAACGCATAATTTTCAGCCTTACCTGTTCTCTCATGTCTAATTTTGCTTTTAAGCGTTATCTTCAGAAATGCTTGACAAAGAATCTGAGATTTAAGAGATTCTTGTTGCTGTTTCTATTAAGAACCCTTTCTTTCCGATTGAGTAAAGCAGTCTTCTTGTCGGAACCAACATGCCGCTTAACTTTTTAATTGCGACATGCCTCACGGTAGAATCCGCTGTCCATGTAACGGCAAAATCGATTACTCCCTCCGAGAAATGCTGCATTGTTGTTTCAGCTTTCTGGTCTTGCATGCCTTCGGTTAAGAGTAGCATTTGGCATTCTTGGGTTTGTTTGTTTTGGCTTGTAACTTCAACTATCAAACGGATTGCTTCTTCAGTTTTTTGCGTAAGCAGTAGCTCTGACAGTGAATCCAGAATGATCGAGCGGTTTTCTTTTAATTCGCTTGTAATGTCGTCGATTGGTTTTTTTGAGGTTTTGAGGTTAACGAATTTCCAGTTGCCGTTTTCTTGCAGCGGCGTGATGTCCCATCCGTAAGCTGCCATGTCTTCTTTTACGCTGCCAAACGTCGTGTTAATTGTGAAATAAGCGATTTTGTTTTGTTTGGCTTTGTTGTACATTATTTGTCTTGCAAAGATTTCGTTTCCTGAACCAGGCGGTCCTGTTAATAGTAGGACTTTAGGTGGTAATCCGCCTTGTAAGAATTCGTCAAAACCGGCTATGCCTGTTTTCAGGAACTTCATTTTTTGTTCAGTTGCTCCTTCTTGTATGTGTACTGCTTTCTGTTAAACCTTTAACGCTTAACTAGCATGATAGTTAGCTGTAGGGTGCATTTATTTTAGTTACTTTTACACTGCGAATATATCAGTTTTCGATAGACGATTGTTATGTATATGTCCACCAGCTAGCCTAATAAACAGGCGCCAGCATATTTGGCGATAACTTCCTAACAAGGAAAACAATGGGAGAAGGAGAACAAACAAAAAATGTTTAACTTTAAAAAAATCCGTAAAAATGTAAAAGCAATTTCACCTGTAATTTCAGTGCTGCTCATGATTGCAGTAGCAGTCGTTGCATCACTAGTAGCCTACGCCTAGGTCATGGGTTACATGAACTTCCAGACAGCAAAAACAGGCCAAGCAATACAAATCCAAAGCGTCGCAAATGAAGGTGGCGTATTAGCTGTTTATGTTCAAAACGTTGGTCAGGGTGCAGTAACTTTTAGCAGCCCTTGTGTGTTCATTAACGGAACTGCCGCAACTGGCTATGATGTACCTGCAACTGCAACAACCGCGGGAACTACAGTACCTTTCGTCACTACAAACGAAGTTAATCCAGGTGATTCGGTAACCGTTAAAGTAACAGTTTCCGACGGAACCTTTAGCGAAATTACTAAAGTATTCCCATAAAAATAGAAATCACTGAACAAAACAACACTTTTTCTTTTTTTTAATTTTAAATATCAAGTTAACGTTATCATTTATCTCACGAGAGGGGACAAAAATGGGGTCACAATGGGGAAACATAAAAAAACGATTCGACAAGAAAAAACAGGTAACCGTAACAGAAGATAATGAACAGAAAAAAGCGGCGCCTGCAAAAAAAGGCTTAAAGCTAAAAATTAATTTCAAAAAACAAGGTTTTGGTCCCCAACCAGAATTAGAAGCTGAAATCCCTGAGCCTGTCTCTGTTCAAATTGATGGAGAGATTCTTGAAACTTACCCGATTAACCCTCCGTATTGTTACATTAACATTGTTCGAGACCGCCTAAAAGGCAACATTTCATACGTTGTTGATGAACCAAAACTCAGCGCGTCTGATGCGGCTAATCTTCAACGGTTAAAAAGCATCCTAAATCAGGTTCTTGTCCTGAAACCATCTGACATGCAATCCAAAAAGGCAGCTTCAAAATATCTGCTACAAGTTTGCCAAGAAATCATGGATTCCTACAACTTTAACTTGTCGCCGGACGACCGCAACAAACTGCTTTACTACATTGTCCGTGATAATCTGGGCTTTGGCAAAATTGACGCCTTAATGCATGACCAACTTATTGAAGATGTGTCCTGCGACGGCGTTGACGTGCCATTGTACATTTGGCACAGGAAATTTGAATCAATTCCAACTAACCTAAAATTTGACAGTGCACGAGAGCTTGACTCTTTTGCGCTCCGTTTGGCTTACATGTGTGGAAGCCACGTTTCCATAGCTCAACCAATGCTTGACGCTTCCCTGCCTGACGGCAGCAGAATCAACCTGACCTATGGCAGCGAAGTAACCCGCAAAGGCTCAACCTTTACCATCCGCAAATTCAAGGTTGACCCCTTCACAGTAACAGACTTAGTGACCTTCAGTAGCCTTTCA